>NZ_JBDKWY010000001.1:0-1461179 GCF_039822645.1 Rossellomorea sp. RS05 | reverse complement strand
GAGGGGGCTCGATCTGGGGCGACAAGCATAAGAGGGGAAAGCCAAAAAGGCGTTCTGTGCCTTTATGGATTTCACAGCTTATGACCTCGAGCCCCAAGCCCCCGGAGCTGGACAAGAAGAAAAGCGGAGGGGGCTCGATCTGGGGCGACAAGCATAAGAGGGGAAAGCCAAAAAGGCGTTCTGTGCCTTTATGGATTTCACAGCTTATGACCTCGAGCCCCAAGCCCCCGGAGCTGGCCAAGAACAAAGGACTTGCCCCCCACAATAATGGACTGAAAAGAAGGCCATTCTTCTATCAGTCCATTTTTTGTTTGGGAAGAGAATGACCAGGCCGATGTGGTATACTACTACCATCATCGGTTACATACTAGACGAATTTTAAGAGGTGTTTTCATATGGATAAAAATGCAAAAGGAATTGAACTTCTTCAACAGGGGAAGGTGGAGGAAGCCGTTCAGATCTTCACTGAAGCTATCGAGGAGAACCCGACGGACCCGGTAGGCTATATCAACTTCGGGAATGTCCTTATGTCTGTTGGAGATCCGGAAAAAGCGAAGCGCTTTTTCGAGCGTGCGATGGAAGTCGACCCTGAAGCTGGGGCAGCTTACTATTCACTCGGTACGCTTCACTTCAATCAAGGGGAGTATGATCATGCAAAATACCAGTTCGAGCGTGCCATCAAAAAAGGGATGGAGAATGCGGACGTCCACTTCATGCTGGGCATGAGCCTCTCGCAGCTCGATCAGCCGAAGCTTGCCCTGCCATATTTCCAGCGCAGCGTCGAACTGAATGATCAGGATGTTGAAGCCTTCTTCCAATTGGGCCTTTCCCTTGCAAAAGTAGAAGCTTATACGGAGGCGATTGAGGTTTTCAACAATGTGCTATCACTTGATCCGGAACATGCGGATGCCTATTACAACCTCGGCGTCGCCAATCTGGTCCATGAGAGCAATACAGATCAAGCGCTTGTCTTCTTCCGTAAGGCCATCGAGCTTCAACCTGACCATGAGCTTGCCCAGATGGGTGTGGCGACGGTGGAAATGATCAAAAAAGAAGAGAGTGAATAACCGGGGGGTTCGCTGAATTGAGCCAGCAAGACTCTTTACAATTATTTGGAGATGAAGAACTGTACGTCAAAGGGCGCCATCTTGTCACGATCTTCCACAATGAAGACAATATGTACAGTGTCGTGCGCATCAGGGTGGAAGAGACCAATGATGAGGGCTACAGTGATAAAGAAGCCGTTGTAACGGGACATTTCCCGAAGCTTCATGAAGAAGAAACCTACTCTTTTTTCGGTCGCTTTCAGGATCATCCGAAATTCGGCACCCAGTTTCATGCCGATCATTTCAAGAAGGAGATCCCTCAGTCCAAACAAGGGATCGTCCACTATTTATCAAGTGATCTGTTCAGTGGGATCGGGACGAAGACGGCTGAAAAGATCGTGGAACACGTAGGTGAAAATGCCATCACCAAAATCCTTGAGAATCCATCGGTCCTCGACGAGGTGCCGAAGCTTCCGAAGGAAAAGGCAAAGACCATCTTTGATACATTATCCGAGCATCAGGGACTTGAGCGCGTCATGATCATGCTCAACGATTTCGGTTTCGGCCCGCAGATTTCCATGAAGATCTACCAGGCCTATAAAGAACAGGCACTGGAGATCATCCACAACAATCCCTATAAGCTGGTGGAGGATATCGAAGGCATCGGTTTCACCCGTGCAGATGAACTAGGCTCGAAGATCGGGATCACAGGCAGTCATCCCGACAGGATCAAGGCAGGCTGTTTGTATACGTTGGAGCAGATGTGCGTGAAACAGGGTCATGTGTACCTTGAGGCGGAAGAACTCATTGTGAGCGTGAAGGACCTACTGGAAAAGAGTCAGTCCGCACGCATCGAATTCGAGGAGATCTCTGCCCAGGTCGTGGCGCTGGAAGAGGAAGGGAAAGTCGCCGGTGAGGGGACGAAGATTTACACCCCTTCCCTTTATTTCTCCGAAAAAGGCATTGTCACGAATATCGAGAGGATCCTTGCCCAGACCGATTATGAGGATCAGTTCCCCCAATCGGAATTCCTCCTTTCCTTAGGGGCGTTGGAGGATCGCCTGGGCGTGCAGTATGCCCCCTCGCAGCGTGAAGCCATCGAAACGGCACTCATGAGCCCCATGCTCCTCTTGACGGGAGGACCTGGTACGGGAAAAACCACCGTCATCAATGGGATTGTCGAGCTGTATGCCGATCTTCACGGTTGTTCGCTTGACCCGAAGGAATATAAGGATGAACCGTTCCCGGTGCTTCTTGCTGCCCCGACGGGAAGGGCCGCCAAGCGGATGACGGAATCGACGGGGCTGCCTGCCATGACCATCCACCGACTGTTGGGCTGGAATGGAAAAGAGGGTTTTCAGACAGACGAAGAAAGGGCCATCGAAGGAAAGCTGCTGATTGTGGATGAAGTATCGATGGTGGATACATGGCTTGCCCATCAGCTCCTCAAGGCCCTGCCTGAAAATATTCAGGTGATCTTTGTGGGCGATGAAGATCAGCTTCCATCCGTCGGACCGGGACAGGTGCTGAAGGATCTATTGGAATCGGGAAGGGTGCCGACGGTGCGATTGACGGATATTTACCGCCAGGAAGAAGGCTCTTCCATCATCGACCTTGCCCATCAAATGAAGGCAGGACGTTTGCCGGATGACCTTGTGAAGCAGCAGAAGGACCGTTCTTTCTTCCCTTGCCGGACCCATCAGATCACCGAAGTGGTTCAGAAAGTGGTGGAAAACGCGAAGAAGAAAGGCTTCACACCGAAGGATATTCAGGTTCTGGCCCCGATGTACAGAGGTCCAGCTGGAATCGACCGGTTGAACGTCCTTCTGCAGGAAATCTTCAATAAGAATGATGGAACGCGGAAGGAAATCGCCTTCGGGGATGTGAAGTACCGGATCGGGGACAAAGTGCTTCAGCTTGTCAACCAGCCCGAGAACAACGTCTTCAACGGGGACATCGGTGAAGTGGTGTCCATCTTTTACGCAAAGGAAAACACGGAAAAGCAGGATATGGTCATCGTTTCCTACGAGGGGACGGAGGTCACCTATACCCGTCAGGATCTCGGACAGATCACCCATGCGTACTGCTGCTCCATCCATAAATCCCAGGGAAGTGAGTTTCCCATCGTCATCCTTCCGGTGGTGAAAAGTTATTACCGTATGCTGAGGAGAAATCTTCTATATACGGCGATCACCAGAAGCAAGCAGTTCCTCATCCTGTGCGGGGAAGAAGATGCGTTCCGTATGGGGGTCGAACGGGAAGAGGATATCATAAGGAAGACGACCCTGAAGGAAAGGCTTCAAACAATGGAAGACAGTGTGCCGGAAGACGATGCCCCGATCGACTTGATGAAGGTGGACCCGATGATCGGGATGGAGGGCATCACACCGTATGACTTCATGACGTGAGACTGGAAATGGTTTCAGCTTATGATTCGTCTCATTCGGTCCAAACTAGGAAGGAGCGTTCGAACATTCTTCGCCTTTCAAGTATATCTTTTTGCTCGCAGGGCCATGATGGTAAGGATAAAACCTAAGAACGAGGTGAATCCTGCCGTGAAATGTCCGAACTGCCAAAGCAAAGATATAGGGAAAATCGGCATCAATCAGTTTTATTGCTGGGGATGCTATATCGAATTATCCCTGTCCAAGGGAGTCATCCACACCCATCAGGTGGAGGAAGATGGCTCACTGAGTTCGCTTGATGATCTGTTTGACGAGGAAGAACGCCAACTTAGCTAGGGAGAGGTGTTTTTCATGAACAGGGCGTTTTCATCGATCGTTGGGTTCGGGGCAGGCATCGCCGCGTCCATCTATTCCCAAAGGTCCAATATGTTGAATCGTAAGCAAATGAAGAGATTCCGCAAACAAGTGAAGAAGCTCTTCTAGAAAATACCTCAAAGGTCCGGCTATTGCCGGACCTTTTCTCATGACTAAAACCTCCCTGCTTCGGCACACTACATAAAAGGGAGGGACCTTTCATGGCTACCAATTATGCGAAATGGCTTTACCGATTAACCATTGCCTTTGTCGCTTCATTGCTCTTATATGTACTTTTTCTGTTGAAGCCGGTATGGCAACCCGTCCTTGACGTATTCTTTTTTGCGGCACTGCCGTTTATCATCGGAGCGTTCATCGCGTATCTGCTCCATCCCGTGGTGGAGAAACTTCATGAACTTGGGATTCACCGGGGGATCGCCATCCTTCTTATTTACCTGCTCTTTTTTGGAAGCATCGGGTGGGGGATTTATAAGGGGACGCCGGCTATCATCCACCAAATCGATGATTTATCTAAAAATGCTCCAGTACTGACCGATCAATACAACCGCGGGCTCACCTATATCCAGTATAAGACCGCCGCGTGGCCGGAAGGCATCCAATCCATGCTCGATAAGCGGATCAATGGGCTGGAAGCATGGGTGACGGGCCTTGCAGCCGTCGTCCTTGCAATTCTGATGAAGTTCATGAATTCACTTCTGATCATTGCCATCATCCCGTTTGTATCCTTTTATCTGCTGAAGGATGTGGTGAAGGTCAAAAGGTTCTTCATCCGGCTCACTCCCCGCAAGTGGAGAGAAAGCAGCGCAAGTTTCCTAAGGGACGTGGATGCTTCTCTAGGAGGCTATATCCGTGGGCAACTCCTGGTCTGTTTGATCATTTTCGGTGTATCGACGTCGGCACTTTGGCTCATCGGAATGAAATATCCCCTTATCCTTGGCCTGATCATCGGGGTGACCAATGTCATCCCCTATTTCGGACCGATCATCGGGGCCATTCCGGCAGTGCTTGTGGCAAGCACGATTTCCCTTCACATGGTCATTTACGTGGTGATCATCGTCTTGATTCTGCAGTTCCTCGAAGGGAATATCCTGTCTCCCTTGATTGTCGGGAAGACGCTGCATATGCACCCTCTATTCATCATGGGCGCTTTGATAATCGGCGGTGAGGTCCAAGGTGTGATTGGCATGATTGTGGCAGTACCGGCCCTTGCCATCATCAAGGTCGCCATATTGCACGGCCGGACGCATTTCATCCATTCCCGTCAAAAAGAAAAGGAGGGACATTGACAAACCCTTCGATTATTTTTATAATCCAATTTATACACGTAAAACGATGAAGGAACGAGTACGTCATAGTCCATCGAGAAGAGAGGGCACCCCTAGGCTGAAAGGGTACCCGGATGAAGGATGACGGAATGCTGATCCGGAGTGCAGGAAGAACCCTGCCGTATGGCCGCGTTAAGGCGTATTGAGGGATGGATAAGAATCTTTATCCATAACCAGGGTGGTACCGCGAGTTAGCTCTCGTCCCTGATCAGGGATGAGGGCTTTTTTGTATTCTTTTTTATGTACATATTCAAAGGAGGAACTGACGATGAAAACATTGACAGGAGCCGAAATCCGGCAAAAGTTCCTGGATTTCTTCCAGGAAAAGAACCATGGCGTGGAGCCGAGTGCTTCACTGGTCCCCCATGAGGATCCATCACTTCTATGGATCAATAGTGGAGTCGCAACACTAAAAAAGTATTTTGATGGACGTGTGATCCCTGAAAATCCAAGGATCGTGAATGCACAGAAATCAATCAGGACGAACGATATTGAAAACGTGGGGGAAACGGCCCGTCACCACACATTCTTTGAGATGCTCGGGAACTTCTCCATCGGCGATTACTTCAAGGTGGAAGCCATCGAATGGGCATGGGAATTCCTGACGAAAGAGGAATGGATCGGATTCGATCCTGAAAAGCTTTCCGTAACGATCCATCCTGAAGATCATGAAGCATTCGATATCTGGCATACCAAAGTCGGAGTACCGGCAGAACGCATCATCCGAATCGAGGGGAACTTCTGGGATATCGGGGAAGGACCAAGCGGACCGAACACGGAGATCTTCTATGACCGCGGCCCGGAATATGGGGAGAACCCAAATGATCCTGAACTGTATCCAGGAGGGGAGAACGACCGTTATCTTGAGGTGTGGAATCTTGTGTTCTCGCAGTTCAACCATAATCCTGACGGGACGTACACCCCGCTTCCGAAGAAAAACATCGATACCGGTATGGGTCTAGAGCGTATGGCTTGCGTGGTCCAAGGGGTGCCGACGAACTTCGATACCGACCTCTTTATGCCGATCATTTCGGCTACAGAAGGCATGTCGGGCAGCAAATACGGCGAGCGTAAAGAAGACGACAAAGCATTCAAAGTCATTGCCGATCATATCCGGACCGTGGCATTTGCCATCGGGGACGGGGCCCTTCCTTCCAATGAAGGACGCGGTTATGTACTGAGACGTCTGCTCAGAAGGGCTGTGCGCTTCGCGAAGCAGATCGGCATCAATCGTCCGTTCATGTTCGAGCTCGTTCCGGTTGTAGCGGAAGTGATGGTCGACTTCTATCCGGAAGTGAAGGAAAAGACGGAGTTCATCCAAAAAGTGGTGAAGAACGAGGAAGATCGCTTCCATGAAACGCTGAACGAAGGATTGCACATCCTTTCCAGCGTGATGAAAGAACAAAAAGCAGCTGGCAGCACCGTCATCCCAGGTAAAGATGTTTTCAGATTGTATGACACGTACGGTTTCCCTGTTGAGCTCACTGAAGAGTATGCAGAGGAAGAAGGACTGAGCCTCGATCAAGCAGGCTTCGAGTCGGAAATGGAAGCGCAGCGCGAACGTGCACGCTCCGCCCGTCAGGATGTGGGAAGCATGCAGGTCCAAGGCGGTGTTCTCAGTGATGTGACCGTGAAGAGTAAATTTGTGGGCTATTCGACTCTTGAAGCAACGGCTACCGTCCTCGAAGTCATCGTGGGAGATGAGCGTCAGCCAAAGGCCGACAAGGGGCAAGAAGTGCAGTTCATCCTGGATGAAACCCCGTTTTATGCTGAAAGCGGTGGACAAATCGGGGATAAGGGTTATCTCTTTGCCGATGGGGTAAAGGTGTTTGTAAGAGACGTCAAAAAGGCTCCAAACGGACAAAACCTTCACTCAGGTATCGTAGAAGAAGGATCTCTGCTCAAGGGCACAGAAGTGAAAGCCATCGTTTCAAGGGAATCCCGCAAGAAAGTCGAAAAGAATCACACGGCGACGCATCTTCTTCATCAAGCACTGAAGGATGTACTCGGGGAGCATGTCAATCAAGCAGGGTCACTCGTTGAACCGGACAGACTCCGATTTGACTTCTCCCACTTCGGTTCCATCACGGAAGCAGAAATGGAAAAGATCGAACAGATCGTCAACGAAAAAGTATGGCAGGCCCTTCAAGTCAACATCGAACAAAAGACCCTGCAGGAAGCAAAAGCGATGGGTGCCATGGCACTATTCGGTGAGAAATACGGGGATGAAGTGCGTGTCGTTTCCATCGGCGATTATTCCCTGGAACTATGCGGTGGCTGTCATGTAGGCAATACCTCTGAGATCGGCCTCTTCAAGATCCAATCAGAAGGCGGCATCGGAGCAGGCACAAGAAGGATCGAGGCTGTGACAGGCGAAGGGGCATATCGTGTCCTGAATGACCAGGTCTCCCTCCTTAAAGAAGCGGCTGCGAAGCTGAAGACCAATCCGAAAGAAGTTTCGGTCCGCGTCGAATCCCTTCTGCAGGAAATGAAGGAACTTCAGAAAGCGAATGAATCATTGGCGGCAAAATTGTCCAACATAGAAGCAGGAAACCTGACCGACCAAGTCAAAGTCGTGGATGGAGTCAATGTCCTGACGGCAAAAGTCGGTGGCGGCGACCTGCGCAACATGATGGATGACCTGAAGCAGAAGCTGTCCTCCGGTGTGATCGTCCTTGCTTCTGCCAGTGGCGATAAAGTCAACATCATCGCAGGTGTGACGAATGATCTCGTCAAAGAAGGATATCACGCAGGCAAGCTTGTGAAGGAAGTTGCTACACGCTGCGGCGGAGGAGGCGGCGGACGTCCGGATATGGCGCAGGCAGGCGGAAAAGATGCGTCGAAGCTGGATGATGCCCTTCAATTTGTAGAAGAATGGGTGAAATCCGTTTAACTCCCTGTCAAAGTGGTGTACAATGGTTGTAGCGATTAACAATTCGGTTGTCAAAAAGACAAGCCTGAAGAGAGGTGTCAATGATGAGTTCTTTTGACAAAACGATGCGATTTGATTTCTCCGAGGAGCCATTTGAACATGATGTGAAGGAAGTCCTCCTTCAAGTCCATAATGCGCTTCAGGAAAAAGGGTACAACCCGATCAATCAAATCGTAGGGTATTTACTATCCGGAGATCCCGCGTACATTCCAAGGCATCAAGATGCCAGGAATATCATCCGACGCCTTGAGCGCGATGAAATCATCGAAGAATTAGTCAAATCGTATTTGAAACAGCATAAAGAGGGATAACACATGCGCACTATGGGATTGGATGTCGGCTCGAAGACCGTGGGTGTCGCCATCAGCGATGCCTTCGGCTGGACGGCCCAGGGAATCGAAACCATCAAGATAGACGAAGAGAAGAATACGTTCCGGCTCGACAGGATCAAGGAGCTGGCAGAAGAATATGAAGTGAGCAAGGTCGTCGTCGGCCTGCCGAAGAATATGAACAATACCATCGGTCCCCGAGGGGAAGCTTCACAAGCCTACGGAGAGCTTGTCCGTATCGAGCTCGGTGTACCCGTTGTCTTTTGGGATGAACGGCTCAGTACGATGGCTGCCGAAAGGGTTCTCCTTGAGGCAGATGTGAGCAGGAAGAAGCGTAAGAAAGTAATCGACAAAATGGCTGCCTCCATGATCCTTCAGGGATTCTTGGACAGTCAAAAATAATGAGGTGTATTTAAAATGGAACATGGCGAAAAACAAATCACAGTAGTAGACGAACAAGGAAACGAACAGCTTTGTGAAGTCCTCTTCACATTCGAATCAGATAAATTCAACAAATCATACGTCCTGTATTATCCACTTGGAGCAGACGAAGATGACGAAGAAGAAATCGAAATCCACGCTTCTGCATTCCTGCCTGGAAACGAAGGCGAAGAAGGCGAATTGCAGCCGATCGAAACAGAAGATGAGTGGGACATGATCGAGGAAATGCTCAACACATTCCTTGAAGATGAAGAAATGGAATAAGGATTCCTTACATGCAGGGGCCGGTGAAGGGAGAAAACTCTCTCCTTTTTACCGGTCCCTGTTTTTCTTTGTGCAAAATATTGTATAATGGTGGAGATGATGTCGAAATCAATGTCGGATATCCCGCTTTTTGCTCGAAAGGGGGAATGGTTATGACAGATAAAAAAGAGATAAAGGAAACGCTGATGAAAAAATTACTCGAACGACAATCCGAAGCAAGATCCATCAGGAAGATCGTCGGCCTCATTCTTCTATGCGTGGTCATCCTTATAGGGGGAACGGCGGTAGGCGGCTATTTCTATGTCAAATCCGCCCTGAAGCCCGTTGACCCCGATGACTCCAAGCCCGTTAATGTAGAGGTGCCGATCGGCTCCGGGGTCTCCACCATCGCCGATCTTCTTGCAGACAAGGGGATCGTGAAGAATGCGACGGTATTCAAGTATTATGTGAAGTTCAACAATGAATCAGGCTTCCAGGCAGGGAGCTACGGTCTCACCCCTTCCATGACCATGGATGAAATCATCAAAAGCCTGAAGACCGGCAGGGTGATCCGCGACGCGGAGTTCACCATCACCGTTCCAGAAGGCCTGCAACTTGATGAGATTGCCGGGTTGATTGGTGAGAAGTCACCGTATTCGAAGCAGGAAGTGGAAAAGAAGCTGGAAGATAAGAAATGGATCGAGCAATTAAAGAAGGAATATCCGAATCTCATTACGAAAGATGTCTCAAACAAAAAGATCAAACGACCGCTTGAAGGCTATCTGTATCCGGCAACCTATTCGTTCTATGAAAAGAAGCCATCTCTTGAAAGCATCCTGAAGGAAATGATCAACCAGACGAACGAAGTGCTGGCTCAATATGAGCCAGCCATGAAAGAGAAGAAAATGTCCCCTCATGAACTTCTGACCTTTGCCTCCCTCGTGGAGAAAGAAGCGACGGAGAAAGCGGACAGAGGGAAGATCTCAAGCGTCTTCTATAACCGCATCGAAGAGGACATGCCTCTCCAAACGGATCCAACCGTGCTGTATTCACTAGGTAAACATAAGGCAAGGACCACCTACAAAGATCTTGAAGTGGACTCTCCTTACAATACGTACAAGAATAAAGGACTGCCGCCGGGACCGATCTCAAACGCAGGAGTATCGTCCATCGAAGCGGCATTGGAACCGGAAGACACGGATTTCTACTACTTCCTTGCTTCATCGAACGGGACCGTTTACTATTCGGAAACCTTGGATGAACATAATGAGAAGAAAGAAAAATACATCACGAATAAGAAGGACTGAACCATGGAGGAGGAAAGAAATATTCGCTTTCCTCCTCTTCATATGATAAAATGATACAAGTTATTTTCATATACCGATGCCCGGCGTTTTAAGTAGAAAGCTCAAGGTAGCTTTCTTCTTTTCATGTTCATTACGCTCAATGGGCCGGAAAATAAACGATAGAAGGTTGATTCCGTGGACGAAAAAATAATCGATTATATAGAATCCATTGTTCTGGACCGTTCCGATCTGCTTCAGGAAATGGAAGCATATGCTGAGGAGAACGGGGTGCCGATCATGGAGCTTGTCGGCATCGAGGCGCTCCTCGGAATGCTCAGGATCCAACAGCCGAAGCGGATCCTTGAAGTGGGTACGGCAATCGGATACTCTGCACTCAGGATGGCCGAAGCGCTTCCCAATACCACCATCGTCACACTTGAAAGGGACGAAGAAAGGTATGAGAAGGCACAGGAGTTCCTCGGCCGTTCATCTGCACGTGACAGGGTCATCACCCTGTTCGGTGATGCCCTCGAGCTGCAGGAAGATGTAAAGCAACATGGTCCGTATGATGCGGTCTTCATCGATGCTGCTAAAGGTCAGTATCGCAAATTCTTCGACAGTTATTCCGAGATGCTGACCCCTGAAGGTGTCGTATACTCTGACAACGTTCTGTTCAAAGGACTGGTGGCAGAGGAAGTGGTTGAGCAGAAGCGGATCCGTAACATGGTGAAAAAACTGCAGGACTACAACAAATGGCTGATGGATCATCCTGAATATGATACGTCGATCCTCCCGGTCGGGGACGGGGTCGCAATCAGCAAAAAGCGGGGCACCCGTGTAGAAGCCTGATACTCCGGTGAAGCTGACCGTCTTTCATGCATGCATGAAAAAATGAGCGGGGCTGGAGGAGGGTGCTGAGTGGTCAAAGAAGGATCGTTCAGATCCGGTCATTCACACCATCATACAACCAGGGATGAAAAAGGGAATGAGCAGGATGTTGTCCGCCACCCATAATAAATTGTGAAAGATCATGCAGAGCAGGAGCACTGCATGATTCGAAAGGAGAACATCGTAACCTTATGAAGCAGAAACCCGTCGTCATTGGTGTAGCAGGAGGTTCAGGGTCAGGGAAGACTAGCGTAACGAAAGCGATCTACGAACAATTCCAGGGCCATTCCATCCTCATGTTGCAGCAGGATTATTATTATAAAGATCAATCCCACCTACCATTCGAGGAGCGTCTGAAAACGAACTATGACCATCCACTGGCATTCGATAATGACCTCTTGATTGAACATCTCCAAGGCCTGCTGAATCATCAGCACGTGGAGAAACCCGTTTACGATTACAAAATGCACACGCGTTCGGATGAAACGATCCCTGTTGAGCCGAAAGATGTGATCATCTTAGAAGGAATCCTTGTATTAGAAGATGAGAGATTGCGCAACTTAATGGATATTAAACTATACGTGGATACCGATGCCGATCTCCGCATCATCAGAAGGATGCTTCGTGATATTAAGGAGCGAGGGCGTTCCATTGATTCCGTCATTGATCAATACATCACGGTCGTCCGTCCGATGCATAATCAATTCATCGAACCGACGAAGCGATATGCCGATGTGATCATCCCGGAAGGCGGCCATAATCATGTGGCCATCGACCTCATGGTCACAAAAATTCAAACAATTCTTGAACAAAAGTCATTTTTGTAATACGATAGCATAGATAAATAAAGTCCAAAATTTACAAATCCCCACAATTGAACATCATCAGGGAATGGAGAAGGGTTTCATCTTCTCCATTCCCTCGCTTTACATGTTGAAGCAATATGGTACATAAAGAGCCAGGGGATGCTCTAAATAGAGAAGGAGTGAAGAGGGTCATGAGTACAGAAAAAGTATACCCGATGACGATCGAAGGGAAAGAAAAGTTAGAAAAAGAACTAGAGAACCTGAAAACGGTTAAACGTAAAGAAGTCGTCGAGCGCATCAAAGTCGCAAGGAGCTTCGGGGATCTATCCGAAAACTCTGAGTACGATGCAGCCAAAGATGAGCAGGCATTCGTAGAAGGACGCATCTCGACGCTTGAAAATATGATCCGCAACGCAAAGATTATCCAAGAAGATGATCATAATTCCGATACGGTCCAGCTTGGTAAGAAGGTGACCTTCATCGAACTTCCTGATGGCGATAAAGAAACATATTCCATCGTGGGAAGCGCTGAAGCCGATCCATTTGAAGGGAAAATCTCCAATGACTCCCCGATCGCCAAAAGTCTTCTTGGACATAAAGTAGGCGAACAAGTGACGGTTCAGACTCCAGGCGGGGAAATGAGCGTCAAGATCGTAGAAGTAAGCTGATAAAAGAAGGGGGCCTCCGGGCCTCTTTTTTTATGGAGAAAATCAAAGGACTAATTCATCTCGGAACCGTCAACAATGATGGTAGAGGTGAAAGCATGAAGAAGAAGCGGGTCTTATTCTTAAGTATCATCCTATTATCCATCCTGTTTGGTCTGATCGGAAGGCTGATGCAGGTGCAACTGGTCCAGACCGAGTCATTCTCCAAACACAAAATCAACCTGATTGAGAGCAGCGTGGAACAGCGGACGCAGCAGATCGTCATAGACGAAGGGAGAGGGGCTTTCCTTGACCGTGCAGGCAATCCCCTGACCTTCGATGAAGAAAATGTCGTGGTGCTCTTCCCGTTCCTGAATAAGATCGAGTGGCCGAGCGCCACTGTAGCATCCATCCTAGGTATGAACGAAGCAGACATCAAGCGGGATCTCCTCGGGGCAAAGGAACCCGTGGTCCTGAAAGGCAGCGTGGATCTTACGCAGTCTCAAATGGACCGCGTGAACGCTCTGGAGGTCCAAGGGGTCTTCGCCGTGAAGAAAAAAGTGAAAAAGCCTGTGATCCCTGCCGCACAACTGATCGGGGTGACGGGTGAGAACACGACCCTGTTCCATGAGCGGTATCCCGATAGGGTCAAGGGGGCCAATCAGCCCGTCGGTGTGTCTGGGCTTCAGGGCATATTTGACGAATGGCTCATAGCCGAGGAGCAGGCGAAGCTTGTGTATCATGTGGATGCAACGGGAGGACCGCTGTTCGGAGCAGACGTGAAATATGTCGCCTCGGCCAATCCATTCTATCCATTAAACGTGAAGACGACGATCGATTCAAGGGCGCAGGAAGCCCTTGAAGAGGTTGCTGATACATACGAGATGAAAAAAGGGGGGCTCCTCCTACTCGATATCGCAAGCAGTGAGATCGTGGCCAGCGTCTCTCGACCGAAGATGAAACAGGGGGATCCGTTCGGAGAAGGAGCGACGGATTATATGAGAAAGGCCCTCATACCCGGTTCCGTCTTCAAGACGGTCATTGCAGCGGCGAGCCTTGAGGAAGGCATGGTGGATGAAACAAGGATGTTCGACTGTGACCGGAATATCAGGGGAGGGGAAGCACAGAAGCCACACGGCTCGATCAATATCAGGGACAGTCTGGCAGCAAGCTGCAATCGTACATTTGCAGACCTCGCCAATGAACTGACAGAAAAAGACCCGGATCTCATTGAAGAGTACGCAGATAAACTCGGCCTAACGGGTGATGTCGCCTGGAAAGGGGACGTATTCCACTACGAGGATTTCTCCCAATTGAAGCTGGAACAATCCAGGATCTTTGCGTCAGATGAAGCAAAAGAGGATCGCAACCAGATCGCCATGACCGGAATCGGACAGAATGAAGTGAGGGTGACCCCCATCGGCATGGCTAATATGATGGCGACGATCGCAAGGGGAGGAAAGGCGTACGAAGTGAGTGCAGTATCGATGGTTGAATATCAGAACGGAGCGGATATGGTGACATTCCCGAGGCAGGAAGGCGGCGAAGGAATCAGCCCGTTCACAGCGATGAAAATGCAGCAGTACTTGCGCGGGGTCGTGAATTCTCCCCTAGGGACGGCCCCTTATCTTCAGGAAGCGGCATACGAAGTCGCCGGTAAGACGGGCACAGCCCAGACCGGAAGCTACAGGGGAGAGAAAACCAAGGCAAATGAGCTTTATAACAAGTGGTTCGCCGGCTACTTCCCCTTCCACGACCCGAAGTATGCCCTTGTGGCGGTGAATATGGACGTTCTAGTGGACGAAGGTGGCATCTATCCGATCTTCAAGGACAGCGTCGACGCCCTCTACCGTCTGGATCAGGAATGAGTCGAAGGAAATGGATAATGTTTCGCTTTCTTCTTTTTCCCCTGTCTGTTAAACTATTGAGGATAATAGGGAGGGAAAGACATGGCGAAGTACCAATCTCGATTAGATAAACGATCAAAAAAGAACACCAATAAAATCCTGAATATCATGATTGCAGTCGTCGTCCTATTGATCCTCGTAGTGGGCGGCTCGATCCTTATTGGAGGCGGGAACGACAAAAGCTCCGATACGGCTTCTTCCTCTACGGGTAACGGAGGGAACAAGAAAGCCTCTGCTGAAGAAAATAAAAGCGATACTGCCAAAAAAGATAATGAGGATTCAAATGATAAAAAAGCTGCTGACGACAAAGAGGACAAGGACAAAAAAGACGAAGATGAAAAAAAATCCGACGATGATAAAGAAAAAGATCTGAAGTCGGAAGACGACAGCAAGCTGAAAGTTCAGGATGGCGACGAACCGAATGTGGATAAAACCGTTGTGCATCCAGACTGGAAGCCGGTGGGCACTTCACAATCTGGAGAGCACGTATCTTCTTATGATCTGGGAACACCTGACTGGAACGAAAAGGTGAAAGCTCTATCCTACGCTACCGGAATACCAGAAAACAATATGACGGTATGGTATATCGAAGGAAACGGTAGTCCGCAGAAATCCATCGGTACAGTATCCGCAAAGAATGACTCCCAGGCATACAGGGTCTATCTTCAGTGGATCGATGGAGAGGGCTGGCAGCCGACTAAGGTTCAGGAACTGATCGAAAACGATAAAAACTAAAGAAAAATCCGCCAGGGTCATGTGGACCCCGGCGGATTTTTTTGTTTCTGCATTCATTGATTCAGCTTGAAATGGACCACGGCCGTATAGAGGCGGCGATTGTTTTCATCTACCGTCACATGATGCTGTACATGGTGGACCCTGAGCATGATCGACTGATTCAATTCAATCTGCTCGGTAATTTTCTTTTCTAGTGTGGAAAGATCTGCGGCCTCGAAGAACTCGACCTTATCCTTGATCAATTCAAATGAAATACTCATGTTTCTCCCCCTCTTATCGGTTCGCCTCCTTATTTTAGGGCTTGTTTGCCCCCTTGGCAATGGATAACAGTTGAATAATGGGGGTGGATATGATAATTTAATAACAGTTTTAAAATTAAATCATAGTATATGGATAGGAATTATAAACTTTCCAACAGGAGTGGGATCGATGGGTAGAGAGTTTTTGGATTTATTCCAGGATTGGGCGGATTCATACGATGATACCGTAACGGGTCATGATGTCGAATACCAGGCGGTGTTTGAACACTATGATGCCATACTAGATGCAGTGGCTGCCCGTGTAAAAGGAAGGGTCGTCGAATTCGGTCCAGGAACGGGCAATTTGACGAAGAAGCTCTTGGAGAACAAGCTGGAGGTTCTGCCGTTCGAGCCATCCCCTGAGATGAGGGAGATCGGCATGCAGAAACTCGGGGACCAGGTCACCTTCAGGGATGGAGACTTCCTTGATTTCGATCTTGTTGGGACGGTGGACTCGTTCGTCAGTTCCTACGCATTTCACCACCTCACCGATGAGGAAAAAGGAAAAGCCTTTGAGATTTATGGCAAGTACCTGCCCCGTGGTGGTAAAATAGTATGGGCCGACACCATGTTCGAGAGTGACCGGCACTATCAAGCCGCCATATCCGCAGCCATCGAAAAAGGATATCATAATCTAGCAGATGACCTGAAACGCGAATACTACACCACGTTGGATGTGTTCAGAGCCCTCCTTGAACCGAGAGGATTCACAGTCACATTCGATCAGGTGAATGCATTTGTATGGATCATGGAGGCGACTAAACAGTAGAAAGAGGTCGTACACTATGAAAATCGCCATCATTGGAGCAATGGAAGAAGAAGTCACTTTATTAAGGGAAAACATTTCGAATCCTGTGGTCGAAACCATCGCAGGGTGTGAATATACAAGTGGAACAATGAAAGGGAAGGAAGTCGTTCTTCTACGTTCCGGAATCGGAAAGGTAAATGCCGCGATGTCAACAGCGGTCCTACTACAGCACTTCAAGCCAGACAGCATCATCAATACTGGATCAGCAGGCGGATTCGATCCTGCACTGAACGTCGGGGACGTGGTCATTTCCACAGAGGTCCGTCATCATGATGTGGACGTGACAGCATTCGGCTATGAGTACGGTCAGGTGCCACAGCTACCGGCTGCCTTCACGGCGGATGAAAAGTTGAAAGAAATCGCCGTGCAGTCGGTGAAGAAGATGGGGGACGTACAAGTCGTTTCCGGCTTGATCGCAACAGGGGATTCATTCATGAGCGATCCTGCACGGGTAGAAGCAATCCGTGATAAGTTCGATTCTCTGCAGGCAGTAGAGATGGAAGCGGCGGCGATCGCACAGGTTGCCCATCAATTCGGCACCCCGTTCGTCATCATCCGTTCCCTATCTGATATTGCCGGGAAGGAATCTGATCTGTCATTCGATCAATACCTGGAAAAAGCGGCCCTGCATTCAGCCAATATGGTCATGAATATTGTAGAGTCCGTATAAAGAGAGAAGCTGTCCCTGTGGCAGCTCTGTAAGGGGGAGCAACCTTTGGAAGTATATAGCAGTGTACAGGACCTCATCGGGAACACACCCATCGTGGAACTGACGAACTTCCCGCTGAAGGAAGGGGTCCGGCTTTTCGCGAAGTTGGAATTCATGAATCCGGGTGGGAGTGTCAAGGACCGTCTTGGAAAAGAGCTACTTGGAGATGCGATCCGGACCGGCAAGATCAAAAAAGGCGGGACACTCATAGAGCCCACGGCTGGCAATACGGGTATCGGACTTGCACTGGCGGCTGTGAGTTCAGGCTATAAAGTGATGTTTTGCGTACCGGAAAAGTTCTCGGTCGAAAAGCAAACCCTCATGAGGGCCCTCGGTGCTACGGTAGTGAACACCCCGACAGCCGACGGGATGAAGGGGGCCATCGCCAAGGCCGAACAGCTGCTGAAGGAGGTCCCGGGCTCGTATTCACCTGCCCAGTTCTCGAATGTTGCAAACCCCATGACCTATTACAAGACACTCGGTCCGGAAGTCTGGAGGCAGTTGGACGGACGGATCGATACGTTTATAGCGGGCGCCGGTACAGGTGGTACATTCATGGGGACGGCGCGATTCCTGAAAGAGCAGAAGCCATCGCTCAGGACCGTCATCGTCGAGCCTGAAGGTTCCATCCTTAACGGAGGTCCTTCCGGTTCCCACCGCACAGAAGGAATCGGCATGGAGTTCCTGCCGGACTATATGGATCCATCTTATTTCGAAAGGATTCATACGGTGAGTGATAAAGATGCGTTCACCATGGTCAAGGAGCTGGCCGGAAGAGAAGGCCTTCTCGTCGGAAGCTCTTCCGGTGCGGCCATGTATGCGTCACTCCTCGAAGCAGAGCAGGCTGAACCCGGGTCCCATCTCTTGACGATCTTTCCGGATTCCAGCGAACGATACTTAAGTCAGGATATCTATGAAGGAGGAAGTTCAGAATGAAAAAGAAAACGAAACTGATCCACGGTGGCATTCCGACAGATCCACAAACGGGTGCGGTTTCCACGCCGATCTATCAGGTAAGCACATATAAGCAGGATGAAGTCGGTAAGCATAAGGGGTTTGAATATTCCCGTTCAGGAAATCCGACCAGGCATGCACTTGAGGAATTAATCAAAGATCTTGAAGGCGGAGAACGCGGATTCGCATTCGGTTCCGGCATGGCCGCCATCACAGCCGTCATGATGTTGTTCAACAGCGGTGACCACGTCGTCCTCACAGATGATGTATACGGAGGCACCTACCGTGTGATGACAAAAGTATTGAACCGCCTCGGCATAGAATCGACATTCGTCGATTCCAGCAATCCGGCGTCCATCGAAGAAGCGATCCGTGAGAACACAAAAGCGGTCTATATCGAGACCCCGACCAATCCGCTTCTGAAGATCACGGATATCAAAGAAGCAGCAGCTCTTGCAAAGAAGCATGATCTGCTCACGATCGTGGATAATACGTTCAGTACGCCATACTGGCAGAATCCTCTTGCCCTCGGTGCAGACATCGTTCTTCACAGTGCCACCAAGTACCTTGGAGGTCACAGTGATGTCGTGGCGGGACTCGTGGTCGTGAATTCCGATCAGCTTGCAGAAGATCTATTCTTCGTTCAGAACTCTACGGGCGGGGTCCTGGGTCCACAGGATTCATGGTTGCTCATCCGTGGGATCAAGACGCTTGGACTCCGTATGGAAGAGCACGAAATCAATACGAAGAAAATCGTCGACTTTCTCCTGCAGCATCCAAAAGTATCCAAAGTTTATTACCCTGGAGTTGAATCACATCCGAACCACGAGATTGCAAAAGCGCAAGCATCCGGCTTCGGCGGTATGGTGTCGTTCGATGTGGGCAGCGAGGCGAATGCTGACCGTCTCCTCACCAATACGAAATATTTTACTCTCGCAGAAAGCCTTGGTGCAGTGGAAAGCCTGATTTCCGTGCCAGCCCGCATGACGCATGCATCGATTCCGAAGGATCGTCGTGACGAACTAGGCATTACGGATGGCCTCGTCAGGATCTCCGTTGGACTTGAAGACGTGGAAGATCTCATCGAGGATATCGATCAAGCGCTCTCTAAATAAGCTGGCAGGAATGGCATCAATTACATGAGGGGCGACCCCTCCGGATATGTTACCATAGATTGTGAGTTAACTAGTCCGAAAGTAGGTGTCGACGATGGATAAGAACATCTTTGAACAGAAGCGATCCGACTATAGACGGTTTGGATTCACCCTTCTCTATTTGAGCGTATTCTTATATCTGGGCGTATTGATCCCCGGCATTTCAGATACCGCGGTGAAATTGTACAGCCTCATGGGCATGACCATGGTCTTACTGATTGCTTCCTTTACTTTTTTCAAAAAAGCAATCATGTATCAAAAACGAATAATGGAAGACGAATAAGGCTGAGATAAAAGCGTTTTATAGCAAACCCGAATTCATTCGCCAAGGATCAGGCAAATGAATTCGGGTTTTTTTAGATATTTATTCATTGCTTCGAGCGGTTGATTGGAGTGCAAGACGGAGACTCCTGAGGGAAGAGTGATCCCGCAAGCCTAGTGTGTAGGCTCACGCGCTACCCGCGGAACGCG
This sequence comes from Rossellomorea sp. RS05, assembly GCF_039822645.1. Taxonomy (NCBI): domain Bacteria; kingdom Bacillati; phylum Bacillota; class Bacilli; order Caryophanales; family Bacillaceae; genus Rossellomorea; species Rossellomorea sp. RS05. Next base: position 1,441,422 of record NZ_JBDKWY010000001.1, on the reverse strand, counting down.
AAGTCTTGGACGGAGATCATGACCGGTATAAAGGATTAAGTTGATCGTATGAAAAAAACATTTTCAAAAAAGTGGTTTACTTTTCCATTATAATTGGATATACTAACCAATGTAAGAAAAATATCACACGGAAACGGAGGTCGAGTAACATGATGATGATCAAAGGAATCAACGCCGTACAACTTCATATTACCATTCGACCGACAGTGGGATATCTTTCATTCTGACCAATATGTGAATGAATGCCGCAGGGAGAATGCATCTTCCTGCGGCTTTTTTGTGCGCCGCCGGGAAGGGAGTCCCTGCGGTTTTTTCATGCAAAAAAACAACACTGGAAAGGGGGGATCGCCATGACTCTGAACTTACTATTCGTGACGCTTACGTTGAAAAAGAAGCGTACGTCATTCGAAGAAGCTACACATAATGAATCGGTCTCGAAGCATTTCGAAGAAACCAAGACAAGACAGCAACACTTCACATCACATACGCTGTAATACCTGTACGATCAAACCATAGGGAGGAGAATGAACATGATTTTTATACAAGTGAAAAGGCTGAATGCGCTCTGGGTGGAGAAGGACACAGCCTAACGAACGTGAAGGGTTGGTGACAGGATGTTTTTGACCATCTCGATTTGGACAGTGATGATCGGCAGGTTCTTCAAGAAGAAGCGGATGCCGGAATAATGAAGAAAGCGGGTCCGATACCGGACCCGCTTTTTCTATTCGCTTTTTTTCGGAAGCTGGATGGCAGGGGAGCTTCCGCTGCCGTTCCCGCTATAAAAGTCCGGGACTTTCCCTGGTATGAACAGATCGCCGATTTTTACTTTGTTGGCCACCTTGATCGTTTTGGTCCGCCTCGGAATGATTACATTCATTTCAACCGAAATGTTGATATACACTTCGAGATAGGTGTTATTGATCCCGACCACATTTGTTTGTGTTTCTACATTCGATTGCACGTCCCCGATGATCATGAACTGGATGGGGATCTGCGGGCCCATATTGGCAAGGAGTGTATTATTCGCTGCAAGGCCGAGGGGCACATAATACACAATGCCTTTTGCATCTTTGCTTTTCTCAAAATCGATTTCCGTCTCAGAGGTAAAGGCCTCGAGCTTTTCCAGGTCGCCTTTCTCCACATAATCAAGGTACTGCTGGACCCTTTCGGTCGATTCTGCGATCAGCTTGTTGTATATACCCGGGTCGAAGCTATAGCTGGGCTCTCCGCCGGTTTCATGTTTGACGATCAACTGATTGATATCCACCTCTTCAGAGATGTTTTTGGAAATGGAATCGTTGATGGCCTGGGCGGCGAACTGCCGGGTCGTTGTTTCAGCGATTTCCATGAGTGCGGGCTCGATGCCCCTATTGATCATGTACAGACTCTGTACCGTCATCAGCACGAACACGATGAACGATATGATGAAGACATGCCGTGCAGGTAGGGGAGATCGTTTCGGTCGTCGCTTCTTGAACATACCGTCACCTCTCTTCACTCTCACTATATTGTCAGGAGTTATTGATTATGACTGGAGGAGAGGACACATATCTGTCAAAGAATCGCAACAGGGTGTTCATGAATGGAAGGATTCATGAGGCACTTGCGGTGATATACTGACCGTAAGGACGTAGCAATGGAAGGAGTTTTGCGTCATGTTTTCCATGATTATGGGTCTGGTGGTGACCGTGGCGATCGGGTTGATCATCACGGCAGAAGTCGGTGCAGAGTAAGGGGGCGGAGGCCCTCTTTTTTTATGGAGGAAAAGTGGCAGAGACCACAAAGGAAAGATGAAACATGGTAAGCGGCCACCTTGGGAAAGGGCCGCCTTTTTATGTGGTGAAAAGGACAGAGAGCTCCGCATATAGTAGGTCTATATTCATAAGTGGGAAGGGGGCAGATATGTATTCAATCGTTGTGATCATCCATGTATCCACAGCTCTCATCGGTTTCGGACAGACGTTCTTATTCCCCTTTCTGCTACAATTCCCTCGTTCAGAAGAAGGAGCAAGGACGGTCCTCGGGCTCCTTGGGGGAATGGGGACACTAGCGAAATGCAGTGATTTCATCCTGTTGGGTAGCGGTATCGGCATGGTGATCCTCGGCTATCCTTTCGAGCCTTGGATCATCGCTTCCCTGATCCTCTTCTTCATCATGCGCTTTTCGTCTGCTGTCCTGTCAAGGAAGGCCGCCCTATCATTGTGGGAAATGCTCAATCAGGAAAGCGGCCCATATTTTATGGAGGAATACCGGAAGCGCATGGCCCTGTTCCTTCCGAAAGTGTGGTTCACACAGGCCATCAATATCACAATCATCCTGCTCATGATTTTGAAACCATAAGCCTCCACCATACGTAAGACAGATAAGGGAGATCCTTCCTGATAAGTCCTATCTGTTGTCATCTCGTATAGGGACTTTGCATGAAGTGATTGAAAGGATTTTCCAATAGTAGTATAGTAAGTAGGGACTATTTTTTCATTTTTCCGAAAAGTTAACCGAAGGAGGGGAGAAAAATGAAGAAAATGATTCAGCTCGGCGCCCTCATTCTTGGAGTGACGATGGCAAACATCGTGATATTTTCCCCCGGCTTTATCGGCTTGGCCCTGACGGGGGGTGCCCTTGAAGCAGCGCTCGGTGCATCGATCCTCACGGCCAGCGCCATAGGTGTCCTTTACGGAGTGTATGCGCTTCGTTTCAAGGAAGAAGAACCGCTCCAGATCCTATCTCTTGCCTCAGATGAAGACTACAAGGAAGCCCTCTCCAGATTCTTCGGGAAAAAGTCGCTTCGTGAAGATCTTCACTATGCCATCGAGCAGGTGGACCGCCTGGAACAGAAAAAAGCCTCCCTTCAGCAGGCGATCAATGACCGGTTCCAGCAAGGTGAAATGAGTCACCGGAAATTCAGCCACACGGTCCTTGAGGTGGAACAGCTCTTTTTCCAGAACGTAAGGAATCTCTTGAACAAAGCGGGTGCCTTCGATGAGCGGGAATACAAATCCGTCCGGTCCAAGGATCCGCGCCTCAGTCAAACCCTCCTAGCCGAGAAGACATCCCTGTACAGAGAGTATCTGTTCTTCATCAAACAGGCAATCGAGATCAATGAAGAAATCATTCTCGATCTCGATAAGCTGCTGCTTGAAATCACCCGTCTCAATACTGTCACCATCGAAGATATCGACAACATGGCCTGCATGAAGGAAATCCATTCCCTCATCAATCAGACAAAGCTCTATAAAACATAAAGAAAAGGGGAAACGTATGATGAAAAAAGGAAAATTCCTGCTCGTTTCCGGTCTAATCGTCCTGTTGGTCTTCGGTGGTGTCTTCTTCGGGATCAAACTCACCTCCAACCTCGGGAAAACCGATAAGCAGATCACGGCAGAAAGTGCAGATAAACAGCTGGATGAACTATACGGTAAGATTGACGTGACGAAAGAAAAGCCGATCAAAGGTCAAATCGATCTCGACCCGGCGGATGCAGCTTCCGAGCTTCCGGATATCTCGAAATTCCCTCTTACCGTAGAGGGGACGGGGAATACGACGGTCGAAATCTTTTCCTCTACAGAAAAATCCGGGAAGGGGAAGGAAGGATGGCTGAATAAAGTAGCGGAAGACTTCAATGCCTCGGGCGCATCGGGCCAGGTGACCATCCGCAGTATCGCATCCGGGACGGCGACAGAGTACATCACATCAGGGAAAAGCATTCCTGACGCCTTCGCTCCTTCCAATGAACTGTGGGGGGAAATGGTCAAAGCCTCCGGAGTGGAGTCCAACCTGATCGAAAAGCGCCTTGTCGGGAATGTGCCAGGCATCGTGATCTCAAAGAAAAAACATGATCAGCTCATCGAGAAGTACGGGTCCGTGAATGCGAAGACCATATTGGAAGCCATGACCGAGGATGAATTCGCCATGGGGTATACCGATCCGTTCGCAAGCTCAACGGGATTGAACTTCCTCATCACCGGCCTCAATACTTTCGACAACAAAAACGTCCTGAGTGACGATGCCGTGAAGGGATTTGAATCGTTCCAGGCCAATGTCCCTTTCACAGCCTCTACGACCCTGCAAATGAGGGAAGCAGCCAAGTCAGGGATGTTGGATGGATTCGTACTTGAGTATCAGACTTATACGAACGCTTCCGATCTAAAAGATTCCTATGAATTCGTGCCGTTCGGTGTCCGACACGATAACCCGTTATATGCCCTTGGGGAGCTCCCTGCAGAAAAGGTCAAAGTGCTTGAAGAGTTCGCTCAATTCGCCAAGCAAGACCGTTACGAGGAGCTTGCCAAAAAGGATGGCTTCAATGGGTTGGAAGAGTATCAGTCCGAAATGAAGCCCCTCGACGGAAGCACCATCACCTCCGCCCAGAAAATCTGGAAGGAAAAAAAGAATGGCAGCCAGTCGATTGCCGCCGTTTTCGTAGCGGACGTATCGGGAAGCATGGACGGGGAATCGCTTAATAAGCTGAAAGAGTCTCTCCTCAAAGGACAAAAGTATCTTGGGAAAGACAATTCAATCGGTCTGGTCAGTTATTCGGATGATGTGGCCATCAATATGCCGATCAAAAAATTCGATGTGAATCAGCAATCCGAATTCGTCGGGGCTGTGGAAAGCCTGCAGGCCAATGGCGGTACGGCCACCTATGACGGAATCGTGGTGGCCATGAAGATGCTCCAGGATGAGCTCGGGAAGAATCCGGATACACGCCCCCTCATCTTCGTGTTGAGCGACGGGGATACGAATCAGGGGAATTCATTGAAGGCCGTCCGGCCCCTGATCGAAGCGTACAAAATCCCGGTGTATACAATCGGGTATAACGCGGACCTCAAGGCGCTCGAAACCATTTCATCCATCAATGAGGCCGCCAGCATCAATGCCGATACCGACGACGTCGTCTATAAGATCCGAAATCTGTTCAACGTCCAATTATAGGAGGGGATTGTATGAGCTTTTCCATGAGTGTGACCACACAAGAAGAAGTGAAAAAGGTAATTGAACAAGAGGTCAAACCTGTGCCTGAGGAAGTAAGGAAGCTTCAGGCAGCGGCGGAAGCGAACGTCCAGGCGGTCCTGAACCTCGACCTCGATTCCCTTGAGAAGAAAAAGGAAATCCTTGCTTCCATTGATTCATTCGGGATGGACACCCTGCGATCGTCTTCGAGCAAAAATGCCCTCCTGCAGGTATCAGTGGGCAATCTATCGAAGACGGGTGATGAGGGCGGACAGGTGGCCAAAGGGCTGAGCGACCTTCAAATCGAAATCAAGGACCTCGACCCGAGCATGATTGATTTTGCCAAGACGGGACTCCTCGGGAAGCTGTTCAATCCCCTGCGGGCCTACTTCGCCAAGTATCAGAAAGCCGACACCGTCATATCCGATATCGTTGAGTCACTGGAGAAGGGCAGGAATGTCCTGAAAAATGACAATACCACCCTTGAAATCGAACAGCACGCCCTCAGGGAGCTGACCAAGGTGCTTCAGAAGGAAATCGAACTCGGCTCCCTCATGGACGCCTCCATCGCCGCACAGGTGGAAGTGGCACGTGAGAAGGGGGAAGATCCCGATCGGGTCCGGTTCATTGAAGAGGAAATCCTGTTCCCTCTCCGCCAGCGGGTCATGGACCTGAACACGATGCTCGTCGTCAACCAGCAGGGCATCATCGCTTATGAAATGGTCGTGAGGAACAACCGGGAGCTCATCCGCGGCGTCGACCGGGCGAAAACGGTCACCATCTCCGCCCTCCGGATCGGCGTGACCGTCGCAAGTGCCCTGTACAATCAAAAGATCGTCCTCAAGAAGATCGAAGCACTGAACGCGACGACGAATACGATCATCGCCGGGACTTCGAAAATGCTGAGAGATCAAGGGACCGCCATCCAGAAGCAGGCGATGGTAGCGAATATCTCCGTCGACACCCTCAAGACCGCCTTCAGCGATGTCATCGAAGCCATGGACTCGATCTCCACCTACAAGCGAGAGGCCCTTCCGCAGATGCGGGAAACAATCAACCAGTTCAAGGAGCTCGCCGCAACAGGGGAAGAGCAGATCCAGCGCCTGGAGAAGGGATCGAAAATCCAGTTCTGAATCATCACAAAAGAAAGCCCGCCGGCTCCGTCATATTGACGAACCGGCGGGCTTTCACTGTTCAGATGATCATTTTCCCCGTTTCTCTTTCTCCTCTCGGTAAAACTCATGGAACATCTTCATCAGGGCCCGCTTTTCGATCCGGGACACATAGCTCCTCGAGATGTTCAGTTCCTTCGCGATCTCCCGCTGTGTCTTCTCTTCTTTCAAGTCGAGTCCGAAACGGCCGACGATGACCTCTTTCTCCCGGTCATCCAGGACGCAGATGTATTTCCGGACCTTCTCCAGTTCCATGCTGAGCTGAATTGTATCGATCACATCATCGGCTTCCGATTTAAGGATATCGATGAGGCTGATCTCATTCCCTTCTTTATCCTGACCGATCGGATCGTGAAGGGAGATATCCTTTTTCGTTTTCTTGAGTGCCCTGAGATGCATAAGAATCTCATTCTCGATACAACGGGCAGCATAGGTGGCAAGCTTCGTTCCCTTACCCTCGGAATAGCTCTCGATCGCCTTGATCAGCCCGATCGTGCCGATGGAGATAAGGTCTTCGGGGTCTTCTCCGGTGTTTTCGAATTTCTTCACGATATGTGCCACGAGCCTAAGATTATGCTCGATCAGCATATTCCTCGCGTGCTCATCCCCTTCTGCCATGAGCCGTAAGTATTTCCGTTCCTCTGCTGCCGATAGCGGTTGTGGAAAGGCGTTATTCTTTACATAGGAAACAAGGAAGAACAATTCTTTCACGAAATAGCCGAGCGCTGTCAGAACTCCAGACATGGTTCCACCTCCAAAAGGACTTTTGCCTATAACCCATACCTATGTTAGCGAGTGGAGTCTCTTGCATGTCCTCTGGAAGTAAGGGGAAAGGGATTTGATGAATAGCCCCGGAGAGAGTCTTTACACAAGATTTGGATTCCATTTGATCATGATCAACATGATGATGGCATGCAAGAAAGAAAGGAAGAACAACGTAATATAAGGAGTCAAAAGGTCCACCGCATCCACCTCAAATGGTTCATCGTAAACGTGCAGGATGAGTAATCCGATCATTCCGGAAAAAAGTCCGTTAAAGACGACGGTTGAATACATAGAGGATCTGTAAAAGGAGGAACGGGAAAGGGAACAGATCACCAGGCCATTCACTGCAATGGACACGCAGAAGGCTGATGATACAGTGTACAAAACGTAATGGTCAGCACGTTGAAAAATTAGCAGTCTACCTGCAATAATCATAGACCCCTAAGCAGAAAAGAATAAATTTCTCATCCATCACCACTCCTTTTACCGGAATCAAGTGTATCAAAAGTATACGCTGTAAGGATAAAAAAGGAAATCGGTATTTTGAAAGATTCATCTTATACAAAGAAGTATGGTTCAATGGGATTTATCAATAACCACCCACGAATGTATACTTCCGCATGTGATTTGTGAAAAGCACTTCTTTGAGTAGGACAAGGGTTGGAAAACGACAGGGGAGTTGGTGAAACGCCTATACCCGTGCGTCCCAACCTACATATACTACCTACAGGAAGTACGGGAGGGGGGAAACCCATGTACGGATATCCATGCTATGGACCGGGCTATCCAGGTTACTACGGTGGAGGCGGCTATCTGTTCGCCCTCGGTGTCATCCTGTTGATCTTGCTTTTCCTTTTCGGAGGCTGGTGGTACTATACGACCTGCTGCTGCTGATCAATAGGAGTTGCCGCGGTGCTCCTTAGGCGGGGATGCACCCTGGTATGATACGTATAAAAAAGGATGCCCGGTTCTTACGCGAACCGGGCATCCTTTTTTTATATAATGGTTTTCATACTTTTTTGATGGTGAACGGGCTGACCATCAAAAGGGACATAAGGATCATCGTCGTCAGGATGATCCCAACCGGTACATGGGGAATGGCGAGATAGGAAAGGGTCACAAGGCAGCCTGCTGCCGTGATGGGAAGCCCTGTAAAGTAACCGGCATTATCGGTGATGTTGAAGCGGGCAAGTCGATAGGCGCCGCAGCCGATATAGAAAATCATGAAGAATGCCCCTACCACACCCAATGACTGGAGCGCGGCATAATACATGAGTACAGCCGGTGCCACCCCGAATGAAACGATGTCGCTCATGGAATCGAGCTGTTTGCCAAGATCTGACTCTGCGTTCAGCTTCCTGGCCACCATCCCGTCGAAACGGTCCGTGAGAGCAGCGATGAAGATGAATAATAAGGCCTGATGAGGCTGGTTATGCAGGACAGAGACAATGGCGAACCCCCCAAGGGACAGGTTGAGTAGCGTCACGAAATTGGCTGCATGGGCTTTCAGTTTTTTTACGGTTTGATCAAGTGCTTCGGAGAGAAACAATGAACCTCACTCCTTATTCAAAGAAAAAGATAATATAAGATATAGTATATGACATTGTTTTATTATATACTTATTAAACTGTGAACGTTAAGGGTTTTTCAAAAATCGTACTTTTTTTCAAATGTCTGGGACTTTTGGGCTGTGCCCATCCCTGTTGACGATAAAGGAGTTGGAAGTTGTTGAAGCAATCTCTTTACCGGTTGTGCATCGAACTGACGAATAAAAAGTGGTCCTCTTTTTTGCTCCGTCGGTTTGTTCGATCAAAAGCAAGCAGGAAGCTGATCCCTTCGTTTGCCAAAACCTACGGGATCAATACGGAAGAAATGGAGCAGTCCATCGAACTCTATCCGAGTCTTCATGAATTCTTCATCCGCAGACTGAAACCGGGCGCACGGACGATCCAGGCAGGGGAGGCCGCTGTGGTCAGTCCCGTGGATGGTGTCATGGCAGAAACGGGTGTGATCACGGATCAGCTCGAAGTAACGGTGAAAGGCAAGCCTTACTCCATCCTGGATATGTTGGGTTCTGATGAGAAAGCAGCACCGTATATGGGGGGATCCTTCGCCGTATTTTACCTGAGCCCTGCGAATTACCATCGCATCCACAGTCCGGCAAACGGAGAGGTCATCGGCAGATGGGAGCTCGGAAAGCACTCCTATCCCGTCAACGAACTCGGCCTCCGTTACGGAAAGGAAACCTTATCAAAGAACTATCGGTCCATCACGGAGCTGCGTCATCCCGGAGGAAGGATGGCCGTTGTCAAAGTCGGGGCCATGTTCGTTAACAGTGTCGATTACGTCGTGGATCGGAACGAATGGATCCAGGGCGAGGAAGTCGCCTACTTCAGCTTCGGGTCCACCGTGATCCTTCTGTTTGAAAAAGGCCGCTTCTCCTTCGACGGGGATACCGCCCCTCGTGAAGTAAGGGTCGGGGAGCATTTGGGTAGCTTCATGTCAAAATAAACGGGACGGATGAGCATCCGTCCCGTTTATCCGTATTAAGATGAAGCCTTGATTTTATTCGTAAGGGAACGTCGGTGAATTTCCATTTCGATGAGGCGAATGAATTCTTTGCTGAGATTTAATTCTCTGGCCTTATAATAGGAATCGATCAACAATTCATCGGATAATTTCCTCATGACTCCACCTCCCATACTTTTACTACCGTGCTCTTGCTGTAACTAAACTTTACCAAAATTAAAAAGACAGAACAACTGTTCCTTTATCCACATGTCTCCGTGGATATCTTGTGGTTAACCTGTATACAACTGGTAAAATATTGGGTGATTCGTAAGTGAATAATGTGTATAACGTTATCCACAGTCGAGAGCAAAGTTGAATTTTGTCGAAAAATATTTGATTTTCCTCACATATTTTCCCCTTCCAATGAATACATGCGGGTTTACTTTGAAAGTCATGGGGAAATTGGTTATCATTAATCTGTTATACAGTAAGCGTGCGGAAGACTGAGATGTCAAATGACTATAAATATGAGGTGTTTGCTTTGTTAAAACAATTTTTGCCTGATGAACAGGTACAGGATATATTTGCGATCCGGCCGGAGGATCTGAAAGAAAAAGGAATCAAGGCAATCATCACGGACCTTGACAATACTTTGGTCGAGTGGGACCGCCCGAATGCCACCCCGAAGCTGATCCAATGGTTCAAGGAGATGCAGGAACATGGGATCCTTGTGACGATCGTTTCCAATAATAACAGGATGCGCGTCGGGTCTTTTGCCGATCCCCTCGGTGTCCCGTTCATTTTCCAGGCGCGCAAGCCCATGGGACGGGCATTCAAACGGGCGATCAGGCAGATGGATGTCAGGAAAGAGGAGACGGTCGTGATCGGCGATCAGCTGCTCACTGACGTGCTGGGGGGGAACCGGAGCGGCTTTCATACCATTCTGGTCGTTCCTGTGGCTCAGTCGGACGGATTTATGACGAAATTTAATCGCAAAGTCGAGAGAAGGATCATGAACTTCTTCAAACGAAAAGGCATGATCGGTTGGGAGGATAAAAAGTGAGTCAAGTTGTATGTATAGGCTGCGGAGTCGAGATTCAGACGGAAGACAAGGAAGGATTGGGGTATGCACCCCCATCTTCCTTGAAGAAGGATGAAGTCATCTGTCAGCGCTGTTTCAAGCTGAAGCATTATAATGAGGTGCAGGACGTTCCCCTTACGGATGACGACTTCCTGAAAATCCTCAATGAAATAGGCGATTCAGAAGGGTTGATCGTCAAAGTCGTTGATATTTTTGATTTCAACGGCAGCTGGCTTCCGGGGCTTCACCGCTTCGTCGGTTCGAATCCAATCCTCCTTGTGGGGAATAAAGCCGATCTTCTTCCTAAATCGGTCAAGCATTCAAAGCTTACCCAGTGGATGAAGCATGAAGCGAAACAGCTCGGACTGAAGCCCGTCGATGTCAAATTGGTGAGTGCTTCACGCGGCCAGGGAATCGAAGAAACGATCCAGGCCATCGAAGAGTACCGTGAAGGCCGTGATGTGTATGTGGTCGGATGTACCAACGTAGGGAAGTCCACGTTCATCAACCGCATCATCAAGCAGGTTTCAGGGGAACAGGACGTCATCACCACATCGCATTTCCCGGGAACGACCTTGGATATGATCCAAATTCCACTCGGGGAAGACGAATACCTGATCGATACACCGGGAATCATCAATCATCATCAGATGGCCCATTTTGTGAACAAGGGTGATTTGAAGATCATCACACCGAAGAAGGAAATCAAGCCGAGGACGTTCCAGTTGAATCCGGAGCAAACGCTATTCTTTGGCGGGCTTTCCCGTTTCGATTTCCTGAAGGGAGACCGTCAGGCATTCACCTGCTATTTCTCCAATGAGCTGAATATCCACCGGACGAAGGTGGAAAAAGCAGACGAGCTCTATAAAAATCATGCCGGTGAGCTGCTTCAGCCGCCCCGCATCGAGGATATGGATACGTTCCCTGAGCTTGTGAAGCATGAATTCAAGATCAAGGAAGGGAAGACCGATATCGTGTTTTCCGGACTTGGTTGGATCACGGTGAACGAACCGGGAGCTTACATCGCTGCCCATGTACCGAAAGGGGTCAGCGTCTTCCTAAGAAAATCATTGATCTAGGGGGATTATCATGAATCACTTATACGGGGTCATCGGTGACCCCATTGCCCATTCCATGTCCCCGGTCATGCATCAAGCAGCACTGAAGGATTCCGGGCTCGAAGGCACGTATATGAAATTCCGCGTCACCCCCGACGCCCTTCCGCAGGCCATCGGAGGCATAAGGGCGCTCGGGATCCGCGGTGTGAATATCACCGTGCCCCATAAAGTCGCCGTGATGGAGCTCCTTGATCGCATCGATCCCCTTGCGGAAGCCATAGGTGCGGTCAACACCATCGTTAACGATAACGGGGTGCTGACAGGGTATAATACAGATGGTCCGGGATATGTCGAAGGATTGCAGAAGGCACTGACCGGTGATGTGACAAACAAGTCCGTCTTGATGATCGGAGCAGGCGGTGCCGCAAAGGCCATCTTCTACAGCCTCGCCTCCATCGGGGTGGAGCATATCGACATCGCCAATCGCACCGAAACAAGGGCAGCGGACATGATTGCAGCCTGTCCGTTCGCCATCTCTTCTTCATTCATCCCCCTGGATGAAGCGGGAGCAGCGGTCAACAGGTATGACATCATCATCCAGACGACTTCGATCGGGATGAGCCCGGACGTCGGCTACTCACCGCTTGCCTTCTATTCGGTGAAGGATGGCAGCCTATTCAGTGACATCATCTATAACCCCCTTGAAACAGCCATCATGAAACGGGCACGGGAGCTTGGGGCTCAAACGCAGAATGGTCTCGAAATGTTTGTTCACCAGGGGGCACTGGCGTTTGAGAAGTGGACGGGGGTCACCCCTGACACAGAAACTATGAAAAAAATCGTTTTAAAGCAACTAGGAGGTCAACATGTTAACAGGTAAACAGAAAAGATATCTACGGTCACAAGCCCATCATTTGAACCCGATCTTCCAGGTCGGCAAGGGCGGAGTGAATGAGAATATGATCAACCAAATCGGAGAAGCACTTGAAGCCAGGGAACTGCTGAAGGTAAGCATCCTGCAGAACTGTGAAATGGACAAGCATGACGTTGCGAAGGCCCTTTCAAAAGGAGCGAGGGCAGAGCTTGTGCAGCTCATCGGCCATACGGTCGTCCTATATAAGGAATCTAAAGAAAACAAGGCGATAATCCTTCCAAGATAAGGTCGTGATGAACATGAAGATCGGGATTTTGGGCGGTACATTCAATCCGCCCCATATGGGTCATCTCATCGTGGCCGAACAGGTAAGGGATCAAGCCGGGTTGGACGAAGTCTGGTTCATGCCGAACGCGGTCCCTCCCCATAAGGTGATGGAGAGCAATGTGACGGCTATTCAGCGCGTGGCCATGATCAAGGAAGCAATCAAGGGGCATCCCCACTTTAGGGTCGAGACGATCGAGCTGGAGAGGGAAGGTCCTTCCTACACGTATGAAACGATGAGGCTTCTGAGGGAAAAGTATCCTCACCATGAATTTTCCTTCATCATCGGTGGGGACATGGTCGAATACCTTCCCAACTGGAAGGAAATCGATGAATTGCTCTCAACCATCACGTTCATTGGTGTAAACCGTCCACAATATTCTACTGACAGTCCATATGAGATAACGTCATTGGATATTCCCGCCATCGACATTTCTTCATCCACGATCAGAAACCTTGCGAAAGACAAGCGGTCATTCCGCTATCTTGTTCAAGATGACGTCTATCGATTGATAAAGGGGGAGAAACTGTATGAATAGGGAAGAAGCCCTTTCGATCGTGAAAGAACATTTAACGGAACATCGGTACATTCACACATGCGGTGTGATGGAAACCGCCATTCACCTTGCTGCAAAATACGGCGCCGATGTGAAAAAGGCAGAGGTTGCGGCCATCTTTCACGACTATGCCAAGTTCAGGGACAAAGATGAGATGAAAGAAATCATTCTTTCTCATCACCTGGGTGACGATCTTCTGGACTATAATGCGGAGCTATGGCATGCACCCGTCGGCGCTTATCTTGTTGAAAAAGAAGTAGGCATCGATGATGACGAAGTCTTGGAGGCAATACGGAATCATACATCCGGTAAGAGGAAGATGACCGTCCTTGATAAGGTCGTTTATCTTGCTGATTACATTGAACCGAACCGTCAGTTTCCAGGGGTAGAGGAGGTCAGGGCGATGGCAGAAACATCCCTTGACGAAGCGCTGATCGCTTCACTGCGCAATACCATGACATTCTTAATGAAAAAGAACCAGGCGATCCATCCGGACACATTCAGATTTTATAACGGATTGATCTTCGATAGGAGGAGTTAGTATGGAACAGACATTAGTAGAATTGGCTTACAAAGCCGCAGATGATAAACGAGCAGAAGATATCGTGGTCCTTGATATGAAGGGTGTTTCCCTCATTGCGGATTACTTCCTTATCTGCCACGGGAACTCTGATAAACAGGTACAGGCCATTGCCCGGGAACTGAAGGATACAGCTGAAGAAAACGGCCACACAGTACGCCGTTTGGAAGGGTTCGACCAGGCCCGCTGGATCCTTGTCGACCTTGGGGATGTCGTTGCCCACGTGTTCCACAAAGATGAGAGGGGCTACTACAACCTTGAGCGCCTGTGGGGAGATGCTTCATTGGTAGAAGTAGAACAAAGCTGACCCATGAGCTATGAAGGATTTGCCTACATATATGATCACCTCATGGAAGATGTTCCGTATGATGGATGGGTTGATTTCCTCCGGACACATGGTGAACGGTATGGTAATGGCGGCAACAGGGTCCTTGACATCGCTTGTGGGACGGGCGAGATTTCATTGAAACTCATAGAATCTGGTTATGACGTCACCGGTGTGGATTTATCCTCAGACATGCTCATGGTCGCCAGGGAGAAGGCGGAACGCAGGGGCGTCGCCCTTCCGCTCTTCAATCAGGATATGGCCGCCCTTGATGGGCTCGGTTCCTATGATGTCGTGACCATCTTTTGTGACTCCTTGAACTACCTGGAGACCGAGGAAAGTGTGAAGGATACGTTCAAGAGCGTCCATGCTCATCTAGAGCAGGATGGTGTCTTCTTGTTTGATGTCCACTCCCTCTTCAAGATGGATGAGATCTTCATGGAATCAAGCTTCACCTTGACCGACCAAGAGGTTTCGTATATCTGGGAAAGCTTCAAAGGTGAATATCCCCATAGCGTCGAGCACGAACTGACCTTCTTTGTGCGTCAGGAAGCGACCGGTCTCTATGAGAGGGTGGAAGAGCTTCACAAACAAAGGACGTATCCGGTCGAGCGCTATCAAGCCTGGCTCGAGGAAGCAGGATTCATCGTGAAGGAAATCACGGCCGATTACCGTGATGAGTCTCCAAGAGAAGACAGTGAACGCATTTTCTTTACATGCGCGAAGAATACGGAAGCCTGATGATCATCGCATCATCAGGTTTTTTAATTTTGAGGGAAAAAGCAGGATTTTCTCACATGGTGTCGAATGGAACATGTACCACGGCAATTCTTCCTCCTCCTCACTTTAAGACCACGATCAATATTCCCCATAAGAGGTGATCTCTTGATACACTTATTTGAGAAATACCGGACTCTCCTTTTCATCCTGGCAGGCGCTGCGGCCCTGTCCCTCTTCCTTCTCTTCAAACCTTCACCACCCCAACAGGGAACTCCCATGGCCATCGAAGCAAAAGAATCTGCAATCGAAGCTCCTCAACCCGCTGATACGGTCACGACCGATGACAAGATCTTCGTTGACATCAAAGGGCAGGTAGAGCGCCCTGGTCTCTATGAGATGTCTCCCCATGAAAGAGTCGATGGCGTCGTGGAAATGGCAGGCGGATTCACGAAAGACGCTGACCGCAATGCCATCAACTTAGCTTTGAAGGTGAGCGACGAAATGATGGTCTATGTACCGAAGAAAGGAGAAGTGGAGACGCCCCTTCCACCGGGCTCTCCTTCTGGCACGAACGGTGGAGAAGGCGAACTTGTGAACATCAATCAAGCCACCTCAGAAGAGATCCAGACACTCCCTGGTATCGGTCCTTCAAAGGCAGCCGCGTTCATTCAATACCGCGAAGAGAATGGACCCTATAGGTCTGTGGAAGATATCAAGAACATATCGGGCATCGGAGAGAAGACATTTGAACGACTGAAAGAATTGATTACCGTTCAATGAATTGACGTTGGACGCATCTATGACTACACTAGTACAAGGTCGGTTGAGCCGGCGATAGACGAATCTTAGTAGAAAAGGGGAGTAACAATGGAACGAATTGCGTGGCATCAATATTTCATGGCGCAAAGCCATTTGCTGGCACTTAGGAGCACCTGTACAAGGCTTGCCGTCGGTGCAACGATTGTAAGGGATAAAAGGATCATTGCAGGAGGATATAATGGTTCCATCGCTGGAGGGGATCATTGTATCGACGAAGGCTGCTATGTGATCGATAACCATTGTGTGCGCACGATCCACGCAGAGATGAATGCCCTTCTCCAATGTGCGAAATTTGGCGTCGGTTCAGGACAGTCCGATATATATGTGACACATTTTCCTTGCCTGCAATGCTGCAAAGCCATTATCCAAGCGGGCATCACAACGGTTTATTATGCGAAAGATTACAAGAACCATCCTTATGCAATCCAGCTATTTGAACAGGCAGGGATCAAGGTGGAAAAGGTTCAATTCGATGAAAACAGCATCGATGTGCACCACCGTGAAAAAGCAGACATGATCGCCGGGATGATTGCAGACCTAAAAGCATGCGGGGCTGATGAAGAAAAAGTCAGCCACTATGAACAGGAATATATGAAACTATTCAATGAATAGAGTCGATAGGGAGTTCTTTCTGTACGGAGGGATCTCCGTGTTGGCAGGGACGCTTCTGGCACTTCAATGGGTTTGGGGTGCTTTCGTTCTTTCCCTTCTGTTTCTCTCCTTATTCTTGCGGAAATCCCCCCGGATCTTCTTTTGTTGCTTCCTTATCTTCCTCTCATACCTGAACGGACTCTACCAACAGAACAGCCGCTTCAGCATCCTTTCTCCAGATCAAACCACTTTCCTGATCACCTTCACGAACATCCCATCCATTGATGGAAACCGCTTTTCTTCTCCCGTTGACACAGGAGGGGAGTCGGTAGCCCTCACCTATTATTTGTCATCCCTATCAGAAAAAGAACTATTCTCATCGATATCCCCAGGAACATCCTGTACCGTGTCGGGAGAACTCAAGGCCCCAAACGGGAGCGGGAACCCCAACTTATTCGATTACAAGGAGTATCTGTATCAGCAGAAGACCTATTGGACCCTTAAAGTCGATTCTTTCAGCACCTGCGTGCCAGCAAACAGTTGGAGTGACAAGCTTGTGCAGGTCAGGTCAGAGGGATTGAAGTTGATTGCTTCAGGCTTTCCCCCTGAAGCGGTCGGCATCACCCAGGCCCTGCTATTCGGAGATACGGGGGAGATAGCAGAAGAGACTATGGAAGCATACAGGGCCCTTGGAGTTGTTCATCTCCTTGCGATCTCGGGCCTTCATGTTGGGCTCATCTCGGCATGTGTATTCTTCCTGCTTCTCCGTGCGGGACTGCGGAAAGAACGAGCAGGGTGGGTCGTGATCGTGTTCCTTCTTGGTTATATGGTACTTACGGGTGCCGCACCATCTGTCGTGAGGGCTTCGTCCATGCTCATCGTCATCCTCCTCGGGCAAAAAGCCTTCCTTGGAATCAAGACTCTCGATAGTCTCAGTATCATCTTCAGCGTAATGGTCTTTTATGACCCCTTCCTCTTGTTTCATGCCGGATTCCAGCTGTCCTTCTTTGTCAGTTTTTCACTCGTCCTCTCCTCCAATCGGATCCTCTCGAGCTCTTCGACCCTTCTTCAGGCCTTTAAGGTGACCTACGTTTCCCAGGTGGCATCTATACCTTTCATCCTCCATCATTTCTTTGAGTTTTCCGTGATCGGATTTGTGACGAATTTATTGTACGTTCCACTCTATTCCCTCGTCATCCTCCCTGCGGCTTTCATTCTGTATGCTGTCACGATCATGGGCTTTCATCTTCCTTTTGCTATGGATCTTTATCAATCCTTGCTTGGATGGACGGATCGATTCTCTGTTTTCCTTGCGTCCTTCCCGTTCAGTACGCTCATTCTTGGCAGGCCCCATGCAATCGTGACGGGTGGTTATTTCGTCATCATCTGGGTTGGTTTCATGCTCATGGAAAAGGGGAGACAGATCAAATCCGCTGTAATCCCTGTTTTGTTTATCAGTCTCCATCTCATGTGGAATAGCTTTCGCCCGTACGGTGAAATCTCGTTCATTGATGTCGGGCAGGGGGATTCGATCCTTATCGATCTCCCTTTTAACCAGGGGACATACCTGATCGATACAGGAGGGAATCTGATTTTCCCTCAGGAAGAGTGGGAGGAGAGGAAGAAGGCCTTCTCAACGGGGAAGGATATCGTGTTGCCTTATTTGAAAAGCAAGGGCATCGGATCGATCGACAAACTGATTCTTACCCACGGAGATCTTGATCATGTAGGCGGGGCGGTGGATGTACTGGAAGGGATGAAAGTAAAGGAAGTGTGGATTTCGCCGGGAAGTGCTCAAAAGGAAGTGATGGAGGAAGTCATGTTGGCTGCAAAAGGAAGTGAAGTCCGGGAGGCGAAGATGGGGGACGAGTGGCAGGCGGGTGGTAGCTCGTTTTCGATCCTTTCACCCGATGACGCTGTGTATGAGGGGAATGATGACTCCCTTGTGATTTATGCCCATATCGGCGGGATGAAATGGCTCTTCACCGGAGATTTGGAAGAAAGCGGGGAACGGAAGATGATCCGCCGGTATAACGTTGAAGCGGACGTCCTGAAGGTCGGTCACCATGGAAGTGCATCAAGCACGTCGGTTGAATTTTTGGAAACGGTGGACCCAAAAGTGGCGATTATTTCAGCCGGCAAGGATAATCGATTCGGACATCCGCACCCCGATGTGGTGGCTCGCCTGGAGAATGGTGGCGTAATAATCTACAACACAGCGGAAGATGGGGCGGTGACCTATCGTTTTTGGAGGGGAAGCGGAACGTTTTCTGCCCACCGACCATAGGATGGGAGTATGAAAAAAAAAGCAGACCGGTAAAAGCGTCATGGAGCTTCAAGTCATGTGTAGGATACTTCGGTGAGTACCATATACGGGAATTGAAGAACCGTGACCCTTTTTGGTCTGCCTCCTTCCTGTTCTTTTATGAACCGATGAGTTTGATAACGGTTGCAATTACGAACATGACAGCGAAGAAGCCAAAAGAGACAACAAAGCCGACGCCTGAATCTACTGCATCATTACGTTTCGATTGTACGTTCTTTTCGAATTGATTCAACTTTTACCCCTCCTATTTCTATTTTAGTATAGAGCATCACCCGGTAAAAATCTATACTTTCACTTTACATTTTCCTTTACTGACAAGAGTTGTCACCCATAAGACCGAGGCATGGGGTGACACTAATCTACAAGAGGGAAATACCGCTGCAGCTCAAGGTTCCTAGGTCTTCTGCTGTCGCGTTAATATAGATATAGGGGGTGTCCTTTACGGCGGGCGTCCCCTTTTCCACTTGCCAAATGGGTAAAGCTTTTCTACCATAGAGGGATAGAAAGAAATATTGGAGAGTGCTGTCTTGGTTATCGATATCTGGAAGAAAATAGAGAATGCCCGATTCTCCCCGATTTACTTAGTTTACGGAAATGAATCATTTATTATTAACGAAACCCGGCAAAGGATCATATCCCATGCCATCACGGAAGAGGAAATGGACTTCAACTTTTCAACCTATGATTTGGAAGAAACACCGGTAGAAGTAGCGATTGAAGATGCCGAAACCTTTCCATTCATGGGAGAGAGGAGAGTCGTGATCCTTCAGAACCCTATTTTCCTCACATCTGAGAAATCAAAGGGGAAAGTGGAGCATAACGTAAAGCGCCTGGAAGATTACATACAGTCACCGGCCCCATACACGATCCTTGTGATCACAGCCCACTATGAGAAGCTGGATGAGCGCAAAAAGATCACGAAAGCCTTGAAAAAAGCCGGAGAGGTGGTCGAGGCGAAAAAACTGTCGGAACAGGAGCTGAAATCGTGGATCCGGGAGCGCGCCACGACGCATGGGGTCCAGATCGATGAAGAAGCAGTGGAACTCCTCATCAACCTTGCCGGGACCAATTTGATGATGCTCACTCAGGAATTGGACAAGCTGTCCCTCTATGCAAGTGACACGAACCTCGTCGATGCAGCCGTCGTAGAAAAGCTCACGGCCCGTTCTCTTGAACAAAATATCTTCGCCCTCGTCGACAAGGTCGTCCAAAGGCGTACCGATGAGGCACTCAGGATCTATTATGACCTCTTGAAGCAGAACGAAGAGCCCCTAAAGATCCTGGCCATCCTTGCCGGTCAGTTCCGCTTGATCTATGGAGTGAAGGAGCTATCGAGAAGAGGCTACGGCCAACAAAAAATCGCCACCAACCTAAAAGTCCACCCATTCAGGGTGAAGCTCGCCGCAGGCCAGGCAAAACACTTCGACGACACACAGCTATCCCGCATCATCGACCTCCTCTCACAGGGAGATTACGAAATCAAATCCGGAAAAATCAAAAAAGAACTCATGATCGAACTCTTCCTTTTGAAGCTGCATGCGCTGTGAAAAGGAAAAAGCATGACAAGCACAATATGAATAATTAATACGATCATTTATCAAGACCCGGAACGTACAAGAATTGATTGGCAGAATGTTTCATTCAAGGGAAACCCCATCAAGAATCAGAGAGTGGATTGAAGCGAAAGGGGCTAGACTCCGACGGGAATAGAGGAAAGCTCGAGACCCCGGAAGCGCAGCTGAGGAGGCTCGACTTCCTCCCCGCGGAAAGCAGGCCCCTGCAGCGGAAAGGAACGATCAATGTTCCAATGAGCCTCTCTTCATATAAAGTCAACATTCAAGACTCGAAGCAGGATGTTGACTTTATGGGGACCCTTATCAAGAATCACAGAGTGGATTGAAGCAGAAGGGGCATGACTCTGACGGGAAAAGAGGAATGATCGAGACCCCGGAGGCGCAGCTGTGGAGGCTCGACTTCCTCCCCGCGGAAAGCAAGCCCCTGCAGCGAAAAGGAACGGACCACTTCCACCTCATCCCCCATCTTCAAAAAAAGCACCTATAAACACAAAAAAACCATTCCGATCGTAAAACGGAATGGTTTTTTCATTAGTTCGCTTTTTTCATTAGGCGAGCTTTTTGGCGATCCGCAGTGTTTTTGTGGATCAAACCTTTTTGAGCTGCTTTGTCAAGCTGGCTCACGGCTACTTTCACTAGTTCTTGTGCGTTATCTTCGTTATTAGTAGCTGCCGCTTCTGCTTTCTTGATCGCAGTACGCATTGAAGATTTCACAGCTGCATTTTTAACGTTGCGTTCGTTGTTTGTTCTCACGCGTTTGATAGCTGATTTAATGTTTGGCATTTCTGTCACCTCCTACAAAAGGTTCGAGATTCTATTTGACTCGTGTATATTCCTAACTAATAAGAACAAGTGATATTTTATCAAACGCACCGGCAGATTGCAATACTCAGGATGAATTTAAACGGGTGAATGAAGCGGCGGCCTTAAGGAAAATATAATAGCAAGAATCCAGACGTGGAGGTACGCGCGCATGAAAAAGGAAGAAAAACTCGATTTAAACGTTTATGAAGTCAGAACTGATCTCGCCGTTGAAGCAAGGGAGATGGCACTCGCCGACCAGGGGGAGGATCAATCTGAAATATCCGGGGTCATTATCAAAGAAAAGGAAGAAGACGATGTGAAAGTCTCCCTCGTGTCCGTTTCAAAGGAAGGCGAAGAGAAAATCGGAAAAAAGGCCGGGAACTATCTGACCATTGAAGCCTTTGGCATTCGTGAAGAGGACACAGAGCTCCAGCAACGGGTCGAGAAAATATTTGCAAGGGAATTTTCACGATTCATCGAGAACAAGAACATCGCGAAAGACGCCAGCTGCTTAATTGTAGGGCTGGGAAACTGGAATGTGACGCCGGACTCTCTGGGACCAAGGGTGTGCGAAGATGTCATCGTGACCAGGCATCTGTTCAGACTTCAGCCTGAATCCGTCGAGGAAGGGTATCGCTCCGTGAGCGCCATCGTCCCAGGCGTCATGGGGCTTACAGGAATCGAGACGAGCGATATCATCTTCGGTGTGGTGGAAAAGTCAAAACCGGACTTTATCATCGCCATCGATGCTCTTGCCTCGCGATCCATTGAGCGTGTAAATGCGACCATTCAAATCTCGGATACGGGAATACATCCAGGTTCAGGTGTGGGGAACAAAAGGAAAGGCTTGGATGAAGAGACGCTAGGGGTACCCGTCTTTGCCATCGGTGTTCCGACTGTACTCGATGCCGTCACGATTGTCAGCGATACAGTGGATTTTCTATTGAAGCATTTCGGCAAAGAGATGAGGGAAGGAGACCGGCCGTCCCGGTCCCTTGCCCCGGCCGGACTCAGCTTTGGCGAAAGACGCAAGCTTACCGATGATGACCTGCCGGAGGAAGCTCACCGGCAAACATTTTTGGGAGTTGTCGGAAACCTCGGTGATGATGAGAAAAGGAAGCTGATCCATGAAGTCCTGGCCCCGATCGGCCATAATCTCATGGTCACGCCGAAGGAAGTGGATGTGTTCATCGAAGATATGGCCAACCTGATCGCCAACGGGCTGAATGCCGCACTCCATGAAGCAGTCGACCAGGACGATACCGGATTCAAAACGAGATAGCCCCCTGCCCAGAGGGGGTTTTTTGCATGGGGGTTTAAATCCGAGGGGAATTCCCGATAATGCTACTAATTGCCGTTCTATCATCTCTATCAGATGAATAGAAATACTAGTGAGAGGCATGAAAGAAGGTGCCTGATGATGGTAGAAAGTAATCGGAATTGTTCTCTGACACGGTTTTTCAAAAAGCCTGCCCTTCTCTTATTCACCCTGACCCTCATCCCTGCCGGACATTTCTACAGTCATCCGCCTGAAGTAAAAGTGTTCTTGTATTTCACCCATTCAGAGGAGGCCTATGGGGACGGAAGTACGGTCATGGACGCAGGGGTCATGATCAAGAAAGAGCTGGAAAAAGAGGGTGTCCAAGCGGAAATCGACCGTACGGATGTGATTAAAAGGCTTCTTGAACAAAACATTCCGTACGGCAGGGCCTATGAAAAGTCGAGGGAAATCCTCATCCCTGTGATCCTCAGTCATCGACAGCCGGTCACACTCCTGGATATCCATCGTGACGCTGTGGGTCCTTCCGTCTCCACGGTCACCATCCAAGATAAACCCTATGCGAGGATTGCTTTTGTCATCGGCCAGGATCAACCAGGGTATAAGAAGAACCTTGAATTTGCCCAGTTAATGGTCTCAGAACTTGAGTCTGCCTCCCCCGGTATCACCCGTGGGATCATCCTCAAAAGCGGTGCGGATACAAACGGGGTATTCAATCAGGACTTGTCGGGTCACTCCCTCCTCCTGGAATTCGGAGGGGTAGATAATACGGCCGAAGAGATCGGACGGTCTGCCCGCGCTTTTTCAAAAGCATACGCTGATTACCTGAACGGTGGAACGAAAAGATGAAAGGAGAAGGGCGTTCATGAAGATGTTCACATTGAAATGTCTTGTTTTGGCGGTGGCCTTATTCCTCGGCGTGCTGATCGGAATGCAATATGCCAATGATGGGATTGTAGAAACGAAAGGCGCACAGCATGAGGATGCCTTCTCCGCACCGGTAAAGGTTTCGGAGGATAATGAAGGGAATATTGAAGCAACCGTATTGGGAAAAGATGTCGAGGGGAAGACATTAAAAGAAAAGAAGGAAAAGCTTGAGGAAATGAAAGCCTATAATTTCTTTTCGTCCATCGGTAAGACCATCGCAGGAATGGTGGAGGGCATTACCAATAAGCTCCTCGACTTCCTCAGTTCACTCATATAATCTGGCGGCTTCAGTTTACATTGAATATTGCAGATGGTACTGCTATAATTCAAACTAGTGTATATGTGTGGAATTTACAGGAGTTGAACATAGAATGAATCGTGAAGAAAAATTGAACAGACAGTCCAGGATCAGGAACTTTTCCATCATCGCGCATATCGATCATGGGAAATCGACCTTGGCTGACCGAATCCTTGAAAAGACAAAAGCGCTGACCGCCCGTGAAATGAAAGAGCAGCTGCTCGATTCCATGGACCTTGAGAGAGAGCGCGGAATTACTATCAAACTGAATTCAGTTCAGTTGAAATATGCGGCGAAAGACGGCGAGGAGTATATTTTCCATTTGATTGATACTCCGGGACATGTCGATTTTACATATGAAGTATCCCGAAGCCTTGCAGCGTGCGAAGGGGCCGTACTCGTTGTTGACGCAGCACAAGGGATCGAAGCACAGACCCTTGCCAACGTGTACCTGGCTTTGGACAATGATCTTGAAATCTTGCCGGTCATCAATAAGATTGACCTCCCTGCGGCAGATCCTGAAAGGGTCAGACAGGAAGTGGAAGATGTCATCGGACTGGATGCATCGGATGCGGTCCTCGCTTCTGCCAAGGCGGGAATCGGAATCGAGGATATCCTCGAGCAGATCGTGGAGAAAGTACCTGCTCCACAGGGTGATCCCGATGCGCCACTGAAAGCCTTGATCTTTGACTCCCTCTATGATGCATATAGGGGCGTCGTCGCTTACATCCGTGTGATGGAAGGGAGCGTCAAAGTCGGGGATAAGGTCCGTATGATGGCAACCGGCAAGGAATTCGAAGTCACAGAGGTCGGCGTTTTCACACCGAAACCAACTGGACTAAAGGAGCTTACCGTCGGGGATGTAGGCTTCCTGACCGCGTCTATCAAGAATGTTGGGGACACCCGTGTGGGGGACACCATCACCCTTGCAAACAACCCGGCTGAAGAAGCACTTCCAGGTTACCGCCGCATGAACCCAATGGTTTACTGCGGTCTGTACCCGATCGATTCAAATCGATACAATGATCTACGTGAAGCCCTTGAAAAGCTTGAACTGAATGACTCGGCCCTGCAGTATGAACCTGAGACCTCCCAGGCACTCGGTTTCGGTTTCCGCTGTGGTTTCCTTGGACTCCTTCATATGGAGATCATCCAAGAACGGATCGAGCGGGAATTCAAGATCGACCTGATCACGACGGCGCCGAGCGTTATCTATCATGTACAACTGACCGATGGAGAGAGCCTGAGCGTCGATAATCCATCCATGATGCCGGATCCTCAGAAGGTTGATCATGTACAGGAGCCGTACGTAAAGGCGACCATCATGGTACCGAATGATTATGTCGGCGCGGTCATGGAACTATGCCAGAATAAGCGTGGGAACTTCATCGACATGCAGTACATGGATGATACGCGCGTCAACATCGTCTACGAAATTCCGCTGGCGGAAATCGTCTATGACTTCTTCGATCAATTGAAGTCCAATACGAAAGGGTATGCCTCCTTCGATTATGAACTCATTGGTTATAAGCAATCCAAGCTTGTGAAGATGGACATCCTCCTGAACGGAGAGAACGTCGATGCCCTGAGCTTCATTGTCCACATGGACTTTGCCTACGAACGGGGGAAACTCATTGTGGAAAAGCTCAAGCAGCTCATCCCGAGACAGCAGTTCGAAGTGCCGATCCAAGCGGCGATCGGACAAAAAATCGTTGCCCGCTCAACCATCAAGGCCATCCGCAAGAACGTACTGGCTAAATGTTACGGCGGGGACATCTCCCGTAAGCGTAAGCTTCTCGAGAAACAAAAAGAAGGTAAAAAACGAATGAAGTCCGTCGGTTCCGTCGAGGTGCCTCAGGAAGCATTCATGGCCGTCCTGAAAATGGACGACACGGATTCAAAATAATGACCAACCCCCAACGGATGGGGGCGCACACATACAGGGGGAAGGGGGAAAGCGTCGGATGATTCGGCGCTTACCCCCTTTCTCTATGAGTTGAAATAGGAGGGATATCAATGGCCAAATCAGCCTATATCCACATCCCTTTCTGCGAACATATCTGTCACTACTGTGATTTTAATAAAGTGTTCCTTGAAGGCCAGCCGGTCGATGAGTATTTGATGCGGCTCGGAGAAGAAATGAAACTGCGGAGGCAGAAAGGACAGCTCGATACGATCTTCGTTGGCGGGGGTACCCCGACATCCCTGGATGCACGCCAGCTTGCATACCTATCCGAAAAAATCAATGAGCATCTCCCGTTCTCAGGAGGGGAGTTCACGTTCGAAGCGAACCCCGGAGATCTGGGGGAAGAGAAGCTGAAGGTGCTGAAGGACCATGGTGTAAACCGATTGAGCTTCGGTGTACAGTCGTTCAATGATGACCTGCTGAAGTCGATCGGGCGGACGCATAAGAGTGAAGACGTGTACACTTCCGTCAAAGCCGCTGAGAAGGTCGGCTTTGAAAATATCAGCATCGATCTGATCTACAGCCTGCCGAAGCAGACGGAAGAAGATTTTAAGGACACCCTGACGAAGGCCCTCGATCTTGGATTGCCTCATTACTCGGCATACTCCCTAATCGTGGAACCGAAAACGGTGTTTTACAACCTGATGAGAAAAGGAAAGCTGTCCCTGCCTTCACAGGAGCAGGAGGCCGCCATGTACGATGTGCTCATCCAGACGATGGAACGGTATGGCATCCATCAATATGAAATCAGCAACTTTGCCAAGGAAGGCTTTGAGAGCCTTCATAACCTTGTTTATTGGGATAATGAAGAATATGTTGGTTTAGGAGCCGGTGCACACGGTTATATAAACGGAGTGCGCTATTCCAACCACGGTCCATTGAAGAAATATATGGAACCTGTGAGCATGGGTGAGGTACCGACGATCCAGTCACATGATGTGACCAAGGGCGAGATGATGGAAGAAGAGATGTTCCTCGGTTTAAGGAAGACAGCAGGGGTCAGCAGGAAGAGATTCGAAGAGAAATTCGGTGCGACCGTCGAAAGCATCTTCCCCGATGCGCTGGAGGAGATGACGGGTAAGGGACTCCTCGAGGTTGCAGGTGATCGGATCCGTCTCACGAAGCAGGGACGTTTCCTGGGGAATGAAGTATTTCAATCTTTCCTTGGTGTGATCTAAAATATTGACATCCCTATCATGATTTGATAATTTATTATTAGATTTAGCACTCAGTATCTAAGAGTGCTAACAGGGGTGATGAATGTTGTTAACAGATCGACAACTTCTTATTCTACAAGTCATTATCGACGACTTTATCATGTCGGCTCAGCCGGTCGGATCCCGGAGCCTGTCGAAGAAGGATGAAATCTCCTTCAGCTCGGCAACGATCCGGAACGAGATGGCTGATCTAGAAGAACTCGGGTTCATTGAAAAGACCCACACTTCTTCAGGCCGCGTCCCTTCCGAGAAAGGGTACCGGTACTATGTCGATCATCTTCTATCTCCGCAAAAGCTGGAGAAGAATGAAGTGAATGCACTGCGTTCGATCTTTTCCGAGAGGATTTATGAGCTGGAGAAAGTGGTTCAGAAATCAGCCAAGATCCTTTCCGATTTAACCAATTATACTACGATCGTCCTCGGGCCAGATGTGAAGGAGAACAAACTCCGTAAAATCGAGCTCATTCCGCTTAACCGTGAAACGGCGATCGCCATCATCGTGACTGAAAACGGTCATGTGGAGAATAAAACGGTGGCCCTGCCGCCGGGCATGGATGCGAGTGACCTTGAAAAGCTCGTCAATATCCTGAATGATCGCCTCACAGGCGTTCCCCTCAGTGAGCTGAACGACCGCATCTTCAAGGAAGTTGCCATCCTGCTGAAACGGCATATCGAAAGCTATGATAGCATCCTACATTCCATGCTTGATGACTTCCATCTGTCAGGAACAGATAAACTGTTCTTCGGCGGGAAGACGAATATGCTGAACCAACCTGAATTCAACGATATACAAAAAGTCAGGCTCCTACTTGAGATGATTGATCAGGAAGAAAGCATTTACGATCTGATCCGTCCTTCAGGGTCCGGGCTCAGCATCAAGATCGGGAAAGAGAATAACAATCTCGCCATGGAAAACTGCAGCCTTATCACAGCCACTTATTCGATCGGGATGGAGCAGCTGGGGTCGATCGCCATCATCGGTCCGACACGGATGGATTATTCCCGTGTGATCAGCCTCCTCGACTTCTTTTCAACGGATATGTCCAAGGTGCTGACCAAGCTGTATCAAAGCAAAAGCTAGTGGCTATATTGTAGAAGTCACATTTATTTTAAGGAGGTGAACGAATTGTCTGAAGAAACGAAGAATGATCAAGAATTGAATGAAGAACAGCCGAAAGTGGACAATGAAGAAACAGTGGAAGAGGTATTCGCTGAAGAAGCACCTCAGGAAGACCAAGCAACTGATGAACTGTCCGAGCTCCAGGCGAAGCTTGACGAATCCGAAAATCGCTATCTTCGCCTCAGAGCGGATTTCGATAACTTCCGTCGCCGTATAAATGCTGAGAATGAAGCGAAGGAAAAGTATCGCTCGCAGGCATTGATCACTGAATTATTGCCGGCCCTCGATAACTTTGAACGCGCTTTGAATATAGAAGCGGATAACGATCAAACCAAAACCCTTCTCCAAGGGATGGAAATGGTCCACAGAAGCCTGATCGAAGCCCTCAAAAAAGAAGGCGTGGAAGCGATCGATGCTGTAGGACAGGAGTTTGATCCGCATATGCATCAAGCCGTCATGCAGACTGAAGACGAAGCATACGGAAGCAACGTGGTTGTCGAAGAGTTCCAAAAAGGCTACAAGCTGAAGGACCGCGTCATCCGTCCATCTATGGTGAAAGTGAATCAATAATACACTACATATGAATACAGGGAGGTTTTTCTACGATGAGTAAAATTATCGGAATCGACTTAGGTACAACAAACTCTTGCGTATCCGTACTTGAAGGCGGAGAACCAAAAGTTATCGCCAACGCTGAAGGTAACCGTACGACTCCTTCTGTTGTCGCATTCAAAAATGGAGAAAAACAAGTTGGGGAAGTAGCGAAACGCCAAGCAATCACAAACCCTAACACCATCATTTCCGTTAAGCGTCACATGGGTACTGCCCACAAAGTGGAAGCAGAAGGTAAAGACTACACGCCTCAAGAAATCTCAGCCATGATCCTTCAACACTTGAAATCATACGCTGAAGACTATCTTGGTGAAACAGTTGATAAAGCGGTCATCACTGTACCTGCTTACTTCAACGATGCCGAGCGTCAAGCAACGAAGGATGCGGGTAAAATCGCTGGCCTTGAAGTGGAACGCATCATCAACGAGCCGACGGCAGCAGCACTTGCTTACGGCCTTGACAAAATGGATGAAGACCAGACGATCCTTGTCTATGACCTTGGTGGCGGTACGTTCGACGTATCCATCCTTGAACTAGGCGATGGAGTATTTGAAGTCCGTTCAACTGCAGGTGACAACCGTCTAGGTGGGGATGACTTCGACCAAGTCATCATCGACTATCTCGTAGCTGAATTCAAAAAAGAAAACGGCATTGATCTTTCAAAAGACAAAATGGCTCTTCAACGCTTGAAAGATGCGGCTGAAAAAGCGAAAAAAGACCTTTCTGGTGTCACGTCCACACAAATCTCCCTTCCGTTCATCACAGCTGGGGAAGCTGGACCACTTCACCTTGAAGTGACTCTATCCCGTGCGAAGTTCGAAGAAATCTCTTCTGACCTTGTAGAGCGCACAATGGGACCTACTCGCCAAGCGATGAAAGATGCCGGTCTATCTGCAAGTGAAATCGACAAGATCATCCTTGTTGGTGGATCAACTCGTATTCCTGCCGTTCAGGAAGCGATTCGCAAAGAAACTGGAAAAGAGCCTTCAAAAGGCGTTAACCCGGATGAAGTTGTGGCAATGGGTGCTGCCATCCAAGGTGGAGTCCTGACTGGTGACGTCAAAGACGTTGTCCTTCTCGACGTAACCCCACTTTCACTCGGTATCGAAACAATGGGTGGCGTATCAACAAAGCTCATCGATCGTAACACGACAATCCCGACATCTAAATCACAAGTGTTCTCAACAGCCGCTGACAATCAGACAGCCGTTGATATCCATGTCCTTCAAGGTGAACGCCCGATGGCTGCGGATAACAAAACGCTTGGCCGTTTCCAACTTGCGGATATCCCACCGGCACCACGTGGTGTTCCACAAATTGAAGTTAAATTCGATATCGATAAAAACGGAATTGTGAATGTAAGCGCGAAAGACCTTGGAACAGGTAAAGAGCAAAACATCACAATCAAATCATCAACCGGCCTTTCAGACGATGAAGTGGAACGCATGGTGAAGGAAGCAGAAGAAAATGCCGATGCGGACAAGAAGCGTAAAGAGGAAGTTGAACTTCGCAACGAAGCAGACCAACTTGTCTTCCAAACGGAAAAAACGCTAAAAGACCTTGAAGGTAAAGTGGACGAAGAAGAAGTGAAAAAAGCGGAAGAGGCGAAAGCTGAACTGAAGGAAGCGATCGAGAAGAACGATCTTGACCTGATCCGTGAGAAGAAAGATGCACTTCAAGAAATTGTTCAGAACCTTTCCATGAAGCTTTATGAGCAAGCCCAAGCTGAAGCCCAGGCTGCACAGGGAGCTGAAGGAGGAGACGCAAAGAACGATGATGTCGTAGACGCTGAGTACGAAGAAGTAGACGACGAAAAGAAATAAATCAACCATTGAAAAAAGTCAAAGTCAGGACGGTTCTTGGCTTTGGCTTTTTCTATGGGGAGGGATCCGAGGGTTTCTATTGATAATCGATCTCCCCCAATGTTAAAATAACCTTTATGCAAAGGATTCGGGAGTGGTGTTTGAATGAGTAAACGGGACTATTATGAAGTTCTCGGTGTCGATAAAGGCGCCTCGAAAGAAGAAATGAAGAAAGCATACCGCAAACTCTCCAAAAAATATCA
Source organism: Rossellomorea sp. RS05 (assembly GCF_039822645.1). Classification (NCBI taxonomy): domain Bacteria; kingdom Bacillati; phylum Bacillota; class Bacilli; order Caryophanales; family Bacillaceae; genus Rossellomorea; species Rossellomorea sp. RS05. Next base: position 1,410,907 of record NZ_JBDKWY010000001.1, on the reverse strand, counting down.
TCCTGATATTAATAAAGAAGCGGATGCTGCAGATAAGTTCAAAGAAGTCAAAGAAGCGTACGAAGTACTGAGCGATGATCAGAAACGGGCACAGTATGACCGATTCGGACATACCGATCCGAACCAGGGATTCGGCGGCGGTGGAGCAGGAGACTTCGGAGGCGGCTTCGGAGGCTTCGAAGATATCTTCAATACGTTCTTCGGAGGCGGCGGAGGCGGTGGCAGAAGACGCGATCCGAACGCCCCAAGGGCAGGAGCCGATCTGCAGTACACCATGACACTTTCCTTTGAGGAAGCGGTTTTCGGAAAAGACACGGAAATCGAGATTCTGAGGGAAGAAGAATGTGATACCTGCCATGGTTCGGGGGCGAAGCCCGGGACGAAAGTGGAAACTTGCTCCCACTGTCAAGGTTCCGGTCAGCTGAATGTGGAGCAGAACACCCCATTCGGACGGATTGTCAACCGACGCGTTTGTCATCACTGTAATGGAACGGGTAAACAGATCAAAGACAAGTGCAGGACATGTGGAGGAGACGGCAAAGTGCAAAAACGCCGTAAAATCTCCGTCAAGATCCCTGCAGGAATCGATGATGGACAGCAGCTGCGTGTGAGCGGTCAAGGTGAACCGGGCATCAACGGTGGACCGGCTGGAGATCTCTATGTTGTGTTCCACGTGCGGAACCATGATTTCTTCGAACGTAATGGAGATGACGTTTACTGCGAAATGCCGATTACATTCGCACAGGCAGCACTCGGGGACGAAATCGAGGTGCCGACATTGCACGGCAAGGTGAAGCTCAAAGTTCCTGGAGGCACGCAGACGGGAACCCGTTTCCGCGTAAAAGGAAAAGGTGTTCCGAATGTAAGGGGCTACGGCACAGGGGACCAGCACGTCCTGATCAAGGTCGTCACTCCGTCCAAGCTTACGGAAAAACAAAAACAGCTGTTAAGGGAATTTGCCGATATCAGCGGGCAGGTACCGGATGAACAGCATGAAAGTTTCTTTGATAAAGTGAAAAAAGCCTTCAAAGGTGAATAACTCAGAACGGAGTTGGTAGAGAAACATGAAATGGTCAGAAATCAGTATCCTTACAACGAACGAAGCAATCGAACCAGTTTCCAATATCCTTCATGAATCAGGCGCCAGCGGTGTCGTGATTGAAGATCCGATGGAGCTGATCAAAGAACGGGAAGACGTATTCGGGGAGATCTACCAACTCGACCCTGAGGATTATCCGAATGAAGGTGTATTGGTCAAAGCCTATCTGCCGGTCAACAGCTTCCTTGGTGAAACCGTTGAGGAAATTAAGCAGGGCATCACCAATCTCGTCACATATGACATTGATATCGGTGAGAACAAAGTGGAGATTTCCGAAGTGAACGAGGAAGAGTGGGCCACAGCATGGAAGAAATATTATCATCCGGTGAAGATTTCTGATAAGGTGACGATCGTGCCGACGTGGGAAGAGTATACCCCGGTCAACAGTGACGAACTCATCATCGAGCTCGACCCGGGTATGGCATTTGGTACGGGAACGCATCCCACCACGGTCATGTGTATCCAGGCCCTTGAGCGGACAGTGAAGGAAAACGACTATGTACTCGACGTCGGGACCGGATCCGGTGTGTTATCCATTGCTTCAGCCCTCATGATGGCACAACGTGTGAACGCTTATGATCTGGATGAGGTAGCCGTGCGTTCGGCACGCTTGAATGTCAAGCTCAATAAGGTTCAGAACATCGTGACCGTAGATGAGAACAACCTACTTGAAGGCATCACAGAAGAAGCGGATGTGATTGTAGCCAATATCCTGGCTGAAATCATTCTTCGGTTCACAGAGGATGCCTATCGCCTCACGAAGCCTGGCGGAACGTTCATTACGTCAGGGATCATCCAGCCGAAGAAACAGCAGGTACGTGACGCCCTTGAAGAGGCTGGATTCCAAGTGGAAGAAGTCATGGTGATGGAAGATTGGGTGGCCATCATCGCGAAGAAGCCGGTGAATTGATATGCAGCGCTATTTTGTAGAGCAACCCTATCAGGATGGGGAATGGATCTCCATTTCAGGAGAGGACCATCATCATATCGTACGTGTGATGAGGATGCAGGAAGGCAACGAGATTTTCGTTGTTTTCCCTGACCAATCCTCTGCCATCGGTAAAATTGAAAGGATTTCCAGTGACGCTGTCGATGTATCGATTGTAGAATGGGAGTCGGACAAGAAGGAAATGCCAATTTTAGTCACCATTGCGAGCGGTTTGCCGAAAGGGGATAAGTTGGAATGGATCCTTCAAAAGGGAACCGAGCTTGGCGCCTCGGGATTTATCCCTTTTAAAGCAGAACGCTCCATTGTGAAATGGGATGAAAAGAAGGGGAAGAAGAAAGTCGAGCGCTGGGAGAAGATTGTGAAGGAAGCGGCCGAGCAGTCGCACCGGACACTGATTCCCGACCTCTCTTCCCCGCTTACGCTAAAAGAATTGCTTGTGGAAGCCGAGGGGTATGATTACAAGCTAGTGGCATATGAAGAAGAATCAAGAGCGGGAGAAAAAAGCAATCTTTCAAACGTACTCTCGAAGTTGAAGCCTTCACAAAGGGTCCTGATCCTATTCGGACCGGAAGGCGGTTTGACCGATAGTGAAGTGGAATTATGCAAGGAGAACGGGTTCATCCCATGTGGCCTCGGACCGAGGATCCTACGGACTGAAACCGCCCCTCTTTATGCTCTGTCCGCCATCAGCTATCAATTAGAATTAATGAGGTGAAGGCAATGCCATCAGTAGCGTTCCATACGTTAGGATGCAAAGTGAATCATTATGAAACAGAAGCGATCTGGCAGCTGTTCAAAGAAGAAGGATACGACCGGGTGGAGTATGACTCCATTTCAGACGTGTACGTGATCAATACGTGTACGGTTACGAATACGGGGGATAAAAAGAGCCGTCAGGTGATCAGGAGGGCAATCCGTAAGAATCCCGATGCGGTCATCTGCGTGACTGGATGCTATGCACAGACGTCCCCTGCAGAAATCATGGCCATCCCTGGAGTGGATATTGTAGTCGGAACTCAGGACCGCAGGAAGATGCTCACATACATTGACGAGTATAAAAAAGAACGCCAGCCGATCAACGGCGTGACGAATATCATGAAAAACCGCGTATACGAGGAGCTCGATGTACCGGCATTCACGGACCGTACCAGGGCTTCGCTCAAGATCCAGGAGGGCTGCAACAACTTCTGCACATTCTGCATCATTCCATGGGCCCGCGGACTCATGCGCTCCCGTGACCCAGAGGAAGTCATCCACCAGGCGCAGCAGCTGGTTGACGCAGGATACAAAGAAATCGTCTTGACCGGGATCCATACTGGAGGATACGGAGAAGACATGAAAGACTATAATCTTGCCATGCTTCTAACCGACCTCGAGAAGAAGGTGAAGGGGCTGAAGCGGATCAGGATTTCGTCCATCGAAGCGAGTCAGCTTACCGATGAAGTCATCGATGTGATCGATAGGTCCAATATGGTGGTAAGACATTTGCATATTCCTCTTCAATCCGGTTCCAATACCGTCCTGAAGCGGATGCGCAGGAAATATACAATGGAATTCTTCGCTGAAAGGCTTGAAAAGCTCAAGAAAGCTTTGCCGGGCTTGGCCGTGACTTCAGACGTGATCGTCGGATTCCCGGGTGAGTCGGAAGAAGAGTTCATGGAAACGTACAATTTCATCAAAGATCAAAAATTCTCAGAGCTTCATGTGTTCCCTTACTCTCAGAGGACCGGTACACCCGCTGCCAGAATGGATGATCAAATTGATGAAGAGGTAAAGAATGAACGCGTTCATCGCCTCATCAATCTATCTGATCAGCTGGCGAAGGAGTATGCTTCCCGTTTTGAAAACGAAGTGCTGGAAGTGATCCCTGAAGAACAGGTGGACGGGGATCTGTATGTCGGATATACGGATAACTACCTCAAAGTCATATTCCCTGCTAGGGAAGAGATGATCGGGAAACTCGTGAAGGTGAAAATCACCAAGGCCGGTTATCCGACCAACCAAGGTGAATTCGTGAGGGTCCTCGAGGATCAAAAAGCTGCTATCTGATAAAAAGGCTGCCATTAGGCGGCCTTTTTTCATGGGTGAGGTGTGGGGATTTCGGCAGGGTAAGCATATTTATAAAATAGATATTGATATGGTCGGTGGAAGAAGGTAAACTAAACGTAGCTGGAATAATCTCTTCCAGTACTTTTTTTCTTTGATTGTGCAAACGATTGCATATTAGGTGAAAGCGTTTAATCTAAAAAACATAGATAAGGTGTGATGAGATGGAACGATCATGGCGTAAGGAAGCAGTGGGATATCAGATTTACCCCCGGAGTTTTCAAGATTCCAACGGTGACGGAATCGGTGATATTCAAGGTGTCATCCAACGGCTCGACTATATCAAGGACCTTGGTATCGATGTAATATGGATCTGCCCGGTATATGAATCTCCGAATGATGATAATGGGTATGATATATCAGACTATCAGGACATCATGAAGGATTTCGGCACGATGGAGGACTTCGATCAGCTCCTATCCGAGGTGCATAAGCGGGATATGAAGCTGATCATGGACCTCGTGTTGAATCACACGAGCGATGAACACCCATGGTTCATTGAATCCAGGAGCGCTGTCGATAGCCCGAAAAGGGACTGGTATATCTGGAGGGACGCTAAGGATGGGGAGGAACCGAACAACTGGGAAAGTATCTTCAATGGTTCGGCATGGGAATTTGATGAAGAATCAGGGCAATACTATCTTCATGTGTTCTCGACAAAGCAACCCGACTTGAACTGGGAGAATCCAGATGTCCGCGAAGCGCTGTATGATACGGTGAACTGGTGGCTTGATAAAAGAATCGACGGATTCCGAATCGATGCCATCAGCCATATCAAAAAGCGACCAGGTCTTCCGGATATGCCGAATCCTGATGGGAAGAAATATGTTTCCTCATTCGATATGCATATGAACCAGGAGGGGATCCACACCTTCCTCAAGGAATTCAAAGAAAAGACCTATGCGAACTATGATGTGTTGACGGTCGGCGAAGCCAATGGCGTAAGCGCAGATGAGGCAGGTCTTTGGGTCGGGGAGAAGGAAGGAAAGATGGACATGATCTTCCAGTTCGAACATCTTGGACTGTGGGATGCCGAGTCTGATGCCGATCTCGATATCGTGGAATTGAAGAAGGTCCTCAGCCGTTGGCAGAAAGGACTCGAGGGTGACGGCTGGAATGCCCTGTTCATCGAAAACCATGATAAGCCGCGGGTGGTATCGACCTGGGGGAATGACACCGTTCTATGGAGGGAGAGCGCTACTGCCATGGGAGCGATGTACTTCCTCATGCAGGGGACCCCGTTCATCTATCAGGGACAGGAAATCGGCATGACCAACGTCCAGTTCCCTAACCTCGAGGACTATGATGATGTGGCTGTGAAGAATCTGTACCGCGCCAAGCGTGATGAAGGATTGGAGCATGACGCCATCATGGAGATCATCTGGGCTTCATCACGTGATAACAGCCGTACTCCGATGCAGTGGTCTGCTGCTGAACAAGCAGGCTTCTCCTCGGCGGAGCCGTGGATGAAAGTCAATCCAAACTACAAGGAGATCAATGTATCCGCACAGGAAAAGGATCAAGAATCAATCCTTTCATTCTATAAGAAAATGATCGCACTTAAGAAATCAGAGCCGGTGTTCACATATGGTGCCTACGAGCTGCTTCTTGAGGATCATCCGCAGATCTATGCGTATACCCGAAGCGTTGAAGACGACACTCGTGTCGTAGTGCTCACGAATTTATCGACGGAAGGTGCGGAAGTGGATCTTGGAGACATCCAAGTGATGTTCTCCCAGCTGCTCTTGGCCAATCATGAAGTGGAAGCGCATGAAGAATCGAGCACGATCACGCTCAAACCATATGAAGCAAGGGTATACAAGATCTAGAATGCAATGTCGGAGAAAACGGTCTCATCGTTATGATAGGTGGAATGGTGCGTGATCTTCCAACAAGAAATACTCGTCTTTTTCAGAGGATTTTGGTATGATGATGGAGGTACGGACAACTGCTTAAAGGAGAGATTGGAATGGCTCAACAAATTGCTAATATGATCGACCATACATTACTGAAACCGGAATCAACAAAAGAACAAGTCGAAATCCTCTGTCAAGAGGCAAAAGAATATACATTTGCATCAGTATGTGTGAATCCTACCTGGGTGTCATATGCACATGAACTGCTTGAAGGCACTCAAGTGAAGGTCTGCACAGTGATCGGATTCCCGCTTGGAGCTTCCACCCCAGAAGTGAAGGCATTCGAAACGAAGGATGCCATCGCCAATGGAGCGACAGAAGTGGATATGGTCATCAACATCGGCGCGCTCAAAAGCGGGGATGATGCATTGGTGAAACGGGATATGGAAGCGGTCGTGGCAGCTTCTAAAGGAAAAGCCCTGTCAAAGGTCATCATCGAGACATGCCTTCTGACCGACGAAGAAAAGGTTAAAGCATGCAAGCTTGCTGTTGAGGCAGGCGCCGATTATGTGAAGACGTCTACTGGATTCTCCACTGGTGGGGCAACGGTAGCCGACATCACCCTCATGAGGGAAACGGTTGGACCTGATATCGGCGTTAAAGCATCTGGTGGAGTCCGCTCCCTTGAAGATGCCCAAAACATGATCGAAGCAGGAGCTACAAGACTTGGTGCGAGCTCCGGCGTGAAAATCATGCAGGGACTGGCAGCAGAATCGGACTACTGAGTTAATATGTAGGAACGAGGCTGGGACAAATGTGTCTTAGTCATAATGAAACCCGAATTCATTTGCGATCAGGCGAATGTATTCGGTTTTTTCATTTGTGTCATGAGCAATTGTATAGTGTGGATTGTAGTACATGACGACAACTCCCAGGACAAGCGTAGTCTTGCAGGGGAACCGTGAGTGGAATAAAAGATTTATACTGATATTGATATTGATCGCCTTTAATTGGTAGCTTTCTTAGTTTTGTCCCAACTTTTTTATCCTCTAGCCTTTGGACCGTGAATTCGTTCAACAAATCGGGCAAATCTTCTTGCGAACGGAAGGACCATGAGAGAGCAGACCAGGTTGAAGATCACACTGGCATGGGCAAGCTGCATATCCCCTGAAGAAGCCAAAGCTTGGACGCCTCTCGTTAAAAGGGGGATAAAGGGAATGAAAAGTCCGACACCGATGACGTTCAGCCATACATGTGCATAGGCCGTGAGCTTTGCCTCCCGCCCTCCTCCAATGCTCGCCATGATGGCAGTGATGCATGTCCCCACGTTTGACCCAAGCATCACTGCGATGCCCGTATCGATCCCGATTGATCCTGCTGCAAGAAACCCCATGGCCACTCCTGTCACCACCGTGCTGGACTGGATGATGGCCGTGAGAAGACAGCCGACCAACAGGGCGAGGAAAAGATGGCGATCCATGTTTTCCATGTATCCTTTCACCGCAGGATGATGGGTGAGGGGTTCAGCGAGGCGCTGAATGCCCATGATGGCGGTGAAGATCAAGCTGAAGCCCACCAAGGTCATCCCGAAGCTCCTGCCATTCGTAGATCCGAACAAGAGGAGGATGGCCCCCACGACGGCAGCCGGGATGATGAGCATATTCAGGTTGAGCGTGAACATCTCCAACGTGAAGGTGGTTCCGATATTTGAACCCAGCATGATCCCGATCGTCTGTCTGAAGGGGATCATACCCGAGGAAGCAAGTCCGACTGTCAACACCATGACCGCAGAGCTACTGTGAATCAATGCCGTCAGGAGCGTCCCGGTCAAGACACCCCTGAACGGTGTATGGGTCAGGTAGTGGAGCCATCTCCGGATATTATCACTGGCGAGGTTGAACAGGCCCGTCCTCAGCCAGGTCATGCCGAATAGGAAGCAAGCGATGAAAAGAATGAAAGCCAACATATATCCCATGATAGGATCGTCTCCCTTCCGCCTTGTATAGAAGAGCATACTCAAATCTATGGGGAAACCGCGGAGGACATGCCTATTTATGTCCTGATTCGGGATAAATTGTTGACCTATCACATAGGATATATTATAATGGCAAAGTACATGGATTCCTTTTAGTACTTTATGGGATTCATCCAAGAAAGACATACACTTTCTGTCCCCTTGTGACAATGCAGCAAGGGAAGATCTTAAGTAAAGGGACATCCAATGTCCTTGGATATGGTACAAACCATTTCTGACTTGAACATGTAAGTGTAGTGTGTTCGGAGGGAGGGAAAGAGAGATGTCAAAAACAGTTGTTCGTAAAAACGAATCGCTTGAAGATGCTCTTCGTCGCTTCAAACGCTCAGTTTCTAAAACAGGAACTTTACAAGAGTTTAGAAAGCGCGAATTCTATGAAAAACCAAGCGTAAAACGCAAAAAGAAATCAGAAGCAGCAAGAAAACGTAAGTTCTAAGAGAGGGTGTAACCATGAGTCTTCTCGATCGTTTAAATGATGATATGAAACAAGCGATGAAAAACAAAGAAAAGGAGAAGCTGTCCGTCATCCGCATGCTGAAGGCCTCACTTCAAAATGAAGCCATCAAGCACGGAAATCAGCAGCTCTCTGAAGACGAAGAGTTGACAGTCCTTTCTCGAGAAGTCAAACAACGGAAAGACTCCCTCCAGGAGTTTCAAAACGCAGGTCGTGACGATCTCGTGGAGAAACTCCAAGCAGAACTGACTTACGTCGAAATATATATGCCTAAGCAGCTTTCGGAAGAAGAAGTTTCAGCCATCGTCCAAGAGACGGTAGCAGAAGTGGGCGCTTCATCTAAAGCTGATATGGGTAGAGTGATGGGAGCGATCATGCCCAAAGTAAAAGGGAAAGCTGATGGGGCTCTCGTCAATAAACTTGTTCTTCACCATCTATCATAGGAAAAAGCCGGGAAGCAGTTGCTTGCCGGCTTTTTTAGTAAGTAGCATGCATCAACAGCCCCATGGTTCCTCTCCTTCAGAGGTATGCCCGCCACACCGTCTTGCCGACCTGATCGCGTACCGCTCTTCAACCAGAATCTTCCTCATGAGAAAAAATCAAAAAAGATGAAACCTGATCCCCAACTCAAACGTACATAAGTCAGGGAATCATTTTAATGAAACGAGGGGGTCTGTTTGAAAAAAGGATTATTGGTTTTGTTCCTGTTCCTTTTCGGTTATTCGCTGATCCAGCCGTTGACAGGTGCCGCCGCCAAAGAGGCCTATGTGATACCCGTCCACAAAGAAGTGGAACGCGGTCTGCATGCCTTCCTTGAACGTGCCGTCAAGGAAGCGGAGGATGCCGGTGCCGATGTGATCATATTCGATCTCAACACACCGGGTGGTCTTGTGGATGCCGCGGGTGATATCGGTCAGCTCATGGATGGAATCGATACAAAGACTGTCGCCTTCGTTAATCATAAGGCGTTGTCTGCCGGAGCGTTCCTGGCCCTTCACGCCGATGAAATCTATATGGTGCCGAATGGGCAATTCGGTTCTGCAGCTGTCATCGACCAAGAGGGGAACGCAGCAGATAAAAAAGCACAGAGCTACTGGCTGTCTTCCATGAAAAGCGCAGCTGAATCAAAGGATCGTGATCCAAAGTACGCCATGGCGATGGCTGACGACTCTATGTCCATCCCCGAAGTCGACCTTGAAAAGGGTGAGCTGCTGACCTTGGGATCAAAAGACGCTGAGAAAATCGGATATTCCGACGGTACCGTAAGCACTATGGATGAACTGCTTCAAAAGATAGGCGCTGAAGAGGGTTCTGTTGTGAATGTGGAAGAAACCTTCGCAGAAAAGCTTGCCCGCTTCCTGACCAATCCGGTCGTCGTTCCGATCCTCTTGTCGCTTGCCAGCCTGGGATTGATCGTAGAACTTTATTCTCCTGGGTTCGGGGTAGCAGGGACAGTCGGGATCAGCTCGCTCCTTTTGTTCTTCTATGGTCATATGGTGGCGGGTTTTGCAGGGTATGAAACCCTCATCCTCTTCATCATTGGGATCGCCTTGTTAATAGCAGAGTTTTTCCTTCCGGGAGGAATTGCCGGCACGCTCGGGGCCGCAGCCGTCATCGGCAGCATTTTTATGGCAGGAGGCGATTTTGTGCAAATGGGTTACTCGATTCTAATAGCCATCGCTGTAGCGATCGCCGCCATCATTCTGTATGTAAAGGTGTTTGGTAAAAAAATGAGACTATTCAATAAGATGATTTTGCGAGATTCAACATCCACGGAAAGCGGTTACGTTTCAAATGCCAACAGATTGGAACTCATCGGACGCGAAGGCATCACCAAGACGCCACTCCGACCATCGGGCACCATCCTCATCGACGATGAGCGGATCGATGCCGTCACCGAAGGAAGCTTCATCAAAGCAAATGAAAAAATCAAGATTGTAAAAGTGGAAGGTTCCCGTATCGTCGTAAGGGAAATCACCTAAATTATTGGAGGTTGTGTAAATGGTCATTGATACAAGTTCAATTCTCTTGATTGCCGCCATTGTGGTGGGAATCATCATCCTATCCATCCTATTCACGTTCGTCCCTGTGATGCTGTGGATTTCAGCACTAGCAGCAGGTGTCAGGATCAGCATCTTCACGCTGATCGGTATGAGACTGAGAAGGGTCATCCCGAGCAGGGTCATCAATCCGTTGATCAAAGCTCATAAAGCTGGTCTGCAAGTATCCATCAATCAGCTTGAGAGTCACTATCTTGCAGGGGGGAATGTCGACAGGGTCGTCAATGCCTTGATCGCTGCCCACCGTGCCAATATCGAATTGACATTCGAACGCGGAGCCGCCATCGACCTTGCAGGAAGGGACGTACTCGAAGCCGTTCAAATGAGTGTTAACCCTAAGGTTATTGAAACACCATTCATCGCCGGTGTGGCGATGGACGGGATTGAAGTGAAAGCGAAAGCGCGTATCACGGTGCGTGCCAATATCGACCGACTCGTAGGTGGAGCTGGAGAAGAAACCATCGTTGCCCGCGTAGGGGAAGGGATCGTATCAACGATCGGTTCTTCCGACAATCACAAAAAGGTACTTGAAAACCCTGATTTGATTTCGCAGACAGTCCTATCGAAAGGATTGGATGCAGGAACGGCTTTTGAAATCCTGTCCATTGATATCGCGGACGTGGATATCGGTAAAAACATCGGTGCCGAGCTTCAAACAGAGCAGGCTGAAGCAGATAAAAAGATTGCCCAGGCAAAAGCAGAAGAAAGAAGGGCAATGGCCGTAGCAAACGAACAGGAAATGAAAGCAAAAGTCGAGGAAATGAGAGCGAAGGTTGTGGAATCCGAGGCGGAAGTACCACTTGCTATGGCAGAAGCTTTGCGTTCTGGCAACATGGGCGTCATGGATTATATGAATCTTAAGAATATCGATGCCGATACGGATATGAGAGATTCCATCGGTAAAATGACCGGGGACAAACACGATACGGATAAGTAAGTCCCTGAAGGAAAGGAGATGCCTTCATGGAAGGACTGATATTTGCGATCGTCATCGGTCTGATCTCCGCCTTTTTCGGCCGTAATAAAGAAAAGGGAAAGGATCAGACGAACAGACCCCGTACGCCGAACCCGGGCAGCAATCCTTCCCGGTCACCTGAAATCGAACAAACAAAAGCCAGAGTCGAAAAACAAGTCAATAAGAGTGCTACAAACCTTCAGACTCGTTTTGAAGAGAAGAAGGCAACCGCTGCTAATGCGATTACCAACACCTGGCAAGAAGAGGAAAAACGGTTATCGAAGCAAATGGAGAAAACATTGGCAAAGGCTGAAACCATTCGGAAGAAGCGCATCGACCTTGATTTCCATAATCAGGATGATGTAGTGAAAGGGTTCATTTACTCCGAAGTTTTCGGAGCGCCAAGGTCGAGAAGAAGGCATCATCGAAAATAATAAACTGTGAACAGAGCGCCACCTTCATTTCGTTAGGTGGCAAGTTCAGAGGGCCACAAGCGGTGGTCTACTTTTCAGAGGAATCTAGAAAGGGTGAGGTGCAATTTTAACCTCACCCTTTTTCTTTTGGTGAAGTGAACTTGGGATTTTCTGGAAAACTCAAGGGTCTATAATGAGGAAGGGAGTGCGATGATAAGTATCATCGCACTCCCTTTTAGAATTGGGGAAGGATAACAGGCGGACGATTACTCGGAGAATCGCCATACCTATACATGTTTTTGCTTTGCTGAAGATGCTTTGATGCACCTGTACGTTGCCATTCTTCCACCGTTTTATATGCTTTTTCTGGAGCGTACCCTTTTCCCACAAGGACGCCCATTAATATGAATTCCTGAAGAATGTGGGTGGCATTTATTCCCCTATTGACATCTTCCAGCCCTTCATTGACCAGAAAGTCCGTGTGAGTGATCCACTCATCAGGTGTTCGGCCGAAATACACGGCATTTTTATTGCTGTTTTCATTCCTGTCTTCTATAGCCATGTCCCTTTCTGGCACAGGAAGAGGTTGGTGGTAAGGGGTGGAGGAACTCACGAACCGTCCAGGGCCATAGTAGTGAAGCGGATAGGCGGGTTCACCATGATGATGGTACGGTGGATGATATGTTCGTCTTTCAACAGGACCGTTCACATAAGAAGGAATGGACCCGGCATTCCAGGAGTAGACGTGTGAATGGTGGATCCTTTTTGGATCGTAATACATGTTTCTCAATCCCTTCAACGTTTTCGGAATATCCTATGCTATTCAATGGGTGAACGTACTTCATTCCGAAAGGCGGGGTGATCTTGATTGAATTGGTGGTTCAACGCTTTTAGGAAACCCGGTTTTTATACAATGGCCATACATATATCTCCCGATTCATTCATACGTATGAGATGAAAGGGGGTTCTTTTTTTATGGCAAAAAACTGGCTCCAGGAGATGCGCAAATGGATGACGGAGAAGATGGATCTACCGGAAGATGTCATGATGGACCTACCCCGCATCACAATGATTGGACAAATCCATATTTATATAGAAAACCACAGGGGGCTCCTGACCTTTGCGGATAATGAAGTGAGATTGCTCCTTAAGCAGGGGCAGCTTCTGATCAAGGGGGAACAATTTGTGATTAAAATCATCCTTCCTGAGGAAATCCTCTTACAGGGGAAAGTCGTTGAAGTAATCTATTTAGATGAGTAGGAGGAATGGACTTTGAAGAATCCATGGGTCACCTTTATCAATGGGAAGGTCATGGTCAAAATTGAAGGCAGGGTAATGGAGCCTGTCCTCAACGCCTTATTAAAGACGGGGATCCCGGTGTGGGATGTGAAAAGGAAGACCCCGGAATCCATCACATTCCAGATTGCATTCAGTGATGTACATAAGCTGAGGCATGCTGTGCGACCGTTCGATTGCAGGGTTTCCTTCCTGAAAGGGGAAGGGGGGCCGTTCCTTTTGAAACGGATATGGAAGAACTCGGGTTTCCTCGCGGGAGCCCTCGCTTTCTTCGCCATCATCTTCGTCCTCTCGAATATGATCTGGGGAATCGAGATCAAGGGGGCGTCCCCGGAAGTCGAGCATCAGATGAGGAAAGAATTAAAGTCGCTGGGACTGTCTACTGGTAAAACGCAGTTTACCGTGCCGGATGTGGAAACCATCCAGAGGGAATTATCGTATCGCATGGATAATATCACATGGGTCGGTGTGGACCTTAAGGGGACAACCTTCCACTTCCAAGTAGTGGAGAAGAACGCTCCTGAGCCAGGGGAAGTAACGGGTGCACAGCATCTTGTGGCTAGCAAGAAAGCGGTCATCGTCCATATGTTCGTCGAAGAGGGCGATCCGAAGGTGGCAGTCACCGATTATGTTGAAAAGGGACAACTGCTTGTATCCGGCTTGATCGGTACTGAGGATAAACCAAAGGGCGTACCTGCCAAAGGCGAAGTCTTCGGGGAAACTTGGTATAAGACGAGTGTTGATCTTCCCCTCCATTCAACATTTTCCGTCTTTACAGGAAACGAGAAGAGACGTTTCCACGTGGGTATATCCGGGTGGAAGCTTCCTGTATGGGGATTCGGGGATCCGGAATATAAGGAATCCGTAAAAGAAGTGAATACAAAACGGCTCCGCTTTTTGAAGTGGGAAACGCCGATTGCCATAACCGACACTTCCATCAAAGAGAAAGAAGTGGTGGACCGCACATATACAAAAAAACAAGCTCTTGCAGAAGCAAGGAAGCTTGCACGGAACAACCTTCTATCCCAACTTCCGGACGATGCGGAAATAAAGGGAGAAAAAATTTTGCATGAGAAGTTCGAGAATGGTAAAGTTAGGGTAACCATTCACTTTAAGGTAATAGAAAACATTGCAGTAGGACAACCACTCATTCAAGGAGACTAGCGAATGTCAGACGAAATCTTAATGAAATTGCAGCTTGAGAACCCGAATGAAGCCGTCGCGCTCTTTGGGGTATCGGATTCACATTTAAAATTGTTGGAAACGGAACTCAGCGTTTCAATCGTCACCCGGGGAGAGGAGCTTCTCGTATCCGGTAAGGACGAAGAGGTGCGCCTGACGGTCGAAATTGCCGATCAGCTTGTTGCCATTATCCGAAAAGGCATCAACATCAGTTCAAGGGATGTGCTGTATGCCATTGAAATGGGGAAACAAGGGACGCTTGAGTATTTTGCAGACCTATATCAAGAAGAAATCACAAAGAATGCCAAGGGTAAATCAATCAGGGTCAAGACCCTTGGTCAACGCCAATATATCCAAGCAATCAGGAAGAAAGATCTTGTCTTCGGCATCGGCCCTGCCGGTACAGGGAAGACATATCTCGCAGTAGTCATGGCCGTGCATGCCATGAAAAACGGTCAGGTGAAGAAAATCATCCTCACACGGCCAGCGGTGGAAGCCGGAGAAAGCCTCGGCTTCCTGCCTGGTGACCTGAAGGAGAAGGTGGATCCCTATCTGAGGCCACTCTATGATGCCCTTCACGATGTGCTGGGAGCGGAGCATACTGCCCGCCTCATCGAGAGAGGCACCATCGAGATTGCCCCCCTTGCCTATATGAGGGGTCGGACCCTGGATGATGCCTTTGTCATCCTGGACGAAGCCCAGAATACGACCAAGGCACAGATGAAGATGTTCCTGACCCGATTAGGGTTTGATTCCAAGATGGTCATCACGGGTGACCGTTCCCAGGTAGACCTTCCTCGTGGAAGTGAATCGGGCTTGATTTCGTCGGAAAAGATCCTTAAGGACGTCAGGGGAGTAGAATTCATCTACCTTGAGCAGGCAGATGTGGTCCGCCACCCTCTTGTGGCTAAAATCATCGATGCGTACGAAAAAAACGAACAACAAGGATAATACCAGGATTGATCTCGCGCGTCATGTCGCCATGCGCGGCGAGGATCAATCTTTTTTGTACCCTTTTATACATAGATAAATAAGTAAAAAACTGCTATCATTTTACATATGTATTTCCTGGACTGGCTGTATGTTGCCGGAAACCGTTACAACAGGGGGGTCACTATGCGCACGCACCCGTTATTGAACAAGATAAAAAGCATCCTAAGCTACAGACTATTCACAAATCTGCTATTCATCCTCCTGGGGCTCATCGTCTTCGGGGTCCTATATGGAAATGTAAAACCGAAAACCCTGGATATCCATTTGTATGAAGAAGCACAGACGACCATCAGGGCGCCGAAGAAATTCGTCGATGCCGAAGCGACGGAGAAAAAGAAACAAGAAGCGGAAATGGAGGTCGGGAAGGTGTATACCCCGAAGGAAGGGGCCATCGACAATTCCAATACCCTGGTCCATTCCATGGTCGAGAGCGTCAAGGACGTGAAGAAACAATACGAGGAAAAGAACCGGGATGATCTGAAGCCTCCTTCTAAAAAAGAACTGAACGATCAGCTCAATCAGCTGAAAGAGAAGCTGCCGAAGGAAAACGATGCAGCGGATACGCTGAAGGATGATCGCTTGTTGACCATGCTCGAAGCATCAGGTGAAGACCTTGACCGCGTCGAAACGGTGGTATCCACCCAGATGCAGGTGATCATGGAGGACCACGTCAAGGAAGAGGACCTGAAGGAAGCACGATTGGAACTCGAACAGCGGATTTCCAAATTTTCATTCAACGGCAATCTCCTTCAGGTGGCCATCGATCTCGGGAACCTGGCCCTCGAGCCAACGGAATATTATGATAAAGAAAAGACGGAAGAACTGAAGAAACAGGCGGTTGCCAATGTCAGTTCCGTGGAAATCATTGAAGGAGGTGTCATCGTAGAAGACGGAGAACTCGTGACGCCGAAAAAATACGAAATCCTGAAGGCGCTCGGGATGGTCGACAACAGTTTCTCTTTTAAACCATTCCTCGGTCTCGCGATCTTTGTGATCGTCATCATCTGGTCATTGTATTACTTCTTCTACACCCTTCAGATCACGGAAGAAAGAAAGCAGAATTATCTGTTGCTCACAAGCATCATTTTCGTCATTTCCCTGCTGATCATGAAGATTGTTGGTCTTCTTGAGCAACTTCAGTTCAATGATATTGCCTACATACTCCCTGCAGCGTTCAGCGGGATGATCCTCAGGATCCTGTTGAACGAGCGGATCGCCATGATGATGGTCTTCATCCTGTCTGCCTGCTCGAGTGTGATCTTCCACCATCCGTTCACGGGTGCAATCGATTTTGAAATCGCCATTTACACCCTGTTCAGCGGAGTTGCAGGGGTATTATTCCTTGTGAGTAAGAATCAACGGTCCAATATTCTCCGTGCCGGTCTTTTTGTTGCGCTGGTGAACGTTTTGGTCCTTGCGTTCCTGATCCTGCTTAGTGGAACATCCTATACGAATACGGAGTATCTCTACTACTTCATATTTGCATTGATTTCAGGAGTGGGTTCATCCATTTTCACAATCGGATTCCTTCCCTTTTTCGAAGCAGGCTTTGGGATCTTGTCTTCCATGCGACTCATGGAGCTCTCGAGACCGACCCAGCCACTTCTGAAGAAGCTGCTGACTGAGGCTCCTGGTACCTATCACCACAGCGTCATGGTGGCCAATCTCGCCGAATCTGCGTGTGAAGCCATTGGAGCCAATGGCCTTCTTGCACGAGTGGGATGTTATTATCACGATGTCGGTAAATCGAAGCGTCCCCAGTTCTTCATCGAAAATCAGATGAACCGGAAAAATCCCCATGACCGGGTATCGCCTGAAACGAGCCGGGATGTTATCATTAGTCATACGACGGACGGAGCAGACATGCTGAGAAAGCATAAGCTTCCTAAAGAGATCATCGATATCGCAGAGCAACACCACGGAACCACCCTGTTGAAATTCTTTTATTATAAGGCGAAGGAACAGGGGAAAGATGTGAAGGAAGAGGAGTATCGTTATCCTGGTCCGAAGCCGCAAACCATCGAGGCGGCGATCATCTCGATCTCGGATAGCGTGGAAGCTGCCGTACGCTCAAAGTCGTCTCCAACACAGGAGGAGATCAAGAACCTGATCCATTCCATCGTCCAGGACAGGCTCCAGGACGGGCAGTTCAATGAATGTGATATTACACTGAAACAACTGGAGCAAGTGAAAAGGGCCCTGTGCGAGACATTGAACGGGATCTTCCATCCAAGGATAGAATACCCGGAAGAACAAGCAAAAGGAGAATGAACATGATCTTGAATATTGATATGATAGATGAAACGGAAGAGATATCGGATAAGGATTCGGAGCTCGTCTTGTCCATTCTGGATTTTGCCGCCGGCAAAGAAGGGATCGAAGAAGGAAGTGAAGTGTCCGTCACCTTCGTGTCCAATGAACGGATCCGTGAAATCAACCGGGATTACCGAGAGAAGGATCAGGCGACGGATGTCATTTCCTTCGCACTCGAAGAGCTTGGAGAGGACGAAGTGGAAATCATCGGGGAAGGGATGCCGCGGATCCTCGGAGACATCGTGATATCCATCGAACGCACGCGTGAGCAGGCGGAAGAATACGGTCATTCTTTCGAAAGGGAACTGGGCTTCCTCGCCCTTCATGGTTTCCTCCATCTGCTTGGATACGACCATATGGAGAAAGAAGACGAAGAGAGGATGTTCCAGAGACAAAGGGATATCCTGGACGCATATGGACTCCAAAGGGGCTAAGGGCGGCTTCAAGAAGCTGATGAGGTCGTTCGGTTATGCATCGGAAGGGGTGGTGAGCGCTTGGAAGTCCGAGCAGAACTTCAGAATCCATACATGCATGGGCATGATTGTCCTCGTCATGGCGGCGTTGCTCCACGTGTCAAAAGTGGAATGGATGGTCATCCTCATCTTGATCTTCCTGATGCATTCCCTCGAAATGGTGAATACGGCCATCGAGAAGGCGGTTGACCTTTCGACCCCGGTTTATCATCCTCTAGCCAAGTTGGCCAAGGACCTGGGTTCGGGGGCCGTGTTGCTTTTTGCCATCTGTTCGGCCATTATCGGCTTGATCATTTTCATACCGAAAATAGTGGCGATTTTCTAAATCCATGTCCCCTTTTTGGGGACATTTGATTTTCTGGGCTGAAAGCGTTTTAATGGAGGAAGGGAAAAGAGAACAGGAAGGATAAGTTGTTTGAATTATCTAACTATTTATTAACAATTTGATAACATCCCATGTCATTTCAGAAAAAGTGTAGTAAAATGAAGGGGTAAGGGAAAAAGGAGAGAATCAAACGAATGAATGTTGAACAAATGATAATAGAAGCAAAGGCAGCAAGAGAACTAGCATACGTCCCTTATAGTCGGTTTCAGGTAGGGGCAGCGCTCCTCACAAAGGACGGGAAGGTCTATCGTGGATGCAACATCGAGAACGCGGCATACAGCATGTGCAATTGCGCTGAGCGGACCGCCTTATTCAAGGCGTACTCAGAAGGCGATAAAGATTTCTCCATGCTTGCCGTCGTAGCGGATACGAAGAGACCGGTCCCTCCATGTGGAGCGTGCCGTCAGGTCATTTCGGAGCTTTGTTCGAAAGACATGCGGGTCGTCCTTACCAATCTGAACGGAGATGTTCAGGAACTGACAGTTGCAGAGTTGTTGCCGGGAGCTTTTTCACCGGAGGATTTACATGAGTAATCAGTACAAATCAGGTTTTATTTCCATCATCGGAAGACCGAACGTCGGAAAATCGACATTCTTGAACCGTGTCATCGGCCAGAAAATTGCCATTATGAGCGATAAGCCACAAACGACCCGTAATAAAGTACAGGGAGTCTATACGACCGATGAAGCGCAGATGATCTTCATCGATACACCGGGAATCCATAAACCAAAGCATAAGCTTGGGGATTTCATGGTCAAGATCGCGCAGAATACCCTGAAGGAAGTCGATGTGATCCTTTTCATGATCAATGTCGAAGAAGGCCTAGGCAAGGGTGATCACTATATCATCGAGAAGCTCAAAGGAGTCAAGACACCCGTCTTCCTCATTTTGAATAAGATCGATCAGGTTCATCCAGATGAGCTTTTACCGATCATCCAGAAATATAACGAACTGTATCCATTCGCGGCCACCGTGCCGATTTCAGCCCTTGAGGGGAATAATGTCGACCAGCTCCTTGGACTATTGAAGGACCGTCTGCCGGAAGGGCCTCAATTTTATCCAGCCGATCAGATCACGGATCATCCGGAGCGTTTCATCGTATCCGAGCTCATCAGGGAAAAGGTGCTGCATCTGACCCGTGAAGAGATCCCGCACAGCATTGCGGTCGTCATCGACAAGATGGAGAGGAAAGACTCCAATAACCTCATCGACGTCCTTGCCACGATCATCGTCGAACGTGATTCACAGAAAGGGATCGTCATCGGTAAACGCGGAGCCATGCTGAAAGAAGTCGGCAAGAGAGCCAGGATCGATATCGAAAATCTCCTGGGATCGAAGGTTTATCTGGAGCTTTGGGTGAAGGTCCAGAAAGATTGGCGCAACCGTGCTTCGAACCTGAAAGACTACGGCTTCAATGATGATGAATATTGATCTCAGGATTAACAATATTTAGAACACATCAAATCTGCGGGAAATGCTCACTCTAATCACATGAAAGGTCTTACTAGCTTAAATCCAGAAAGGTGGGTTTTAAATGTTAGACTTAACCTGGAAGTTCTTTTCGCAAACAGGAAGTATCGACACGTATCTGCTTTTTAAAGAACTCGAAAAAGATTCAAGTGATGAAATAACAGGATTTGATGAGGAGAATTCAGAAGCGGATTTTCCCATAACGTAAACGAGTTTGTCATCACCCGGACAAATGGACGTCGGGAGGTGGCCTTATGCTACAGAAATGTGAAGGAATCGTCATCAGGACGAATGACTACGGCGAAACGAATAAAATCGTTACCGTCTTTTCAAGAGAATTCGGTAAGGTGGGACTGATGGCTCGTGGTGCTAAGAAGCCCAACAGCCGTCTTTCCGCCATATCACAGTTATTTACATATGGCTATTTCATGTACATCAAAGGAAACGGTCTCGGTACCCTCCAGCAGGGGGAGATGGTCGAGTCACTCCGTCATATCCGGGAAGATTTATTCAAAACCTCCTACGCCACCTACATGGTGGAGCTGCTGGATAAGGCAACGGAGGACCGGAAGCCGAATCCCTTCCTGTTCGAGCTTCTCCACCAATCCCTGCATTATCTTGATGATGAAGTGGATCCAGAGATCCTCGTCCATATCTTTGAAATGAAGATGTTGCCGGTCTTGGGGCTTTATCCGAACCTCGATAGATGCTCTGTGTGCGGTGAGAAGGAAGGGACCTTTTCCTTTTCATTCCGGGAAAATGGCTTCATCTGCCACCGGTGCGTCCACAAGGACTCCCACGCCCTCCCTTTGAAACAGGGGACGGTCAAGTTACTCAGGGTCTTTTATTACTTTGATATCAATCGGTTGGGGAATGTATCGGTGAAGGATGAAACAAAGGCCGAATTAAAAAAGGTGATCCGGACCTATTACGACGAATATTCCGGTTTGCACTTGAAATCAAGAAGATTCTTGGACCAGATGGACAACCTGAAGGATTTATTCTAGTGTGATGTGAATAGAGTGAGAAGGACCGCCCCCTTTTGCCGGGAGCGGTCCTTTTGTTGGATTGGATAGAAAAGACCCCCTACGCTCAGGCGTGGAGGTCTTGTTTCATTTAGAAGTTAATTTTACCATCCAGGAAGCTTTTTACTTCGCTGATCGGCATGCGAACCTGCTCCATCGTATCACGATCGCGGACCGTCACTTGGCCGTCTTCAGCAGAATCAAAGTCATACGTAATGCAGAACGGGGTACCAATCTCATCTTGGCGACGATAGCGTTTCCCGATGGAAGCCGTCTCATCGAAATTGATCATCAGGTCTTTGGAAAGCTCTTCATACACTTTGAACGCTTCATCCGAGAGCTTCTTCGAAAGCGGAAGCACGGCAGCCTTATATGGTGCAAGTGCAGGATGTAAGCGGAGGACAGTGCGGGAGTCGTTTTCAAGCTCCTCTTCTTCGAATGCATCACATAGGAAGGCAAGTGTCACACGGTCTGCTCCGAGGGAAGGCTCGATGCAATAAGGCACATATTTT
Source organism: Rossellomorea sp. RS05 (assembly GCF_039822645.1). Lineage (NCBI taxonomy): Bacteria > Bacillati > Bacillota > Bacilli > Caryophanales > Bacillaceae > Rossellomorea > Rossellomorea sp. RS05. The sequence goes on along the minus strand of NZ_JBDKWY010000001.1, from coordinate 1,389,331 downwards.
TCATTGGTTTGCGGATCCATGTAATGGAAGTCTTCATTCGAATGCTCCATATGGCGCTTCAAATCGAAATCTGTACGGTCAGCCACACCCCACAGTTCGCCCCATCCGAACGGGAATTTGTACTCGATATCGGTTGTTGCGTTACTGTAGTGGGACAGTTCGTCTTCGTCGTGATCGCGAAGGCGCATATTGTCTTCGTTTAGACCAAGGTTCAGCAACCAGTTCTTACAGAATTCGCGCCAGTAAGAGAACCATTCAAGATCTTCACCGGGCTTACAGAAGAATTCAAGCTCCATCTGTTCAAATTCGCGTGTTCTGAACGTGAAGTTACCCGGAGTGATTTCATTTCGGAAGCTCTTTCCGATCTGTGCAATACCGAAAGGCATTTTTTTACGCATGGAACGCTGTACGTTCTTGAAGTTGACGAAGATCCCCTGGGCCGTTTCCGGACGAAGGAAGATTTCATTCGTTGAGGATTCAGTTACACCCTGATGCGTTTTGAACATCAAGTTGAACTGACGGATTTCTGTGAAATCCTGCGCTCCACAGTCAGGGCAGACGATTTCATGTTCCTTCATGATCTCTTCCATCTTTTCGAACGGGAGGCCGTCGACGATCATCTCCATCCCTTTTGCTTCAAGGGCATTCTCGATCAATTTATCGGCACGATGACGGGTTTTGCATTTTTTACAATCGATCATCGGATCATTGAAGTTCCCAACGTGGCCGGAAGCTTCCCATGTTTTGGGGTTCATCAGGATGCTGGCATCCAGACCGACATTATAAGGGGATTCCTGAACGAATTTTTTCCACCATGCTTTCTTGATGTTGTTCTTCAGCTCCACGCCAAGGGGACCGTAATCCCATGTGTTGGCAAGGCCACCGTAGATTTCAGATCCTGGGAAGACGAATCCGCGGTGCTTGGCAAGGTTTACTACTTGTTCCATCGACATAATCTGTCACTCCTTTTTTAGATAAGGGTGCCGGCCAATAAAAAAAGCTCGTCTCCAGGCACTGTTGGCCTAGGGACGAGCTTTGGCTCGCGGTTCCACCCTAGTTGATATGCAAAAGGCATATCCACTTTCGATTGTATGAGCTCGGGATCGCCGTTTCTCCGCTGTTCCGGGCTTCCACCATCCCCGGTCGCTTAAGGCTGCGGTTACTTATCTATCCGTCATTGCTTACGTTATGAATGTGTTAGCTATTTTATCATGGGATTTTCTTCTTGACAACCATTGTTCGCTCAAAGTTAAAAAGAGTTGATGTTTCCCTGGAAACAGGATACTCTTTTACAGGTCTAATATTCCGATATAGTTTACACATAAAGGGAAAAGATAATACTCTTTTCATTTTGACTCATTAGTATATAATATTTAGTATACAGTATAACATTTTGAAAAAGGGTCGTTAGGTGGTGAAGGAAAATGGAACTGAATAAACGTCAAGAAACTATCTTGCAGATCGTGAAAGATAATGGGCCCATCACGGGAGAACAGATTGCCGACCGACTCAACTTGACCCGTGCCACCCTGAGACCGGATCTGGCCATTCTGACAATGGCGGGTTACCTTGATGCAAGGCCCCGGGTGGGTTATTTCTATACCGGTAAGACGGGAACCCAGCTGCTGACAGAAAACCTGAAGAAAATCTACGTGAAGGATTATCAATCCATTCCTGTGGTCGTGAATGAAAATGTCTCAGTCTATGATGCAATCGTGACGATGTTCCTCGAAGATGTGGGGACACTGTTCGTAGTCGATGCGAATTCCTATCTGGTCGGGGTACTCTCCCGGAAGGATCTTCTAAGGGCGAGCATCGGAAAGCAGGAATTGAGTACGCTCCCGGTGAATATCATCATGACGAGGATGCCGAATATCACGACATGCGAGAAGGATGATCCGTTGATCGGTGTAGCGAAGGATTTGATCCATAAGCAGATCGACTCTGTCCCTGTTGTCCGGAAAACGGATAATGGAGATCTTGAAGTAACAGGGCGGATTACAAAGACGAATGTCACAAAGGCCTTCGTTGCACTGGCAGATGAATATTAACAGGTGGTGAATGATCGTGAAAGAACCGATTATCTATGTGGTATCAGACTCCGTCGGGGAAACGGCCGAACTAGTGACCAAGGCAGCCATCAGCCAGTTCGATGGTTCTAAGAATACGGTCATTAAACGCTTCCCGTATATCGAAGAATTGGAAAATATCGATGAAGTAATCTCCCTTGCAAAACTGACGAAAGGGCTGATCGTCTATACCCTTGTGAAACCTGAAATGCGCGCCTATATCAAGGCGAAGGCGAAGGTGGAAGACCTCCATGCGTTCGATATCATCGGACCCCTCATGGATACATATCAATCGTCATATCAAAAGGAGCCGCTGTTTGAACCGGGTACGGTCCGGAAACTGGACGACGATTATTTCAAAAAAGTCGAGGCCATCGAATTTGCCGTGAAGTATGATGATGGAAGGGACCCAAGGGGCCTTCTCAGGGCGGATATCGTTTTGGTGGGCGTATCAAGGACCTCCAAGACGCCATTATCACAATATCTGGCACTCAAACGTTATAAGGTGGCAAATGTCCCCCTTGTGCCTGAAGTCGATCCCCCCGAGGAGCTTTTTAAGGTTCCTCCGGAAAAATGCTTCGGGCTGAAGATCAGTCCGGACAAACTGAATACGATCCGAAGGGAACGGTTGAAATCCCTTGGATTGAACGACCAGGCAAGCTATGCAAACATTAAAAGAATCGAAGAAGAACTTACATACTTCGAAGCGATCACCGGACGCATCGGTTGTCATGTCATCGACGTGACGAATAAAGCCGTTGAAGAGACGGCCAATGTCATCACGAATATCTATCAGAAATCCTGAGTGTTTTTACCCGGACCATCATGATCGTGGTGGTCCGGTTTTTCTGTGCTTGGGGACTTCAACCTAAAGTGGAGAAGCAAGAAGGTGGAATCGTGAAGAGAAGGAGTTTTATGGGTGGTCAAATAGCCGGGGATATACTATAATAAAAAATTGTGATAAAAATATTTAAAATAGGTTTAGACTAAACTCTTAAGGAATAAACTAATTATTGTGATATGTCAAGTCCTGAAGAGGGTTTTTTTCGACAAATTCTTCCTTGCTCCCAAGGAAAGTTATCCGGGAGAGAAGGATTACATGGAGTGATGTAGAATAGTTAGGTATGACCCATATCATCCTTGTGTATTCGTGGATGCTGATGCTTGTCCTGTCAAGGAGGAAATCAGCCGGATTTCAAGAAGATACGGATTCGGGGTTGTATTCGTCGCTTCCCATGCCCACCGGAAAAGTGAGCCTGAAGCAGGTGAATGGATCTATGTTGATAGTTCCAAGGAATCAGCCGATCTGTACATCATGAATCACGTCCGATCTTCCGATGTGCTCGTCACCCAGGATATAGGGCTTGCCAGTCTTGTCCTGCCAAAGCACGTTTATGCACTGTCCCCCAGGGGAAAAGCATACAGGGAAGAAATGATTGCCACGGCCCTCGATTACAGGTATCTTGCCGCTAAGGAACGTAGAAAAGGGAAGTATGGAAAAGGTCCCAAGGCATTTACCCAATCAGACCGGGAAACTTTTTCCGCAAACTTCGAGAATTTATTGTCGCAAATTGCAGGAGATTGATAAAATTTATCGAATCAACTTATGAGTGACATTTATAAAACAGGTGATGAATAGTGTCAGAAAGAATCCCTGAAGAGAAGCTGAATAAAATTTTATCATCCACGGACATCGTGGATGTTGTAAGCGACTATGTGCAACTGAAGAAACAGGGTCGTAACTATTTTGGGCTCTGCCCATTTCATGGAGAGAACACTCCATCTTTTTCTGTATCACCTGATAAACAAATCTTCCATTGCTTCGGCTGCGGTGCGGGAGGTAACGCCTTTACATTCCTTATGGATGTAGACGGCATGTCCTTCCAGGAAGCAGCTCAAAAGCTTGGTGAGAAGGTTGGCGAGGAAATTGACGTTACGCCTTCCACCCCGAATGTAGATCATGCTCAACTTGAAGACGAGAAGAGGATGATCGAGGCCCATGAACTTTTGAGTAAATTTTACCATCATTTGCTCCTTAATACAAAAGAGGGTCAGGATGCACTGGAATATTTGCTTGCCAGGGGGTTCACAACCGAAAGCATCCGGAAGTTCAAAATCGGCTGGTCGCTTCCCAATTGGGATTTCACAGTCAAGTTTCTAGAAAAGAGGGGATATCCCCTCGAACTCATGGAAGAGGCCGGGCTCCTGGTCAGAAGGGAAAGGGACCAATCCTTCCTGGACCGGTTCAGAGGCAGGATCATGTTTCCCATCCAGAACCCCAAAGGAGACACGGTTGCCTTTTCGGGACGGAGCCTCCAAAAAGGCGATGAACCGAAATACTTGAACAGTCCGGAGACGAAAATCTTCAATAAGAGTAAAATCCTCTATCATTACCATGGTGCTCGGGCCTCAATCAGGCGGAAACAGCAGGCGATCCTCTTTGAAGGGTTTGCAGATGTCATTTCCGCAAACGAGGCGGAAGTCGAGAATGGGATCGCCACAATGGGGACCTCCTTGACCGAGCAACAGATCGGACTGATCAAACGACTCACGGATACCGTCGTGATTTGTTATGACGGCGACTCTGCGGGGATCGAAGCCGCGTTCAGGGCAGGAAATCTCCTGACGAACCACGGCATGAATATCCGCATCGCCGCCATTCCGGAGCAGCTCGACCCCGATGACTACATCTCCACCTATGGATCCGAAAAGTTTCAGCAGGATGTAATAGGGGCGGCTCTGACATTCATGGCGTTCAAACTCCGCTATTACAAGCTGAATAAAAACCTGAATGATGAAGGAGATCGGCTCGCCTATATCGAAGAGGTACTCAAGGAAATCGTCGGCTTGAGCAGTGCCGTTGAAAAAGACTTCTATCTGAGAAACCTCGCCGATGAGTTTGATCTATCGCTGGATGCCCTGCAGCAGCAGATGGGGCAGGCAGGAGCACCCCGGTCAAAGAAGGTACAACAAAGCCCCGCACCCGTGGCTGCTCCCTTCAACCGGAAGTCACAGCTCCTTCCTGCATATCAAAATGCCGAAAGGCGCTTGATCGCCCATATGATGAGGGACCCCAACATTGCGTATAAGGTTCAGGATTGGCTTGCAGGTGTCAGTCTCAACGTAGATGAGCACCAGGCGATCATCACCTATCTTCTCGGGTATTATGAAGAAGGTCTGCCACCAGGCGCCCGCGGATTCATTGGATATCTGAGCGATGAGCGTTTGAGGCGGGTGGTGACGGAGATCGAAATGATGTCCATCAGCGAAGAATGCACCGATGATGAACTGATGGATTATGTGAAACAGGTCTTAAAACATCAAAAGATGTTGAAGATAAAGGAAAAAGAACAGGAAAGAAAAGAAGCTGAAAGAAGAAATGATTATCGCAAGGAAGTAGAGATTGCGATGGAAATCTTACAGCTGCGTAAGTCTTTATAGTTTTGCCAGGAAGTTGGAAGGAGGGGAACACATGGCTGAAAAGTCCGCGCGTTCCAAACAAATAGCGTCTGAATTGACCGTTGATCAGGTGAAAGAATTTTTAGTGAATCAGGGTAAGAAGAGAGGTGTTCTCACATATGAGGATATCGCCGATAAACTATCGGGCTTCGAATTGGACTCTGATCAAATGGATGAATTTTACGAGCACTTAGGTGAACAAAGCATCGAAATCATCAAAGAAAGTGATGAAGATGACGATCCGAGTGCCCCTGAATTGGCAAAGGAAGAGGAAGAGGAATTCAATCTGAATGACCTCAGTGTCCCTCCCGGCGTCAAAATAAATGATCCGGTCCGTATGTATCTGAAAGAAATCGGAAGGGTCGACCTGCTATCAGCAGAAGAAGAAATCAATCTTGCCGAAAGAATCGAAGAAGGGGACGAAGAGGCGAAGCGCCGCCTTGCAGAAGCCAACCTTCGACTTGTGGTCAGTATTGCGAAGCGTTATGTCGGTCGGGGTATGTTATTCCTTGATTTGATCCAGGAAGGGAATATGGGCCTTATTAAAGCGGTTGAGAAATTTGATTACCGCAAGGGGTTCAAATTCAGTACGTACGCCACTTGGTGGATCCGTCAGGCCATCACCCGTGCCATCGCTGACCAGGCCAGGACGATCCGTATCCCTGTCCATATGGTAGAGACCATCAATAAACTGATCCGTGTCCAACGCCAACTTCTTCAAGATCTTGGTCGTGAGCCTGCGCCTGAAGAAATAGCAGAAGAAATGGACCTTACACCGGAAAAAGTAAGGGAAATCCTGAAAATTGCCCAAGAACCTGTTTCATTGGAAACACCGATCGGGGAAGAGGATGATTCACATCTCGGCGACTTCATTGAGGATGCAGAAGCACAGTCACCATCAGAGCATGCTGCTTACGAACTTTTGAAGGAACAGCTCGAGGATGTACTCGATACCTTGACAGACCGTGAAGAAAACGTTCTGCGTCTTCGCTTTGGACTTGATGACGGAAGGACCCGTACCTTGGAAGAAGTCGGTAAAGTTTTCGGTGTTACCAGAGAACGGATTCGTCAGATCGAAGCGAAAGCTCTGCGTAAACTACGCCATCCAAGCAGAAGCAAACGTTTGAAAGATTTCCTCGAATAGGAACCAGAACCGTCTCGCATACGCCGAGGCGGTTTTTTTTCGGCAAAAAAGGAATTTCGACAGGCTGTGACGAAGTTTATACATATACTTGATAGGTTAGGCAGTGATTGGAATCAAACAACAGGATAAAGAAACAACAATCATCATAAACGAAATCAAACGGTGGAAAGAAAGCAGCATGCTTCCGGAGCACTACTGTGACTACCTTCTAAACCTTTACACCAAAGGGGGAAGTGAAAGCGTTTCCTCACAGGGGTACACACATCTTGCAGCATCGGCCCTGACTCTCGGCCTCACCGTATTTGTCATTTATTTTACTGAAATGTCACCGCTTTTGCAAACAGCGATTTTGGCAGTATTTGTCGTTTTCCTTGTGGTCATGGCAATTCATTATAGCAAAAAAGGAATCTCTACCCTTTTTGTGTATGTGGTTGTAGCCCTCATCCTTCTTTTTATGACGGTTCACATCGTGGATGCATTTTTTGAAGGGAAGAGAGGTGTCCTGATAGCGCTCCTATATTTGCATTGTTTTGTATGGTCGGTTACGGGTTTCGGGCGCAAAATCCTTCCATTTTCCATCGGAGGGACTCTGGGAGCGATCCTGCTGACTATTTATATTGTAATATAACTACAGAAAATTATAAAGTTTTTTAAAGTTGAGAAAATTCATTTAATCCTTTTATAATGGAAATGATAGCGCATACATTTCTGCTTTTGGCAGGAAGCGAGACAGACAAGGGGGATGGGAATGAATTTTGATTTGACACAGGAACAGGCAATGATCAAAAAAACCATTAAAGAGTTTGCAGATGAAGAGGTGGCGCCGGGTGCCCTTGACAGGGACCGGGCCAAGGAATTCCCTGCTGACGTTTTTAAAAAATTGGCGGACCTTGGACTGATGGGTCTTCCGTTTTCAGAAGAATACGGCGGAGCCGGGGCGGATACGGTCAGCTTTGCCATCGTGACAGAAGAATTGAGCCGTGCATGCGCATCAACAGGCATCACGTACTCTGCCCACATTTCCCTGGGTGGAGCACCGATCTCCATGTTCGGTACGGAAGAGCAGAAGGAGAAGTATCTGACGCCGATCTGTACGGGCGAGAGCTTCGGAGCTTTCGGGCTGACCGAACCGAATGCGGGATCAGATGCTGGTGGAACCCAGACGACGGCAGTGGAGCAAGGGGACCGCTGGGTAATCAATGGGAATAAGTGTTACATCACAAATGCCAGCTATGCGAACCATCTGGCTCTGACTGCTATCACCGGTAAAAAGGACGGCAACAAGGAAATCAGCGCAATCATCGTACCGACGGATGCCAAAGGCTTCAAGGTGATTGATAATTATGAAAAGATGGGGCTGCACGCCTCGAACACCACTGAACTCGTGCTGGAAGATGTAGAGGTTCCTGCGGAGAACCTCCTTGGTAAGAGAGGAGAGGGCTTCAAGCAGTTCCTGGTCACTCTTGACGGCGGAAGGATCGGGATCGGTGCGATGGCTGTGGGGGTGGCTCAGGCAGCCTTTGATAAGGCCCTGCAATATGCCAAAGAGCGAAAGCAGTTCGGAAAGACGCTCTCCCAGTTCCAAGTGACCCAGTTCAAGCTGGCCGACATGGCGATGAAGATCGAATTGGCCCGGAACATGGTGCACAAGGCAGCGTGGCTGAAGGATCAGGGCAGACCATTTTCCAAGGAAGCGTCCATGTGCAAGCTCTATGCATCCGAAATCAGTATGGAAGTGGCCGATGAAGCGATCCAGATCCACGGAGGATATGGGTATATGAGGGAGTATCATGTGGAGAGGTACCTTCGCGATGCGAAGCTCCTCGAAATCGGCGAAGGAACGTCGGAAGTCCAGCGCATGGTGATCTCAAGGCTGATTGGATGTCACTGATGCCCGGGGACCCTTGGTAACGGGTCCCTTATTTTGGTAAAGTAACTGGAAATGCGAGAGATTCATGTTAGCGATACCAAATCAGAACAGGATGATAGTCCTGTGAAATGGATTGCTTTTGTGTCAATAATGAAAACGGTTAAGAGAATTCGACGTAAAAACGAACATAATGTGTCTAAATTGTGAGAAAGATGGAAAAGTTAATTCGTAGGACTTTTACTTTCCCTGTTTTTACAGTAAAATATAAATTGTTAAATAGGGTACTATTTGGATGGTATACATACGAAGGAGGGTTAAGCCATGAATCGCAATCCAATCATTCCGTTCATTCTCATTATGGCACTTGGTATCGGACTTGTTTTCTTCTTATCTCTTGAAGGATTGAATAATGCTGAAGAGAAGGCTGACAAGGCAAAGGAAGAAGAAAAAGGCGGAGAGCAGGCTTCAAGCGGTGAATTCGATCCTGAAGCACACTACAAGGAAAACTGTATGAGCTGTCACGGTGGTGACTATGAAGGCGGAGCTGGACCTGCATTGAAAGGAACGGATCTTTCCAAAGATCAAATCAAGGAAACGATCAAGAATGGTAAAGGCATCATGCCGGCAGGACTTGTGGAAGATGAGAATCTTGATGCCATGGCAGACTGGATCTTGTCACTCAAATAATAGGGAAAGCTTCTTTGCCTGATGGGCAGGGGGCTTTTTTTATGCCTTGAAATTGGGTAGAATGGTATCGAAGCGGAAAAATCCTTCCCGGTACAGGGAAGGGAAGAATGAATCCAGATTGATAAGGTGAAATGATGAATAGCGAAAAATTATCCAAACGACTGGAGACAGTTGTATCCTACATACCAAAAGACAGTACCATTGCAGATATCGGTTCGGATCATGCCTATCTTCCATGTTATGCGATCCAGACAGGAATTGCGGCTTCGGCCATCGCCGGTGAAGTCGTGAAGGGACCATTCGAATCAGCTCTGAAACAGGTCAAACTGAATGCCCTCGAAAACAGGGTGGATGTCAGACTGGGAGATGGCCTTGATGTGCTCCGTCCAGAAGAAGTGGATTGCATCACCATTGCTGGCATGGGCGGGCCCCTGATTGCCTCCATTCTCGAGAAGGGTAAGGCTAAAGTAGAAAATGCACGACTCATCCTACAGCCGAATATCAGCGCCGTGTCCATCCGTGAATGGCTGATGGATAATGGCTGGTCCCTTCTGAGAGAGGAGATCTTGGAAGAGGACGGTAAGATCTATGAAGTTCTCGTAGCGGAAAAAGGAGATCCGAAGGCAGGATATACAAGCGGAAATCTTGAAGCAGAGCTCCTCATGGGTCCGTTACTAAGTACTGAACGCAGTGCGCCGTTCAGAAAGAAATGGACACATGAAATAACCCAGTGGAAGGTGATCCTGAAAAACATGGAACAGGCTGAGGAAACTCCAGCACTCGAGGAGCGCAGAAATGATCTGCTTGTAAAAATCAAACTGGTAGAGGAGGTTCTGAATCGATGAAAACACCAAATGGACATGAGATCATTCAGCTATTTGAACAATTTTCACCGAAGCATCTTGCAGAGGAGGGCGATCCGATCGGACTTCAGATCGGCAAGCTGAATGAAAAGGTGGAAAATGTCATGGTGGCCCTGGACGTTCTTGAAAATGTGGTGGATGAAGCGATCAAGAATAATGTGAAGCTGATCATCGCCCATCACCCTCCGCTGTTCAGGTCCCTTAAATCAATCCATACCGATACCTATCAGGGGAGAATGATTGAAAAACTCATCAAACATGATATTGCCGTTTATGCTGCCCATACCAACCTTGATGTGGCGGAAGGTGGAGTGAACGATCTGCTCGCTGATGCCCTTGGGCTGGTTGAGCCATCCGTCCTTGTACCGACGTACTCCGAAGAGCTCAGGAAATTGGTGGTCTTTGTACCGCAAGAGCACGGTGAACGCCTCCGCGGGGCCCTGGCCAAAGCGGGAGCGGGGAATATCGGCGCCTACTCCGATTGCAGCTTCACTACAAGAGGAGAAGGCAGATTCATGCCGGGGGAAGGAACCGACCCTTACCTAGGGGAACAGGGTAGCCTAGAAGTAGCAGAGGAAGAAAGAATTGAGACAGTTTTTCCTGCTTCTTTGGAGGGCAGGGTACTGAAAGCCATGCTCACCAATCATCCTTATGAAGAAGTGGCCTATGACATCTATACACTGGAGAACAAAGCGCCCGCTATGGGTCTCGGCAGGATCGGAAGGTTACCTGAGGGCACGACCCTGAAAGAATTTGCCCTGCGGGTCAAAGCGGTCTTCGGGATGGATGGTGTCAAAGTGACCGGTGACCTTGAGGCGCCCGTGAACAAAGTGGCGATCCTCGGTGGCGACGGGAATAAATTCATCCATGCTGCCAAGCGACAAGGAGCAGACGTTTTCATTTCGGGTGACATCTACTATCATACAGCCCACGATGCCATGATGCTTGGCTTGAACGTCATTGATGCGGGACATCATATCGAAAAAATCATGAAGGACGGCGTGGCCCGGCACTTGGCCAAGACGTGCGCGGAAAAAGGATATGTCGTGAATATCTTCCCTTCTACCTCTAACACGAATCCGTTTACGTTCATGTAAAAAAAGCCTTGTCTGCACTCCTTATTATAAGGGTTGCGAACGGGGCTTTTCTTTTTGCTCCAGAAACTCCATAATGATGGGTTGATCTGGCGGGCTCAGTTCGAGGGGAAGGGAATCCAATGGGAAGAAGCGCAATTCGGATCCTTCCGCTTCATTCAGACAACATTCTCCACTGTAAGACCTGCATAGATAGGCGGTCACAACATTGTAGACCTCGTCTCCGTGTGGGTACTGGTAGTAGAATTCCTGCCCTGAATAGATACCCCATAAAGATAAAGCTTCAGCTTTGATGCCGGTCTCTTCATAAAGCTCCCTTTCGGCTACTTCCTGCAAGGTTTCCCCGGGTTCCATGGAACCTCCCGGCAGGCCCCAACATTGATTGTCCGTGCGCTTCATCAATAGGAGTTCCTCTGAATCATTGATGACGAGGACGCATGATCCAACCATGATGAGGGGGAGGGTCCCGACTTGTTTACGCAAATTCAAGATATAGCCCATACAGCCTCCTGTAAATGTTTTCCTTAATTATAGCATTCATGAGTCAAGTGATCCATAGTGAGTGGGAACAGGAAAGGACAAAGAAAACGCCTATGCATGAGAATTCCTGCATAGGCGTTTAGATTTATTTAGAAGAACCAAGTTTTGCTTTGCGTACTTTTGGAAGAATCTTATTGAGCGGGACATTGCGTTCCCTTGTCCACGTCTCTTCATCAGCCGGGTCATATGCTTCCAGGAAACGGATGACTTCTTTGACGATGGGAGTAGGGGTGGAAGCACCTGCAGTGACGGCAGCTACTTTAGCACCCTTCAGCCACTCCAGCTCCAACTCACTTATGTCAGAGATCCGGTAGGCAGGTGTTCCGGCGATTTCTTTTGACACCTGTGCCAGCCGGTTGGAGTTATTGCTCTTCGGGTCACCGACTACAATCAGGACGTCTGCCGCCCCAGCCTGTTCTGCAACGGCTTCCTGACGCACCTGCGTCGCCAGGCAGATTTCTTTGTGAAGTTCCACATGTGGGTACATTTCCCTGACTTTCTCCATCGTATCGAGAACATCCCATTGACTCATCGTCGTCTGATTCGTCACGATGATCTTTTCATTGTCGATGGTGAGCTTTTCCACATCCGCGGCGGTTTCCACAAGGTGTACGATATCAGGTGCGACACCGACGGCCCCTTCTGGTTCTGGGTGGCCTTTTTTACCGATGTAGATGACGTCATAACCTTCGGCTTCCTTTTCGCGGATGAGGTCATGTGTCTTCGTGACATCGGGGCATGTTGCATCCAGTGTCACCAGTCCTTTATTCTTGGCGATTTCCTTCACTTCTGGGGATACCCCATGTGCTGTGAAGATGACGGTCCCTTCATTGACCTGGTCGATGATTTCCTTTCTGTTGTGACCATCCAGGGTGATGATGCCTTCTTCTTCAAATGCATCGGTCACATGTTTGTTATGGACAATCATGCCCAATATATATATCGGACGGGGGAGTGACTTGTCGAGCGCCGCATTCCTGGCGATGACCATGGCATCGACGACTCCGTAGCAGTACCCCCTCGGGGTAATTTTAATAATATCCACTGATAATCCTCCTACATGGGAAAGGTTGTACCCCCATTATAAAGGAGAACGTCCTTTATGACAAAGAGTATGGGTACGGAAAGGGTTGAACCTTTGGGAATAGCCCTCCAGATAGGCATTCTGCAGGGCATTACTGGTTTAAATATAAAGCTTTGGTGAAGATTGCCCCGTTATCCTGGGGGCTTTCGGTCTGACAGGAGGGGCAGGCTCTGATTCTTCATCGAGTGCGGGTGTTTCCACGGTTTCCTCGGAGTCCTGATCCTTTGGTGGGGGAGTAGCATCTTCTGCATCTGCATTCGTTTCTTCATCCCCTGTTACATCTTTCAGTCCCCTGTACAACTTCCATAATGCTGGGATATTCTTGACCATGGGACCATACTGGGAAACCATCGGTCCGAGTTGCTGAGCGGTTTGCAGGACCTGTTGGGTATTCGTGAGGAAAGAGCCAATATTTCCCGGATTCATCAGCCCTTGAAGGATGCCTCCGGCTGCTTGCGGAGACCGGTCCATCCCCGAGTCGGATACGGACCGTGTGAACTGTTCGAGAAGGCCTGCTCCACCTTCAGGGGTGCCACCCCCTCGATTTTCGCCTTTTTTCAATAGTTTGGAGAGCAGACCTTTCTTTTTACCGGGCTGTCCTCCTGACATCTGGAACGGAGAAGGTGAAGTGCGGCCAATAGTAGGTTGATTCCTTCGGTTTTGTTGCATCATGAATGGATTCCCCTGCTGCATGCGGAAGTTGCTCTGTTGCATCCCGAACGGATTCCGCTGCTGCATGCCGAATGGATTTCCTCCGCGCATTCTCATCATTCCGCGTGGCGGCATGATGATCGCCTCCTTTCAAATGGAATTGCCATCTTTATAACGTATGCAAGCAGATTGAAAAGGGTATTGTGTAGAGGGAGAAATGATTTTGTCCTGATAGGCTAGATGTTTCCCCGAAAATTGATTATAATGATTAGATGTTCTTATTTTAAATGACAACTGACGTTTTATATAGATCTTCACCCGCTGAACACCGGGTGGACCCTTCAGTATGGGGTGTCCATGCATCACCATGAAATAGGTATAATGAGATGTCGATATAAAGGAGATGAAGAGACATGACAAAGAACGCCTTCACACAGTATGAATTCAAAACGTTCATTCAGCATGCTATTGAAGAACGGGGGTTTCATGAGCCGACGGAAATCCAGAAAAAGATGATCCCGATGATCTTGAAGGGTCAAAGTGCCATCGGTCAATCCCAGACCGGTACAGGAAAGACCCATTCCTATCTGCTTCCGATCATTGAAAAGATCCATGAAGCTTCTGAAACGGTCCAGGCGGTGATCACTGCGCCTACGAGGGAACTTGCCCAGCAGATCTATCAGGAAATCTTGAAGATTACAAAAGATACCGACATCACATCGCGCTGTTTCATCGGAGGAACGGACAAGCAGAGGACAATCGAGAAACTGAAGAGCCAGCCACATATCGTCGTAGGTACACCGGGAAGGATCAACGATCTTGTGAAAGAACAGGCCCTGTTGGTGTACACGGCAACCATGCTTGTCATCGATGAAGCCGACTTGATGCTTGATATGGGGTTCATCGAGGATGTGGATCAAATCGCCGGCAAAATGCCTGAAAACCTCCAGATGCTCGTATTCTCTGCAACCATCCCAGAGAAGTTGAAGCCATTCTTGAAGAAGTACATGGAAAACCCTCAATTCGCCCATGTAGAGCCTGAGCGTCTATCGGCGAAGAACATCGAGCACGTAATCGTCCCGGTGAAAAGCCGTGACAAAATCAACCTGCTTTACAATATCCTAACTGACATCAACCCGTACCTCGGGATCGTGTTCACCAATACGAAATCGAAAGCGGATGAAGTGGCGGATGCCCTGATTGCCAAAGGATTGAAAGTCGGGAGGATCCACGGTGGCCTCTCTCCGCGTGAACGGAAAAAGGTAATGAAACAAACAAGAGGTCTTGAATTCCAATACATCGTTGCAACGGACCTTGCTGCCAGGGGGATCGACATCGAGGGAATCAGTCATATCATCAACTTTGAATTGCCGCAGGACCTTGATTTCTACATCCACAGGACAGGCCGTACGGCTCGCGCCGGTAACAGTGGGATTGCATTCACCATCTATGAGGCATCCGATGAAGATGCCATCAACCGACTGGAGAAAAAGGGCATTCAGTTTGCCCATAAAGATATTAAAAAAGGCGAATGGGTAGAGCTCCCTGCGCTGAATAAGCGGAAGAATCGCCAGAAAACCAGTGCAGATGAAGCGGATGTAAAAGCCAAGTCCATGGTTCGGAAGCCGAAAAAGGTGAAACCAGGATACAAAAAGAAAATGAAATATAAAATGGAGCAGATCAAGAAACGCGAAAGAAGAATCAAAAGCAGGAATAAATAATCTTCAAGCGTCGTAAAGGAGCTGAGACATGTGTTGAAGATCGGATCTCATGTATCAATGAGTGGGAAAAATATGCTGCTGGCTTCGAGTGAGGAGGCCGTTTCATATGGGGCGAATACGTTCATGATCTATACGGGTGCACCCCAGAACACAAGAAGGAAGAAGATTGAAGACTTGAATATCGAAGCGGGAAGGGCCCATATGAAAGAGCATGGCATCGACGATATCGTTGTCCATGCCCCTTATATCATCAATATCGGAAACACCACCAACCCTGCGACATTCGAGCTTGGCGTCAACTTCCTCCGCTCGGAGATCGAACGGACAGAAGCCCTTGGTGCAGGACAGATCGTCCTTCACCCGGGAGCGCATGTCGGTGCCGGAGCGGATAAAGGGATTGAAAAGATCATCGAAGGATTGAATGAAGTCCTTACGAAGGAGCACAAAGTTCAGATTGCCCTTGAAACAATGGCAGGGAAGGGCTCGGAATGTGGACGTTCATTCGAAGAGCTCGCTGCGATCATCGAAGGCGTCGATCTGAATGACCGTTTATCGATCTGCTTTGATACGTGTCACACCCATGACGCGGGCTATAACATCGTGGAGGACTTCGACGGGGTGCTGGACGAATTCGACCGCATCATCGGCATCGATCGTCTAAAGGTACTGCATGTGAATGATAGTAAAAATCCTACTGGTGCCCGGAAGGACCGCCATGAAAACATCGGATTCGGACATATCGGATTTGATGCGATCAACCGGATCGTCCATCATCCGCAGCTTGCAGACATTCCGAAAATACTTGAGACCCCATATGTGGGAGAAGACAAGAAAAACAAAAAGGCACCTTATAAATTTGAAATCGAAATGCTCCGGATCGGAGAGTTCGACGAAGATGTGCTGAAAAGAATCATGGAAGCATAAAGGAAAGGAGGCACCCTTTGAGGGGCGCCTCCTTCTTTCATTTCATCAGCTTCAGGAAGAGACCGTTAATCTCTTTTGCCTTGGAAGGTCCGATCACCCTCGCCAGCTCTTTCACCAGTTGACTTCGCTTTGCATCATTGAAGATGTCGATGTTCTTCCCTTTGACGCTCTTCACGATGCTGTCGGCCTGTGCAGGGGTGAGGGAGACCTGGTACTGACCGGCATACTTCATGAGCTCCCCCTGTGAGATCGTGTTGATCTTATGGTTGATCACATTTTGCAGCAGTTTCATCCTAATCACTCCTCACAAGATACATATGATGTGAATGCAGAGAAAGTGACAACGATTTTTCTCGATACCCCATGGTTTACAATCAAATTCCCATGTTGTATACTACCCTATGGACATAAATCGTAACGATTCTTAAAAAGAGAGTTGATAGCCATGAATGGAGAGACACCAGTCATTAAAATAGAAGATGTAAGCTTTCGATATGAAAGGGAGCGTGTCCTTGAGGAAATCAATCTGAGCGTTCCACAAGGGGCATTCCTAGGTATCGTGGGACCGAATGGGTCCGGTAAATCAACCTTGTTGAAACTGATGCTTGGCCTCCTCAGGCTACGGCAGGGAAAAATCGAGCTTTTCGGGACACCACTTCAGAAATTCAAAGATTGGAGCAGGATCGGGTTTGTTTCCCAAAAGGCAAATAGCTTCAATACTGGGTTCCCCGCAACGGTTTTCGAGGTTGTCGCGAGTGGGCTCACAAAGAAAGCCGGCTTATTCCGGCGGATATCCCATCAGCATAAACAAGACGTGTTTGAAGCCATTGAATCAGTTGGAATGGGGGCTTTTGCCCGCCGGAACATCGGGGAGCTTTCAGGTGGTCAGCAGCAAAGGGTTTTCATTGCCAGGGCACTTGTATCAAAGCCTGACATCATGATACTGGATGAGCCGACCGTAGGGGTCGATTCACAAAATGTCCAGACATTTTATGAAATGTTGGAGCGTCTCAATAGAGATCTTGGCATCACCCTGGTTCTGGTCACCCACGATATAGGGACGATCACAAGCAAGGTGACCCACGTCGCCTGTCTAAATAAACAACTGCACTTTCATGGTGATACAGAAGAGTTTGAAAAGCAAAAAGACGATGAGCTTTCCTCTTTTTACGGTCATGACGTCCACGTTTTGAACCATGATCATCAGCATGCTTAAGGGGAGAGGGAACGATGATAGAAGCAATATTTCATTATGAGTTTTTACAAAATGCATTTTTGACGGGGATTCTGATCGGAATCATCGCACCGCTCCTAGGGGCTTTCATCGTCGTGAGGAGGCTTTCCCTCATTGCGGATGCCCTTAGTCATGTAACCCTTTCGGGGATCGCAGCGAGCCTGTATGTGAGTCAGACGGTCCCTTCACTTGCGACCCTTAATCCGTTGTACTTCGGAATGGTGTTCTCAGTATTGGGCTCCGTATTCATCGAGAGGCTGAGGACGCTTTACAAGCACTATCAGGAATTGGCCATTCCCATCATCCTCTCGGGTGGTGTGGGGATCGGTGCAATCTTCATTTCTCTTGCTGATGGCTTTAACACGGATTTATTCAGCTATCTATTCGGAAGCGTCAGTGCAGTGAGCAGGGGGGATCTGTATCTGATCGGCATCATCAGCGTAGTGGTGATCACGGTCATCTTCCTCCTATACAAGGAGCTATTCCTCCTTTCGTTTGATGAAGAGCACGCGAAGGCGTCAGGCATCCCTGCCAAGGCGATTCATTTCATCTTCATGATCATGGTCGCGCTAGTGATTGCAGCTTCCATGAGGATCGTGGGGATCCTCCTTGTGTCGTCCTTGATGACCCTGCCCGTCGCCGCAAGTATCCGGGTCGCGAAGGGATTCAAGCAAACCATTGGTTTTGCAGTGCTGTTCGGTGAGATATCTGTTATTGTAGGATTAGTAAGTGCCTTCTATCTAAATCTTGCGCCAGGTGGGACCATCGTGGTGACCGCCATCATCATCCTGATGGTGACGATCCTCATCAAGAAGGTACGTTCGAATAAACCTTCGAAAGTAGAGGTGCATTGAGCATGAATGTATCACAAGCATTGGAGTTATTGAAGGAAGAAGGATATAAGCATACGGGGAAAAGGGAACAGCTTTTGGAACTTTTCTCGTCTTCCAATAAATACTTGACGGCACGTGATGTGTTGGAACATATGAAAGCCGATTATCCTGGGTTGAGTTTTGATACGATCTACCGAAATCTCAGTTTGTTCGTAGACCTCGGTATCCTTGAGGAAACGGACCTGTCCGGTGAACGCCATTTCCGTTTCACCTGTGCGGCCAACCACCACCATCATCATTTCATCTGTATGGACTGCGGGAAGACGAAAGAAATCCACAGCTGCCCGATGGAAGCCCTGAAGGAAGATCTATCGGAAACCGGTTATGATATTTCAGGACATAAGTTCGAGATTTACGGAAAATGTCCTCAGTGTCAATGAGGACGGGACAATAAAAGGGATCATGTCATAACGGGCACGATCCATGTAGGTTCTTTATACGCTCATGGTTAGGGTTGACCGTTGAGACTCCCCGGTAAGCCTGAAGGGTCTCACATGAGCCTGCGTCTTGTACCCCAATCAACAATGAACGATAAATGTTCAGTAAACATATGAGAAACCCGCATTCATTTCCTTGTCCGAGGGTAAATGAATGCGGGTTTTATTATGACTGAAAAACAGTTGTCCTGCTTCTTCTTTATCCTCTTAAGGGTGGTTACGGTAAGTTAAACATATTGGACTTCGTTTAAAAAAGGGAGAATGGGGAAAATAATGAGCGAATTCAAAAAACAGGGAGCGATCTGCTGTGGATAAAGTACCGTTCAACCATTGCCCATCAAATAAGAAAAATTGTGTGAGCACCATAGACCTTACTTCCTACCATCGGATTTCACCCATTCCCATTGAAGAGAGTTCTGAAAGGGTGAAGGAAAAGATTCATGTGGCCCTTGCCCACTTTGATCAAACGGAGGTGAAGGAGGAAACCCCGAAATACATCCATGCCGTATTCAGTACAAAGTTTTTAAAATTCAAGGATGATGTGGAGTTTTATATAGATGAATACAATCATCTTCTTCACATCAGATCGGCATCCCGGCTAGGCTACTATGATTTCAAGGCGAACAGGAAGAGAATCGATCGCTTCAAGCATTTATTTCACTCGTTATAAGAATATAAAAAAGCGGCCCACGGGCCGCTTTTTTATATTATGACAACCAATTCTTCACCCATGCTTCAGCTTCTTCCCAATCGTTTACACGGATGACACCGTCAGGTATCGGATCCTGATTGTATGGGGTATTGAAGAGAAGGACAGGAATCTTCAGTGCTTCATGGATCGCGACGGCATTGTCATGTTTATCTTCGAAGAAGAGGTCGACATCGTATTTTTTGGCCGTCGAAACTTTATCGTGCGAACCGATAAGTTCGATATGATGGTAGGTCAGGTCGCTTTTAGAGAACCAGTCCTTGGTGACCTGTAAAAGATCTGATCTCCTTGCGCTGATGAAGAATAATTCGTGTGATTCCTTCCATTGATCCAGTACGTGTTTGGCACCATCTGCAAGGGGAGAATCTTTGTAAATGATCGGCTCAGCGTCCGTGAACCACGCCCCGAATTCAGCAGGGGAAATATTGAGGACCTCCGTCAGTTCATATTGGGTGATATCATCAAGTGTCAATGACAAATCAAAATGATCATTTATATGAGGCAGAAGGGAGGCAGGGGACGTAACCGTACCGTCTATGTCAATTCCAAAGCGTTTCATTTTTTATCAAGCTCCTCTGTATCAAAACTCCTTCAAGTTTAACATACTCCGCGCTTGCCCGTAAGCGGATTTTCATTTTCCTTCCACCACTCGCACATAAATAGCAAACATTAGCATAGTAAAAAAACGGTCGTAACGAACACTAAGAAGGCTCCCATACTCAGAAAGTGAGGGATTGCAGTATGAATGAAGAAGAGAAGCATGAGCTAATGAAGATTGAGCGTGAAGATGAAATCGGTTTTCACGACACTCAGGCGACAAATCTTGTGACAGAAGACTATCGTGAAGAAACAGCGACTGAAATCGCTGCTCCGCTTTCCATCCGTGATGTAGATGCTTATGAACGGGATGAAGTAGAGGAGCGATCCACTTCTGGAAGTGTAATGGGGTATTCGGCACTTGCCCTTTCTATCTTGTCGTTGTTCATCCTCCCGGTCATACTTGGAGCGGTGGGCATCGTATTGGGATTCGTGGCAAGGCGACGAGGCGCAGAAACGCTGGGAGCGTGGGCGATTGGAGTCGGAGCCGTTTCCCTGATTATCGGGATATTCGTACTGCCGTTCTTTTAACATGATCTTGGAAGTGGGAGCATTTCAAGATACAAAAAAGAGAGGACTGATGAAAATCAGTCCTCTCTTTCTCATTTATACTTCCAACTGTTTCTTCTCTTCTTCCTGTTTGGCAAAGTATTCTTCAGCAATTTTGTCGATTTCCTTTTTCAACTCTTCGACCATGGTTTCCTCAGGTACTTTACGGACCGTTTTTCCTTTACGGAATAGAAGTCCTTCACCACGGGCTCCGGCGATACCGATATCGGCTTCCCTTGCTTCCCCGGGACCGTTCACGGCACAACCGAGTACCGCAACCTTGATCGGGGCCTTGATGGTCGAGATATACTCTTCCACTTCATTGGCAATCGAGATCAGGTCGATTTCGATACGACCGCATGTAGGGCATGAGATCAAAGTCGCGGCGTTGGCTGCAAGACCGAATGATTTCAACAGTTCGCGTGCGACTTTTACTTCCTCGACAGGATCCGCGCTTAGTGAGATCCTCACGGTGTTACCGATACCGAGGCTGAGGATGGCACCCAGACCTGCGGCACTCTTTACAGTACCGGCAAACAGTGTGCCTGACTCTGTGATACCGAGGTGAAGCGGATAGTCAAAGGCTTTGGCTGCTTTTGTATATGCTTCGATCGCCAGGTTCACATCGGATGCCTTCATGGAAACGATGATATCGTGGAAGTCAAGGTCTTCAAGGATCTTGATGTGATGCAGGGCGCTTTCCACCATGCCGTCCGCTGTCGGATAGCCGTACTTATCAAGGATTTTCCGCTCAAGGCTTCCGGCATTGACACCGATACGGATCGGAATGCCTTTTGCTTTGGCCGCTTTGACGACAGCTTCCACTTTTTCACGGCGTCCGATGTTCCCAGGATTGATCCTGATTTTATCAGCTCCACCTTCGATTGCTTTAAGTGCAAGCTTGTAATCAAAGTGGATATCGACGACAAGCGGGATGTTGATTTGTTTTTTGATATCCGCAATGGCTTCTGCTGCGCGTTCGTCAGGACACGCGACGCGGACGATCTGGCATCCTGCTTCTTCCAGGCGGTGGATTTCTGCTACTGTTGCTTCTACATCATGGGTTTTGGTGGTCGTCATACTTTGGATGACAACTTCATTATTTCCGCCAATTGTCAGATTTCCGACTTTGACGGGGCGTGTTTTTGTGCGATGTATGATTTCACTCACGTGTGATTCGCTCCTTTAAAAAGCTTATTCAGCTATTCATAATACGAAATTATTGTAACAGTGTTTGCACGGTATTGACAAGAAATAGGTGTCAAAAAGCATATTCATGAGGGGTATTTCGGAAACTTGTAGGTTTTTCCCGCTTGAATCTCGGAAGCCCCGATCCCGTTCAGTTCTTCAAAGTCTCGGATCACTTGATCAACAGACACGGGCAGGGGACCGCCAACAGCATCCTTCACTAAGCTCAGCACGGTATCCCCTGTGGAAACCTTTGTCTCGATATAAGGCACCTCCCTGACGTCCGGGGTGATGGGCTCCTTCATTGGAGCGGCAGTCTCTACTGATTCTTCATGTAGTAAGGTTAATGTTCCTTTATTCAAGTCATAATACACACTGTATAACAGAATGATCACACCTACAAAAACGGCGACCCTCTTCATGATCAACATTCCTCCTGGTTTTGTTCGTTTGGAAAAGGAGTTTCTTATGATGAAAATGACACGTCTGGAGTTTGTCATCCTACTACTTCCACTATTGATGGTGCTTGGAAACTCCATGCTTATTCCGCTATTGCCTGAAATTGAACAATCACTGGGCTTGGAAGGAGCGTGGAGTGGATTTATCTTAAGCGCCTTCACGATTCCTGCAGCTCTTGTCATTCCGGCGGTCGGAGTCCTTTCCGACCGTTTTGGCAGAAGCTTCATGGTGAAGTGGTCCCTTTATTTGATGATGCTGGGGAGTCTGATTTGTGTGATGAGTGGTGGGGGCTCAGGACTTCTATTCATGACGGGGCGCATGATCCAGGGGCTGGGTGCCGCGGGGACCACTTCTCTTGCCATGGCCCTCACAGGGGACCTGTTCAGCGGTGAGAAGCGGACGGGTGTTCTCGCTTCTCTAGAGGTATCCAACGGGGTTGGCAAGGTGCTTGCCCCCATACTCGGTGCCACATTGGCATTTCTGCTCCCTTGGAACCACATCTTCTGGGTCTATATCCTGGTAAGCTTCCTCATCCTTGCAGGTATGCGAAAAGAGCTCTCAGTAGAGAAAAGAAGCTCCGGCTCCATCCAAGGTTTCCGCTGTTATATGCAGGATGTTCAGTCAACATTGAAGCGGAACTGGAGGCTGTTGGTTCCTCTTTATGCGATGGGCGGAACGGGTCTGTTTGTATTATTCGGCATCCTTTACTTCCTTTCCTACCATATCGAAAATATCTTTCATATCGATGGATTCTTCAAAGGGTTTGCCTTTCTTTTTCCCTTGGGTGCCATGGTAGTGACGTCCTATTGGTGCGGAAAGCGTCTGAAGGAAGGGGCTGGAGGCCTATTCATGGGTACGGGGACGGTGCTCATGCTGGCTGCTTCCGGTGGATTGTTCTTATGGCATTCCTTGAGCGGGCTCATGTTTCTTCTGACAGTCTGTTTTGGCGGTCTGGGGCTCATAATGCCTGTCATTAACTCCGAAGTGACCGGGGCAGTGGGAGAGGAAGAGAGGGGACTCGTGGTCAGTTTGTACGGAACGAGCCGATTTGCAGGTGTCGCCCTTGGGCCGATTGCATATGGAAGGTGGAAGGAGGACGTTGTGAGTATGTACGGGTGGACGTTCGCCTTCATCGCCCTTCTGACTCTGATGCATATGTATGTGATCCGCTATAAAAAAAGGAACGCCCATTGATGGGCGCTCCAGATGGTCAAGCCTTCCGCTGAGGGATTTCTTTTACCGAAAGGTAGATGATGACGGTGATGACGAACCAATCGACGAACGGCGCAGCCGGAACCGGGGTCTTCAAGAGTTCCATGATTGCGAAGAACAAGGTTGAGAGTGTAGCGGCATACGCTGTGACGCGGAAGCCTTGGCGATAATTGACCCGCTTTTGCATGGCCGTTGCAAATGCCGTTGCGATGAGAGAGAAAATCAAGATCTTTAGGAACATCACAGCAGAACTGAACAGGTAGACGCTGACCATAGCCACTGGGAGGAAAATCCATTTCAGGTTATCCATCATCCTTACAGTGGATAGCGCCTTCTCCTTTGTGGTGTCTTCTGCACCAATTGTGGAGTAGCTCCATTCAACGCTACCCGACATATTGACCACGATGGAATCTTTCAGAAACGCGATGGATTTATCTTCATCCACATCCGCAGCCTCCGTATCGCCGGTACTATCGAATACGATGGTCATGTCGGATTTTTCTACGATGATGGGTTCTTTGGAATCGGATATGAGTTCCCCATCCTTGATGGTGAATGAAGGAATGTTATGCTCCAGGGCATCCTCCACGTCATGGATGGCATCTGTAGAAAATGAAGTCAGCTCGATCACCTGAGGAATGACCGACAAGAAAGTCAGTAGGAATATGTATAAAATGGTTTTCCCGATTCCCTGAAAGCGGAATGCGGCTATATGTTTTGGTGAATGAATACTTTTTATCAGCTGTTTGAAAATATTCAAAACCTCAACTCCTTTCTCGGCATATCTCTTCTATTTTAATCGTATCCATCACTGCGTTACAAGTTGGAATCGGACAACTTTATGAACATTCCCTTGAAGAGAGAAGATCAAAAGGTCTTTTTGTAATCGGAATGTAACAAAATGGTCATATTATTAATCTATTGTAAATTCGGACCGTAAACTATTTACCTGTTCTTTAAAATAATTTATAAAGGTGATGGGGTTTTTGTAAATCAGTGTCGAAATTAACGCTTAGGGGTTGAAGGAATGGAATTGAATTGGCAAGAAATGTTGTTTCAGTTTATAGGAGGACTTGGGATCTTCCTATTCGCAATAAAATACATGGGGGACGGACTTCAAAAGTCTGCCGGGGACCGGTTGAGGGAAATCCTTGATAAGTTCACGACGAATCCATTCATGGGCGTATTGGCAGGGATCTTTGTGACCGTCCTGATTCAATCGAGCAGTGGGACGACCGTCATTGTCGTCGGTCTGGTAAGTGCAGGCTTCATGACCCTCAGACAGGCTATCGGTGTTGTCATGGGGGCGAATATCGGAACCACGGTCACAGCCTTCATCATCGGGATTGACATCGGCGAGTATTCACTGCCTATCATCGCCCTTGGAGCGATCCTATTGTTCTTCTTTAAAAATAAGAAGATACAGAACATCGGTCAGATGGTCTTCGGCTTTGGAGGACTCTTTTACGGTCTCGAGTTGATGAGCGGAGGAATGAAGCCGCTTCAGGATTTGCAATCTTTTCATGAACTCACAGTCACCCTGAGCGACAATCCGATCCTTGGTGTAGTCGTGGGGACAGTATTTACTTTGATCGTCCAAAGTTCTTCTGCCACAATCGGGATCCTTCAGGAACTGTATGGCTCCGGTTTGCTGGATCTTAATGCAGCACTTCCTGTCCTATTTGGTGATAATATCGGTACGACGATCACAGCGGTCCTTGCTGCCTTGGGAGCCAGCGTTGCTGCAAGAAGGACAGCAGCAGTACACGTGCTTTTCAACTTGATTGGAACAACGATCTTCCTGATTATTTTGCCACTATTCACAACATTCATTCTGTTCCTTCAGTCATCCCTAAATCTGAATGAACCAATGACAATCGCATTTGCACACGGTACATTCAATGTTACCAATACCATCATTCAATTCCCATTCATCGCAGTTCTTGCCTATATCGTGACGAAGTTGATCCCTGGTAAAGATGCGATTATTGATTACAACGCACAGCATCTTGATCCTGTTTTCATCCAGCAGTCACCTGCCATCGCCATTGGGCAGGCCAAAGAAGAAGTTTTGCGTATGGGCCAATTCGCAGTAAAGGGTCTTGAAGAAACGAACGAATTTTTGAAAACAAAGAATACAAAGAATGCCGAAACAGCTTATCAGATTGAAGGGGCCATCAACAACCTGGATAAGAAGATCACTGACTATCTAGTGGACCTTTCTTCAGCTTCTCTGTCAGAGATGGAATCAGAGCGTCACTCAATCCTTATGGATACCGTCAGGGACATCGAGCGGATCGGTGACCATTTCGAAAATATCGTGGAGCTTGTGGAATATCAGCAGTCCAATAAAGTGAAGATTTCCGAGGAAGCGATGAACGACCTTGAGGGAATGTTTGCCCTTACGATCTCTACTGTGAGCCAGTCCATTGAGGCGTTGGATGTGAATTCCTTGGAGATAGCACGAGAAGTCATCGAGAAAGAAGATCGCATTGATAAGATGGAGCGTAAACTGAGGAAGCAACATATCCTGCGCATGAATGAAGGTAAATGTACGGGTCAGTCCGGCATCGTGTTCGTGGATATCATTAGCAATCTTGAGAGAATCGGTGATCATGCCGTCAATATCGCTGAAGCTGTGCTAGAATTAAAATAATGAAGAACAAAGGGGACCTCGTTTGAAGGTCTCCTTTCTAACGAATGGAGATGGATAGATGGACGTGTTGTATTGGAGCTTAATCATTGTGGCATTTGTTGTCGCGTTTGCCGGATTGATTTATCCGATCATACCCGGAGTGTTGTTTTTGCTCATCGGTTACATTCTATATGGGGTCTTCTTCTCATTTGAACCGATGAACTGGTTGTTCTGGACCATCCAGATCCTGTTCGTGATCCTCCTGTTTGGTGCCGACTATGTCACCAATCTCATCGGCGTCAAGAAGTTTGGCGGTTCGAAGGCCGGTGTGTGGGGAAGTACGATCGGGCTCCTTGCAGGACCATTCGTCATCCCGGTCCTTGGAATCATCATCGGCCCGTTCATCGGAGCGATTCTTGGTGAGTGGCTCATCAAGCGGACGTCATTCATACAGGCCGTGAAGGTGGGGGTCGGTTCTGTGATCGGTTTCATATCCAGCGTTATCACAAAAGGGCTCATCCAGGCCGCCATGCTTGTCTATTTCTTCTGGGTGATCTGAATTTTACCCGGAAGCCGGGGATTAAGTTAAGGAAGAACGGGTATTTTATAGAAGTATCGGTCACGGAGGTCCAAGCAAATCAGTTGAACCTGCTGTGGAGATTTGGTAATCTTAAACTGAAACAGGCCGGAACTAGAAGTCCGGACAAACTTACATAGGGAGGAATTTAATCATGGCTTACGAATTACCACAACTGCCTTACGCGTATGACGCATTGGAACCTCATATCGACAAGGAAACAATGAATATCCACCATACGAAGCACCATAACACATATGTAACAAAATTGAATGATGCCCTTCAAGGTCACGACGACCTTCTCAGCAAATCTGTCGAGGAGCTTGTAGCGAATCTTGATGCCGTTCCTGAAGGTGCACGTACTGCTGTGCGCAACAACGGTGGCGGTCATGCCAACCACTCTCTATTCTGGACGCTTCTTTCACCTAATGGCGGAGGCACTCCATCAGGCGAACTGGCTGATGCCATCACATCTAAATTCGGTAGCTTCGACAAATTCAAAGAAGAATTCGCAGCTGCAGGTGCAGGTCGCTTCGGTTCAGGATGGGCTTGGCTTGTTGTGAACAACGGAGAATTGGAAGTAACGAGCACACCGAATCAGGACTCTCCTCTAATGGAAGGCAAAACGCCGGTCCTTGGACTTGATGTTTGGGAGCATGCTTACTACCTCAATTACCAAAACCGTCGTCCTGACTATATCTCAGCGTTCTGGAACGTAGTCAACTGGGATGAAGTGGCTAAGCTTTACAGCGCTGCTAAATAATTTCATGAAGTCTGCAAGGGGGTTCCCATTATCGGGAGCCCCCTTTTTTCCTGCATAACTTCCCTTCCTTATTCAAAGAATAGGTGTACATCAAAGGGGAGTTTTGCTATGAGCTATAAACGATTTTTAGGTGATATTGATTTAACGAAAGAATTGACGCTGCTCTTATTGATCGGCGGCATGTACTCATTGAGCATCGCCTTGTCGAATACGTTCGTCAATATTTATCTGTGGAAGCAATCGGGTCGATTTGTCGACCTCGGGATCTACAATCTGACTGTCGTCATCCTTCAGCCATTGACATTCATCTTGGCAGGAAGGTGGGCCAAGAAGGTCGACCGGGTGATCGTCCTTCGAATCGGCGTCATATTCCTCGCGCTTTTCTATATTTCGGTCCTTTCGTTCGGTTCCCTGGCTGAGCATTACCTTGTTGTCCTAGGTGCACTGCTTGGAATCGGGTATGGGTTTTACTGGCTTGCCTTCAACGTGCTCACATTCGAGATCACCGAGCCGGAGACGAGGGATTTCTTTAATGGATTCCTCGGGATCCTGACTTCTACAGGCGGAATTATCGGACCGATGCTTGCGGGATTCATCATTTCCCGATTTGATTCATTCCAGGGCTATACCATCGTCTTCGGGCTCTCACTGTTCCTGTTTGCGGTGGCGGTCGTGCTGAGCTTTTTCCTGAAAAGGAGACCGGCAGACGGACAGTATCTGTTCTGGAGGATTTTTCAGGAAAGGGGCAATGATCCGAACTGGCGGAGGATCACGAATGCCCATTTCTTCCAGGGAATCCGGGAAGGGACGTTCATATTTGCCATTTCCGTCTTTGTTTACATTAGTACAGGAAGTGAATTCGCACTGGGGACATTCGGCTTGGTCAACTCCGGCATAGCCTTCATCAGCTACTACATCGCCTCGAGGGTCATTAAAAAGGAATTCAGGAAAAAAGCGATATTGCTCGGCGGTATCCTTCTCTATCTCGCTGTTTTCTTGATCGTCTTTGATGTGACGTACACACGCCTCCTGATTTATGCTGGCTTGATTGCTATTGCTTATCCCATCCTGCTCGTCCCCTATATCTCCATGACTTATGACGTCATCGGTACCGGCTGGAAGGCGGCTGAAATGCGTATTGAGTACATCGTCGTCCGCGAGCTGTTCTTGAACGGTGGAAGGATTGTTTCAGTCCTTGCTTTCATCGCAGCTGTGACCCTATTCGACCAGGACGTGAGCATTCCAATACTCCTTTTGCTGCTTGGTGCCGGGCACAGTGTAATTTACTTTTTCATCCGGAAGATTCAATTCCAGCAGTCCTAGCCAATTTCCTCAAAGGGAGGGAAAATATCCCTCCCTATAGTTACAGCTAGAAACTCAGCCGCTTTTTTTATACACTATAAATAGATAGAATTTTTACATAGAGGAAGGGTTGGAAGGATTGAAAAGGAGTAAAAGGAAAAAGAAAACGCACGTCCCCATTCGGATGAATATGCTGTTTTTTGCTGTTTTTCTGTTGTTCTCCATGCTGGTGCTCCGGTTGGGCGTAGTCCAGATCGTGAATGGGGAAAGCTACAAGAGTGAAGTGGAACGGACCGAGGATGTGGTAGTGAATACCGGTGTTCCTCGTGGGAAGATTTATGATCGATATGGCAACGTCATCGTGGATAATGTCCCGTTGAATGCCATCACATATACGAGGACGAATACAACAACGACGGAAGAGATGATCGACGTCGCCACCAAGCTTTCAGAGTTTATTGACAAAGACCCGGAAAGTGTGACGGTCCGGGATAAAAAGGATTATTGGATCATCAAAAATAGCGACGAAGCAGAGGTATTGGTATCCGCTTCTGAAATCAAGAAGCTTCAAGCGGATGAAGAACTCTCTGAAGATGATGTGAATGCCAAGGTATACAAGATGAGGCTGGACCGCATCACCGACGACAAACTTGAATCCCTATCAAAAAAGGATCTTGAGATCATTGCCATCTACCGAGAGTTTGCCGGTGGCTACGCCTTGAATCCACAGATCGTGAAAAATGAAGACGTGACGCCCGATGAGTTTGCCAAGGTGAGTGAGCACTTGAACGAACTGCCCGGAGTGAATACGACCACGGATTGGAAGCGGTCCTATGTATTCGATGATACTCTGAGAACCATCCTTGGGAACGTATCCTCTGCCAGGGAAGGTCTTCCGAAAAATCTCGTCGATGCATACCTTGCAGAAGGATATAATCGGAACGATCGGGTAGGGAAAAGCTATCTGGAACTTCAATATGAGGACCTGCTCCAAGGTCAAAAAGAGCAGATGAAGAACATTACGAAAAACGGAAGCATCATCGAATCCCTTCTTGTCCAGGAAGGACAACGTGGAAAGGATGTCGTCCTTACCATCGACATGGAGCTTCAACGAGAAGTGGAAAAAATCATTGAAGATGAGCTTTCGAAACAAATACAGGATCGTGGTGCATCCCCGAACCTCGACCGTGCCTATGTGGTGATGATCAATCCGAATACAGGTGAGATCCTCTCCATGGCAGGAAAGCAATATATGAAGAATGAAGAGACGGGCAAGTATGAGATGAGGGATGCGGCACTCGGTACCTTCACCTCCTCCTACGAGGTCGGTTCCGTCGTGAAAGGGGCCACGGTCCTGACGGGTTATATGACTGGGAACCTGACACCGGGCGAAACGTTGATCGACGAACCTCTGAAGATCAAAGGTACGCCTCCGAAATCATCCTGGTTCAACAAATATGGGCAGATGCCGATCACCGATTTGTTCGCATTGGAAAAGTCATCAAACTCCTATATGTGGAAAGTGGCCCTGCGGATTGCAGGGGGACGTTACGTACCGAATCAGCCGATCGTGAATAATCCTGAGGCATTCGATACCTTCCGCACGCATTTCGCCCAATTTGGTCTCGGTGTTCCGACTGGTATCGACCTTCCTGGTGAGTCTCCAGGTCTGAAAGGGACAGCTACGGATCCAGGTTTCCTCCTTGATTTCGCCATCGGGCAGTTCGATACCTACACGACCATGCAGCTCGCTCAGTATGTGTCGACGATCGCCAATGATGGGTACAGGGTTCAGCCCCATATGATGAAGGAAATCCGGGAGCCGACCAATGATAAGAAGAGTCTCGGTTCCGTCCTGTTCGAAGACGAGACGAAGGTACTAAACAGAATCGATGCCACACAAGATCAGATCGAACACGTACAAAAAGGATTCTACCGCGTTTATCATAACCCAGATGGAACGGCCTACAATGAGTTCAAGGACGCCCCGTATAATGCGGCAGGTAAATCAGGTACCGCCGAAACGTACGTGGACGGCAAGCTGAATTACAATACGACGATTATTGGATACGCACCGTTTGACAACCCGGAAGTGGCGTATGCAACCGTCGTCCCGTCTTCCCACATCCAAGCTGGTGGGGTGAGCGATCCCTATACGAACAAAAAGATCGCCAAACGGGTCATGGACAAATATTTTGAATTGAAGAAAGAACGAGCGAAGACCGTTGGAGATACAAACACCGTGGACAAAAAAGTCGAGAATGCAAAAGATGCAGAAAAGCAGCAGGAAAAAATAAGGGAAGAGAGCAACTGATCCCAAAAGGGGGTGGAGAAATCCACCCCTTTTTTCTATGCTTCTGGTCGAACAGAAAAGAAGCTAATTCAAGTTGGAGGATGGGAGACCCTACAAGGTAATAGGGACTATGCTATGTGGAGGAATGAGGTGATATTCCTAGAAAAAAATATCCTCCGTACAATAGTCGGGAGATCACTATCCCGTATCATGGCGATCTCCGATGCTTATAACATCAGGAACATACACGATTTACAAAAGCTTTACAATCGGTTAAAACCCCATTAACACTTATCCCTTAATCTAATTCATGTAGGACAAAACAACCAATATTCTAGGGGGAATCAACGAATGAAGAACTTCAAGAAAGTAGGACTGCTTACAGTACTAGCAGCAGCTGTCACATTCTCGGCGGCGTGCGGAAATGGAAGCAGCACCGACGAAGGAAAAAGTGATGAAAAAGCATCAGGTTCCATCGTCATTTCAGGTTCTTCTGCCATGCAACCACTAGTTGCAGCAGCAGCTGAAGAATTCATGGCTGAAAATCCAGAAGCCGATATCCAAGTGAATGCCGGTGGATCTGGAACAGGACTATCCCAGGTAGCAGAAGGTTCAGTCCAAATCGGTAACTCCGATGTGTTCGCCGAAGAAAAAGAAGGAATTCCAGCCGACGAACTCGTTGATCATAAAGTCGCTGTAGTTGGAATGACGGCTGCGGTGAATCCAAACGTTGGAGTCAAAGACATTTCTAAAGAAGACTTGAAGAAAGTATTCACGGGAGAAATCAAGAACTGGAAAGAGCTTGGCGGCAAAGATCAGAAGATCACCCTCGTCAACCGTCCTGATTCTTCAGGTACCCGTGCCACTTTTGTAAAATATGCACTTGATGGAGAAAACCCTGCTGAAGGAATCACAGAGGACTCCACAAATACCGTCAAGAAAATCATCAGTGAGACGGACGGAGCCATCGGTTACATGGCATTCTCTTACTTCACGGATGACAAGGTACAAGCACTTTCAGTAGATGGTGTAGAACCGACTGATGAAAACGTACAAAAAGGCGACTTCCCGATCTGGGCTTACGAGCATTCGTATACAAAGGGAGAGCCTGATGGTCTGGCAAAAACATTCCTTGATTATATGATGGGCGACGATGTCCAAGGCGGTCTAGTCAAAGATCAAGGGTATATCTCCTCTGCCGACATGAAGATTGAGCGCGATGCAGAAGGTAAAGTCACCAAGAAGTAATGCATGAAACTGATAGGGTAAATGCATAGGCATTTACCCTATTATCTCGTAACTAGGGGTGTTTAACGATGATGTCAGAAAAGCAACTGCCGGCCTCTAAAAGGCTACTGAAGAATAACCGATCTTGGATGAGCGGGGAATTCAAAGGGAAATTTCTTGTCACACTCAGTGCCGTCATCATGATTGTGGCAACCATCTCCATCACGATTTTCTTAACCACAAAAGGGTTGCAATCATTCATAAAAAATGGTGTAAGCCCCATTGAGTTCTTAACCAGTACAAAATGGAATCCCACAGGGGAAAATCCTTTATACGGAGCCTTTCCGTTCATCTTCGGATCATTCGCTGTCACGATCTTGGCCGCCATTGTGGCCGCGCCACTCGGAATAGGTGCCGCCATCTTCATGACGGATATAGCCCCATCATGGGGGCGCAAGATCATGCAGCCGATCGTGGAGCTCCTCGTCGGGATTCCTTCCGTCGTTTATGGATTTATAGGGCTTACAGTATTGGTCCCATTCATCAGGGGAACCTTCTCTGGCATGGGATTCTCATTATTGGCAGGGACCATCGTCCTTGCCATCATGATCCTGCCTACGATTACGACCATCGCAACAGATGCCATGAGCTCACTGCCTAAAAACCTTCGTGAAGGTTCATATGCCCTCGGTGCGACGCGCTGGCAGACGATCAGGAAGGTCTTGATCCCTGCAGCGTTGCCGACGCTTTTGACAGCGGTGGTACTCGGTATGGCCAGGGCGTTCGGTGAAGCTCTTGCCGTGCAGATGGTCATCGGTAATACACGTGATCTGCCATCCAGCCTTCTGGATGCCTCTGCGACATTGACGACGATCATTACGCTGAATATGGGACATACCACTTACGGAAGCGTAGAGAACAATACGCTATGGTCCCTGGGACTAATCCTTCTGATCATGTCCTTCCTATTTATCCTATTGATCCGTTATCTCTCTTCAAGGAGGAAAATCTAATGAACAGCAAACAAGCAGATAAACTGGCAACCGGCGTATTCGTCGGAATTGCAGCACTCATCATTGCCCTGCTGGTTGCCCTATTCGCCTATATCCTTGCCAAGGGTGTCCCGTATATCACATGGGACTTCCTCACGACACCATCAAGCACAGTACGTGAAGGGAGTGGGATCCGTGATCAGCTATTCAATTCCGTTTACATCCTGTTCATCACGATGTTGATCACCGTCCCCCTCGGAGTAGGCGGTGGGATCTACATGGCTGAATATGCAAAACCGGGTAAGATCACCAACACCATCCGTTCATGTATTGAAGTACTTGCATCGCTCCCATCCATCGTCATAGGGATGTTCGGTCTATTGGTATTCGTGAATATCACCGGATGGGGGTACACCATCATCGGGGGTGCCCTGGCTCTGACCGTTTTCAACCTGCCTGTCATGGTAAGGGTAAGTGAGGATGCCATCCGTGGCGTTCCGCGTGAACTGAAAGAAGCAAGCCTGGCACTTGGTATCACGAACTGGCATACAATCAAGACCGTCATGATCCCGGGTGCGTTCCCATCGATCCTGACGGGTGCGATCTTGGCATCGGGACGCGTATTCGGTGAAGCGGCGGCCCTGTTATTTACAGCCGGATTATCGACGCCGCGACTGAATTATGGAGACTTGAATCCATTGTCGCCGACTTCTCCACTGAATATTTTCAGGCCGGCAGAAACACTCGCCGTCCACATCTGGTCCATCAATACACAGGGAATCATTCCTGACGTAGCAGAAAAAGCAGCAGGCGCATCGGCAGTCCTGATTATTGTCGTTCTGATCTTCAATCTCGGCGCAAGGATCCTTGGAAGCTATATTCATAAAAAAATAACGGCGACTAAATAAGCGAAGGTGGGAATGATATGACGATTGAAATGCAAGCTAGACCCGTTGGAAAAACCTTCAACCCTGGAAATGATACGATTTTGGACGTTCAAAATCTTGACTTTTTCTACGGTGACAACCATGCCGTCAAAGACATCAACATGAAAATCGAGAAAAATGCTGTCACGGCACTGATTGGCCCTTCTGGATGCGGGAAATCGACGTTTCTGCGCACCATCAACAGAATGAACGATCTTGTCCCGATTGCAAGGGCGGAAGGCAAAATCATGTATGAAGATGTCAATCTACTTGATAAGAATATTGACGTCGTAGCCCTTCGCAAAGAAATCGGTATGGTATTCCAGAAGCCGAATCCATTCAATAAATCGATTTATGAAAACATTACCCACGGCCTGACTTTCTCTGGCATCAAAAAGAAAGCTGTACTGGAAGAAATCGTAGAGGAAAGCTTGACCAAGGCCGCTCTCTGGGATGAAGTAAAGGACCGCCTTCACACATCGGCACACGCTCTCTCAGGAGGACAGCAACAACGTCTCTGCATCGCGAGGACCATCGCCATGAAGCCAACGGTCATGCTTTTAGATGAACCATGCTCGGCGCTTGATCCGATCTCAAACGCCAAGATCGAAGAATTGATAGCCGACTTGAAGAAGGATTATTCCATCGTAATCGTCACCCATAACATGGGGCAGGCGTCACGTGTGTCGGACAAAACAGCTTTCTTCTACAATGGAGACCTGATTGAATTCGATCAAACCGAGAAAATTTTCACCAATCCTTCAGAGAAAAGGACGGAAGAATACATTTCCGGTCGTTTCAGTTAAGGGACGAGAGATCCAAAAGAATTAATCTGGATGGAGGGGTTTCATATGGCTTTTGCAACAGCTGCCAAGACGGCATTTGACATCAACGATCTGAACCTGTGGTACGGGAAGAACCACGCACTGAAAAATATCACCTTCCCGATTTATGATCAAGATGTAACAGCGATCATCGGACCGTCGGGGTGCGGAAAATCGACATTCATCAAGACGTTGAATCTGATGAATCAGTCGGTCCCAGGCATCAAGATGTCAGGGGAGATCAATTACGACGGTGTGAACATCCTGTCAGACAAAGTCGACCTTGTCGACCTTCGCAAAAAGGTGGGGATGGTCTTCCAGAAAGGGAATCCATTTCCTCAAAGCATCTATAACAACATCACTTTCGGCCCCAAGGTCCACGGGGTGAAAAAGAAGGCGGAGCTTGATGAAATTGTGGAAACGACGTTGAAAAATGTCGCACTCTGGGACGAAGTAAAGGACCGGTTGGATGCTCCGGCCATGGGGCTATCCGGTGGTCAACAGCAAAGGCTCTGCATCGCAAGGGCGCTTGCGACAAAACCTGAGATCCTCCTCATGGATGAACCGACGTCGGCCCTTGATCCGATTTCAACGGTCAAGATTGAGGAGCTCATATCTGAACTCAAGAAGAAATACACCATTGTCATTGTCACCCACAACATGCAGCAGGCTGCCAGGGTGTCTGATAAAACGGCTTTCTTCCTTCTTGGAGATCTTATTGAACTAGATGAGACGGATAAGATATTCTCCAATCCCGAAGATAAGCGAACAGAGGATTATGTTTCAGGACGATTTGGGTAAGCGTGACATCAATCTGACAAAAGGGGTGTTCCATAGATGGTAAGCAGAAGTAATTTTGATTTGAACCTCAAGGAATTGAAGGATAAATTATTCGCCATGGCTGCTGAGGCAAGCCAGTCCCTCCATGCGTCAATCGAGGCATTGAAAACGCAGGATATCGAGAAGGCCAAGGAAATCATCGCGCACGATAAAGAAATCAACCGCATGGATAACAGCATCAATCAGCAAGCCATCCTATTGATTGCAAAAGAATCTCCGGTGGCAACTGATCTGAGGAAGATCATCTCTGCACTGAGGATTTCTTCTGAGATTGAACGCATCGGTGATTTGGCCACGAATATTGCCAAATCGACGCTCCATATCGGTGATCAAAAATTGATCAAACCGATAGAAGAAATCCCGAAGATGCTCGGTATCGCCGAAGAAATGCTGGAAGGGGCGCTTGAAGCGTTCAGGGAAGAAGATGCAGCATTGGCAAAGAAAGTAGCTGATCGCGATGATGAGGTGGATGAGATGTATGGCAAGCTTGTAACCGAGCTCATGACCTATATTCCAAACTACCCAAATGAAATCAGCCAGATCACGCAGCTTGCCTTCACCTGCCGGTATATTGAAAGGGTGGGGGACCACGTAACGAATATTTGTGAAAATGTCATTTTCCTCGTGACTGGGGAGCGTTTTGACCTCAATAATTGATTGGACATCCGGACTGAAAGGTCTGGATTTTTTTATTTGTAAAGAAACGTTAAGGTGCCGTTAAGTTTGCTTCAAGCCTATAGCGTTTGTGGGATATTTGACCCATAGTGGAAGGAGGAACCAGAAAAGAAGGAGGACAAATGACCGTAATGAAACCTGGACATTCAATCATGCGAAAGCTTCTCTTCACCATGTTGACCAACTCCCTGTTATTTCTGCTGTGTGTGGGGGTCTGCCTTGTGACCATTTATAATATCCATTCCGACCTTCTTGTTGTAACAGAGAAGGGGCAACGTTCTGTCGGAGTCACGGATCTTTCCCGAATGGTGAACGAGAAAGATATCCGGATTGCGGATTATATTACCTTTATGAAGGAAGAAGACCTCAAGGAATATCGCAGGTTAAGGAATCAACTCCAAACGCAAACTGCGGAATGGATCATGTTATCCTCTAACGAAGAGACCAAAAAAACCATGGAAACGTTCATTAAGAATAATAAGGCGATTGATGAGATGTTTTCAAAAGAAATCGCCCCAGCCGTCGTCAGGCTGGATGAGAGCATTTATACCGCCGCTAGAGAAAAGATTTCAGGGCTGAGGCAAGAAAACAACCGGATCCTTGAAACAATAAGAAAGGAAACCTCCAGTGAACAAGCAGTGATCGTAAAAAAGGCTGAGCGCTTCATTACACTTAGTCAGACACTAACAGTGGGGATGATCATCTTCACAACCATATTGAGCTATTGGATCATACATAGAACTGGAACGAGAATGAAACGTGACATAGACGAATTATTGGCTATCACCCAATCGGTGGCAGCGGGCAATCTTACGAAAAATGTCCCCTCTACTAATGGCAGAGATGAAATTCATCTTCTCGGTGAATCAATCAGCAAGATGGTACAGGAACTGAAAGGACTTGTACAGGGAATCGAGCGGGGAACGGGGAATGTCCAGGGGAATAGCAAAAAGATGGTAGATCTGGCTGATAGCATCAAGGAATCAAGCATGGGGGTATCGACCTCCATGGAAGGGCTAACGGCTGGATCAACCCAACAAGCGGCTTCCACAACCGACCTTTCCGGCCATTACCGAACATTCAGCAACAGAATGGGACTAGTGGCAGAAGAATTCAATGCATTGAAGACTCTATCTCTATCGATTCAAACGATAACCGGTCAGTCGGGTCTCTCCATGATGAAAAATGCCGAACAGATGGAAAAAGTATATGTGAAAATAGGAGAGACAACCAACCTGATGAAGGAACTACAGGTACGGATGGATTCAATCAGCCGTCTCAGCCACTTTATAAAAGAAGTAGCCACCCGTACGGACATTCTCTCCTTAAATGCATCCATAGAAGCAGCGAGGGTGGGAGAGTTAGGACGGGGGTTCCAGGTCGTTGCCGGGGAAATACGTCAGCTCTCTCATCACATACATGAATCATTGGCAGAAATGGATAGAGATATTAAAGGCGTCCGACACATCACACAAAATGTGTCGGCAAGTCTTGACGCAGGATTTGAAGAAGTGAGCATCGCAAAGACACTGACAGTGCAGGTTGGCCAGGATGCTGAGAGGGTAACGGCCCTTGTGACGGGTATGGGGGAGGGGATAGGGGGAATTTCTGCAGGAATGAAACGGTTGAATGAATACAAGGATGAGATGGCCATTTCCGTTTCCATGCTTTCAGAACTCTGCCATACATTCGATGAAGGGGCAAGAGACACCCACTCTTCCATACAGATGCAACATAACCTGATCGACACCATGTATGATCAATCGGATCGGGTGAACGAAGAGGTACTGATCCTCCAGCGGTTAGTGGATCGATTCCAGATGTAAACCGAAAGGGGAGACCGGACGTTGGTCCGGCCTCCCCTTTATAATCAGGAAATCCCTTGTATGATGGAACGGACATCTTCTTTGGACAGATCGGATAGAGACCCGATTTTCTCGGGAGGCACGCCCTGTTTATGAAGGGATATGACCTGGTTCCGAATGATTTCATTGATGGCTTTTTTAGGACTCGGTAATGGGCTTCCCATCATGAGCTCTTCTTCCAGCACTTTGATTCTTTTTTTCAATTTTAATTGCTCTTGATACATATTGATTGAAAGTTCTTCGACACTCTTTTCGACAGCGATCAAAGGATCTTTTTGAAGGAAGGAAGAGAGGAAGAGAACAATGGATACACCCCAAATTCCCAGCAGAACATACAACATTTTCATCACCTCTTATGCGTAACTCTCTCTATTTATAGCATAGTTTTCTTCCTAACTCTATCATCATTTGGTTCTATTTGTAGAAATCCCCAATATTATGTCAAGAAAACGATTCGAGGGAAAGAGAACCAATACAGAAACCAACCGATTTGATGATTTTTCAATAAATTTTCGTGGGGGAGATGCTACTGTGACTGAAACGGCTAGGATACGACAAAATGCGTTTATTGTAGGAATTTGAGTTGAGTGGTACGATATTTCTATACAATTGTCATAATATTTCGATACGTTCATACAGAAGTGAATCGTCTTTCTTGAGGAGGGAAATATATGCTGGAAGAAATCATCAGATTGAGGGAGCAGGGAGTTTCATTCAGGAAAATAGCCAAGGAACTTGATATGACCGTCGGCAAAGTACAGTATCAATGGGTGAAATATCAAAAGACCGTCACGGTCGTACAGCCAGAAGCAGGTTTTGACAAAAGCAGCGCCACTCCCAAAAGGGTAGGCAGAGTGAGGGCGAAGAAACAGCGCCCTGTATTGAAATCCCATCCTTCCGCAGAATTGATCATGACGTTCTCAAGCTTTACCCGGATTTATTGTTACTGGATGATACCTGAAAACTGGCTCAAGCATACAAGTGAACAATTATCAGTGTCAGGGGAGGATCATCCTTTCGTATTAAGGTTATATGATGTGACGTCCATTGCATTTGACGGTCATAACCAGCACTCACACATTGATACATATGTACCGGCCAAAGAAAATGGGTGGTTTGTGTCGGGCCTCAGGGAGAACAGGAGCTACTGTATGGATATCGGCTGGAAGCTTGAAGACGGAACATTCCTGGCATTCACACGATCCAATGTAATCCATACGCCAAGGACCGAAGAAACCCAGGAACATCATCGCCTGCAGGACCTGCACGATTTTGAAGCCGGCAGGATCCGCACGCCGAACTGGGTTGAGCATGTGAGCACCTATTCATACTACGTGAAGGAGGTCAAGTCATGAAGCAGATCACCTATCCAGCATTCAATGAGTCCATCCTATCGGGTTGGAACACCCCACAAGGGAGGGAGGAATGCATCACCTCGATCCTGATGGTAACGGGAGCACTTCTGTCATCAAAAGATCGCAACCTCGTCGTCGTGAACCCCATTGTCTTCCCGACCTGTTCAAGTGATGACTTC
Organism: Rossellomorea sp. RS05; assembly: GCF_039822645.1. Classification (NCBI taxonomy): domain Bacteria; kingdom Bacillati; phylum Bacillota; class Bacilli; order Caryophanales; family Bacillaceae; genus Rossellomorea; species Rossellomorea sp. RS05. The sequence goes on along the minus strand of NZ_JBDKWY010000001.1, from coordinate 1,349,494 downwards.
AAGGCAGAAGCCGACAGCCTGATCCAGAAAAAGCTTCTTGAACAAGGAGAAAGCGGGAAATGGCAGCAGATCTTCACGATGTGGAGCATGTATGATGGAAATCTTATCAACGTATGGCGGGAACTTGTGATGGAGGACGGACTGACAGTGGTGCCCACTACGGTCAATCCCCTGCCCCTTACACATTACAGAACATCCATGGCAATCGATTTCCAGATTCGATTGAGTGTCAGCTTGATGAAGCGATACCTCGACCATCAAGCCACCTGGTTCTGGATGCCTCAGGCCGCATATATTCCCGGTATTGATACGTACTTGGTCAAAAACCATATCCACACCTCCTTCATCTCAGGCCGTTCATTCGATCATAGTGAAAAAGAAGGATCGGGGGATATGCTCCGGACCCCGCGTGGATTGCATCTCATTCCTGTAGATGAAGGGGATGGTGCCCTGGAAATGAGACAGATACCGTCCTATTATGAATCATCGGAATCTGTCCTTGCGAGGGTGGAGTTCGGTTACAATGGGTCGGAGCGGAATGACCAGATTCTATCCGACGAGGCCATCAGGCAGCTGCCGCTCCTGCATCGAATGGAAGCCACCATCGAAGCTCATCTGCGTGGGTATGGTGAAGATCTTCCTCTTATCCATCTTGTGAGAGAGTGGATGGCTACCATCGACAGAGTGATGCAGGGGAGGGGTGCCGAACCTGATCAGTTTGAGATGTGCCGACGTTTCATTGAAACCCAAGTGGAAAAGCACTCATTCTTCAAACAACGAGAGATCCTCATCCCGTATCCACGCGTAGAAGATATCTCAGGTACACTACTTGTGGAAGGAGGCAAGGAGGAGAAACAGGGCTCTGTCCTGATCCTTTCCTGGGAGTACCCGCCCAATGTGGTAGGTGGGCTTTCAAGACATGTGCATGATCTTGCCACCACTTTTGCCAAAAAGGGGAGGGGCGTCCACGTATTGACAGCCCGCACTCCGGGAATGCTTCCATATGAAAAAGTCGAAGGAGTGGAGATCCACCGGGTCCATCCTCTCCATCCTTATGAAGATGATTTCTTCAAGTGGGTCATCGATTTGAATCATGCTTTCATCCGCTATGCCGGGGAATTGATGACGCACGAACACATCACCCTCCTGCACGCTCACGATTGGATCGTCGGAACGGCTGCACGCCATCTCAAATCGACCAGGGCCCTTCCGCTGATCACAACAATCCATGCGACGGAACACGGGAGGAATCACGGAATCCATACCGATCTTCAGCGGAAAATCCATGAAGAAGAAGAGAGGCTGACCAGGGATTCCGATCATGTGATCGTCTGCAGCGATCACATGAAGGAGGAAGTGAAAACTCTCTTTCCGGCAGCGGAGGCGTGCACGGTCATACCGAATGGAGTCGATCTCGATCATGGGTCGGAACCGGAAACATCCAACGAGGATGGCTACTTCTTTGCGATTGGCAGGATGGTCAGTGAGAAGGGATTTGAAACGATCATCCATACAGCTGCCAGGATGAAGGTGGAAGAGCGGGATTTTTCCGTGGTGATTGCAGGCAAGGGCCCGCTTCTCGATGATTACAGGGTTCGCGTAGGGGAAGCCGGACTGTCGGGTATGATCAACTTCGTAGGATTTATATCGGATGAAGAACGAAACCGCTACTTGAGAGGGTGCCGGGCCGTTCTTTTCCCAAGTCTCTATGAGCCTTTTGGAATCGTAGCCCTTGAGGCCATGGCGAATAAGAAAATGGTTATCGCCTCGAACACAGGAGGATTGAAAACGATTGTGAAGCATGAACAGACGGGGCTTTTATTCCAGCCGGAGGATGCTGATGATCTGTATGGTCAGATCCTGCGGGTCATGGAAAACCGTCAACAGGCCGAGGAGTGGGGGAGAAACGGTCATAAGCTGGCAGAGAGCATGTTCAGCTGGGAACGAATTGCCAAATTGACATGGCAGATTTATGAGGATGTGAGATTGGAAGCGAAAGTGGCAGGTGGTGCGCAATGAAGGCTGTCATTCTTGCAGGGGGGGAAGGGCGAAGACTGCGCCCATATACCCTTACGGTACCAAAACCGATGGTCCCAATCCTGAATAAGCCGCTACTGGAGTACACAATCGATCTCTTGAAGTCTCAAGGAATAAGGGATATCGTGATCACCACCTGCTACAAAGCGGATACGATTCGATCCCACTTCCAAGATGGGCGCGGACACGGTGTCTGCATAACGTACCTGGAGGAGCCGTTTCCCCTTGGGACAGCGGGCGGGCTCTTCCGTGCCAGGGTGAGGTTCAAGGAACCCATTCTGATCATGAGCGGCGATGCCTTTACCGATCTCAAGCTTCAGGATGTCATTTCGTATCACTTTCGTAGAAAGGCCCGTATGACCATGGTCACCAAGGAGGTCAACGATCCAGCTGGATACGGGGTGTGTCACACAGATAGCATGGGAAGACTGATTGAATTCAGGGAAAAGCCCAAAAACTGGATCGGAGATGAAGTCAATACAGGCATCTATGTGATGGATCCTCTCCTACTGGATGAGTATCACCGGGAAGGACAGGTGGACTTCAGCAAGGATTTGATCCCGGAGCTCCTTGCTTCCGATGAGAGGGTGTTTGCTTACAGAACGAACGCATACTGGCGGGATATCGGAAGTCCCGATCAATATAAGCATGCCAGGGAAGATGTTATGGCAGGGACGATTGCCGCCCCTTTTCTCAGTGACCTGTCCATGAAAGGAGAGCCGTTCATGACCAAAATACGCGTTTCCTGTCCAAAAAAGAAAAAACCGATCGTGTTCGCAAAATTGATGGAAACGGTCCCTTCTTTTTGGAGCAGTGGGGAAGTGGTATTCAGGGATCAGGGCGGGGGCAGGACTAAAATCATTAATGACCCGGAACGAGGATTCATCATTTACTCAAAAGCCCAGCGAAAGCAACAATCAAAGAAACTGGCCGAATACTATGGAGAAAAAATAAAAAATATGGCTAAAGGTGTCGAAGCATATGAATGAGTACAATCGGACATTTCATATACAGGGAATCGCATGGGACTCCGGTAAGAACCGTACCCTTGAAAGGGGGAAGGAAAGTGTCGTGAACGGCATCGGGGTGTCGGTTGAGGGGAATTGTGAGGAATGGGGAGAATCCCTTTCGTTCCGGCTGCATAATACAACGGATAAGCACAGGAAGCTTAAGATGTTCTTCTTGGTGGAATGGCTCTCCTGCAAAGAAGATACAATCGGGATCGTATCCTTCGGAAAGGACATCTTTTGGAATTATGGGGGGAGGAATCTCGCTGCGACGAATATCGTATCATCAGCGGATTCGGTGAAAAAGACCATCTATCCCTTGAACTTGAAGGGTCTGCAATTATGGAGGAAATCCCTGAAGGAAGGCAGTTTGTACTACTACCCCATCACCAACGGCCAGAATATGATGGTCTACATGCTGGACTTTTCCATGGACCCATTCGAACGGAAGAATGGGAGCGTTTATGGAATCGAAGGGGCCTTGAAGGAAGAGGTAATAAATTTGGATGAGAGAATGAAAAACAGACTAGCATTTCCCTCAGAAAAGTGATATTATAGAAAAGTCGTATGATGAGAAGAACATGTTAATGTTTGGAGGGAAATTATAATGCGTGTAAACATTACTTTAGCTTGCACAGAAACTGGTGAGCGTAACTATATTACAACGAAGAACAAGCGTAACAATCCAGACCGTCTTGAGCTAAAAAAATACTGCCCGAAATTGAAGCGTGTTACATTGCACCGTGAAACAAAATAATGTAAGGAAAGAGACCGGATCCCTAAAGGATACGGTCTCTTTTTTTGTCCGAGCCAATGTGCACCTTGTATAAGATGGGTGTTCTAACCCGCACGATTCTATATAATGAAAGTACAACATACAGGAAGGAGTGGGACCATGAAGCAAATCATGAGGGAGAGACAGCTTGAGAAGCTTGCGAACATCCCATTCGTCACGGGGAAACAAAAAGGGCACAGGGTCGAACAGAACCTGTTTACTTCCCGCGATTGGACCGGCAGCCGTGTGATTGCCGTCACCGTGTCGAAACCACCTGAGATCGATACATGGGGGATCGTGAAGCGGGGATGGGAAGAAGGGAAGATGATGGTGGTGCCAAGATGCCTGCCTAAGACGAGGGGGATGGATTTCTATGCCCTGAGCGACTTCGGCGAACTTGAACAAGTCTACTATGGACTTTACGAACCGCGTAATGGAGAAGCTGAACCAATCTCGTTGGATCAAATTGATATGATGATCGTCCCGGGACTTGCCTTCACCGCGGGAGGGTATCGCCTCGGTTTTGGCGGGGGCTATTACGACCGGATCCTGACGGGATACAAAGGGACGACCATTTCACTGGCAGTAGACGAACAGCTGGTGGAGGAAGTCCCCGTGGAGTCATTTGATCTCCCTGTCCAAAAGATCATCACAGAATCTGGGATCATCCACTGTGGGGATTGAAACCTTCCTATCATTCATAGGGATCGTGGCTGGAGCAGCGGCAGGCTGGAAGTTGAAATTCCTAACCGCCTCAGGCGCAGGGATGGCCTTCTTGGTTGGTTCCTTGATTGTACTCGGAAGCGGCATTCAAGGCCTGATGCTCTTATTCCTCTTCTTCATCACTTCTTCTTTGTTTTCTGCCTTCAGGAAAGAAGAGAAGGCGGGTGTAGAAGAAAAACTGGCCAAGTCGTCAACTCGGGATTGGGAGCAGGTTGCGGCAAACGGTGGGGTCCCGGCACTATTTGCCATCCTGGCCCTCTGGACGGGTGATGCTAAGTGGATCTTGGGATTCGCTGCATCCATCGCTGCTGCCAATTCCGATACATGGGCTTCTGAAATCGGACCCCTGTCCAAAGAGACGCCCCGTCACTTCCTCACCTTATTGAAGGTGGAGAGGGGAACCTCAGGCGGTGTTACCATCATCGGTACCGGTGCATCAGCCGGGGGCGCCTTGTTGATCGGTGGAGCTTCTCTCCTCCTCTTTCCTGGCATCTCCATTGGGGAAGCGGGAGTGATTGCAGCCGCAGGCTTTTTGGGTAGTGTTTTTGATACGGTTATCGGAGGGACGATCCAATCCCGCTCGGTGTGCCCTGAATGCGGGCTGGAAACGGAAGCCCGGGTACATTGCGGCACCGCTACGGTACACACAGGGGGAATACCCTGGATGACCAATGAAATGGTGAATTTCCTCTCCTGTCTCCTTGCGGGCGTGCTACCGGTGTTATTTTTCTTTTGAAAATGAAAAGTTCTAGCATAAGTTCAACCGTATTCATCCAAACTATCATCAGGAGGGATCAAGATGAACGGATGGATGAAATGGTTGATAGCAGGACTTGTCTTATTCATGCTTGTTCCCAATCGTTACAGATTGCTTAACCTCATTCTCGGAAGCAGTTTCCTGAGGAAATGGGCGGTCAGGTGGACGATGGGGATACCGGCAATTCGCTCAAAGTTCATACAGAGTACATTCCGGTAATGCATGGCCCGTATCCAGTGGATACGGGCTTTTCTATTTCTTTATTTTCCCGTGTCCGGTATAGTATGGGTAATATCTATACTCAATGAAAGTAGTGAAGGCGAGTGGATTTGACGAATCACTATCTGTTTTGGAAAATCGTCCATCATCTGGTGGAAGGTAAACAGTACAGACTCATCCATCAATCCGACGAACACGGGGAAGTGTGGCTTGAAAATACGGCGGTGAAACAAGCCGGCATCGTCCGCGTCCGGTTGAAGGATCTGGATTTCTTCCGTTGGATGGAGCGGGATATGGAGCTTGTCCTCCAGAACGGAGAGAATCTGCGTAAATCACTCCGTAAGAGCAAGCTCAACATCAAAACGATTTATGTATCCACCTATCCTCCTGTGGATGATGGAATGGACACTGTTAGCAGGGGGACTGTGACGGTGACACCCTTGGTTGTCGAGTCCGCTCGCTACAAGGAAACGCTGAGTAACGATCCTGTGCTCTGCGAAGGGGACTGGGAGCTGCCCGAGGAGATCGAGGACCGCGATGTAGAGTGGATGAGAGGCCTTGCCCTCACCTCAGCACGGAGGCGGATTCAGGCTGAACAAAGTCTTTTCCAAAAGGGAAAACCCTTTTTTACATACCTTTTCATCGCTATCCAGGTGGTCATGTTTGCGATTTTGGAACTGAATGGGGGAAGTCACAATACTGAAACCCTCATCCGTTTCGGTGCCAAGTACAGACCGCTCATGCTTGAAGGGGAGTGGTGGCGTCTGATCACCCCGGTCTTTTTGCATATCGGCATGATTCATCTGCTTTTGAACAGCGTCGCCCTGTTCTATCTGGGGGGAGCAGTCGAGCGGATTTACGGGAGGTTCAGGTTTATCCTGATTTACCTCGTTGCAGGGGTCATGGGGTCACTCGGTAGTTTCCTGTTCACCGATACGGTTTCTGCGGGTGCCAGCGGGGCGATCTTCGGATGTTTCGGAGCCTTGTTGTACTTCGGCACCATACATCCAAAGATCTTTTTCCGCACGATGGGCAATAATATCATCGTCGTATTCGCCCTCAATCTCGTCATCGGATTCATTCTCCCTGGGATCGACAACGCCGGGCATCTTGGTGGAGTGGTGGGAGGTTTCATCATGGCAGGTATTGCAGGTGTGCCGAAGTCCGGTAAGAGGATCAGGCAGCTGCTGTTTCTTGTCATCATGATCATCATCCTTTCCCTGGCAATCAATAGGGAGTGGAGTGACGATCCACTAAAGATGAGTGTGGACCATGTGAATGCCCTTGCTGGAGATAAGCTCGCAATGGAGAAATGGGAAGAGGCGGAAGCGCTTTTGAAGACGGTGGCCGAAAAAGGTGATCCCGATGCCATTGTTTATTTTCAACTTTCCTATGCCGAAATCCAACTGAATAAGATGGATCAGGCAGAGGAACACCTCAAAAAGGCCATTCAGGAGGACGAATCTCTTCCGGAAGCCCATTATAATCTAGCCTACCTCTTACAAGGTGAAGACGGGAAAAGGGAAGAAGCCCTCAAGCATGCCAAGAGGGCTTACGAACTGTCGGATTCCAATCAGAAATACAAAGATCTATACGATTACCTGAAAAGCGAAAATCAATAGGAAATCGATTGACGAAGGAGCGTAGCCTCACCTTTTTTGTCGATGATCAATACAAGGACTTCCTTTCGGTCTTTTTTCAGGAGGATGAGGGGGATGGTGCTGTCCACTGGATTCTGGATGGCTCCATCCTCTTTTTTTATGCCGATCGCATAATTCTTATAGAGCCCTTCCCATAGATTTCCTGTTACTTTTGCCCACTGGGCAGGGGTGAATCCAGGATAGGGGCGGCTTGAATAAGCCGGGAGTTCTGTCAGGGGAAGGGCGTTGTAATCCCCCCCGTTGATCTGCAGCTTTCTCATTCCCTTGGCCCATGACGTTTCAACGGTCTTTGTGACCAATCCATCGAGGCTTTTCTTCCATTCGGCCTGCACATCCGTCGTCGGCGTTTTGAATGAGCCCAGGGGATTGAAGGCGGAATCGATGATATAAAGCCGGTCACTGGACATGGTTTGTGCACTCTTGAATGTGTCTTCCCCTTCATGGATTTCGGCATAGTGGAAGGCCACTGCCTGAAGGAGATTGCTCTCATCGCCCTCTACTTTCATTTTCTGATACAGGCTGGAGGTGTTCGGCTTCCATTTGTTCAATACGCCTTTCAACTTCCCATTGCTGAACAGAAGCCCCACATCCTGTCTGAGATAAGACGGGGAGTCAAGTTCCGAGGCTACAGTCCAATCCACCACCTGATCTTTCTGCTGCGTGAGGTTCATGGAAGTCGTGGCTGTAAGGAAGGAGGCATTTTGGTCAATAGGGAAGAAGATGATGCTTTCCCTTGTCTCGGGCTTGTATAGTATTTGAATCAATAGAATGGCAGATGCCAAAATGATGAGGAATGGCAAAACGTCTTTTATCCGGTTTTTCATGATCATCCACTCCATAAGTTTGTCCCTTTCATCCAATCTATGAAGCTGAAGAGTGGATTATGAAAGGTATGACTAATGGGGAATGTGTCAAAGATGGTGAGGATACTGTGAAAAATGGGAAGTGAACGCTATGGCCATGCAGGAAAAGAAACCTGTTTCAACTGTGATTGAAGAAAATACGAGCTATTTAAGGGAAGTCCTTGCTGTCGATAAGAGTTTTGATGTCATTCAGCTCGATGTGGAATATGCCGAAAGGAAGATGGGTCTGTTCATGGTGGACGGCTTTGTAAAAGATGACATCATGCACTATCTGATGAAGATCCTTTCGGGCCTTGATCCGGAACAGCTTCAGGAAGATACCCTCCAAAAGCTTTTGAAAACGTATATCCCTTATATTGAAATCGAGCAGGTTGATGATTTGAACCAGGTGGTGGACCTTGTCCTTGCCGGACCGACGGCACTCGTGGTGGACGGTGTCGATAAAGTCATCATGATCGATGCCAGGACGTACCCTGTCAGGGGACCACAGGAGCCTGATATCGAACGGGTGGTCCGTGGTTCACGTGACGGATACGTCGAAACGATCGTATTCAATACGGCATTGACAAGGAGGAGGGTAAGGGATCCTTCCCTGAGGATGGAGTATATGCAAGTGGGAAGAAGGAGCAAAACCGACATCGTGGTAAGTTATATCGAAGACATAGCGGATCCTGAGCTTGTCCATCGCATCAAGGATGCCCTGTCCAAGATCGATACTGACGGGCTACCCATGGGTGAGAAGACCCTGGAGGAATTCATCTCCGGCCGTCACTGGAATCCCTATCCCATGGTGCGCTATACAGAGCGTCCCGATACGGCGGCAGCTCATTTATATGAAGGCCATATCATCATCATGGTGGATGGATCACCGAGCGTCATGATCACTCCAACGACGTTTTGGCATCATCTCCAGCATGCGGAGGAATACCGCAACAAACCGTCCGTGGGGGCGTATTTACGATTTGTCCGGTTCATTGCGGTCTGGTGTTCCATATTTTTATTGCCGCTTTATTATCTGTTCACGATCCATCCTGCTCTCCTGCCTGATTCTCTCTCGTATATAGGGGTGAATGAGTCCGGGGAAGTCCCTTTATTCCTGCAGTTCCTCATGATCGAGGTGGGGATCGACATCCTCAGAATGGCAGCGATCCATACGCCTTCTTCCCTTGCGACGGCACTTGGTCTCGTTGCTGCACTGATGATCGGTCAAGTAGCCGTGGAAGTCGGCCTGTTGGTGAATGAAGTCATCCTATATCTTGCCATTGCAGCCATCGGCACGTTCTCGACACCAAGTTATGAGATGAGTCTTGCCAATCGCCTGGTGAGGATCTTCCTGCTGATCATGACCTCCCTGTGGGGAGTTTACGGCTTTGTTATCGGGGTCTTCCTATGGCTCATGATGCTGTCGAGAATGAAGTCCTTCGACATTCCCTACATGTGGCCGTTCATCCCCTTTAACTTCAGGGCCTTCAGGGATGTGTTCCTCCGTTCTCCCATGCCCCTTAAGAATCGGAGGCCGCGTTTCCTTCACCCTAAGGATCCGGATCGATGAGGTTGGGACAAAGCTAAAAAGGGACCATTTCATGACGAACACGATCAGTGTAAGTTCTTTAGAGCGCTCATGATTTCCGTACAAGACTACGCTTTACGCGGGTAGCCCGCAAGCCTATCCTGGGCGGGCCATCAGCTGTAACCCACAGAGTCTTCGTCCTGCCCTCCAATCAACCGCTGGAAACCAGTTGGTCATGAACCAATTAAAACCCGAATGGATTTGTCTGAATGTAGGCATGTTCATTCGGGTTTTACTGTGGGTAAGACACTTTTGTCTCTGCCCCTTCTATTTTATTGAGAAGAGGCAGATTTTCATTTATACTTCTAAAAGTGAACGTTTGAATCGGGGTGTGGATATGAAAACAATCTATGACATTCAGCAATTACTGAAACGGTTCGGTACCATCATCTATGTGGGGGATCGTCTCTCAGACCTCGAGTTGATGGAGGGCGAACTAAGGGAGCTCTATGTTTCCAAACTGATCGAACAGAAGGAATTCCATTCGGCCCTGCTGCTGCTGCGCAGTGAGATGGAACGGGAAAAACATAAACAGGACAGGTGATGTTATGACAGATAAATGGCTCGTGGGAGTGGACCTGGGGGGAACCACGACGAAAATCGCATTTCTAAGTACATACGGTGAAATCCTACATAAATGGGAAATACCGACGGATAAATCGGATAGCGGTAAACATATTATCGCCCATATAGCAAAAAGCATCGATGCCAAGCTGGAACACCTCGATGTTAAAAAGGAACAGCTCATTGGGATCGGCATGGGTGCACCGGGACCCGTCGAGATGAGACGGGGAATCATCTATGAAGCCATCAATCTCGGGTGGAATGAAAATACGCCTCTCAAGGATCTTATTGAAATGGAAACCGGACTGCCTGCTGTCATCGATAATGATGCCAACTGCGCGGCACTCGGTGAAATGTGGAAAGGTGCCGGAAACGGGGCCAAGGATCTTGTGTGTGTCACTCTCGGTACCGGTGTTGGTGGAGGTGTCATCACCAACGGGGAGATTGTTCATGGTATCAGGGGTGCCGGCGGTGAAATCGGCCATATCACCGTGGTTCCGAAAGGCGGTTATTCATGTAACTGTGGTAAGACCGGTTGTCTTGAAACCGTCGCATCTGCCACAGGAGTCGTCAGGGTCGCCCGTGAGAAACTCAAGTCTTCCACAGAGGACTCTGTACTACGCGATCTTAAGGTCATTGGATCAAAGCAGGTATTCGATGCGGCAAGGACAGGAGACAGCCTTGCTCTTAAAATCGTAGATCAGCTTGCCTATTATTTAGGTTTGAGTTTGGCGAATCTCGGAAACGCCGTCAATCCGGAGAGGATTGTCATCGGTGGGGGCGTTTCAAAAGCCGGAAAAACCCTTCTGGAGCCCGTAATGAACTATTTCAAACGGTTTGCTTTTCCAAAGGTGCGAACGTCTACTACCATTGATATTGCAACACTTGAAAATGATGCAGGCGTGATCGGGGCCGCTTGGCTTATCAAAAACGCCCTTTAGTAAGTATATGAACATCCGGCCTTCTAGGTCGGGTGTTTTTGGCATGAGCACGTTTCTTAATCAATCACGAGAATTTTTTTAGAGAAAAGGAAAATACAAGATGATACCTCAAAGCATCGTATTTTACTCTTTTGATATTAAAAGGATATTGACCTTCAACTTACATGAAGCTGTATCATATGAAATGAGAGGGGTGACAGAATGTCCTTAATGGGGATACAAGAGTTTTCACATAAGACAGGTATATCGAAGAGCGCTCTTCGCTTTTATGAAAAGAAAGATCTGCTCATGCCCACGAAGAAAAACGAAAAAGGATACCGATTTTACAATCAAGAACAAGTAAAAGAGGCTCGTATGATTGCAAATTTGAGGCTTGCTGAGGTACCACTTGAAAGTATCAAAGAGTGGAAGGGAATTGTGGAGCCGGCAAGAAGGAAGGACTATCTCGACACTCTACTTCAATCTATCCAAAAAAGAGTAGAAATCCTTCAAAATAGTATTCGCTTTCTTAAAGGAGATTTTCAAGACATTTTATTAATTGAAAAGGAGCCAGATGAGATCCTGTGGTACGAAGCAACAGCACAGGTTGGGAAATTTGGACCGCTGTTTCAAGAAAGGTTGCGTGAGTTCGACCGTCTTGGTGTTCCTGTACGTGCACTGTATTTGAAATATATATCTGGAGAAACCCCTGTCCATGCCCACATGGGATTCGGTATACAAGCATGTACAGGAATCGACATTCCTCAAAATGTAAATGTAGAAACCATGCAAGGGGGACTATGTATTGCATTACCAGGAAGATCTGCTGACGACCATATCAAGCAGCATTATCATCAACTTTTAGAGTACGCCTCGCAAAACCGATGGTATCCGGCAGGACCAATCATAGAGTGGTATAGAGGACCATCTTTTTCTCACTTTGATTTGCTTTTGCCGGTCGTCAATTGGAGGGGAAATAATGGATGAAAAAGACTTACTAAAGGTAAATATTCTCAACATCTTTGGAACTGATTTTCAAAAAGGCAAGCAGATGGGTTGTGAGTTTAAGAAAACAGTATCCTATAGTGAACTTGATACCATACAGAAATGGAGCAGTTCTGTAGATTCAGTAATGGCGAGGGCAGCATTGAATGAAGTTGCCCCACACCTTTTAGAGGAACTGGCCGGCTTTGCGGAAGGAATGGAGTGGAATCTTGAATCGGTACTCAAAACGTTCAGTGGTTTTGACCTTGAACTGCCGCCAATGGGCTGTACAACCTTGGTGGACCATTCCGGAAGGTACTACCGGAACTATGATTTTCATCACAAGCTGTATGATGCCAGAATCATCGTCAATCATTCGGAACATCATCATACATCAATCGGATTCAGTCAGCACCGGCTGGGTAGATTGGATGGCATGAATGATAAGGGATTAGTGGTGGGCCTTCACTTTGTAAACAGTGAGCGTGGTGGAAGAGGCTTCTTGGCACCTTCTATCGTACGAATCGTATTGGATTTATGTTCGAACGTTGATGAAGCATGCGAACTTGTTTATCGTCTCCCCCACAAATATTGTTACAACTATTCCATGACGGATGCATCAGGGAAATCCATCATTGTTGAAACCGGTCCTCAAGGATGCAACACGATAACAGAATCTCCACTGGCTTGTACAAATCACTTTCGTTCGGAAGGTATGCGGGGATGGAATCGAGAGAACATAATAGGCTCAATGAATCGGTGGCATTATGCAAATCAACTCTTGGAACCTTCCCTTCAGCCTGGTGACATGTTCCAGCATTTCAATCAACCAACCTCACCTTTGTTTTTCAAAGATTACAACCACTTCTTTGGCACTCTGCATTCAGTCGTGTATTCTCCCAAGCAGCAGACTGCTACGATCAGTATCGGTGCGAATCATGAAACGAAAACCATTTCCCTTCAAAAAGTCATGAAAGAACATACCTTGCCTTTCACAGAAATAGAGGGTGTGATTGAACCTGGCGAATAGAACTTCCCTCCACATCATATGAGTATAGAAAGGCATGAAGTGGGAGGAGTCTCATGAAGGTAAAGGCGAGGAAAGGTGATTCCCTGTCGTACTATGCAAGCCTGTTCCACATTCCTGTAGAACTGCTCGTTGATTCAAACCCCGAACTCGACCCCGATCATCTTGATACGGACGTGATGGTGGAGGTGCCGGGTTTCATCAAAGAGACCTGCGTGGTCCGGGAGGGAGACAGCCTTTGGGGGCTTTCGGGTGAGCGTAATATCGGTGTAGATGCCTTGTTGCTGATCAATGAGAACATTGATCCAAATGAAGTGGAGACAGGTGTTGAGCTGTTCCTCCCCAGGCGTGTGGTCACGCCCATTGTGAATGGGAAACAGCCTTACGATCCTGTGAGCATTCAGAAGGATTTGACCCTTTTGCAGGAGCTTTATCCATTTATCAGGGTGAATGCAATCGGGAAAAGTGTACTTGGTAAAGACCTGATAGAATGCAAGATCGGGCGCGGTGCCAAGAAGGTCCACATGAACGGTGCATTCCACGGGAACGAATGGATCACGAGTGCGGTCCTGATGACCTTCCTGAATGACTATCTCCTTTCCTTAACGAATTCCAAAGATTTGAGGGGCATTCCAATCCTGCCATTGTATCGGGCGGTGTCCCTTTCCCTTGTTCCCATGGTCAATCCGGATGGTGTTGATCTTGTCCTGAATGGTCCACCTGACGGGATGACTGAGGAATTGGTCCGTCTGAATGGGGGCCGGGTGGAATTTACCGGCTGGAAGGCAAACATCCGGGGGATCGATTTGAATAAACAGTTTCCTGCTCGCTGGGAATTCGAGAAGAGGCGCATGGAAGTGAGCGCACCTGGCCCCCGTGATTTTACCGGAGTCCTACCCATATCCGAGCCGGAATCGAAGGCTATGGAACAACTCGCAAGAAAGGAACGCTTCCACCGGCTGGTCGCGGTCCATACCCAAGGGAAGGAGTTCTACTGGGGCTACGAAGGGCTCGAATCAAAAGAATCAGAGCGGCTCGCTGGAGAAATAAAGAGGGCAAGTGGATATGCCTCGATCCGCTACGTAGACAGCTACGCAGGTTTTAAAGATTGGTTCATCCAAGAATTCCAGCAAACGGGCATCACATTGGAGCTTGGCAAGGGAATCAATCCACTCCCTCTCTCACAATTCGATACCATATACAGGGATACACTTGGGATCTATCTCATTATGTTATATAAATGGTGGTGACCCCCTTCGCTACAGGAGAAAAATGGAGTATGATAAGAAAAGGAACGTTTATCGGCGTTTTATAGATGGCCTCCTGAGCCGTCTTTTTTTTATCTTTTTGAAACGTTTCCCGATGTGGGACGTACTAATAGAGAATGCAGTCGAAGGGAGAGGGGTCAGTGTGGAATAAAGCCGCAATTGCAGGTGGTATCATCGGGATCATGGCGATTTTGTCGGCATGCACTTCTTCGGATGGAGTGAAAGTCCCCCATAAGGAGCCTGAAAAAAGCATAATAGCAGAAAGCCTTGAAGAAGAAGGATTTGTGGAAAACGTCGGATGGCTCACGGATTCGGAAATCCTGACGGTGGCCACGAAGGATGAAACCACCCGCTTAAATAAATATAACATCTATACCGGTTCTCAAAAGACGATTTTCGAGACCGGCTCATCGTATGTCACTTCCAGTATCTCTCCTGATAAAAAAAGCATTTATATCCAGACCTCCCCTGGTTCTTATCTAGCAACGGTCACCTATATCGATCCTGATGGACGCACTATATTCGAGCAGGATATCCCATCCTATGATATCTCTTTCGCTTGGAATGAATTCTCCCCCGGGAAAATGCTCCTCACAAGCTTTGCCGAGGACTGGAGCTTCGAGGTCTCACTGGTGGACATCAACAATAAGAATGTGAGCACCCTTGATATGGATCAACCATTCGTGCAGTGGAAATCGGATGATGCCGTCATCTTCCAGGATTGGCCAACAGAAGATATCGCCCTCAACGCTCCCCTGATGGAGGAATCCTTGCTCGACGGAAAGCGGACGATGATTGCAGAGAAACTGATCCATTTCAATCAATTTTCCGATTCCCTCATGACAATCAAGGGAACAGGTGAAAAAGGAATCTTTGAATACCGCTTCCTATCTCCAGAAGGGGACGAGCAATCGACCTTTACCCAATCGCTTCTGAGCCGCTATTCCGACTGGCTGGTCCCATACTATGATATGATAGAAGGGAAAGGTCGCTTTCTTACGTTCGCTGCGAACGGGAAGGGGGCCGCAGATACAGATACAGACGGCTTCTCGTTGAAGGAGTGGGATATTTTCAGCGGCAAGGAGAAAGTATTGTTCACCGATCTCCCTCTCGAGCCGTTGACATGTGCTCCGAAGGGGAATGCCTGTTTGTACGGGAACCAGTTGGAGAAGGTCATCTCCCTGGTCAATCGCAACATCATCCATCTACTCAGTGTGAAAGGAGTACAACTATAATGGCTATCGTAGACGTCACGGTCATCCCCATCGGCACGGAATCCCCAAGCGTCAGTTCCTATGTGGCTGATCTCCAGAAGGTCTTGAAGCAGTATGAAGCGGAGGGGAAAATCCGTTATCAGCTCACTCCGATGAATACCATCATTGAAGGGGAGCTTCCCATCCTGTTCCAAGTGATCCAGGATATCCATGAATCACCGTTTCAACAGGGGATTCAACGTGTTGCTACAAATATTCGAATCGACGACCGGCGCGATAAGGTCTCGACCATGGAAGGCAAGCTCTCTGCCGTCCAGAAAAAGATGGACTCATGATCAAAAAAAGCCTCGTTCAGCTGAACGAGGCTTTTCCTTGAATTAGTGTCCTCCGGGATAACCGGAGTGAAGGACGGTCATGACCGTGAACCACCCAAATACCCCTAATGTGGCGAGGGAAAAGAAGATCCCAAGGGCGTTTTTATTCTTAAACGTACTGACGACGGCGAATAATGCCAAAAGTGTAACCAATGCTGTGATGATGACAAGACCCATTAATCCTACCCCTTTCCGTTCGGTTTAACGCTTTCATAATACCACAAAATATGTACAAATATGCACGCATTTACATTTTATATTTTTTTGTTTCGTTTGTCGAGGTCAAAAAATTGACTTTTTTGATTCGACAGAATCTTTCTATGACGGAAGTGCTTCTGATACAATAAAGCATACGAAGTCGAAGGAGGTGATAACATATGGAATGGAAACAAATTCCTCTCGGCCCGCTTCAAACGAACTGCTATGTTTTTTGGAATGATAAGAAAGACTGCCTGATTTTCGATCCGGGAGGGAACGGCGATACCCTGATCCGCTGGTTGGAAAAAGAAGACCTCAATCCGGTGGCCATCTTATTGACTCATGCCCACTTTGATCATATCGGGGCAGTGGATGATGTACGCGATCGCTTCGGCATACCGGTCTATGTACATGAAAAGGAAGCGCAGTGGTTGATTGATCCCTCATTGAATGGTTCAGTCCTATTCATGATGGAAGAAAAGATAAGCGCGAGAGCAGCCGACTACATATTGACGGATGAGCAGAAGTTGGTGATCGGCTCCTTTCATTTGACCCTGTTCCACACCCCGGGCCATTCTCCGGGAAGCATCTCCTATTACCTGGGGGATGAACACGTCGTGGTGGCAGGCGATACGCTCTTCATGGGAAGTATCGGAAGGTCAGATCTGCCTGGAGGGAACCCTCAGCAGCTCCTAGCGAGCATTCACGACCATCTACTATCATTGCCGGAAGAGACAATCGTCCTGCCGGGCCATGGACCAGAAACGAGTATCGGTCATGAAATGGACGGGAATCCCTTTCTCAATGGATATTAAAAAAAAGCCTTTAGCATATGAGCTAAAGGCTTTTTTTTAGTGGCCTCCTGCGCCTGGAGTCATCATAAAGGTGGTCCAATATGTGAAGCCGGCGAAAAACACGGTAAGGTAGGCACCGAAAACATAGATATACATACGTTCGGATAGCTTTAAATAACTAAGCATAATGAAAAAACCTGTTTGCCCTAAGAATAGCAATGATGTCTTTGGCATATCGCCAAGGTAAAAAAATACCGCAAAGATACCCGTCCAAAATCCTAAAACTCTGAACATTCGATCCATATGTAAACCCTCCTTTACCCTCTGTCCGTCGTAAGTAATTATAAATGAAATCTACCATAAAAGTAAATATCAGTTTATTGGGACTTTGTGACGGAAAAGTGATATTCATGCCTCTTAACAAGAAGTATAGTACATATCGTTCCACTTTGAAAGGGATTTCAAACGTATTGGATTTGGAAATGCGCAAGCCCTTTCATTTTATTTTTAAGATAGGTCGGGAGACTGTTAAAAAAATGTTCACAACTTTCGAGGGATAATACTGTACATATATTGTACAAGTGATATACAATATGTTTAACAAAGATTGAACAAACGATTTCAAGGAGGATGAACCAATGAATCATTTAACATTTTATACGTATCCAAGCTGTACATCATGCAGGAAAGCGAAGAAATGGTTAACTGCCAATGCTGTTGATTTCAATGAAAGACATTTATTCAGGGAAACCCCAAGCCCGGAAGAACTCATGCATCTCCTTGCCCTCACGACAGAAGGACTGGATGAAATCCTTGCAACCAGAAGCCAGACTTTCAAGGATCTCGGCAAGGACGTCAACGACCTTCCACTTTCCGAAGTCATCCAACTGATTGTCAAAGAGCCAAAACTTCTTAGAAGACCTCTTCTCACAGATGGTAAGAAATTGGTTGTCGGATACAATCCAGAGGGGCTCCAGGGACTTGCGTCAAAGAAGAGAGCACTGAAAAAGAGCAGCTAGAGGTAAATGGCATGAAGAAAATTCAATATGAATAGCCAAGCAGACACCCGAGGGAGTGCCTGCTTTTTTATGTTGTGTTTGGCTTTGAAAAACAGGTGTGAATGAAGAGGGAGGAGGGCATGGGGCCAGTCGAAGCTTTTTTTGAGGTTAAGCTCCGGGGGCTTGAAGCTCGAGGGTATTGTCGCTTCAGGGCGAGCCGCCTCCGCTTTTCTTGACGTCTAGCTCCGGCGGGTTGAGCTCGAGGGTATTGTCGCCTCAGGGCGAGCCGCCTCCGCTTTTGATACTGTCTAGCTCCGGGGTCTTGAAGCTCGAGGTCATAAGCCAAAGACCCCAAAAAGGCACAGAACGCCTTTCCAGGGTCTTTGACTTATGCTTGTCGCTTCAGGGCGAGCCCCCTCCGCTTTTCTTGACGTCCAGCTCCGGCGGGTTGAGGCTCGAGGGTATTGTCGCCTCAGGGCGACCCGCCTCCGCTTTAGATACTGGGCTAGCTGGATTCGAACCAACGCATGTCGCAGTCAAAGTGCGATGCCTTACCGCTTGGCTATAGCCCAAGGTTTGCTTGTACAAAGGTTAGTATGAGAGGTATTAGAGAATTTATACATGAAAAGGGAGCAAATCTGAGAAAGATCTGCTCCCTTTTGATCAAGAGTCACATATTTGAACGTTGCTGTACTTAATGAAAAGCTTCTGTCCGACATAAATTTTGTCTGGATTCGAAATGTTGTTGTTCTTCATGATGGTGTTAACAGATACACCGTGCTTGGCTGCGATGCCGGAGAGGGTGTCACCTGATTTTACATAGTGATAGATTTTGGCATACTCACATTTGGTCGTTCCATTGGTTGCGGCTTCCGCAGATGGAGTATGGAATCCTCCTACACCTGTTAATAGACCGAGAGAAAGAGCGGAAGCAACGACGACTTTACCTATTTTTTTCATATACATCTCTCCTCATTTCATGATTCTTGCTTGTTTAGTGTAAATGAAAATCAAATTATGTAAAAGTTTGGATTTTTTAATCTATATGCTATTCGTCAAAAGAAAAATGTTAAAATGAGTCATTTTCTGGGATTTATACTCATTTCCATTCTTTTGGGCATATAAAACCGATGATCAGTTGCATCTACCATAAGCCCTCAAGGAATGTTGGACCAGAGGTTCCCATTGAATCATAAATGAGGTTTTCTCCACGAAAGTAAAAAAATCCTAATTTTGTATTGTAATTTTTAGAATATTAAATATAATAAAAACTGAGAGGTGATTCATATGTCAGAAAAAATCATGATCGAAGAGAAACAACTGACGCCGAAAGGAATTGAAACAAGGGAAAAACTGCTGAAGGCAGCTGAAGAAATATTCGGCACGAAAGGCTTTTATGAAACATCCATCGTGAATATTTCTCAGGAAGCCAAAGTGGCTCAGGGGACATTCTATAACTATTTCCCTTCTAAAAAAGATATCTATGACGAGCTGATCCGGAACTACAGCCGGGATCTGAGGCTGGCCATCAAGGAAGGAATGACCGCTGCTTCTACATACGAGGAAGCACAGCGAAAGGGATTCTACTCCTTCTTCACCTGGGTCAAGAACCATCCGAATTTGTACAGCATCGTCCAGCAGGCGGTCGTGGTGGACCGAGACTTATACAAATGGTATTATGGGAAGCTTGCCAATGGGTTCTTGAAAAGTTTGTCCGAAGGAATGGAGTCCGGTGAGTTCAAGGTGCTGGATCAGGAAACCGTCGCTTATTGCCTGATGTCCATCGGTCAGTTCCTCGGAATGAGATGGGTGTACTGGGAATGCTCTGACGTACCGGATGAAGCATTCGAATCGGCCATGAGCCTGATATTCGACGGGTTGAAAAATTAAAGGGGGAGGAATCATGGAAGGAATATCATATTGGATCGGGAAATGGGCGTATCTGCGTGGTGAGAAGGCCGCCATTATAACTGATCAGGAGTCCATCACCTACAAAGAATTGAATGAGAGGATCAATCGCGCCGCCGGTAAGCTTCAACAGGTGTTGAAGGTCGGCACAGGGGAACGGGTGGCCATCCTGTCGCAGAACCGGATGGAATATATTATCCTGTTATTCGCCACAGCGAAAATAGGGGCGGTTGCTGTTCCGCTTAATATCCGGTTGAGTGCAAGTGAGCTGGTGTTTCAGCTCATGGATAGTGGCACGAAGGTCATTGCAGCGGATGAAGAGCATGTCCCGCTTGCCAAAGGACTACTGAGGGATACGGATGCAGAAACGGTCCTACCTTTGGATGAGTTGGTGGATGGCCCCCTCTTATCTTTACATGAAGAGAAAAATGTAAGCGCTCCCTTTATTGTCTGCTATACATCGGGGACGACTGGGAAGCCGAAAGGAGCGGTCCTCACCCAGGAAAATATGTTCTGGAATGCAGTGAATAATACACTTGCCGTAGAGCTCACGTCTGATGACCGTTCGATTGTGCTACTGCCCCTGTTCCATATCGGGGGCATCGGGTTGTTTGCCCTTCCGACTCTCTTTGCCGGTGGAACGATTGTGATTCCGGGTAAATTCGATCCGGAAAAGACCCTTGAGATGATCGAGGAACACAGGGTCACCATCGTCATGGGGGTACCGACGATCCACCAGGCGCTCCTCCATTCACCATCCTTTGATGGGATAGACCTATCATCCGTGCGCTGGTTTTACAACGGAGGAGCTCCGTGTCCACATGAGCTGATTACTGCATATCTTGAGCGTGGATTCCTGTTCGGTCAGGGATTCGGCATGACGGAAACCTCGCCGACCGTATTCATGCTCATGAAGGAAGATGCCCGAAGGAAAATTGGTTCCATTGGAAAACCTGTCATGTTCAATGATTTTAAATTGATGGGAGCAGATGGGCAGACGTGCCGTCCGGGTGAAGTGGGTGAGCTCACCGTGCGAGGGGCAAACGTCATGAAAGAGTATTGGAACCGGCCGGACGCCACGAAGGAAACGATTGTGGATGGGTGGCTTCATACAGGTGACCTTGCCCGTGTGGACGAAGAAGGCTTTGTGTATATCGTCGGGCGCAAGAAGGAAATGATCATTTCCGGAGGGGAGAACATTTATCCTCTCGAGGTGGAGCAGGTGATCAATCAGATCGAGGATGTGGAGGAAGTGGCCGTCGTCGGTGCAGCCGATCCACGGTGGGGGGAAGTGCCTGTTGCCTTCATTGTGAAGAAGAAGGGAAGCTCCCTCAGTGAAGAGGGGGTCCTCGGTCACTGCACCAGTCAGCTTGCACGATACAAGCTGCCGAAGGTGATCACATTCCTCGAGGAACTGCCAAAAAATGCAACGGGAAAAATTCAAAAAACTCAGCTGGTAAGGAGCGGATCGTAAATGAGTACGTATACAGTCGGACAACAAGCCGCATGCAGTAAAACCATCACGGAATCGGATATAGTCATGTTTGCCGGTTTGAGCGGTGATTTCAATCCCGTCCATATTGATAAGGAGTATGCCCAGACAACAAGGTTCAAGGAGCGGATCGCCCATGGCATGCTGACGAGCAGTCTCTTATCTCAGCTTCTCGGTGTTCATCTCCCTGGGAAAGGGTCCATCTATATGGAGCAATCGATCCGTTTCAAGTCACCGGTCTATATCGGGGATACCATCACGGCAAAGGCAACGGTACAAGAGTTCAATGAAGAGAAACATGTCCTGACCCTCCTGACCGAGTGCTTCAATCAAAATGAAAAAGTAGTGTTGACCGGGACCGCCAAGATGATGGTCCCAAGTGAAGGAGGAACGGTGTGATGGCTATCGGCATTCAATCGACGGGAACCTTCTTTTCCCCTGCGGTAGAGACTGCTGCAGACCTGGCGATCAAGACAGGTATTCCGGAAAACATTATTATTGAAAAATTCGGGCTGTATGAGAAGCATGTGTCGGATGACACCATGCATGCATCCGACCTGGCGATTGCCGCCGGGAAAGAGGCGCTGGGAGCGATGGATCCTGACGACCTCGACGTGGTCATCTACTTCGGCAGTCCCCATAAGGATTATCATGTATGGTCCAGTGCACCGAAAATCCAGCATGAGCTCGGGGCAAAGAATGCGTATGCATTCGAAATCATGAATGTGAGCTCATGTTTTCCCATCGCCCTCAAAGTGGCGAGGGACATGATCAGATCGGATGAATCGATCAACCATATCCTGCTTGTCGGAGGATGCAAGGAATCACAAATCCTTGATCATGGCAACCCGAGGGCACGCTTCATGTTCAACTTCGCTGACGGAGGGGCGGCCGCCCTGGTTTCCCGTGAGGCCACCCAGAGTGAGATCCTCGAGAGTGCCATCATCACCGACGGTTCCTTCCATGATGACGTAAGGATTCCAGCGGGAGGCTCCAAGCAGCATGCAAGCCATGAATCGGTCGATGCCAATCAGCATTATATCGACGTCAAGGATCCCATGTCGATGAAAGAACGCCTGGATCCGGTTTCGATTCCGAACTTTGCCAAAGTGGTGAAGGATGCCCTTGCAAAAAGCGGATATAAAACGGAAGACGTCAAGGCCCTCCTTCCGCTTCATACGAAGCGCTCCATGTTTCGGGAGCTCCTCGATACGCTGGAGATCAAGGAAGAAAATGCGGTGTACCTAGATCATCATGGTCACATGTCGTCCCTTGATCCCTGCATCGGCCTCCATTTCGCCCAGGAAAGAGGTCTCCTCGAGCCGGGTGATATCGCCGTTGCGGTCAGTGCAGGAACCGGATATACATGGGCGGCAACCGTCATCCGCTGGAACGGTCCATCTCATGCTTAAAAGAGCCGTCGTGGTGGTTGTGCTGCTCTTGACCCTCCTGGCGCCAACACAAGCCGGGGCTGCCTATTCCTTCAAGGGAGCGTTCGGCAACGGGGTGGATCCCGGTAACCTATTCCGGACTCCGGTTGCAATGGCGAAAGATGAAAACGGATTCATTTACATGGTGGATATGGGGAACAGCCGCATCGTCAAGATGGATGCCGGGGGAAAGGTCGTGAAGACGATCGGCTCCCTTGGCAGCTCCCCTGGGAAATTCAATATGCCCTTCGGTATTGCAGTCGATCGTGAAGGGAATTTCCTTGTAGCAGACACAGGGAACTACCGGATCCAAAAATTCGACCGGAACTTCAACTTCCTGAAGAGCTGGGGAACAAAAGGAGACGGTCCTGAGGAGTTCGGATTCCCGAGGGAAATCGCCGTCGACAAGGATAATCGTTACTATGTCACAGATGAATTCAATCACCGGATCCAAAGATTCAGCAGTGAAGGAACGTATGAAAAGACGATCGGCTCCTACGGACGAACAGACGGCAAGCTCGCCCTTCCACAGGGAATTGCCATCAATGACCAAAACGAAGTGTACGTAGCCGATACCTATAACAATCGGATCCAGGTATTTTCTAAAGATGGGGCCTTCAAGCGTAAGATCGGTGGAACACAGGGTGTGGGACCCTACCAATTCTATCACCCGAGGGGGTTGAATTTCGATGCGAGGTCCGGCGCCCTCTATGTGGCTGATACGTACAATAACCGCATCATGAAGTTCGATTCCAGTGACCGTTTCCTCTATACGACGGGTGCGTTTCCGACGCTTGCCTTCCCGAACCAGATCATCTCCGATGGGACAGGGGATCTATATGTCACCGATACGGGAAACAACCGGTTGATGGTCTTCAAAGAAGTCGGGCTGACGGTCTCATTCAAGATGGCCATCGGTGACGGCCGCTATGGGGATAAGACGTATGCAGGGCCGTTCGATGTCGAGAGTGATTCAAAAGGCAATACCTTCGTCTCCGATTCTTTCAATCACAGAATCTTAAAGTATGACTCCACTGGTAAGGTAACAGGTAAGTGGGGGAGTCTACTGGGAACGGGCGGTCCGATTGCATACGGAAGCCTGGCTGGCCAATTCTACGTGCCGAGGCAGATGGCCGTCGACAAATACGATAACGTATACGTAGCCGATTCGGTCAACAACCGCATCCAGAAGTTCTCAAATAATGGAACATTCCTTGCGGCATACGGCTCATTGGGCACACTGAGCGGATTCTTCCGACTTCCGAGTGGCATTGCCGTTGACAGCAAAGGGAATATCTTCGTCTCAGATTCAGAGAATAACCGGATCCAGAAGTTCAACTCCTTCTTTGTATACCAAAAGGAATGGGGGAGAAAAGGGACGGGGAACGGTGAATTTTCACAGCCCATGCAGCTTGCCATAGACTCAAAGGATAACGTGTATGTGGTCGATCGCATCAATAACCGCGTCCAGAAGTTCGACAATAATGGAACCTTCCTCGCCAAATGGGGGACGGCAGGAGGATCGGGGAATCTGGATCCTCTTGAAAACTGGGGAGAGGAACCTGGTGCCCTCTTCCTGCCGACTGGTATCGCCATCGACCAGAATGATAAGGTCTATGTGACGGATACCTCCAACAATCGAATGAATGTGTACAGTGATAAGGGTGCGTTCCTCGAGCAGTTCGGCTCATTTGGGGGAGAAGATGGGAACTTTTTCTCACCTCAAGGACTTGATATCGATTCAACCGGAAAAATCACCATTGCAGACGGTCTTCTTCACAAGCTTCAGTTCTTTAAAAAAGATGAATAATGGGGGAATAAGAAGATGAAGAAATCTAAGTGGGTCAAAGCAAGCTTCCTGGCGGCGTGTTCGGTCATGTTGATGGCGGGTTGTTCCGGGAAAAGTTCAGGTTCCAGTGACGATACAATCAAAGTGGGAGTACTCGCCTCCCAGACCGGAGCGCTTGAAACGTACGGAAAACAAACGATCCAAGGTTTTGAACTCGGCCTTGATTATGCAACGGACGGTACGAATGAAGTGGACGGGAAGAAAATTGAATTCATCGTGGAAGATACAGAAACAAAACCTGACGTTGCAGTAAAAAAAGCGACGAAGCTCCTGGAAGAAGATGAGGTCGATTTCCTGGTGGGGTCTTCGAGTTCGGGAGATACCCTCGCTGTCCTTCCACTGGCTGAAGAATACGAGAAAATCATGGTGGTTGAACCTGCCGTGGCAGATAGCATCACAGGCGAAAACTGGAATAAATACATCTTCCGGACCGGGCGGAATTCATCCCAGGATGCTGTCGCAGGTGCTGCTTCCATCGCCGAAAAGGACGTGAAGATCGCCACGCTCGCACAGGATAATGCCTATGGACGAGAAGGGATTGAAGCCTTTAAAGAAGGTGCAGAGAAGCTCGGTGCAGGCATTATCAACGAACAGTATGCAGATCCGAATTCGACTGACTTCACTGCCAATATCCAAAACATCATCAAGGATAAGCCGGACTACCTCTTCATTGTATGGGCAGGGTCCAATGCGCCCTGGAAACAGCTCAAGGATATGAAAGTCGAAGAGCAGGGCATCAAGATCTCCACTGCCGCTCAGGATATCAATTCCCTGAAGACAATGGATTCCCTCATGGGGATGATCGGATTTTCCATCTATTATTACACGCTGCCTGATAATGAAGTCAATGACTGGCTCGTTGAGAAACATAAGGAAAAATATGATGGCGAGGTGCCGGACCTTTTCACTGCAGGCGGAATGAGCGCTGCCATCTCCATTGTGGAGGCCATCAAAAAAACCGATGGTGATACCGAAGCAGAGACATTGATCAAAGCCATGGAAGGAATGGAATTCGAAACGCCTAAGGGGATGATGAAGTTCCGTCCGGACGACCATCAGGCACTTCAATCCCTCTATGCCATCACGCTTGAAGAGGAAGAAGGGGTCGACCACCCGGTACCGGTCCTCATCAGGGAATTGGATATGAACGAGACAGAGCCACCGGTACGTAACAAGTGACGAAATCAGAATATTCAGGGAGTTTCGCTCCTTGAATGCTATCCATAGAGGAGGTACCGGAATGGACACGATATTACGCACGGCCCGTCTATCCGTTTCATTCGGGGAACATGATGTGATCAAAGAAGTAGACTTGGAGATTGAGCGAGGGAAGCTCATATCAATCATCGGTCCGAATGGTGCCGGCAAGACGACCCTGTTCAATCTGATCAGCGGGCAGATCAGCCCGACGAGAGGGGAAATCTTCTTCAAACAACGGAATGTCACGGGATTATCGATCCCCATGAGAGCACGTGCCGGCATCGGCAGATCCTTTCAGCTCACCAACATCTTCCCTGAATTGACCGTACTTGAAAATATCCGCCTCAGTGTTCAATCGGCAGGGAAGGATTACTATTCCATCTTCCCGAAACCAGGGTTGAAAAGACGGCAGGAAGAGGAAGCAAGGGAGCTAATGGAGACGTGCATGCTGAATGAAAAGGGTGATTCCCTTGCCATCGACCTGGCACACGGTGAGAAACGTAAGCTTGAGCTTGCCATGCTTCTAGCCCTCAAAACGGAACTGCTTCTCCTTGATGAGCCGACTGCGGGGATCTCCATCGAAGACATCCCGGCAATCCTCGAAGTGATCAACAGGATAAAGGAAGGCGGTCACCATACCATCGTCCTCATCGAACACAAAATGGACATGGTGATGCACCTGTCTGATCGATTGGTCGTACTTTTCAACGGAGAGCTGCTTGCAAGTGGGGATCCACGGACGATCATCAAGGATGAGCGCGTACAGACGGCGTATCTTGGAGGGATGCATAATGAATCTATTAAAAGTGGATGATCTTCAAACCTATCTCGGACAGTACCATATTCTGCAGGGTGTGTCCCTCGGGGTCAGAGAAGGGAGCATCACGGTCCTGTTCGGCCGGAACGGGGCAGGGAAAACGACCACGCTCCGCTCGATCATGGGATTCAATCCGAAGAGCACGGGATCGATCCGCTACAAGGACGAATCCTTGAGAGGCGCCCCGACCCATCAGATTTCGAAGAAAGGAATCGGGTATGTTCCTGAGAATCAAGGGATATTCGGCAGCTTGACGGTGGAAGAGACCTTGAGTCTTGCAAAAGTGAAAGGGGACCAAGGGGCTGAGGAAAAGGCAGAATGGATGCTGGACCTGTTTCCGGACCTGAAGACATATTGGCATAAAAAGAGCGGTCTATTATCAGGAGGGCAGAAGCAGATGCTCGCCATCTCCCGGGCATACATCAATGGGGATGGCCTCCTCCTGATCGATGAACCGAGTAAGGGGCTTTCACCGATCATGGTGGAAAAACTGATGGAATCGATCCTGAAGATGAAAGAAAGGACGACGATTCTCCTTGTCGAACAGAACTTCATGATGGCAAGCAGGATCGGGGATTATTTTTATATCATGGATGACGGAAAGATCGTCCACGACGGTCGGATGAACGAACTGGTGGAAGACCGTGAGATGTGCAGGAAGTATCTTGGGATAGCATAGGTGTTTAGGGAGTGGATCAAGTATGGACGTAATCATTAATCTATTGGTGAACGGCATCTCGACGGGACTGCTGATTTTCCTCCTCGCAGCGGGTCTGACGCTGATCTTCGGCTTGATGGACGTGTTGAATTTTGCCCATGGGGGGCTGTTTGTATGGGGAGCATTCATGGGGGCCTGGGTTTTCAATGAGACGGGAAATTTTCTCCTGTCGGTAGCGGCGGCGATTTTGATCGGAATGGTTCTCGGCCTCGTATTGGAACGATTTTTGATCCGGCCGGTCTATGGAAATCACGTCAGGCAGCTCCTCATCACCCTTGGAGGGATGCTTGTCCTGACAGAGAGCATCAAGATCTTATGGGGACCGAATCCCATAAGAGTGAATCTTCCGGAGTGGCTGCAGGGAAGTTTTCAATTTGACGGGGGAGTGATCCTCATCAAATACAGGTTGTTTGTGATCGTAGTGGGGATCATCATGTACGCCGCACTCTGGCTTCTATTGAGTAAGACGCGGATCGGCCTCATGATCCGGGCCGGGGTCATCGATAAGGAAATGGTGCAGGCCATGGGGATCAACGTCAAAGCCATCTTTACATTTGTGTTCCTCCTCGGATCTGCCATGGCGGCAATGGGCGGTGCCCTTCTTGCCCCGTATTCAGGTGTCGTATTTGCCGAGATGGGGATGCAGTATGCCATCCTTGCTTTCATCGTCGTAATCATCGGCGGGATGGGAAGCCTTCAGGGGTCGGCCCTTGCCTCATTGATCGTCGGGGTCCTAGGCGCTTTTATGGCCTACTACATTCCAGACCTTTCCCTTGCCCTTAATATGCTGCTCCTTGCCTTCGTCTTACTGGTGAAGC
Source organism: Rossellomorea sp. RS05 (assembly GCF_039822645.1). Classification (NCBI taxonomy): domain Bacteria; kingdom Bacillati; phylum Bacillota; class Bacilli; order Caryophanales; family Bacillaceae; genus Rossellomorea; species Rossellomorea sp. RS05. The sequence goes on along the minus strand of NZ_JBDKWY010000001.1, from coordinate 1,321,309 downwards.
CGACCGGACTCATGGGGGAGAAGGGGGGAGCCGTATGAAAAGCATGACGAATCGCATCCCTCTTTACGGAGGGATGGCAGGCTTGGTGGCCTTGATGCTGTTTCCTTTTGTCAATGATTCAAGGAGCATGCTCATCATGTTCACTCAGATCTTCATTTTCGCCATCTTTGCCATGAGTTTCGACATCCTTCTTGGGTATACAGGGATCGTTTCCTTCGGTCACTGCATGTTCTTCGGCCTGGGTGCCTACAGCGTGGCCCTCATGTTCAATAATCATGAGGCCACACTGGGGAACTTCATCATCGGGCTACTGATCGGCATCGCCCTTTCAGCCGTGGTGAGCTATGTGATCGGTCTCCTGTCCCTTCGTCTAAAGAGCCATTTCTACGCCATGCTCACCTTGGCCGTTTCTCAGCTGTTCTTGGTTCTTGCCGAGAAGTGGAGGGGGCTGACCATGGGAGGGGACGGCTTTACATTCTCTGTGCCGGATGTGTTCAAAGATCGCATGAGCTTCTATTATGTAACCTTGATTGTCATGGCATCCATCTTCATACTGTTGAAGTTATTCACCTCCTCGTCGACGGGGAAGGTACTGAAGGCCATTTCCCAGAATGAGTACAGGACGGAAGCGCTTGGGTTCAAGACGCTTCATTACAAGCTCATGGCGAGTGTCACGTCCGGCATGGTGGCCGCATTGAGCGGGGCCCTGTATGCGGTTTCGCTACGGTTCATCAATGTGAGCGTATTCTCCATCGAAGTGACCCTCGATGCCCTGCTCATGACCATGATCGGCGGTCTTGGGACGCTGATCGGTCCCATCATCGGGGCCGGCATCATCGAGTTCCTACGTCACTATCTCTCGGAACTGGCATCGGTCTACCCGATCTTCGAGCGCTGGACGATTTTCCTCGGCTTCCTCTATATCGTCGTCCTCTTGGGATTCCCGAAAGGATTGGCAGGTGTGGTGAAGTCCCTGAAGGGTAAAAAGAAGAAAGAGAGAAAGAACGACGAAGTGAAGAAAGCAGCCTGACCCAGGGGCCCCGTCTAATCGGACGGGGCCTTTCTGGATAAATCAAGTAAATGAAAAAAGTTGAGGAGCTTTGCAGGATTTTCAGGTTTTTTGTCGTATATATATCTTCAAGACTACTGAAAGGTGGTGTGATTCATCATTTACTCTGTCGAAACCTTCTCCGAACGGATGATTTCGGAAGCATTTCGCAGTCATGCAACAGATGTTCATCTCGTCCCCCGAAAGAACGATTACCTCATTCAGTTCAGAAAGCTCGGAACACTCATCCCCTTCAAGACGATCGACGAAGACCAGGCCGAGCGCCTCATCGCACATCTGAAGTTCATGTCCTCCATGGATATCGCAGAGAAGCGAAAGCCCCAAAGCGGCTCCTACACCCATTTCATCTCACGGATCCCCCTGGCACTGCGGGTATCCACCCTTCCGACCACCCATCTCAAAGAAAGCCTCGTCATCCGGATCCTGCCCGAACGCTATCAGATCCCCATCGAGCATATGTCCCTCTATCCATCATCAGCTAAAAAACTCGTCGCCCTGCTCATGCACTCCCACGGTCTTATTCTATTTACCGGACCGACGGGAAGCGGGAAGACGACCACCCTTTACTCCCTTGTCCACCATTGTGCCGTTTCCCTTAACCGCAACGTCATCACCCTGGAAGATCCTGTTGAGAAGGCCCACGATGAGATGGTCCAAATCCAGGTGAATGAAAAGGCAGGTATCACGTATTCGACCGGTCTTAAAGCCATTCTCCGCCATGATCCGGATATTATCATGGTCGGGGAGATCCGGGATAAAGAAACCGCTGAGATTGCCGTCAGGGCAGCCCTCACTGGACATCTCGTCCTCTCATCTGTCCATACGCGGGATGCGAAGGGGGCCATCTACCGGCTCATGGAGCTCGGAATCAAATGGCATGATATCGAACAGACCATTTTGGCGGTTTCTGCCCAGAGGCTGCTTCGATTGAAATGCCCGGTATGCGGAAATGATTGCTTCGGGGAATGCCTAGCTGAAGGGAAGAGGACCAACCGGGCTACGGTTTTCGAGATCCTGACGGGCAAAGAACTGAAGAATGTACTGATGGAAGCAAAGGGTGAAAAGGTCGACCATCGATACCTGACGCTGAAGCAGCTCATCCGGAAGGGGGTGGCCCTCGGATATGTTCCGGAATCTGAGTATCGGAAATGGATACATGAAGAAAAGGGATGAGCAGGGAAAGTTCCTGAAGCGTATGGGTTCCCTCCTCGAGAAGGGATATACGTTCAGTGAGGCCGTGGACTTCCTGCTCATCCCCGACCGTCCAGAGGCGACCGTCTTGAAAACCCGCATCCTCCATTCCCTGCAGGAAGGCGTACAGGTATCCAAGGTCATCACGAAAGAACTCTCACTCCCCACCCATGTGAGCGCCCAGATCTATTTTGCCGAGTTCCACGGGCAGATGGGAGCAACCCTCATGGGTGCAGGGGATTACCTCCTGCAGAAGCAGAAAAATCAAGAGAGGCTCAAGCGGGTCATCCAGTATCCCTTGATGCTCATCATCATCGCCGGAATGATGATGGTCCTCCTCCGGAATGTGCTTTTTCCGAAATTTGAAACGCTCTACAGCTCCATGGGCTATGAACCTTCCACTGGCGTGCAGCTTTTACTCTCGTTCGTAAAAGCCGTCCCCCTCCTGCTCGCGGGAATCCTTGCTATACTTCTCTCAGCTGGGGTCATGCTTTACCTTTTCCGTCACCGGATTTCCCCGGTCACCATTTCCATCCACACGAGCAGGATTCCTTTCTTTTCCCGCTTCTTCAAACTGGCCCACACCCACTTCTTTGCAAGGGAACTCGGGTTTCTACTGAGCAATGGTGTGTCCATCACCGAATCCCTCAGAATCATTGAACAACAAACCTTCCGACCGACCCTTCAATATGTATCCGGCGAGCTCATACAGGGCTTGAAGTCGGGTATGTCCCTCCATGAGTGTGCAGGTGCCATCCCTTTTTTTCAGTCGGAGGTCGCCTATATCATCCACCACGGTCAAACGAACGGACGGCTGCCGGAAGAATTGCAGCTCTACGGGGATATGTGCTTTGTGGAGCTCGAAGAAAGGAGCGGTGCCCTCCTTAAATACATCCAGCCAGTCATCTTCAGTTTTGTCGGCTTATTCATCATGGCCATTTACTTTTCAATCATGATGCCCCTGTTCCAAATGATGCAGGGAGTATGAGTTCAGAAAGGGGAATAAACGTGAAACACCTATTAAAAGATGAAAGAGGGTTCACCCTCATTGAGATGATGATCGTACTCCTGGTCATCTCGGTCCTGTTGTTCATCGCAATCCCGAATGTGACGAAACAGAGCGGTTCCATCAATGCGAAAGGCTGTGAGGCCTTTGTAAATATGGTGGAAGGACAGGTCGAAGCATATAAAATGGATGGAAATTCGGGTCAAGTCACGATCCAGAATCTTGTGACAGAAGGGTACTTGAAGGATGAGTACAAGGCATGTCCCGATGGGAGGGCCATCACAATCGGACAGAATGGTAATGTAAAGGTAAGCGATTCTTAGGATGCGGGGAGAAAAGGGATACACTCTTGTAGAGATGCTCCTGGTCCTGTTCATGACGGGCATCTTGCTGACATGGGTTGTGTTTTCCGTGAATCCGACGAAGGCGTCAACGGATGAAAAGGTCTTCGTCGCCCAGCTTCAATCCGACCTCGCTTACGTTCAAAGCTATGCGTTCCGCTACCAGATTCCCGTCCGCATCACCTTTTATCCCGAGAATGGATCCTATATCGCGAAAAATGTCCTGAATGAAACGTTATTCAATCGAAAGCTCCAGGAAGGTTTCGAAATCAAATCCAGCACGTTGTACGACATCACCTTCTATCCAAATGGAAATACCAATCGATTCGGCAGCATCAATTTTGCACGTGGCGGTACCAAGTATCAATTGACCTTTCAAATCGGACAGGGGCGTTATTATGTTCAAAAAAAATGATGGCTTCTCCTTCCCGGAAATGCTGATAGCATTCAGTTGTCTGCTGCTGATCACCGGTGTCTTCCTACCCTTGTTGTTGAACCAGTCCGTTCTGCTCAGGGATAAGCAGTCCGAAGTGGAAGCATTGAAATGGATGGAGGAGGGGGTTGAACGTGCCATGGTCACGAAAAAGTATGGAAGGAGCTCGAAATCATATGGAGGGGTCGACTATACGAGGTATTGGGAAGGAGGGGCATCATCGATCTGCGTGGAAATGCAGAGGGGCCGTGACATCAGAAAAATATGCAGCTTTGTGGAATGAGCGTGGATTCACTCTCCTTGAAGCCTTGTTTTCCTTCTTTATCGTCTGCCTCATTTCATTTTCCATCCCGTTGGTGATTAAAGGCTTCTCCCTCGTTCGGGAGGAAATGATCCCACCGCCGTATTACCAGTGGACCTTATTCAATGAGAGTGTCAGGCAAGAAACGTGGAAATCCAGAGGGATGACCGTAACGAATTCAGGGTTTTCATTTATCTTGAATGGGGAGAAGGTCACGTATGAAAAATATCAGGATTCCATCAGGAGACGTGTGAATGATAAGGGGCATGAAGTGGTCCTTCAGAAGCTTTCTTTGGTCAGTTTCCACGCAATAGACGGTGGAGTCAGGATAGAGGGGGTATTTCTTGATGGGAAGAAGCTTGAAGGCGAGTTCTTTTACTATGGGGAATGAGAAAGGGTTCATCCTGCCTTTCACGTTGATGTTCCTGTCTGTCATCTTGACCGTGGCTGTCGCTTCAAAAGATCTATACGTGAGTAAATACCGCTACCTGACCAATATGCAAAACGTGTACGAGAGAAAAATCAGCTTGTACCAGACCGTGCTTTATGAAATGGAAGCTGGCAGCGGTGTCGATGGACTCCGTAAGGGAAGTTTCGGCACGATGAGCGTGGACTACCTGGAGGGGTCTGGTGACCTCCAGCAAATCGAAGTGAGATTGAATCAGCCTGGTGAGGTTTTTCTTCCGGTCGCAGTCGTGTATAATAAGGACACAAAAAAGATAGTGGATTGGAAGTAGATTATGGAATCAATTGTGCTAATCGGATTTATGGGAGTAGGAAAAACGACAATCGGACATATTCTCTCAGAGAAGGTCGGCCTTCATGTCGTGGACATGGACGAATACATTGTCGAGCAAGAGGGGATGCCGATCCGCAAAATTTTCGAGCGTTTCGGCGAAGGATATTTCCGTGATCTCGAAACGGCCGTCCTGGCAAAGCTCTTGAAGGAAGCGTGCATCATCACAACGGGAGGAGGGATCGTCGAGAGGAAGGAGAACCGCACTCTGCTTGGCGAAAGCGGATGCGTGATCCATCTATCCGCTCCGTTCGAGAGCCTGTGGGAGCGGCTTGAAGGAGATCCCGACAGACCCCTTGCACAAAATCCCCGTCATGAAGTGGAGAGTCTGTTCAGTCGTCGCATTCCCCTATATGAGGAAGCGAGGACCCATGAGGTGGACACCGGCGGAAAAGATGAAGAGGCGGTCACACGCGAGATCCTCTCCCTCCTCGGCAGGAATTAAAGCATGGAAACCTGGGCATACTGGATGGGTGAAGGTGGTGGCAGGATGTCTGTAAATGACTACGTCAAATTCTTGACCCAGACCGTGGTTCAGCATTATAACAAATCACCCCAGGAGCGGAAAACAATCAGGAAGCAGCGCAAGACCCGGAAGGAACCATTCCTGTATCGATGGTTCGGCATCATCCCATATGCGGTCGGGCTGTTTTTCAAAAAAAATAGGAATCAATAAAAAATGGCTGAGACAAACATGTTCTAGTCATAGTAAAACCCGAATTCATTTGCTGATGATCAGGCAAAATAATTCGGGTTTTTACTTTGTTTCATTACGCTTATATTGTTTCCTGCGGTTGAGTGCAAGACGAAGGATCCGGCGGGAAAAGTGGCCCCCGGCAGGCTTGCGAGGCTCACGAGCTACCCGTGGAAAGCGAAGTCTTGCACGGAAATCATCAAGGTTATTAGGAATCAGCCCTACTATTGTTTGTTATTACATGGTCCTTTTTTCTTTTTGACCTAATCTCTTTAGGTGTCACTGATGAAGGTAGAAGATCCCCCCATTGATGATTTCGATCTCGATCTTCGGTTCATATTGATACTTAAGGGCGGCTTGTTCAAGGAAGTAGGATTCGGGCTTGTCTTCGACCTCTTTATAAAAGTGGTCCAGTAGCTCCCGGTCTTCCTTCCATGAGGCAAGGGCTGATTCTGCCCATTCCGTCGACTCCCGGCTGATTTCATCCCGCAGTTGCTGTTGGATGCGTCCGATCCCGCTTTTGGGGCGGATGATCGGGGTCAGGGTGAAGCAGAGATCCGGTATCTTCGGCGTCAGCTTGAGGGTGAGGAGTTCATCGTGAAATCCTTCCTTCATCATGCCGTTGATCAGATTGAGGCCGATGCTGCGGAACGTATCCTTCTTGCGATTCGATTGATAGGAGATTTTGACGTTCATGCCGAGCCACGGATGAAGCGGGATTTGTTGCTGGCCATACCCTGCACGGTCCTCATAGAGCCGGGTGTATCCTGCCAGACTCCGGGTGGAACGGAAGATCTGGTGCAGTCGGGGTGAACCGAAATGGATGACCTCCCCCTGTAGTCCTTCCGGCGCCTTTTCCTGATCGGTGATGAGGTTTAGTGCCATGGGATTCGGTTCCCCGCCGGTCTTTTCGAGATAATGCCAGTAGAATGGGCGATTCATGAGCTCTTTATCCATCTCGATCGTGAGCTGAACGGTCATATAGCCATCACCGCTTGCCTTCAGCTCACACCCGTTCGCGTGAAAATACCGCTCAAGAAATCGATGTATTTCGTGCTGCTGCATCGGCCTTCTCCTCCTTCATCTGTTCTGCAAATTGAATCATGCTCGTCAAATTTTCCATTTTGATCTTCATTTCACCCTCGGTTCTTGAGGAAGCGAAGATATCCGTCATGTGATCTTCAAACTCTTTGAAATCGAGTCGGGTCAGGATGTCATCAAGTTCGCCGATCACCCGCTCGAACAGGTTGATTTTTTCATAAAGCAGGGTGAGGATATGTTCTTCCACGGTGCCTTTCGTGGCGAAATTGTAAATATGAACATCCTCGGTCTGTCCCAGGCGGTGCACCCGTCCAATCCGCTGCTCGAGTCTCATGGGATTCCACGGAAGGTCGAAATTGATGACGTGATGACAGAATTGAAGGTTGATCCCTTCCCCGCCGGCTTCCGTGGCGATGAGGACCTGGGCGTGATTTTGGAACAGTTGTCTCATCCAGTCCTTTTTTCCTCGCTTGAACCCGCCCCTGAAAGGGACCGACGTGATGTCGTGCTGCTTCAGGAACCATTGAAGGTACATCTGGGTAGCACGGTATTCCGTGAAGATGATCACCTTGTCGTCGATGGATTGGATCAGCTCCAGGGCTTTCTTTGCCTTGGAGTTGACTGAGACATTCTCCACCTTTTGCATGAGGGTTCCGATCACCTGCTTGAACCCTTCTGAAGGATCCTCTTTTTTGGCTAGCATATTCTTCAACGTAAAGTACACCGCTTCTCGGCTGGAGCATGCTTCCCGCTGCAGGGTGAGGAGGGAGAAGGAGCTGGATGCGGCCCAGTCATCGTAGCGGCCGCGCAGAAGATCGAAGCTGTCGTATAGGTCCCTCTCTCCCTGTGAGAAGTCGATCAGGACCGTTTTTACATGGCGCTTCGTCCATTCGATACCCGTGTCATTCCTTCGGTTCCTGATCATCACCTTGTTGGTCAGGTTCTTCAGATGGTCGTCATCCTCAAGTGACCGATCCCCATTTTTATACCGTTCTGTAAAGCCCGATTCGCTTCCAAGGTGCCCGGGCTTCAGGAGGGAAACAAGATGGAAGATTTCCTCGATTCGGTTCTGGATGGGAGTGGCCGTCAGAAGAAGGCAGAATTTTTTCTTCAGGTTCTGCACAAATTCATAGTTTTTCGTTTTGTGATTCTTCAGTTTGTGAGCCTCATCGATGATGACGAGATCATAATCCTGTTCATACACCTTTTCCCGGTGAGGGCTTCTTTTGGCCGTATCCATGGAAGAAACAACGATATCACACTGGTCCCAGACGTAACTTTTCCTCTGGGGGACGGCAGGGATGAAGAATTTCGTATTCAACTCATAGCACCACTGAGATACCAGGGACGCCGGCACGAGGATGAGCACCTTCTTCACCAGTCCACGGATCATGTATTCCTTCAACACAAGCCCCGCTTCAATTGTTTTCCCGAGTCCGACCTCATCTGCAAGGATCGCTTTTCCGTTCATGGTCTCCACCACCTGCCTCGCAGCTTCGAGCTGATGGGGGAGGGGAGTGACATTTGCCAAATGTTTCGGTGCCTGCAGCCCCTCAAAGTTCGGAATTGCGAGATGGTGCTCGAATTCGACGGCGAGTTTGTAGAGGTCGAAACTTCCCCATGGCCCGTCATTTGTGATAAGACTATCAAGATTTTCTCCCCATCCCTCATCGAATATGATATCTACATTCATATAAAAACAACTCCTTTTTTTCTGCAAAAATTGATTGCCCGGAACAATTGATTAATGGTAGGATGAAAATAGATTTACAATCTTACAAAAATGATCTAAATCCGAACATTAGCATCTGCTGCATTTCTTTTATATCTTTAGTATGACCAAATATTGCAAGGAATATTGGCGAATGATGACAAGGGGAGAGACTGCAGTCTGCAGCGCCGAAGGAGCAAGCATCACGATGTGAATCTCTCAGGCAAAAAGACTCTTGTCGGACGCAACTCTGGAGAGCGTCCCGGATGGGGACCACCAAAGGGGAAAGCCGTATGAATCGGTAAACTTTCAGGTGCCAGGACAGAGAAGCCCACTTATTGAAAAGGGGCTTCTCTGTCCTTTTTTCATGCAAAAGAATGCAGTGTAACCACTAAAGGGGGAATCGCCATGTCAGAACTGAAGCAAACGCCTTTACACGATCTTTACCGCGAGTATGGAGGAAAGACGATCGATTTTGGAGGATGGGCCTTGCCCGTACAATTCTCGGGGATCAAAGATGAGCATGAAGCCGTAAGGAGCCGTGCAGGTCTTTTCGATGTCTCCCATATGGGAGAGATCACGGTGAAAGGGGAGGGTGCCCTTGAGTACCTTCAACGGATGATGACTAATGATCTGTCCAAATTGAAGGACGGAGGCGCTCAGTACACCGCCATGTGCTACGAAGACGGAGGGACGGTCGATGACCTTCTCGTCTATAAACGGAAAGATCACGATTATCTCCTTGTGGTCAACGCATCCAATATCGAGAAAGATTACGAATGGCTCATCCATCATGCAACCGAAGGGGTCGAGCTGACGAATCGTTCAGGCGAAATCGCCCAGCTTGCCATTCAGGGTCCGCTGGCGGAGAAGATCCTCCAGAAGCTAACCGATACAGATCTCGGCAGCATCGGGTTCTTCAAGTTCCAGGATGAGGTCATGATCAACGGTCACGAAGCGCTCGTATCAAGAACAGGTTACACAGGGGAAGACGGGTTTGAAATTTATTGTGCATCGGATTCCGCCCCGGCTCTGTGGAAGGAAATCCTTCAGGCGGGTGAAGAGGAAAGAATCGTACCTTGCGGCCTTGGTGCCCGAGACACTTTGCGATTCGAAGCGAATCTCGCACTCTATGGACAGGAGTTGTCGAAGACAATCACGCCCATCGAAGCGGGAATTGGTTTTGCGGTGAAGGTGAATAAAGACATCCCGTTCATCGGCCAGGAAGTCCTTCGCAAACAAAAGGAAGAAGGGGCACCTCGTAAACTGGTCGGGATCGAAATGATCGACCGCGGCATCCCTCGTCATGGATACAGTGTATTTTCAGGGGAAGAGCTGATCGGGGAGGTCACAACCGGTACCCAGTCGCCGACACTGAAGAAGAATATCGGTCTTGCACTTATCAAGAAGGAATTTGCCGAGCCCGGTACTGAAGTGATCGTGGAGATCCGGAGTAAACAATTGAAAGCCGTTGTAGTGAAAACACCATTCTATAAGAGAACTGGCAAATAGGGAGGACTGACGTTCATGAAGCATCGTTATTTACCGATGACAGATCAGGATCAAAGAGAAATGTTGGACAGCATTGGAGTCGACAGCGTCGATGCCCTTTTTGAAGATATTCCGGAAGAAGTCCGCTTTAAAGGCGACTATAACATTAAAAAAGCGAAATCCGAGACGGAACTCGTCAAGGAACTGAGTGCTCTGGCAGCTAAAAATGCCGATCTCAGAAGTCATGCAAGCTTCCTGGGAGCGGGAGTATATGACCATTACATGCCGATCATCGTGGATCATGTTTTATCACGTTCTGAATTTTATACGGCCTATACGCCGTACCAACCGGAGATTTCACAGGGCGAACTCCAGGCGATTTTCGAGTTTCAGACGATGATCTGCGAGCTGACTGGAATGGATGTAGCGAACTCTTCCATGTATGACGGTGGTACATCCCTTGCTGAAGCCGCCATGCTTTCAGCCGGTCAGACACGTCGCAAGAAGGTACTCGTATCAGCGGCGGTTCATCCTGAATCCAAAGATGTCCTGCGCTCTTATGCGAAAGGTCAGTATATCGACGTTGTAGAAGTTCCCCATAAGGATGGGGTGACAGATCTTGAAGCGATCGAGAACCTCATCGGTGACGACGTGGCAGCTGTGATTGTTCAATATCCGAACTTCTTCGGACGTATCGAGGATCTTCAGGCGATTGAAGCCATCACCCATGGGTCAAAAGCGATGTTTGTCGTCTCTTCCAACCCCCTTGCACTCGGCGCACTCACACCACCGGGCAAATTCGGTGCCGATATCGTCATCGGGGATGCGCAGCCATTCGGAATTCCGAGTGCATTCGGCGGACCGCACTGCGGCTATTTCGCCGTCAGCAAGAAGCTTATGCGGAAGGTACCGGGCCGCCTTGTCGGCCAAACGGTGGATGAAGACGGTGTCCGCGGATTCGTCCTGACCCTTCAGGCAAGGGAACAGCATATCCGCCGTGATAAAGCGACGTCCAATATTTGTTCGAACCAGGCACTGAATGCCCTGGCTGCTTCCGTTGCCATGACGGCACTCGGGAAGCAAGGGGTAAAAGAGATGGCAATCCAGAATATCCAAAAAGCTCACTATGCAAAAAATGCCATGAAGTCTGCTGGACTCGAATTGGCATTCGAAGGACCTTCCTTCAATGAATTCGTCGTCAAAGTGAAGGCGCCGGTCAGGGATCTCAATCTACATCTTATCCAAAAAGGGATGATCGGGGGATATGATCTCGGTCTTACGGACGAAACGCTCGCCAACCATATGCTCGTTGCCGTCACGGAACTTCGCAGCAAAGAAGAAATCGATGCATTTGCTAAAGAATTGGGGGATTATCATGCATAAGAAGGATCAGCCTCTTATTTTCGAACTCACTAAAGAAGGACGCGTAGGATACAGCCTTCCTGAACTGGATGTTCCGGCGGCAGATCTATCCGATCTGATTCCGGCAGAATTCATCCGCACAGAGGAAGCCAATCTTCCTGAAGTGTCCGAGCTTGATATCATGCGTCATTACACGGCTCTTTCCAAACGCAACCACGGAGTCGACTCAGGCTTCTATCCGCTAGGGTCATGTACGATGAAATACAATCCGAAGGTGAACGAATATGTGGCGCGCCTCAATGGATTTGCCCATATCAATCCGCTTCAGGAGCCTGAAAGTGTACAAGGAGCACTCGGTCTCATGTACGACCTCCAAGAACACTTGAAAGAAATCACCGGGATGGATGAAGTGACCCTCCAGCCCGCTGCAGGAGCTCATGGGGAATGGACCGGGCTTATGATGATCCGCGCCTTCCACGAAGCGAATGGCGATACCCAGCGTACAAAGGTCATCGTTCCCGACTCTGCCCACGGGACCAACCCGGCGAGCGCGACGGTTGCAGGTTTTGAGACAGTTACGGTCAAGTCCAACGAAGACGGCCTCGTTGACCTCGAAGATCTGAAGCGAGTGGTGGGAGACGATACGGCTGCCTTGATGCTCACGAACCCGAACACCCTAGGGCTTTTTGAAGAGAATATCCTGGAGATGGCTTCCATCATCCACGGTGCTGGTGGCAAGCTCTATTACGACGGTGCGAACCTCAATGCTGTCCTCTCAAAAGCAAGACCGGGAGATATGGGCTTTGATGTCGTCCACCTTAACCTTCATAAAACGTTCACCGGTCCCCATGGGGGAGGAGGTCCCGGAAGCGGTCCTGTCGGAGTGAAGGAAGATTTGATTCCTTATCTTCCAAAGCCGATCCTCGTTAAAAAGGGAGAAGACTTTGTATTCGATTATGACCGACCTGAAAGTATCGGAAGAGTGAAACCATACTACGGGAACTTCGGGATCAATGTCCGTGCCTATACGTATATTAGGACGATGGGACCTGATGGTCTGCGCGCCGTGACGGAGAATGCCGTACTGAACGCCAACTATATGATGAGAAGGCTTGCTCCTCACTTCGACCTTCCGTATGATCGTCATTGCAAGCATGAGTTTGTGATTTCTGGAAAACGTCAGAAGAAATTAGGGGTGCGTACCCTTGATATCGCGAAGCGCCTCCTCGACTTCGGCTATCATCCACCTACCATCTACTTCCCATTGAATGTAGAAGAGTGCATGATGATCGAACCTACGGAAACCGAGTCGAAGGAAACCCTTGATTCATTCATCGATGCTATGATCCAGATCGCGAAGGAAGCGGAAGAAAATCCGGAAATCGTCCAGGAAGCTCCTCACACGACGGTTGTGAAACGCATGGATGAAACCTTGGCGGCACGAAAACCCGTCCTTCGATACCAGAAAGAAGTTTAATGCAAGAAAAGAGAAAAAGGTTGGACTAAACGAAAAAAGTACCAAATAAACAAATACTACTAGTGTAGGTTCTCAATACCGCTCATGATTTCCGTGCAAGACTATGCTTTCGGCGAGTAGCCCGTGAGCCTCCTCGGCTACTCTTCCCGTTGGAGTCTACGTCTTGGACGCCAATCAACCGCTAGGACCAATGAAATAAACATTATGAACAAATTAAAAACCCGAATTCATTGGCAAATGAATTCGGGTTTTACTATGACTGAAACACTTTTGTCCCAGCCTCGTTTCTAAACGAAAAAAGCCTCCGGTACCCTGATGGGCACCCGGAAGGCTTTATTTTTTGTGCTTGATTTTCCCGGTCCACTTTTTGAATCCACCTTTTAATTGGTGGAGGTCACGGTAGCCGAGACGACGGAGCATTTGAGCCGCCCTGCCGCTTCTCATGCCGCTTTGGCAGTAAAGGTAGACGGGCTGGTCTTTACGGATCTCTTTTTGTCTCATTTTCAGTTGAGAAAGTGGAATGTTTCTGGCGCCAAGAATATGACCGTTGTTATATTCATTGGTTTCGCGGACATCGATCAGCTGGGCTTTACGGTAGCCTGCGCGAAACTCTTCCTCTGAGAGTGTGTTGATGATTCTTTTTTGATTGAAATATGTAATGAGTGAATACGCTGCGATTGCACCGATTACAATCAATAGGATATATAAAGCTTCCATCCATTCATGCTCCTTTCTACAAATGCGCTATCTACTATTATATTCATGATGGCAAACATAATCAAAAGATTTTTGAAATAAAGTTCAAACACTTTCCAATCGGTTTCCCTTTGTTTTTTATCGGGTATTTGATAGACTAAGTAACGGATTAGAACGGTCTGACATTTGTGACCGATACATAATACTGCGAACATAAGAATGAGGTATGCATAATGGAAAAGGAAATATGGAGATTCATCGATTCCGGTCACTGCTCCCCTTCTTTCAATATGGCATTGGATGAAGCGCTCCTTGACTGGCACAGCGAAGGGAAGATCCCTCCCACGATCCGATTCTATGGCTGGGACCCGGCGACCCTCTCAATCGGATACTTCCAAAAGGTAGAGAAAGAGATCAACATGGAAAATGTGAAAAAGCATAATCTGGGCTTTGTGAGAAGACCTACAGGAGGCAGGGGCGTCCTTCATGAGCACGAACTTACCTACAGCGTCATCGTCTCCGAAGATCACCCAGATATGCCAAAGACGGTAACGGAAGCGTACCGCGTCATTTCCGAAGGAATATTGCAAGGGTTCCGGGCCCTCGGTCTGGAAGCATATTTTGCCGTGCCGAAAACGGCGGAGGAGCGGGAAGGATTGAAGAATCCGCGCTCAGCCGTCTGCTTTGATGCGCCAAGCTGGTATGAGCTCGTGGTGGAAGGCCGTAAAGTGGCAGGCAGTGCCCAGACACGACAGAAGGGTGTCATCCTCCAACACGGATCCATCCTCCTTGACCTGGACGAAGACAAGCTCTTCAGCCTCTTCAACTATCCGAATGATCGTGTGAAAGAACGCATGCAGCGCGCATTCAAAAGCAAGGCCGTCGCCATGAATGAGATCAGTGCGGAACCGGTCACCATGGAGATGGCCAAGGACGCCTTCAAGAATGGGTTCGAAGACGGTCTCGGAATCGGATTGGAACCGTATGAGCTTTCACTTGAAGAAACACAATATGTAGAAAAGCTCGCGAAGGAACGCTACGAGTCCGACGAGTGGAATTACAAAAGATAATTTTTATTTTTTGCAGGAAATAGAATAAATGCCCGCTATTTCAAAGTTTGTCGGGTATTGGATAATATCAACATTGAAAATCATAGAAATGGGTCGATTTCCGATGGTTTATTCCGGTTAATCTCCTTTTTTCTAATGTTCTTGAAGGATTGTCCACTTGACAAATGAAGGGCGAAATGAACCTCAGCACAACATATGGTGTGGGACTTAAAATTCTGACCACTATATGTTGTGTTTTATTGTTGCTTTTCTAAAGTCGCTGTGATAACGTTAGTTAAGGAAATCAAACCATCATGTATCGCAGAGAAACATAGAGCTAGAAGGAGTTGTCGATATGACTGTTGCGTCGAAAGAAAATATGAGTTTAAACATTGAGAGATTGAATGAAGATATCCGTTTGTTCCCACAGGTGCACGAGATCACCCCGGATATGAAGACTACCCATAAAGGTGTATCCCGCCTGGTGATGATCGACCGATACTCATTCAAGGATACCGAAAAAATTACCCTCTCAGCAGGTGACTTCGTTGTTCTGACCATCAAGGAAGATCCGAAGTTCCCGGCACGAGGCCTTGGATATATTAAAGAAATCGATTTTGAGAACAAAAAGGCCCACGTCTGGATCGAAGAAGAATACCGGAGTGCAATCGAAAAGCCGGAGGAAATGGAAACGGGAATCGTCCTGCGTAATCTGGACGTCATCGAAAAGCCCCTTGAAGTATTCTACGAGCAGATTGCCAAGCGTAACGCAACAGGTCTGGCGGAAGTGGAAGAAACTCCTGAACTGAAGCAAGTCTGGTTCGAAAAATTCTATCATGAATTGGTGAACCTGCACTTTGTACCGGCAGGACGCGTCCTTTACGGGGCAGGAGCAGGAACGGATGTTACATACTTCAACTGCTACGTCATGCCGTTTGTGCAGGATTCACGTGAAGGTATATCCGAACACCGGAAACAGGTAATGGAAATCATGAGCCGCGGCGGCGGGGTGGGAACCAATGGTTCTACACTGCGTCCACGCAATACGCTAGCGAAAGGCGTGAACGGTAAATCTTCAGGGTCTGTATCGTGGCTTGATGATATTGCCAAGCTTACTCACCTTGTCGAGCAGGGCGGTTCACGTCGCGGTGCCCAGATGATCATGCTTTCAGACTGGCACCCGGACATCGTGGAATTCATCATCTCCAAGATGCAAAATCCACGCATCCTTCGCTATTTGCTTGAGAATACGGAAGATGAGACCATCAAGAAAGCGGCGCAGGATAAATTGAAATTCACACCGCTCACCGAACAGGAAGAAGCGATGTATCAGGGGATCCTGAACTACAGACATATCCCTGGCTACGGAGGCTTTGATGAGAAGATCCTGAGAGGTGCAGAAGAGAAGCTGAACACCGGTGGGACCTACAGCGTTCACAATCCGGAGTTCCTCACCGGCGCCAACATCTCAGTCTGCCTCACAAGCGACTTCATGGATGCAGTCGAGAATGACGAAGAGTATGAGCTGCGCTTCCCGGATGTCGAAAGCTATGATGCCGACACGATGACATTCTATAATGAAGAGTGGCATAACGTCGGAGATGTTCGCGAATGGGAACAGATGGGCTATAAAGTGAGAACCTACCGCAAGATTAAGGCGAAGGAACTCTGGAATCTGATCAACGTATGTGCCACATACTCTGCAGAACCTGGAATCTTCTTCATCGACAATGCCAATGATATGACGAATGCAAAAGCATACGGCCAGAAAGTCGTTGCAACCAACCCTTGCGGTGAACAGCCTTTGGCTCCGTACTCCGTATGTAACCTTGCTGCCGTCAATCTCGCTGAATTCGCCGATAAAGACGCGAAAACCGTTGATTTTGAGAAGCTTAAGCAAACGGTCGAAGTCGGCGTGCGCATGCAGGACAATGTCATCGATGCGACTCCATACTTCCTTGATGAGAATAAAACACAGGCACTAGGTGAACGTCGTGTTGGTCTAGGTGTCATGGGACTTGCCGATCTTCTGATTTACTGTGAGAAAGAATACGGCTCAGAAGAAGGAAACAAGCTCGTTGATGAAGTATTCGAGGTCATCGCGACGACAGCCTATCGTGCGTCCATCGAGCTATCCAAAGAAAAGGGAAGCTTCCCGTTCCTGATCGGAAGCACCGATGATGAAACAAAAGCCATCCGTGAACGCTTCACACAGACAGGCTTCATGGAGAAAATGCCTGAAGATGTGAAGGAAGGAATCCTTGAGCACGGAATCCGGAACTCCCATCTGTTGACGGTTGCACCAACCGGATCGACCGGAACGATGGTAGGGGTATCCACAGGTCTTGAGCCATACTTCTCCTTCACGTATTATAGAAGCGGAAGACTCGGTAAATTCATCGAAGTCAAAGCGGATATTGTAGAAGATTATCTTTCAAGAAATCCAGGAGCCAGTGCAGATGAACTGCCTGAGTGGTTCGTTTCATCCATGAGCCTGGCACCGGAAGCACATGCGGACGTTCAATGTGTGATCCAGAACTGGATTGACAGCTCCATCTCCAAAACGGTCAACGCCCCGCGCGGATACACAGTGGAGCAGGTACAAAAAGTGTACGAACGCCTCTATAAAGGTGGCGCTAAAGGCGGTACCGTTTATGTAGACGGAAGCCGTGATTCACAGGTCCTCACCCTCAAAGCGGAAGAAAACAGCTTTGATGATGAAGAGGAAACCATTGTAGAAACAGCGAAAAAACCCGTTGTTCTTGTAGACACGATCCAGGATGTGCGCTCGACTGATGTGACCATCGGATCGGAAGTCGGCAACACATGCCCGGTCTGCCGTAAAGGGACAGTTAAAGACATGGGTGGATGCAACACATGCACGAACTGTGGTGCACAGCTCAAATGCGGACTGTAAGCTGATAGAGAGAAACACCTCTTTGGATGTATTCCATCCAGAGAGGTGTTTTTTTTGTTTTAGAAATGCCATCCGAAGGGATGGATCAAATCTTGAATAAGTCATGATGCTCTTTATAATATGAAACGATAAAATTACGAAGACCATCAGTCGAGGAGCTCATTACCTTGTTCTTTCTCCAATACAGTCTGACCGGGTAAGTAGCAGAATGATCCGTCAATGGACGATAATTCAATCCAAGGGTCCTGCAACTAGAAACAGGAAGGAGTGCCACTCCTTGATCCAGTTTGATGATTTCAACCAACAGATTCGAATCTACTTCGAATGCTGATTTGGGTATGAAACCAGCACGTTCACATAGCATGGACGTAAACGTGCGGTATTCTTCGTTATTGGCCAAGGTGATGAAAGGGTCATCGGCCACATGATGAAGCGATAATTCGGCTTCCCCAGTCAATCTGTGATTGGAGGGAAGTGCCAGAACAATATCTTCATTCACAAGCAAACGGCTTTCCAACTCTTCATCCTGTACCGTATCACCTGCTATACCTAGTTCGATATCCCCTCGTTTCAAACTCGATAGGATATCGGTTTTCCCCCTGATGGATTGAATGATCGTTGTCTCAGGAGCGCGATTGATGAACTCACTGATCAGGCCGGAGAGGAACCGGGGGTTGGATATGGCAATCTTGATCGTGTGGGCCAGGTGATGCTCTTCACGTTCAATTTCAGCTTGTGCATTCTCCAGTTCAATAAAGATACGGTTCACATGTTTCAAAAGGATCTTACCGGAAGAACTCAGTCGGATATTCCTCCCTTTCCGATCAAATAGGGACGTCCCCAGTTCATCTTCCAGTCGTTTTATGGTCAGACTCAGGGAAGGCTGGGCAATCTTAAGCTGTTTGGCGGCATTAGAAATATGCTCGGTATAGGCCACGGTCTGAAAATATTTGAGTTGTAGAAGTTCCATCCATCATACTCCTTTAAAACATTTACTTAAATAAATATATTTATATATTATTATGTATTAGATTAAATGTAAATGAAGGAGTAAGCTCATGGTAGAGGTTCAGTTCAGTGAACCTCACTGACTATGAATGGAAGGTGCGATCACGATGAAAATTGATGTGAATACCATTTCGAAAAATCTAACAACCCCATTAACAGCACCGGCTTATCCTTATCCGGCATACAAATTCACCAACCGGGAATACCTGACGATTCTCTATCGGACGGATGAACAGGCATTGCGTGAAGCCGTCCCAGAACCACTGGAAATCAATGAGCCCCTCGTGAAATTCGAGGTCATGTGGATGCCGGATGTAACTGGTCTGGGTGCATATTCAGAATCAGGTCAGGTCATCCCTGTCCGCTTCAACGGCGAAGAGGGTGATTATGTGCACTCGATGTACGTGGACAATTTCCCAGCGATTGCGAGCGGTAGGGAGCTGACGGCGTATCCGAAGAAACTGGGCGCTCCTAAGCTTTATGTCGATTCCGACACCCTTATTGGGACCCTGGATTATGGTTCACTCCGGGTTGCAACGGCCACCATGGGATATAAGCATGCTGAAATGGCGAAGGAAGAAGCGCTTGAAGAAATCTGCCGGCCGAATTTCATGGTCAAGATGGCAACAGATTATGAAGGGAATCTCAGGATCTGCGATCTCGTGCGCACTCAGATAACCGATATCAACGTGAAGGGAGCATGGAGCGGCCCTGCCAGACTGCAATTATTCGAACACGCACTGGCGCCGCTTGCCGACCTTCCCGTATTGGAAGTAGTATCGGCATCCCATATCCTGACAGACCTGACATTGAATGCAGCAAAACCGGTTTATAACTATCTGGAGGAAAAATAAGGGGGACATTTTCATGAGAATCGCAGTATTGGGAGCAGGTTCACTCGGAACCATCGTCGGAGCATATCTTGCCCACGGGGGGATGGATGTAGAACTGATTGATTCATATAAAGATCACGTCGACAGGCTGAATGAAGAAGGGGCCAAAGTCATCGGTACGACGGAATTTCACGCCAGGGTCAAAGCCATCACCCCTGAAGAGAAAGCAGGGACCTATGATTTGGTTCTGCTTCTCACCAAACAATTGTATAACGAAGCGGTTTTGCAAGAGCTTCTTCCTTTCTTACATGAGGGTAGTGTCGTATGTTCCCTTCAAAATGGAATACCGGAAGAAGTGGTCGGTTCCATTATCGGAAAAGAACGTGTGATTGCGGGTTCTGTTGAATTCGGTGCCACATTCATAGAACCGGGTGTATCGAATCTTACAACTGAATTCAGCCAATTCAAACAGTATGCGTTTCAGATCGGCGAGTTGAACGGTGAAACAACTGACAGGATCAAGGAGATCAAATCCATCCTGGACCTTGTAGGAGGCACGCATATTTCCGATAATCTGGTGGGGACCAAATGGTCGAAGCTATTGATTAACAATGCTTTCAGTGGTTTATCTGCTGCGTTGAACGGTGAATACGGAGATATCCTTGACGATGAAACGGGTATCACCAGTGCCGTCCATATCGCAGATGAAACCATCAAGGTTGGACATGCCAATGGTGTCCACTTTGCCAAAATGGGCGGATTTGACGTGGAATCCCTTGAGTTGGAAAGTGAACATGAGATCAAAGACCGCATTCAAACACTGAGGGCTGTGATGGAGCCATCAAGATTGCTGCGCGCAAGCATGCTGCAGGATTTGGAGAAAAACAGAAAAACCGAAATTGATTATATCAATGGGGTTGTACCGAAACTGGGAGAAGGCAAGGGCATTTCGACTCCTTTCAATGAAATGGTCGTGAAACAGGTGAAGTTTGCCGAAGAAAGTCAAACGGTTCCGGACTTTGATGTGAATGTTCAGGCATTTAAAGAGCTATTGGCACACTGATCCGTGCTTTTTTCATTAACGATGGCTCTCTATGTGAAATAAAACCATGCGAAAGGGGAGAAGCACACGGGTGCCACTCCCCTTTTTGGTATCAATGAATTCTTTCGATGAATGACGTCTAAAATCCATCTTTCTTCATTAGTTATGTAATAACACCCTATGAAAGGGGGAGAAGGATGGAAATTGACGGCGTTTTTTCAGGAGGAGGCATTAAGGGGTTCGCCCTCATAGGAGCCTATCAGGCGGTGGAGGAAAAGGGATATACGTTCAAGCGGTTGGCAGGTACAAGTGCAGGTGCGATCATATCATCCTTTATCGCAGCCGGTTACACGAGTAAAGAAATCGCGCAGCTGATGGATGAAGTCGACGTAAAGACGTTCATGGATGCATCACCATTTTCCTTGCCGATCATCAAGTGGTTCATGGTCTATTTTCGTCTGGGGTTGTATAAAGGCAAGGCCTTAGAGGCGTGGATCGGGGAGAAGCTTAAAGCGAAAGGGGTCGAGACGTTTGCGGATCTGCCGCCACATTCCCTCAGGGTCATTGCATCGGATCTTTCCAACGGAAGGATGATCGTACTTCCTGATGATCTGGATGGCTACGGGATACCGAAGGAAACATTCCCGGTTGCAAGGGCGATCCGGATGAGCGCAAATCTCCCCTTTTTCTTTGAGCCGGTGAAGTTGAAATCCCTCGAGGGAACAAGCATCACCGTGGATGGTGGAGTCCTGAGCAACTTTCCTATGTGGCTGTTCGACAAAGAGACAAACAAATCAGAGAGACCTGTTCTTGGTGTGAAGCTGAGTCACGATCTGACTGATCAGCCTAAGAAAGTGATCAAAAATGCCATTGAGCTGTATCAGGCTTTATTCACAACCATGAGGGATGCCCATGACGCCCGCTATATCTCCCGGAAACACGAGCGGAATATCGTGTTCATCCCGACAGAAGGAGTCATGACCACCGATTTTGAGTTGGATGGGTCACGAAAGTCTGAGCTCATTGAGTTTGGAAGGACCAGGACGGCTGAATTCCTGAAGTACTGGCATTAAAAAAAGAACAACCATTCCTCCTTTAAAAAGAGGCGCGGTTGTTCTTTTTGCTTTTTTTGCCTTCTATAACCGTCAGATTGGCGCTGGATTTCTTCCGCACCGGACGTTTCTTTGACACGTTTGAGACTTGAGGCTTACTGGCAGGCTTACGCTTATGCCTCTTTTTGGACATTTTGGCCGCTTTAACAAACGCTCTTTGCTCGTTGTTACTGCCTGTACGGCGACCGCTGAACCACTTGCGGTAAATGAAGTAGATGATACCGATCACGGCGGCAGTCACTAAGATCTGTCGCAAAAGACCCAGGGGATTGCCGATGAGAAGGGAGCCAAGTCCCACTGCGGCGAGTATCATAAGGGAAAAGACGAATAGGTTACGAGCGTTCAACAAAGCCACCTCCTTACCATATATGCAGACTTTCATTCTATACGTATAGTTTAGACCGATTTCACATTTTTTAACCTACTATTTTTAAAAAACAAAGGCACGATGTTCCCGATCATTCGGGCGTATATCCATTTTACTAAAAAATGAAAGAAAGCACTAGAAAGAGCACCGATTTTCTCGCATGAGCCTTTTCGTTTCGGACATACTACGACGGAGGTGATACTTATGGCAGAAGAAAAAGGACAGCATGAAAAGGTTCAAGAGGGAAGTGCAGAGAGCAAAAAGGATCCTGGACTCGAGCAAAATCAGAGCGAAAAGCCCCTGTCTTTTGCGGCACTCGTCGTCATCACGGGATTCATGGGAGGCATATTCTGGAGCGCCATCGCATATCTGTGCTATTATTTCTCTTTTACGAAAATCGAACCGACCGTCATCTTTGAACCGTGGGCGGCGGGGGACTGGGTCGACAAGTGGATAGGGATGGTCTTGGCCATCCTCGCATACGGAATCATTTCCATCGGAGTGGCTTTCGTTTACTATGCCATACTGAGAAGGTTCAAATCCATGTGGGTAGGTGCGGCATACGGGGTGGCTCTGTTCCTGTTATTCTTCCTAGTCCTGTACCCATTGTTCCCGAGCATCGGTTCACTGATGAAAATCGGAGTTGATACATTCGTGACCAGTCTGTGTCTCTATATCCTGTACGGCGTCTTTGTCGGCTATTCCATTTCGTATGAGGAAAATGAGCTGAGGGCGAAACACGGGAGTACAGATCAGGTTTCCCAATGAGGGACCGTTATCAGACAATTTTGTAGGTATCAGCATAGCTTTATGATAGAATGTTCATGATGAACATTCTATTTTTTTAGGGGAATACATATGCAGAAAACGATCCTGATATTGAACGGACCGAATTTAAACAGGCTCGGAAAAAGGGAGCCCGGTATCTATGGTAGCGAGACCCTTGCCGACCTGGAGGAACGATTGAGCCGGAAAGCAAGCGCCATGGGATATGCAATAGAAGCATACCAGTCCAATCATGAAGGCGAACTAATCGACTGGATCCATCGCGCTGAAGACGAAGGGGCAGCCGGAATCATCATGAACCCGGGTGCATTCACCCATTACAGCTACGCCATACGTGATGCCGTGGCAGCGGTGGACATACCTTTCATTGAAGTGCATATTTCCAACATCCATGCACGGGAATCTTTCCGGCATACGTCAGTCATCGCTCCTGAAGCGTTGGGTCAGATTGCAGGTTTTGGTTTCCTAGGGTACGAAATGGCCATGGATGCATTAGACAATTATCGAATGGGGAGAGGGAAATAAACATGACAAAAATTGACCGTTTACGCGAATCTTTGAATGAACGAAACATTGATGCACTCTTGATTACAAGTGAATTCAATCGCCGCTATATGACCAACTTCACGGGATCCGCAGGTGTGGTGCTCATTTCGGCGGATAAGGCGCTATTCATCACGGACTTCCGCTATACCGAGCAGGCTGCGGAGCAGGCCATCGGATATGATATCATCCAGCATAAAGGTCCGATTCACGCCGAGGTCGCCAAACAGGTCCAGAAACTTGGACTGAAGACGGTCGGCTTCGAGAAGGACTATATGACCTATGATGCCTTCACCACCTATCAGGCTGCCCTGAGTGCCGAATTCGTCCCGGTGTCGGGTGTAGTGGAAAAATTACGCTTGATTAAGACTCCTGAAGAGATTAAGATAATTAAGTATGCTGCGGACATCGCCGAAGCTACATTCAAGCATATCCTGGATTACATCAGACCTGGTTTGACCGAGCTGGACGTTTCCAATGAAATGGAGTTCTTCATGCGGAAGCAAGGCGCGACCAGTTCTTCATTCGATACCATCGTCGCATCGGGACTCCGTTCTGCCATGCCTCACGGGGTGGCAAGCGAGAAAGTCATTGAAAAAGGGGATTTTGTAACCCTTGACTTTGGTGCATACTATAATGGATATGCTTCAGATATGACAAGGACCATTTCTGTCGGTGAGCCCAGCGAGAAGCTGAAGGAAATCTACGGCATCGTCCTGCAATCCCAATTGATGGCTGTCGAACAGATCAAACCCGGCATGACCGGTAAGGAAGCTGACGCCATCAGTCGAGACTACATAACCGAAAAAGGGTATGGGGACTGTTTCGGCCATTCACTAGGACACGGGATCGGACTTGAAGTCCACGAGGGTCCCGGGCTTTCATTCAGATCGGAAACGACCCTTGAGCCGGGTATGATCGTCACGGTAGAACCTGGTATTTACGTACCGGGTGTCGGGGGCGTGCGGATCGAGGATGATCTGGTGATCACTGAGGATGGTAATGACAACCTCATGCATTCGTCGAAAGAATTGATCATCTTGCCATTCTGATGGCAGACAGGATTATTATATAGTAGGAGGAACATACATGATTTCAGTTAATGATTTTCGTACAGGACTAACCATCGAAGTAGACAACGGGATCTGGCGCGTAATGGATTTCCAACACGTTAAGCCTGGTAAGGGAGCGGCTTTCGTACGCTCCAAGCTACGTAACCTGCGTACAGGTGCGATCCAGGAGAAAACATTCCGTGCAGGTGAAAAAGTGGGCAAAGCCCAAATTGATAACCGCCGCATGCAATATCTTTATGCCAATGGGGATATGCACGTATTCATGGACAACGAGAGCTACGAGCAAATCGAACTTCCGGCTCCTTCCATCGAATATGAATTGAAATATCTTAAAGAAAACATGGAAGTTTCCATCATGATGTATCAAGGTGAAACGTTGGGCGTCGAGCTTCCGAACACGGTTGAACTCGAAGTAACAGAAACAGAGCCTGGAATCAAAGGCGATACGGCTTCCGGCGGATCAAAACCTGCCAAAACGGAAACCGGACTTGTGGTGAACGTTCCTTTCTTCGTCAATGAAGGGGATAAATTGGTTGTAAACACAACGGATGGTTCATACGTATCACGCGCATAATCCAAACAGAAAGCCAAGCGGAAATTCCGCTGGCTTTTTTTATTTGCCCGAAACGGCCCCTTTCTCCGCCCTGATACTCTCATTCCTGAACCTCAACGAACAATCTGTCATAAACCGACCCTTGGCGAAATACATTGTATTATCAGGGAGCTTGTACATATCCCGTGATGGAATTTCGTTAGGAGGTAAAGTTCATGCAAGAGATCCTGGCCATGCTTCCCACCACTATATCCAGCCATATTCAACTCCTGCCGCAACCATTGCTAGAATCCATTGAAGAGATAAGGGTAAGAACCCATAGAGAACTGGAAGTGACGTCGAGGGGAAAGCCCCATTTCCTCCCGTACACAGTCACCGCAGAAGATAGCGAAAACCTGATCAACAAACTGTCAAAGCACTCGTTTTATGCATTGGAAGAGGAGCTGAGACGAGGATATATCACCATTGAAGGAGGACACCGGGTCGGCCTTGCCGGTAAAGTCATCCTCGAAGGAGGAGTCGTGAAAGGCATACGGAATCTGTCCTCCTTCAACATCCGGGTCGCCCGCCAAAAGATCGGGATCGCCGAGCCCCTCATCCCATACCTTTCTGGAAGAGGGTGGAAACATACGATGATCATAGGCCCTCCTCAGACCGGGAAAACCACGCTGCTGAGGGATATAGCACGCATGGTTTCAAGCGGGGTGCCTGGTGAACGGATCCCACCGGCGAAAGTGGGCATCGTGGATGAACGATCGGAAATTGCAGGGTGCGTGGAAGGCGTACCTCAGTTGTCATTCGGCCAGCGTATCGATGTACTGGATGCCTGTCCGAAAGCAGAAGGCATGATGATGCTTATCCGTTCCATGAGCCCTGATGTGCTTATCGTGGATGAAATCGGCCGTCAAGAAGACGGTACCGCCATTCAGGAGGCAGTCAATGCAGGGATCACCTTGATCACTACGGTCCACGGTGATTCCCTTGAAGAGGTGAGAAAGCGCCCGGTGATCAGGGATGTCATGGCCCTCCATACATTTGATCGATTCGTGGAGCTGAAAAAGGGGGGAGAGCCTGGTGTGATCCATCGTGTGCTCGATGCAGATGGCAAGCTGCTTTCACCATCAAGGCTCAGAGCTACATGATCAAAATCATCGGTGCGATCTTCATTCTCCTATCCACTTCGTGGGCAGGATTTGAGCTATCAAAAGTCCTGACGGAGCGTCCGAAACAATTACGCTCATTGAAGTCGGCACTTCAGTATCTTGAGGCTGAGATCACCTATAGCCATACCCCGCTTCATGAAGCGGCCAGGAAGATATCATCGCAGCTCACAGCCCCTGTATCCCTGATCTTTGATTCTTTCTCAATGAAGTTGACCAAGGAGGAAATATCCGTGCGGAGGGCTTGGGAGGAAAGCCTGGATGTAATATGGAAAATGACCGCCCTCAAGAAGGAGGATTACGAGATCCTCAAACAATTTGGACAGACGCTCGGCCGTCATGACATTGTCACGGAACAAAAGCATATCAGGCTTGCCATGCTGCACTTGGAACGAGAAGAAGTAGAAGCGGCCGAGAAGCAGAAGAAGTATGAACGGATGACTAAGAGCCTCGGTTTCTTGACGGGGCTGCTTCTCATCATCCTTCTGCTGTGACGCGAAGGAGGAACGCAAGATGGGAATAGACGTGGATATCATTTTTAAAATTGCAGGGGTGGGGATCGTTGTTGCTTTCCTGCACACGATCCTTGATCAGATGGGAAAGAAGGAATATGCCCAGTGGGTGACGTTATTCGGCTTCATCTATATTCTGTTCATGGTGGCCTCCATCGTGGATGAATTATTCCAAAAGATCAAATCGGTCTTCTTGTATCAGGGATAGGAAAGGGGGGGACGACGATTGAGATCATCCAGATAGTCGGAATCGCACTTGTCTCGACCTTCCTGGCCTTGCTCATCAAGGAACAGAAGCCGAACTTTGCTTTCCTGCTCATCGTTTTTGTCGGCTGCTCGATCTTTCTGTTCCTCATTGATCAGATCTATGCCATCATTCACATGCTTGAGAAACTGGCAGCGAATGCAAACGTGAACCTTGTGTACGTCCAGACGATCCTGAAGATCATCGGAATCGCCTATATAGCTGAATTTGCAGCACATATCACGAGGGATGCAGGGGAGGGTGCCATCGCTGCCAAGGTGGAGCTTGCCGGGAAGATCCTCATCCTTGCCATGGCCATCCCGATATTGACGGTCATCATCGAGACAATCATCAATATGATCCCGTCCACTTGAACCGTTCCCGAGGGGGGAAATCATGAAAACCATCCAACGCACGCTAGCGCTCACCCTATTAATCATCTTCTTATTCCCTACAACCGGACAGGCCGAAGGAAACGCGGAGGAGGATGCAAGCCTCCAAGATGAAATGATCAATGAGCAGATCGATCATCTTGGTATCGACGAGTTGAAAGGATATTGGACAAGCATCGTGGATGATTACGGGGGATTCCTGCCTGAAAGTCAGAAGGGCAGCCTCATCGACTTCATCAAAGGAGAGAAGGAGTTTTCGTTCAAAGCATGGTTCACTGGACTCCTGCACTTTGCATTCCAGGAGTTGATGATGAACGGCAAGCTTCTAGGGACGTTGATCCTCCTCACGATCTTCAGCATGTTCCTTCAGTCGCTACAGAATGCGTTTGAGGGTGGGAATGTCAGCAAGGTCGCCTATGGGATCGTCTTCATGGTCCTAATCATCATCGCCCTAAACAGCTTCCATGTGGCCATTGATTATACGTATGAGGCGATCACCACCATGGTCAACTTCATCATTGCCCTTATCCCGCTCCTGCTTGCATTGATTGCAGCATCAGGCGGCCTTATATCAGCCGCCTTCTTTCACCCGGTCATCATCTTCCTCATGAATACAAGTGGTATATTGATCAAGAATGTTGTTCTGCCCCTCTTATTCCTTTCCACGCTTCTGAGCATAGTGAGCACGTTATCGACCCACTATAAGGTCACGCAGCTCGCCCAGCTCCTCAGAACGTGGAGCATCGGGCTATTGGGCGCTTTCATGACCATTTTTTTGGGCGTGATCTCAGTCCAAGGGACCACTGCCGCCGTCTCGGATGGTGTGTCGATCAGGACGGCCAAATTCGTCACAGGGAATTTCGTACCCGTGATCGGCAGGATGTTCACCGATGCAACCGACACGGTTATCAGCGCTTCGGTCCTCCTTAAGAACACCGTAGGGATTGCTGGGGTGGCCATCATCTTGCTGATCGCTGCCTTCCCGGCCATCAAGATCCTGATGATTGCGTTCATCTACAAACTGGCTGCCGCCCTTCTCCAGCCCCTTGGCGGGGGACCGGTGATCGAGTGTCTCGATACCATATCAAAAAGCATTATTTATGTCTTTGCTGCCCTGGCCATCGTATCGTTCATGTTTTTTCTTAGCATCACGATCATCGTGGCTGCAGGGAACATTACCATGATGGTCCGGTAACGACGTTCTAAAGGGGGGATTCCCGATGTCATTTTTAACCGAATGGATCACGAACATCATCGTATTCATCCTGTTGGCGACGGTCATCGACATGCTCCTGCCAAGCTCGAACATGAAGAAGTATGCCAAAATCGTCACTGGCCTCATCCTGATCACCATCATCTTGACGCCACTTCTTAAATTGTTCACAACCGATTTTGACGCAGCCCTTGCGTCCATGGATTGGAAGCAATCAACCAGTCAATCTGTAGAAAATTCGATTGAATCGAAGAAAAAAGAAATACAAGCTTCACAGCGTGCATATATTTTAGAACAAATGGCTGTCCAAATGAAAAACGATGCTGAAAAGGAGATGATGGACCGGCATAACAAAGTCATTGACAGTGTGAGCATACAGGCCGAAGATCTGGACCGGTTACCAGAAAGCATCACGAGCGTCACGGTTCATCTGACGGAGGAAAAAGATGATTCGGTAGAGGCGGTACAGATGGTGGAAATCGATTCACAAGATCAGAAGGTAAGCCGGAAAGAAACAGAGGACAACTCAGGGATCGCCTCATTTCTAGCAGAAAAATGGAATCTAACCCAGGATCAACTAATCATTTCAGTCGAAGGGGGGAATTCATCCCGTGAATCTCGATAAAGGACCGATTCAAGCATTGAAGGAATGGTTTTCAAAAGAAAGGCCAAACCCTCCGCCAGGTAAGAAAGGGAAGAAATATCAATACGTCCTGATCGTTTTGCTCCTCGGGGTAGCCTTTATGCTGATGAGTGATCTATGGGTACCAAAGAACGATGCCGTCGAAGTTTCCAGTAGTCCTGAAGAGGTACCGGCTTTTGGGTCTAAAGAATCCGATACGGAGCAGCTGATGAAAGAATATGAAGAACATTATAAGAATCAGCTCAAGGAAGCGCTCGATCAAATTGTCGGGGTGAGCGAAGCCCATGTCGTCGTCAACGTCGAAGCAACCGAGAGCAAGGTGTTCGAGAAAAATGCGACCCAATCCAACCAGAAGACCGATGAGGTAGACAAGCAAGGCGGGGAACGGTCCATCCAGGAAAGCAACAAGGAAGAGCAGATCGTGATCATCCGTGATGGAGAGAAAGAAGTTCCCATCATCAAAGAAACAAAAAAACCAAAAGTAAGCGGAGTCCTGGTGGTAGCCAAGGGAGCCGATAATATACAGCTGAAAAAATGGATCATCGAGGCAGTGACCCGCACGCTGGATGTACCAAGCCATCGGGTTTCGGTCCTACCGAAAAAATAAGGGGGAAACGATACATGTTATTGAAAAAGCAAACGGTATGGTTGTTGACAATGCTGAGCCTTGTGATTGTCCTATCTGTATACTACATCACTTCACCTACGCAGCAGGCTACGGATTTCGCTGCAGAAGATGCGAAAAAAGGGGCAAAGGACAAAGAAACATCGGGTGATGTGGAAGTGGTGACAGATGCTGCCGGCAATGAAATGTTCGAAGCTCTCCGCATCGAAGTGAATGAGAAGCGGGATCAGATGAGGGAAGAACTTGAAGCGAAGGTGGGAGATCCGGAAGTTTCAGCAGAAGATAAGAGTGCTGCCTATGAAGAGATGGAAAACCTGAAGGACTCGGCCATGACAGAAGAAGTCCTTGAAACGCTGATCAAAACGATGGGCTATAAGGATGCACTCGTGAGGGCATCAGCAGAGAATGTCCGTATTACGGTCAAGTCTGATAAAGAGCACAGCGCCACTGAGGCAAATGAAATCATCCGCCTCGTCAAAAGTGAAGTCGGTCAATTGAAGCCGGTTGCAGTAGAGTTCCAGCCGAATAATTGAGACCGGTCCACAGCCTGATTTCCCGGAAAAGGGGGTCAGGCTTTTTTTGTCCTCCATTTTTTCGGGTAACCATTTTATTTTTTTGTTGAAAAGGTCTAGAATAAGGGTAAGGGATAGGTAAGTCCCACCACATCAAGAATCATATGTTGAATTTAGACTAGATATTATCGTATGATATTAGTAGCTAGTCATAATTAGTTAACCATTAAGAGGGGTGTAAAGTTGTGTTAAAAATCCAAGAAATCCGGGAAATAATCAAATTGGTAGACCAATCAAGTGTGGATGAATTTACATACGAGCATGAAGGTTCCAAAATCAAGCTGAAGAAGAACGCTGTTCAACAAGTACAAGCCGTACAAGAGGTACGCGAACCTGCCGTTCAGGCCATCCAGCAGGCTCCGGCTGCAGCAGCACCTGCACCAAAGCAGGAAGCACCGGCAGCGGAGGCACCGGCAGATCAATCGAATCTTCATACCATCACGTCACCGATGGTGGGGACATTCTATCAATCCTCTTCACCAGAATCAGGTGCCTATGTAAAATTGGGCTCCAAAGTGGATGAGAATTCCGTTGTCTGCATCGTTGAAGCCATGAAGCTATTCAACGAAATCGAAGCCGAAGTAAAAGGGGAAATCGCCGAGATCCTAGTGAAGGATGGTCAACTGGTCGAATACGGTCAGCCATTGTTCTTGGTGAAACCTGAATAAGGAGCGAATGGACTCATGATTAAGAAAGTATTAGTTGCCAATCGGGGAGAAATCGCCGTCCGTATCATCCGGGCTTGCCGGGATATGGACATCGAAAGCGTAGCCGTCTACTCCGAAGCAGATAAAGAAGCACTACACGTACAGCTGGCCGATGAAGCATATTGTATCGGTCCCAAGACGTCGAAAGACAGCTACCTGAATTTCACGAACATCATCTCTGTTGCGAAGCTCACAGGCTGTGATGCAATCCATCCAGGCTATGGCTTCCTTGCGGAGAACTCTGATTTCGCGG
Source organism: Rossellomorea sp. RS05 (assembly GCF_039822645.1). Lineage (NCBI taxonomy): Bacteria > Bacillati > Bacillota > Bacilli > Caryophanales > Bacillaceae > Rossellomorea > Rossellomorea sp. RS05. Next base: position 1,290,096 of record NZ_JBDKWY010000001.1, on the reverse strand, counting down.
AACTATGCCGCGAATGCCACATCACATTCATCGGCCCATCACCTGAAGCCATTTCGAAAATGGGTACGAAGGATGTGGCGCGTGAAACGATGCGCGAAGCAGGTGTACCTGTCGTTCCCGGCTCCAAAGGGATCGTCAAGGATGCAGAAGAAGCAGTTGCACTTGCTGAATCCATGGGATATCCTGTCATCATCAAGGCAACTGCCGGTGGTGGGGGTAAAGGGATCCGTGTTGCGAAGACCGAAGAAGAACTCGTGAAGGGTGTCAACATCACCCAGCAGGAAGCAATGACGGCATTCGGGAACCCGGGTGTCTATATCGAGAAATTCATCGAGGATTTCCGTCACGTCGAGATCCAGGTCATGGCAGACAATTTCGGGAACGTCATCCACCTCGGGGAGCGTGACTGCACGATCCAACGTCGTCTGCAAAAGCTCCTTGAAGAAAGCCCTTCACCTGCCTTGAACGAAGAAGTTCGGGAAAGAATGGGGGATGCTGCTGTAAAAGCAGCAGAAGCGGTTGATTATACAGGTGCCGGCACGGTAGAATTTATCTATGATTACAATCAGCAATCCTTCTATTTCATGGAGATGAATACCCGTATCCAAGTCGAACATCCCGTGACGGAGCAAGTCACTGGTGTCGACCTCATCAAGGAACAGATCCGTGTGGCTTCAGGGGAGAAACTTTCCCTTACACAAGAAGATGTGACCTTCAACGGGTGGGCGATCGAGTGCCGCATCAATGCGGAAAATCCTGAAAAGAACTTCATGCCATCTGCGGGAAGGATCGAAATGTATCTGCCTCCAGGCGGTGTAGGTGTAAGGGTCGATTCTGCTGCATATCCTGGTTATATGATCCCGCCTTACTACGACAGCATGATCGCGAAGGTCATTTCTTTCGGGGCTACCAGGGAAGAAGCCATTTCAAGGATGAAGCGTGCACTGAATGAGTTCGTTGTCGAAGGAGTTCACACAACCATCGGATTCCACTTGAAACTGTTGGAACATGAAACCTTTGTAGGTGGAGATTTCAATACGAAATTCCTAGAGAAATATGAAATTATGAAATCCTAGAGAAATCCAAGGAGGGACCACGAATGGCGGAAAATCAAAATCTTTTACAGATGTCTCACGGTAAAGACGGACTTGGGAAGATCGAAATCGCTCCGGAAGTGATCGAGGTCATTGCAGGCATCGCAGCCTCTGAAGTGGAAGGCGTATCACAGATGCGCGGAAACTTTGCATCAGGTGTCGTTGAACGCCTAGGTAAGAAAAATCATGGTAAAGGTGTCAAAGTGGAACTTGCTGAAGATGGTATCCTGATCGATGTATACTGCATCATGCAGTTCGGTGTTTCCATCCCGACTGTCGCTCAAAAGATCCAGGACAACATCCGTCAGGCACTCTTGAACATGACCGCCCTCGAGGCGGAAGAAGTCAACGTGCATATCGTCGGCGTACAGTTTGAAAACCAAAGGATCGAACCTGAGATTGAAGAAGAAATGTAATAGGGAAGGGCAGCCTGTCTTGGGCTGCCCTTTTTGTTTACATATGGAAGATTCAAAATCTCACCTTATCCATGACAGTTTAGAAGTCCCACCCTGCTTTTATGGTAAAGAGTGCTGGTCCGTGAAAACGAATACTCGTAATATAGAAAAGAATGAGAGCAAGGTTTCGGCAAGTATCGAATTCTGCAGCTGGAATATACGGAATATTCATATTTTCATACAGCTTTTCTTCAAGGAGGATGGACGATTTGAGCAATGATAATGAGCGAAATATCCCGGCGTGGGCATATGAAACAATAGAAATTGAGGATCCAGACCCCGATTGGATGGATCAAGGTATTCGAGAGCGTAAGGAACTGCTCCAAATACTCTCTGCGTGGGGGGTCAGGGAAGTAGAACATATTGGAAGCACCGCAATTCCTGATCTGCCTGCTAAGCCAATTATTGATTTCATGGCATCCATTTCATCATTCGAAGACATCGACGGCGTAGTGGGTAACTTGTCATTATACGATTGGCATTATGTCCCCCCGGAATTAGACAAACACCATTGGAGAAGATTTTTTGTGAAAGTGGAGAATGATAAACGGGTAGCTCATTTACATCTCATGCAAGAAGGAGAAGAGCGGTGGGGTGAACAACTTAGATTTCGAAATCGATTGCGAGCGGATGGACATCTTGCGGATCAATATGCTGCACTTAAAAGGCGGATCGCACAAAAGTTTGATCATGACCGCGAAAAATATACAGAAGCAAAAACAACATTCATCAATAAGGTGCTGCGTCAATAACCGAAACAGTGCTTTAAAGGGATACACAAAAGGAATGCACTAATGCAGGAGTTCCATTCATTTTCATAGAAAAATCAGCAATATGGTTTAGCTCAATCTTGTTTTTAGAATATTGATTTTTTTAGTTACGCGTGCGTATTGGTGCTGGTTTGTGCTATTATCAAAGGTATGTAAATTGAGTTTGGATTAAAAGGAGTCATAATCATGAAAAGAAGAGTTGCCCGTGAAAAGGCATTGCAGGCGTTATTTCAAATAGATATGAGCGGTATTGAGCCGGAGGAGGCTCTTTCGAATGTGCTTGAAGAACATAAGATGGATGATTACCTACAGCAGCTTGTGCTTGGGTTCGTTGAACACCAGGATTCCATTGACGCAATTATAAAAGGGAATCTTGAAAAATGGTCATTCGATCGTTTGGCTAAGGTTGATCGTAATATTTTGCGTATCGGTACCTATGAACTTCTTCATGTAGAAGACGTACCTGGAAAAGTCGCCATCAACGAAGCCGTCGAGATTGCCAAGATCTTTGGGGACGAGCAGTCCAGTAAATTCGTCAATGGAGTGCTATCAAAAGTAAAGCAAGATTGATCTAGAAAGGGGTTGGGCGGATGTCGACCAGGATCATAGATGGTACGAAGATCTCACATGAGTGGCGCTTGGAATTGAAGATCCGTGTAGGGGAACTGAAACAATCCGGTATCATCCCAGGACTTGCCATCATCCTCGTCGGTGACAATCCTGCATCCAGGTCATATGTCAGGTTGAAGGAGAAGGCATGTGCCGATGTCGGTATCCATTCCGAACTCCATCACTATCAGTCGGCCGATGAAGAACAACTAGTGGCACTCATCGATCAGCTGAATGATTCCGCCCATATTCACGGTATCCTTGTTCAGCTACCCCTTCCCGGCGATATCGATCCCGCCAATGTCTTGGGAGCGGTATCCCCGACGAAGGATATTGATGGACTTCATCCCCTCTCCATCGGAAGATTGGCAACCGCCCAGGAAACCTTCCACCCTTGTGCCCCCCTCGCCATCGCCAATATGCTTCAGCATGAGAACATCCCCATCGCAGGTCGTCATGTGGTGATCATCGGTAAGAGCAACTTGATCGGGAAACCGTTGGGAACGATGCTTTTGAACCGTAATGCAACCGTAACACAATGCCATTCGGACACCGAGGATCTCTTTTCCCTCACCAGGCAGGCCGATATCCTCATTTCCGCAGCAGGAAAGGCCGGGTTTATCGGTAGAGAAGCCATCAAATCTGGAGCTTTGGTCATCGATGCCGGTATGAACAGGGGAGAAGATGGCGGAGTATGCGGCGACGTCATTGCCGATGACGTGATGGGCCGGGCTGGCCTGCTTACACCGGTACCCGGTGGAATCGGCCCCATGACCATTACCATGATGCTTCACAATACAGTGAAGTCTGCCATGCGCATGTTTTGAATCGTAAAAATGAGTGAAACATAGTACAATGGATACCAATGGAAGGGACAGCGGATGCGTCCCTTTCTTTTGATTGAGCACCTGCTCATTCAGACGCCCAGTACATGCAAAAAAGGAGTCAGGACTCACATGGAGATGGAACAAGCTACCTACTTAACCGTACAAGCTCTGACAAAATACATAAAACGGAAATTCGACCGTGATCCCCACTTGAACGGTGTGTACGTCAAAGGGGAAATCTCGAACTTCAAAAGGCATTCCAGTGGTCATATGTACTTTACATTGAAAGATGAGAAAGCCCGTATCCTAGCCGTGATGTTTTCAAGCCAGAATCAATCACTGAAGTTCAGGCCAGAAAACGGGATGAATGTCCTGATCCGCGGAGATCTATCCGTCTACGAAGCAGGCGGGCAATATCAAATCTATGTGAAGGATATGCAGCCCGACGGTATCGGTGCTCTGTATCTTGCGTATGAACAGCTCAAGGAAAAGCTGAAGGGGGCCGGATATTTCGACGAGTCCAGGAAAAAGAAAATCCCTTCCTTCCCTACTAAGATTGCTGTCGTCACGTCACCGACAGGAGCGGCCATCAGGGATATCATCACCACCATCAAAAGGAGATACCCCATCGGGGAAGTCCTTGTCTACCCTGCACTAGTGCAGGGAGAAAAAGCGCCGGCTTCCGTTGCGGAGGCCATCCATAAAGTCAATGAAGACCCAACGATTGATGTGTTGATCATCGGCAGGGGTGGCGGATCCATTGAAGAGCTATGGGCGTTCAATGAAGAGATCGTTGCAGATGCCATAGCAGGCTCGGTGATCCCCATCATTTCAGCAGTCGGGCATGAAACAGACTTTACCATTGCAGACTTCGTTGCCGATCTCAGGGCACCGACCCCGACTGCTGCCGGAGAGCTTGCCGTCCCCCACATTGATGACCTTCTAGAACGGGTCATGAATCGTAAACTCCGGCTAATCAAAGCATTTAAAAACAGGCTCAACCACGATCGTCAACGGTTGGAAACTTTAAGAAGGTCCTATTCGTTACGTAATCCGCATCTTGTTTACCAACAGAAGATGGAGCAGCTCGATCGGCTGAATGAAAAGATGGACAGGGCAGCAACCTCCCGTCTGAAAGAGCAGCAGGATCATACTGCTCAATTAACTGAAAGGATGCGGCGTCTGCACCCCGATCGCATGATCAAACTTCAGGGGGAACGACTTCAATCGATGCAGAACCGGCTAGAAAAGCAATATGCCTCTGGACTCAAAGAAAAGCGCCAGCAATTCGTATCGATCCTTTCGACGATGGAGGCACTGAGTCCGTTGAAGGTCATGGAGCGTGGATACAGCTTGTCCTACAATGAAGATGACAGTTTGATCACCTCGGTTGCACAGGTGCAAAAAGGGCAGTCCCTAACCGTCAGGGTAAAGGATGGTCAGATCCATTGTAAGGCAGATTCTATTGAGGAGCGTGAGACACATGCCGAAAGCAAAGAAAAATGAACCGACGTTTGAAGAGGCGATTGCACAGCTTGAAGAAATCGTAGAAAAGCTTGAAGAAGGGGAGGTCCCTTTGGAGCAGGCCATCGAATACTACCAGAAGGGGATGAACCTTTCTAAGTATTGCCATGATACACTTCAGCAAGCGGAGAATAAGCTGACGAAGATGATGACGGATGAAGGGGAGCAAACCATTGACCTCCCGGAGGAGGAATGATCATGTCGTTCAATGATTTTCAAACCACCTATCTTTCCGAAGTGACCAACCATATGATCGGGAAGGTGAAAGCTTTGGACCTTCCCGATCACCTCAAGGAATCGATGATCTATTCCTTGCAGGCGGGTGGGAAGAGACTTCGCCCCCTCATGGTGCTGGCCACCATGCAATCCTTCGGACGGGATCCGAAAGCAGGGATGGCGGCGGCTTCCGCCCTTGAAATGATCCATACATATTCCCTCATCCATGATGATCTGCCCGCCATGGATGATGATGATTTGAGGAGAGGCTACCCAACCAATCATAAAGTGTTCGGCGAAGCAATCGCCATCCTTGCAGGGGACGGACTGCTCACATTCAGCTTCCAACTGCTTGCGGAAGATGAGCATCTCCCGGACGAGAAAAAGGTTGAACTCATCGCCTTGCTCGCCCGGTGTGCAGGGCCGGAGGGGATGGTCGGAGGTCAAGTTGCGGATATCGAAGGGGAAAATGGAGAGTTGACCGTTGAAGAACTGCAGTCGATCCATGTGCGTAAAACGGGGAAACTATTGATGTTTTCCGTCATGGCAGGGGCCATCATGTCTGATGCTTCTCCAGAGGAGCTCGCTTCCTTAGAGGAGTTTGCCTATCATGTCGGCCTTGCCTTCCAGATCCAGGACGATATCCTGGATATCGAGGGTTCGGAAGAATTGATCGGAAAGCCTGTGGGAAGCGATGAATCCAAACATAAGAGCACGTATCCGAAGTTATTGACCATGTCGGGTGCCAAGGAAAAACTGGCCTATCATTTGAACGGAGCACTCGACTCCTTGAAAAGGGTGGATAGGGATACAAACCTTCTTGAAGAAATCGCCAACCTCATCGCTGTGCGCAACCACTGACAGCTGCTGTTTGAGGACATTACCCTTTTATGGTATAATCCACTCAGGAAAGCCATTACACCGGACGTTGAGAAGCAGCGTAAAGTCCGGTTCATAGTGAACAATACAATCCATTGAATGATCAGCATGGCCGTTATCACATTCGTGTTAGCGGCTATTTTTACACGCGGGGACAAGGACTTTCCCTTAGAAAAGTCAAAGCACTTGGAAAATGGCCTGTGATTGCGTATTCTAGGGAATATACAATCATTTTGTCGAATACGGCGAGGGTCATATCACAGTGAAAACCATACAAAATGCAAAAACGTCAATGAAATAAACTAACTAGTGATGAAAGTGAGTGGACCATATGGATTTATTATCGATTAAAGATCCCTCTTTCTTAAAGGATATGTCCAATGAACAACTGGAGGGACTGAGCCAAGATATCCGTGATTTCCTGATTGGGAATCTCGCCAAAAGCGGCGGTCATATCGGGCCGAATCTCGGGGTGGTCGAATTGACTGTAGCCCTTCATAAGCATTTCGACAGTCCCAAGGACAAGATATTATGGGATGTGGGCCATCAGTCTTATGTACACAAGATCCTGACGGGGCGCGCAGGTCAGTTTGATACCCTTAGACAATATAAGGGACTATGCGGATTCCCTAAACGGAATGAAAGCGAGCATGACGTATGGGAGACAGGACACAGCTCCACATCCCTCTCCGCTGCCATGGGGATGGCCATCGCAAGGGATGTGAAAAAGGAAGATTCCTATATCATTCCCGTCATCGGGGACGGTGCGCTGACCGGAGGGATGGCCCTTGAAGCACTCAACCACATCGGCCATGAAAAGAAGGACATGATCGTCGTATTGAATGATAATGAAATGTCCATCGCACCGAATGTCGGTGCCCTGCATAATATCCTTGGCCGTCTTCGCACGGCGAATAAGTATAACTGGGTGAAAGATGAGTTGGAGTATATCCTGAAGCGAATACCGGCAGTCGGAGGGAAGCTTGCCAGTACGGCTGAACGGGTGAAGGACAGCTTGAAATATCTGTTCGTCTCCGGGATGTTCTTTGAAGAGCTGGGCTTCACCTATCTTGGCCCGATTGATGGACACGATTATGAAAACTTACAGGAAAACATCCAGTATGCGAAAAAAACAAAGGGTCCGGTCCTTCTCCACGTTCTCACGAAGAAGGGGAAAGGCTTCCAGCCTGCCGAAAAAGACACACTCGGTACATGGCATGGAACCGGCCCGTATAAAATCGATACAGGTGACCTGATCAAACCGGTGGGCGCTCCTCCATCATGGAGCAGCCTTGTCAGTGAAACGGTCAGGAGGCTGGCACGTGAAGATGAGCGTATCGTGGCCATCACTCCTGCCATGCCAGTCGGCTCAAGCCTTCTCGGATTTGCGGAGGAATTCCCCGACAGGATGTTCGACGTCGGGATTGCCGAACAGCATGCGGCGACGGTTGCGGCAGGTCTTGCCACCCAGGATATGAAACCGTTCCTTGCGATTTATTCGACATTCCTACAGCGAGCATATGACCAGGTGGTTCACGATATTTGCAGGCAGAACCTCAACGTGTTCATCGGAATCGACCGGGCTGGACTTGTCGGTGCTGATGGCGAAACCCATCAAGGGGTGTTCGATATTGCCTTCCTGCGCCATCTGCCGAATATGGTCCTTATGATGCCAAAAGACGAAAATGAAGGCCAACATATGGTCAATACGGCTCTTTCCTATAACAACGGGCCAATCGCCCTCCGTTTCCCCCGTGGAAATGGTTACGGCGTGAAGATGGACGAAGAATTGAAGACCATTCCGATCGGCACGTGGGAAATCCTCAAGGACGGGACCGACGCAGTCATCCTGACGTTCGGTACAACGATTCCCATGGCTATGGATGCGGCAGGGGACCTCGAGAAGCAAGGGGTATCAGTACGGGTCGTGAATGCGCGGTTCATCAAGCCGATGGATGAGGCGATGCTTTCTTCCATTCTTTCCGAGGAAATACCCGTATTGACGATCGAAGAAGCAGTCCTTCAGGGTGGCTTCGGAAGCGGGGTCCTTGAGTTTGCTCAGGAAAAAGGCTATCATGACGCCGTTATCGATCGAATCGGAATCCCTGATTACTTCGTGGAGCATGGAAGTGTCAAAGAACTGCTCAATGAAATCGGTATGACAAAGGAAAACGTCATCGACCGGATCTTGACGATTACACCAAAAAAACAAAAAAGGGCTTGAACATGAAAGTGAAAAAACAGCGATTAGATATACTTCTTGTAGAACAAGGTCTTTTCGAAACACGTGAAAAGGCAAAAAGGGCCGTCATGGCCGGTCTTGTGTACTCAAACGAAATGAGACTGGATAAACCGGGGGAGAAGATAAGCGAAGATTCACCCCTGACGGTCAAAGGAAAAGTGATGCCTTATGTTAGCAGGGGGGGCTTGAAGCTTGAAAAGGCCCTCAAAGAATTCGATATCACCGCAGAAAATAAAGTTCTTCTTGATATCGGAGCTTCGACGGGTGGATTTACCGACTGTGCCCTTCAGAATGGCGCGAAAATGAGCTATGCCCTTGATGTAGGCTACAATCAGCTTGCCTGGAAGCTAAGGAAGGATGAGCGTGTGGTTGTCATGGAGCGGACGAATTTCCGCTATGTGAAGCCGGAAGACCTTGAAGGTGAAATGCCGAATCTTGCCTCCATCGACGTCTCCTTCATCTCGCTCTCCCTGATCCTCCCTGTTTTAAAGACACTCTTGGTACAAGGGGGCGACTGCATTGCCCTCATCAAACCACAGTTCGAAGCGGGCAGGGAGCAGGTCGGGAAAAAAGGCATCGTACGGGATCCTTCCGTCCATAAGGCAGTAATCCAAAAAATCATAGACCTCTCACTGAATGAGGGCTATGATATCGAAGGCCTCTCGTACTCGCCGATCACAGGTGGTGACGGGAATATCGAATTCCTTATTCACCTTAAGTGGCAGGGAAGGGAAGAGGGTGTGTCTCATTTAACGGTAACGCCGGAAGATGTAATCAAAGAAGCTCACACTCAATTCAAATCTGCTCAGAAGAATGAGGAGTAACCATAAGAAAGCGTGGGACCTTCTGGTCCCACGCTTTCTTTGTGGTAAAAGACTATAAGAATCCACGTGTTAATGTGAGGTTTCTATTTTTCTTTCGTTGTTTCTTCAGGTGTTTCATCATCAGAGTCAATCATGGCTTTCGGTAGACCTGTATACTTAGCCCAGAAGAATATGGCGAGTGAGACGATGGCAATCAGGATCAGGTCGGCTGGATTGTCCAGGTACCCTTTTCCGCCGCCAAATGAACCGAAGTATGAGATGATGAGCATACTGATATAATATCCAACGAGCCACCAGGCTGATTTGAGCTGCTGCGGAAGCTTCACTTTGTCTGTCGGTACATATTTCTTGAAAATGAAGTAGACGACGAACATAACCAATTGAGAGCCGAGCAACCATGAAATGGTCTTCCAACCAGACCAGTAGACAATGTACGAAGCAAAAATAAAGGAAATAGGTGCGATGATGTTCATTCCTCTAAGTTTGAATGGTTTCTCCAGGTCCTTTGCATTGACCGAGAAGGTGGCCGATGAAATAGGTGCAATGGCATAAGAAAGGATCAGTGCCACCGAGCAGACGTTTACCAGTGCATTCCAAGAAGGGAATGGCAGTGTCCAGAAGATCGAAAGTCCCAATGATAGCCACAGGGAGGAACGGGGAATTCCCGTTACTTTATCGACTTTGGAGAATGTCTTGAATAGCGTACCGTTTCTTGACCAGGCGTACACAAGGCGTGCTGTCGTATTCATGAAAATGTTTCCGTTTCCTCCAGGGGACAGGATGGCATCGAATACCACAAGGGCAGATAACCAACCAAGACCCAAGACAATCGCGATATCTCCGAATGGAAGGGAGAATTCTTCTTGTATTCCGGCCCAACCTACATTACTGATGGTATCAGTCGGAATAGCTCCGATGAACAATACTTGCAGTGCCGTATAGATCAGAGCTGCAAGGATGATGCAAAGGACAAGGGCGATTGGAATATTCCGTTGAGGGTTTTTGACCTCGCTGGCAACCGATACGATGGGATGAAGTCCGAGATAGGCGAACATGACCCCGCCAGTTGCGATGGCTCCTTGGATCCCATCAAAGCCGAATGGTGCAAAAGCTTCAACAGAAAAGTTCGCTGATTTAAAATGGAACGACAATACGACGATGATTGTGATTGGTACAACGTATTTGAAAATGGAAATGATGATATTGGATTTGGCAAAAGCCTTTACGCTCCAAAAATTGAGTAGGAAAAAGGCGATGAGCAACCCTAGTTGGAGCAGCCATCCTCCGATTGTTGGTGATTCAGACCCCGCTTTCGTCAATCCAGGAATCCAATAAGCGAGATACTGCCGTACAGCTGTCACTTCAATTGAAATCAAACTGGTGTAAGCAACGATCGTGATGAATGAAATCATGTATCCGACGAGTGGTCCGTGTGAATATACCGGATACCGGATGATTCCCCCCGTACGAGGGAGTGCCGCACCCAGTTCTGCATACACTAGACCGATTAATAGGATGATGACGCCTCCAATAATCCAGGAGAAACTCCCGGCTGGACCCGCCTGGGATGCGACGTTACTGACGGCAAACAGCCATGCAGATCCGAAGATCGCCCCGAGACCGATTAAGGTGAGGTCCAATAGTGATATCGTCTTTTTAAATTTTCCTTGACTCATAAGTGTAATGTTCCTCCTTCTGTTTAACCCGAACCTAACTTCTTTTTTCTACTTCATCCCCCTGTCTTTTTGTATTTTGCGTTTTAAGCAACGATTCATGTCAGGCTTTCAAATGATGCACAATAGAAATTTTTTAAAATGGGTATTCTTGAATAATAAGTAATATGTGCAATTCCTATAGTCTTATACCCCGTGCTTATATACACTAAACTGTATAGTGAAAGGATTCAAATGGGTAAACGGTTTCATTTAAAAGTCTTAAATTTCTTTCTTTTTTCCAGCAATAAAACTATATTTGTATATTATTGCATTAATGATAAAAAATATTAATAATACATAAAAATGTAAAACTGTACTAGCTTTTCTGATGAAGGAGATAAAGAAGTGAAGGATCTGCACGGTTTCTGGTGGATTTGTACATCAAAATAGGCTAACATAAGCGTAGAGGTATAAATATACAGGTTCATTTTGGAGTAAGAGGTGTATGGTGATGTTAAATAAGGGTCAAAGACATATAAAGATCAGGGAAATCATCACAAATCGGGATGTGGAAACCCAGGATGAGCTGGTGGACAGCCTGAAGAATGCAGGCTTCAATGTCACCCAGGCAACCGTTTCGAGGGATATCAAGGAGCTTCACCTGGTCAAGGTCCCGCTTATGGATGGGCGCTATAAATACAGCCTACCGGCAGACCAGCGTTTTAACCCCCTTCAAAAGCTGAAGAGGACGTTAACGGATGCCTTCGTCAAGATTGATGCAGCCGGTCACATGCTGGTCATGAAGACGCTCCCGGGAAATGCGAATGCCATAGGGGCACTCATCGACAACTTGGACTGGGAAGAGATCCTAGGGACGATCTGCGGGGACGACACCTGTTTGATCATCTGTCGATCCGAAGCGGAAACCGAAGTCATTTCCAAACGTTTCCTTGATATGCTATAAAAGGTTGACCTCCCGTTAGACGGGGTAAATTAAATGAAAACAGAGGCACTTTCCAACGTGATTCGGTTCTATCCGGGATGCATGATCGGAAGTGTCTTATTATATGAGGTGAGTATTTCTTGTTACAGGAACTTTCAATCAAAAATTTTGCCATCATCGACTCGATTGCCCTTTCATTCGAAGAAGGATTGACGGTCCTTTCAGGGGAAACAGGTGCCGGGAAGTCCATTATCATCGATGCCATCCATCTATTGGTGGGAGGCAGGGGATCGTCAGAGTTCGTCCGGCATGGAGAGAAAAAAGCCGAGATTGAAGGGTTATTTCTTTTGGACGATCCCCGTCATCCTTGCCATGCAAAGGCTTCTGAATTCGGCATCGACATCGAAGAGGGCATGATTGTTCTCAGGAGAGATATTTCCAGTACGGGTAAAAGTGTTTGCAGAGTAAACGGAAAGCTTGTGACGATTGCCACCATGCGTGAAATCGGGTCGACCCTCATTGACATCCATGGGCAACATGAGCATCAGGAGCTCATGAATGAGCACCTTCATCTGACGCTTCTGGATCAGTTTGGTGGGAAGGATATTGCATCATCGCTCACAGCCTATCTGGATGTGTTTGAAGAATATCAGACCGTGTCCAGACAGCTGAAGCGCTTGAATGAAAATGAACAGGAGATGGCTCATCGCCTGGATCTTATCCAGTTCCAGCAAAAAGAAATCCAGGATGCGGAGCTTCGCCTGCATGAGGATGATGAACTGCAGGATGAAAAGCTGAAGCTCGTCAATTTTGAAAAGCTATATGAAGCCCTCCAGACGTCGTATGACAGCCTGCGAGGGGAAAGAAAAGGAATGGACTGGGCGGGGCTTGCCATGGGCCATCTTGAGACCGCAGCGGAAGTCGACGCCCAGTTTGGCGGGACGCTTGAGTCGGTCTCCTCGGCCTATTACATCCTTGAGGATGCCGCACATGCCATCAGGGCGGAATTGGATCAACTGGAATTTGAACCGGGCAGGCTCGATATGATCGAGTCCAGGCTGAATGAGATCAATGGACTGAAACGCAAGTATGGCTCATCGATTGAAGAGGTGCTTGCGTATGGCTCACGGATTGAAGAGGAAATTGAAACGATCGTTAACAAGGATTCACATGTTCAACAGCTTCAAGATCAGCTGCGCTCCCTCGAAAATGATCTTTCCGTCGAGGCGGAAAATCTGACCATCGCCCGTAAGAAGTGGGCTAAGAAGCTCACGGTCAGCATCCATGAGCAGCTGAAACAGCTCTACATGGACAAAACGAAATTCGAGGTCAAGTTCCTGACCGACGGAGATGCTGTAAACCGGAAGTTCAAGAGAGACGGATGGGATGAAGTCGAGTTTTATATCTCGACGAATCCTGGAGAACCGCTGAAGCCCCTTTCGAAGGTCGCTTCTGGGGGAGAATTATCCCGTATCATGCTCGCCCTTAAGACGATCTTCTCCAAGCATCAGGGGATCACGTCCATCATCTTCGACGAAGTGGATACAGGTGTTAGCGGAAGGGTGGCCCAATCGATTGCAGAGAAGATCTATCAAGTGGCCGTCCATTCACAGGTGATGTGCATTTCCCATCTTCCACAGGTTGCGGCGATGGCAGACTGTCATCTGTTCATCTCGAAGAAACAATCGAACGGGCGTACGAGCACGAAGGTGAAAAGACTTGAGGAAAATGAGAAAATTCAGGAAATCTCACGTATGATTTCCGGCGTGGAGATCACCGACCTTACACTTGAACATGCCAAAGAGCTCCTTCATTTGGCGGGGAGCATCAAAGAGACATGAAAAGCTATCCAATGCGGGTAGCTTTTTTTCATTATTACCAGTTATAAATGTCCTTTCAAAAGGCAAAAGTAAAACTGTAGCCAAATCACCAGTGTGTTTGGATTAGAAGCGAGGAGAGTGAAAGTAGTGAAGTCAGATTCGTTAAGGAAATGCATAGGTGGAATTCTCCTTGTTTCGCTCATTTTTATCGGTTTTTTGGAACCTGTCCAACAGTGGGTGAAAACGCCCACGTTCATTAGGATGATGGAAGGGGATCAAGTTGCTCTCCCCATATCAGCTCCTGCTGCCGCATCTGAAGGGACGGTCCAGCTTTCGTCGAACAACGAACAATTATCCGTGGGAGGCAGCCGGGTCGGCAAAGATGAAGTGGTCTTTGAACTTGCCGGACTCCCCGTCAAAGAAGTCAATGTTGAAGTGCTGAAAGATTTTAAAGTGATCCCGGGTGGACAATCGATCGGGGTCAAATTGAATACCGTTGGCGTATTGGTCGTCGGTCATCATCTTGTGAATACGGAAGAAGGAAAAGTTTCTCCGGGTGAAAAAGCAGGGATCCAGGTTGGGGATATGATTACAGAGATCAATGGAACCAAGATTGAAGAACTTTCCGACGTGGCACCATTTGTCCAATCCGCGGGAAAAGACCAGGAGTCCTTGAAACTTGTGGTGAAACGAGAGAAAAAAACGATCAAAACCACTCTCCTGCCGGTAAGGGAAAAAGGCAATTCTGCTTATAAGCTCGGCCTGTATATCAGGGACTCGGCTGCTGGAATCGGCACGATGACCTTTTATGATCCACAATCGAAGAAATACGGGGCTCTTGGACATGTGATATCCGATATGGATACGAAGAAGCCGATTGTCGTCGCAGATGGCGAAATCGTCCATTCCGAAGTAACCTCTATCCAAAAAGGGAGCGATGGAAAGCCGGGGGAGAAACTGGCAAGGTTCTCATCCGATCATAAGGTGATCGGGGATATCACGAGGAACAGTCCGTTTGGTATATTCGGGCGCCTGAACCAGACCATCGAGAATGAGCGGATGGATAAGCCCATGCCGATCGCCCTCTCTCACCAGGTGAAGGAAGGTCCAGCCCAGATCCTCACGGTGGTCGATGGCAAGGAAGTCGAAATGTACGATATCGAAATCATGAGCACGATCCCACAGAAATACCCTGCTACCAAAGGGATGGTGTTGAAGGTGACGGATCCAAAGCTCCTGAAGAAAACCGGCGGGATCGTCCAGGGAATGAGCGGTAGCCCGATCATTCAGGACGGGAAGGTCGTAGGAGCTGTCACTCATGTATTCGTGAATGATCCCACGAGCGGGTACGGTGTCCATATCGAGTGGATGCTGAGCGAAGCAGGTATCGATATTTACAAAAAAGATCATAGCAGAGCAAGTTGAATGAATCCGGCGCTGAGCAAGCGTCGGATTTTTTCGTGCGTTTGAGAAATGGAAGGATTTCCGTTACTATAAAGATAATTCGACAAAAGTTCAGGGTGGAAATCGAATCAGGTCGAAATTAAGAGAAAACGAAAGTAAAACGAAGAAAAAAGAATATATTTCAAGTTTTTTTCAAAAATAAAAGGAAATTAGGTTGCATTGTCGAAAAAGTAATTTACAATAAAAAATAACAGTGAATTTATTTGGACTGAGGAGGAAACGTTTAGTGAAATCGATTAAAGTTTGTATTGTGGATGATAACCGGGAACTCACCTCATTGTTGGAAGATTATATTGCCTCGCAAAATGACTTGGAAGTTGTAGGGATTGCCCATAATGGACAAGACTGCCTGGATCTCTTGGAGGAAGTCGAAACGGACGTACTCGTTTTGGATATCATCATGCCCCATCTGGATGGACTTGCGGTTCTCGAACGACTTAGAGAGAGGAAGAATATCCCGAATGTGATCATGCTGACGGCTTTCGGTCAGGAAGACGTGACGAAAAAAGCGGTCGATCTCGGTGCATCCTATTTCATCCTGAAGCCGTTCGATATGGAAAACCTGGTGAGCCATATCCGACAGGTAAGCGGGAAAACGAACCCGATCATCAAAAAGCCTTCCTCCCGAATGAATTCTGATCATAAACCGAGAAATCTTGATGCGAGCATCACAAGCATCATTCATGAAATCGGCGTACCGGCACATATTAAAGGATATATGTACTTAAGGGAAGCGATCTCAATGGTCTACAATGACATCGAACTCCTTGGTTCTATCACGAAGGTCCTCTATCCTGATATCGCGAAGAAATACAACACTACCGCTTCGAGGGTCGAGCGTGCGATCCGTCACGCCATCGAAGTAGCCTGGAGCCGTGGGAATATCGATTCCATCTCCTCCCTATTCGGTTATACTGTAAGCATGACAAAAGCGAAACCGACCAATTCTGAGTTTATTGCGATGGTGGCTGACAAGCTGCGTTTGGAGCATAAGGCTTCTTGAAAGGGTAAGTAGAACTTGTGACCCGGTGGATGCCGGGTTTTTATTTTTGTGTGAAAGGGTACCGACCTTACATAGAAGAAAAAGGACGTGAAAGTATGACATTGATCTTTGCCCACAGAGGCTCCGCAGGGACTCATCCAGAGAATACAATGGAAGCGTTCGCCGAGGCAGCCCGGGTCGGGGCTGATGGGATCGAAATTGATGTACAGCTTACGTCGGACGGTCAGGTGGTTGTCATCCATGATGAAACTCTCGATCGCACGACGAATGGTAAAGGCTTCGTCAAGGATTTCTCCCTCAAGGATATCCAAAAACTCAAGGCGAACGGAAAATGGAAGATGCTTCGACGGTGCAGGGTGCCTTCCCTGATCGAAGTGTTCGAATGGATGAGGGGGAATAATCTCCTCTGTAACATCGAATTGAAAAACAGTGTCATGGACTATACCGGCCTAGAGGAGAAAATCTTCGAATTAAGCAGAAAATATGGTTACGATGAACGAATCATCATCTCCTCCTTCAATCATTACTCCCTTGTGAAGTGCAGGAAGTTGAATCCGGCAGTGGAAGTGGCAGCCCTTTACTCGAACCGCCTTTTCATGCCATGGTCCTATGCCCGTTCCATCGGGGCAGGTGCCATCCATCCGAATCTCAACGCCGTAACGGATGATATGATCCGCCAGTCGCTGAATGCGGGGGTTCTGGTGAGGCCCTATACGGTAAATAAGGAAACGTCGATAAATAGACTGTTGGGTATTGAGTGCCCAGCCCTCATTACCGATTTTCCCGAGCGCGCAGTCGGGATCAGGAATACGAAAAAAAGCTAGCCCGCGGGCTAGCTTTTTTTCGTGAAACGAGGTTGAACTTTGTTCCTTTTCCGGTCCCTGTGGAGAACGAATCCTGCGATGAATCCTAGGCCTGCAACGAAGAAGACTAAACCAAGTACGAATTGCAACCAGAGGTACGGTATGGGAGGCTGCAGGATGCCGAAGAGCATGTCCCTCATAAGCTTGATACCGAGCGCTGCAAATGCGCCGGGTATGAGCATGATGATCAAAGCGATAAGGCGTGACATTATGTACATTTCCCCTTTGTATCCACTTACTTGAATTTTACCTCCATCATGAAAATTGTCAAGGTGGCCCTTGTGAGGTAAAATGGAACTGTGAAATATATTGCACGGACAAAGCGATGGGGTGAAGAATGTTGCAGGATGTTCTCATAGTAGGGGGAGGAAAAGGTGGGGTGGCGATCTTGAAAATTCTCCACGAAGCCTCTTCCATGAATGTAGTAGCGGTCATCGATGTGGACAGGCAGGCTCCAGGGGTAAAGCTTGCCGGGGAATGGGGCATTGCCATCGGAGATGACTGGCGACCATATCTTGATGCTTCCATCGATATCGTCATCGAGGTGACGGGGGATAGGGAAGTATTCGAAGACATCAGGGATCGACGCGGGAAGAACACCGTGCTCATTCCGGGAAGTGTCGCCTTCCTCATTTCCAAGCTCCTCGAGGAAAAAGAAGAGCTGATCCATGAACTCACAAGTGAATCCTTTAAGCGGGATCTCATATTCAATTCCACGGATGACGGGATGATCGGAATTGATCACAGGGGTAAGATCATCCTTTTCAATCAAAGTGCTCAGCGAATGACGGGGATCAGTGGCGGAGATGCCTTAAACCGGAATATCCTTGAAGTCGTGCCGGAAAGCCGGTTGATCTCGACCATCGAAACGAGGAGGTCTGAAATCAACCAGGAAGTGATCCTCCAGAACGGCTTGAAGATCATTTCGAGCAGGATCCCGATGATCACATCTACGGATGAAGTAATCGGTGCGTTTTCGGTGTTCAAGGATATTACCGAAGTGGTGAACCTTGCTGAACAGATCACGGACCTGAAGGAAATCCAGACGATGCTTGAAGCGATCATCCAATCGAGTGATGATGCCATTTCGGTCGTTGATGAGGAAGGAAAAGGGATCTTGATCAATCCCGCCTATACTAGAATCACTGGCCTTTCAAGCGGAGAGGTGATCGGTCAGCCGGCAACTGCGGATATCTCCGAAGGCGAAAGCATCCACCTAAAAGTCCTCAGGACCCGAAAGGCCATCAGGGGGACGAGGATGCGTGTCGGCCCGAAGCGAAAGGAAGTCATCGTCAATGTGGCACCGATCATCGTCAATGACATTCTGAAAGGGAGCGTCGGTGTCATCCATGATATGTCTGAGATCCAATCCCTCACGAATGAATTGGACCGGGCGCGCAGGATCATCCGTACGCTTGAGGCAAAATATATTTTCGACGATATCATCGGGACTTCCGAAGAAATGAAGATTGCCATCGAACAGGCGAAGCTCGGTGCGAAGACGCCGGCGACGGTTTTGCTCCGGGGTGAATCAGGCACCGGAAAGGAACTGTTTGCCCACGCTATACATAATGCAAGCGACCGGAAATTCAATAAGTTCATCAGGGTCAACTGTGCTGCTCTGGCTGAAAACTTGTTGGAGAGTGAGCTGTTCGGTTATGAAGATGGCGCATTCTCAGGAGCGAAGCGCGGGGGCAAGCGGGGACTCTTCGAAGAAGCGAATAATGGGAGCATTTTCCTTGATGAGATCGGGGAGCTGAGTGCCAACACGCAGGCGAAGCTTTTAAGGGTGCTTCAGGAACAAGAAATCGTCCGGGTGGGAGGAACCAAGTCAATCCCCATAAACGTCCGGGTGATTGCCGCCACCAATGTGAATCTCGAGAAAGGCATGGGGGACGGATCATTCAGAGAAGATCTCTATTACCGACTCAATCGAATGCCGATCCAGATCCCGCCACTTCATCATCGGAAAGGGGACATCCCCTTGATATCCGAGCGCCTCATCGCTAAGATCAATCAGGATTATGGGCGTAAGGTGGAAGGACTGACGAAAAAGGCTTCAATGAGGCTGATGGAGCATGACTGGCCCGGGAACGTCCGCGAACTGGAAAATGTACTTGGCAGGGCCGTCATATTCATGGAGGCAAATGAAACCTATATAGATGAAAAGCATCTTTCTTCCATGGGACATACGAAGGAACGCACCACCGAGATCGAGACGGATCCGGAAGCGACCGATCTGAATGCGCGTCTCGAATGGTATGAAAGGCAGATAATCCAGTCGGTTTTAGCACAACATAAAGGCAATAAGACCGCCACGGCAAAAGCACTCAATGTTTCTGTCAGGAATTTATATTATAAAATTGAAAAGTATAATATTGAAATAAATAGCATGAAATAATTTGCACACCCTGAAAAAACTTGCACGCTTACTTCAAGTTAAATGAAGCGTTTTCACGTTTTTGAAAGTTGGCACGCTTCTTGCGAAGTATATTAGTGGAACCGATAATTGTAAAAGGGGTTGAATCACGTACATGAATCTCCAATCTCTAGTAGATCTAGCAACCCGAAAGGAAAATGCCACCGTGGCTGTTGCTGCGGCTGAAGACAAAGAAGTCCTGAAGGCTGTATCAATGGCGGTGGAACGGGGGATGGCAGAGTTCCTACTCTTTGGTGACAGTGAGAAGATCGAAAGGGACATGGAAGAATCGCAACGCGACCTTCTAAACAGCACCCGGATCAAGATCATCCATTCACCATCAGTGCAACATGCTGCAGAACTTGCCGTTCAAGCCGTCAATCAAAAAAAAGCAGACGTTCTGATGAAGGGGCATGTCTCCACTTCCGTCCTTCTCAAGGCCGTACTGAATAAAGAATGGGGTCTCAGGACCGGGAATGTGTTATCGCATGCAGCTGCCTTTGAGGTGGAAGGTTTCGAAAACCTCATTTTTGTAACCGATGCAGCCATGAACATCTCACCGGACCTTGGGCAAAAGGCCCAAATCATTCAAAATACCGTTACAGTTGCCCGGTCTATCGGAATCGACCGGCCTAAAGTGGCTCCTCTGGCAGCCGTCGAGGTCATCAATCCTCAAATGCAGGCCACACTGGACGCTGCATCCCTTACGGTAATGAACCAAAGGGGACAGATCAAAGATTGCCTGGTGGACGGGCCGCTCGCCCTTGATAACGCCGTTTCATCGATTGCGGCCAGTCAAAAAGGAATTGCCAGCGAGGTAGCTGGAAATGCAGATATCCTCCTGGTGCCAACAATAGAATCAGGAAACATCCTTTATAAGTCCCTCATGTATTTCGCAGGGGCAAAGGTGGCTGCCGTCATATCGGGAGCCAAAGCACCAATCGTATTAACATCCAGGTCGGACCTGGCTGAGAGCAAGCTATACTCATTGGCACTTGCCATCTGCTCTTCTGAAAACCGATAACACAATTACACTTATAAATAGGGGGAAACACTCATGAAAATCTTCAGCTATATGGAACAATACGACTACGAACAATTGGTATTCTGTCAAGATCAGGAATCAGGATTGAAAGCCATCATTGCCATCCATGACACCACTCTCGGACCTGCACTAGGCGGAACACGCATGTGGACCTACGAATCGGAAGAAGCAGCGATTGAAGACGCCCTTCGCCTTGCCAAAGGTATGACATACAAAAACGCTGCAGCCGGATTGAATCTCGGAGGCGGTAAGACCGTCATCATCGGAGATCCACGAAAAGATAAGAATGAAGAGATGTTCCGTGCATTCGGACGCTACATCCAAGGACTGAACGGCCGATATATCACAGCAGAGGACGTAGGTACGACCGTTGCGGATATGGACTTGATCCACGAAGAGACCGATTATGTGACAGGGATCTCACCTGCATTCGGTTCATCAGGGAATCCATCCCCTGTAACAGCTTACGGCGTTTACCGCGGAATCAAAGCGGCAGCCAAGGAAGCCTTCGGAACAGATTCACTTGAGGGGAAAACCATTGCAGTCCAAGGTGTCGGCAATGTAGCGTACAATATGTGCCGTCACCTTCACGAAGAAGGCGCCAACCTGATCGTAACGGATATCAATAAAGAAGCCGTTCAGCGTGCCGTGGAAGAGTTTGGTGCAAAAGCTGTAGATACAAATGAAATCTATGGAGTAGATTGTGACATCTTCGCGCCTTGTGCCCTTGGTGCCATCATCAATGACGAAACGATTCCACAGCTGAAAGCCAAAGTGATTGCCGGAGCTGCAAATAACCAGCTGAAAGAATCCCGTCACGGAGATGCCATCCACGAAATGGGAATCGTCTATGCGCCGGATTATGTCATCAATGCAGGTGGGGTCATCAACGTCGCGGATGAGCTTTATGGATATAACAGCGAGAGAGCCATGAAAAAGGTTGAACAGGTTTATAATAATGTTGAGCGTGTCATTGAAATCGCCAAGCGTGATCATGTTGCTACATATGTAGCTGCTGATCGCATGGCAGAAGAACGCATCGAGAAAATGCGCCGTTCAAGAAGTCAATTCCTTCAAAACGGACATCACATCCTTAGCCGCCGCTAAAACACATTGATGGGTGCTCCTCCAAAAAAGGAGGGGTGCCCCATCTTTATGTAAACGACATTTTGTCATCAGGGGGTCCTTGGAATAGAGAGAATAAAGATATAATTCGCCCTATTGGAGGTTACTACTGTGCAAGAAATCAAGCATCGGATCCTTGTCATTAATCCGGGATCCACATCGACAAAAATCGGGGTCTTCGATGAAGACCGTTCCGTTTTTGAAAAAACGATCCGTCATGAAACGGAAACCATCAATCAATACCCGACCATCATTGATCAATATGAGTTCCGCAAGCATACGATCCTCGAAGCCCTCGATGAAGAAGGGATCAACATTTCCAAACTGAGCGCCGTCTGTGGGCGGGGTGGCCTTTTGAAGCCTATTGAAGGTGGAACCTATCTTGTGAACGAAGAGATGCTCCGCGACCTCAGAGAAGGTGTATCCGGTCAGCATGCATCGAATCTCGGAGGCATACTGGCATTCGAAATCGCATCCGGACTCAATATCCCATCCTATATCGTCGATCCGGTGGTAGTGGACGAGCTCCAGCCTCTTGCCAGGGTGTCAGGATTCTCCTTGATCGAGCGCAGAAGTATCTTCCATGCCCTCAACCAGAAGGCGGTCGCAAGAAGGGTGGCCAAGCAGCTCGGTAAGAAATATGAAGAGCTGAACCTGATCATCACCCATATGGGAGGTGGAATCACCGTTGGTGTCCATCATCTCGGTAAGGTGATCGACGTCAATAATGGACTGCACGGCGACGGTCCATTCAGCCCTGAACGTGCAGGGACAGTCCCTGCCGGGGACCTTGTTGACCTGTGCTTTTCAGGTGATTACTACCGCGAGGAGATCATGAAGAAGCTTGTTGGACAGGGTGGTCTTGTAGGTTACCTCGGTACAAGCGATGCAGTGAAAGTAGAAAAGATGATCGAACATGGTGATGAAAAAGCCCGGCACGTCTATGACGCCATGGCTTATCAAATTGCCAAGGAAATCGGAGCGGCCAGTGCCGTGCTGAGCGGCAAGGTGGATGCCATCATCCTGACGGGAGGGCTTGCATACGGAAAAGGGTTCGTCAAGGCCATTTCTAAAAGGATCAACTGGATCGCCGATGTCATCATCCAACCCGGTGAAAATGAACTTCAAGCCCTTGCCGAAGGGGCACTGCGTGTCCTCAAAAGTGAAGAAGAATACAAAGGATATCCGGGAACGTCAAAAAGTGAGGCCCGGATACAATAAGGAGGTCATGAACAATGGCTGAAGAATATGATCTTGTCATTCTGGGTGGAGGAACAGGCGGTTACGTCGCCGCCATCCGTGCATCTCAATTGGGTCTGAAAACAGCAATCGTGGAAAAAGGGAAACTGGGAGGAACATGCCTCCATAAGGGATGTATTCCGAGTAAAGCGCTTCTAAGGAGTGCTGAAGTTTATGCAACGGCTAAGCACAGTGAAGATTTCGGGGTGAAAATCAACGGAGTGGAACTTGACTTCCCTAAAGTGCAGGCGCGTAAAGAAAGCATCGTCGAAGGCCTTCATAAAGGTGTCCAACACTTGATGAAGCAAGGGAAGATCGATGTCTTCGAAGGACTTGGAAGGATCCTTGGGCCGTCCATATTCTCACCGATGCCCGGAACCATTTCAGTCGAAATGAACAACGGTGAAGAAAACGCCATGCTCATTCCGAAAAATGTCATCGTGGCAACAGGCTCCCGCCCGCGCTCACTGCCGGGGCTGGATATTGACGGAACGGCTGTCTTATCTTCCGATGAAGCTCTTTCCCTTGAAACCTTGCCGAAATCCATCATCATTGTAGGAGGCGGAGTCATCGGGATCGAATGGGCATCCATGCTATCAGATTTTGATGTGGATGTGACGGTCATCGAGTATGCGGACACCATCGTACCGACAGAAGATAAAGATATCGCCAAAGAAATGCAGCGATTGATGAAGAAAAAAGGCATTAAAATCGTCACTGGCGCGAAAGTCCTCTCTGATACGCTGAACAAAGGGGCGGGAAGTGTCACAATCAGTGCCGAGCACAAAGGTGAAACAAAAACCTTCGAAGCAGAAAAAATCCTCGTTTCCGTTGGACGTCAGGCAAATGTCGAAGGAATCGGCCTTGAAAATACAGATATCAAGGTGGAAAAAGGGTTCGTCGAGGTAAATGAATACTACCAAACGAAAGAATCCCATATCTATGCGATCGGAGATGTGATCGGTGGCTTGCAGCTTGCCCACGTCGCGTCACATGAAGGGATCACGGCAGTGGAGCATCTGGCTGATCAAAAGCCTCATCCAATCGACTATACGCTCATATCCAAATGCATCTACAGCAGTCCTGAAATCGCCAGTGTAGGATTGACGGAACAGCAAGCAAAAGACGAAGGTCATAACGTCAAAGTCGGGAAGTTCAATTTCAGGGCCATCGGGAAAGCCCTTGTGTACGGAGAATCAGACGGATTCGTCAAGATCGTCGCAGATAAGGAAACCGATGACCTCCTGGGCGTTCACATGATCGGTCCACACGTCACCGACATGATCTCCGAAGCAGGACTCGCCAAAGTACTTGACGCAACACCGTGGGAAATCGCCCACACCATCCACCCGCATCCATCCCTCTCAGAAGCCATAGGCGAAGCCGCCCTGGCAGTAGACGGAAAAGCCATACATGGCTAGAAAAGCGGAGGCGGGGTGCCCTGACCCGACAAGCATAAGACGGGACGGCGAAAAGGCGTTTTTGGCCTTTTTGTCCGGCACGACTTATGACCTCGAGGGTCACCCCGCTGTAGCTGGACAATAGAAAAGCGGAGGCGGGGTGCCCTGACCCGACAAGCATAAGACGGGACGGCGAAAAGGCGTTTTTGGCCTTTTTGTCCGGCACGACTTATGACCTCGAGGGTTACCCCGCCGCAGCTGGACAATAGAAAAGCGGAGGGGCTTCGCTAGGGGCGACAAGCATAAGATGGGCTGAGCGGAAAGGCGTCCTTTGCCTTTTTGATCAGAACAGCTTATGACCTCGAGCCCCTAAGCCCCGCAGCTGGACAATAGAAAAGCGGCTCGAACATATCATTACACAGGGACCTGACAGAAGGCACCCTGCTATCCATAAACGCTGTAGGAGGTTGAAAAAATGGCAAGCAATCGTCATGAAGAATTAGGACTTTCCAATGAGAAAGTAGTAGAGATGTATGAAACTATGCTCCTCGCCAGGAGAATTGATGAGCGGATGTGGCTGTTGAACCGCTCAGGGAAGATCCCATTCGTCATTTCTTGTCAAGGCCAAGAGGCCGCCCAGGTGGGTGCAGCTTTTGCACTTGATACAGATAAGGACTATGCTCTTCCGTACTATCGTGATATGGGTGTTGTCCTCACGTTCGGGATGACGGCTCAAGAATTGATGCTTTCAGGCTTTGCCAAAGCAGAAGATCCGAACTCAGGCGGTCGTCAGATGCCTGGTCATTTCGGTCAAAAGAAAAATCGGATCGTCACGGGTTCATCCCCGGTAACCACCCAGGTGCCGCATGCTGTGGGACTTGCACTCGCAGGGAAAATGGAGAAAAAAGATCTTGTGACATTTGTGACGTTTGGTGAAGGTTCGTCCAACCAAGGGGACTTCCACGAAGGAGCAAACTTTGCCGGTGTACATAAACTTCCGGTCATCTTCATGTGTGAAAACAACAAATATGCCATCTCGGTGCCAATCGAGAAGCAATTGGCATGTGAGAAAGTATCAGACCGTGCCATCGGATACGGCATGCCAGGAATCACCGTTGATGGAAATGACCCTATCGAAGTGTATAAAGTGGTCAAGGAAGCGGCTGATCGCGGAAGACGCGGAGAAGGGCCTACTCTGATCGAGACGGTTTCCTACCGTCTGACTCCACACTCCTCAGATGACGATGACCGCAGCTACCGCTCTCCAGATGAAGTGGCGAAAGCGAAAACGAATGATCCGATCATTACGTTCGGTGCCTATTTAAAAGAAACAGGCGTCATGGACGATGAGCTGGAGAAAACAATTAATGACCGCGTGATGAAACAAGTGAATGAAGCAACGGATTATGCAGAGGCGGCTCCTTATGCAGAGCCGGAATCCGCCATGAAATATGTTTACGCAGAAGAGAAGTAAGGGGGAGAACCACTATGCCAGTAATGTCTTATATTGATGCCGTAACATTGGCCATGAGAGAAGAAATGGAACGAGACGAAAAAGTATTTGTGCTCGGCGAGGACGTCGGCAAAAAAGGAGGCGTCTTTAAGGCGACTCACGGACTATATGATCAATTCGGGGAAGAGCGCGTCATCGATACGCCCCTTGCCGAGTCGGCCATTGCCGGTGTTGGGATCGGAGCTGCCATGTACGGGATGAGACCAATTGCTGAGATGCAGTTTGCTGATTTCATCATGCCTGCTGTCAACCAGATCATTTCCGAAGCAGCCAAAATCCGCTATCGTTCCAACAACGACTGGAGCTGTCCGATGGTCATCCGCGCACCGTATGGCGGAGGAGTACACGGAGCCCTTTATCATTCCCAATCAGTAGAAGCGGTCTTTGCCAACCAGCCCGGTCTGAAGATCGTCATGCCTTCAACGCCTTATGATGTGAAAGGCCTTCTGAAGGCAGCGATCCGTGATGAAGACCCAGTACTGTTCTTTGAACATAAGCGGGCCTACCGCCTCATCAAAGGCGAGGTGCCAGAGGACGATTACACGCTTCCAATCGGAAAAGCAGATGTGAAGCGCGAAGGAGAAGACATTACGGTCATTACCTATGGTCTTTGCGTCCACTTTGCCCTCCAAGCAGCAGAAAAGCTTGCCCAGGATGGCATTGAAGCACATATCCTCGATCTTCGCACCATCTATCCACTCGATAAAGAAGCGATTATCGAAGCCGCATCCAAGACGGGTAAAGTACTGCTTGTAACGGAAGACAATAAAGAAGGAAGCATCATGGGTGAAGTGTCTGCCATCATCGCAGAACACTGCTTGTTCGACCTTGATGCTCCGATCAAGCGTCTTGCCGGTCCTGATGTACCTGCCATGCCGTATGCTCCGACAATGGAAAAACACTTTATGATCAACCCTGATAAAGTGGAAAAAGCAATGAGGGAATTGGCTGAATTTTAACCTATCACCGTATGATAAGGAGGGATCCTCATGGGGATTGAAAAAATGAAAATGCCTCAGTTAGGCGAGAGCGTAACCGAGGGGACGATCAGCAAATGGCTGGTGTCTCCGGGAGATACGGTCAATAAATATGATCCGATAGCTGAAGTGCAAACGGATAAAGTCAATGCAGAAGTACCTTCTTCTTTTACAGGGGTCATCAAGGAACTCCTTGCCGAAGAAGGTGACACTCTTGAAGTTGGAGAGCTCATCTGTTCGATTGAATTAGAGGGGGGCAATGATGCTCCTGCTGAAGAAAAGGTGGAAAATAAAGAAGAAGCAACACCGTCTACACCTGCCTCAGCGGATACAAGCAATAAAGGCAGATATTCTCCTGCCGTCCTGAAAATGTCCCAGGAAAACGGAATCGACCTGACCCAGGTGACGGGAACAGGGGCCGGCGGCCGGATTACAAGAAAAGACCTTAAAAAAATCATAGAGTCAGGCAACATCCCTCAGGCGAGCGAGGCACCGAAGGCCGCTCCGCAACAGGAATCACCATCACAAGGAGCACCAGCACAGCCGTCCAAAAAACCTGCTCCACAGACACCGGATATACCGACCTTACCGGGTGATATTGAAATCCCTGTGACCGGAATCCGGAAAGCCATTGCCGCCAATATGCTTCGAAGCAAGCATGAAGCTCCCCATGCTTGGACGATGATGGAAGTGGATGTCACCAACTTGGTCGACTACCGCAATTCCCTCAAAACAGAATTCAAGCAGAAGGAAGGCTATAATCTGACCTTTTTTGCATTCTTCGTCAAGGCCGTTGCACAGGCGCTGAAAGAGTACCCGCAGATCAATTCCATGTGGGCGGGCGATAAGATCATCCAGAAAAAGGATATCAATCTGTCGATTGCCGTTGCAACCGATGATGCCCTCTATGTACCGGTCATCAAGAATGCAGACGAAAAGACCATTAAAGGCATTGCAAGGGAAATCACTGAGCTTGCTGGAAAAGTAAGAAGCGGGAAACTGACTTCCCAAGATATGCAGGGTGGTACATTTACAGTGAACAATACTGGTTCTTTTGGATCAGTGCAATCAATGGGAATCATCAATTATCCTCAAGCAGCGATCCTTCAGGTGGAATCGATCGTTAAGCGTCCTGTTGTCATGAACAACGGAATGATTGCCGTGCGGGACATGGTGAACCTCTGTATGTCCCTGGATCACCGCGTATTGGACGGACTTGTATGCGGACGATTCCTGCAGCGAGTGAAAGAAATCCTCGAGAACACATCAAAAGAAACAACGTCTATCTACTAAATGAGAAAGGGCCCTTCCTGGGAGGAGGGTCCTTTTTTATATGGTGTTTCATGAGACTTTAGGGTGAAGGGAGAGGAGGTAGTGGAGGGAAGTGTAGGCAAATGGCACGGATTAGTTATAGAAGAATATTTCATAAGGTGAATTATTCAGTGCGAATAAGACGATAGGCTAAATGGTTTTTTCCAATAATCCCAAAATGAGACTTAATGAGGAATTATTGTGTCCTATTTGTAAGGAATAGTCGAATGGCCCATATAAAGCGGTAAAATAAGGGATGTGATAGGTGAATGGTCATTCATTAATACACCCTTCGTCACGATTCGTAAAGGGGTCCCTAAGTCTTTCTGTTTATTTTCAGAATATTAGGAATATATATGACATTCCTCTACAACATTCGACAAGAACCTTTGGTTATGTTTGGTTCAGCACCTACTATTTACCAGGTGAAATAAAAATGGAAGGAGATCATGACTGGAAAACCAAAATGAAACCAAACGGAGGGAATTGGATGAAGGGAAGAAGAAGACAGAGGGCAAAATGGTTATCCATCATTTTGACACTAGCGATGTTCGTTCCACTATTATTTCCTTTTAACGCAGGGGCTGTGAATGCAGCTCAAAAGGAAAAGCCATCGACTTCAGTAAAAGATTCTGCCAAAGTGTCTCCACAGTCCAAGATCACATCAAAGCTCCAGAAACAATTCGACAAAGATAAGCACGTCACATACTTAGTGAAATTCAAGGAGCAGGTAGATACGTTAAAAATCGCCGAGAAAGCGGAAAATAATGCGAAGAAGCAAAAGCTTTCTGCCAACAACAGCAAACTGTTGAAGCGGAACCTCGTTGTTTCAGAGCTTCGTGCTACCTCACTTGAAACGCAATCAGAAGTAAAAGAATACTTAACCGAGCAAAAGAAATCCGGTGCTGTTAAAGACATCCAAAGCTATTATGTTGTCAATGGCATGGCCGTTACAAGTACCAAAGAAGTGATGGAGAAGCTTTCCACTTACGCTGAAGTTGAGAAGATCCTGCCGAATGAAGTTCGTCAGCTCAACAAGCCAGAGGTGGTAAAAGAGAAGGAAACATCCAAGAAGAAAGGTGAAACGGCCGCCGTCGAATGGAATATCGACAAAGTCGGTGCTCCTGCCGTTTGGGATATGGGCATTGATGGATCGGGTACCGTTGTCGCTTCCATCGACACCGGGGTCCAGTGGGATCACCCGGCGTTGAAGGAACAGTACAGAGGGTTCGACCCACAAAACCCGAATACGCCTGACAATGAATTCAACTGGTTCGATGCGACTGCCGGCCAGGGCACACCGTATGATGATCAAGGGCATGGAACGCACGTAACTGGTACGATGGTCGGTCACGAGCCGAATGGTTCCAATCAGATCGGAGTGGCTCCCGGTGCGAAATGGATCGCTGTCAAAGCGTTCACTTCCCAAGGAGGGACAGATGCCGATCTATTGGCTGCAGGGGAATGGATCCTTGCTCCAAAAGATGCCGAGGGCAATCCACATCCTGAAAAAGCTCCGGACGTTGTTAACAACTCATGGGGCGGTGGGAAAGGACTTGACGAATGGTATCGTGAAATGGTCAATGCGTGGAGAGCGGCGGAAATCTTCCCAGAGTTCTCAGCAGGAAATACGACCCTTACGAATCCTGGCGGTCCTGGTTCCGTTGCGAACCCTGCAAACTATCCTGAGTCCTATGCAACCGGGGCAACGGATATCAATAATAACCTAGGAAGCTTCTCCCTGCTTGGTCCATCACCTTACGATGAAATCAAGCCGGATATCGCAGCACCTGGTGTGAACATCCGATCTTCCGTTCCAGGCGGGACATACGAAGGCGGATGGAACGGGACGTCCATGGCGGGACCTCACGTTTCAGCTGTTGTAGCCCTACTGAAACAGGTGAACGCCAACCTGACAGTCGATCAGATTGAGGAAATCTTGAACACGACTGCTGTACCATTGACGAACGGCACGTATCCTGATGTGCCGAACAACGGATTCGGGAATGGTCTTGTAAACGCATTCGATGCGGTCAATTCCATCATGAATGGTCTTGGTAAGGTGAGTGGTCAAGTCGCGCAAGAAGGCGATGACACAGAAGCACCGACCATCAACCATGAACAACCGACAGATGTCTACCAAGGTATGGATTTGAAATTGGAAGCTGAAGCAACGGATAACGTCAGTGTCACATCCGTTAAGCTGTCGTATGAAAATGCTGATGGTGAGTGGGTCGATGTGGACGCAAAGCGTAAAAGCGGCGACTTCACTAAAGGCACCTACGAAGCAGTCATCCCTGCTGATGCGTTGAATAGAGACAATGTGACTTATAAATGGACAGCGGTAGACTTTGGTGGGAATGAGGTTTCCACAGATGACTATTCCCTGGAACTTCTTCCTGGAATTTCGGTCGGTTACGAGCAGGACTTCGAATCTGAACCTGCTGGCTGGTTCTCTTATGGAAACGGGAATAGCTGGGAATGGGGCATCCCTACTTCCGGACCGGGAAATGCAGCCTCCGGTGAAAAAGTGTATGCTACAAAGCTAGATGGTAATTATGCAAACAACGCGAACATGTCCCTGCAGATGCCACCGGTTGATCTGCCTGAAGGAAATAGCTTCCTCCAGTTCAAACAGTGGCATGACCTTGAAACCCGATATGATTTCGGTCATGTATTCATTTCTACAGACGGCAAGGAATGGACACAAGCGCTCCGCGTCAACGGAACGACGAACGGTTGGATCGATGGAGAAGTGGATCTGAGTGAATATGCAGGTCAACGCATCTACATTGCATTCAATGTGACAAGCGATGGAAGTGTGCAGAAGCAAGGTTGGTACTTGGATGATGTCAAGCTGACCGATTCATCCCTGCAGCCATCCAAGAAAATGAGCCTTGGATTGGATTCAAAGAAGGATGCCGCTTCTTCTGTTTCCAAAAAGCCGAAAGTACATCCAGCAAAGATCCAGGTTGAAAAGCCTGCGGCTAAAGATCAAAGCAAGGAAGCGCCGGCACCTGTCCTCCTTCCACTTCAAGCAGAAGTATCTGTTTTGGAAACTGGACGAAGTGTCTATACAAATCCGGCAACAGGATCCTATGAGATCGCTCATGCAGCTGGTGATTTCACCCTGCAGGCATCAACCTACGGATTCCGTTCCCAGACTCAGAGTGTGACGATTGAAGCAGACAGTACAACGACTGCCAACTTCACCCTTGAAGAAATTCCTAAAGGAACCGTGACGGGTATGATCACGAATCAATTGACCGGGGATCCTGTTGCAAATGCAACGGTCATGGTTCTTGAAGATGCAGTCGTTCAACCTGTCCAAACGGATGCTGACGGGCGATATGAGCTGAACGCATATGAAGGTGATTATACGGT
This sequence comes from Rossellomorea sp. RS05, assembly GCF_039822645.1. Classification (NCBI taxonomy): domain Bacteria; kingdom Bacillati; phylum Bacillota; class Bacilli; order Caryophanales; family Bacillaceae; genus Rossellomorea; species Rossellomorea sp. RS05. The sequence continues at coordinate 1,258,495 of NZ_JBDKWY010000001.1, read as the reverse complement.
CAAAGTGGTTGCTCCTAACTATTATAGTCAAGAGGATACGGTCACGGTTGAAGGTGGAGAATCCGCTACGAAGGATTTTACACTGAAGCCATTCATCGGATATCCTGGAGAAATCGGCTACGATGACGGTACGGCTGAAAATGCACGTGCCTATAATGCAGCAGGAAATTCATGGGCTGTGAAGATGTCCCTTGCTGAAGGAAACGATACAGCCCTCGTCACTGGCGGTCTGTTCCGATTCTGGGATACAGAATGGCCGGTACCGGGTGGAACTGAGTTTGAAGTGGAAGTTTATGATGCAAGCGGTACAGATGGTGCTCCAGGCAAGAAACTTGCCGGACCATTCGAAGGGGAAGCCCTGCGTAACGGTCAGTGGACCCAGGTTGATCTCAGTGATGAAGGCATCATGGTCGATGGTGATTTCTACATGGTCTACACGCAGACAAAAGCCAACCCGAACGCACCTGGGCTTGCAACAGATGAAGACGGGGAATATGCTGCACGCAGCTGGCAGCGTGTAAGTGGGGCATGGTCGCCGTCTCCTGAAGAAGAAGGAAACTATATGATCCGCGCAACCGTAAATTATGAAGTGAAAGAGCCGGTCATCACATCACCTGAAGATGGTTCATTCACGAATAAGGATCAGGTGAAAGTGGAAGGAACATCGGCTCCTGACACAGACGTCATCATCTTGAATGGTGATGAAGAAGCGGCTACAACAACAGCAGACAGTCAAGGTAAATTCGCTGCTGATGTCAGCCTGCAGGAAGGGGAAAATGTACTGACGGCCAAGGCTTCCACTGAGCAGGGGCAAACAGGGGCATCCGAACCAGTTACCATCATCCTTGATCAAGAAAAGCCTGAGCTTTCCATCACATCTCCTGCCGATAAATCCAAAACCAATAAAGAAACGGTTACCGTCAAAGGGACTGTGTCTGACGACAATCTTGATTGGGTGAAGGTGAACGGCAAAAAAGCAGATGTGAAGGATGGAGCATTCAGCCATAGAATCCTTCTTGAACAAGGTGAAAACGTCATTAAAGTAGTTGCACAAGACAAAGCAGGCAACAAAACAACGAAGAAAGTCACCATCCAGGCTAAATACGGGGATCTTGAGATTTCCAACGTGCTTCCTGGAGAAGATAAGGAACTGAAATCTGGTGAATCAGTCAAGATCGAATTTGACAGTGAGCCTGGACTCGATGCGACATTCGTTCTCCATATGCCATTAACGAATGCCCGCAGTATGACCTCGAATGCGACAGAACTTCCAATGAGGGAAACGTCTGAAGGTCATTATGAAGGCTATTACACAGCCACTTCCAACGTGAAAGCTCCTGGAGCAGTCGTGGAAGTGAAAGTGGAAGATGATTTTGGAAATGTAGAAACGAAACGCGCTGAAGGAAAGCTGTATATCAACGCGAAAAAGTAATGATGAAAAGGAACGTCCCGGGGGTGTCTCCCGGGACGTTTTTTCATATGCCTGCATTGAACCTGATGGCTTCTTTCTATATACTAAAATAGTAAAGAGAAAACATTTTGAATCTTCATATTTGTAAACGATTACATTATAGGGGGAGTTTCATGCTGCGGGAGATGAAGGAGCAGGAATTTGAAGCACGTACCGTCGAGGAGTGGAAGACAGCCGCAGAATCGGCTTTGAAGGGGAAATCCGTTGATTCCCTCCGGACAGAAACCTACGAAGGCATAACACTTAAGCCTTTATATACAAAAGATGATCTTCCTTCCAAGTTAGCGGCAACATCGCAGCGCAGGAGCCTAAAAGTGGCCCCGCGCATTTGGCGCAACAATTGGGAAGGGTTGTACAAAGCATTGGAAGAGGCGCTGGAGAAAGGACAGGAGTGCATTTCCTTCAGAGGGGATGACCTCGATCCCGAAGGCTTCCCTCCATTCATGGAGAAGATTCTTGAAAAGGGAAAAGATGCCGATGCATTCTTCCTCACCGATCGGGATTTTTCATTGATGAATGCGTGGAAGACGGAAAAAGGCGGGGCCTTCTCGGGAGTGTTCGGTTGGGATCCCGTATCTCAAGGACTCTTTTCTGGGGAAGACTGGGATGTTCCAGCTTGGATAAGGAATCTGGAAACCATCCATGATTTTGCACCTGCCTTAAAGCCCATCATAATAGATCTTTCAGCGTATCATAGTCAAGGTGCCCATGCGGTGCAGGAACTCGCACTGGCTCTTTCTGAAGGAGTGGCCTACATTGACATCCTGTTGAAGGAAGGATGGACGATGGACAAAATTGCAGACAAAATCCACATTCATTTCGCCGTAGGCAGTCAGTTCTTCATGGAAGTGGCGAAGGTGAGGGCATTTTCATCCCTTTGGAAGACCGTCATTCAAACATACGGAGATGATTCAACAGAAAGGGGAAGCATGAGTGCCGAAACGTCTCCACTGAATAAATCCCGATTGGATCCATACGTCAATATGCTCAGAAGCGGTGGAGAAGCATTTGCCTCCACGCTTGGAGGCGTCGACTATATCGATGTTCAACCGTTTGACGGGAGTGGCGGAAGTGTTGTCGGAGAACGGATGGCAAGGAATATCCCCATGATCATCGGGGAGGAATCCCATCTGGACAAAGTGATTGATCCGGGTGCCGGATCGTATTATATCGAATGGCTGACCGAGGAAGTCGGTCGGAGAGCATGGAAAGAGTTCGTGCGGATCCAAGAGTCTGGAGGGGTCATCCCTTATATCGAGAGCGGGGACCTTGCACGTGATCTTGAAGCGGTGTACACCGCACGATTGAATGACCTTTCTTCAGGTAAAAGCACGCTGATCGGGACAAATGCATACGCAAATCCTGAGGACACGCTCTCATCTGTGGAGGACGATCTGCCCGGGCGCCTTTCCCTTCCATATGAACGTCTCCGGGTGAGGGCACAGCGGATTGCAGAGAGGGGATCAAAACCGATTGCCGGCATCATCGGTCTGGGGGATTGGAAGGATTATAAGGCGAGAGCCGATTTTACAAAAGGATTCCTGGCCGTCGGGGGCATATACACGAAGGAAAGCAGTCCGTGCCATACAAAAAGTGAGATCCTGAGATTCATAGAGGAAACAAGGTATTCCTACTATGTCATCTGTGGAACGGACGTAGAGTACGACCATTTCCTGCCTGAAGCGTCCGAATCGATCATTGCCATTGATCCAGGGATTACTCTGGACATCGCCGGGGCGAGAACCGCTCCTGGGATAAATGGTTCGATCCGCAAGGGAATGGATGCCCTGGAGAAGCTGGACCGATTACTATCCATCTGGGAGGAGGGAATGAATGATGATGAACAAACCTGATTGGTCTGCCATCGACCCGTTTGCTTCCGGGAACGGTGAAAAAGGGAACGAACATGATCGTTCTTATACAACAAACGAATCCATTGAGGTCAAGTCCCGCTATTCCGAACGTGACTTGGACGGCAGCGAGCATTTGAATGATCTCCCGGGAATGGCCCCTTTTACGAGAGGGCCCTATCCGACCATGTACGTATCCCGTCCGTGGACGGTGAGGCAGTATGCTGGATTTTCCACTGCCGAGGAAAGCAATGCCTTCTACAGAAGGAATCTGAGCATGGGGCAAAAAGGGTTGTCCGTCGCCTTCGACCTTGCCACTCACCGGGGATATGACTCCGATCACCCGAGAGTACTGGGTGATGTTGGAAAAGCGGGGGTGGCGATTGATTCGATCCTCGACATGAAGATCCTTTTTAACGGGATCCCTCTTGATCAGATGTCTGTGTCCATGACGATGAACGGAGCCGTGCTTCCCATTTTGGCTTTCTATATAGTCACAGCTGAAGAGCAGGGGGTAAGCAGGGAGAAGCTTTCCGGAACAATTCAGAATGATATTTTGAAAGAATATATGGTCAGGAATACGTATATCTATCCTCCCGAAATGTCGATGAAAATCATTGCGGATATTTTTGATTATACAGCCACGCATATGCCGAAGTTCAATAGCATCAGCATCTCGGGCTATCATATGCAGGAGGCGGGTGCACCGGCGGATATCGAGCTTGCCTACACCCTGGCAGATGGCCTTGACTATGTGCGAACAGGGTTGAAGGCAGGCATTGGAATCGATTCATTCGCACCGAGATTATCCTTCTTCTGGGCGATCGGGATGAACTACTTCATGGAAGTCGCAAAGATGAGGGCAGCCAGGCGAATATGGGCCAAGATGATGAAAACATTTGAACCGGCCAACCCAAAATCTCTCGCCCTTCGTACCCATTCCCAGACCTCCGGATGGAGTCTGACCGAGCAGGATCCGTTCAATAATGTTACCCGGACCCTTCTTGAAGCCCATGCTGCCGCCATGGGGCATACGCAATCGCTCCATACGAATGCACTGGACGAAGCCATTGCACTGCCGACGGATTTCTCGGCGCGGATTGCCCGGAATACCCAGCTCTACCTCCAGGAGGAAACGGGAATCACCAAAGTCATCGATCCATGGGCAGGTTCCTATTATGTGGAATCCCTTACCCGTGAACTCATGGAGCGGGCATGGGAACATATTGAGGAGATCGAAGAACTGGGAGGGATGACCAAAGCCATTGAAACGGGCCTCCCGAAAATGAGGATCGAAGAAGCAGCTGCTCGGCGGCAGGCAATGATCGACTCTGGAGAAGAAGCCATCATCGGGGTCAACCGGTACAGACTCGATCAAGAGGATCCGATTGATACCCTCGATATCGATAACACGGCGGTCAGGCTGAAACAGGTGGAGAGAATCCGACAGCTAAAAGAAACCCGAGATGAGGGAGTGGTTCAAAAGGCACTCCATGATCTCTTTGAAATAGCAGCTTCCGGGAACGGGAACCTCCTTGACCGTGCGGTGGCAGCCGCACGTGCAAGAGCGACGCTTGGAGAAATATCAGATGCTGTAGAAAGGGCATGCGGCCGGCATAAAGCCACGATCCGGAGCATCAGCGGGGTATACAGCTCCAATTTCTCCAATGAACAGGAGATCTTCGAAGTGCAGGGGATGGCAGAGGAATTCCTTGAAAATGAAGGAAGGAGACCCCGTATCCTCATCGCGAAGATGGGACAGGATGGGCATGACAGGGGAGCCAAGGTCATTGCCACGGCCTTTGCCGATCTCGGCTTCGATGTAGACATCGGCCCCCTTTTCCAGACTCCCGAAGAAACGGCGCTTCAAGCTGTGGAGAATGATGTCCATGTGGTCGGATTCAGCTCCCTCGCAGCCGGCCATAAAACGCTCCTTCCCGAGCTCGTGAAAGAGCTGAAGGCACTTGGAAGGGAGGACATCCTGGTGGTGATCGGCGGGGTTATTCCCGCGAAGGATTATGAATTCCTTCTATCCAACGGGGCATCCGCTGTTTTCGGACCGGGCACCATCATCCCTGTGGCCGCTCAAAAAGTAATCAAAGAGATCTACCGTGTTCTCGGATACGAGGAAGTGGTGGAGTGATGGCACCTCCTAAAAAGAAGTTCGTCAAGAAACAGGTTGCGCCGATCCCGACCGAGGAGATGAAAGAAGGCATCCTTCAAGGGAACAGGGCCTCCCTTGCCAGGGGCATCACCCTGATTGAGAGCAGTTCCCCTAAGCATTATGCGGCAGGTCAACAGCTATTGCAGGAGTTGCTCGGGTATACGGGCCATTCGTTACGGATCGGTATCACGGGCGTACCCGGAGCAGGAAAAAGCACATTCATCGAGCAATTGGGAGAGATGTTGTGCGAGGAAGGCATGAAGGTGGCGGTCCTTGCCATCGATCCGAGCTCGTCTTTAAGCGGGGGCAGCATCCTTGGGGATAAGACCCGTATGGAGCTCCTCTCAAAAAATCCCCTGGCCTTCGTCCGGCCTTCACCGACGGCCGGAACCCTCGGGGGCGTCCACCGTCGGACGAATGAGACGCTCCTTCTGTGTGAAGCAGCCGGCTATGAAGTCATCCTGATTGAAACCGTGGGCGTCGGACAAAGTGAAGTGCTTGTCCGGCAAATGGTGGACTTTTTCATGCTTCTTGTCATTACGGGCGCTGGTGATGAGCTTCAGGGGATGAAAAAGGGAATCATGGAACTCGCCGATGCCATCGTCGTGAACAAGGCAGACGGAGAGAATCGCTCTCTTGCAGAGAAGACGAAAAAAGAATTGAATCAGATCCTGCATTTTCTTACGCCTGCCACAAAAGGGTGGACTCCAGGCGCACACACGTGTTCCGCCCTGAAAAAGGAGGGGCTGAGCGAACTCTGGCAGCTGATCCGTACGTTCGAGCAAAAGATGAAGAAGTCACACGTCTTTGACAGCAGGAGGGAAAAGCAAAAAGAAGAATGGTTCCATACCATGCTGAAAGAGCGGGTTTTGACAGACTTTCTGTTCAATGAGAAGATCAAGGAAGCGCTTCCCTTGATGGAAGAGAGGCTGAAACATTCGGAGACAACGACGACAAAGGCGATTGAAGAACTATTGACCCTGTATAAGAGCGGGATCAGGTGAATTTTATTGAAACCACAGTAGGTTCATTGGTATGATAAGGATATGCTGAAAAGGAAAAGGAGAGATCCACATGGATATAGATTTTAATTTACTTATGAATGATGTTGTCCGGCAGGCACGCCAGGAAATCGAGATGGCAGGCTATTCACAGCTGACAACCGAAGAGGATGTCGATCAGGCCCTCACATCAAAAGGCACCACCCTCGTAATGGTAAACTCTGTTTGCGGTTGTGCAGGAGGGATTGCTCGACCGGCTGCGGCCCATTCCATCCATTATGATAAACGCCCGGATCGACTCGTTACGGTATTTGCCGGTCAGGATAAGGAAGCAACAGCGAAAGCCCGCAGTTATTTCACAGGATACCCGCCTTCCTCTCCATCATTCGCTCTGCTGAAGGATGGTCAGATCCTCAAGATGGTAGAGCGTCATGAAATTGAAGGACATGATCCAATGTCGGTCGTTTCGAAACTGCAGTCGTACTTTGACGAATATTGCGAAGAAGTATAAGCGAAATCCCCATCTAGAAAGATGGGGATTTTTTAAGAAGTTAAATATCAGAATATACAAACTTCTTAAAATATGTGAAAATAGTCTTGCATAACGCTCGTAATTTGCTAAAATACTTTTATGAAATAATTATTCATTATCACTTATAAATATTCAAATACAGGGGGCATAACACATGAAAAAGATATTACTATCTGCAGCGGCTGTCGCACTGACTTTCTCTTTGGCGGCATGCGGGACGAACAAAGACGAGACTACAACAGGAGATCCGAAGAAACTCGTGATGGGGACTTCGGCAGATTATAAACCGTTTGAATTTGTTGATACGGCCAACAGCTCCAAAATCGTAGGGTACGATATTGATGTAGCGAATATGATTGCAGACGAGCTTGGTTATGAAGTGGAATTCAAGGACATGGAATTCAGCGGTCTGATCACTGCCTTGAAGACGAAACAGGTGGATTTCGTTATGTCTGCCATGAGTGTCAAACCGGAGCGTAAGAAAAACGTTGATTTCAGTGATGTATATTATACTGCCGAAGACATGATCATTTCGACGAAAGAAAGTGGAATCGAATCGGAAAAGGATCTTGACGGGAAGACAGTAGGTGTACAGCTCGGATCGATCCAGGAGGAGGCAGCGAAGTCACTTGCCGAAAGCATGGATGTAAAGGTCGAAAGCCGGGACCGGATTCCAGAGCTCATCCAGGATCTGCAAAATGGCCGTTTTGATGCCCTAATCATCGAGAATACGGTGGCCAAAGGGTACCTTGATAAAGAAGACAGCCTTCAAGGTGTGACGATGCCTGTCGATGAGGAAGAATCCGGATACGCCATCGCATTCCCGAAAGAAAGTAAGCTTACAAAAGAGTTCAATGCCGAATTAAAAAAATTGAAAGACAGCGGAGAGCTCGATAAGCTCGCCGAAAAATGGTTCGACAACGAAGAATAAGATTGAAGGGAAGGAGAGTCCCTTCCCTGGTTACTTGGAGGAGATAGCATGCCACTTGATTTCGCACAGCTCACGCCTTCCATACCCTTCATTCTTGAAGGGTTGAAGGTTACATTAAAAATTGTCGCCATTGCAGCGGTTCTTGGTTTCATATTCGGGATACTCCTGGCACTATTAAAAATCAGCCGGATCAAACCGCTTATCATTCTGGCAGACGTATATACGTCCATTTTCCGTGGGACGCCGCTTGTCCTCCAGCTTATGATCATCTTCTATGGGTCTCCACAGCTGTTCGGAACTCAGGTTGAGGCCTCCGTCGCTGCCATACTGGCGTTCTCACTGAATTCAGCCGCCTACATTTCTGAAATCATCAGGGCTGGGATCAATGCAGTCGATAAGGGTCAGAAAGAAGCGGCCCTTGCACTGGGTGTTTCCTATCCGCGGATGATGATGGACATCATCCTGCCTCAGGCGATCAAGAATATCCTGCCTGCACTTGTGAATGAGTTCATCACGTTGACGAAAGAATCGGCCATCGTGACGGTGATCGGTGCAGCAGATGTCATGAGGCGTTCGTATATGGTGGGGAGCGATCTATATTCCTTTTTCGAGCCTCTCCTGTTCGCAGGACTGATTTACTACGTCCTCGTCATCATCTTGACATTCATAGGGAAGCTTATTGAAAGGAGACTGAAAGGCAATGATTAAGGGGAAATCCATCCATAAGTCATTTGGACAATTAAACGTATTAAAAGGCATCGACTTTTCCGTCGGGAAAGGGGAAGTTGTAGCCGTAATCGGTCCTTCAGGATCGGGAAAATCAACCCTTCTCCGCTGCCTTAATTTCCTCGAGGAGCCGACATCCGGTGATATTCATTTCGAAGAGCAGCTGGTGAGCAAAAAGAATATCGGGAAGGTACGGCAGGAAGTCGGGATGGTGTTCCAGCACTTTCATCTCTTCCCCCATTTGACCGTCCTTGAAAATGTGACGTATGCACCTATCCGTGTGAAGGGAATCTCAAAGGATCAGGCAGCCAAGGCAGGAATGGAACTACTGACTAAAGTGGGGTTGAAAGAGAAGTGTGATGAATACCCCAACCGTCTTTCCGGCGGACAGAAGCAGCGGGTAGCCATTGCAAGGGCACTGGCCATGGAGCCGAAAGTGATGCTTTTCGATGAGCCCACCTCTGCCCTGGACCCTGAAATGGTTAAAGAAGTACTCGACGTCATGAAAGCACTCGCTCAGTCAGGAATGACGATGGTGATCGTCACTCATGAGATGGGCTTCGCTAGGGAAGTGGCTGACCGGGTCGTATTCATGGATGACGGGACCATACTGGAAGAAGGAAATCCTGTAGAATTCTTTTCAAATCCAACCAGTACAAGGGGCAAGGTCTTCCTTGAAAAAATACTGTGACGCCAAAACGGAGCTGCCTGAGCGGCTCCGTTTTTCTTTTGGAGCGGCTGTCACACTATTTCTAATTCAATTAAGGTTTTGAATCGGGCATCGCCCGACTTGAAATGTGGTATTCTATAAGAAGCCAAAATCAATCGATAGAAAAGGTTGTGACATATAGATTGAAAATACCTATGCTTAAAATTGGATACCGCACCCTGAAGACCGGTATAGGGACAGCGCTTGCCATCAGCGTGGCCCAGTGGCTTCACCTGGACAACTTCGTATCCGCAGGGATCCTCACGATCCTATGTATTCAGAATACGAAGAAGAAATCCATCAATGCGTCCTGGAGCCGGTTTCTGGCATGTGTCATCGCCATGCTTATGTCAGGTGCCCTCTTTGAGTTGATCTCCTATCATCCTGCCGTGATCGGACTCGTACTCCTCATCTTCATTCCAATCACCGTTGCGCTCAACATTTCTGAGGGAATTGTAACGAGTTCCGTCATCATCCTTCATGTGTATTCCGCAGGGAACGTCTCCCTCGGATTATATGAAAATGAGCTGGGGATCATTTTGACGGGGATCGGCATCGCGCTTTTGATGAATCTCTATATGCCCAGTGTCGAAACCAAACTGGTGGAATATCAAGAACGGATCGAAGAGAACTTTTATAAGATCTTTTGTGAAATGATCAATTATCTTAAAACGAATGATGGCAAATGGGACGGTAAGGAAATCACGGAAACGGAGAAGCTTCTCAGGGAAGCGAAGACCCTTGCATTCAAAGACGTGGAAAATCACTTCCTGCGCCATGAAAATCTGTACTATCTGTATTTTAAAATGAGGGAAAAGCAGTTTTATATTCTTCAGCGGATCCTGCCCATTGCAGCTTCACTGTCACAAACCGTGGAACAGGGCCACCGGATCGCTGATTTCCTTGAAGAACTGCGGGATCATATCCATCCCGGGAACACCGCTCTCTTTTACTTGAAAATGCTCTATGATATGAAAGTCGAATTCGAACAGATGGAACTTCCCAAGACGCGCGAAGAATTTGAGACGAGAGCCGCTCTCTATCAGTTCGTCCGTGAAATGGAGGAATATCTGCAGTTGAAAAGCTCCTTCAAAGGAATCAAGAAATCACGAACCTTCCATACAAAAAAGTCCGCTACGTCGTAGCGGACTTTTTTGTATGGCTATAGCAGGAATGTCAATCCGGCCATGATGGTGGATGCGATCATGGCGAATAACATGATGAATACGATGATTCGTTGAATTTTCTTATTGCCCATGTACTGGTTCGCTCCAATCTGTTCGCGTAGTTACTCATCATTTTATCGTGAAATCTTCAATATAACAAGGATTCCGAGTTGGGAAAACGTTTACTTTTTTTGTGCTTATAGGAGGAATTTCGACAACATTTATGGAAATAGGATAGTGGTGATAGTGACAACAAGGGGATGAGAGAATGAAGAAAGTCGATCATATCGGAGTGGCTGTCCGCTCTATAGAAGACGTACTTCCTTTCTACGAGGGTGTGCTGGGCATTCCGCTTTTAAAGGTCGAGGAGGTAGCCAATCAAGGGGTGAAAGTGGCTTTCCTCGATGCCGGGAATCTTAAGATTGAACTATTGGAGCCTATTTCTGATCAAAGCCCTGTCTCAGGATTTATTGAGAAAAGGGGAGAGGGGCTTCACCATATAGCATTTTCTGTAGAAACGATCGAAGAGAGGATCCAGGAGCTTAAAGAAAAAGGCGTCCGGATGATAGATGAAAACCCGAAAACGGGTGCTGGAGGGGCTTCGGTTGCATTCCTTCATCCGAAATCGTCCAAGGGCGTACTCTATGAACTCTGTGAGAAAAAGGCATCGAAGGGAGAGACAACATAATGGATATTTATGAGAAAATTGACGAACTATATGAGCGCAGGCGCGAAGTCGAGCTTGGGGGCGGAGATGAGCGGATTGACAAGCAGCATGGTAAAGGAAAGCTGACAGCACGTGAGCGGATCGAATTGCTCGTTGATGAGGGAACCTTTGTGGAATTGAACCCTTTCATTGAACATAGAAGCATCGATTTCGGTTTGGAAGGAATGAAAGGACCGGGGGACGGGGTCGTGACTGGATATGGAAAGGTGGATGGACGGCCCATTTATCTGTTTTCTCAGGATTTCACCGTGTTTGGGGGAGCCCTGGGTGAAATGCACGCACAAAAGATCTCCCATGTAATGGATCTTGCTGTTAAAAATGGAGCCCCCTTCATCGGACTGAATGATTCTGGCGGGGCACGGATCCAGGAGGGCGTTGTGTCCCTCGACGGTTACGGGCACATCTTTTACCGGAATGCAATCTACTCGGGAGTCATCCCTCAGATTTCCGTCATCATGGGACCTTGTGCAGGAGGGGCGGTGTATTCCCCTGCCATCACGGATTTTGTCTTTATGGTCGATGATACGAGTCAGATGTTCATCACCGGCCCGAAGGTGATCGAGACCGTGACCGGTGAAAAGATCAGCGCCGAGGATCTCGGAGGGGCAAAAGTTCATAACTCGATCAGTGGCAATGCCCATTTCAGGGGCAAAACCGAGGAAGAAGTGCTGAGCGACGTCAGGAGATTACTCACCTACCTTCCACAAAACAATGAGGAGAGACCAGCTCGTATCGATTCAGGCGAATCAGATGATTATCGACCGGATCTCACCGACATCATCCCGTTCGATGCCATCCGTCCGTATGACGTGCGGACGGTCGTCAATCAAGTGGTCGATGAAGGAAGCTTCATGGAGGTTCAAAAAGAGTTCGCCAAGAACATCGTCGTCGGTCTTGCACGAATCAAGGGAGAAGTCGTCGGCCTTGTATGCAATCAGCCGAAGGTCATGGCAGGCGGACTTGATATCGATTCATCTGATAAGGCATCGAGATTCATCCGATTCTGTGATTCCTTTAATATCCCCCTCATCACCTTCGAAGACGTGACCGGTTTCTTCCCTGGCATCAAACAGGAGCACGGGGGCATCATCCGACACGGGGCCAAGATCCTTTATGCGTATTCCGAAGCAACTGTGCCGAAGATGACCGTCATTCTCCGGAAAGCCTATGGGGGAGCCTATGTAGCACTCAATTCAAAATCCATCGGAGCAGACCTCGTATTTGCATGGCCAAATGCCGAAATCGCCGTCATGGGCCCACAAGGTGCAGCGAACATCATCTTTGCCCGGGAAATCGCATCATCCGACAATCCCGAAGCAGTCAGGGCACAAAAGATCGAAGAATACCGCGAAAAATTTGCCAATCCGTACGTTGCAGCATCCCGCGGCATGATCGACGACGTCATCGACCCTCGGGAAACCAGGATCAAACTCATCCAGGCCCTCGACATGATGAGGAACAAAAAAGAAGACCGCCCCAAAAAGAAACACGGAAACATCCCACTGTAACAAGAAAAGCGGAGGCGGGGAGGGCTGACCCGACAAGCATAAGGCGTTCAACCCACAAAGGCGTTCTGTGCTTTTTGGGTTGAATGACTTATGACCTCGAGCCTCAAGCCGCCGGAGCTAGACAGAAAGAAAAGCGTAGGCGGCTTTCCCTATTCCGACAATCAAAGAGGTTATCCTGCCACCATCCGCTCAAATGGGGAAAGTTCCGGCCTGCATGAAAGCACTCTATTTGTGACGCCGGGGTATTAGCGCTATACTAGTAGAGTGATTACATAATGTTGGAGGTACGAATATGATCAATCAAGAGCGTTTATTGAATGAATTCATGGAATTGGTCCAGATCGATTCTGAAACAAAGGACGAAGCGGAGATTGCGAAAGTATTGACCGCAAAATTCACCGAACTTGGTGTGGATGTGTTCGAGGATGATACGACAGGTGTAACGGGACACGGTGCCGGTAACTTGATCTGCAACCTCAAAGGAACAAAGGAAGGTGCGGACACGATCTACTTCACTTCCCATATGGATACTGTCGTTCCTGCTAAGGGCGTCAAGCCTGAACTGAAGGAAGATGGCTATATCTATTCGGATGGTACGACTATCCTTGGGGCCGATGATAAGACCGGTCTTGCTACAATGCTCGAAGTCGTAAGAGTGTTGAAAGAAAACAACATCGAGCACGGTGACATCCAGTTCATCATCACGGCAGGGGAAGAATCGGGCCTCGTCGGAGCTAAAGCCCTCGACTCTTCACTCGTGAAGGCGAAGTATGGCTTTGCCCTCGACAGCGATGGGAAAGTGGGGAATATCATCGTGGCTGCGCCAACCCAGGCGAAAGTGAAAGCGACGATTTACGGCATTACAGCACACGCCGGGGTTGCTCCTGAAAAAGGCGTATCCGCCATCACCATCGCTTCAAAAGCCATCTCGAAGATGCCGCTCGGTCGTATCGATGAAGAAACGACGGCGAATATCGGACGCTTCGAAGGCGGAAAGGCAACGAATATCGTTTGCGAGCAAGTCGATATCTTGGCAGAAGCACGTTCCCTTGTTCCTGAAAAAATGGAAGCGCAAGTAGAAAAAATGAAAGAAGCATTCCATGCAGCAGCCGACGAAATGGGTGGCAAAGCGGAAGTGGAGATTGAAGTCATGTACCCAGGATTCAAGTTCTCCGATGGGGATGAAGTCGTAGAAGTGGCAAAACGTGCCGCAGCGAAAGTGGGGCGCCCGAGTGAGCTTCAAACAAGTGGCGGGGGCAGTGATGCGAACGTCATCGCAGGATTCGGCATCCCGACGGTCAATCTAGCTGTGGGATATGAAGAAATCCACACGAAAAATGAAAGAATGCCTGTTGAAGAGCTGTACAAATTGGCTGAGATGGTCATTGCCATCGTGGAAGAAGCAGCATCTAAATAATACCGGCTCCAAAGAGAAAGGTTCATCAGCGCGCTTGCTGGTGGACCTTTTGTTCTGACTCCCCTTACATGGCAATCTATGGTACATTAAAAGGAAGACGAGCGTCCAGGTCAAAAGACGGACGGAGAGGAGAGTCAGTTCATGGCTAAAGTCATTGTTTTTCACGCAGGGAAGGAAGAGTATGCCCTTCCCGTTGATACCATTGTTTCTATTGAAAAATCCGAGGGAATCAACCCGATTCCCCATCTCCCATCATTTGTGCTTGGGGTTACAAAAGTAAGGGGTGAACTCATTCCTGTCTTTGATCTTGCAGAAATCCTTTATTCTTCATCACTCGACCGAACCGATGCGTTTCTTATCGTGGTCAAGAGTGAGATCATGACGATTGGCCTCCTTGTGAAAGAAGCCAAGGAAATCCTCGAGTTTTCCGATGCGGCCCTCACCCAGGTCGGTTTGCTTGCATACGGGAAGGCTGACTACTTCTCGGGCATCATCAATCTCGAGGACCGCATGCTCACCCAGATCGATCCCGATCGATTGGTGGCCGGACTGAAGGGCATTACTGAGATTCAAACCTATGTCACGGAACAAGAAGTGCAATCCAACTAAGAAAGACGCGATCGTATGAAAAATTTTTATCCTAAAAATGGACGGGTGATCCTCCATGTCGATATGAACAGCTTCTATGCATCCGTGGAGATGGCATATGACCCAACCCTGAAAGGGAAGCCGCTGGCCATAGCCGGGAACCCCGAGGAGCGGAGGGGGATCGTCGTCACCTGCAGCTATGAGGCGAGGGGCTTCGGTGTAAAGACCACCATGCCCGTCTGGGAGGCGAAAAGACTCTGTCCGGAGCTGATTGTCATGCGTCCGAATTTCGAGCGCTACCGATCTGCCTCCAAAGGCATGTTTGATATTTTAAGGCAGTATTCTGAGCTCGTGGAGCCCGTTTCCATCGATGAGGGATATGTGGATATCACCGATTCGTTTGAACTGGGTTCACCGGTAGAAATTGCCGGTCAGATCCAATCACAGATCCTTTCTCAACTGGATCTTCCCTGCAGTATCGGTGTCGCCCCTAATAAGTTTCTGGCCAAGACGGCTTCGGATATGAAGAAGCCTATGGGTATCACGGTCCTGAGAAAGCGTGATCTACCCGCGAAAATCTGGCCGCTTCCGGTCATTGACATGCACGGGATCGGAGAGAAAACAGCATTGAAGTTGAATGGGATGGGGATCGAGACCTGCAGGGACCTCGCCTTCGCCAACGATATTCAACTGAAGTCCCGCCTCGGGATCAACGGGCTTCGGCTCAAGGAAAAAGCCAATGGGATCGACAGGCGGATCGTCGACCCCGATTCAATCTATGATTATAAAAGTGTGGGGAACTCCACTACGCTTCCGAAAGATACCACCAATCAACACGATCTGTTGGCCGTGATCTTGCAACTCAGTGAGAAAGTCGCCTCAAGGCTCCATCAGAAGGATGTCCTCGGGATGACGATTCAGGTGATGATCAAGGACAAGTTCAGAAAGTCCATCACCAGGAGCCGGAAACTTGAGAACCCGGTAGGGAAGAAAGAGGATATCTTCACAGTGGCAAAGGCCTTGTTCATGAAACATTGGAACGGGGAACCCGTGAGGCTCCTGGGGGTAACAGCCCAGGACGTGGTGGAAAAGAGCGAAGCAACGGAACAGCTTGACCTTTTCTCCTACAAAAAGGAAGCAGAAAAAGAGCCTCTGTATAAAGTCGTTTCCGATCTCCAGGACAAGTACGGAAAAGATTCCATTGCAAGGGGCATCAAGGGGAGCAAAGGTTCTCGGACCGACACGAAAACCGACACAAGCTTTAATAAGGATTTTCTGAGGGAGTAAGGGCAACTTTTAAGGGTTCAAATCGCATATGATTTGAACCCTTTGCTTTTGTACAACGCATTTCTCTTAAGATATGATGTGATGATAGGCTTGGAACATAGCAGGAAAGGAAGGATTCCATCATGCAGTCCATCAAAAATGGAGAGTGGAACTTCCAGTATCTTGTTGTCACAACGTTTTTTCTTTTGCCTTTATCACTAAGCTAAAATTTAGTATGATAATATGAGCTTGTTCGTGTGTTGTTAACGAATCGCACAACCACACGGGCTATCGTCAGGTGAAATGAGGGGTGACAGAGGAGTCTATATGGATATTCTAATGATGGTATTAGCAGCTTTCTCTTTTCTAAGCCTGATTTTTTTCTCAGTCAAGAGTAAAGAGTTTTATCAAAGTGAATTGTCAAATGCCGATTCCGGGAGTATTATAGGGGAAATCATCATGTATGTGATTCATCTGTTTCCGTGGTATATAAGAAAGCTTTTTTTAATACTGATTAGTTTAGCCCTATGCATGTTATGTGTGGGTTACTATATATTTGAATAATGATTTATACAAAAAAGGTACCAAATCTGATGGATTTGGTACCTTTTTTAGTGTTTTGCTTATCCGATCATTTCATCAAACAAGAGGACCCTTGCAGGAGAAGCATCGGTTTTCTGTACGTTGAGGGGAGCTGCAACCATGAAGTATTGGCCCGCTTCAATGTCTTTGAGTCGGAGACCTTCCATGATGATCACTCCATTCCCCATCAATGTGCGGTGAGTCGGATGACCTTCCTGGGCACGTTCGATGCCGAGCGCATCGATGGCGACACCTGCAATCTTCTTCTCTGCAAGGTGCTTGGCGGCATCTGCTGCTACATAGATGAATTCAAAGTTGAACTCTTCATCCCATGAGTTCTTCGTCTTGAAGATGACAAAATCATTTTCTTCGATATCAAGGTCCTTGATATCGTCGTACGAAATATTTTCTTCTGCATCTGTCAAATCGAATACTTTCACCGGTCTGACGAGCTGTTTGATATCGATCGTTTCGATTGTTTCCCCTTCGTTGAACATATGGAGGGGAGCATCAACATGTGTACCGGTATGTAGGTCGATGGAGATGCGTGATTCCGTTACGTGTCCGTTTGTATCGGTCTTGATGGACGGCTTTTTCTCCGGCTTGTTTTTGTATACCGGCATATCGCTGTGGATTGGAGCAGTTACGTCATAGATCTTCATTGTTTCCTCACCCTTCAAGTATCTTTGTTATTCTACATCAAGTTTCCCTATCGGCCACCAGTTGAAACCATCTTTGTCCAATAGCTCGTCTGCTGCTTTTGGGCCCATGGAGCCGGCAGGGTAGTTAGGAAAGTCTTCCTGTTGAGTAGATTCCCAAATTTCAGAGATCTTGTCAACAAATGCCCAGGACAATTTCACTTCGTCCCATAGGGTGAAGTTCGTCGCATCGCCCCTCAGGCAGTCATGAAGTAATTTTTCGTAAGCTTCCGGTGTATTGATGCCATCCAAGTCGTGGTTGGCAAAATTCAATTTGACAGGAGTCGTTTCAATATCCTGACCGGTTTTCTTAACGTTGAGGTGAAGGGTGATGCCCTCTTCAGGTTGAATATGGATCACCAAAAGGTTCGGCGCAAGTGGTTTCCCTGGATTGTAGTAAAGATTCATCGGGATATCTTTGAATTGTACGACGATTTTCGTCGATTTTGTTTCCATGCGCTTGCCCGTTCTGATATAGAATGGCACACCTGCCCAGCGGAAGTTATCGATCATCAGTTTACCTGCCACGAATGTTTCCGTGTTGGACTCATCATCCACATTGTCTGCTTCCCGGTAGCCCGGTACAGCTTGTTCGTGCATTTTCCCTAGTCCGTACTGACCGCGTACGAAGTAGTCTTTCACTTCTTCGCCTTCTATAGGACGTAGGGAGCGAAGAACGCGGACCTTCTCGCTGCGGATCTCATCGGTAGTCAGCTTGATTGGCGGTTCCATGGCAAGGAGGGCCACCATCTGGATCAAGTGATTCTGCACCATGTCTCGGAGCGCTCCACTTTTCTCGTAGTACCGGCCGCGATCCTCCACCCCTAGCTCTTCCGAAGAAGTGACTTGGATGTTTGAGATGTAGCGGTTATTCCAGAGTGGTTCGAACATGGCATTGGCGAAACGGATAACTTCGATATTTTGAACCATTTCCTTACCGAGATAATGATCGATGCGATAGATCTGGTCTTCAGAGAAGGATTCGCGGATCTGTTTATTCAGTGCTTCAGCAGACGGAAGATCGTGACCGAATGGTTTCTCGATCACAAGTCGTTGGAAACCTTTTGCATCCGTAACGCCTTGCTTCTTGAGCTGCTCCGTGATGGTACCGAAGAATTCAGGTGCCATGGCGAGATAGAAGATGCGATTTCCTTCAAGCTGATACTGTTCATCCAGCTGATCCGAGAGGGTTTTCAATTCCCTGTAGGATTCATCGCTTGATACATCATGAGCCTGATAATAAAAATGGGATACAAACTCTTCTATGTTTTCATTACTTCCGATTGCGTTATGTACAGAGGTTCTTACGTGCTCCTGGAAGGTTTCGTTCGACCATTCCCTACGCCCGATGCCGATGACGGCAAAGTGCTTGGAGATCTTTCCTTTTGTAAATAAATGATAAAGGGATGGATATAATTTCCTCTTGGCTAGATCACCAGTCGCCCCGAAAATCGTAATGAGAGAAGATGGTGTTTGCTGATTATTCAATGTCATGACCTCACTTTATCTTTTTGCCGGTAAATCCGGCATGGTACTTCCTCTTTTGTACAATGATTTCATTGTAAAAACTAATTCTTCATTAAGCAAGTCTTTTGCCTGACTGCAGGAGCTCCTTTGATTAGAATGGCTCAATTTGATAAAAGTATGAAAGATTGGATCTTTTCCGATATCCACTACTAAAAGGACAGGGAAAGATGTGCTATGATGAAAGGACAGAATACATAGAGGTGAAGAACGTGGATGTGCAATTTCTAGGGACGGGTGCAGGTGTGCCCGCAAAATTCCGTAATGTATCAAGCGTTGCCCTTAAGCTATTGGAAGAAAGGGGCGCAATCTGGCTTTTTGATTGTGGAGAAGCGACACAGCATCAAATCTTACATACGAATATCAGGCCGAGAAGGATCGAAAAGATCTTCATCTCGCATTTGCACGGTGATCATATATTCGGGATCCCGGGCTTCCTAGGCAGCAGGTCTTTCCAAGGAGGGGAGAGCCCCCTCACGGTTTACGGACCGACAGGGATCAAATCGTTCATCGAGGTTTCCCTGTCCGTCAGCAAGACCCATCTTCGCTACCCCCTCCATGTGGTGGAAATCGGGGAAGGGATCATTTTCAGTGATGACCAATTCACCGTTGTAGCCCGAAAGCTCGATCACGGAATTGAATCCTTCGGGTTCAGGATCACGGAGAAGGATGCACCAGGTGTCCTTCAGGTCGAGCGTCTGAGGGAGGCAGGGGTCGCACCCGGTCCGATATACAAACGATTGAAGGCAGGTGAGACTGTGACCCTTGAAGATGGCAGGGTCATCAATGGAACGGATTTCCTTGGTCCCCCTGTCCCGGGCCGCACCGTAAGCATACTCGGTGACACCCGGGTCTGTCCGAATTCAAGGGCACTCGCTGAATCGGCAGACCTTCTCATTCATGAAGCCACGTTTAACAAGGATCAGGAAAAGATGGCGAGGGATTATTTCCACTCCACCACTGCACAGGCAGCGGCTACGGCTCGTGATGCCGGGGCAAGGGCTCTCTTCCTGACGCATATATCGTCGCGCTACGCGAAAGAAGCATGGCCGGAACTGGAACAGGAAGCAAAAGTCATCTTCCCTGAAACCATGATGGCCCATGACCTGTTGGAATTCACCGTACCGCGGAAATCAATGGAGGAACAATCATGACGCATATCACCTATAAAAACATCCATCGCGATGGACGATTAGTGAAAGAAAATGAACTTTACAAACATGTCCATGACCAGGAGTTCCTTGAAAGGTACAGCAGCAATTATATTGAATTTTTGCGGGCGCCCCGCCTCGAGGAATTCAGGGAAACGGCGGATTACTTGAAAGACTATCATGCCGCAAGGGGACAAAAGCATGTGAAGTTCCACCTCCCTGAGAATAAAAAGCCGATTGACGGATTGTCTGATCATCTGGCGTCCAAGGGATTTGAGATCAGCTTCACAGAGTTGTACGCGATCCACCCGAACGATTTCCCCCGGATGGAGGAAGATCCTGATATAAGGGTTGAAGTCATCAGCGACCTCGACGATTACCTTGTGTTTCAATATGAACAGGACCTTATCTACGGTGAATCATTTGCCAAAGGAAAGGTGGCTGTTCACCGACAACATTTCGAAGATGACCACGTTACCCAGCTCCTCGCCTATTACAAAGGACATCCTGCAGGGTCGGTCGACGTGATCCTGAAAGAGGGGACGGCTGAAATCGACGGCCTCATGGTTCATGAAGATTATCGCAAAAAAGGGATAGCTTCCAGACTGCAGCAAAAGGTTATGGAGCTGTATCCGGATCGCACCGTGATCCTTGTAGCGGACGGGGAAGATACACCCCGGGAGATGTATCAAAAGCAAAATTACCGGTATCAGGGTTTTCAATATGAAATCCAAAAGATCTACACCGAATAATCCAGAAAAACCGGCTTCCCTCCAAAGGAAAGCCGGTTTTTCTGAGTGAGCGGAGACAAAAGGAAGGGACATGTCGATGACATGCCCTCTTTGGTTTGCGTATGCCTTACCATCCACGTTCATATTGAACGGGTGGGGTGATCTCGTGACCGAGTTCTTTTGCTGCCGTACGCGGCCAATATGGATCCCGAAGCAGCTCCCTTCCGAGAAGGATGAGATCAGCGCGCTCATTCTGAAGGATCTCTTCTGCCTGAAGACCCGAGGTAATCAGTCCAACAGCACCTGTATCGATGTCGGCCTCATGCTTGATGCGTTCGGCCGGTTTCACCTGGTAGCCGGGGAAGACAGGAATCCGTGCCGGAACAACGGCTCCGGAGCTGACATCGATAAGGTCGACTCCCTGCTCCTTCATCCATTTGGAAAAGATGATATAATCGTCCACGTCGAGGCCGTCCTCATGGTAATCCTTCGCCGACACACGGACGAAGAGGGGACCGTCCCATACGGTTTTGACCCCGTCGATGATTTCCTTCAGGAAGCGGTAGCGGTTTTCTGCGCTCCCTCCGTATTCATCTTCCCGCCTATTGGAGAGGGGGGATAGGAACTCGTTGACGAGATAGCCGTGGGCGCCATGGATTTCAATCACATCGAATCCGGCTTTTCTGGCTCTTTCAGCACCATGTATGAACGCTGTGACCGTTTCGTTGATCTGTTCGATCGTCATGGCAACAGGCGTTTTCATGTCGTCGTTGAAGGCGATGGCGGACGGTGCGAGGATATCCCCTTCAAGAACGGCTTTCCTTCCGGCGTGGGCAAGTTGGATGCCGGTTTTGGCCCCTTGTTCCTTCATGAGAGTGACAAGCTCCGTCAGGCCTTCAAGGTGATCATCACTCCAGATTCCAAGATCTTGAGGGGAGATGCGGCCCTGAGGTGTGACGGCGGTAGCTTCCTGTATGATCAGCCCCGCTCCTCCTACAGCCCTGCTTGTGTAGTGCGTTCGGTGCCAGTTTTCAATCTTTCCGTCTTCATTATGCGAAGAGTACATGCACATCGGCGCCATGACGATGCGGTTTTTCAATTCTACATTCTTGATCGTATATGGTTGAAATAGTTTTCGATTCAATTCTTTTCCCTCCATTCTGCCAATTCAGGATTTTATTTTTCCCGATGCACAAGATTATATCAACGCGGCATGAGGATGGGAAAGAAATCTGCTCCGGGATGCTTCAGTCCTTTTCTGTCCTGATGAGCTGCCTGCCAAGTTCCTCCGAGCGATTGCGGGCGGAAGAAATGCATTCGAACATGGCGTGTTCCACTCCGTGTGCCTTCAACGCCTCGATTCCTGCTTCCGTCGTCCCACCAGGACTCGTGACATTCTTCCTCAGCTCCTCGGCGTCCAGTCCCGATTCTTCAAGCATGGCCCCTGCGCCGGTGATCGTCCGGATGGTCAAATCCCGCGCAAGCTCCGATGGAAGGCCGAGTTCAACGGCCGTTGCCTGCATCATTTCCGCCATATAGTAAATATAGGCCGGGCCGCTCCCCGATAAGGCGGTGATAAGGTCGAGCTGATGTTCTTCCACCTCCACGGTCAGACCCACCGAGTCTAGCAGGTGCACGACGGCCTCTTTCATGACTCGATCGTCAAAGCGATCAAGGGTCACGGCGGTCGCTGATTTCCCAAGGGCGGCACTCGTATTCGGCATGGCCCTGGCGATCCCCCCGTGGAACCCGAGCTTTTCGCGAATATATGAGACCGGAATTCCTGCGAGGACCGACAAGATGACCGTTTTGCTGGAAAGATGGTTCTGGATCACATCTGTCGCTTCGTCAAAATCCTTCGGTTTCATGGCGAGTACCACCAGGTCAAATGATTCGCCACCACCTGGTCTCGACACCCCAAACCATTGATCAAGTTCCTTCATGCGCACGTCATTCGAACGATTGAGCGCGTAAGTATCTTCCTTTTTCAACGCCCCGGATTTCAATGCCCCTCTCATCAACGCACAAGCCATCGAGCCTGCTCCAATAAATAATGTGTTCATCTATTCATTCCCCTCCTGGGTGTACAAAAATAAAAAAACAGACCCTTCATCCAGAAAAAGGACGAAAGGATCTGCTCCCGTGGTACCACCTTGTTTTGCCCGATAAGCGGGCACACTCATTTTCCAATAACGCTGGAACACGTTCTTTATTAAAGACGCTCGAAAGGTAGGTTCGCATGCAGAGGGGATGGCGGTATCTTGCAGCCGGTGAATACCGCTCTCTTGCATCGTCAGCATGCTACTGGTCCTTCTCATCGCTTTGGCCGATTCGTATTATAGGTGATTATCTTCGATAGGCAACCTGTCTGTCAAGGTTTATTTCAGTTTATTCTGAAAAAAAGAAAAATGACACAGACGGGATTACAAGGTACACTAAAATGAAGGGCCATTCATTTTTAAGGGCAGCCAAAGTCCTCCGGTCCAATAAATTATCTAACTGTAGGTGAAAGACATTGAAGGATATCATAACCAAAATCACTTTACCCACACCGTATGCTGTAGGGGACGTGAATGTTTATCTATTGAAAGGGGATGCATTGACTTTAGTTGATGTGGGTCCCCTTACGGAGGAAGCGTGGGAGCGTTTGAATGCACAGATAGGGGAAGCGGGATACGGGCTGGAGGACATCGACCAGGTGGTATTGACCCATCATCATCCTGATCATGCAGGCATGGTCGAGCGATTCGCCCCTTCGGTTGAGATCATCGGGCATCCGTATAACCGTCACTGGCTGCACAGGGATGCGGATTTTCTTGACGAGTACGGTACGTTCTTTTTCAACCTTGCCCGGGAATCGGGGGTCGATGAAGAAATCCTTTCGAAGATCACATCGTTTGAACATCTTCTTACACTGATGGGGAATCGTCCCCTTGACCGCTGTGTAGAAGAAGGGGGAGAATTGCCCGGTCTTTCAGGCTGGACGATCATCGGTACCCCTGGACATGCTCAGAGTCACCTGTCATTTTATCGTGAGGAGGATGGTACCCTCATCGCCGGCGACCACATCCTGGCGCATATTTCCCCGAACCCGTTGATTGAACCATTATTCAATGGTGGGGGAAGGCCGAAGCCCATGCTGCAGTATAATGAATCCCTCGATAAACTGACAAAATTGCCGGTTTCGGTGGCATATACAGGGCACGGAGAGGACGTCCGGGATGTACAGGGACTCATCGTCAGAAGGAAGCGGAAGCAGGAAGAACGGGCCGCTTCTGTCCAGACGATGATCCAGGCCCGCCCCATGACGGCTTTCGAGATCTGCAAAAGGCTGTTCCCTGCCGTGTACAAGAAGGAGCTCGGTCTCACTTTATCCGAAACAATCGGGCAGCTTGATTATCTTGAGGCATCGGATAGAATAAAAGTAGAGATACAACATGGGGTGTACTACTATTTTTCTTAAGCGAGGGAGTCTCAATGAATTCTAAGATACTAGGAAAAACCATCATCATCACCGGTGCCTCCGGGGGAATCGGGGAGAGGATGGCGATTAGGGCCGCCGAGTCCGGCGCGAATCTTGCCCTCATCGCACGCCGAACCCCGCTCATCGAAGGGTTGGCCGCAAAACTTCGGGATCAATACGGTGTCAAGGTAGTGGGCTATCCCCTTGATGTACGGGACCACGAAGCAGTAGCGAAGGCATTCAAGGAAATCAAGGCAGAGTTCGGGCCTATCCATGTGTTGATCAATAATGCAGGCTTCGGAATCTTCAAAGAAGCCCATGAGGTATCCTTTGAGGAAGTAAAGGGGATGATCGATGTCAACGTCCTGGGACTGATGGCCTGCACCGGCGAAGTCTTGCCGATCATGAAGGAGCAGGGCTATGGTCATATTGTCAACATCGCTTCCCAGGCAGGGAAGTTCGCTTCGCCCAAATCAAGTGCCTACTCGGCGTCGAAGCATGCGGTCCTCGGCTTCACGAACGGTCTGAGGATGGAAGCAAAGCGGTACGGCGTATTGGTGACGGCTGTCAATCCGGGTCCGATTGCCACCGACTTCTTTACCATTGCGGATGAGTCGGGCACCTATGTGAAAAATGTCGAAAAGTTCATGCTGAACCCAGATAAAGTGGCAGATAAAGTGATTCATGCCTTGTTCACTTCCAGGAGGGAAATCAATCTTCCGCGATGGATGAACGCAGGAAGTTTGTTCTACCAGCTGTTCCCAGGCCTGATCGAAACCGTCGGGAATCGATTCTTTTTCAAAAAATGATCGGGTTCTTTCCCACCTTGGTCAGGAAATTCACTCGGACTGTAAACGGGACCAATAGTCGGTCGTTTTATTCGGAATTTTCATTTTTCATGAAACCTTTTCCCTTGCTCATCCGTCTAAAGTAGGGAGGGGAGGGAGTCTATGAAGAATTATACGATCGCTGTGATGCTTGTCACCGCCATGGTCCTGTTGACCGGCTGCGGAATGGGGAACGCGGTGGAACATAGACAGTCCAGTGGATCATACATAGGCTTTGTCACCCAGGTGGAAGCAAAAGAACTTTTAATCAATGATATATGGTTTTCTGTACAAGAGACAGTCTTGATAAATGGGAACGGGGATGAAATCCCGGTTGAGGACGTAGGTCTCGGGGATAAAGTCAAGGTAGAAGCAGGCGGAGAGATATCCGAGTCCCATCCGCGCAGGGCGGAGGCGGAAAAAATGAGCCTCCTTTCCGATGAGGGGAGTATGAAGGAGTGCCATGCCGTCCGTCTCGTCCTCCAAGATCCTAGATTTTCAGAAGTGATGCTTCGTTCTGTCACCAAGGAGGTGCCGGGGGTTTATGATGTGCGGTTCACGGACCCTTCCATCGGAATGGACGTGAAGGTCGTGGTGAATCTTCAGCATGAGCGGGTGATGGTTCCTGCGCGGCCTGTTGCAAATTGATTGGGAGGATCGGTCACTGTGACCGATCCTTTTACGTTTCATAGGAAAAAAGGGTATTTTCAGTATAGGGGAGAAGTGCAGGATGAAAAGGAAATTTGGCGATCGTAGAGGGTGGAAACGGGTTTTGACAAAGCGGTATGCCATGACCTCTGTCAAACGGGAAGGTTTCGAAGGAGACATTACGCTGGTAGAGATGAAGGAAGTGGGAGAGCCGCTTTGGAAAAGCTATGGAGAGCGGAGAGTGTGCCTTGTGGACAATGGGTATCAGTGGCTTCAACATTTTCCATCCCACGGTGCTTACACTCTTACGACGATGTTCAATGGAGAAGGGGAAATCGTTCAGTGGTACATCGACGTTTGCCGGGGAACGGGTCAGGAGGACGGGGTGCCCTGGATGGACGACCTATACCTTGACCTGGTGGTGCTGCCTACCGGTGAAAGGGAAATCCTCGATGCGGATGAACTTGATGATGCCATGGAATCCGGTATCATCGACAAGGATGTCTATGATCAAGCTTGGATCGTACTGAAAAGAATAGAGGATGCCGTGATCCTCGGGCAGTTCAGTTTATTGAAACAGGCGGTAGAGGATCGCGTCAGGCTCTCTGCTTTCCTTAAGGACAATAGCTGCTGAGTGCGGTGGAAGTTCGAGGTCGAAAAGCGAAGAACCCAAAAAGGGTAAGGACCCTTTCTGGGTTCTTTGCTTTTTGCTTGTCGCCTCAGTGCGAGCCGCCTCCGCTTTTCTTCATGTCCAGCTCCGGGGGCTTGAGGCTCGAGGTCATAAGTCAAAGCCCCCAAAAAGGCACAGAACGCCTTTCCGGTGCCTTTGCCTTATGCTTGTCGCCTCAGAGCAAGCCCCCTCCGCTTTTCTTTGTCCAGCTCCGGCGGGTTGAGGCTCGAGGTCATAAGCCAGAGAACCCAAAAAGGCACAGAACGCCTTTCCGGTGTCTTCGCCTTATGCTTGTCGCCTCAGAGCAAGCCCCCTCCGCTTTTCTTTTTACCAATAATTTTTGTTGAAATAGGAACGTATATTCGTATACAATCATCATATACTATGTGGAACGGATGTTCTGGTTTGGGGGTGGGAGAGATGAGTGTCGATTACAGCGGGCTTCCGCATCAAAAGATCTTGTGCATCGATATGAAGAGCTTCTATGCCAGTTGTTCGGCTGTGATGATGGGATTGGATCCACTGGATTGCTATCTGGCGGTCGTCGGCGATCAAAGCCGTCAGGGGAGCATCGTGCTGGCTGCTTCACCGAAGCTGAAGCAGGATTTTGGGATCAAGACCGGGGCGAGGATGTACGAAATTCCCCGGGACGACCGGATATGCCTGGTGGAGCCGAAGATGGCGACCTATGTCCGGATATCCATGGAGATCACGAAGCTGTTCCACCGTTACGTCCCGAAGGAGGCCATTCATACGTACAGTGTGGATGAGAGTTTCATCAAGATCGATGGGGCAATGGGACTGTGGGGCGGAGCGGAGGAAGTCGCCCGTAAGATCCAGGATGACATGGAGAGGGAGTTTCAGCTTCCATGTGCTATCGGGATCGGACCGAATATGCTCCTGGCCAAGCTTTGTCTTGACCTTGATGCAAAATCCAAGGGGATCGCAGAGTGGACGTATGAAGATGTCCCGGATAAATTATGGCCGCTTTCTCCTTTGAGCGAGATGTGGGGGATTGGCAAACGCCTTGAAAAAACGCTGAACCGAATGGGGATCTTTTCGGTGGGCCAGCTTGCCCAATATGAGCTCGGGAAACTTGAAGCGAAATTCGGGATCATGGGAAATCAGCTCTACCACCATGCATGGGGAGTCGACCTGTCAGAAATCGGGGCCCCCATCATGGATGGACAGGTGAGCTTCGGTAAAGGTCAGATCCTGCTTCGGGATTATAAAGAGAAGGAAGAAATCAAACATGTCATCCTGGAGATGTGCGAGGAGGTTGCCCGGCGCGCCCGTTCCCATAAAAAGGCGGGAAGGACCATCAGCTTCGGCCTCGGATACAGTCATGAAGAATTCGGCGGTGGATTCCACCGTTCCAGGACGGTGGAAGAGCCGACAAACATCACGATGGAAATTTACCGGACCTGCCTGGAACTGTTCGAAGAGAATTACAGCGGAAGAACCGTCCGGAAATTATCCATTACGTTATCCAATATCGTGGAAGATGGCCCGCTTCAAATGTCGCTTTTCGACTTGAAGCGTCCGGAACTGAAAAGACTCGGCTATGTGGTGGACGGGATCCGGAGTAAATATGGATCTTCATCCCTTCTGAGGGCGGTATCCTACACGGCGGCCGGTACGGCACGCCACCGGGCCAAGCTGGTCGGCGGTCACAAATCGTAAAGGGATGAGAGGTGAACGGAATGATTCGAGATCGTGGGAAAATCAAGTGGACATCGATGATGCTTCCCGAGCATGTGAAAATGCTGAGGGACTGGGCGGAGGAAGACTCATTTGAAAAGCGGAGGGAGCTCGATGAACAGGAGTTCGAAATGATGAATGAAGTGGTGACAGAAGCGATGGAATATAGCAGGAGTGTGATGATTACTCATTATGAAAGGAAGCAGCACCGTCTCCTCATCGGGGAAATTCAGCACGCAGATTCCCTTGAGGGGAAGCTTCGTGTAGTGGATCGTTTCGGTGAGGTCCATGCGATCCGGCTAGCTGACATAGCAGATATCCGGATCGATGAGTGATTATTCCTCGTCCAGGACTTTTTCGGCGCGCACGCAGGAATCGAACTTCCCTTTGTGGGATGCGTCGCAAAACGGCATATTCGCAGACATGCCGCATCGGCATAGGGTGAAGACTGGTTTGGTTGGGAATACATTTCCGTCGGCATCTACGAGTTCGACATCCCCGCTGACCCGGAAAGACCCGTTATCGTTCACTTTGATCTGTGCTTTTGACATCATAATCCACCCTTTCAAAATCGTGTAATCTCTTTGATAGTATAGGGACTGAGCCGAAATTGCAATACGTCTTCTCCAACTATGATAGTATGGAAGGGTAAAGGAGGCAGACAAGATGAAAATCGAGTGGACCGAAAAAGCAAGTGAAATCATCAATCAGAAAATTTCCGGCCGGGAAGGCCATTTAAAATTAAAATATGACACAGAGGGATGCGGGTGTGTTGTCAGCGGGATTCCGACGCTTTGGTATGTACATGAACCGGTAGAAGGCGAGGATCTTGTGATCGAGACGAATGAAGGTCCCATCCTTGTGGAGAAGTCCAAGATGGTCTTCCTTGACGAACAGCTGAAAATTGACTTTTCACCTTCAAGCAACACCTTCCAACTGAAAAGCCCCGGTCAGATCATCAACGGACGAATGAACTTTGTGTTGTTCCCGGAATGAAACGAAACGCCCCGTATCCTTCAAGAGGATGCGGGGCGTTTTTTATAGAAGCTTCAGAAGCTCCCGGAGGTCGCGAATTTCATAGGTAGGCACGATTCCGCTGTCATTCGGCTTACCGGAAGGGTTGTACCAGCAGGTATCGATCCCACTCATGGATCCCCCTTGGATATCTGCCGTCAAGGAGTCGCCGATGATGAGGCTCGCTGACCGGTCAAGGCCCGGGATCCGTGCAAAGACGTGGTCGAAGAATTCTTTCATCGGCTTTTGATAGCCGGTGTCTTCGGATACGAAGGTTTCTAGGAATAAGGGATGAAGCCCGGAAGAAGTGAGGCGCTTATATTGAGTTTTCGATACCCCGTTAGTGACGATGTAAAGATCGTGATTTTCCTTCAGGGCTGTGATGGTTTCAAGGGCGCCGTCCATGAGCTTATCCCCCTTTTCAAGATAGGAGCGATACTGTTCGCCGAGAGCCTTTCCATCGACTTCTTGTCCGAGTTCCTTGAAGAAGAGAGAGAATCGGGTGTTGAGCAGCGTATCCCGATCCAATCTTCCTTGTTCATGGTCTCGCCACAGTGATTGATTGATGATTGAATAACGGGTCCTTGTCTCTTCCGTAAGGGGTATCCCATGTTCCGTGAAGAGAAGGGTGATGGCCTCTTCTTCTGCTGCTTTAAAGTCCAGTAGCGTGTCGTCCACGTCAAAAAATAAAGTCTTATAGAATGTCATGATGTCGTGTCTCCTTCTGTCAGTGTTCGTCTTGGATGAGTGTGTCGAATAGTTTGGCCAGTTCAATGCCGTTGGATGGGTCGCCGACGCCGTCTTCCGTGCACCAGCTGGCAGAGAGTATAGCGTGGCAAAGACCATAGCGGATCAGTCTCCCGTAGGAAAGGGAAAGGGAAGATGCAAGCGTCCCGGCCCTCAAAGCGAGGAGCGAAAGGGGTTCCGGGTGGTCCTGCCAATGATTGAGCATGAACTGGATGCAGTCATATTCCCGCTCTCCGATCAGTCCTTTCGGATCGATGACGGTCCAGCCGTCCTTGTCTGAATACAGGATATTGCCGTGATGCAGATCACCGTGCAAAAGATAAAGGGGACCGGCTGTTGAAAGCAACTCGGGGAAAAGGGTTTCAGCCTTTTCAAGCAAATACTCCGGTATGGGGCCGGTTCCTCCACCGTAGCGCTCACGGAGCCTGGAGAGGCCCCTAGACCAATCTGAGACCGTCGGGAAATCTGCATCGTCGTCTGGAAGCTGACGCCAAAGCGCACATGCGCATTCAGACCAGATGCCGAGCACGTCCGCTTCCTCCTTTATGGTGTAGAGAGGGGTTCCGGGCTTTACAAGATCAAGGAGCATCCAGCCTTCTTCCGGTTTGCCTTCTATCAACTTGACCACACCCGGCCCTTCAAAGGCTTTGAGAGCCAGGTATTCATGGGTGAATTCCTGACCGGGAAACCCTGTCTTCAACACGTAGTCGTGATTGCCATCAGATGCAGGGACGACGAAATGGTAGCTGAGGTCGAATGGTTCCCCGTATGTGAGATTGCGTTCTTCCTTGATGGAGGCGAGCAGCTCTTCCGTACGGTGAATCCATTCCGGACCACGCTCCCCGTGCATGGTCACCATCCTTTCAGCAAATTCCTTAGGGATCATGACGTGCCGCCTCCGGTGAAATGGTGGAGGAACTCGTCGATGACCTCTTCATATTTCTCTGGATTATCATTATATGATTGGGCGTGTGCGCCTTTGAAATCCATGTATAGTTGCTTGGGCCCCTTTTTCTTTTCGAAAAGCTCCTCTGTCATGCGGGGCAGGATGAAATCATCATCGGCACTATGGATGAAGAGGATGGGTTTTTTGATCCGGTCCACGACGGCAAGTGGTGCGATGTCCTTCAAGGTATAGCCTTCCCGGAGCTTCAGCATCCCGTTGATGAGGGGGAGGACCGCTTTGGATGGAAGCTTCGCCTCTGCGCTCATCCGGTAGGTCAGCTGCTGGCCGAAGTCGGAATAAGGACAATCCGCGATATAGAAGTCTGCTCTGTCCTCGACGCTCCCTGCATATAGAAGGAGGGTAGCGGCCCCCATGGATTCCCCGTGGATCCCGAATTGGATATCTTCTCCTTCGCGACGGATCAACTCGTCCACCACGGCCTTCAGATCTTGCTTCTCATAATATCCATAGCTCGTCGATTTCCCGCCGGACTTCCCGTGGCGTCGATGGTCATAGATGACGGCATTGTAACCCCTCTTTAGGAATAGATTCATATACTTCACTGAGTTCCATCTGTTCTCCGTCACACCGTGGCAGAAGATCATAAATTTGCCCTCTGGATACGGGGTGATGAAAACGGCGTTGATGGAATAACCGAAGGGAGAGGTGATGGTGACCTCCTCTTTCGGAAGGGTATTGTATTCACGTTCGATCAGGCGGTTTGCCTCGATCTCCCGTTCGTAAATGTCCTTCTCATCTTTTTTCGGCAAATACATGAAGCGGTTGGTTATGTAGAGGCCGAGCAGGCCCAATGTGGAGACGGCGCCTCCCAGTACGGCTAACTTCTTCTTCATCTCATGGCTCACCTCGAAACATCATTTTCTTCCATAGTAGCAAATCGGGCTGAAAAGAGAAACGGAGAGCACTCCACAGATAAAAAAAGAGCGCCACCCAAAGGGAGCGCTAAAAGGATATCAAAGACTCAGATTATAGTAACCGCTTTCAATTTTTCGTGAAATGTGGGAAGAGACCTCCCGAATGGCCCCGGTCAGTTTTTCAAGATCAATCCCGGTGGAGATCCCCATGGAGTCCAGCATATAGACGACGTCCTCCGTGGCCACATTTCCTGTTGCACCCGGTGCGAAAGGACAACCTCCGAGACCACCTGCCGATGCATCGAACCTGGTGACGCCTGCCTGCATGGAAGCGAGGATGTTGGGCAGGGCCATCTTCCGTGTGTCATGGAAATGCGCCGTCATGAGCACGTCGGGCAATTCACGCTTCAACAGGGAAAAGAGGGAGAATGCCTCGAGGGGATTGGCTTGCCCGATTGTATCCGCGACGCTCAGTTCATCCACCCCGGCATCACGGAACGCCTTACAGATGGCAAGGGTCTCATAGGGATCAACTTTCCCTTCATACGGACAGTGAAATGCCGTCGAGATGCAGGCACGGACGAAATAGTTCCGTTCCTTCATTTCCTTGACCAGAGGCAAGGTCTCCTCCAAGGCCTCCTCCGTCGACTTGTTGATATTCTTCCGATTGAACCCCGAGCTCACGCCCACGAATACGGCGATGGCACGGCATCCTGTTTCATAGACGCGTTCGACCCCTTTCCGGTTCGGTGCCAATACGATGTCACGAGAATCCTCCGTCAGACAGTTTTCCACAATATCATATGCGTCACGCATCTGTGGCACCCATTTCGGGGAAACGAATGAAGTCAGCTCCATCTCCTTGATCCCTGCTGCCTTGAGCTTTCGGATGAAGGCGGCTTTTACTTCAGTCGGCACAAAGTTCTGTTCGTTTTGAAGTCCGTCCCGGGGACCGACTTCGATGATGGTCACTTGTTTAGGTAGTTTCATAATCTCCCTCCTGCTTCTATTGTAGAAATATTCTAATATATAAATCAACTAAAAATTTTTCGTCAAATTTAGAGGGTTTTAAGCGCTTTCATCGAAAACTGTATGATGGGAATGTTTTTATGGTCGAACTCTCTTAAAAACACACCAGATTGTAAGAAAGGGAGGAAGAATGATGTCGAATGAAGTAGTCATCGTCAGTGCAGTCCGGACAGCAATCGGGACATTCAACGGTTCACTGAAGGGCGTATCGGCGCCGGACCTTGGCGCCATTGTGATCAAAGAAGCATTGAATAAAGCGGGGGTGAATCCCGATCAGGTTGATGAAGTGATCATGGGGAATGTGCTTCAGGCCGGCCTTGGGCAGAACCCAGCACGTCAGGCTTCCATCAAGGCGGGACTGCCGGAAACCGTCCCCGCCATGACCATCAATAAAGTATGCGGCTCCGGCCTTAAAACCGTCCACCTGGCAACGCAGGCCATCCTTGCGGGGGATGCGGATATCGTCGTTGCCGGAGGGATGGAGAATATGAGCATGGCCCCCTATTTATTAAAAGGGGCAAGGGACGGCTATAAGATGGGGGATCAAAAAGTGGTCGACAGCATGATTTCTGATGGCCTCTGGTGTGCCTTCAATGATTACCATATGGGCGTCACGGCTGAGAATCTGTGTGATCGGTATGGGTTAACGAGGGAAGAGCAGGATGAATTCGCCGCATGGAGTCAGCAAAAAGCTGTGTCAGCCATCGAAGAAGGAAGATTCGACGATGAAATCGTACCGGTGGAGATTCCGCAGCGAAAAGGGGAAGCAGTCGTATTCCGTCAGGATGAGTTTCCGAGGAAAGGCTCGACGGCCGAAGGACTATCCAAGCTCCGTCCGGCCTTCAAAAAAGAGGGGACGGTCACGGCAGGAAACGCATCGGGAATCAACGACGGTGCAGCAGCAGTGGTGGTCATGTCGAAGAAGAAGGCGGATGAGCTCGGAATCAGCCCCCTTGTCGTGATCAAAGGGAATGCCAGTGCAGGCGTCGATCCGAGTGTGATGGGGATCGGACCGGTTTCGGCGGTGAAGAAGGTTATGGAGAAGACAGGGATGAGCCTTGAAGGTATGGGGCTCGTCGAAGCGAATGAAGCCTTCGCGGCCCAATCGCTCGCTGTTGATAAAGAGCTTCATTTCGATAAGGAGTGCCTGAATGTGAATGGTGGGGCGATTGCCCTCGGCCACCCGATCGGTGCGAGCGGGACCAGGATCCTTGTGACCCTCATTCACGAGATGAAGAAGAGAAATGTCACCCACGGTCTTGCCACGCTTTGCATCGGTGGAGGACAGGGCGTCGCGACGATCGTTGAGCTGAATCAATAGAATAAGGAGGGAACGAGATGAAAACCGTATACACATCGTATGATGAAGCTGTGGCCGATATCCAGGACGGGGCCACATTGATGGTAGGAGGCTTCGGCCTGTGTGGGATCCCGGAGAAATTGATCCTGGCCCTTGAAAAGAAAGGTGTCAAGAACCTGACTGTCATCTCGAATAACTGCGGGGTGGATGACTGGGGACTAGGCTTACTATTGAAGAACAAACAGATCGACAAGATGATCGGTTCGTATGTAGGCGAGAATAAAGAGTTCGAACGTCAGGTCCTTTCTGGAGAGCTGGAAGTAGAGCTCGTCCCGCAGGGGACCCTTGCTGAGAAAATCCGTGCGGGCGGAGCCGGCATCCCGGCATTCTACACTCCGGCAGGCGTCGGTACCCCTGTGGCAGAAGGCAAGGAGACGCGCACCTTCAATGGGAAGGAATACCTCCTCGAGGAGGCCTACACCGCCGATTTTTCACTTGTCCGTGCTTGGAAGGGAGATAAGATGGGGAATCTCATCTACAATAAAACCGCCCAAAACTTCAATCCTATGATTGCCGCTGCCGGTAAGGTGACCATCGCCGAGGTGGAAGAGCTTGTGGAAACGGGCAGCATGAACCCGGCGGAGGTCCATACGCCGAGCGTATACGTCCAACGGCTCATTCAAGCCGATCAAGAAAAGCGGATCGAGCGAAGAACGGTAAAATCATAAGAAAGGGAGTGGAGGAAATGGATCGAGGAAGTATGAGGGAGCGGATTGCCAGACGTGCGGAAAAAGAAATCGAGGATGGCTTCTACGTCAACCTGGGCATCGGGATGCCGACGCTCGTAGCCAACTACATCACGGAGAATAAACAGGTGGTCCTTCAATCAGAGAATGGATTACTCGGTATAGGACCGTATCCGACAGAAGAGGAAGTAGATGCAGATCTCATCAACGCAGGGAAAGAAACCGTGACGGCCATTCCCGGGTCAGCGTACTTTGATAGTGCGGAGTCCTTCGCCATGATCCGGGGAGGACATATCAATATCGCCATCCTCGGTGGAATGGAAGTGGCGGAAAATGGTGATCTCGCCAACTGGATGATCCCCGGCAAGATGATCAAAGGGATGGGCGGAGCCATGGACCTTGTCCACGGGGCAAAACGCATCATCGTCATCATGGAGCACGTGAATAAGAGCGGGGAGAGCAAGATCCTCAAGGAATGCACCCTTCCGCTTACAGGCAGGGGCGTCGTGGATCGCATCATCACCGATCGTGCCGTGATGGACGTCACAGATGAAGGGCTGGTTCTCCGGGAAGTGGCCAACGGGTTCAGCGTGGACGACATCAAGTCATCAACGGCTGCGGACCTCATCGTCCATGATGATGTAAAGCTTGAGGCCTATTGATTCCGAATGAAAGAGATTCCGAATGAAAGAGAGTCGTGGATTAGGAAGACCGGGTTTTCGATACCCGGTCTTTTTTTAATTGACACCCGAACCCCCTTTTCCTGAACGAATTGTTGCAAGATAGTGGACTTATGAGGTCGGACGTTTTATAACTAAGGGGTGGGGAGGGATCGAGATGTCAAAGAAAAAGAAACAGGAAGCAGAACTGACGCTCAAACATTCCATCAATGCCGATCTATTCGAGCAGCTTAAACATAAGAAGCAGGAGCTTGAGAACGAAGAGGCCGACAAGAAAGCCGAAGAACGGCGCTTGAAGGCAGAAGAGGAAAAGCGTCGGGAAAAGAATAAAAGCTTCGAGGAGCTCTTGAATGAGAGCAGCATGAATTGGAAAGAGTTCAAAGATCGAGGATAAAGAGAAAGGGACGGCTATGGATAGCCGTCCCTTTCCTATGGATCAGTCCCTATGGGCATCATATCTAGAAGATGTGGTCAAATCCTTCAGGAGCTTGACTTCTTCATCCGTGAGCGGATCAGCATTCACCGCGTCGATGTTTTGAGCGAGCTGCTCCTTTGAGCTTGCTCCTGCGATGACCGAAGCGACCGACGGGTGGGAGAGCACGTACTGAAGGGCAAGTTCATTCATGCTTCTAGAGTCCAGTCTCTCTTTAATGGACGAAAGCGTTTGTTCCAGTTCACCGTAAGAATAGTCCAGATAGCCCTTCTCCCGGACGTTCTCCGAGGCTTTTGCCAGCATCCGCTCTGAAAGCATCCCTTTGGCAAGGGGCCCTCTCGCCACAATGCTTGCACCATGCTCCTCAAGGAGGGGCATCCATTCTTCAGGGCGGCGGTCGAGGAGGCTGTACTGCATCATGATGCTCTGGATATCGGCGTGTGAAAGGAAACGTTTGATCACATTCGGACGGATGGACGAAATTCCATACGCCCGGATCAAGCCTTCTTTTTTCAGCGTTTCAAAAGCCTCGATGGCTTCTTCATAAGGGTCTTCGATCGTGCCACCGTGAAGCTGATACAGATCGATATAGTCGACACCCAGGCGGCGAAGGCTGTCCTTTACGGCTTTCTCTATGTAGCTTTTGGAAGGATCCCAGCGCCACCCATCATCCACATCGTCCCAGCGGTTCCCGACTTTGGTCGCGAGGATTACTTGGTCCCTGCGCCCCTTCAAGGCTTGTCCCACAATTTTTTCATTCTGTCCAAAATCATATAAATCGGCGGTATCTAGATAGTTCACGCCATGGTCCAGTGCATAGCGGACGATCTCCACCGCCGATTGTTCCTCCGTCCCGAGGGACATGCATCCGAGTCCGAGTTTTGATACATATAGACCGGAGTTTCCAAGTTCTCTCTTATCCACTATTCATCCATCCCTTCCGATACTCTTTCCTCTATTATATTAACGGATGGGGGACGGGATAAACAATTAACGGGACTCGGAATGCATCGCTTTGATCCAATCATGGACCGTATCGAACCGGAGACTGTATTCCTTCAACTTCCTTCTGATCTCCCACGCCTTGCCTTTAAGGATGACACGATCTTTATCCACCAGAATCTCCAAGAATTCCACCCCGATTCGGAAGTATGGTAGAATGTATGAAGAATCCAGCGTTGAAAGAACAGGAGAGTCGCAAATGAGTAAATTCGAAGAAAAAACGATCCAGTCGGAAACCGTATACGAAGGAAAGATCATCAACCTTCAGATTGATGAAGTGGAGCTCCCGAACGGAAAGACCTCCAAACGTGAACTGATCAAGCATCCTGGCGCGGTGGCAGTAATCGCCCTCACGGAAGAAGGAAAGATCGTCATGGTCGAGCAGTACCGCAAAGCCTTGGAGAAAGCCATTATTGAAATCCCTGCAGGTAAGCTTGAGCCTGGTGAAGAGCCTGCCCTTACAGCAGAGAGGGAGCTTGAAGAGGAAACGGGATATGGATGCGGAAAGCTTGAGCATTTGATTTCCTTCTACACTTCCCCGGGATTCGCTGATGAACTAGTGCATATGTACGTCGCAAAGGATCTGTATAAAATGGAAGATGCGAAGGGTCCGGATGAAGATGAATTCGTCGAGCTCTTGGAAGTGGGGCTGGAGGAAGCGAAGGCACTCATGAAGGAAAAGAAAATCTATGACGCCAAGACGGCGTACGCCATTCAGTATCTCGAACTACAGGCGGCAGCGCGCTGATCCTTTCCATACAGGTCCCTTTCGGTCATCCGGGAGGGATCTTGTCATATGTCTGGGTGCTCCCTCATATAGATTAGTAATCGATGTCTAGGAGGAGCACAGTGATGCGTAAAAAATTTTCCCAATCCAATCCACTAATCCAACATGTACAAGCCCATTCCTCGATCTATTTATTCATGATTACATTATTCCTCATGGGTGTGATCTTCGGTGCCATCGTCGTCAATTCCCTGTCTTTCGCCCAGAAAGAAGATCTGTATCTTTATCTGGGGAAATTCTTCACCGAGATAGAAGGGGGGAGGATGACTTCTTCCGAAGATATGTTCAGGCAAAGCTTCCTTCATAATGTGAAGTCGCTTGGCATCCTTTGGTTGCTCGGGATTTCGATCATCGGACTTCCGCTGATCTTCGTTCTCGTGTTCATGAAGGGGGTCGTGGTCGGTTTTTCCGTAGGCTTTCTCGTGAACCAGATGGGCTGGAGTGGCTTCCTGCTGTCATTCGTCAGCATCCTTCCACAAAACATCATCATCATCCCGGCTTTCATCTTCATAGGAGCAGTGAGCGCAAGTTTTTCCATCACGTTGATCAGGAAGATTTTCATGAGGGGACAAACGTCCATGCAGTTGCCCATGATCCCGTTCTTTTCACGATACGTGGTATTCCTTGTGGCAGCCATCGCCGTCATTACGGTGGCAGCGGGAGTGGAGGCGTACCTTTCTCCGAGTCTGATGGAAACGGTTATTTCAAAAATTAAGTAAATCCATTCTTATATAAGAATCATTCTACTTTTTTGTTTGTAATAATTTTATTTTGCTTATTCCTCCCTTTTTGTTATAATAAACTAGATATTGACGGGGGAGGAAGGGACCATGGAAAGCCGTATCGAACGAATTAAAAAGCACCTTCACTCAGCCAGTTACAAGCTTACACCCCAGCGTGAAGCGACTGTGCGGGTGCTGCTCGAACATGAAGAAGACCACCTCAGTGCCGAAGATGTATACCTCCTCGTTAAGGAAAAATCTCCGGAAATCGGACTTGCCACGGTGTACCGCACCCTGGAGCTGTTGTCCGAGCTGAAAATTGTGGATAAAATCAACTTTGGCGATGGAGTATCACGTTATGATCTTCGCCAAGAAGGAGCTGCCCACTTCCATCATCATCTCGTATGCATTGAATGTGGAGCAGTGGATGAAATTCAGGAAGATCTATTGGAAGACGTTGAAAACATTGTGGAACGTGACTGGAAGTTTAAAATAAAAGACCACAGATTGACCTTTCATGGCATTTGCTCAAGATGCCAGGATAATGAAGAGTAATCGAAGCCCCGGGGATCCCGTCGCAAGCATGCGATATACATAATCTTCGGGGCTTTTTGCCGGGAAACCCCCTAAACTTTCATCCGTTCAGGTATAAAATGAAGGAAAACCGTCATAGCTTGTATTAATAGATGACGGGGAGGATGGAAGATGGGTAAAGGAGTCCGGATGATCTGGCAGACGCTGAAGGTGTTTATCCTTTTTACGGGATCGACGATCCTTTTTTATTATGGCATCATGTGGATCGGTGAAGAATACGAAGGGTATCACCGATACGATGAACCGGAGGGGTCGGCCGTGAAAGTTTCCTCGGCGGTTGCAGACGAGGAAGCACACTGGTATGATCGATTATTATTTTTTTATACGAACGGGGAGTAATGGATGTTGGAAGACCATATAGAAGATTACATGCATTTCTTAACAGTGGAAAAAGGGCTTTCGAAGAACACGATCGATTCCTACAAGCGCGATCTGAAGAGCTACTCCCTCTATATTAAGAATGTAGAAGGGATGGAAGGCTGGAATGAAGTGTCACGTGTGAACATCGTCCAGTTCCTCGGTCATCTTGGTGATCAGGGGAAATCGTCGAAGACTGTGGCAAGGCATGTCGCTTCGATCCGCTCATTCCACCAGTTCCTTTTAAGGGAGAAGGCCGTGGAGCAGGATCCGACGGTCCATCTCGAAACACCGCGGACCGAACGCAAGCTTCCCAAGATCCTGAGCTTATCCGAGGTGGAAGCGCTCCTGGAGGCGCCCGATGCCTCGACCCCTCTCGGCATGAGGGATAAGGCCATGCTTGAGCTCTTGTACGCAACGGGTATCCGCGTAAGTGAACTCATTGGTATGAAGCTCGATGATCTTCACCTCAATATGGGCTTCATCCGCTGTATAGGAAAGGGGAATAAGGAAAGGATCATCCCAATAGGCCAGACGGCCATGAATGTACTCGGGGATTATCTAGAACATTCTCGTCTGAAGCTCAGGTCGGGGAGAGAACGGGATGATCACCTTTTTCTGAACCATCATGGCCGCGGGATGAGCAGGCAGGGGTTCTGGAAAAATCTCAAGGCCCTACAGAAAAAGGCCAATATTGAGAAGGAACTCACGCCTCATACATTACGGCATTCATTCGCCACGCATCTCCTTGAAAATGGAGCCGATCTGCGGGCGGTTCAGGAAATGCTCGGACATGCCGATATTTCCACCACACAAATCTATACGCACGTGACAAAGACCCGCCTGAAGGATGTGTATACGAAATTCCACCCAAGGGCTTAGGGTAGGGGGAGATCCCGCAAAATTTGCGGGATCTCCCTTGTATTTTTTTGAAGGGGAAAGTAGAATATAGATGTCAGACTTCTGACGTTGTATCGTTCTGATTCACGCTCAGTGGCAGAGGGTACACTACTAGCATTGATGAAAATGTAACCGTTTTAAAGACGGTTGTTTACAGGAGGCAGATAATATGAGTAGCTATACATACAAAAGGGTCCACCTGATTGTGATGGATTCAGTGGGAATAGGGGAAGCACCCGATGCGGACCTATTCAATGATAAAGGGGCCGATACTCTCGGTCACATCGCGGAACATATGAATGGGCTTCATATGCCCAATATGGCCAAGCTGGGTCTGAGCAACATCCGTGAAATCAAGGGGATCGACAAGGCTGAAAAGCCCCTTGCCCACTACACGAAAATGCAGGAGGCATCCGTAGGGAAAGACACGATGACAGGCCACTGGGAAATCATGGGCTTGAATATTGATACGCCGTTCAAAACCTATCCGGAAGGCTTCCCGGAAAAACTCCTCCAGAAATTGGAGGCGGAAACGGGCAGGACCGTCATCGGGAATAAACCTGCAAGCGGAACGGCCATCATTGATGAGCTGGGGAAAGAACATATGGAGACCGGTGCCCTGATTGTGTACACATCCGCCGATCCCGTCCTTCAGATTGCTGCACATGAAGACATCATTCCCATTGAAGAACAATACCGCATATGTGAAATTGCAAGGGAACTCACGAAGGATGATGAATTCCTCGTTGGACGTGTCATCGCCCGCCCGTTCATCGGTGAGCCGGGTGCTTTCAAAAGAACATCGAATCGACATGATTATGCATTGAAACCATTCAATCGCACCGTCATGAACGAACTGAAGGATGCAGGATATGATGTGATCGCCATCGGGAAGATCTCCGATATCTATAACGGGGAAGGGGTCACGGATTCAGTTCGGACAAAGGACAATATGGACGGAATGGATGGATTCCTCCGCACGATGGACCAGCCGTTTACCGGCTTAAGCTTCCTGAATCTAGTCGACTTTGACGCCCAGTTCGGCCATCGACGCGATCCTGAAGGTTATGGGAAATCATTGGAAGAATTCGATGCCAGGCTACCAGAGGTTTTTGAGAAAATGACCGAGGAAGATCTTCTGATTATCACGGCTGATCACGGGAATGATCCGACGGCCCCTGGAACGGACCATACGCGTGAATATGTGCCGCTTCTTGTTTATTCAAAGCGATTCAGCGGAGAGGGTGAAGAGCTTCCTGTGAGGAAGACATTCGCCGATATCGGTGCTACGGTTGCCGATAACTTCAATGTGAAACATCCAAAGTTCGGGGAAAGCTTCCTGACATCACTTAAATAAGGTTCAACACGTCAAATGGTAGATGGCGGGGCAGCAGTTGCCGCCACCAATATAGAGAGGTAAAGGAGAGGTGACCATGAAATACGAACAAATTGAAAGAGCCGCACGCTACCTGAACGAACGATTCACCAAGACACCGAAAATCGGCTTGATCTTGGGTTCCGGACTCGGAGTCCTGGCAGATGAGATCGAAGAGCCCGTTAAGATCCCCTACAACGAAATACCCGACTTCCCTGTTTCCACAGTGGAAGGACATGCGGGTCAGCTCGTGTACGGCGGACTTTCAGGTCAGGAAGTCGTGGCGATGCAAGGACGCTTCCATTTCTACGAAGGATATGACTTTGATAAAGTAACCTTCCCGGTGCGCGTAATGAAGGAGCTTGGAGTCGAGATTCTGATCGTGACGAATGCGGCTGGAGGTGTCAATGAGAGCTTCAAGGCAGGCGACCTTATGATCATTACGGATCATATCAACAATATGGGTGGGAATCCCCTCATCGGCCCGAATGACTCCCGCATGGGTCCCCGCTTCCCGGATATGTCGGAAGCTTATTCCAGGGATCTTCGCCAGCTTGCCAAGGAAATTGCAGGTAAGCTTTCCATCGATGTGCAGGAAGGAGTGTACGTTGGCAATACAGGTCCTACGTATGAAACACCAGCAGAAGTCCGCCTTGCACGCGTTCTAGGAGGCGATGCAGTCGGAATGTCCACCGTTCCCGAAGTCATTGTGGCCCGTCACGGCGGTATGAAGGTTCTCGGAATCTCATGTATTTCTAATATGGCTGCAGGAATCCTGGATCAACCCTTGTCCCATGATGAGGTCATGGAGACAACCGAAATGGTCCGTGCCAACTTCCTTTCTTATGTAAAAGAAATCGTCAAGTCATTGTAAGCTAATACGTATAAGTGGGTGAAAGTGATGAGAATGGTTGACCTAATAGAGAAAAAACGTGATGGAAAAGAACTGACGACGGAGGAAATCAACTTCATCGTAAATGGATATACAGAAGGATCCATTCCGGATTATCAGGTTAGCGCCTTGACCATGGCGATCTTCTTCAAGGATATGACCGAAAGGGAGCGTGCCGATTTAACCATGGCGATGGTGGAGTCGGGGGATCAGATCGACCTTTCCGCCATAGAAGGCATCAAAGTGGATAAACACTCGACGGGTGGCGTCGGTGATACGACGACCCTCGTACTCGGCCCCCTTGTAGCGGCCGTTGGAGTACCTGTGGCGAAGATGAGCGGCCGCGGACTCGGGCATACCGGAGGGACCATTGATAAGCTTGAAGCCATCGAAGGCTTCCATGTGGAAATTGAAAATGCCGAATTCATCCGTCTTGTGAACAAAAACAAGCTGGCTGTCATCGGACAGAGTGGAAACCTGACCCCTGCCGATAAAAAGCTGTACTCGCTTCGTGACGTGACGGCGACGGTGAATAGCATCCCGCTGATCGCAAGCTCCATCATGAGCAAAAAGATCGCAGCAGGAGCCGACGCCATCGTACTCGACGTCAAAACCGGAGCAGGCGCCTTTATGAAGACCCTTGAAGATTCCAAAGAGCTCGCTGGTGCCATGGTCAATATCGGGAATAATGTTGGTCGGAAAACGATGGCCGTCATCTCTGATATGAGTCAGCCACTCGGGTTTGCCATCGGGAATGCCCTCGAAGTGAAGGAAGCAATCGATACGCTGAAGGGTGAAGGACCGGAAGACTTGACTGAACTTTGTTTGACCCTTGGAAGTCACATGGTCTACCTGGCCGAACAGGCGAATTCCATTGAAGAAGCACGGGAAAGATTGATTAAAGCCATGAAGGATGGATCCGCACTTGAGAGCTTCAAGGTCTTCCTCGCCTCTCAAGGAGGGGACGCATCCATCGTGGATGAACCGTCAAAACTCCCTCAGGCTGCTCACGTGAGTGAACTGCTTGCCAAGGAATCAGGATATGTATCCGAGATCATCGCAGATGCCGTCGGAACTGCAGCCATGTGGCTCGGAGCGGGACGGGCGACGAAGGATTCCGTCATCGACCTTGCCGTCGGGCTCGAGCTCAGGAAAAAGATCGGTGATCGCGTAGAGGCAGGGGAATCATTGGTGACCATATACAGCAATGATGAAACTGAACTGGAACGAGTGAAAGAAAAGCTATATGAAAGCATCAAGCTTTCTCCTGAGAAAGTAGCAGCACCTACCCTGATCCACACAGAAATCACACATTGATTACTAGCACCACCTTCCTGAAAACGGAAGGTGGTTTTTTTGTGCAGAGAATTTTCGGAAGCCTTTGTATAAAAAGGTCTATGTTGGAAAAAATGGTGATAGAAGTTTTGAATATTGAAGATGAATGGAGGATCTTAACATGAAACGTGTACTGTCTATCCTGACGCTATGTTTCTTTATTTTTTCATTGACCCCCGTATCGGGATTTGCTGAGGAGAAGAAGTCCGAACTTGCTGAAGTAGCAAAATCAGCGGTCCTGATCGAAAGGGATACGGGCTCTGTCCTTTACGATAAGAACAGTCATGAACGCTTGGCTCCGGCATCCATGACAAAGATCATGACCATGATCCTGATCATGGAGGCGATCGAGAATGGCCAGATCGACTGGAAAGACAAGATTC
Source organism: Rossellomorea sp. RS05 (assembly GCF_039822645.1). NCBI lineage: Bacteria > Bacillati > Bacillota > Bacilli > Caryophanales > Bacillaceae > Rossellomorea > Rossellomorea sp. RS05. The sequence goes on along the minus strand of NZ_JBDKWY010000001.1, from coordinate 1,214,327 downwards.
GAACCAGTGAACATGCAGCATCGATGGGTGGGTCACAGATCTTCCTTGAGCCAGGTGAAACAATGTCTGTGGAGGAAATGCTGAAAGGAATCGCCATAGGTTCTGCCAATGACGCATCCGTTGCCATGGCGGAGCATCTCGCAGGCAGTGAAAAAGGGTTCGTTGAGAAAATGAATGCCAAGGTAAAGGAACTGGGCTTGAAGGACACCCAGTTTAAAAATCCGACCGGACTTCCGTCAAAAGGCCATTATAGTTCTGCCCATGATATGGCCATGATGGCAAAGGAATTACTGAAATATGAAGGGATCACGAAGTTCACCGGAAGCTATGAATCGTATCTCAGGGAGAATACAGATAAGAAGTTCTGGCTGGTGAATACCAATAAACTTGTCCGTTTCTATGATGGAGTGGACGGTCTCAAAACCGGCTTCACTAATGAGGCGAAATATTGTCTCACCGCCACGGCGAAAAAAGGCAATATGAGGGTCATCGCCGTCGTGTTCGGTGCGCCGTCACCTAAGGACCGCAACAACGAAGTGAGCACCATGCTGGATTACGCCTTCAATCAATATCAAACCAAGCCCCTCTACAAAAAGGGTGACGACATAGGCGAAGCCAAAGTGTCGAAAGGGAAGGATCGCAAACTCCAAGCCGTCACACAAGAGCCTGTGTCAATCCTGACTCAAAAAGGTGAGAAACTTGATAAGGTAGAGCAGAAGGTGAGCATCGCAGATGAGGTGAAGGCCCCGGTCAAGAAAGGGGACGAAATCGGTAAGCTCGTCATCATGAACAAAGGGAAGAAGGTACTTGAAACACCACTTGTGGCAAAGAGCGATGTGAAGAAGGCAAGCTGGTGGGATTTCTACAAACGAAGCATGAGCATGTTCACCAAGACCGATCAATAAACATTGACTAATTATGACGAATTCCTTCTAGTTTTGTCATCAGGAAGGATTCTTGAAAAAGAATAGCGAAATCACTCACTATAAGACAGAGAAGGAGGCTTTCTATAGTGAGTCTTGCTATTGACCTAGAAGTGAAGAGTGACGTCCTGTGCATCCGTCTGAGCGGGGAGTTGGATCATCATACCGCCGATGAATTAAGGGAAAGGGCATCCGCCCTGATCGAGAATGAAAATATCCGCCATATCATCCTGAACCTTGAAGAACTGAGCTTCATGGATAGTTCCGGCTTGGGTGTGATCCTTGGCCGCTACAAACAAATTAAGCAAAAACATGGAGAGATGGTCGTTTGTGCCATTTCTCATTCAGTCAACCGCCTTTTTGAGATGTCAGGTCTATTCAAGATCATTCGTCTTGAACCATCTGAAGAAAATGCATTGCAACGATTGGGGGTCGCTTGAATGAGGAATGAAATGAGTATCCAGTTCAGTTCAGTGAGTCAGAATGAATCCTTTGCCCGTGTAACCGTGGCATCTTTCATCGCACAGCTTGATCCGACGATGGATGAACTTACGGAAATTAAAACCGTCGTCTCCGAGGCCGTCACAAATGCCATCATCCACGGCTACGAAAACAAACCGACGGGTCAGGTATTCATCTCTGTCATCATGGAAGAAGATGGCTACATCGATATGACCATCCGCGATGAAGGGATCGGAATCGGGGATGTGGATGAAGCACGCCAGCCCTTATATACATCAAAGCCGGAACTTGAACGCTCTGGCATGGGCTTCACAATCATGGAAAACTTCATGGATGAAATCGAAATATCCTCACACCCAGGTACAGGCACCACGGTAAGGCTGAAAAAGCACTTAACCAATAGTAAAACGCTATGCAATTAAGGAGTCGTGCCCATGGATGTCGAAGTGAAAAATGAAAAGGAAAAGGCGCAGCCATTCTTAAAGGATCACGAGGTCAAGGAACTGATAAAACTCAGTCAAGATGGTGATCAGGGAGCGAGGGACATTATTGTCCAGAAGAATATGCGGCTGGTCTGGTCTGTCGTCCAGCGGTTCCTCAATCGGGGGTACGAGCCGGATGATCTGTTCCAAATCGGTTCCATCGGCCTTCTTAAATCCGTTGATAAATTTGACTTGAGTTATGATGTGAAATTCTCCACCTATGCGGTCCCTATGATCATCGGGGAGATCCAGCGCTTCATCAGGGACGATGGCACCGTCAAGGTAAGCCGCTCCCTAAAAGAAATGGGGAATAAAATACGCAAGGCAAAAGACGAGCTTTCAAAGACGTTCGGAAGGGTGCCGACTGTTAACGAACTGGCCGAACATCTGGAGTATTCCCCGGAAGAAGTCATCATGGCGCAAGAAGCCAGCAGGGCTCCTTCTTCCATCCATGAAACGGTCTATGAAAACGATGGGGATCCCATCACATTACTGGATCAGATCGCCGATCAGACCGACTATAAATGGTTTGATAAAATCGCCCTAAAAGAAGCGATATTGGAACTGGATGAACGAGAGCGCCTGATCGTGTACCTGCGCTATTACAAAGATCAAACCCAGTCGGAGGTGGCCGAGCGGCTCGGCATTTCACAGGTGCAAGTATCACGGCTTGAAAAGAAAATCCTCAAGTCGATGAAGGAACAAATGAATACAGAATGAAAATCCGCAGGACCCTTGAATAAAGGGGCCTGCGGGCTTTTTGGTGTGGAGAGGATACAGGGCGTTTACATAAATAATTTTTGAACATCCATACTATGTGTAACAAGGTGAAAATCAAGGAAATCAGGAAGTGAGTATGTTGGAGAACGTTCTGTATATCCGATTGCGCCACCGGATCCAAGTGAGGGAAGAGAGTTTAGTGAAATTGGGGCAGATCGCCCAGCTCATCGCACCGGAGCCGATTTTGGAAAGCATAAGAGACATACCTGTCCATCATGTTACCGTGGAAGATAAAAACATCATCGTCGTGGATGTGATGACGGCCATCAGGCGCATTAACGCCGTCCATCCCTCTCTCGATATCCAAACGATCGGTCCAGTCCAAACAATCATCGAAGTGGTGTATGAAAAGAAAAAGGTATCCCTTCCCCTTTTCGCAGGCGTCTGGCTCCTCTTATTCATCGGAACGGCGCTAGCTATCATCAACTTCCATGAAGATGTGAGCATGAGGGAAGTACATCAGCGCATGTATTTTTTCATTACAGGCCGAATAGATCCACATCCGTTGATCTATCAGATCCCCTATTCCATCGGTCTGGGACTCGGGATGATTCTGTTCTTCAATCATGTGTTCAAAAAACGGATCAATGAAGAGCCAAGCCCCTTAGAAGTAGAGATGTTCAACTACCAGCAGGACCTTGATCAGTATGTCATCATGCATGAAAACAAAGAAAGTCAGAAAAAGCTCGATGACCATTAAAATCCTCCTGGCACTGTTTGTGGGGTTCGGAGGGGGACTTGCAGTAGGATCGGGGCTGGTGGCATTCTTGACGGTTCTTGGAATCATCCCGAGGCTTACACAGTTGACGAAAACGATGAAAATGATCCATTCCTATGAATGGGCAGTCGTGACGGGGGCGCTTTCAGGCACGTTCATCTCATTGAATGATTTTACGCTTCACACAGCGGCCATCATCCTGATTCCCATCGGTGCAGCAAGTGGCATTTTCATCGGTCTGATGGCAGCCGCTCTGACGGAGGTGCTCAATGTATTTCCCATCCTGGCAAAAAGGATCGGGATCGAAAGCCAGATCATCACGCTCATCATGGCCATTGTCCTGGGCAAGATTGCAGGGTCCCTATTCCATTGGCTGTACTTGGTACAGCCGTAATCATAAGCAGAGGCGGTCGTTGAAATGACAGACACGAAACGGAAGGTCATCCTTGTAACCGACGGTGACGAATATGCGAGAAAGGCCGTTGAATGCGTGGCCAAGGAGTTCGGGGGACGTTGTATTTCCAGTACGAAGGGGAATCCGACCGTCCTTTCCGGGCCGGAAGTGGTCAAGTTGATCAAAAAGGCCAAATGCGACCCTGTTTTTGTCATGTTCGATGATAGCGGCTTCCTTGGGGAAGGGTCGGGAGAGAGGGCCATGAAGTACGTAGCGCAGCATGATGATATTGAAGTGCTGGGTGTTATAGCTGTTGCCAGTCATACAAGGCATGCGGAGTGGACGAGGGTCGACGTGTGCATTGATAAATTCGGAGAGCTCACCCCCTATGGAGTCGATAAATTCGGCGTGCCGGAAATGGAAATGGGAAGATTGACGGGTGATACGGTGTATTGTCTGGATGAACTGGACGTGCCGGTAATCGTCGGTGTAGGGGACATAGGGAAAATGGCGAAGCGGGATCACTACTCCCAAGGCAGTCCCATCACGAAAAAAGCAGTGGAAATCATCTTAGAGAGGAGTGGGTACAATGGGTGAAATCAGGAAGACCCCGATTCCAAAGGACTTGGGGAAACTCGAAGAGTATATGCAAAACCATGTTGGACTGAATAAAAGCTTCGACTTGGGCGTACGTAAGCTGATGATCCTGAAGAAAGGTGTCCATATCTACTATATCAATGGATTGACTGATGCATCGTATGTCATTCATATCGTTGAAGAACTCGTTGAAGTGAATGATAATGAACGGGCAACCAGTAAGATTTATGATATTGTACACAATCGTCTGGTCCACCAGTCCGTCGAACCTGTCAAAACGGTGGAGGAAGCGGTGGATGAAGTCCTATCAGGGTTGATTGCCGTCTTTGTGGAAGGGGCCCCGGAAGCCCTGATCGTTGATGTGAGGAGCTATCCCGGAAGGCAACCGTCGGAGCCGGATACAGAAAAGGTGGTAAGGGGTTCACGTGATGGCTATGTGGAAAATATCATCGTCAACACAGCCCTGACCCGCAGGAGGATCCGAGATCCGAGACTCCGGTTTGAGATCTTCAGGATAGGTGAACGGTCCAAAACGGACATTTCCATCGCCTATATCGAAGACGTGGCCGATCCGAACCTGATCGAAATCGTCAAACAGGAGCTTCAAAGCATAAAAATCGACGGCCTGACGATGGCCGATAAAACAATCGAGGAATTCCTTGTCAAACAAGGATATAATCCGTACCCCCTCGTGCGGTACACGGAAAGGGCGGACGTCGGGGCGACTCACCTTTTGGAAGGCCATGTCCTGATCTTCGTGGATACCTCACCGAGTGTGATCATCACCCCGACCACGTATTTTCATCATCTCCAGCATGCGGAAGAATATCGCCAATCTCCAGCAGTGGGGACATTTGTCCGCTGGACGAGATTCCTGGGTGTCCTGGCGTCGTTATTCCTTCTGCCTTTATGGTATCTATTTGTCTTGGATCCATCATTATTGCCGGAAGCTATCAAGTATGTCGGTCCCGATGAACAGACCAATATCCCGGTGATCGCCCAGCTCTTCATCGCAGATCTAGGGGTGGAGATGTTCAGGATAGCGGCCATACACACGCCAACGCCGCTATCAACGGCAATGGGTCTGATCGCGGCGGTCCTGATCGGTCAGATTGCCATCGATGTTGGGCTTTTCCAACCGGAGGTCATCCTTTATGTAGCGGTTGCATCGATCGGTACCTTTGCCACCCCGAGTTATGAATTAAGCGTCGCCAACAAGATGGCACGATTGGTCATTTTAATTTTCGTGGCGTTGTTCCATATTCCGGGACTCGTGATTGGATGTACCCTTTACGTCCTATTCGTCACCAATATCAAGTCACTGAATACTCCTTATATGTGGCCCCTGCTGCCATTCAGTCCGAGAGCGTTCCTACAGATCCTCATCAGGCGTTCGGTGCCGGGTGCCAAAATCAGACCAAGCATCGTCCATGCACGGAACCGGCACAAACAGCCGAGCTGAATCCTGGAAGGATTGCAAGCCCCCTCATTCTATGGTAAATTACTTTTAATTAGTAAAGGATTAAAGAGGGGAATGAGCAGAGAATGGAACTTCATGGATCTCAGGAAATTAACGAACAGGGTCAACTGACCATAGGTGGGGTCAATACCGTAAAGCTCGCGGAACAATACGGTACCCCCCTGTACATATATGATACATCACTGATCAGGGAACGCGCACGCGGCTTTAAGGATACGTTTGAAGAGCTGGGCGTCAAAGCGGAGGTTGCCTACGCGAGCAAGGCCTTTTCAAGCATTGCGATCTTTCAATTGATGAAAGAAGAAGGGTTATCCTTGGACGTGGTTTCCGGAGGGGAACTCCATACGGCAATCAAAGCGGGTTTTCCTGTCGAGAAGATTCATTTTCACGGAAACAACAAATCGTATGAAGAGCTTGCAATGGCACTCAAACTTGGGATCGGTTGCATTGTGGTCGATAACTTCCACGAGCTTGAGCTGATTGGCGCCATACTCGCTGAACGTGGAGGATCGACGAGGGTGCTTCTCCGTGTCACTCCTGGGATCGAGGCCCATACCCATGATTATATCCTGACGGGTCAGGAGGATTCGAAGTTCGGCTTCGATCTTGGAAACGGCCAAGCCGAAGAGGCGATGAAAAAGGCAGTGGCCATGGAGGGCATCGAACTCCTTGGACTCCACTGTCATATCGGGTCGCAGATCTTTGAAACGACTGGCTTCATCTTGGCCGCAAGGAAGATCATCGACACCGTGGCATCGTGGAAGGAGCAGCACGGGTTCGTTCCTCAGGTCATCAATCTTGGAGGAGGCTTCGGTATCCGGTACACGAACGAAGATCAGCCGATCCCACCTGCACAGTATGTAAAAGACATGATCACAGTGGTGAAGGAAGAGGTGGAGCGTCATGGACTGGACATGCCGGAAATCTGGATCGAGCCGGGTCGTTCACTGGTGGGCGATGCGGGGACGAGCCTTTACAGCATCGGATCGACCAAGGTCGTACCGGAAGTAAGGAAATATGTCGCCATCGACGGAGGGATGAGTGATAATATCCGCCCTGCTCTGTACCGCGCGAAATACGAGGCGGTACTTGCCAATAAGGCAGGAACACCTGTGGAAGAGACCGTATCCATTGCAGGGAAATGCTGTGAGTCAGGTGACATGCTGATCTGGGATCTGCCGTTACCGGTTTCAGAACCTGGTGACCTCCTGGCCGTCTTCTGCACAGGCGCATACGGTTACTCCATGGCGAATAACTATAACCGTATTCCACGTCCGCCCGTCGTTTTCGTGGAAGGAGGGAAGGATCGCCTTGTAGTGAAAAGGGAAACCTATGAGGATATCCTCTCCCTTGACCTCCCACTCGATTGAATGTGACGTTCATGGGAATCTCCTGGCCGAAGGTGCCGGATATTCCCATGACCTGTTATACTTGATAGAGTGCGAGTCTACCAGATACATTCATAGATCGGGTGTTGAATCGGGGGGGGATGCTATGTCGAAAAATAACACGCGCTTATTTTTCCTTCTTTTGGCAGTTGGTTTGGCGTGGGGAGTGGTTTACTGGCTCTTCTTAGCGGGAAACTAAACGGTAGTTGATAAAAAAGAACAGTTTTAGTAAGATAGTAAAACATTCGCTTATTAAAATGATTGTTTTGTCCATGATACAAGTATCTGGATATAAACGTAACGAGGGGTAAATATGTTAATCCGATATAAAAAGGCTTTTGAAAAGATCGCAATGGGATTATTATCTTTCATGCCAAGTGAAAAAGATCTGAAGAAGCTTCAGCAAACGATGAAGCAGTATGAAACGGATGAAAATTGGCAGCTTTTTTTATGGAAAGAAGAAGACATAGTTGGACTGATCGGAGTGCAGAAAGAAGAAGGCGCCATGGAAATCCATCACATTTCCGTCAATCCGTCACATCGTCATGAGGGAATCGGAAAGGCGATGGTGAAACATCTGAAGGACATGTACTCTGAGCTAGACGTCAAACCCAACGAAGAAACCGCTTCCTTTTTTGAAAGATGCGAAGGGGAAATGAATGAATGAAAAAAAGAAACTGGCCCTGAGGCTAGTTTCTTTTTTTTCTGAGAAGGGCTTCTTCACGTTCTTGGATCACTTGGGAGCGATCCCTGCGTGAATGGCGATGAATGAGCTCGTGATCGGTCAAGTCACTCGGGAGAGACCAGCCGTATCCGTTATGAGTGCACCACTGCTGAACAGATCGGAGAAGGTCTGGATCCTGTATTGGGAGGCTGACACTGCGATAGGGCATTTCTTTCACAATGCTTTCCTCTGTTTCTGAAAGGATGGAAAACAGTCTGCTTTCATCTAGACCTAAATCTCTCATGACCGAACGGTGACGCTTCAGATTCTCCGTACCCTTACGGATCATTCGTCCTGCACCCTTCAGGTTGTCCCTGCGATAATGATACATCCCGACGGCAATCTGGATGAGGCCGACCCAGTGGGAGTCCCTGTTGCCGGGATCGATGTCTTTCCAGTATTCTTCTAGGACCTCATGGCACTCAAAGTAATCCCTGCTCCCATTAAAGTGGGCGAGGAATTCGATATAGGGGATGGGATGTTGTGTCATTCAACCGCTCCTTTCAATAGGGTTAGTGTAGCATACTCACCCGTGTGGTGAAACGAATTGAGCAGGGGGTAAAATTTCTATTGGAGAATGGTAGTCAATCTACTATACTAATAAGTAGCTCTTTTTTAAGTCTGTACAATGGAAATTGGTGATGAAATGGAATATAACGTGAAAATTGAAGCGTTCGAAGGTCCGATGGATCTTCTACTGCATCTGATCAATTCACTTGAAATTGATATCTATGATATCCCCATGGCACAGATTACCGAGCAATACATGATCTATGTGCACGCCATGAAGGATCTGAAGCTCGACGTTGCGAGTGAATATCTTGTGATGGCGGCGACGCTCCTTGCGATCAAGAGCAAGATGCTCCTGCCGAAATACGATGAAGATTCCCTCGATGAAGAAATCGAATTCGAGGAAGAGGATCCGAGGGACGAACTGGTGGAAAGACTGATTGAATACCGCAAATTCAAAGAAGCTGCCACAGAACTACGGAGCAGGGAAGAAGAGCGGGGACAGGTCTTTACGAAGCCGCCAAGCGACCTATCTGAATACATAGAGGATTCAAACCTGAAAGACAGCATCGGCCAGGTCACAGTCTATGATATGCTCGGTGCATTCAATAAATTATTGCGACGCAAAAAGCTCCAGAAGCCTGTGTCAACGAGAATTACCAGGCAGGAGATTTCCATAGAAAAACGAATGGATGAAATTTTAGTGAGCCTGCAAAGTTTGAGGAAGCGAACTACCTTCACCAGCCTTTTCCCCTCCAATCAAAAAGATCATCTGGTTGTCACATTCCTGGCCGTCCTTGAATTGATGAAACGTCAAAAAATCATCGTCGACCAGGAAGAGAATTTCACGGAAATTTTTGTGGAAGCAAGTGAGGAGGTAGGACTAGTTGGACAAACGTAATTGGAAAGCCATCCTCGAAAGCCTGCTTTTCGCAGCCGGAGACGAAGGTCTTTCCCTGAAACAGGTCTGTTCGGTTTTGGAGATACCAGAAGACGAAGCATTGAACAGAATGAATGAACTGAAAGAATGGTACGACGACCGCGGGATCGCAGTCGTTGAAATTGCGGGTGCCTATCAGCTCGCTACTAAAAAAGAACATGCTGAATACCTTAAAAAGCTGGTGGAATCACCAAATGTGAGCCTCCTTTCCCAGGCGGCACTTGAAACCTTGGCTATCATCGCGTACAAGCAGCCCATCACACGTGCTGAGATCGAACAGATCCGGGGGGTCAAGACGGAACGTCCAGTACAAACCCTCACATCGAAAGGGCTGGTAAAAGAAGTGGGGCGCGCCGAGGGAACAGGCAGGGCCTACCTGTTCGGTACGACCAAAGAATTCCTCGATTATTTCGGGTTGAAGAGCATAGAGGAGCTTCCACCCCTGCCCGATCATGTACAAGAAGAATTTGCAGATGAGGAAGCAGATCTGTTTTTTGAAAAATTCCAGGAAACGCTGGATAACAATGAATGATTCTGAAACACCGTCCTGAAGTGGGCGGTGTTTTTTTATGGCAAGCGCAAGGGAGTATTCAATCATATTACCCGTTGTCCCGCATAAACTTGTACAAATAGTCATGACAAGGAGTAGATGCAGGTGAAGGGGAATAATCGGAAAGTCTACATATACAGCCTCCTGATCGTTGTCCTCTTGTTCTCATTGGTTTCAGGAAAGGTACAGGCTGCTCCATCTGTGAGCTCGCAGAGGGCGATCCTGATGGATCAGGAAACAGGCAGGGTCCTGTATGAAAAAGATGCAGATGAGAAAAGCAGGATTGCGAGTATCACCAAGATCATGACAGCGATCCTGGCCGTGGAATCTGGGAAGCTTGACCGCGATGTAACGGTGCCGGATGATGCCGTCAGAACAGAAGGATCCTCGCTGTACCTGAAAGCGGGGGAAAAAATCAAATTGGAAGACCTCGTGTACGGGCTGATGCTGAGATCGGGGAATGATGCGGCCGTTACCATTGCAGATTACGTAGGCGGCAGTCTCGATGGCTTCGTTTATATGATGAATGAAAAAGCCCGTGAAATTGGTATGGAAAACACCCATTTTGCGAATCCACATGGGTTGGATGATCATGAGGACCACTATTCCACCGCAAGGGATATGGCCATCCTGACCAGGTACGCCATGAAAAATGAGCGCTATGCCGAGATTGCCGGGACCAAGCTCCATACAGCGCCCAATCCCGAAGAGAAATGGGACAGGAAGTGGAAGAACAAGAACAGGCTTTTGACGGAGCTTTATAAATACAGCACGGGAGGAAAAACAGGCTTCACCAAGAGGGCGAAACGGACGCTTGTCTCCACAGCCTCTAAAGATGGGGAGAACTTGATCGCCGTTACATTGAACGGGCCGGATGATTGGAATGATCATATCTCCATGTTCGAGTATGGATTCAAGCAGTATGACTATAAAATCGTCATAGCGAAAGGGAAAATCGAAAACATCGATGACCCTATTTATCAAGGGCATGTCCGTGTGGACAGAGATGCGGTCCTGACTCTTCAAAAGAACGAAGTGGACGGTGTCAGGGTGGAGTACAGGATGATGAAGCCTGAGAAGAAATGGGCCGATGGTAAGGGGGCGCCTGATGTTGTCGGCAATGCCCTCGTCTATCTGGATGATGAACAAGTGGACTCTCTCCCGGTCTATTTTGAATCAGGATCAAAACCCGAGAAGAAAAGCTGGTGGAAGCTATGGGCCGGCTCCATCCAATCGGTCTTTGGTGTGAACGGAAATGGTTAACATCATCTGGGTGGCGCTCACGATCATCGGTCTCGTTTTTGCTGTGATCAATGGGAGGATGGCCGAAGTGAACGAAGCCATCTTTCAATCGGCCAATGAAGCGGTCACCCTCTGTATCGGCCTCATCAGCGTCCTCGTTTTTTGGCTCGGGATGATGAGGATTGCCCAGGAGGCGGGGCTCCTCGATAAGCTTGCGGGACTCTGCAGGCCGTTTGTGAAGAGGCTGTTCCCGGAAGTGCCGGCAGACCATCCGGCCATGGGGTATATCTTAAGCAATATGATGGCGAATATGTTCGGTCTTGGGAATGCGGCTACTCCTCTTGGGATCAAAGCGATGGAACAGCTGAAGCGGCTGAACGGTGGAAGGGACTCGGCGAGCAGGTCGATGATCACGTTTCTGGCCATCAATACGTCAAGCATCACCCTCATTCCGACGACGGTCATTGCCATCAGGATGAAATATGATTCAGCCTCGCCGACGGAAATCGTGGGTCCTACCCTGGTGGCAACCATCCTGTCGGCAATCGGCGCAATCCTCATTGACCGGTACTTCCACTACAGGAGAACGAAACGGGGGGTGAAGTGATGCAGTGGATTTCGTTGGTTTCACTCTGGATGATCCCCCTATTGATCGGCTTCATTCTTCTGTACGGCACGTGGAAGAAGGTCCCTACCTATGAATCCTTCGTGGAAGGGGGGAAGGAAGGGATCAAAATTGCCGTGTCGATCATCCCTTTCCTGATTGGAATGCTTGTAGCCATCACGATTTTCAGGGAATCAGGCGCTTTGGAATTCTTTGTCGATCTTATCCGGCCTGGTCTCCTGGCTATCGGAATCCCGCCGGAAATCGTCCCCCTCGCTATCATCAGGCCGATCTCCGGGACGGCTGCTCTAGGAATGATGAGCGATATGGTGGCGGCTTATGGACCGGATTCCTTCATAGGGAGGCTTGCATCTGTACTTCAGGGAAGTACGGATACGACACTGTACGTCTTGACCGTTTACTTCGGTGCTGTAGGGATACGAAGGATGGGGGATGCAATGAAGGTCGGTCTTCTCGCCGATGTGGTCGGAATCGCAGCCGCCATCTTCGTCGTAACACTGATGTTCTAATTTGGCCTCCAATTCTAAAAAGGTATAAAAGGAAAGCGGAACCCCGTTTTCTTTTTATACCTTTCTATTTTCCATGGTTTATGCCATAATTCATGAAGGAATAGAAAAATGAGGTGAAAGACCGTGGAACGTTTACAAAAAGTTATTGCACACAGCGGTGTCGCATCAAGGCGCAAAGCTGAGCAGCTGATCATAGAAGGAAAAGTCAAAGTGAATGGGAAAGTCGTTAGAGAATTGGGAACCAAGGTAGCGGCTTCCGACCGGGTGGATGTCTCCGGAGTCCAGATCGAACGGGAAAACAAGGTGTACTATATGCTATACAAACCGCGGAGCGTGATTTCTGCCGTGACCGATGATAAGAATCGTGAAGTCGTGACGGATTTCTTCCCGGAAATCGACGAGAGGATCTATCCGATCGGTCGCCTAGACTATGAAACGTCTGGCTTGTTGCTTCTTACGAATGACGGAGAGTTCGCCAATCTCCTCATGCACCCGAGCAATGAAATCGAAAAGACGTACGTTGCCAGGGTGAAGGGCATACCATCCAAATTCAAGTTGAAGGAACTTGAAAAGGGTGTGAAGCTCGAGGATGGCAGAACCGCTCCGGCGAAAGTGAAAATGCTGAGCATGGACAAGAAGCAAGGGAAGTCCATCATCGAAATCACGATCCATGAAGGTCGGAATCGTCAGGTTCGCCGCATGTTCGAGCATATCGGATACCCGGTGCAGAAGCTGAAGCGCGAGCGCTATGGCTCACTCACCCTCCAGGGTCTGACAGCTGGTGAAGGAAGAGAGCTGACCCCGCACGAAGTCAAGCAGCTCCGCACGCTGGCAGAATCAGCCGCCAACAAATAAAAGTGTCACGAATCATTCATATAATCTGAAAGACCGTCATGAAGAAAAATGGTATAATTGGAAAGGAATTTTACCATCTATGGGGAAGGCCCCTGCTTCTAGAAACGGTTGAACCAGACACTGGCAGGGGTTGATCAATCGATCATCCCCTTTCCTTCTATCATTTTTGAAGTGATGGGGAGGTATACATAAGGACTTCGATAGGAAGTCATTTTATTTCACTTATTTTGATAGCGATTTCAGAGCAAGGAGGGTTACGATGAACAAGAAAAAGCGCAGACTGATAATACGGTCGGCCATCTTGCTGATACTGGTGTCAGCCGTCGGCTACACGCTGTATGCCAACTTCACCAAGGAAGATCGTGGTAAGCTTCAGGTGGGTGATCAGGCCCCTGATTTTGTCCTTAAAGACATGGAAGGCAACACCCATCAGCTTTCCGACTACAAAGGGCAGGGGGTATTCCTGAATTTTTGGGGAACATGGTGTAAACCCTGTGAACGTGAGATGCCCTATATGAACAATCAATATAAAAAATATGAGGATAAAGGCGTTCAGATCCTTGCGGTGAATGTAGGGCAGTCGGACTTCCTGATCAACAGCTTCTCTTCTAAGCACGGCCTCGAATTTCCGATTGTCGTCGATAAGGAAGAAGAAGTGCAGAATGCCTACGGAATCGATCCGCTTCCGACGACCATGCTGATCAACCCAGATGGGAAGATCGAAAAGATCATCACGGGGACGATGTCAGAAGAAGATATTATCGAAGATCTTGAGAGTATCAAGCCATAACGCCAACCTGACAGAAGGGGTTTTAACATGAAAGAGATCAAGTGCGTATGCGGTCACGTCAATCCCAATGGGACGGTCCTGTGTGAATCGTGTGGACGGGCCCTTACAGAAGAAGCAAAAAATGAAAAGCTGCATGATATGCGCTATGAGGGAAGCGCCAGGCGTTCTCAAACCTACAGTAAATCCATCATAGATAAGATCTGGAATTTCTTTTCATCCGTCAAGGTGGGCGTGTGGCTCATCGTCCTCACGCTTATTGCATCGGCTTTGGGCACGGTGCTGCCCCAGGAAGAATACATACCCGGAGGAAGGCCGCCGGAAGAATTCTATGGGGATGTATACGGGTTCTTAGGAGACCTGTACTATACCCTTGGATTCCATGATCTCTATAGTTCATGGTGGTATCTTCTCCTTGTCGCTTCCATCGGAGTATCCCTCGTCATCTGCAGCCTGGACAGGGTGATCCCCCTCCACAGGGCCCTCAAGAATCAAAGGGTCGACCGGCATGAAGGGTTCCTGAAGAGACAGAGATTTTATGGGAAGACTGAGGCTTCTAGTCTTGAGCCGACAGCGATGGATGATGTAAAGAAGAGATTATCAGATAAGAAGTATAAGATAAGAGAAAAAGATGGAAGTATCCTGGCGGAAAAAAATCGATTCTCGCGCTGGGGTCCATATGTCAACCATATTGGGCTGATCATCTTTCTCATAGGTGGCATGCTCCGATTCGTCCCGGGTATGTACTTGAATGAAACCATCTGGATCCGTGAAGGAGAAACCCGGGCGGTACCCGGAACGGATAACGAATATTTCATCAAAAATGAAAACTTCATCATGGAAACCTATGATAAAGAGAAAGACAAAGAAGTGTTCAGTGAAGCCATCGAGAAGAATGGAGATGTCGCAAAGAATTTCCAAACCGATGTTGTCCTCTATAAGGAATCAGGAGAACGCCTTCCGGGACAGGAAGTAGAACGGACCGAAGAGAAAAAAGAATCCATCCGGGTGAATCACCCCTTGAAATTCGGCAACTACGCGGTTTATCAGACTAGCTATAAGCTTGATGAGCTGACAAGCATGAGCTTCACTCTGGATAAAAAAGACACGGGTGATCAGCACGGGGCGTTCACCGTCAATCTGATGGATCCGGAGGAAGAGTATGATCTTGATGATGGCTATAAAGTGAAGCTCAAAGGCTATTATCCTGATTTTTCAGGATTCGATAAAAAAGGCGAGCCTCAAACTGCCTCTCCGCTACCAAATAACCCGGCATTCCTGTTCGAGTTGTTCTCACCTGAAAAGCCTGATGGGGAGGTTGCCTTCATCGGAATCCAGAAAAACCTGGAACCACTCGGGGAAAATGAGTATAAGCTATCGTTCGCAGGGATTGATTCACGGGATATCTCAGCCCTGACGTTCTCAAAGGACCTCACGCTTTGGATCCTGGCAGTCGGGGGAGCTATCTTCATGATCGGAGTCATCCAGGGGGCGTATTGGCATCACCGGAGAATCTGGCTTAGAAAGTCCGAGGACGGCATCATCGTTGCGGGGCATACGAATAAAAACTGGCATGGCCTCAAGCACGAAATCAGCCACATCCTGGATGGAACAGGAATAAAGGAACCGGAAGATCAACAAGAATCGAAAGAAGCAAGGGGGAAAAAGGATGTCGACAACAATGGCAGAATGGAGCAGTAACCTGCTCTACATCTCCTTTATCACGTATCTGGTGGCGACGTTCTTCTTTGGTGGAAGTATCCGCCAAAAGAACACGACGGAAACAAATCAGCGCAAATGGGGTACGATCGGTATCACATTGACGATCATCGGGTTCGTTGCGCAAATCGGCTATTTCTTCCTGAGATGGGGGGCTGCGGGTCATGCCCCGGTGAGCAATCTCTTTGAATTCACCACATTCTTCGGAATGATGCTTGTGGGTGCGTTCATCATCATTTACTTTATGTATAAATCTACCGTTCTTGGAATCATCGCGCTGCCGTTTGCGCAGCTCGTCATTGCCTATGCAAGCATGTTCCCGACGGAAATTTCACCGCTGATCCCAGCCCTTCAAAGTGACTGGCTGAAGATCCATGTCACGACCGTATCGGCCGGTGAAGCGATCCTTTCCATCAGCTTTGTCGCAGGGTTGATCTACCTTCTGAAATCAGTGGATCATTCTAAAGGAAGCAGACAATCATTCTGGCTCGAAACGGTCATGTTCTCACTGGTTGTCGTACTTGGTTTCGTCGTGGTGTCAGTCGTATTCAAAGGGATGGACTACCAGGCAGACTTCAACTATATCAACCAGGAAGAGAAGGAAGCAGTAGCGCAATATACATTGCCTGCACTCGTAGGACCGAATGAAGGTGAGCTGCAGACAAAAGGGGTCATGAAGCCCCTGGTTGAAATGCCTGCCCTCATCAATGCGAAGAAACTTAATACGGTGATCTGGTCAATCCTATCCGGAGCGGTCCTTTATCTTCTCCTCAGGTTGATCTTGCGTAAGCGCATCGCTGCGAAAATGCAGCCAATGGTGAAAAATGTGAACCTGAATCTCATGGATGAAATCGGCTATCGGTCCGTCCTCATCGGATTTCCGGTCTTCACACTAGGCGGCTTGATCTTCGCCATGATCTGGGCACAGATTGCCTGGAACCGTTACTGGGGATGGGATCCGAAGGAAGTGTGGGCGCTGGTCACCTTCCTATTCTATGCGGCCTTTCTTCATTTACGATTATCCAAAGGTTGGCACGGGGAGAAATCGGCATGGTTGGCCGTCGTAGGGGTCGCCATCATCCTCTTCAACCTGGTGGCCGTCAACTTGATCATTGCAGGCTTACACTCATATGCCTGATTGCAAAGAGTCAAAAAGCTGACATGGATGCCCCTGTCAGCTTTTTGATACAATGAAACAGCGGACAGCAGGAAGCGTACATAGATGAACAACTGAAATGATTTCCTGAACAAATCAACCGAGCTTTTCGGTTTAAAAGTACCACTATTTCCGATTAAAATGGAGATAACTATGCTAAAGGGGGAAAACCCATGGAAGAAAACATCCGGATTCTGGTTGTGGACGATGAAGACCGCATCAGAAGACTATTGAAAATGTATCTGGAAAGAGAAAATTATGAAATCGAAGAAGCGGAAGACGGGGAGCGCGCCCTTGAAATGGCTCTTGAACGCGAATATGATTGCATCCTTCTAGACTTGATGATGCCCGGGATGGACGGGATCGAAGTGTGTAAGAATCTTCGCGAGACGAAGACAACGCCTGTCATCATGCTGACGGCAAAAGGAGAAGAAGTGAACCGCGTCCAAGGCTTCGAAGTGGGAACCGATGATTACATCGTGAAACCATTCTCACCAAGGGAAGTTGTTCTGAGGGTGAAAGCCCTTCTCAGAAGGTCTTCCAAGACCAGCTTCATCCAGACCGATGCAAAAGCGAAGGATCTCATCGTCTATAAGCATCTGACCATTGATAACGATGCTCACCGGGTGAGTGCCGATGGAATCGATGTGAACCTGACACCGAAGGAATATGAACTCCTTTACTTCCTAGCAAAGGCCCCTGATAAGGTGTTCGATCGTGAGCATCTCCTTAAAGAAGTCTGGCACTACGAATTCTTCGGAGATCTTCGGACAGTGGATACCCATGTCAAACGCCTTCGTGAAAAATTGAACAAAGTATCGGAAGACGCTGCCCGTATGATCGTCACCGTTTGGGGCGTCGGATATAAGTTCGAGGTTACAAATGAATGAGACTGTGGCGTAGTGTAGTCGGGAAGCTTTGGGTCACCATCCTTCTCCTCGTTTCCTTCGTTCTTTTCATCCTGACGATCCTGCTTCTTGAGTTCTTCCAGAACTACCATGTGGATGTGGTAGAAAACGAGCTCACGATCACTGCCGACAAAGTAGCCAAGGTGATTGAAAATCATGAAGACCTGGATCTGGGCCTCGAGCTTGGCAGTGAAATCATCGATGATCCCGTCAATATCCTCATTACGGTCGATGATAACCAAGAACTATTTTCCCAGGATTCCACCGGGGTCGAGAAGGATATTCACCGATTCATCAAGAATGACCCGGAACTGAAGGAAGTGAAAGTCCGTGATAAGACCATCAAGAGGGAATATGAAGTTCCATCAGAATCCTCTGCCAACCGGCATGAGAATATCATCATCGTCGGTAGCCATCTGAGCGTAAATGGTCAGGAAGGGGCCGTCTATCTTTATCAGTCCCTTGATGTGATAAAGGATACGACGAAACAGACAACGAAGCTTATCGTCCTTGCCATGGGGATCGCGATCATCCTCACCACCATCTTTGCTTTCTTCCTCTCCACCAGGATCACATCTCCATTGAGGAAGATGAGGGAAGCAGCATTCGAAGTGGCGAAAGGGAAGTTCGATACGAAAGTACCGATCCTGACAAAGGATGAAATCGGTGAACTCGCAACGGGATTCAACCAGATGGGAAGACAGCTGAAGTTCCACATCAATGCCCTGAATCAGGAAAAAGAACAGCTGTCGAGCATTCTGAGTTCCATGGCCGACGGAGTCATCACCTTCAATCGGGACGGTACGATCCTCATTACGAACCCGCCTGCAGACCGGTTCCTCCAGCAATGGTACTACGAGCACGGAAGCAACGAAGGCGAATCGATTCCGGCCATCGTCAAAGAACTGTTGCAGAGCGTCGTGGTGACCGCCATGGAACAAACTGACGAGATCACACTTCAAGGCCGGAGCTACGTGGTGATCGTCAGCCCGCTGTATAACAACAATACGATCCGCGGCGCGGTCGCCGTCGTACGGGATATGACGGAAGAACGTCGACTGGACAAGCTTCGGAAAGATTTTATTGCGAACGTGTCCCATGAACTCCGTACCCCGATCTCAATGCTTCAGGGGTACAGTGAAGCGATTGTGGATGATATCGCGGAAACAGAAGAAGAGAAAAAAGAAATCGCCCGCATCATCTATGATGAGTCGCTCCGAATGGGAAGATTGGTCAATGACCTCCTCGACCTTGCGAGGATGGAGGCGGGACACATCACCCTTCACGAACAATCGGTCACTATCATGCCGTTCACAGAGCGGGTGGCCAATAAGTTTGCGGGCGTTGCCAAAGAGAAGAAGATTTCCATCCAGTTCGAGAGTGAGGTCGAGAGGGAACGTGAATTGTCCATCGACCCCGATAAAATCGAACAAGTGCTGACCAATTTGATCGATAACGCCATACGGCATACTCCTGGGGGAGGAGAAGTGACCGTCTCCCTCAATCGGAATACCCAAGGCTACCTCTTCTTTGTACAAGACACAGGATCCGGGATCCCGGAGGAGGATCTGCCATTCGTCTTTGAACGATTCTATAAAGCGGATAAAGCAAGGACAAGAGGGAAGGCGGGAACTGGACTCGGCCTTGCGATCGCACGGAATATCGTGGAAGCCCATGGTGGCCATATCCAGGTGCAAAGCAAACTCGATCAAGGGACAACGTTCACCTTCTTTCTTCCTTATTAGTCATTTCTCGCATGCACATTGCAGGATCATCCCGATTTTTCTTGTTACACGGGGAACAATCATGGAATTTGCGCTTTTCACCCTTACGGCAACCGTTACGTGCCGTAAGGGTTCTTTTTTGTGCACTGGACAGGAATTGAAATATAGGTCTTTCCAAACGTCCCAGAAACTACTATATTTGATAATGTGTAACCTTTTGTATGGAAAAAACGACTAATGGAATGACGGGGAGGGAAAGAAGTGCACTCCGTTTTTGAGGACATGTATAAAAAGTACCATCAGGATGTATTTCAATTTCTTCTCTATATGGTGCAGAACAGACAATTGGCTGAAGACCTTGTACAGGAAGTGTATATCCGCGTACTCAAGTCACATCAGCATTTTGAGGGGAAGAGCTCTGAACGAACCTGGCTATTCTCGATAGCGAAGAACGTTGCAATTGATCACTTCAGGAAGCAGAAGAATTGGAAAAATCGCTTTCTGGACAAATTTGACTGGAGTCGGAGCGAATTGTCCGATGAGAACCTCCTGCCTGAAGAAATCGCCCTGGCCAATGAGGAGGTGCGCGAACTATATGACTGCCTTAAGTGTTGTTCAACGGATCATCGAATGGTCATCATCATGCGCTATCTCCAGGAGCTATCCATTGTGGAAACAGCAGAGATATTGAACTGGTCGGAAAGTAAAGTGAAAACAACCCAGCATCGCGCCGTCAAATGGCTGCGGATTGAAATGAACAAACGGTTGCGGAAGGAGGGGGACGATAGTGAAGCAATCTGATTGGAATGACCGGGACATAGAAAAACTGGTCAAAAAGCTTCCAAAGATCAAAGATGAGCGAAAACCTGAGTCCATATATGCTTCTATCAGCCAACAAGGTGAAAAACAGCGACACTTGAAAGGGAAGAAAATCATACCCGGACTGGTTGCCGTTGCCGCCATTTTGATTTTCACCCTGCTGAGCCCCGCTCTTCTACAGCAGTCACCGCTAGAAGAAAGCCGCTCAGATCAGGGAGCTTCAATGATGGATGAAAGCAGGGACCTTCAAGCAGATAAGGCTGTGGCTGATAGAGAGAAACGACTCTCCCTATATGAAAGCATGGTGGGGGATGCTGAAGTCTATACGTTCGGCCTTATTTCACCTGAAGGAGTCCCTGTCCCTGTGAGCGTGACCAAGCACCTGTCGGATGAAGATGAGTGGCTGGATAGATATACGGAACTCGCTAAGCTCATTCCAGAAGAAGACCTTAGTATGGAAGAATTCGTTCCCTTGGAAGGGACCGTTTCAAAAGGGTATGGAGATGATATCAATTTCACCCTGAATGGGGATCAGGCGTATACGGGCAATAGCGCAATGGAATATGCTTTCTACTACTCTTTGTTTTACTCCTTCCAGGGAAGGGGCTTTGACCAACTTCATCTCAAGGATAAGGATGGGAATTATCCGCAATTCAGCGGATACGGGGTCCTAAAGAAAATCGAGCTGCCGAAGAATGCAAAACAAGCTTTCTTTGTGTACTCTCCTAACGGGCTTGACCATTTTCTTGTGCCGGATAACCTGGAATATGAAGATTTGGATAGTGCAGTTACAGCCATGAATGAAGCCGAATCGGAATTTTATGAAAGTGCCATACCCGAAGGGCTGAATGTTCGCGTAGTCGAGAAGGGCACTTACCCGACCATCAGTTTCATGAATGAAGTACACCTGGAGAATATGGATGAAACAGAAGCCCTGGAGCTAATCGAATCACTCCTCCTCACTGCGCGAAGCTTCGGCTACAAACAGGTGATGTTTGAAAACATCAGCGAAAAAGAATGGGATGGTTTTGCATTCGATGCACCAATCGAAACACCCATCGCACCAAATCGAATCACCCTACAGGAATAAGTGAAGAGCGGGATCTCCCGCTCTTCATTTTTTCGCCTGATGATATGATATGACGTACAGGGGAAATGAGACAATCGCGGTCGAAACCGCTGTTGGCTGCACAATCCATGGCTATTCACTCTGCATTCAAATCGATATGTATCCAAAACACAGGAACCACCTCTTCGTTTGAAAATCCATCAACTCTACATATTCAGCAGAAATGATTTCACCCAACCAATGAGAATTTAGAGCAACCATTTACAAAATCATAGAGTCTATTAGAGCGGAAGGGGCTTGACTCCTTAAGGAGAAAGGTTTCAATAATCCACTGGAGCCCGCATTGAAGGAAAGGGACAAGAATTGGTCGCTCTTCCTCCACTCTAATCACAATGCATCCCACAGGATTCTCCTCTTCATGTTGGATGCCATCATATCCTCATTTCCACATATTCAGCAGAAATGATTTCTCCACCCATAAAGTATTAAAAGCAACCATATAAAAATCACATAGTGTATTGGAGCGGAAGGGACTTGACTCCCGCGGGAAAAGAGGAAAGGTCGAGATCCCGCAGGCGCAGCCGAGGAAGCTCGACTTCCTCCCCGCAGGAAAGCAAGTCCCTGCAGCGGAAAGGAACTGACCCTTCTTCGCTTTTCTTCATGTCCAGCTCCGGCGGGTTGCGGTTCGAGGTCATAAGTCAAAGTCCCCAAAAAGGGCCAAGAACGCCTTTCCGGTGCCTTCGCCTTATGCTTGTCGGGGCAGAACGACCCGCCTCCGCTTTTCTTAATGTCCAGCTCCGGCGGGTTGAGGCTCGAGGTCATAAGGCGAAGAAGCCAAAAAGGCCAAGAACGCCTTTCCGGCTTCTTCGTCTTATGCTTGTCGCCTCAGAACGAGCCGCCTCCGCTTTTCTTCATGTCCAGCTCCGGCGGGTTGAGGCTCG
Organism: Rossellomorea sp. RS05; assembly: GCF_039822645.1. Classification (NCBI taxonomy): domain Bacteria; kingdom Bacillati; phylum Bacillota; class Bacilli; order Caryophanales; family Bacillaceae; genus Rossellomorea; species Rossellomorea sp. RS05. Next base: position 1,192,025 of record NZ_JBDKWY010000001.1, on the reverse strand, counting down.
AGGTCATAAGGCGAAGAAGCCAAAAAGGCCAAGAACGCCTTTCCGGCTTCTTCGTCTTATGCTTGTCGCCTCAGAACGACCCGCCTCCGCTTTTCTTGGTATATTTCTTTTGTATAATGGCAGACTGATGGGTAGGGTTTTTTTTGGAATAGTGTAGTGGGAAGGGGCATATAGTGAGAGGTGTTATTCAATTTTGGGTGAGCATTTATTAGGAGGAACGGTATGATTGCTGATTATGGTCGGAGACTGTTGATTGTGATTGTGTTGGCGCTGTGTGTAGGCATGATTTTCATGACAGGGAGAGTCGCAAAAGCAGAAAGTGATTCCACTGCTGAATGGAGGTTTCCGGTTGATGGCACCATTACAGATGTGTTTGGTTCCAGATCCGGGACCCATAAAGGAATGGACATCGGGGGCGAGGAAGGCAGCCCCGTTCATTCGGTGGCAGACGGGGTCGTAACAAGGTCGTACTTATCAGATAGCTATGGTCATGTGGTATTCGTTCGTCATGACAATGGATATGAGACGGTATATGCTCATCTCATTTCAAGAGGGGTAAAAGAAGGGCAGGAAGTACATAGGGGTGAGCAGGTCGGGAAGCTCGGGAATACCGGGATATCCACCGGTCCCCATCTTCATTTTGAGATCCACGCAGGAGAATGGACGTTTGAGAAGGAGAATGCCATCGATCCTTTTGTCGTATTTGGACAAGGCGGGGTCGGACAAGTGGTGTTCGCTGAAAAGAAAGATCCGTATCAGATCGTTGCGGCGTCACAGGTTGCAGGTGATTCGTATCGAGTCAAGAAAGGCGATACACTATGGTCCATTTCCCATGAACATGGTCTGAGCGTGGATGACCTTAAGAAATGGAACGGTCTGAAGGATGCCACGATCGCTGTAGGTCAGGAATTGAGCTTAAGGATGGATTCCTATCAAGTAGAACAGGGGGACACACTCTATTCTATTGCCGTCGCTCATGGAATAGAACTGGACAAGCTTCTGGCGGCCAATGATCTACGCAGGGATTCGCCGATCTATCCATCGCAAACGTTAAGGATCCACTGATTGTTTCGAATTCAAAGCATTTCTCTTCACATAATGGCACTTCTTATGTATAATGAGTAAGAATAAAATAATATGATTCATCTTCGGGGCAGGGTGCAATTCCCTACCGGCGGTGATGAAGCATTTTTGCTTCTAAGCCCGCGAGCCTTTTTGAGGCAGGATTTGGTGAGACTCCAAAGCCGACAGTATAGTCTGGATGGGAGAAGATGAAGGTTACTGCCAATGCGTTCAGAAAAGGGAAGTCTGAATGTCTATTCGAGCATGCCTTTAACTCTCCTGGATATCTTTTATCTGGGAGTTTTTTATTGGGGCTCGGGCATGACCATCTTCGATTGAGATGAATCTCCAAAAGGAGAGAGTGCTATGAAAAAAATGACGACACGCACATTCGTCACAGTTGGTATGCTGAGTGCCATTTCGTATGTATTGATGCTTTTAAACTTCCCTATCCCGCCTTTTCCGGCGTTTCTGCAGATCGACTTCAGTGATGTACCGGCCTTGATGGCAACGGTCGCTCTGGGACCAGGCGCAGGAATCCTGGTGGAACTGTTCAAGAATGTGATTGATTATGTATTGACCGGTTCTGAAACAGGTGTACCGGTAGGTCATGTGGCAAACTTTGCTGCTGGGATCCTCCTGATCTTGCCCGTTCACCTTATCTATTCACGTTTCCAAACGAAAAAAGGCCTTCTTACCGGGCTTGTAACCGGTACGCTGGTCATGAGCATCGGCATGGGGATCATGAACTATTTCATCTTCCTTCCAGCCTATAAATACTTCATGAATTTCGAACTGCCGGCAGAAATCATCGTGACCGGTATCGTTCCATTTAATATCCTTAAGGGAATCCTGGTAGCGGCTGTGTTCACACTGCTGTTCATCAGGATCCAAAAGTGGCTGTCGAAGCAATTCGGAAATCGACGCATGGCCTAATTGAAAATGAGCTTCCCCTGGAGGCTCATTTCTATTCAAACAACATAAAAAAGACGGCGAACAATCGCCGTCTTTTTTACATCCTATTCGAATTTCAACGCATCGCCGTCGAATGGTTCGTCAGCTACCTTGATGGAATCGGTAGGGCAACCTTCGAATGCATCGACCATATCGTCTTCAAGGACGTCAGGAACTTCAACAGTCCCCTGGTTATCGTCCAGTGTGACGAATGCAATACCTTCATCATCATAATCATAAATATCTGGTGCTGCTGCACCGCAAGCTCCACAAGCGATACATGTATCTTTGTCCACGATCGTATACTTTGGCAAAGAAAAAACCTCCCGAAGATAATTCTATATAATGCATCATTATACACGTTGTTTAATGGTGAAAATCAATTACTAATCATCATTTTATAGAGGAATGGGTAACTTTTCAATAGTTAGGTACTCTTTTTCATATTTTTATCCGTTTCCGTCAAAACAAAACCTCGGTTGAGGGTGTTTTCGTGGTACAATATTTGACAATAACCTACACGTTAAGGAGTCATCGCATTGACATATCTTCACTATTTGATTTTGGACTCCCTGAAAAGACTAGGGGAAGAACGGTCTGTTTATTCCGTTTTTCATATCATGAAAGGGAAAAAGTCTTCACAATCCATACAGGATGCACATCTCTTTGGGCTGCAGGCTCTCTTCCTGTCACTTCCAAAACTGAAAAGGGAGTACTTTGATCGTTGCATTGCTATGCTTCAGGATAAGGGATTCATCACGCTGAACGACGATAATCGTGCCCGGCTGACTCATTCCGGAATAGAGGACTTGGCGGTTTACTTTCAAAAAAAACCGTACCCCGCCCATATGGATGGATTGAAGCATGGTGATCAGTCCATCCTCCTTTGGAAGAGACTCAGCCTACTGGTACAGGTGTTATCCAATGCGCGAATGAACGAAACATCGTACTTTCCCGTGCAGAGGGACCGGAAAGTTCAAGATTGGTTAAAAGTGTTCATCCGGAAGCAGGGGAAGACCGAAGTTTTGTCAGCAAAGCTGTTTGAAGAGCTGTACACCTTGCTAGCCCAAACAATGCCTGGTGAAGATCCGGGGATCCTTGTTGAGAGGCTGACGGGATACCGGGACTATGGAGCAACGGAAGGGCAATCAGCCGACCGGTTCGGTGTGGACCGTGAGGAGTACCGATTCAGATTCCTGAACCTTCTCCACTTCATCATCGCACGTGCCAAAGAGGATGCAGGTGCCTACCCGATAGTCTATTCGATCATAGAGGAAAAGGAGCATATCCAACCCCTCACCGCTTCGACCAAAAAAACGCTCGAGCTTTTTCAGAAGGGGATACACGTTGAGGAAATCGCCAGGATCCGTGAGCTGAAAGTGAATACGATTGAAGACCATTTGATCGAGATCATCTTGACACTCCATGACTTTCCCGTCACGTCATTCATAGATGAAGGGGTGTACGAAGAGGTGCTGGGCGTTCTGACAGAGTTAAAGACGAAGCGCCTCAAGCCGATCAAGGAAAGATTTCCTGAGTTGTCCTATTTTCAGATCCGTGCAGTCATTGCGAAGGCAGGTGAGACCCCGTGATTCTACAAGAAGAATTGAAGCGGCACTTTGGCTACGAAACGTTTCGTGCAGGACAGGAAGAAACCATCACTTCCATTCTTGATGGCTGTGATACGTTGTCCATGCTGCCCACCGGAACCGGTAAATCGCTCTGCTATCAACTTCCCGGTCAGCTGTTGGATGGCCAGGTGCTTATTGTTTCCCCTTTGCTATCCCTCATGCAGGATCAGGTGGAACAGATGAAGGTGAATGGGGAGAAGAGTGTGATCGCCCTTAATTCATTTCTTACTTATCAGGAGAAAGCCTGGGCGTTGGACCACATCCATCGATTCAAATTCATATTCGTTTCTCCGGAGATGATGAAAAGTGAGGCATTCCGTACAGCCGCTTCAAAGATTAGAGTAGGGCTGTTCGTGATCGATGAAGCACACTGCATTTCCCAGTGGGGCCCCGATTTCCGACCGGATTACCTCGACTTGGGGGAGGCGAGGGAACGTCTCGGGATGCCGGTGACCCTTGCCCTCACTGCCACTGCCACAAGGACAGTCCGGGATGATATCCGTGAGGTCCTCCGTATGGAGGGGGCAGCCGAGTTGGTCCATTCGGTCGATCGGAAGAACATTGGATTATTCGTAAGGAATGTGGAAGACGATCGGCATAAGCGGGATGAAGTCCTTTCGTTCGTAGAGCGTCTCAAGGGACCTGGAATCATTTATTTCACCAGTAAACGGAAAGCGGAAGATGTTGCCCTCTGGCTTCGCGAGCATGGAGTGGAGGGGGTCGCACACTATCACGGTGGAATGGACCATGAAGAAAGGATCCTGATTCAACAGCAATTCCTATCGGATAAGCTGCAAATCATCTGTGCCACCTCAGCCTTCGGTATGGGGGTGAACAAGGAAAATGTACGCTTTGTCGTCCATTATCATCTGCCATCAAGCATTGAATCCTATCTCCAGGAGATCGGCCGTGCAGGAAGGGATGGAAGGGAAAGTGTCTCTCTTGTCCTGTATGCAGAACAAGATGCGTCCATCCCCCTTCAATTCATGCATAGCGAGCTGCCGGATGATGCGCAGATCGAAGGCGCGATAGCAGCATTCCCCTCCATGGAATGGGGCGACATCATCGCTGCCCTGCAGCTTTCAGATGTGCAGTCCAGATTCCTTGAATATTATATTCAGTCGTTTGCACGCTATCGTTCTGATAGAATGGTAGAAGAAATCAAGCGGATCAGGGATGCGCGCATTGCCTATAAGCGCAGGAATCTCGATTCGGTCATGGGATGGCTCCACACGGCGTCATGCAGGCGTCAAGTGCTCCTTGACTATTTTGGTGAGGAGCTAAAGGATCGACCGGAACGGTGCTGTGACCGGTGCGGGTCAGATCTTGGTGAGTTCCATGGCGAGGGCGTTCATTCTTATCCGTCCCTTGAAAATTGGGCGGACCAGCTCAAAAAAATACTGTTAGGATCAGTGGTATAATGCAAAAGCAAGGAGATATCCTTAAAGGTTTATCCAAAAAACAGGTGACATTCCATCTCATGTTCACTCAATGCCTCCTCATAGCCGTTTCCATCGGTCTAGGCTATATGTTGATCGGCGATCTTGATCAATGGCTGAAACAGTTCGATTTTCATATGGATGTCCTCTGGATCGGAGGAGCCTTCGGGATCCTGGTAGTGACAGCGGATTTGATTATGATGAAACTGCTTCCGTCTCGCTATTATGATGATGGTGGGGTGAACGAGAGGATATTCGCAGATCGTGGCTTCTTCGAAATCATGGTTTTGGCGTTCATTATTGCGGTGAGTGAAGAACTGTTGTTCAGGGGGATACTTCAGTTCCATTTTGGGCTGATGGTGGCAAGCATTGTGTTTGCTGTGATCCATATCAGGTACTGGGCTCATTGGTTCCTTATCGTCAATGTGTTGACCTTGAGTTTTGTCATGGGAATCATCTATGACCAGACAGGGAATCTCCTAGTCACCATCGTCATGCATTTTGTCATTGATTTTCTCTTGGGTTTATACATGCGCCATCAGGCGAGATCTGAAGAGTAAAGAAGGGATAGCTATGAGTAAAGATCCATATCGTGAACAAGCTGCCAAATTAAAAAAGAAGATTGATAGGGTTCAGGAAGTGGAGCCTGTACATGAATCCGACGGACTCCCGAGCAGAAGTGAAATACAGCGGAAGAAAAGGGAATCCAAAAAGAAAAAGACGGCGATTCAGCATCCCCTCATCAAGCTGTTGCTCGTGTTTTTCTTCCTGATGCCCATCATTTTCCTCAGCTTATATTCTTATTTTGTCAATAAATCCGGACCTCTCGTGGTCTTCTCAAGTAAAAATGGAGTCGAAGAGGTACAATACGATCAAGGGGAGCCAAGTGAGGCGGCCCCAGCTGTTGATGAGGATAAGGAAAAAGAGCAGGCCAAGAAGAAGGAAGAAGCTGAAAAAGCGAAAGCCAAGAGAGAAAAGGAAAAGGCAGAAGCGTTGAAAGCGAAGGAAAAAGCTGAAGCTAAAAAAGCGAAAGAGCGCGAAGAAGCCAAAAAGGCAAAAGAAAAAGAGGAAGCGAAAAAAGCAGAAGAAAAGAAGCAGCAGGAACAGGCTGCGATTGAACAAGAAAAAAGCGAAGAAGCGGGACGTGTGGTTCAGCATACGGTCAAGCCACAGGAAACGCTCTACCGGATTGCGATGGATTATTATCAATCCCCATCCGGTGTACAGATCATCAGTGAAGCCAATGGCATTCAAAATAATGAAATCTATACGGGACAAGTGTTGACGATTCCCTTGAATGAATAAGAACCCGCCTCCGTGGAAGGCGGGTTTTTACGTGCTTCTAAAAAAAGGACGGGCTCATATAATGAATCGAGGGGGTGAGGGGGATGGATGAAATGAAAAACATCACCGACCGTGCAACGGAGCAGATGTTGACAAATCTCATTGAAAAGAAGAAGAAGTTCGATCAACTGAAGAAACAGCATCATTTTGCCCTTTGGGTGACCGCGGTGGGCTGTACCATATTCTTATACTATCTGACCCATACGGTAATTGGCCCTCATGCCTATTCAGCAGCCTCCATGATCACCGCTTTTGTATCCAGATCGCTGCACTTGTATGCCTTCCTTGCTGTAGCAGGCATGGCAGGAGCCACCAAAATCTTTCACCAGCGTAAAGAAAAAGCGGAAAAAGAATTTCATGCCCTGCGATGCGAGATCATCGATCGCAGCAAGGATCTTTGGAAAGAAGAAGCCTGGAAGAACCGGCACATCGTGTTTGAAACCATGAAAAAACAATATGACATCAACCTGTTCCATGAAGCGAAATAGACTAAAAGAAAATTTTCCGGTCCCGTTCTTCTTTGAGGATTTCAACGGCTTCCCGGAATCGCTGAGAATGGATGATTTCCCTTTCCCTGAGGAATCGTAGGCCGTCATTCAAATCGGGATCATCACTCATATTGATGATCCACTGATAGGTCGCCCGAGCTTTTTCTTCCGCTGCAATATCTTCATATAAATCAGCAATCGGATCTCCTTTCGCGGCAATATAGGACGCCGTGAAAGGCACTCCGGCTGCATTATGATAAAAGATTGCACCATCGTGATCGACATAGTGTGCATCAAGCCCCGCCGCTTTCATATCCTCGGGGGTGGCGTCCTTGATAAGTTTATACACCATCGTTGCAATCATCTCCAGATGGGCGAACTCTTCGGTTCCGATATCGGTGAGGAGTCCGATCACCTTGTCGGGGATGGTGTACCGCTGATTCAGATACCTGAGTGCTGCGGCGAGTTCACCGTCAGCTCCGCCGTATTGTTCGATCAACAACTTTGCAAGCTTCGGATTGCATGTGCTTACCCTGACCGGGTACTGGAGCTTCTTTTCATATACCCACATAAACGGATCGCCTCCTTGGATTCGTTATACTTGCCATGGCCACGGGGCCTCTTTCCATTTCCACGGATAATCCGAGTAGCTGCTTCCGAAACTCGTGAGGGGTCCGAACTTCTTTTCAAAGGTTTTCTTGATGGATTTACGCGTTTTTACATACATATTGAACTGGGAAATCGCTTCCTGATCTGTCGGATGGGTATCGAGATAAAGGGTCAGTTCGACAATGACAAAGTCGACGGTCTGAAGCTCTTCAAGAATGTCATAGTACTCTTGGGGGAGCTGCGTCATATAAGATTAGTCTCCTTTCATCTTTTCATAAGGACTGTAGTATGGATCATAGAATGCTTTCCACAAGGTTCCGGTTCGCAATGCTTCGCGGGGAGTGAATTGCTCCAAACCTGGTGGTTGAAATCCCATATAAAGCTGAGGGGGAGTGGAGTACACCTTCATGGTGATGGGGGGACATGGGTCAAACGGGCTGACATATGGTTCATAGGTTTTATAAAAACTGCTCATTCCTACGCCTCCTTCATCAGGATCCTTCATAGAAGCATATGAAACTGGGGAGAAAACATGAGGAAAATAAATGCCGTGGATAGAAGGGATGGGCCCTGTCGACGTTGAATAATATACTATACAAAAATAATATAGAGGTGGTACAGCCATGTTTGTCAAAAGCGTGATGATTCCCAAGCATAAGTGTTATGTCGTAAGTGTAGACGAATCCTTGAAAAAAGTACTGGATGTCCTTGAACATCATAAAATCGATGGTGTACCCGTACTGTCGAATGGAAAATACGCGGGAACGATCAGCCGTTTCTCCATCTACCGGCATTATTTTGAGTCGGGGATGGAAAAAGACGTGTTCCTCAATGAAGTGAAAGCAGGTGAAGTGGCATCGGAACAAGGTACCTACGTGACGGAGAAGGAAGTGTTCGAGAGTGCGTTGGTCCTGCTTCAGGATGCTCCGATCCTTCCAGTGGCTGGTGAAGATAGGGAATTCCTCGGTCTGATTACACGATTCGATGTACTGGATCACTTCAAAAGTGCTTTCGGCATGAATACGAAGGGAATAAGGATTGCTTTCTCCTCAGTGGAGACCGAGGGAAGAATCGCCCGTCTGGGGGATATCATCCAACAACATTCCGAGTCTGTCATCTCATTGGTCACGTTCGATGAAACGGATAAACTCCTGCGGAGGATCGTTCTAAAACTCGAGAAAAAGGATAATATGAACAAATTCATTTCCAAGTTGGAGAAGTCGGGCTTCAGGATCCTGGATATACACGAAGATGAATGATGTGAATGAAATTCATCCCCTCTCATACGTTGATGTATGGGAGGTTTTTTTTATGCGTGAAATCCGGTTACTGGTACTATCGATCCTGTTCGGAGGTGCTTTCATCCGTCTGTTCCCTGTTCATAAAGGTGAGTCAATCTCGGACCTCATCGTGGGCGCCGTCCTCAGTCCGGGCGGCTTCTTCGTGGCTTCTGCATTCTTTATTGCGGGGTTCATTCTTCAAGGGAAGGTAATCAAGGTGGAAATTCAAGCCCTTAGGGACAGGAAGCCGAGATATATTCTGATGTTCGCCCATTTACTGTCCATCCTCGCATTAACGTGGGTTGGTTGGGTGCATGCTTGTATATTCATATCCATTTCATGCGTGTATGGTATGATATCTTTAGATTTGAAACGAGAGGGCGGACGTCATGTGGATCATTAGTATTCTTTTAATCGTTGGGGTTTCCCTCATAGTGTACATGGTGAAGGAGGCGTTCGCCGATCGGGTGAGGGAACTCACGTTTCGATTCCCTTCATACCCGGTAGATGCTCCTCCTATGAAGATATTCTTCCTGTCCGATATACATAAACGAAGGATTTCTGAAAACATTATACATGCAGTGGAGGATAAAGCGGACGTAGTCGTCATCGTTGGAGACCTGACCGAGGGAGGGGTCCCCCTGTCCAGGGTGGAGGAGAATCTTGATGCATTATCTTCCATTGGACCGATTTTTTTTGTGTGGGGGAATAATGATTACGAAGTGGACCCGGACCGGCTGAAGGCTCTATTTCAAAAAAAGGGTGTCCGGGAGATGGTGAATGATACCGCAGAATACGGTGCAGTGACCTTCATCGGGGTAGATGACGGAACACTTGAAAAGGCTGACCTCCCCCATGCCATGAGAGGAACCGACCCCGATGCATGCCAGATCCTGCTGAGCCATGATCCTTCATTGAGTGCAGAGCTTACAGCATCGGACGGGGTCGATCTGATGCTCAGCGGGCACACCCATGGGGGACAAATAAGGCTGTTCGGATGGGGCCTTTATCCGAAGTCCGGGGTCGACCGGCTGCAGGCAGTCACAAGGGTGACGAGTGCAGGATATGGTACGTCTCTGCTTCCCCTGAGGCTCGGCGCTAAAGCTGAGACCCATATCATCACAATCGGGCACGGTTCAGGTAAGGAGTAGTCCCCCACTTATACACAGAGGTTATTCATAGCCTATACAAATTTTACACAACGGAATTTCTGGATTATACTTCTAGTGAGAAGAGTGGACATGGGGGATTTAATATGAGCAATGATAAAAAACAAGAAGGCAAGTATAATATAAAAGCGGTATCAACCATCTTAGGCGTACAACCCGGTACTCTTCGTGCCTGGGAAAGACGCTACCAGATCATCGCGCCCATCAGGAATGAATCGGGGCATCGCCTCTATACTGAACAGCATGTAAGCATCCTGCGCTGGCTTGTACAAAAGGTGGACCAGGGATTTACGATCAGCCAGGCCGTGTCGCTTCTGGACAAGAGTGAGCTTGAGGATCAGGAACTGTCACCACCTGTACAGAAGGACAGGACGGAAAGCATATCGGATGATCTATTAAAAGCATTACTGAGCTTTGACGAAACGAAGGCTCATGAATTGATCAATCAATCTTTTTCAATCTATACGATCGACAAGGTCGTCATCGATATTCTCGGTAGCCTGCTTGTCAGAATCGGTGACATGTGGGAGAACGGAGAAATCACGACGGCGCACGAACATTTCGCCACCTCGATCCTCAGGTCGAGGATCGGGATCATCATGCACTCCTTCCCTCACAACGGCATCCTGCCTAAGGTCGTGGCCGTATGTGGACCAGGTGAGTGGCATGAGCTTGGCCTCCTCATCTTCACATTGTATGTGAGAAGGAAAGGGTTCGAAGTGATTTATCTTGGGTCAAGCATCAAGGAGAATGACATTGAAGTAGTATTGGATGAAGTGCAGCCCAAGTTCCTCTTTTTCTCTTGCACGATGAGGGAGAATGTTGATGCTCTACTGGAATTGGTAGAGTCCCTGACCAAGGATCGTCCTGGCCTTGAAATCGGAATGGGAGGGTTCGCCATCGACCATCTCTCGCGTAATAAGAAAGCGGAATTCGCTGACCATATCGTCGGTCAGCAGAAGAACGATTGGGAAGCATGGCTGAAGAGCAAATTGTAGAGGTACCATGCACTGATTTACCCCCTGAACATAGTATGTGTTAAACCGTCATACACTTAGGGGGTACAAAGGATGAAGCTTGAGCGAATATCCGAAAATAAAATAAAATTTTCCATTACAGTCGAAGAACTTGAGCAAAAAGGGTTGTTCGAACAAGAAGAATGGAAAAACTCATATATGTGGCATGATTTGTTCGAAGATATGCTCGAAGAGGTCCAATGGAAGTTCGGGATCGAAGCCCAGATGGAAATCACGGTTGAAATTGAATCCTTCGATGAAAGAGAAGTCTGCATGATCCTCACCCTCGAAGCAGATGAGGATTATTCGGATTGGGAAGATATCCATGAGGAAGCTCCTGCTGGAGAGAGGCATCTCCTTGTTTTCATGGAAGATATCGAGGATATCATCTCGGCAGTCAAGCGGATTTCAGACGTCCACTGGTGGCAGCAGTCCAATGGAAATACAGGCTTGTATTTTCATGAAGGCCGCTACTATCTGTTCATCGATGATCTTTCTCCGGAGGAACGGTCATTGTTGGAAGCGATTTTACAGGAATATGGTGAGATATCGTCCATGACCAAGCATGTTCTATTGGAATACGGACGGATGCTCATTGAAAGAGATGCAGACCGAGAGCTTCTTCGTTTCTTTTGATGCCCCAAACTCCCTATAGATGCACGTTCAGGTCACTTTCGTATGAAGGTGATTTTTTTGCTTGTTCTATGCGGTAAGAAGCGGGTGGCACCAGTCACGTCGCCAAAACGAAAGGGAGATGATGATAAAATTTGAAATGTTAAAAATTAAAATGAAAGCGATTACAGTTTTTGTCCGTTTTTTGCATTTCTGCCTTTGCACAGGAGGATCAAACGTGTATACTATGCTATGAAAGCGGACGACACGTCTTATCACAGTGTAGAATACTGGGAGGTTTAGTATAAAAATGGTAGCCGATAAGGGGAAAGAAAGTCATCAGCATGATGTATTGAAATCAACGCAAACGGTTATTCATCTTGCATTGGATAAATTGGGGTATCCCGAGGAAGTATTCGAATTACTTAAAGAACCTGTCCGTATGTTGACGGTGAAGATTCCGGTGCGGATGGACGACGGGAAAGTGAAGGTGTTCACAGGATATCGGGCGCAACACAATGATGCGGTCGGGCCGACCAAGGGAGGTATCCGTTTCCATCCGAACGTCACGGAGAAGGAAGTAAAAGCCCTCTCAATCTGGATGAGCCTGAAATGTGGCATCGTAGATCTGCCTTACGGTGGAGGAAAAGGTGGTATCATCTGTGATCCAAGGGATATGAGCTTCCGTGAACTGGAGCGTCTGAGCAGGGGATACGTCAGGGCCATCAGCCAAATCGTCGGTCCCGCAAAAGACATACCGGCTCCTGATGTGTTTACAAACTCACAAATCATGGCTTGGATGATGGATGAGTACAGCCGCATCGATGAATATAATTCCCCAGGGTTCATTACGGGAAAACCATTGGTGCTGGGGGGCTCCCATGGTAGGGAGACGGCGACTGCCAAAGGGGTGACGATCTGCATACGTGAAGCAGCCAAGAAAAAAGGAATTGACTTGAAAGGGGCGCGTGTAGTGGTCCAGGGCTTCGGGAACGCAGGGAGCTTCCTGGCTAAATTCATGCATGATGCAGGAGCGAAGATCATTGGCATCTCTGATGCATATGGTGGATTACACGATGAGAACGGTCTTGATATCGACTACCTGCTCGACAGGAGGGACAGTTTCGGGACCGTCACCAAGCTTTTCAACGACACGATCTCAAATGAAGAGCTCTTAAAGCTCGATTGCGATATCCTCGTTCCGGCTGCCATTGAAAATCAGATAACAGAAGAGAATGCCCATAATATCAGGGCAGGGATCGTGGTGGAAGCTGCCAATGGACCAACGACCCTTGAAGCCACGAAGATCCTGACGGAACGCGGCATCCTCCTTGTGCCGGATGTCCTGGCATCGTCAGGCGGAGTGACAGTCTCGTATTTCGAGTGGGTTCAAAACAATCAAGGCTACTACTGGACGGAAGAAGAAGTAGAAGAGAAGTTAGAGAAGATCCTTGTGAATTCGTTCCAAAATGTCTACGATACCGCCCAAACGAGGCGCGTCGACATGAGGCTCGCTGCCTACATGGTCGGCGTCCGTAAAATGGCGGAAGCGTGTCGGTTCAGGGGCTGGATTTAAGAAATTCAATGAGGTCGTCCGATAAGGGCGGCCTTTTTCGATTGGGTGGGGAGGGGGAAGGGAAGAGTTGAGGGTCATGATTCTTTGACCTCCTTTTAAAAGTATTACATAATATGTGTAAGACCAAACCAGAAAAAGATCCATTGTATTTGAAGGAGTGTCACAGTTGAAAAAAGAAGATTGCATCATCGTCGGTGGGGGGCCGTGCGGTTTATCGGCTTCCATCCGATTGAGAGAACAAGGATTGAATCCTTTAATCATTGAAAAGGGAAATATCGTGAACGCCATCTATCATTACCCGACACATCAGACATTCTTCTCCTCCAGCGAGAAGCTCGAGATCGGGGACGTTCCGTTTGTCATTGAAGAGCATAAACCGCGCAGGAATCAGGCGCTTGTTTATTATCGTGAGGTGGCGAAGAGGAAGGATCTGAGGATCAATCGCTTTGAGACAGTGGAGAAGGTGGAGAAAACGGGGGACACCTTCGTTGTCTCTACCACAAAAGATCAATATGAGTGTAACTATATCATCATTGCCACGGGTTATTATGATCACCCCAATTATATGGGGATACCTGGAGAAGAATTGGATAAAGTGTACCATTACTTCAAGGAGGCCCATCCCTTCTTTGACACGGATGTGGTGGTGATCGGCGGGAAAAATTCGGCTGTCGATGCCGCACTTGAACTGAATAAGGCAGGAGCAAGGGTCACGGTCATCTATAGGGGCAGTGAGTACTCGAAGAGTGTGAAACCGTGGATCCTTCCTAATTTTGATGCCCTTGTACGAAACGGTGAAATCAAGATGGAATTCGATGCATGCGTGGAAGAAATCACGGATGAAACAGTCACCTACAGCAAGGATGGGAAAACCTTCTCGGTTACAAATGACTATGTATTTGCCATGACGGGCTATCACCCTGATCACAGTTTTCTTACCAAGATGGGGATTGAGCTTGATCCTGAATCCGGAAGGCCTTTGATCAACGAAGAGACGATGGAAACGAATGTTGACAACATCTATATTGCAGGTGTCATCGCGGCCGGTAATAATGCCAATGAAATCTTCATTGAAAACGGCAGGCATCATGGAGGACTGATCGCAGAGGATATCGCAAGGAAGGAAAGATAGAAAAAGTCGGGACAAAATTAAACAGGGACCATGGGGTGACGAACACTGTCCGTATAAATTCCTTATTCCGCTCATGATTTCCGTGCAAGACCTCACTTTCAATGAGTAGCCTCTGATCCTCCGCCTGGGGTCTCCCGGCACCGCAGGAGATTTTGTCTTGTACTCCGATCGACTGCTGGAATTGCTGGAATAGTCATGTTCATTAAGCAAATTAAAAACCCGAATTCATACTCCTGATATCAGGCAAATGAATTCGGGTTTTACTATAACTAAAACAAGTTGTCCGAGCCTTTTTTATTGTTTGAAAATCAATTCAAGCTCATTCATATCGCTTGTCTGGGATAGGGCGACCATTAGCTTGATCCGAGCTTTCTGTCCGTTGAGGCCGTTTGAGAATATGACCCCTTTTTCCTTAAGTTCCTTGCCTCCGCCTGCGTAACCGTACACATCCTGAGCAATTCCGTTGAAGCATCTGGATACAAGCACCACCGGTATGTTGGCGGCAATAAGATCATCAATTCCTTCGAGTGCGCCAGGTGGAAGATTACCTTGTCCGAGTGCCTCAATGACGACTCCTTCGTAGCTTAGATCCTTGATCGCTTTCAGCAGATCGGAATCCATTCCTGCGTAAGCTTTGATCAATGTCACCTTTTTGGAGACGTCACATACATGATAATGCTCATTTGAAGTGGGCTGGTGATGATATAGGATGCCCTGCTTGGTGACAATCCCGATCGGTCCGTATTGAGGACTCTGGAAGGTCGATACATTGCTTGTGTGGGTTTTGGTCACGTTTTTGGCAGAGTGGATCTCGTCATTCAAAACGACAAGGACCCCTTTGGAGATGGACTTATCATCAGCCGCGACGCGAACCGATGATATGAGGTTGTAGAGACCGTCCGCTCCGATTTCATTGCTTGACCGCATGGCACCTGTCACAACGACTGCAATCGGCAGTGATAGTGTGAGATCCAGGAAGTAGGCCGTTTCTTCCAACGTATCCGTTCCATGCGTGATGACCACCCCATGGAAGGGCTCTTCTTTATATGAATCCTCGATCAGCCTCTTGATCTTTTCCATATGTACTGGTGTGATATGGGGAGAAGGAAGATGGAATGCCTCGATCACGTGAAGATCGGCAAGGTCGGATACGATAGATGTCTGGACAGAAAGAGGATTCTCCTTGCCTGGACTTACGGCACCGGTCTCTGCATCCTCCATCATGGAGATGGTTCCCCCGGTGTGGATGACGATGATTTTCTTTTTCATGGATTTCTCCTCCAGTCGATAAGATACTATTTTCATTCCTAGTTTAACATGATACGATGAAGGAAACGGAAAGAAAAGAGGACTTTTTATGCTGGTGATCTTATCAGCAGGCATAGCACCTGGCTTGGCGCTGCTGAGTTATTTTTACCTACGTGATGAATACGATGCAGAACCTGTGGCGCTGGTGTTCAAGGCCTTTTTATTTGGTGTGATCATCACCTTTCCAATCATGTTCCTCCAATACGTACTGGATGTCGAAGGGTTTGTTACTTCGAACTTCTCCACCGCCTATCTTTCCTCAGGATTCCTCGAGGAGTTTTTTAAATGGTTCATCCTCATCTTCGTCATTTATCAGCATGTACATTTCGACGAACCTTATGACGGTATCATTTACGGAGCAAGTGTTTCCCTAGGATTTGCGACAGTGGAAAATATCCTTTACCTCGTAGCGAACGGAGTGGAGTACGCATTCGGACGTGCACTCCTTCCTGTATCAAGTCATGCATTATTCGGTGTCCTGATGGGGTATTACCTTGGAAAAGCAAAGTTCTCCCCGGAAGAAGGGAAGGTGAAGTGGATGATCATGTCGATCTCCCTGCCCATCATCCTGCATGGTACCTACAATTATATCTTCCTTTCAGAAAAAAACTGGGTGTATTTTATGATTCCCTTCATGTTCTTCCTTTGGTGGCTCGGATTGAAAAAGGTAAAACAAGCTCACAGGCTATCAGAACACCACTATAAATCAAAGATGATCAAGGATCCCGTAAGACACTCAGGCTGAGTGTTTTTTTTATTTCATTCAGATCTGTGCTGGTTGACCGCATATTTGAGCAAAGAGCTTTGCATAAAATGGGTGCCTCTACAAAAACTACTGAAAATGTGAAATGAGAATATGGAGGTTACGCATGATGAAGAGAATTTGGAAAGTTGGCGCTGCAGTAATGATCTGCATCCTTGTTATGATATCGTCCGAAGCATCGGAAACAGATGCGTTCACAGGGCAAGTCATCCAGCAGGGGGCCACCGGCGATGATGTCATCGAGCTTCAGGCGAGACTTCAATATATAGGGTTCTATAACGGGAAGATTGATGGGGTATTCGGGTGGGGAACCTATTGGGCCCTGCGTAATTTTCAGTACGAATACGGACTGCCCATTGATGGTCTCGCAGGCAAAACGACGAAAGACAAGTTAGCCAAAGCTTCTAAGTTTGATAAACAGTATGTGCACGATCAGATCAATAAAGGAAACAAGTTCACCTACTATGGGGGCACCGACCAAAGCAAGCAGAGCACCGGGAAAACGGACGCCAATAAAGGATCATCCGGGGCAAAACCGTCGGCCGTCAATGCACCGAGCGGCTATTCCCAGAATGATATCCAACTCATGGCCAACGCTGTCTACGGTGAGGCCAGGGGAGAACCGTATGAAGGTCAGGTGGCTGTGGCTGCCGTTATATTAAATCGGATCGACAGCCCTTCGTTTCCTAATACGGCAGCAGGAGTCATATTTGAACCAGGTGCATTCACAGCCGTGGCGGATGGTCAGATCTGGCTCACGCCGAATGAGAGGGCCAAGGAAGCAGTCATGGATGCCATAAATGGATGGGATCCGTCGTCGAGTGCTCTCTACTATTTCAATCCGGAGACGGCCACTAGTAAATGGATATGGAGCAGGCCACAGATCAAGAAAATAGGGAAGCATATATTCTGTAATTAAGGGGTGATTCAAGATGATACGAGGAATAATCATTGCAGTATTAGTCATAGGCGTGGCAGGAACGGCCTTCTGGGGGTATCAGGAGCACCAGGAGAAGAATGCGATACTGATCAATGCAGAGAATAATTATCAGCGAGCCTTCCATGAATTGACATACCAGATGGACATGCTGCATGACGGAATCGGCGCCACGCTCGCCATGAATTCAAGGAAGTCTCTGTCACCGGCCTTGGCGGATGTGTGGAGGCTGACTTCACAGGCGCACAGCGATGTGGGGCAGCTGCCTCTATCGCTCCTGCCGTTCAACAAAACGGAGGAATTCCTGAGCCAGATCGGGGACTTCAGCTATCGCACGGCCGTACGTGACCTCGATAAGAACCCGTTGACAGATGAAGAATACAAATCACTCGAAAAATTGTATGAACAAAGTGCGGAAATCCAGGATGAACTTCGAACCGTACAAAATCTGGTCATGAAGAATAACCTCCGTTGGATGGATGTTGAAATGGCCTTAGCCAGTGGAAAAGAGCAAGCCGATAATACCATCATCGACGGATTCAAGACCGTTGAAAAAAATGTAACGGGCTATACGGAAGCAAATGTCGGGACAACGACGTTCGTAAACAATCAGAAAAAAGAAAATAATTTCAAGAAGCTCAAAGGGAAAAACATTACGAAGGATCAAGCGGTCGCCCTCCTGAGGAAGTATTCTGGCGTCGGTGAATCGAAGGATGCAAGGGTCGAAAAAAGCGGGAAGGGCTCAGAGTTTGAATTTTATTCCGTTTCCATCGGCAATGGTGGGGCGGATGCCAGTATGGATGTTACGAAAAAAGGCGGCTATCCGATCTGGTATATCAATAACCGCAACGTGAAGGATGCCGTCATCTCCTTGAATGAGGCATCCCGCAATGCTTCAAAGTTCCTGAACGATAATGATTTCGAGCAGTTGGAACTGTTTGAAAGCGCGCAGTACAATAATATCGGTGTCTTCACCTTCGTGAAGACGATTGATGGGGTGAGGATCTATCCTGATTCCATCAAAGTGAAGGTGGCCCTTGACAACGGTCAGATCGTCGGATTTGCTGCAGACGAATACCTGAGGAATCATCATGACCGAGAAACGGCTGAGCCGACCATTTCGATTGAGAAGGCAAAGGGATACACCAGTCCGAATCTGAAAGTGATGGAAGAAAGACAGGCAGTCATCGTCAATGACTTGAATGAAGAGGTGCTCTGCTATGAATTCCTTGGAATGATGGGAAAGGACACCTTCAGGATCTTCATCAACGCACAGAACGGTCAGGAAGAAAAAGTCGAGCGTCTGAAAAGTACGGAACAGCTTTATTAAGAGGGAAACGGGCTAAATGGCCCGTTTTTTCTTGTATAGATGAAAAATTATGGAAAACAAAAGAAAGGAATGGCATAATAAAAGTAGGTATAAAAGGATAGGAGGAAAGAACTATGTTTGAAGTTGGGATGACTCTGCAGTTGGAGCAGGACGGAGTGGAAGGGACGTATAAATGCAGGGTGTGCGAACTGGAAGATGATAAGGTCCTGATTGATTATCCAATCCATCAGAAAACGGGGAAATCCATTTTCCTTATAAATGGAACGCGCCTGAAGGTGAGTTTTGTCCTGAAGGACCAGACGGTGTTGGAATGTAGGACGGATGTGGTGGGGAGAAGGATGGCGGAAATTCCTTTGATCGAGTTGGAGCGTCCATCTGAGGAAGAGTTTCAACGGATCCAGAGGCGGCATTTCGTACGGATCGAAGCACCGGTCGACATCAGTTTGAAGTCGGAGGGAAATCAGATTGTCACGGTTACGGAAGATATCAGTGCAGGTGGATGTGCTCTCATCCTGAAAGAGGACGCAGGGATCCGGGAAGAGGAAGAAGTAGAGCTATTCCTTGTCCTCCCTTTGCAAAAGGCCAACCAGTACCTTGAGCTGAAGGGAAGGGTCAGTCGAATATGGGAAAAAGATAGGAGAAAACTTGCAAGCATTGAATTCATTGCACCGGATGAAGCCCATAAGCGCCACATCATGCGATTCTGTTTTGAAAAACAGCTTGATCACAGAAAAAAAGGGTTTGCATGAATAATATCTAATGGATGGTGCATACTTTTTCTAATCAAATGGAAAAGGTGATGGAATGAAAGCCGTCGAACGAATCCTCCTTAAACTGATGATCATGCATCTGATCCTGCTTTTTGCAGCCCAGTGGCTCATCCACTATGATCCCATTCCGTCCCTTCGGAAGATCACATTTTATGAAGGAGTGGAAAAACTGACATACAGCGAAATACTCGAAACAATCAAGAATCCAGGCAGATAGGGGCGTAAAGCCCTTCCTCTCCCCCCTTCCTTCCTTAGTGCTCCCCGCTATTAGCACGAACCCCTGAATGGAAAACTTTCCTGATGCGCCCCCGATGATTTATGTTAAAATGGATAAGAAATTTATTAGGAATGTAAGCAGGTGGATGAAAATGAATTTGAGAATAGCTATTGATGGTCCTGCAGCGGCAGGAAAAAGCACCGTCGCCAAGATCGTCGCGGGAAGACTGTCTTATCTTTATATCGATACAGGAGCCATGTACAGGTCCCTGACATATAAAGCATTGAATAAAGGTGTCGCTTTGACAGATGAGGATGCCCTTAAAGAGGTATTGGATGCTACGGTCATCGAGTTGAAACCTACTGATGGCGGTCAGATCGTCCTCGTAGACGGAACGGATGTAACAGATGAGATCAGGCAGGCAAACGTTACGAATTCGGTCTCACATGTTGCTGTGCACTCGAAGGTCCGTGAAGAGATGGTCAGCAGGCAGCAGCAGCTTGCCAGCGAAGGCGGCGTCGTCATGGACGGCCGCGATATCGGAACCCATGTAATACCAGATGCGGAAGTGAAGATCTTCTTGCTTGCGAGCGTGGAGGAGCGGGCGGAGCGTCGTCATTCTGAGAATTTGAGAAAAGGTTTCCCCTCCGACCTTGAAAAGTTGAAGGAAGAGATCGCCCTTCGTGATAAAATCGATTCCGAGAGGGAAGTTGCACCGCTGAAAAAGGCAGAGGATGCCATCGAAATTGATACAACCTCCCTTTCAATCAATGAAGTGGTGCAGGAAATCATGAAACAAGTGGAAAGGATCGATTGATGTGAATCTTTATTCCTTTGCAAGAGGCCTTGTGAAGTCAATCCTTTCTCCGTTGTACCGCATTCAGGTGGAGGGTCTTGAACACTTCCCCAAAGAAGGGGGCGTCCTCCTTTGCTCCAATCACATCGACAACCTGGATCCCCCGGTCGTCGGAGTCGCAGCTCCCAGACCCGTGTCATTCATGGCCAAAGAGGAACTCTTCAATGTACCGATCCTCGGGAAGATCCTTCCGGGCATCCACGCTTTCCCTGTACGGAGGGGGATGAGCGACCGGGAGGCATTGAGGAAGGGTCTGAAGGTTTTGAAAGAGGGAGAGGTTTTAGGTCTGTTCCCAGAGGGTACTAGAAGTAAAACAGGAGAAATCGGAAAGGGATTGGCGGGAGCGGGATTCTTTGCACTACGCTCAGACGCTCATGTCGTACCGTGTGCCATCATTGGACCGTACAAACCATTCCGGAAGCTCAGGGTCATCTTCGGTCCGCCGATTGATATGGAACCGATCAGGGGGCAAAAGATGAACGCCGAGCAAACGACCGACATCATCATGGGTCATATCTCCGATTTAATGAAGAACCATCATTAATATAAGCTTTCTTGCTTGACAAAAAGAGCTATTTATTAGAAGTTAATAGAAAGAATATTTAAAATGCATGCGAGAAGTTCAAATTTTTTGCAGTCATGGATTAAGGAGGAGTACATAATGGAAGACATGAATGGAATCGAAGTGAAAAATCTCGAGATTGGTGAAAGAGTTCAAGGTACCGTCACTAAGGTCGAAGAGAAGCAGGTCCTAGTGGATGTCCAGGATAGCAAGGTGGATGGCATCATTCCAATCAGTGAACTCTCAAGCCTTCATATTGAAACAGCATCCGATGTAGTCAGTGAAGGGGATGTACTTGAGTTAATCGTGACGAAAGTGGAAGAGGAGCTCTTAGTCCTGTCCAAACGAAAAGTTGATGCTGAAAAAGCATGGGAAGATATGAAAGACCGCTTTGAACAAGGGGAAATCTTTGAAGCGGAAGTCAAAGACGTCGTCAAGGGTGGTCTTGTTGTCGATCTTGGCGTACGCGGTTTCGTGCCAGCTTCACTTGTCGAAGATCACTATGTTGAGGATTTCGCAGATTACAAGAATAAGACTCTTACTTTCAAAATCGTGGAATTGGACCAGGAGAAAAATCGGTTGATCCTTTCCCACCGCGCAGTGGTCGAAGCCGAGAAGCAAGAGCAGAAGAAGCAGCTTCTCGTCGACATCGAATCTGGTTCCGTCCTTGAAGGAACCGTACAAAGAATCACTGATTTCGGAGCTTTCGTCGATATCGGTGGCGTGGACGGGCTTGTCCATATTTCTCAACTTTCCCACGAACATGTTGAGAAACCATCAGACGTAGTGACAGAAGGACAGAAAGTAACGGTAAAGGTACTAAGTGTGGACCGTGATAACGAACGGATCTCCTTATCCATCAAGGAGACTCTACCTGGGCCTTGGAGTGAGATCGCAAGCAAAGCACCAAAAGGAACCGTTCTTGAAGGGGTTGTGAAACGCCTCGTTTCTTATGGCGCATTCGTCGAGGTTTTCCCCGGCGTAGAAGGACTTGTGCATATTTCCCAGATTTCTCACAAGCATATCGGTACACCGCACGAAGTTCTTCAGGAGAACCAGGATGTGAAAGTGAAGGTCCTTGATGTGAATGAAGCAGATCAACGCCTTTCATTGAGCATCAAGGCGCTTGAAGAAAAAGAAGCGGAAATAACCGATTATGAAATGCCGGAAGAAAGCACAGGGTTCCAGCTCGGTGAAATGATCGGTGATAAACTGAAAGACTTGAAATAAAAGCAGGTTTGACTACAATCCCCTTGCCGATGGCGGGGGATTGCTTTACGATAAAATACAAAATGGTGATGCGTGTGACAAGAGCTCAACGAAAACAGGATCATATTAAACATGCTTTATCAACAGGTCAGCTGCGAAAGACCGGTTTTGATGAAGTAGCTTTTGTTCACCAAAGCTTACCGAATATAGCACTTGAAGATATAGATCTTCATACAAAAATCGGCGGACTTGAGTGGAGTTCGCCGATTTTCATTAATGCTATGACCGGTGGTGGCGGGGAACAAACATCCAAGATCAATGAGGATCTCTCGGTTCTTGCCAGGGAAACAGGTATGGCTATAGCCGTGGGGTCCCAGATGTCCGCACTGAAGGACACGTCAGAAAGATCCACATATGAAATCGTTCGGAAATATAATCCTGAGGGGATCGTCCTTGGGAACCTGGGCAGCGAGGCTACGGTTCAGCAGGCACAGGACGCCGTGGAGATGATTCGGGCTGATGCCCTTCAAATCCATCTTAATGTCATCCAGGAACTGACCATGCCTGAAGGGGATCGTGACTTCAAAGGAGCACTGGAGCGAATCGGATTGATTGCAGAAGGCCTGTCTGTACCTGTCATAGTGAAAGAAACCGGCTTCGGAATCAGTAGGGAAGCGGCACAGGCCCTTTCCCGAACGAAGATAGCCGGGATCGACATCGGTGGCTTCGGGGGTACCAACTTCTCAAGAATTGAAAATCAACGTCGTGAAAGGATGCTTCATTTCTTTGATGATTGGGGCATTCCGACGGCCATTTCCATTGCAGAAGCCCATCAGGCCACAGACCTTCCAATCATTTCCTCAGGTGGTATCATGAATAGTCTGGATATCGTCAAGTCGATCAGTCTCGGGGCATCGGCTGCCGGTATGGCAGGTGTACTTCTTGGTAAACTATTGGGCGATGGACTTCAAGCTACCATTAAGGAAGTCAATGAGATTCATACGGATATACGCTATCTTATGAGTGCTTTGGGCTGTGAGACGCTTGAAGATCTCCATCAGACACCCCTCATCCTCACGGGGAATGTGTACCACTGGCTGATGGTACGTGGCCTTGAACCAGAACGATTCAGCAGAAGGGGAATATAAAAAAGAACGGATCCAAGAGGATCCGTTCTTTTTTATGGGACTTGAACCCGAACTTATCTGGGAGCAGTTGGGTCACCTATGTTTTCTGCTTTCAGCAGGGCTTTCCATGCTTGTAGCGCCTTTGTAATGAAGCCCCTGGTCTCGATCTGATTCCACTCGCTTACTCTGTTTCAGTTTCTTTTCTTGACGATCTTTTCCCATGTGTCTGTCACCCCCTTCCTTTATTTTTTCAGGGATGATTTTTCTCATACATGAATGGGATACATAAATATTTTCCATAATGTAGATAATAAGGGAGAGTGAACGTCATGGAAGGTATATTTTATTTGTGGATATTATGGGGAGTTTGGGTTTACAGTACGTTTCTAATGAAAAAGGGACGGGCCCGCTTCTGGATCTCCTTTTGCACTTTGGTGCTGGTTGCTTCCTTTCCATATGAATTCGGAATGGGTCACTACCGAGTCACCGTTCCCTTGGTACTCATTGTAGTATTGGCCCTGTGGACCATAAGAGAGCTGCCGCTACATAAAAAATTGTATCTTTTCATCAGCTTGATCTCAACGGCCATGTGCCTGACAGGTGTGAAGCTGGTATCGATCTATGACCCTGTCCTGGTGATCGTAGACCCCTTCATTCTTGATGTATCGGTCCTGATTATAATGGGTTTCCTCTTCTACAGCGACGTTGCTTCAAGGAATGTGAGGTATGCATCTGTCCTTCTTGGAGGTGCCTTGGGACAGGTATTCATCGGAATGATTTTGACGACCATCGGTTTTGGCCATACGATCGGTGAGCACAAGTACATGGACGCAGCTGCCGTATCGTTCCTTATCCTAGTCGGGATCGATGGGCTTCTGTTTATAAATCGATTATTTAATGCGAAACTTCAGGAAAACAAGGGGGATGCACATCACTTATGAATGACTATGTTTTTCCGGTGATCTTCGGGGTAGTGGCAGGGACCCTGACACGAATCTATATGCTGCGAACGGACTACCGGCAATATCCGACGTATCTTCACGGCAAGATCATCCACATTGCACTTGGATTCATTGCATCCGGTCTTGGGGCCATCGCGATCCCTGCCCTGATGGAAGAGAACTTCACGGCCATTACCTTTCTGACGGTGGCGGCTTCACAGTTCAGGGACGTCCGTAATATGGAGAGGACGACACTCACGGAACTGGATGCCTATGAGCTTGTACCACGTGGCGCCACCTATATAGAAGGGATTGCGGTTGCTTTTGAAAGCCGTAATTATCTGGTGATCTTCACTTCATTGATTGCGACCTTGACTTTCATTGTGTTCAATTTTTATATCGCCCTTGTCGTCAGTCTGGTCTGTATGTTTGTGTCCCATCTGCTGATGGCTGGAGGGAAGCTTAAGGATATTGTGGATATTGAGTTCATCAAGCCTCATTTTGATGGCCCCGGCTTATATGTCGATAATATCTACATCATGAATATCGGACTTCCTGCAAGACAGGAGGAAATCATGAAGTACGGGATGGGCTTCATCCTCGCGCCCAAAACCTTCGATGCCAGTTCGACACTAGCGAACCTTGGTCAACGACAGGCGATCCTCCATGATATCTCCACGTCGCTTGGGATCTTTAAAGATTCCGGTACGCCTGCCCTTACACCGCTGGCAAAGCGGGATCTTGATGATGGCCGCGTGGGAATCTTCGTGCTACCTCAGAAAAAGGATGTCGATCTGGCAATCTCCATCCTCGGTCAGGTACCGACGCTTGAAAATGCCATCAGGATGCCTTCTGAATCCAAGGCGAACAAGGAGGCCCATAAATGAGCACGGTCATACAAAAATTCATACTGGCAGCAGTTACCACTTCGCCTGAAAGAGTGCCTTCAGGAACAGCGGTCTTTCACTGTAAAACCATTGAAGAACTGCAGAAAGTGTGCAATAACCTGGAAGCCATCCTTGATGGGATTGCCCATGAATTGGACGAAGGCTTATTCATTATTGTAAAACACTAATTGCTAGTTTCATCTTTTATTGTTAAAATACTTAAGTTAAGGGGACTGACCCAGTGAAGGGCCAGTCCTTCTCTACATAAACGCGAATTAATGAAACGGAAGCGATAGATAGAAAGGGTGAACAATATGACAAAGCCAGTAGTAGCCATCGTCGGACGTCCGAATGTCGGGAAATCGACGATCTTCAACCGCATCGTCGGTGAACGGATCTCAATCGTCGAAGATGTACCTGGTGTGACGAGGGACCGGATCTATAGTTCTGCAGAGTGGCTGACTCATGAATTCAATATGATCGATACGGGTGGGATCGAGATCGGGGACGAGCCGTTTCTAGATCAAATCAGGCAGCAAGCTGAAATCGCCATTGATGAAGCTGATGTCATCATCTTCCTGGCAAATGGAAGAGAAGGAGTGACAGCTGCGGACGAAGTGGTGGCAAAGATCCTTTACCGGTCGAGTAAACCGGTCGTTCTTGGGGTAAATAAAGTTGATAACCCGGAAATGAGGGAATTGGTATATGATTTCTATTCCCTTGGGTTCGGGGAGCCTTATCCGATTTCAGGATCGCATGGTCTAGGCCTGGGTGATCTTCTGGATGATGTGGTGAAGCATTTCAAGCAGGAAGAGGAAGAAGATTATGATGATGAAGTGATCAAGTTCTCATTGATCGGCCGTCCGAACGTCGGTAAATCATCCCTCGTGAACGCCCTTCTTGGAGAAGATCGGGTCATTGTGAGCAATATGGCCGGCACGACCAGGGATGCAGTCGATTCATCTTATTCCTACGATGGGCAGGACTATGTCATCATCGATACTGCAGGTATGAGGAAAAAAGGGAAGGTCTATGAAACAACGGAGAAATACAGCGTCCTTCGTGCCTTGAGGGCGATTGAACGATCTGATGTCGTCCTGGTCGTCATCGATGGCGACGAAGGCATCATCGAACAGGATAAGAAGATCGCAGGCTATGCCCATGATGCTGGCCGTGCCGTCATCATTGTCGTCAATAAATGGGATGCGGTTGAGAAAGACGAAAAAACCATGAACAAGTGGGAGAAGAACATCAGGGACCACTTCCAGTTCCTTGACTACGCACCGATCGTATTCTTATCGGCCCTTACCAAGAAGCGCATTCATACGCTTCTGCCGATGATCAACGTAGCCAGCGAAAACCACTCCATGCGCGTTCAATCCAGCGTGCTGAATGAAGTGGTCATGGATGCTGTCGCGATGAATCCGACCCCTACTGACAATGGGAAGCGTCTGAGGATCTACTATGCGACACAGGTGGCCGTCAAGCCTCCTACATTCGTTGTATTCGTCAATGATCCTGAATTGATGCATTTCTCTTACGAACGTTTCCTGGAAAACCGGATCAGGGACGCATTTGGATTTGAAGGAACTCCTATTCGTATCATTGCAAGAGCGAGAAAATAATGAGGCAGGTGTAGGCAGTGAAACATTCTAAAGAAGTTGCCGTGATCGGCGCGGGGAGCTGGGGTTCTGCCCTGGCCATGGTCCTCGCCGATAACGACGTACCGGTCCGCCTATGGGGACATAAACAAGAACAGATCGACGAAATCAATCGTCATCATACGAACGGGAAGTATCTGAAAGATATTAAACTACCTGAAACGATCCGCGGCTATCACGATTTGGCAGAAGCCCTTCAAGGGGTGGACACGATCATCCTTGCGGTCCCGACAAAAGCGATCCGCGGGGTACTCGGACGGATTCAGGAGAAACAGGCTGGCCCGCTGACGGTTGTTCATGTGAGTAAAGGGATTGAACCGGATTCACTTTTGACGATCTCTGAAATCATCGAAGAAGAAATGGATGAAGTGAACAGGGAGGCGATTGTTGTCCTTTCTGGACCGAGTCATGCCGAAGAAGTAAGCTTGCGCCATCCGACGACGGTCACGGTCTCCTCGAAGAATATGAAGGCTGCAGAAGAAGTGCAAGATCTTTTCATGAACAAGAACTTCAGGGTGTATACAAACCCTGATCTTCTTGGTGTTGAAATCGGCGGAGCCCTGAAAAACATCATCGCCCTTGCTGCCGGGATCACGGACGGCCTTGGTTACGGTGATAATGCGAAGGCAGCCCTCATTACGAGGGGACTCGCAGAAATCGCGCGACTGGGTACGAAAATGGGTGCCAATCCCCTGACGTTCTCAGGCCTTACGGGTATCGGTGATCTGATCGTTACGTGTACAAGCGTCCACTCCAGGAACTGGAGAGCCGGAAATCTACTCGGTCAAGGAAAGAATCTCGATGAAGTCCTGGAAAACATGGGGATGGTGGTGGAAGGTGTCCGTACAACGAAGGCTGCCCATCAGCTAGCCGAAAAGTACGATGTGAAGATGCCGATCACGAATGTTCTTTATGATGTCCTATTCAATGAGGTCAAGGCGAAGGAAGCGGTCGACCATCTCATGGCAAGGGTCAAGACGAACGAAATGGAAGATCTCGTCAATATCCTCGGAGAACGTCTGACGGATTAAAAAAACAGCCATCCATGGGCATATAGAGGATACGCAACCAACAAACGTGCATACACTGTCTTGAATATATACAGCTTTGCTTATGGATGGGTAGGTCTCAAGCTGTTCAGCCGGTAATGATAGGGGGTTCCCTGGATATTATCGGCTGTTTTTTTGCGATATGTTGGAAATGAATACGCTGCATCACATAATAATGGAAACTTTGTTTCAGATTCGGATTTTTTGTTTTTTTCGGAATTTCTTATGTTATAATACAATTCGATAAATGGGAGGGGATACATCATGACATCAATGATGAAGATGTGGATTTCATTCGCATCGATGGGCTTTATGTTTTTTGCAATCATGACCATTTACTTCAGCAGGTATAAAATCAAGCAAAAGGTATTGAAATTCGTCACTGCCTTTGCGGCCTATATCATGATGATAGCCGGAGGGCTCACCATGCTCTATATCGTATTGAGCGGACCGTCAAATTAAAGCGCTTCAATCCTGTCCGAAGGTGCCGTATGATAACGGCGGGTTGAACAGCTCCATTGTGAAAGGACGATTATGATTGAATAAGAACGGAGTACTAGCCTTGCTTCTGGTCATCACCATGAGCCTCCTATCGGGATGCTTGTATCCGGAAGAAAATAAAAGCCAGAACAAAATTCCTTACGATGCCCAGGTCAAATCGGTTCAAGAAGCCGTCGATACATATCAGAAAGACACGGGCGGGCTTCTTCCGATCAAAACAAAGGAAGAAGACACCCCCATCTATCAGAAATATCCCCTGGATTTCAAAAAGCTCGTTCCTCAGTATCTCAATGAAGTACCGGGTAATGCATTTGAGAGCGGTGGTATTTTCCAATATGTCATCATCGATGCAGAAGAGGATCCCAAAGTGAAGATTTTTGATCTTCGGATGGCTGAAAGGATCAGGGAAGTGAATATCCGTATCCAGGCTCAGGATTATCCTCCTTTTGAAAAGCAGATGGCGGAAAATGTATACAAGCTCAACTATAAAGAACTTGGATATGATGATGAAGTTTATGTACAAAGTCCATATACGAATCATAATCTCCCTCTTGTTATCAACGGAGACGGGGAGATCTTCGTAGACTACTCGATGGATTTGTACGATAAAGTGAAAGATCGAAACGATGTGAAGGAAGGGGAGGACATCCGCAGGCTATTGACCGAGGATTCTCTATTCGTCCCTGCCTATTCACTCCCTTATACGATTGACGATAAGAATGAACCGGTCTTCATGACAAAATAGGCATAACCCTTCTTCTGCAAAATATAGTGTAGGAGAAGGGTTTTTTATTATGACATTTTTTATTCCCTTCTCTGTATGAAGGATCATAAATGCCAAGACATAATAAATTTCTGAAATCATTCATAAGGGGGTAAAAGGTGCATATTAATAGTCTTAAGACATTAGGACAACATCAAACCTACTGTGAGAGACAGCATAAGCGGATGAATTCGATCCTTGGAATAGAAGATAGGAGGGAGTCTCTTGGAAAGAGTCGATCTATTTAAAGACATTGCCGAAAGAACGGGTGGGGATATTTACCTGGGGGTTGTAGGGGCTGTAAGGACCGGGAAGTCGACGTTCATTAAGAAATTCATGGAACTGGTGGTCCTACCCAATATTGCAAGTGAATCCGAGCGGGCCAGGGCACAGGATGAACTGCCTCAGAGCGCTGCCGGAAGGACCATCATGACGACAGAGCCGAAATTTGTACCAAATCAGGCCATTTCCGTTCATGTGGACGAAGGCCTTGAAGTGAATATAAGATTGGTAGACTGTGTGGGGTATACCGTTCCGGGTGCCAAGGGATATGAAGATGAGAATGGCCCGAGGATGATCAACACGCCGTGGTATGAAGAACCGATACCGTTCCATGAAGCGGCTGAGATCGGGACACGTAAAGTCATCCAGGAGCATTCCACGATCGGTGTGGTCGTCACGACCGACGGATCCATCGGAGAAATCGGCCGCGGAGATTATATCGAAGCGGAAGAGAGAGTGATTGAAGAACTGAAGGAAGTCGGCAAGCCGTTCATCATGGTCATCAACTCGGCAAGGCCGCATGCGCCGGAAACCGAAGACCTGAGACTGAAGCTTCAGGATAAATACGATATCCCGGTGCTTGCCATGAGCGTCGAAAGCATGAGGGATTCGGACGTCATGAACGTCCTGAGGGAAGCACTGTTCGAATTCCCGGTCTTGGAAGTGAACGTCAATCTACCGAGCTGGGTCATGGTGCTGAAAGAAGAGCATTGGTTGAGACAGAACTATCAGGAAGCCGTCAAGGAGACGGTGAAAGATATCAAGCGCCTGAGGGATGTAGACCGGGTCGTCCACCACTTCAGCGAAATCGAGCATATCGAGAGGGCTGGGTTGGCCGGTATCGACATGGGGCAGGGGATAGCCGAAATCGACCTGTATGCACCGGATGAGCTCTACGATGAGGTGCTGAAGGAAATCGTCGGCGTCGAGATCAGGGGGAAAGATCACCTTCTGGAACTCATGCAGGATTTCGCCCACGCCAAAGCCGAATATGACCAAATATCAGATGCGTTGCGTATGGTGAAACAGACTGGATATGGCATTGCAGCTCCGTCCTTGTCCGACATGAGCCTCGATGAGCCGGAAATCATTAGGCAGGGTTCACGTTTCGGCGTCAGCCTGAAAGCCGTCGCCCCGTCGATCCATATGATCAAGGTCGATGTACAGTCCAAGTTCGAACCGATCATCGGGACGGAGAAGCAAAGCGAAGAACTCGTGCGCTACCTCATGCAGGACTTCGAAGACGATCCACTATCAATCTGGAATTCAGATATCTTCGGACGTTCCCTGAGCTCGATCGTAAGGGAAGGCATCCAGGCAAAGCTATCCCTCATGCCAGAAAATGCCCGCTACAAACTCAAGGATACACTGGAACGGATCATCAATGAAGGGTCAGGCGGTCTGATCGCCATCATCCTCTAACCGGAACCTCCCGACATGAGCAAACGTCGGGAGGTTTTTTTATGTGAAATTCCTGACGTGCATCACGGGTTATTCCGCCTATGTATCGGTGATTTCCTACAGTAAAGCGTCATCACCTGTCCGCACTGAACGGACAGGTCGGTTCGCCGGGGCATGCAAGAAGGCGGTCTCTATAAGAGGTGTACCAGCTTATGAGATGGGTGGCATCCGGCGGGAAGCCTGAATGTGATCCGGGATGGGTGTACCCGAATCTCCCGTGCAATCGGACGGGGGAGAGGTGTGAGGAATTCTTGGAGTACTATAAAAAATGCAAAACCGGTCGAACGATACTGTCCCAGTGAGTGACCGTCCATGAAGGACCCTGTGGCTCGAACACCCGGCTGGAGACGATAATCCGATATCTGGATCATTTTGATCGGCCATGATGCAATTTTTCTCGTTAACCTCAGACAAGACAGGCGTCAAAAGGTTTAATAATAAGTGTCGAAGGGTAGAGTGACCAAGGGTGGAATGATGGATAAACCTTGTATTTAAAGCCAAAAAGAGGGGTTTCTATTACATTTGTGTATCAAATAAGAAAAGATTCCCATTATTTCTGGTTTTATTCTTGCTAAGGCCAATCTATTATGATAATCTACTAACAGAATTGTTGTTGAATATTGATTCATCAACGTTTTCAAGCGATTTTTTACTGTTCATGTATAGAATTCGCTAAACTTGTTTACTAATGATAGTAAAAGTAAATGAACCAAAACTGAGGCATTTCCTTGGGAGGAGGTGAATGGCATGAACAAGACAGAACTAATCAATGCTGTTGCAGAAGCTGCTGAACTTTCTAAGAAGGACGCAACAAAAGCAGTCGACGCTGTTTTTGATACAATCCAGGAATCACTGGCGAATGGTGATAAAGTACAGTTGATCGGATTCGGTAACTTCGAGGTACGCGAGCGTGCTGCCCGTAAAGGCCGCAACCCACAAACTGGTGAAGAAATCGAGATCTCAGCAAGCAAAGTACCTGCTTTCAAACCAGGTAAAGCGCTTAAAGAAGCTGTAAAATAATTACATACTTTGAGCGTAAAGACCGCACATTGTGCGGTCTTTTTTTTATCGGATTGCCATCACGCGGCGCGTTCACAAAGCACTCTGCTTTGATGGGGGTGATGGCTTGTGATACTATATACAATGTTACTATTTCTTTAAGTTACTTTAGGAGGAAACGACGATGGCTGAAGTGAATTACCGCCAGATTGAAGACGCTGTCCGATTAATTCTGGAAGCGATAGGAGATAATCCTAATAGAGAAGGTTTGCTCGATACACCAAAAAGGGTAGCCAAAATGTATGCTGAAGTATTTTCGGGAATGAATCAGGATCCGAAGGAATATTTTGAAACGATCTTCGGTGAAGATCATGAAGAGCTTGTCCTTGTCAAAGATATCCCGTTCCACTCCATGTGCGAACATCATCTTGTACCATTCTTCGGGAAGGCTCATGTAGCTTATATTCCCCGTAATGGCAGGGTGACCGGACTTAGTAAACTTGCACGTGCGGTAGAGACGGTTGCAAAACGTCCTCAGCTTCAAGAGAGGATCACATCGACCGTTGCAGATACCATCATGGAGACGCTCGACCCTCACGGTGTCATGGTCGTGGTTGAAGCTGAACATATGTGCATGACAATGCGTGGCGTGAAAAAGCCGGGGGCAAGTACCGTTACAACGGCTGTGCGCGGAAGCTACAAGGAAGACGCACAAGCGAGGAACGAAGTGCTTTCGTTCATCAAGGACTAATACTCGGGAGTGAACGTGGATGAACAGCAATGACTACATTGTAATCAAAGCGATTGAAGATGGCGTGAATGTCATCGGTCTGACCCGGGGAACGGATACTCGTTTCCACCATTCTGAGAAGCTTGATAAAGGGGAAGTGATGATCGCTCAATTCACCGATCACACATCTGCCATCAAGATCCGGGGCAAGGCGTCCATCCAGACGGCCTATGGCGAAATGGAAAGCGACAGCCGGAAATAAGGTCGACCGTGAATAGGGTGCACAATCCGCGGGACGTGGAAGAAGGTACGGCCTTCGCCATCGTCCCTTCACTATAAACCTCGCGGCGGTTTACCCAATTGGACATGAATTTATGATATAATACATAGTGCTGAAAATTATAGATCGATACATAGTAGAAATGGGGATTACCGGGTATGAAATTCATTGATTGCAACCATCAAGCGAATATCATTCATCAATATGTGGAAGAGCAGCTGCATCACTCTTATTTAAAGGAATATATCGATCATCCCTATATTGATCGGGATCGGATCCATTTCCTTTTACTTCCGTTTGCAGAGGCGAATGGGGACATCAGCTTGGAAGAGGTTCAGTGGATTTCTACTGCCATGCTTTTGCAGATTGCCCTTGATACCCATGAAAAAGTCACGAATTCGGAGTTTGATCCGCTGAAAGAAAGGCAGCTCACGGTCCTTGCCGGAGTGTATTTCAGTAGTCTATATTACAAAATCCTCGCTGAAACGGATGAGGTTGATTTGATCGCGATTCTCGCAAAAGCCATCAAGGAAGTCAACGAGAGCAAGATATCCATCTACAAGGGGGATCACGCCGATATCACCGCCCTTATGAAGACCCTGAAAAAGAGGGAAGCCTCTATCATTTCCAATTTCTTCGCATTCATGGACGATTCCCGGTGGGAAGAAGTCGTCTCGGATGTGCTTGTATACAAGAAGCTCATCCAGGAGCGAAGCAGCTTGGAAGAGACCGAAACGACAAGCTTCCTGCAGGCACTGGCGAAGGTTAGCCTACCGTCGGCCTTGAGGGAAAGCGGGCTCTTGAAAAAGAAAAGTGAAGGTCATAGGCATTTGCTTTCGTCCCTAGACCGGCTCATTGAGGGTGTGAAAGCGGCCGTTCATCGGAATATGGAGGATGGGGGTCTTATTGCTCCCAATCTGAAGAAGATTGTACTTGAACTGCTGCCCTATGCCGAACCACGGGAAATGACGAAATTATATGCGGAAGAAGGGTAAAGGAATGCAGCAGTCTAAAGAACAGAGAGTACATGGAGTATTTGAAAAAATATATGGGAATTACGATAAGATGAATTCCGTCATCAGCTTTCAACAGCATAAAAAGTGGCGCAAGGAAACAATGAAGCATATGTCAGTGGAACCAGGAAGCAAGGCACTGGATGTATGTTGCGGCACGGCGGACTGGACATTGGCCATCGCTGAAGAAGTCGGTGAGACGGGAGAGGTAAAAGGACTCGATTTCAGTCAGAACATGCTTTCAATCGGGGAAGAGAAAGTACGGGATTCACGCTTTGACAATATCGAACTGATTCATGGGAATGCCATGGAACTGCCTTTTGAAGACGACACATTCGACTATGTGACCATCGGCTTCGGACTTCGGAATGTACCTGATTATCTTCATGTCCTCAAAGAAATGAATCGCGTGCTGAAGCCAGGAGGAATGGCCGTCTGCCTTGAAACATCCCAGCCTACGATGCCGGTTTTCAAACAGATGTATTATGGCTACTTCCGGTTCATCATGCCGATCTTCGGAAAGCTGTTTGCCAAGAGCTTCAATGAATATTCATGGCTTCAGGAATCGGCTAGGGATTTCCCGGGCATGAAAGAACTTGCAACGATGTTCGGGGAAGCAGGTTTCAGGGATGTTCACGTGAAGCCATTCAGCGGCGGTGTGGCAGCGATGCATTCCGGGAAAAAGTGAACGTACGATATTTTGGGTAAATGGGTGGAGAAACTATGAAGTTAAATAGATTGTATTCGTTTCTCAAAGCGGATATCGAGGAAATAGAAAAAGAGCTGGAAGTAGCAATCCAATCGGATTCTTCCCTTTTACAAGAAGCTTCCCTTCACCTTCTTCAGGCCGGAGGTAAACGGATACGACCTGTATTTGTCCTGCTGTCTGCAAAGTATGGCGATTATGATATCAATGTGGTCAAACATGCGGCTGTATCCCTCGAGCTCATGCATATGGCCTCCCTTGTCCATGATGACGTCATTGATGATGCGGAACTCAGAAGGGGTAAACCCACCATCAAGGCACAATGGGACAATCGGGTTGCCATGTATACAGGCGATTATATTTTCGCTCGTGCCCTGGAGTACATGACCCACATCAGGGTGCCGGAGGCCCACAGGATCCTGTCCCATACACTAGTGGAACTGTGCAAAGGAGAAATTGCACAGATTCAGGACAAGTATCGATATGACCAGCATCTCAGGGATTATCTCCTCCGTATCAAACGGAAGACAGCGCTCCTTATCGCGGTCAGCTGCCAGCTGGGCGCCATCTCTTCTGGAGCACCGGAAGAAGTACATAGAAGACTGTTCAACTTCGGGTACAACGTCGGGATGAGCTATCAGATCATCGATGATATCCTTGATCTTACTTCAACGGAGAAGGAGCTCGGAAAACCTGCGGGAAGCGACCTTTGGCAAGGGAATATCACTCTTCCGGTCCTTTACGCCATGGATGTTCCAGAAGTGAAGGAAAAGATCATACGCGTAAGGGAAGAAAGTTCACCGGAAGAAATCCAGTCAGTTATACAAGCTATACGGGGTACAGATGCCATCGAACGATCCTATGCCTTGAGCAAAAGGTATCTTGACAGGGCACTTGAAGACTTGGATCACTTGCCTGCAAACAAGGTGAAGCGTACGTTGAAAAACATTGCAAATTATATTGGAAAAAGAAAATATTGAGAAATATTGTGAAAATTTAAAATGGAAACGTTGCCAAACATGCGAAACTCTGTTACTATTTTTTTGTAATGTCCTAAGACATACTATACATACATAATAGGAGTGGGGAGCATGGAAAAAACGTTTTTAATGGTCAAACCGGACGGAGTGCAACGAGGACTAATCGGTGATATTGTCGCACGTTTCGAAAAAAAGGGGTTTCAGCTTGCAGGAGCCAAGTTGATGAACGTATCAGAAGAGCTTGCAAAGGAGCACTATGGCGAGCATAAAGAAAGACCTTTCTTCGGGGAATTAGTCGATTTCATCACTTCCGGACCGGTTTTTGCCATGGTTTGGCAAGGAGAGAATGTCATCACCACCGCTCGTGGAATGATGGGTGCCACAAACCCTAAAGACGCGAATCTAGGTACGATCCGCGGGGACTTCGGGCTGACGGTCGGTAAAAATATCATTCACGGTTCTGACTCATCTGAAAGCGCTGTCAGGGAAATCGGATTGTTCTTCAAAGAGGAAGAGCTCCTTGAATACTCAAAATTGATGAACGAGTGGGTCTACTGATCCATCACGACAAACCGTCGTAACGGTTTGTCTTTTTTTCGACTTCAGGATAAGTAGGAATTGCCGCCCCCTGAGGGGGAACGGAAAGTCGATTACTCTCCATGGTCATAAAGTTTTCCTGTTTCCCATAAACTTTTATGCATTCCGTTCGATATAGTAGGTGTAGCAAAATCCGAAAGAAGAAAGTGTGAACCAGTTGTCCAATGAATATATGGAGTTCATTCAATCAGTCAAGCGTAAAACCAATATCGATCTTTCGCTCTACAAAGAAGCGCAAATGAAACGACGCCTGACGGCTTTGTATGAAAAGAAAGGGTGCCATGGGTTCAAGGAGTATTTCAACCTGATCAAAAACGACAGGGAGCAGATGGAAGAATTCCTGGACCGCATGACCATCAACGTATCGGAGTTCTTCAGGAACCAAAAACGCTGGGAGGTCCTTGAAGAGTCTGTTTTACCGAGATTGATGAAAGGAACAAAATTGAGGGTGTGGAGCGCTGCCTGTTCGACGGGTGAAGAACCGTATACCATTGCCATGATCCTATTGAAACATTTGAAACCCGAGCAATTCACCATCATTGCGACAGATCTTGATAAAAATGCCCTTCAACGGGCAAGGACGGCCGTATACCCAGAGCGCTCTCTTCAGGAAATACCCGAGTCGCTGAAGAAAAAATACTTTGTAAAAGATGGGACGAGGTATACGCTGGACCGTCGCATTGTCGAATGTGTCACCTTCAAGCAGCAGAATCTACTGGCGGACCCCTTTGACTCACATGTTGATTTGATCATTTGTAGGAATGTTCTCATTTATTTCACAGAGGAAGCGAAAACATCCCTCTACAGGAAATTCAATGAGGCTTTAAGCCCTGGAGGATTTTTATTCGTGGGGAGCACAGAACAGATCTTTACTCCTTCACAATATGGTTTTCAATCAGAGGAGACCTTCTTTTACAGAAAGTCCAATGTAACGGGATGACTCCTGCAAGGGGGTCATCCTGTTTTTTTACAATGATTATGGAAGTGCTTACGCATCCGTCCACAGCACTTCCTTACCCTGATCCGGGCTGGGGTGATGCGCTCTGCTAAAGCACTGAAAGGGTTGGCAACTTTACAGGAAATCTGGTTTTTTTACGTATAAGTACTAGGAATTCTGAGGACAGTTATGTTATATTGATACATAATTCTTTAACGAGTTGAAGGGGGAAAGTGTTATGAGATATTTAACATCAGGAGAATCCCATGGTCCGCAATTAACGACCATTATCGAAGGACTTCCAGCAGGAATGCCACTATTGGCTGAAGATATAAATGAAGATCTTGCGCGCCGTCAAAAAGGTCATGGCCGTGGCAGGCGGATGCAGATTGAAAAAGACCAGGCTCAGATCGTCGGAGGTGTCCGTCATGGGCAGACGCTCGGCTCTCCCGTAGGTCTGGTAGTAGAAAACAAGGATTGGACCCATTGGACAAAGATCATGGGAATCGAGCCTTTTGAAGAATCCGATGAAGTAAAG
Organism: Rossellomorea sp. RS05; assembly: GCF_039822645.1. Classification (NCBI taxonomy): domain Bacteria; kingdom Bacillati; phylum Bacillota; class Bacilli; order Caryophanales; family Bacillaceae; genus Rossellomorea; species Rossellomorea sp. RS05. The sequence goes on along the minus strand of NZ_JBDKWY010000001.1, from coordinate 1,154,309 downwards.
CGTCAAATATCCAGGCCCCGTCCCGGTCATGCCGATCTTGTAGGCGGTATGAAATACGGACACAGAGACCTGAGGAACGTGCTTGAGCGTTCATCGGCACGTGAAACGACGGTACGTGTAGCGGCTGGGAGTGTAGCGAAGAAGCTATTGAAGCTCCTCGGAATCGAAGTCGTAGGCCACGTACTTGAAATCGGTGGCATCAAGTCCAAAAATGGAGCGTATGAGTCCATCGATCAGCTAAGGACGGTAACGGAGGAATCTCCCGTTAGGTGTCTCGATGAGGAAGCAGGACAGAAAATGATGGATCTCATCGATGAAGCGAAGAAAAATGGAGATTCCATCGGCGGCGTCGTGGAAGTCATTGTCGAAGGCATGCCTGCAGGTGTCGGAAGCTATGTGCATTACGACCGTAAGCTTGATGCGAAGATTGCTAGGGCGGTCATGAGTATCAATGCCTTTAAAGGGGTGGAATTCGGACTTGGTTTCGAAATGGCAAGAAAACCCGGAAGTGAAGTGCACGATGAAATCATTTGGGATGAACAGAATGGATATACGAGAAGAACCAATCGTCTCGGTGGATTCGAAGGTGGTATGTCAACGGGCATGCCGATCAGCGTCAAAGGTGTCATGAAGCCGATCCCTACCCTTTACAAGCCCCTCGAAAGTGTCGATATTGAAACGAAAGAACCCTTCAGGGCTAGCATTGAACGTTCTGACAGCTGTGCAGTCCCTGCAGCAAGCGTCGTAGCAGAAGCCGTGGTGGCCTGGGAGCTTGCTTCGGCGATTGTGGAACAATTCCATAGTGACCGCTTCGACCAGCTATTGGACAATGTGGAAAGACAGCGACGGGCATCAAGGGAGTTTTAATCATGAAAAAGGTAGCGATCGAGACAGCTTCCAAAACGTATGACGTCATCATCGGAAATCATTTGAGGGAATCCATTTCATCCTTTCTTATTGATAAGGGATATAGGAATCGTAAAATCTGGGTCATTGCAGATGAAGCAGTATACCATCTTCATGGCATGGGTCTCGTGGAGAGTCTTGAGACGAACTTCGATGTAACGGTCCATCTGGCTCCAAGCGGGGAGCGGGCAAAGACGCTCGAGGAATTCGAACGGGCCATGACCCATGGTCTTGAAAACGGAGTTGACCGGAGTTCGATCGTCATCGCCCTTGGCGGCGGTGCCATCGGGGATATGGCCGGATTCGTGGCTTCTACGTTCATGAGGGGGATCCCCTTCATCGGTGTACCGACGACCATCCTTGCACACGATAGTTCAGTCGGTGGGAAGGTGGCGATCAACCATCCTCTTGGTAAGAATATGATCGGGCAATTCCATCAGCCTGAGGCGGTCTTTTTTGATCTTGATCATCTTAAATCCCTGCCTGAGGGGGAAGTACTTTCCGGATTCGGGGAAGTCATCAAGCATGCATTCCTATCGGATGAAGGCTTCCTGAGAGACATCAAGAATTCGTTCCGTGGACCTGGAGCCCTCGATGATCTGTTTTTGGAGGAATGCCTAGAACGGGGAATTAAAGTAAAGGCGGATATCGTCGCCAGGGATGAGCGGGAATCCAGTGTGCGCGCCTACCTGAATTTTGGTCATACTTACGGTCATGCCGTCGAAAGTGCCAGTGGATACGGGAATCGCACCCACGGGGAATGCGTGGTGGTGGGAATAATTTATGCCCTGTATCTCAGTAGGAAACTATCAGGGATATCCTTTGACGTCGAAGGATTCGCCCGTTGGGCAGCTTCTCTCGGATATGATCTGACCATCCCGGAAGAACTTGCGTTTACAGACCTTTATGCCCTTATGACACGAGATAAGAAAGCGAAGAACGGAGAACCTCAATTCGTTCTCCTCCGAAACATCGGAGAACCCTATCTTACTCGGGTATCAAAGGAAGAACTAGAAGAAGCGGACACATTCATCCGCGCAATCAATAGATAGAAAGAAGGAGATGATGGAATGATCCGTGGAATCAGAGGAGCAACCACTGCGGCATCTAACAAGGAACAGGAAGTCCTCCTCTCAACCAAGCAACTACTGGACGAAATGATCCTACATAATCGTATCGAGCCTGAAAAGATCGCTTCTGTGTTCATTTCGGCAACCAATGACATTGGAAGTGTCTTCCCGGCGAAAGCACTGCGGCGGCTGGAGGGCTGGACGTTTGTACCCGTCATGTGCATGCAGGAACTGGATGTGGAAGGCGGGCTGCCCCTGTGCATACGTGTGATGATCCACTATAACACCGAGGAGCCACAGGAAGAAATCAAGCATATCTATAAGAACGAAGCCATCCGTTTACGGCCGGATCTTGGAACGAAAGGACGTTAATCATGAAGTGGAAAACGCAAATTCATAATCTGAAATCATATCAACCTGGAAAAACGATGGACGACGTGAAATCTCAATACAAATTGGATAAAGTCGTCAAGCTTGCTTCAAATGAAAATCCATTCGGTTGCTCTCCGGCAGTCAAGGAATATCTTGCCGATCATGCTTTATCACATGCGATCTATCCCGATGGATATGCCAAAGAACTTCGTGAGGGAACCGCCCGTTTCCTTGGAGTCGAACCCGGTCAGCTATTATTCGGCAACGGGTCGGATGAGGTGATCGAAATCATTGCCAGGGCTTTGCTGAGCAACGAAACAAACACGGTGATGGCCGTGCCGACTTTCCCGCAATACAAGCATAATGCCCTGGTTGAAGGTGCCAAAATCCGCGAGATCCCGTTGAAGGAAAATGGTGCTCACGATCTGGATGCGATGCTTTCCGCCATTGATGGGGAAACATCGGTCGTGTGGTTGTGTTCACCGAATAACCCTACAGGAGAGTATATCCGTAGAAGCGAGCTTGTCTCCTTCCTTGATGCGGTTCCTGAGCATGTGCTGGTGGTGCTTGATGAAGCGTACTATGAATATGTGGTGGCTGATGATTACTACCAGTCCATCGACCTTCTTCCGCAATACCCTCAGCTGTTGATCACACGGACGTTCTCCAAGGCATATGGTCTCGCCGGATTCCGTGTCGGCTACGGTGTGGCAAGTGCAGAGGTCATCAGTAAGCTTGAACCGATCAGGGAACCATTCAATAATAATGCACTGGGGCAGGGGGCAGCCCTCTCGGCACTAACGGATCAGGCATTCATCGAGAAATGCAAGGAAGCAAACCGCAGGGGTCTTCAACAATATTATGATTTCTGTGAAGAAAATGGGCTGAAGTATTTTCCGTCCCAGGCAAATTTCATTCTGATCGATTTCGGCGTGAGCGGAGATGAAGTCTTCCAGTTCCTCATGAGCAAAGGCTACATCGTACGATCTGGGGAGGCTCTTGGCATCCCGAATACTGTGAGGGTGACAGTCGGTTCTACTGAACAGAACGATGAAGTGATCTCCAAGATGAAAGAACTCCTTGGAGCCAGATTGACACAATGAATAGTGACCAGTCGGAAAGAATCTTCTTTCCGACTTTTTTCTAACGGGACGAGGTGGAAGGAACATGAAGGGTAATGTAGTAGTGATAGGGCTTGGACTCATCGGGGGGTCCCTTGCCCTGTGTATAAAGAATCAGCATCCCGAAGCAAGGGTTGCAGGGTTTGATGTGCAGGAAAAGGAAATGAAGCTTGGTCTCAGCCTCGGAATCATCGATGAAGCCGTCGAATCATTGAAGGATGCTGTTAAATCAGCGGATCTGATCATCATATCGACGCCTGTCTTCCAGACGGAAAAACTTCTTGAAACATTCCGGGATTTCAACTTGAAGCCGACTGTCATCATAACCGACACAGGAAGTACAAAAGCACAAATCATGGACAGGGCGGAGAGAATTCTTCCTGATAAATGGTGTTTCATAGGAGGACATCCCATGGCCGGCTCTCATAAGAGCGGGGTCACGGCTGCCAAGGATTTTCTATTTGAGAACGCCTTTTACATGCTTACTCCAGGGAAAGGGCACTCGGAAGAGAGGATTGACGAGCTGAAGGAGTGGCTTAAGGGGACCCAGGCGAAGTTCATCGTGATTGATCCGAAAGAGCATGACGCTGTCACGGGAACAATCAGTCATTTCCCCCACATCGTGGCAGCCTCACTCGTTCAGCAGGCGAAGCGTCACGCTGAGGATCATCCCTATGTAAGGAGGCTCGCTGCCGGTGGATTCCGTGATATCACCAGGATCGCTTCATCGAGCCCCGTCATGTGGAAAGACATCACCATGCAGAACAGGGAAGTCCTTCTTGCCCAGCTTGACCAGTGGAATGAGGAGATGAAAGCAGTCATCGATATGATCGAAGAAAATGATCCCGAAGTGATCGCATCCTACTTCGAGGAAGCAAAATCATTCAGGGACGAGCTACCGATGCTTTCAAAAGGCGCAATCCCATCCTTTTATGATCTCTTCGTAGATGTACCCGACTACCCGGGTGTGATCTCGGAGATCACGGGTTATCTGGCTGAAGAGGAGATCAGTCTGACCAATATCCGGATCATGGAGACGCGTGAAGACATATACGGAGTGCTGGTCATCAGCTTCCAAACGTCTCAGGACAGGGAAAAGGCGATGAAATGCCTGACAAATAAAACAGGCTATGAATTATTCTTAGGATGAGGTGAATCAATATGCAGGACAGTAAAAGACTGGCGAAACCGGCAAGGGGACTGGATGGAGAAATCAATGTGCCCGGCGATAAATCCATCTCCCACCGTGCCATCATGTTTGGCTCCATTGCAGAAGGGGAGACGAAGGTACATAACTTCCTTATGGGTGACGACTGTTTGAGTACAATCTCATGCTTCAGGAAACTCGGGGTGCAGATCGACGTCTCTGAAGATGAAATCATCGTACACGGTAAGGGCTGGGAAGGACTGGAGGAACCTGTTGATATTCTTGACACAGGAAACTCCGGAACTACTACCCGGCTCATCATGGGGCTACTTGCAGGGCGGCCTTTCCATTCCGTCCTCATCGGTGATGAATCCATTGCCAGACGGCCGATGAAGCGGGTGGCAGGCCCTTTGAAGCTACTTGGAACAAAGATCGATGGGCGCGCAGGCGGGGATTATACACCCCTTTCCATCAGGGGTGGGGATCTTCAAGGGATCCGATATGAACTACCCGTTGCAAGCGCCCAGGTGAAGTCTGCGATCCTTCTTGCCGGCATACAGGCTGAAGGGGTGACAGAAGTGATCGAACCGGAGCGGACCAGGGACCACACCGAGAGGATGATCGTCCAGTTCGGCGGAGAAGTCTCGAGGGAAGGGCAGAGCATCAAAGTGACGGGTGGCCAGGCATTCAAGGGATGCACGGTCGATGTACCTGGAGATATATCTTCAGCAGCCTTTTTCATTGTTGCGGCAGCCATCGTTCCAGGGAGTCGTGTGCGCTTGAAGCATGTAGGTCTTAATGAGACAAGGACGGGGATCCTTTCTGTCATGAAAGAGATGGGTGCATCCATTGAGGTCATTCCTTCGGGAGATGCCAAAGGGGAACCTGTAGGAGATCTTGTCGTTGAAACATCGAGTCTGCATGGAGTCGAAATCGGAGGAGATACCATCCCGACCTTGATCGATGAAATCCCCATTATCGCTCTCCTTGCCACTCAGGCAGAAGGGACGACGGTGATCAGAAACGCAGAAGAGTTGAAGGTGAAGGAGACAAACCGCATCGATGCGATCGTCGAGGAACTGAAAAAGCTCGGAGCCGACATCGAAGCCACGGATGATGGGATGATCATCCGCGGGAAGAAGGACCTTCACGGAGGAGAAGTTCATTCCTGGGGGGATCACCGTATCGGTATGACACTGGCCATCGCGTCCTTGATCACGACCTCTGAGGTGGTATTGCAAAACCATGAAGCCATTAATATTTCATATCCTCAATTCTTCGAACATATTGATCAATTGATAGCACGCACATAGTCATGTAAACATCACCTCCTTCATAGCTTGTCTATAAAGGACGGTGATGTTTTCATGACTTCATATATCTTGGAACAAGTAAGGATGATTGGCGGCTCGGAACCTGTGTCGATCCTAGTGGAAGAGGGGATCATCTCGGCCATCAGACGTTCATTCCCACAGTACCGTTTCATGCGGGTGGATGTTTCTCCCTTTATTATGGGGCCGACCCATGTTTTTTGCGATCTTGACTATCCGGGATACCTCATGGATCAAGGGTCCATGGATGACTTCATAAGCAAAGGGTGCACAACCATCCTGACGGCCTTTCACCTTGAATATGAATATCGATTTGAAGAAAATTGGAGGGGAATCAAGAAAACGATGGAATCTAGTCCCCTCGATTTCATCATCGGGATGAAGACGACCCCTCAAAGGATCACACCGGGGATCATCCGTCAGTGCAGGTCCCGCAGAGTCCCTGTCATCTGGACTGACATCATGGATATCGATGCACTATTGGCGGTCCCATGGGGGTGGATCAGAGAGGCCCTCAATCACTACCCCATTACTTTTGTCCCCTTTTTTTCGACGGAACCGGACACCAAAACCCGTGAAAAGCATCTGAGGATCTGGCAAAATACGATGAAATCGGTGAAGATTCCCCATATCGGTCTCCCAATTGGACAAAAAGTCCCTCTTAATGACGAGTTTATGAAAAAAATCGGGATATACCCACATAGAGGAATTCTATCTCCCGGCAGAGAAATTAGTTATAACCTTTATTTGGAGAACGATGAGGAGGGCGACTTGCTCGTTCAAGATACCCAACTTGTGCTAAAATGTACGATGAGTAAAGGGGAAAGTCTTTTCCTGGACGGGCGTCCTATAGCTTGTCAGGGGAAAGGTGAAGAGATTATCATACGCACCCCCGGATTTTTTGTGGAGCCTACTCCATACCGGCTGTAATGCCGAGGAACATACATGTAAAGGATGAAGAGATTGACCATGACCACTGGAGAAAAAATGATCGCTTCCCTGGAAGAAGGCAAACTGGAAGAAGCAATGAAGCACCTTGATGAAACAATGAAGTTCGGCACACATGAAGAAAAGTTCTCACTCGCAGAGGAACTGCATCACCTCGGCTTCCTTGAAGAAGCCAAATCGCTCTATGAGAATCTGCTGGAGTACTATCCTGGTGAAGGGGAGCTCCTAATTGAAATCGCGGAGATCCTGGTGGAGATGGATAAGGAAGAAGAAGCCGTGGAACGCCTGTCGGAACTTGATAAGGAAGATCCGGTGTATCCGAGGGGACTTCTCCTGTTGGCAGATCTTTATCAGATGCAGGGACTATTCGAAGTCAGTGAGCAGAAGCTCAAGAGTGCCAAAGTGCTTCTCCCGGATGAGCCTGTCATCGACTTTGGGCTAGCCGAGCTGTATTCGGAAACAGGCAGATTCCTCGAGGCTATTAGGTACTATACGTCCCTTGTCGAAGCGGGCCACGTGGAGTTCAGCGGTGTCCATATCCATCAGAGGCTGGCTGAGGCATATAGCGTTGGAGGGGCATTTGAGGAAGCCCTGAAGCATTATGAGATAACCCTTGAAGAACACCTCGAGATCAACACCTTGTTCGGCTACGGATTCACGGCCTATCAAGCGGGATTCTATGAAACGGCCATCGAGAAATTGGAGTCTGTCAAAGAACTGGACCCCGAGTATCACTCCGTATATCTCCTATTGGCACGGGCGTATGAGCATGATGAGCGCCTGGAGGAAAGCCTGGAAACGGTCAGGGAAGGACAAAAACAAGATGAGTTCAATAAGGAGCTCAGCTTCTTCGGGGGCAGGGTTGCATTGAAACTCGGTCTGGACGCCGATGCAGAAGAACTCCTGAGGAATGCCCTTGCACTGGATCCCGGATATCTGGAAGCGGCCCTGGTCCTGAATAAGTTATTCTTTGCCTATGACAAATACGAAGATGTTCTTGAAATCGCAGCGATTGTCAAAGGGGAAGGAGAGGAAGAACCACAGCTTTCCTGGGACCTTGCCAAAGCATATGAGGGGCTTGAACAATATAAGGATGCATTAAACCATTATCGTCTTGCATATACTGACTTTAAGAATCATCAGGAATTCCTTCTCGAGTATGGAGAGTTTCTTGTAGAGGAAGGACTTCGGACAGAAGCGGTAGAAGTATATAAACAGCTGATCGTCATGGACCCGTCCAACGATGAGTGGCAGGATCTGATTGAAAGATTGCAAGACTGAACCAGGCATCACAGAAGGCATGTCCGAATATAGATTGTAACAGACCATTTTCGCAGAGGAGGGAATACCATGGCCACCCCTGTTTCTGTCAACGAGAAGAAAGATTTTATCCGCTGGTTTTTAAATCGATATCAACTGAAGCGCAGAGAATGCGTGTGGATCCTGAATTATCTGATGAGTCATGACCAATTGATGAAGAAGGTTCATTTCGTCGAAGAATCCCAGTATTGCCCGAGAGGACTCGTCATGTCCACCCACTGTGTGGAAGAAGTTCCGTTCAGGTTCTATAAAGAGAATATCATGACGACCGACGCGGAAAAGTCATTTCACGATATCCGTTTGAACAAAGATGAAGACATTTACATCCAGCTTAATTTCAGCAAGGCGAATGCAAGCTATCAGTTCGCTGCCGTCCTGGAAGAGAATCCGTTCATGCCAAAATACCTTCTGATCAATGAGAAGGATAAGGCCGTTGCAGAGCAGTTCCTGACGGAAAGCCTGCACTCCTTCCATAAGGACCGTCTCTTAGAGGCGATTGACCGTGCCCTTGATGAGGGGGACAAGGAGGCATTCCTTGAATTGACTTCTAAACTTCAAACGCTGGAAGGATGAAATGATAAAGGAAAGGCTCATGCCTTTCCTTTTTTATTTGCCTGGCTCCACTGATGAAATCGCTTTAAAACAGGTTGTACTAATGATATGATGGTAGAGAAGGATAGATTTGTAAAGAGAGGGTTTAAAATGAATTGGAATACACATGATATAGACGTATTTGAACAGCAGAAGGAATACATAGACACCGCCGTCATACCACTGATCCCGGCCGATTTCGGAAGCGGTATCCGCACGTCTGCAGCACAGATGGAATTCATCACCCTCCTGTGCTTCCATCTCGAAAGGCAGTTCAAAGGCAGGATGATCATTACCCCGCCATACACCTACTCCCTGAATACCGGATATCCCGGTGAGCAGGAACGTCTCGCCCAGTGGGGGAACGGCCTGAAGGAGAGCGGTGTGAAGCATTGCTTCTTCCTGACGTCGGATAGCGGATGGAAAGGGGTGGAGGAGCTGATGGGTGACGGGCTGATCTGGGTGCCTTCGATCCCGCTCGAGCATCTCGACGAGCAATACAAGCATTCGATCATGGAAGATCAGGTGAAACAGCTCCTGAATGTGATTGTTCAGAAGTGGCAGAAAAATTCATAAAAACTTCACATTGTTGTATTATTTAGACAATACAGTTATTGATTTTACAAAAAGTTTAATATATCATGGTTATGTCCTAGTTTTATATTTGTGCGAAATATGTCCGGGATGGACTTACCTTACGACAGAGGGGGGAAAAGGATGAGCAAGCAGCGTGTTTCCAGACGTCAATTCCTTAACTATACACTCACGGGTGTAGGCGGTTTCATGGCAGCGGGTATGCTGATGCCGATGGTCCGTTTTGCTGTTGATCCAGTTTTGAAAGCGGAAGCATCTGGGGATTTTAAAGCAACGAAACAAAAAGTGTCCGAACTTTCCAATGAGCCTGTGCGTGTCGACTTCTCTTATGAGCAGAAAGATGCCTGGTATACATCGGATGTGACACAGACGGCCTGGGTCTACAAAAACAAGGAAGGCAAGATCATTGCCCTTTCACCGATCTGTAAGCACTTGGGTTGTACGGTCAACTGGAACGCAAGTGAAGATCACAAAGAAATGTTCTATTGTCCATGTCACGGCGGACTTTACCACAAGAATGGTGAAAACGTTCCCGGGACACCGCCTACCGCTCCGTTGGATTCATATCCGACAAAAGAGAAAGACGGGATCCTGTATCTTGGACAACCTGAACCAAATAAATTCGTTAAGAAGTAGGGAGGGCGTATTCAGTGCTTAACAAGATCTATGATTGGGTGGACGAGCGTCTAGACATTACGCCGCTATGGCGTGATATTGCGGATCACGAAGTGCCTGAACACGTAAACCCTGCGCATCACTTTTCTGCGTTCGTTTACTGCTTTGGCGGTTTGACGTTTTTCGTTACCGTTATTCAAATCCTGTCCGGGATGTTCTTGACGATGTACTATGTTCCGGATATCAAAAATGCATGGGAATCGGTTTATTATCTGCAAAATGAAGTGGCATTCGGACAGATCGTACGCGGTATGCACCACTGGGGTGCAAGTCTCGTCATCGTCATGATGTTCCTACATACCCTGCGTGTATTCTTCCAGGGAGCCTATAAAAAACCTCGTGAATTGAACTGGGTCGTTGGGGTATTGATCTTCTTCGTCATGTTGGGTCTGGGCTTCACGGGTTACTTATTGCCTTGGGATATGAAAGCGCTATTTGCGACGAAGGTCGGCCTTGAGATTGCGGGAGCAACCCCGTTCATAGGTGATCAGGTCAAGTCCCTCCTCGCGGGTGATCCCCATATTGTAGGGGCGCAGACGCTTACACGATTCTTCGCGATCCACGTATTCTTCCTGCCGGCAGCTTTACTCGGACTGATGGGAGCTCACTTCCTCATGATCCGTAAGCAGGGTATATCTGGACCGTTGTAAAATCGAACAAACCTATTAAAAGGAGGGGACATTATGCATCGTGGTAAAGGGATGAAGTTTGTAGGGGACTCGCGTGTTCCTGCTGAACGAAAACCGAATATTCCAAAAGACTATTCGGAGTTCCCTGGTAAAACAGAAGCCTTCTGGCCGAACTTCCTGCTGAAGGAATGGCTAGTGGGAGCTGTTTTCCTGATCGGTTATCTTTGCTTGACAGTGGCTCATCCATCTCCGTTGGAACGGATCGCCGACCCGACGGATACGGGATATATTCCGCTGCCTGACTGGTATTTCTTATTTCTCTATCAATTATTGAAGTACACGTACGCATCTGGTCCTTATAATGTGATTGGTGCCTTCATCATTCCGGGAATCGCTTTCGGTGCGCTACTCCTGGCTCCTTTCATCGACAGGGGACCGGAACGACGCCCGACAAAGCGTCCATTTGCAACCGGCTTCATGCTTCTTGCACTGGCTGCAACCTACTTCCTGACATGGGAGTCCGTCGCGACACATGACTGGGCTGCAGCGAAGGAACAGGGGAAAATCCAGGCAGAAGCTGACTTTGATAAAGAGTCAGAGGGGTATAAGATCTTTGCAGATCAAAAGAATGGTTGTATCAACTGTCACGGTGAAAATCTCCAAGGTGGAGCAGGACCATCCCTTGTTGGGACGGGGCTCTCAGCCGATGAAGTGGCGGATATCGCTGTGAACGGCAAGCCGCCTGGAATGCCTGCCGATCTATTTCAAGGCTCCGATGAGGAACTTGATAAGCTAGCAGAATTCATTTCAGGTCTAGAATGAATAATGTTGAAGAGAGCCGCTTACGCTGGCTCTCTTTTCTCATGGACAGAAAGGTGAGGATAAATATGATCTGGTTATGGTCATTGTTAAAGAATCGAAGTTTTTTGTGGCTACTTCTGGTGGTCAACGTGCTCGGTACGATATACGGATATATATGGTATATGCCTCAGCTTGAGAGAACACCGGGGATTTTCATCCCGTTTGTTCCGGACAGTCCGACAGCAAGCCTGTTTTTCTGCTTTGTCCTTATCGCCTTCCTGCTTAAGCGGAATTGGCCGATATTCGAGGTTCTGGCCATCATCACCCTCTTCAAGTACGGGGTGTGGGCGATTGTCATGAATCTGCTGACTCTTTGGGTATCGGGTGATCTTCCTTGGGAAGGATACATGCTCATGGTGTCCCACGGGGCCATGGCGGTCCAGGGAATCCTGTATTCCTCGTTTTATCGGGTGAAGCCTTGGCATATCATGGTGGGGGCCGTATGGGCTGTTCATAATGACATCATTGATTATGTGTATATGCAATATCCTATCTATTCCCAGCTATACATGTACATACAGCACATCGGTTATTTTACCTTCTGGCTCAGCATCGCCTCTATTGCGATTGCCTATTATTTCACCCAGAAGACGGCGAGGAACTCCCTGAGTTTGTAAAGAGGTCTACTCTTGTCCACCCCTTCATACACTTTACTAGTAGCAATAGGGGGGACGAGAATGAAAGTCATTCAACTATTATTTATTGTCATAGCACTCATGCTGGTACCGAAACCATTTCATGCCCTGGGGGAATCGCCTGCCGGTACAGGGGAACTTGATGAATTGGCCGACCAGGCACTTCAGATGACGAAGGCAGGTAAATATGAAGAGGCAAAAAAGTTCCTTACCCACTTTTCTGAGGTATTCCCTGCTTCGGGTGGCAGCCGCCCCTTGTCCATGGATGAGCTGAGGATCCTGACGATGTCCCATGACTATGCCGTGGAAAGCATCAATCAGGTTTCTGCTGACCATGCCCAAAAGGTAAATGCGGTAACCAAGTTCAGGCTCGTAATCGATACACTGTCCAGCCGCTATCAGCCCCTTTGGGTTGAGATGGAAGATCCCATCATGGAAGCTTTCAGCGACGTGAAGACTGCAGCCGAAGAAGGGGATATGGAAGCCTACCATTCCACATTGAATGCATTTCTTTCCAAATATAATATCATTCAGCCAAGTGTGAGGCTTGATCTGCCTGTGGAACGCTCCCAGGCGCTTGATGCCAAAATCACCTACTTGGATCACTATCGTAAAAGCGTGCTCAAGAGCGAGGGGATGACGGAATTGACCACGCTGGAAGGAGATTTGAAGGACTTATTTGAAAATGTGACCGAGGATGAGGCCGATCCGTCCTTATGGTGGGTGATCATTTCTACAGGAAGCATCATCATTTCCACATTATCTTACGTAGGTTGGAGAAAATATAAGGGTCAAAAGGAAGCGAAAACAACAGAAAGACAAAAAAATTGACAGGAACCTTATATCACTATAGAATTTAGGTAATTTAACATGTGGAGGTTATGGCGATAATGGTAGGATTTTTGGTTTACTTTCTACTGATCGCTCTCATTCCGATCATTGCACAGATGAGAGTAAAAAGCACATTCAATAAATATTCCAAAGTCAGATCCACTTCAGGAATGACGGGTATGGAAGTAGCCCGCAGAATCCTAGATGATAACGGATTGTATGATGTAAAGGTTGTAGAAGGCAGGGGATTCCTGAGTGACCACTACAACCCGGTCACCAAAACGGTGGCACTATCCCCGGATAATTATCACGGTCATTCCGTTGCGGGTGCGGCCGTTGCAGCCCATGAGGTTGGACATGCGATCCAGGATGCGGAAAGCTATGCATTCCTAAGGTTCCGTCACAGGTTGGTCCCCCTTGCGAATATCGGTTCCAATATGTCATGGATTTTCATTATGATCGGAATCTTTACCCGATTGTCAGATATGATCATGCTTGGGATCATCCTCATGGCACTCGGTGTCGTATTCCAGCTCGTTACGCTGCCGGTTGAGTTCAATGCATCCTCTCGGGCCATGAACCAGGTGGTTTCACTCGGTTTGATCCGCAATGAGGAGGAGCGTCACGCGAGGAAGGTACTGAACGCGGCGGCCATGACGTATGTGGCGGCGGCAGCGGTGGCTGTCATTGAGCTTCTCCGTCTGATCCTGATCTATACCGGTATGAATAACGATGACTAATAAAAACAGCTCCAGACGATCCTGAAGGGATCTGCCGGAGCTGTTTTTTTATTTGAAAGGGGCTCTTAAAGGTCGAGGGGATTTTTATCCGCATCCAAGGTGAAACCTTCTCCGAGGACGTCATGCACGACGGTAACGGATACGAAGGCGTGAGGATCTATGGCATTGATGATATTTTTAAGCCGGACGATTTCGTTTTTCCCCACCACGCAATAGAGGACTTCCCGGTCTTGCTTTGTGAAGGATCCGTGCCCCTTCAGCACGGTGACGCCGCGATCCATCTTGTCATGGACCATCTTGGCGATCTCTTCATGATGGTCGGAGATGATCATGGCGCCCCTGGCCGCATACGCTCCTTCCTGCATGAAGTCGATGACCCTTGCCCCCACGAACACGGCGACGAGCGTATACATGGCTTCCCGGTATTGAAGATAGGTGAGGAGGGAAGCAAGGATGACGACGGCGTCAAACATGAACATGGTCCTTCCCATGCTCCAGCCGATGTACTTATGTGCAAGTCTTGCCAGGATGTCGACTCCCCCCGTCGTCCCGCCGAAACGGAAGATCGTTCCGAGTCCGATCCCGACAAACACCCCGGCAAACAGGGCGGCAAGGAACAGGTCTCCTTCCAGGTTGATATTCATCTGATAGCGCTGGAAGATCCATAGGAAGACGGATAGTCCGACGGTGCCGATGACGGTATACCCGAACGATTTCTTACCCAGGAGCTTCCACCCGAGAATGAACAGGGGGATGTTGAGGGCAAGGTTCGAATAGGATGGATCGATGTGGAACAAAAAGTATAGGATCAGGGTGATCCCTGTGAATCCGCCCTCCGCCAATTCATTTCTCATGTTAAAATGAACTAATCCGAATGCGAAGATGGCTGAACCCAGGATGATGAAGATGATATTTTTAAGGCGGAGCCCTAACATGTTGAAACCTCCCTCAATGCCGTAATGAACTGGTTGACAGAGACATTATATAGGAAGGGATACAAACTGGCAATAACATTTATAAACGACCGGGGGCATGCGTAATAGTTGTATTGACGGTAAAGTTTAGCTAACATGATAAAAGATAATAGAGGAGTGTGACGACTCATGAATAAGAAGACGATGGAACAAATGCAAAACGATGTGGATGCATACATAAGTCAATTCAAGGAAGGGTACTTCAGCCCATTGGCCATGATGACCAGGCTGACCGAAGAATTGGGCGAACTAGCCAGGGAAATCAATCATTATTATGGTGAAAAGCCAAAAAAAGATTCGGAAACTGAAAAGGCCATCGATGAGGAGTTGGGTGATCTCTTGTTCGTGGTGATCTGCCTCGCCAATTCCCTTGGCATAAGCCTCGAGGACGCACATGACCGGGTGATGGATAAATTCACCACCCGTGATAAAGATCGCTGGACCCGTATAGAAGGAGGGGATGACAATGGGAATGATTAAGGTGTCGATAGCAGGGCCGAGGGGAAGAATGGGGAAGGAAGCCGTCACCCTTGTGGAAGAAACGGATCATTTCGAATTGGTGAGTGTGATCGATCATAAACAGGAAGCCGCTGCCGGGGTCCCTGTGTTTGCTTCGCTGGAAGAATGTTTCGCTCATGAACTTCCGGACGTCCTGATCGACCTTACAACGCCTGAAGTGGGGTATACGCATACGAGGACCGCATTGGAGCACGGTGTGAGACCGGTTGTCGGTACAACGGGATTCACAGCAGAACAGTTGGAAGAGCTTAAAACCCTGGCGGAAGATAAGGGCATCGGTTGCATCATCGCACCGAACTTTGCCATCGGGGCAGTCTTGATGATGAAGTTCTCACAAATGGCGTCAAAATATTTCCCGGATATCGAGATCCTCGAGCTCCATCATGATCAGAAGCTCGATGCACCGTCCGGAACGGCGGTGAAGACGGCCGAGATGATCAGGGAAGTCAGGGAGTCGAAAGAACAGGGACATCCCGATGAAAAGGAAACCCTCCAGGGGGCACGTGGTGCCGAAATGGATGGTATCCACATCCACAGTGTGCGTCTTCCGGGACTCGTGGCCCATCAGCAGGTCATGCTTGGCGGTGAAGGGGAACTGTTGACGATCCGTCATGATTCATTCCATCGAAAGAGCTTCATGTCGGGAGTGAAGGTATGCGTGGAGACGGTCATGGAGCTGAAGACCCTCGTCTACGGCCTTGAAAATATACTGGAATAGAAGGTGACATTCATGAATATTGCGCTAATCGCCCATGATAAGAAAAAAGACGATCTGATTCGTTTCGTTTTGGCTTATCAGCCCATCTTTGAGCAGCACTCCCTTTTTGCCACCGGGACGACCGGTACAAGGATCACGACAGAAACCGGATTGCCGGTCCATCGCTTCAGGTCCGGACCCCTTGGGGGAGATCAGGAAATCGGAGCTTATATCGCCAATGATAAGATGGACCTTGTCCTGTTCTTCAGGGACCCATTGACTGCCCAACCCCACGAACCGGATGTATCAGCCTTGATACGCCTATGTGACGTGTATTGCGTTCCCCTTGCAACGAATATGGGGAGTGCGGAGGTCCTGGTCAAGGGGCTGGAAAGAGGAGATATCGAATGGAGGAGCATCATCAATGAGAATGAGTGAGCCACCAATCGATATCCTGGCCTTTGGAGCCCATGCCGATGATGTCGAAATCGGTATGGGGGGTACCATTGCCAAATACGCCGCAAAAGGGAAACGCATCGTCATCTGCGATCTTACCCATGCCGAACTGTCATCCAACGGAACGGTGGATCTTCGCTTGGAAGAAGCGAAGAAGGCCGCAGAGATCCTTGGTGCATCAGAGCGGATCACCCTCGATATTCCCGATCGGGGCATATACATAAACGAGGATCATTTGAAAAAGGTCGTCGAAGTCATACGTACGTTTCGTCCCAAAGCCATCTTTGCCCCGTATGAAAAGGACCGCCACCCCGATCACGGTAACGCATCCCGTCTGATCACTGAAGCGTACTTCTCGGCGGGGATCCGTAACTTCCACGGGGAGTTGGACGCTCATAAACCCCAGCATTTATATTACTACATGATCAACGGTTTCCACCGTCCGGACTTCATGGTGGATATCGAAGGCTGTATGGATAAGAAGGTGGACAGCCTCCGTGCCTATACGAGTCAGTTCATTCAGGCGTCCGGCGTGGCGACACCGCTCACAAAAGGCTACATAGAGTCCGTGGAGGCGAGGGAAACCATGATGGGGAAGGAAGTAGGCTCCCTTCACGCCGAAGGGTTCTTCACTCATTCACCCATTACATTGCATCATGATTTATTAGGAGAGTAACAATAATGAAGTTGAAAATCGGAATCACATGCTACCCGACAGTCGGGGGCTCGGGAGTCGTGGCAACAGAGCTTGGAAAACTGCTTGCAGAAAGAGGACATGAAATCCATTTTATCACCTCGAGCATCCCTTTCAGATTGGACAAGATGTACCATAATATCTACTTCCACCAGGTGGAGGTGAATCAGTACTCCGTCTTCCAGTATCCGCCTTATGATATCGCACTGGCCAATAAAATGGCCGAGGTCGTGGAACGGGAGGAACTTGATATCCTCCACGTCCATTATGCGATCCCTCATGCCGTCTGTGCCATCCTTGGGAAACAAATGTCGGGTAGGGACGTGAAAATCGTCACCACTCTTCACGGCACGGATATCACGGTGCTCGGATATGACGCCTCACTGACGGGGGCGATCCGCTTCGGAATTGAGAAATCCGATGTTGTAACAGCGGTATCGACTGCCCTCGTGAAGCAGACAGACGATTTGATCCGTCCAGACAAAGATATACGAACGGTATACAATTTTATCGATGAAAGGGTGTACCGGAAAACCGACTCAGCCCACCTTAGAACGGAATACGGGATAGAGCCTCATGAAAAAGTGCTCATCCACGTTTCGAATTTCAGGGGGGTCAAACGGGTGAAGGATGTCGTAGGTGCATTTGCCAAGATCCGGGAAGCTGTTCCTTCAAAGCTCCTACTGGTAGGAGACGGCCCCGAAATGGGGACAATCTCTTCTCTCGTAAAAGAACTGGGGATCGAGGAATATGTCTTATTTCTGGGAAAACAAAACAACTTGGAAGAACTCTACTCCATCAGCGACCTCAAGCTGCTTCTGTCCGAAAAAGAGAGCTTCGGTCTTGTGGCCCTAGAGGCCATGGCCTGTGGAGTACCGGCGATCGGCACTGATATCGGGGGGATCCCGGAAGTGATCGAAGATGGGGTGAATGGCTTCATCTGTCCACTCGGTGACCTTGAAGCCGTGGCAAGTAAAGCCGTCAAGGCATTGAAGGACGGAGCTCTTTATGAAGAGCTTTCGAAGAATGCACTTGAAACCGTACGCACAAAATTCCACCGGAATCGAGTGGTCGACCAGTATGAGTCGATCTACAAGGAATTGATCTAAGGGGGAGATAGGATGTTACCGAGGGAATTTTCCCAGGCGCTGCCCGTTCTTCTTGAATTGGAAGCGAACGGGTATGAGGCATATTTTGTGGGTGGATCAGTCAGGGACCATCTCATTGGACGGCCCATCAATGATGTCGATATAGCCACTTCTGCTCTCCCTGAAGAGGTGAAAAGCATTTTCCGCGATACGGTGGATATCGGAATCGACCACGGAACCGTTTTAGTATTGACGGGCTCGGGAAGGTTTGAAGTGACGACCTTCAGGACGGAAACAGGCTATCAGGATTTCAGGAGACCCGATTCTGTCGATTTTGTAAGGTCCCTTGAGGAAGATCTTCAAAGGAGGGACTTTACCATCAACAGCATGGCCATGGATGCAAGGGGCAGGATAAAGGATCCGTTTGGAGGCAGGCGGGATCTTCGCGACAAGAAGATCCGCACGGTCGGTCTCCCTGATGAACGATTTTCAGAGGATGCTCTCCGGATGATGAGGGGGATACGCTTCGTTGCCCAGCTTGGTTTCCATATGGAAGATGAAACAAGAGAGGCGATTGTCCGCCACAGCTCCTTGATGAGCCATATTGCCGTCGAGAGAAAGACGATGGAATTCGAAAAGATCCTTGCTTCAGTGAACAAACATTTGGCCTTTGACCTCCTGATTCGCACCAGACTATACCGTGAGCTTCCGATGCTGAAAAACTATGGGAATGTTATGGAAGCCATGAGGGAGAACCCTGCAGTGAGATCACTCTCAAAGGACCAGTCATGGCTATTCCTGCTCTTCCATGTGATGGATAGCGGATTCTTGAAATCCTGGCGACTGCCTAATAAGGAAATCAAAGCGAGGGAAAAAGAGAGGGAATCCCTGAAGAAGCGCCTTGAAGGAGACTGGTCTCCACTGCTACTGTATAAGACAGGAAGGAACGGGGTAGTGAACGTAGAAACCGTTGCTTCCTGTATCTCAAGCTCTCCCCATTCTGAAGTACTCGATCGCTACGACGAACTGCCCATCCATTCAGTAAAGGATATCGAGGCGACCGGGTCAGAGTTAATCAAATGGAAAGGGAAGCCGGGAGGACCATGGGTGAAAGAGGAAATAGCAAAAATCGAAGCGGCCATCTTAAACGGAGAACTTCCGAATGAAAAGGCGTCAATCAAAAAGTGGGTGAAAACATGCAATCGGTCATAAGAGAGAAGCTTTTGTCGGCATTATCGGATTCACCGGATGATTTCATGTCCGGCCAGGCGCTCGCTGACATTGCGGGCTGTTCGAGGGCTGCCGTGTGGAAGCATATTGAAGAGCTGAGGAAAGAAGGATTCGTTCTTGAAGCTGTCAGGAAGAAAGGGTACCGGATCATCGGTGTTCCTGACAGTGTGACTGCAAACAAATTGAAGATCGGTCTGAAGACGAAGACACTCGGCCAGAATATCCATTATGAAGAAACGGTGGGGAGCACCCAGAAAGTGGCGCATGAACTGGCTGCAAATGGTGCTCCTGAGGGAACGCTGGTCATTGCGGATGAGCAGACGGATGGACGGGGAAGGCTGATGCGGGAGTGGCATTCATCGAAAGGGACGGGCATATGGATGAGCCTGATCCTGAAGCCGCTCCTCCCTCCCCAGAAAGCCCCGCAGTTCACATTGATTGCAGCTGTGGCTGTCGTACAGGCCATTCAGGAGGCAACCGGCCTCGAGCCGCAGATCAAATGGCCGAACGATATACTGATCAATGGCAAGAAAGCGACCGGGATCCTGACGGAGCTTCAGGCGGAACCGGATAAAATCAACTCCATCATCATCGGGATCGGCATGAACGTCAACCATACCCAAGAGCATTTTCCCGATGAGTTGCAAAGTATTGCCACCTCCTATGGAATGGAAGCTGGCCGTTCACTTTCCCGATCTGACATCGTCCAGAAGGTGTTAGAACGGATGGAGGCACTCTATGAGCTGTATATGACTAAGGGATTCACTCCCATCAAACTCATGTGGGAAAGCTATGCCGTCAGTATCGGGAGGAGAATCACGGCCCGGACAATCAACGGATCCATCGAGGGATATGCCCGGGGAATCACAGAAGAAGGGGTCCTTCAGATCGAAGATGATACCGGCAAACTTCACCATATTTATTCGGCTGATATCGAGTTGTCCCGGTAAGAGGAGCAAAAAGCTCCTCTTTTTTTACGTTCTGACTTGCATCTTCTTCTTCGCCATATGCTATAATCGGAATTGGGCAGTATCCATCAGGAACTGCACCTTAAGCGGTTACATCCATACGTGAAAACTAAAATCTGCCTTGATCCGTTCAGGACTGGGACAGAGGGTCGAAACTTTACGATAATCCAGGGATCCTTCTGTCAATTTTTTTGCAGAAGGGTCCTTTTTACATCATTTTGTTTCGTCACCTCTGACTGAAAAGAAGGAGGAACTTATGAAACAGACGACACAATTTCTAAAGATGAAAGAGAGCGGAGAAAAGATCTCCATGCTGACGGCCTATGATTATCCCACGGCAAAGCTTGCTCAGGAAGCAGGGATCGACCTGCTTCTGGTAGGTGACAGCCTCGGTATGGTCGTACTCGGATATGATTCAACGGTAGCTGTTACCACCGCTGATATGATCCACCATACGAAAGCGGTCAGGAGAGGTGCTCCCGACACGTTCACGGTGACAGATCTACCCTTCATGACCTATCACCTCTCAACAGAAGAGACACTGAAGGCAGCAGCAAAACTCATGCAGGAAGGCGGAGCCCATGCCGTGAAGGTCGAAGGAGCGGGTACGGTCGTCGATCGGATCCATGCCCTTACGGCTGCCGGGGTCCCTGTCATGGCCCATCTCGGCCTCACCCCGCAATCCGTCGGGGTCCTCGGAGGGTATAAGGTCCAAGGGAAAACAGCTTCCCAGGCGGAAAAGCTGATCAGGGATGCCAGGGAGTGCGAGGCGGCAGGAGCCTTTGCCCTCGTTCTCGAATGCGTGCCTAAGCAGATTGCTAAAGAAGTCTCCGGTGCCCTCTCCATCCCGGTCATCGGGATCGGGGCCGGAAAAGATACCGATGGGCAAGTACTGGTCTTTCATGACATGGTCCTGTTCGGAGTCGACAGGACGCCCAAGTTCGTCAAGTCGTATACGGACGTGTCCCGTGCTGTTAGGGGTGGAATTGCTTCCTACATTGAAGATGTCAAGGAGAAGAGGTTTCCTGACGATGAGCACTCCTTCTCGATGAAGGAAGAAGAGCTCAATAGCCTTTACGGTGGTGGACATAAATGAGATGTGTAGACAACATCAGGGAGCTGACAGACGTACTGACGCATAAAAAGCAGGGCTCAGGGATCGGTTTCGTTCCCACGATGGGGTATCTTCACGAAGGGCATCTCTCCCTTGTAAAGAGAGCAAGGGAAGAGAATGATCTAGTGGTGATGAGCATTTATGTAAATCCCACCCAATTCGGACCGGGTGAGGACTTTGACCGGTACCCAAGGGATCTGGACAGAGACAAGGCACTGGCGGAAGAAGCGGGTGTCGATATCCTGTTCCTTCCCCGCACGGAAGAAATATACGCCGGGACAGCATCGATCACCCTTCATGTAACAGAAGGGGTGGACGTGATGTGCGGCAAGAAACGGCCGGGTCACTTTGATGGTGTAGTGACCATCCTCACAAAACTATTTCACATCGTACAGCCGGACCATGTGTATATGGGGCTTAAGGATGCCCAGCAGGTGGCCGTGGTGGAGAGACTTGTAAAAGACTACTTCTTTCCACTTACCATCGTCAGGGTACCGACCTTGAGGGAAAGCGACGGGCTTGCCAAAAGCTCCCGGAACGTCTATCTTTCTATCCAAGAAAGGGAGGAAGCTCCTGTTTTGCAGCATAGCCTGCAGCGTGCACGGAAGGCGATAGAACAGGGGGCCCGTTCAGGTGAAGAAGTCATCTCACTCGTACGTGAAACGATCGAATCAGGGACGTCAGGAGTCATCGATTATATCGAAATTCTCTCTTACCCTGGACTGTGCCCGGTGGAAGAGTGGGATGGGGAAATCATCGTAGCACTCGCCGTCCAATACGAGAAGGCAAGGTTGATTGATAATATGATTATCACAGTCTCAGAGGAGGATAAACATGTTTAGGACAATGATGAGCGGGAAGATCCACAGGGCCCGCGTGACGGAAGCGAATTTGAATTATGTGGGCAGCATCACGATTGATGAAGAAATCCTTGACGCAGTGGGGATGGTGGCAAATGAAAAGGTCCAAGTGGTCAATAATAACAATGGAGAACGCCTGGAAACCTATATCATCCCCGGTAAGCGTGGGAGTGGTGTCATCTGCCTGAATGGAGCAGCTGCTCGGAAGGTTCAGGAGGGGGATATCGTGATCATCGTCTCCTATAAGCTCATCGGGGAAGAACACATCAACCGTCATGTGCCGAAAGTGGCGATCATGGATGAGAATAATACGATCGTGGAAATGCTCGGTACAGAACCGGAAGCAACGGTCTACTGATAGTGAACATGGAAGAGGGAGATCCCGGGATCATCCCTCTTTTCTTATGCCCGCATGGTGGCTCGCGGTGAAGAGATTGTGGTACACTGTTGAAGATAAGTGTAGCGATTAAATGAAGGCAGTGAAGAAGATGGATCCATTGAAATTTGTAGTCGTCGATCTTGAAACGACCGGTAATTCCCCTAAGAGAGGGGAACGGATCATTCAACTATCGGCAGTCACGATCGAAAACGGTAAGATTACCGACCAATATACGAGCTTTGTCTCACCGGGCAAGCCGATTCCGGCATTCATCGAAGAGTTGACCGGCATCAATGATGAAATGGTACGGGATGCCCCGGCCTTTGAAGAAATCGCACCCGTGGTCCATAAGATCCTTGAAGGGGCGGTATTCGTTGCCCATAATGTCAATTTCGATCTATCCTTCCTTCAGGCGGAGCTTGAAGAAAGCGGATATGTGCCGTTTGACGGTCCGTCTGTCGATACGGTGGAATTGGCAAAAGTCGCGTTGCCTTCGGCAGATAGCTTCAAACTATCCGAGTTGTCAAGCACCCTTGATGTCAGTCATGTGAGACCGCATCAGGCAGACAGTGATGCCTACGTCACAGCGGAGATCCTTTTATACTTCATCGATACCCTCAATGGATTGCCATTGGTGACACTGGAAAAGCTAAGGAAGCTTTCCGATCATCTGAAGAGTGACCTCTATTTGATCTTTGAGCAGATCCTCCATGACAAATATGAGAGGATCGAGGATCTTCCAGAAGATCTTGAGGTCCACCGTGGCCTGGCCATCAGGAAAAAAGGCAGTGTGAAGATCTCCACAGGGAAAGCTGACGAGGGAGAAGGAATAGAGGAGCTCCTGAAGAGGACCGTCCCCCATTATGAACGGAGGGGGGCACAGCTGGATATGATGGAAAGCATCACGGACGCTTTTCTCCTTTCCAAAAACATGGTGATCGAAGCGGGTACGGGCGTAGGGAAATCCCTCGGCTATCTATGGCCAAGCCTCGACTTTGCAATCCGCAAGGGGGAAAGGGTGGTCATCAGTACATATACGATCCAGCTCCAGGAGCAGCTTCTCCAGCAGGAAATCAAGCGCCTGGAAGCCATCGCTCCCTTTCCGTTTAAAACGGTCCTTCTGAAGGGGAAAAATCATTATATCAATCTGTTCAAATTCGAGCAGTCCCTGAGGGAAGACGAAGCGCAGTATGATGCTGCATTGACGAAAATGCAGATCCTTGTCTGGCTCACAAGGACTGAAACCGGAGATATGAGCGAACTCAACCTGAGCTCCGGCGGACAATTGTTCTGGAACCGCTTGAAGCAGGACGGATGGCATCTGCCTCATCACAAAGATCCATGGGTGTCGAAGGACTTCTACCTTTCTGCAAGGAAGGAGGCACTGGAGGCCGATCTCATCATCACCAACCATTCCATGCTTTTGACCGATGTGAAAATGGAGAAAAAGATGCTCCCCGACTTCAACTATCTGGTGATCGATGAGGCTCATCATCTGGAAAAGGCTGCAAGGCAGCATCTTGGGATTATGCTGGACTACCCTTCCATTAAATTCACGGTTTCCCAGCTCGGATCCTTGGACCAGCACCAGCTGTATAAGCGTCTTGATGAACTTTTGGCCAACCATTCGGTCACCATGGAACTCCATCCCTTTGAGATGGACCGTCTCATCACAGACTTTTATAGAGAACTCGAAGAAGCGTTCACGGTGCTTGCTTCGACATTTTATAAGCAGTCCAAAAAGCGATCGGGTGTCAACAAGATCCAATGGCGCCTGACGGAAGATGTGAAGAAAAGCAGGCAATGGATGCCCGTCAGGATGATCATCGAAAGGGTCGTTTCCCATATGAAAACGATCGAAGGACAATTCAGGAAGGTGCTTGATACCGTAAAAGAAAAGAAAATCAAACTTACTGATCCTGAAAAAGCCTTCATCGAGGAATTCTTCTCGTTCCTGCTTGATTGGAATGAACTGTATTCCGGACTCTCCACCCTCTTCCTCAGAGCGTCGGATGAGTATGTCATCTGGCTTGAAGGAGATACAAGATCACTGCCCAACTCCCTGACCATCCAAGGTCAGCCCGTGACGGTGTCTGATCAACTCCGGGATGAAGTGTTTGTCAAAAAAGAAAGTGTCATCCTTACATCGGCGACGCTTACGGTCAGTGATTCATTCGATTTCTTCCTACGGGAAATCGGGCTGGATGGAGCCGGCACTCTCCGACTCCCTTCACCATTCGACTACCGGGAAGCGACGAGGTTGTTCATCCCTTCGGATGTACCGGAGATCCAGCAGGTCACCAATGAAGAGTATATCGAGGCCATCAGCTCCCATCTGATCGGAGTGGCACAGGCGACGAAGGGGAGGATGCTCATTCTTTTCACCTCGTACGATATGCTCCGGAAGACGTATGAGCTCATGAAGGATTCGGGGCTCCTTGAAGAGTATGTACTGATGGCCCAGGGGATCACGTCGGGAAGCCGAACGAGACTGACAAAGAATTTTCAGCGATTCGATAAAGCCATCCTGTTCGGTACAAGCAGCTTCTGGGAAGGGGTCGACATACCTGGTGAGGACCTATCATGCCTGGCCATGGTGCGCCTTCCATTCTCCCCTCCCGATGAACCGGTCACACAGGCAAAGGCGGAAATCCTCAAGGCGGCTGGAAAAAATTCATTTTCGGCCCTCTCACTTCCGGAAGCCATCATCCGTTTCAAACAAGGGATTGGAAGGCTCATCAGAAGGAGCAGTGACAGGGGAATCATCATCGTCTATGATCGGCGCATCATATCGACAAGGTACGGGAAGGCGTTCCTGGAATCGATCCCAGAAATGCCTGTTCAGGAAGGAGATCTGTTCGAACTCATCGATCAGATTGAAGATTGGCTTTGAACCCGGTGGTAAGGAAGCCACCGGGGAAGAGGCCGGATTGCGGTGAATGGAAGCCGCATCCATGAAGTGTCTTGAAAAGAAGGAGTGAAGTTTTTATATTCTGCGATTACACAATGGAGAAATGTTGTTATAATGTGTGTAGAATGTAACAAACAATCGATGAAGGAGGAACATCATGGAAAGCAAGATTGAGATTTTATCTACCCTTCGGATCGACTATACAGATAACCTTTATAAAGTGGTAGACGAATTGAACAGGACGCTGAAAAAAGACGACTATATGTTTGGCCTTGCACTTGATCCGGAAGATCAGCAGGTAGCAGTACTAACAATCTATCGTACATAAAAGAGTGATAATGATGAAAAAATGGATAACGATAATCGTGATAGCCTTTGTGCTCATTGGCGGCACTTCGGCCTTCTTGATTTATAAAAATTCACGAAGCCCGCTTCATAAACAATCGGAGGCGGCAATCGACCGCGTCAAAGAAGAAACAGCCATCACCAAAATCGAGGACACAAGCTTCTATAACGGAACCAAAGCATATTCTGTCATCATCGGTAAGGATGATGGCGGCAAGAAAAAGGTCGCATGGGTTCCTGAAGGTAAAGGGAA
This sequence comes from Rossellomorea sp. RS05, assembly GCF_039822645.1. Lineage (NCBI taxonomy): Bacteria > Bacillati > Bacillota > Bacilli > Caryophanales > Bacillaceae > Rossellomorea > Rossellomorea sp. RS05. The sequence continues at coordinate 1,128,050 of NZ_JBDKWY010000001.1, read as the reverse complement.
AATCATCGAGAGGGACTGGGATGGTGGCATCTCGAAGGAAGAGGCTGTCAAAAAGCTCAGAAGTGAGATCGAGCCCAAGGAACTTCTTTCCGTTAGGCTTGGCTACGAATCCGTCGGCCCCGTCTGGGAAATCACATACCTAGATGATCAGGAACAACTGAATTATTTCTATATGCTGTTCTCCAATGGAGAATGGTGGAAAAAAATAGAGAATCTATAATACAGGAGTGAGTCACGATGAACATTTCATTAGCCCAAAGAGTAAGTGCACTAACACCTTCCACAACACTGGCCATCACGGCCAAGGCGAAAGAGATGAAGCAGCAGGGAATCGATGTGATCGGACTTGGAGCGGGTGAACCCGACTTCAACACCCCTGACCATATCATCAATGCAGCACATGAGTCGATGATCGGCGGTCAGACCAAGTACACCCCTTCAGGCGGTACTCCTGCCCTCAAGGAAGCCATCATTCAAAAATTCAAGACTGACCAGGGACTCGAGTATGGCCCCGGTGAAGTCATCGTGACGAGCGGTGCGAAGCACGCCCTTTATACCCTGTTTCAGGTGCTCTTGGACGAAGGGGATGAGGTCATCATTCCGACTCCGTATTGGGTGAGCTACCCTGAACAGGTCAAGCTCGCCGGAGGTGTCCCGGTGATGGTCGAGGGAAAAGAGGAAAACGAATATAAAATCACACCTGAGCAACTTGAAGGGGTGCTTTCGTCCAAAACGAAAGCCCTCATCCTGAATTCCCCGAGCAATCCGACGGGGATGCTTTACTCCGAGAAAGAACTTCGTGCGATCGGTAAAGCGTGCATCAAACATGATGTCCTTATCGTTTCGGATGAAATCTATGAAAAGCTTGTATATGATGGGAACAAACATATCTCGATTGCACAGCTGTCACCGGAGCTCAAGGATCAGACCATCGTCATCAACGGAGTGTCGAAGTCCCATTCCATGACAGGGTGGAGGATCGGCTATGCGGCGGGTGATGCAACGATCATCAAGGCGATGACGAATCTTGCAAGCCATTCGACTTCAAATCCGACCACTACGTCTCAATACGGAGCCATCGCGGCATATGAGGGGGATCAAGCTCCTGTTGAACATATGAGACAGGCATTCGAAGAGAGACTGAACATCTTATTCGAGAAGCTCAATGCTATCCCAGGATTCAAGTGCATCAAGCCTCAAGGGGCATTCTACCTTTTCCCAAATGTCAAGAATGCGGCAGAGCTGACAGGCTATGAAGATGTGGACGCCTTTACGACGGCCCTCCTTGAGGAAGCGAAAGTGGCCGTGATCCCTGGTTCCGGATTCGGATCACCTGATAACATCCGCTTGTCTTACGCAACCAGCCTTGATTCATTGGAGGAAGCACTGAAACGAATTCATACATTCGTCGTAGCGCGCAGTAAGTAAGGACCGGCCCCTCTTCAAGGGGCTCTTTTTTCCAATCTGTTGCGACGCGATGATCGGGAAGGTATAATAAGGTACGATACATAAGTGTATAAGTTTTTGGAGGGAAAAAATCGTGAAAACCACAATATCTCAAGTTAATCGTTTTGTTGGGGAAGAAGTGACCATCGGTGCATGGCTCGCCAACAAACGTTCAAGCGGCAAGATCGCTTTTCTACAACTGCGTGACGGTACCGGCTTCATCCAGGGTGTCGTCGTCAAGGCTGAAGTCGAAGAGGAAATCTTCAAAAAGGCCAAGTCTCTTACCCAGGAAACGTCCCTCTATGTGACAGGTGTCGTCACGGAAGACGAGCGTTCACCTTTCGGATATGAACTTCAGGTGAAGGACGTCGAAGTGATCCATGAAGCCGTTGACTACCCGATCACACCGAAGGAACACGGGACAGAGTTCCTTATGGACCACCGTCATCTGTGGCTGCGCTCACGCAAGCAGCACGCCGTGATGAAAGTTCGGAATGAAATCATCAGGGCAACGTATGAATTCTTTAATAAAGAAGGATTCGTGAAAGTGGATCCGCCGATCCTGACTGGAAGTGCACCGGAGGGAACGACTGAACTATTCGCAACGAAATACTTCGAGGAGGACGCCTATCTTTCTCAAAGTGGTCAGCTGTATATGGAAGCTGCGGCCATGGCCCTTGGAAAAGTCTTCTCATTCGGACCGACATTCCGTGCTGAAAAATCGAAGACCCGACGTCATCTCATCGAGTTTTGGATGATCGAACCGGAAATGGCTTTTGTCACATTCAATGAAAACCTCGAAGTACAGGAACAGTACGTGTCCTATATCGTACAGAGTGTGCTTGAGAACTGTAAGCTTGAGCTTGAGCGTCTTGGACGTGACACAAGTAAGCTTGAACAGATCAAAGCTCCATTCCCACGCATCTCCTATGATGACGCCATCAAGCTCCTTCACGAAAAAGGGTTCGATGATATCACTTGGGGCGATGATTTTGGTGCGCCTCATGAAACGGCCATTGCCGAAAGTTACGATAAACCTGTCTTCATCACGCACTACCCGACTTCATTGAAGCCGTTCTATATGCAGCCGGATGCAGACCGTGATGATGTTGTTCTGTGCGCCGATCTAATCGCACCGGAAGGATACGGGGAAATCATCGGTGGATCAGAACGGATCCACGATGCCGAACTGTTGAAGCAGCGCATCGAAGAACACGATCTCGCTACAGATGCATACAAATGGTACCTTGAATTGAGGGAGTACGGTTCAGTTCCCCATTCAGGATTCGGACTTGGTCTGGAGCGGACCGTTGCATGGATCAGCGGCGTGGAGCATGTCAGGGAAACCATCCCATTCCCGCGTCTGTTGAATCGTCTATATCCGTAAGTAAAACGCCGTCCTGTGCATGATGCACGGGATGGTCTTCTTTTTTTTGAAGGGCTTATGGAAAAGAAAAACACCCTGTAATAGCAGAAAATGACCCGTAGCCATGATATACTGGTTAGGAGGTGTTAGTACTATGGATCATAAACGATTGATGTTGTCCTGGATCGAAGAAGGGACATTGAACATCCCCCATTTATTATTGAAACACTATCAAGCTCTCGGATTGAATGAAACCGAGCTTGTCCTATTACTCAATATCTACAGGCATTTGGATATGGGGAATCAGTTCCCTACACCCACTGACCTTTCAGAAACCATGACCTTAAGTGCTGAACACTGTTCTTCCCTTTTGAGGAAACTGATCCAACATCAATTCCTTGGGATCGAAGAAGGAGCTTCCCCGGAGGGCATCCTCTTCGAACGGTACAGTCTGATGCCCCTTTGGAGTAAACTGGCGGACCATATCATTCAGGATAGCAAAAGGGAGCAGACCGTTCAGGCGATGGAGGAAGAGGCGGATATCTATTCCGTGTTCGAACAGGAATTTGCTCGTCCCCTGTCTCCGCTGGAATGCGAGACCCTTGCCATGTGGTTGGATCAGGATGAACATAATCCTACCATCATCAAGGCGGCCCTGAGGGAGTCTGTCATCTCCGGTAAACTTAATTTTCGATATATCGACCGCATTTTATTCGAATGGAAGAAAAACGGCGTGAAGACCATCGAAGATGCCCGGAATCAGAGTCAGCGCTTCCGCCCGCATCAAAAAGCGGTTGCACCGAAGGAAATGAAATCCGAAGGGAAGCGAAAGTCGGTTCCCTTTTATAACTGGTTGGAGCAATAGGGTATAAAAGACCGGCCATCGTGGCCGGTCTTTTTCAAACGCATAGGGGAGGGGCACATTACTGAGTAAGGTTACCCCCCTCACACGTGAAAAGGAGGATGTATTTCATTGCTGAACAATAAACAGATTGCCATATGCCTGGATGAAATGAGGGGTATGTACCCGGAGGCCCATTGTGAACTCGTCCATGAAAATCCTTTCGAGCTCGTCATCGCCGTGCTGCTCTCTGCACAGTGTACAGATGTACTGGTCAATAAAGTGACAAAGAATCTTTTTCAAAAATACAAGGAACCTGAGGACTATTTGGCCGTCACATTGGAAGAGCTCCAGCAGGATATCAGGTCCATCGGACTGTACCGGAACAAAGCGAAGAACATCCGCAGCCTCTGTGAAATCCTTCTTGAGGAGTATGGGGGGGAGGTCCCGAGAGAACACGAGGAGCTTGTGAAGCTGCCGGGAGTAGGAAGGAAGACAGCGAATGTTGTCGTCTCCGTCGCCTTCGGTGTACCGGCTTTGGCCGTGGATACCCACGTGGAGAGAGTCAGTAAGCGTCTGGGTATATGCCGCTGGAAGGACAGCGTCCTCGAAGTCGAGAAGACGCTCATGCGCAAGATTCCCCGTGAAGAATGGAGCAAAACGCATCACCGCCTGATTTTCTTCGGCCGCTACCACTGCAAGGCGCAGTCTCCTCAGTGTGATATCTGTCCTCTGCTTGATTTATGCAGGGAAGGGCAGAAGCGGATGAAGAAAAAGGTGAGGGGATGAAGGATAGGGTAGAAGGGCAGCCGGATAAATACTGTTCGGAAGAACATAAGATTCCAGACGACGGAGGAAACAGCTTTCATCCAGAAGAGGCCTATCAGAATTGGGAAGAGGGCAAGGGTCTGATTTCCACCCTGTTCAAGGCGCGTGATGCCTCATCGGCAGATGAAATGGGAAGGGCGATCCTATGGTTCCATCAGCTTTTATTCTGGAGTAATGGATCTGAGGTCGATCTGTCCGATTGGCAGAAGGCGGTGGAGCGGCTGGAGTTGAAGCCCCACAACGTCGTGGACCGGCTATCTTTCATCCAGGAGAACCCAAGACTTGCTCATTCCTTCCTGCAGCTGCAGGAGCTTTTTGAAGAACAATGGAAGAGATATGCTAAGGATAGGGCGATGAAATCCATAAAAAAAAGCAGCGAGTAGACGTACTCGCTGCTTTTTTCTATTGGGCAGGTGAAGGGGCTTGATCTTGGGTACCGTCAGTCGTACCACCGTCACTTGGTGGCTCGGTATCGGTACCTCCTTGATCTCCGTCACCCTCAGCCGGAGGATTCTCATCACTTGGAGGGGTGCCGCCGTCTCCATTATCGGAGCCGTTATCGTTTCCACCGCCGTTCCCGTTGTCATTTCCATTTCCGTTTCCATTGTCATTCCCATTCCCGTTATCTCCTCCGTTGCCCTGATCATCTTCATTCCCAGGGGTGTCAGGATTCTCGGTATTGCCGTCGTCGGCATTGTCATCGGGTTGATCTTCCGGTTCTTCTGCTTGGTCTTCTTCGTCGTTGCCGCTCACTGTCACGCTCGTGGAAGCAGGGTCGCTTCGCTGACCGCCAGAGATGGCCAAGACTTCGAAAGCATACGTACCGTCGCCTTGAATGTTATCGACATTCAAGCCTTTTTTATCGGTGGTTGTCAGGGTTTGTTTTGATTCCCCATTGATTGAAACGGAGACTTCGAACTTGACGTCTTTCTTTTTCTTATAGTCCCATGATAGTTTGATGGATTGTTTCTTATCATCGTATTTTGCATTCAGTCCGCTTGGTGCATCGATCTTATCGAATTCAGACGAGACTTTCGACGGTTCTGTACCGCGTACGAACAGTTCCGTGATGATGCGGTCGTCAGGCGTGTAATCGCTAGGGAGTCTTGCGGGATTGCTTCCCATTTCGACTTTCGACTCGACAACGGAGTTCGGTTTTTTGAAGTCTGCCGTGTCGACGCCTTCATGTACAGAACTCATCAAGTCACTCACGATATACTGGGCGATATGCCTGTCGGTCGGATCGAGGGAGTTGGATTGTTTTTCGTACCCTGTCCAGACAGCCGCCGTATAGTTGGTTGTATACCCGACGAACCAAGAATCCGGAGCATTGGCTTTCGGGATACCGAGCTTCTCCCGATCTTTTTGTGAATAGTTGGTGGTACCTGATTTACCTGCCATCGGAAGCCCCGGTACTTTGGCATACAGTCCTGTACCTCTTGGGTTATCGATGACGCTTTTCAGGACATCCGAGATCATGTAGGCCGTATATTCTTTCATAGCGGCTTTTGGTTTGATATCAGGTTTGACTTCCGTTTCTCCGTCACGGAGTACCACTTTTTGAATGGCATGAGGTTTCGTATAGACACCTTCATTACCGAATGCAGCATACGCACCGGCCATTTGTACGGAGTTGACACCAGGTGATACACCGCCGATGGAGGCAGATTCATAATAATGGTCGAAATTCAATCCGAGTCCATTCACGAAATCCTCGGCTTTTTCAGGTCCGACTTCTTGGAATGCCTTCAGGGCCGGGATGTTCCGAGAATCCCAGAGGGCTTCCCTCATGGTGATCGGTCCTTTGAATTGTCCATCGTAGTTGTTCAATTCCGTTCCGTCGGAATATTTGTATGGTTCATCATCCAGGATATGATACGTGGACCATTTCAAGTATTCAACGGCCGGGGCATAGTCGATCAGCGGTTTGATCGTAGATCCCGGTTGGCGTTTGATGTCGGTGGCATAGTTGAATCCACGTTGTACATTCTTATCCTGTTCACGTCCTCCTCCGATGGCACGGATTTCACCGGTTTTTGTGTCAAGGAGGGTGATACCGGCCTGCATCGGCTGGTCGTATTTTTCAGGATAGGTGAAGGATGTGTTTTCACCTGCAAGGATTTCTTCCACGCGATCCTGTGCTTTCGGATCGACTGTCGTATAGACCTTCAGTCCATCTGAATAGATGTTGTAATCGCCCATGTCTTCGACTTCTTCGATTACCGCATCGACGAAGGCTGGATATTTATTGTCGTTCTTTTTAGCACGATCCTCTTTTGAGACGAGGCCTTCCGTGATCGGGACCTTTTGTGCTTCTTCTTTTTGTTTTTCCGTTATCCTTCCATGCTGGGCCATGAGGGACAGGACGATGTTCCGTCGCTTCTCGGCTGCTTCAGGATGTTCAAACGGATTGTAGTTATTAGGACTTTGAGGAAGACCGGCAATGACCGCAGCCTCATTCAGCTTGATATCCTTGACATCTTTGCCGTAGTAATAATCTGCTGCTGTAGCCATCCCGTTGATGCCATCAGACATATATACTTTGTTGAAGTACATCTCGAAGATTTCTTCTTTCGTGTAATCCTGCTCGAGTTTGATGGCGAGCCATGCTTCCTGTGCTTTACGTTTCAACGTCTTTTCGGGATTCAGGAATGAGCCTTTGATCACCTGCTGTGTGATTGTGGAGGCACCTTCGGAACCGAAGCCGCCCGTAATATTGGCCATGACGGCTCCTCCAAGGCGAATGAGGTCGATCCCGTGATGCTTGTAGAAACGGTTATCCTCTGTGGCGAGGACCGCGTCCTGCATCACCTTGGGAATATCCTCGAAGTTGGCGTATTCACGCTTTTCCTTTCCGACCGTGGTGATGAGATCACCGTTCATGTCAAAGATTTCCGAAGCAATCGGATCTTTCAATAATTTCTCATCAAGGTCCGGGGCACTTGAGGCGTAATAGGCGAACAGCCCGCCTCCTGCGATCATCCCGATGATCCCGATGACGAATAATGTTAAAATGACACGCTTGAACAGCGAACGTTTCTTCCCTTTTTTACCTGAGGGCTTTTGTTTCTGCTGGGCAAGGCGTTTTTCTTCTCTGGATTTGTACTCACCAGCCATTTTGGTTCCTCGCTTTCAATCTTCTGTCTATTTTAGTATTGTCCACGTTTTGAAATATACAACATGGAAGAAGACAAAATATAGATTAACTCATTTTCATAGAGCTAAAAATATAACTCTTGGACTATTTTTAGGTAGTCGACCCTTGGATGGAGTCCAAGGCGTATCCTTGTCCCGTCGCGCTCGATTTCCTCCTTGGTGATGGATTTGCGTCCACCGTCCAACATCCTCTTCCAATAGGCATGGAGAGAAGGGAAGGGAAGCAGGAACACTTCTTCCGTCGCCGAGAAGCGAAGGAGGACGAAGGTGATCCCGTCATGTTTATAAACCTCTTCCATGTGGGTAATTTGATGTTCATGGAAGTTTTTGAGAGGGAAGGACGTACTGTTTTTGGTTTCCTTGGCTTCAAAATCGATGTACCTCCCCTTGAAGACACCATTGTAGTCCGTCGTGGAAGGCTGCTTGAAATAGGCTTCTTTGATGACTGCGGCGCTTCTTGAAGGGTAGAGTACATCGACGATTTGCACAGGTGTGGGCTTTTTATGAATGACTGCCTTCCCTTGTACCAGATAATACAGATTGGTTTCATTGATATCTTCTTCGAGTGTCATCCCCCTGTTGCCATACGTTACTTGTTTCGGTTTAGCCCCGGGTTTTTTTGAGGGTCGTTCCGGTTCCACATATTTCTTTCCATTCGGATAATGGAATTTCATGGTAATACACCTCGCAGACTAATCTATATCATACCAGAAAGTCCCCGACTTTGTGTGAATAAATCATTACAAATCTCCTCACCCTAGATATATTAAGGATTCGGGGAGGATCAGATGAAAAGAATCTATCCGAATATACCCTCTATCGGAGAGGATAAACCTCTTCGCTATTGGATCATGATGATACGCGCCCAGGTACGTGATCACAATAAGGATAATATCTCGCGGACAAAGGCCTATCAAGGCTTCTTTGACCTGCACCGTGAAGTCAGATGGTCTCTGCTGGCATCACTCGTATCGAGGAATGCCGGATGGAATATGACTGACCTCAAAGGAGGGATCCTCGGTGATCTTCTTTCCCAGAGGCGCAGGAATGGCCTGTTCATGACGTATGAACGGGCCAATTGGACGATCTTTGAAGATGCCTATCCCCAGCTCCTCGTCTACCATTATTCGGTGCAGGCGGGGAAGGGGATGTTTCATCTCCTCGATGAGTTGCAGGTCTCTTCATTCATGAAGGCAGAGTGGAACTACTTTTGGGATCACCGGGATCTTGACCGACTCGTGACGGCGCTGATTATCAACGAACAAAATTTGATCCAGGAACCTGTGATCCTTGATCCCGTGTATCGCAGGATCTTTACATCCCCGCTATTTTTAGTGGAAGACCGCCTCCACTTCAGCTCTGTGATCTTCCCGACCCTTGATGGGCGCCTTTATGGAGCTAGTGTACATGGGTTCAGGGACTTGGACAACAGGATCCTTCTGGGAAAGAAGCTGTATCGCATCCTTTTCCACAGCGATCACTTTACCGATATCAAGAAATGGGCAGATATGGTCGAACCGAAGGGGTCACGAAGGGAATATGCAGAAGGGACGACCGGTTCATCGTCGCCCGAGCTCCGGAGTGTATACGGTGAAGTTCCCCATCATTTGAGAGGGAAGAGGGACTGGTCGAAAGGCAGATCGGTCAAGAACGAATGGTTCGATCCCGTTGATTTCCCCTCAGAAGTGGAGATCAAAAGCTGGTTCGTACATAAGGAAAAGCAGCTGATGAGAATGAACGGCCTCGCTAAATGCATGAAGAAGCTATTCCCCCCATTGAGATGGATGTCATGAATAGACGAAGACCCGGGCTTCAGCCTGCGGGTCTTCGTCATTCTTATATTAAGTGGAAGGGCGGTCCGGCCCAGTAAGTTTAGGATTCCCTTTAGCAGCATTTTGCTTGGATTCCTGTTGCTTGGGATCTTTTGTTTGCTTTTTCATGTTTTCCACCTCCATCCCTAGTATGAAGTGTGGGATCACCTTTTATTCAATCATGTCGAAGCCTTGTCTGTTGTCCACTATCTTTGCCGAATCGCTTCTAGTTTTGTCAGAGGGGAAGGGGATGTCTTCAAAAGGGAGAATACTCTTAGTAAATCAAAATGCTGGGAGGACCCCATTATGCATCAGAAACAGGAAATCATGTTAAAGCTTGCCGAGATCGAGGAAAGTCTTAATCAGTTGGAACAAAATTTGTATGACCGGATCCGGATCGAGAAGCAGGATAGAGTCGACAGTTTCCACATCGAGGTGCAGAAGGTTGAAAATCAGCTGGATCGATGTGAAGGGATCAGGGATCTTCGCCGTCCGTCCTCATCATTTGCAGTGTAAAAGCTTGAATTATCCATGAAGACATCATAAAATGACTGTAATGAAGCAGCCTTGGTTTAGGCTGCTTATTATTTTGAACCTGGGGGATTCGTGGATGGACAAGTTGATCGGTGTAACGGATAGCCTGCTCACTGAAGCAGGTTTCATGATAGAAGAATACAAACGAAGAAGGGAAAGTGGGGAGAAGGGGGATTTTTACCGGGATGTAAAACCCTACGCCGATAAGGTCAAAAGCTTGAACGATCAGTGGAGGTCTTTATCTGAAGAATGGGTGGCCACGTCCAGGCCGAAACACCTTCATCTTCCGCAAATCTCCAATACGTACGATAATATCGAAATGCTTTCGGTTCACTGTTTCTTCCCAGAATCAAGCTATAATCGATTCATCAGTCATTATCAATCTGTTTCCTATGTGCTGGGGACACAGCTCCATGAACTGAGGAAGGATTGAAGGGAAGATGTACCTGAAAAATCCGGGACCCCATCAAGCGGGGCCCCGGATTATTTTGTTCGTTCTATTTATTGATGGTCCATTGTCGGCTCAAGGTCTCTGATGAGCTCCTTATAATGTTGAAAAGTGATTTCATTGGAAATATAAAGTTTTTTGGCCATGGTCAGAAGGTCGAGGTGATTGGCTGCATCGTCGTGTTTACTCGTCTTGTAGCATTGAATCAATTCATTTAAACTCATTGTGTTTCCTCCCTTTACCGTCTTTTCAACAGGCTCGATCCCCTCGTGATGCCACAGAGGATTCCTGACACAATTCTATCATGGGAAGACGGTGGATTTGAGTTGTAAGAATAGTGTAACTATCGACATTCATTGTCGAAAAATCTGACCTCCTGGGTGTTTTCACCATTTTGCCTGAAGTATCATATGGTGTACTAAATGATGAAATCGAACGGGAGGGTTCATATGTATCCACACCATCACCAAAGGCAAACTCATCCATTCATGCATCCCGCGTATGGGCAGAATCCATACGGGGGTCTTCCGAATCTTGGGATGGATCCCTTTCAGCAACAGCTTCCCCCTCAAGAACCGGTTCATCAAATGATGCCTTATTCACAAATGCCGTCACAAACCTATTATTCGAATCCGTATTTCGATAATCCACTGCAGTCAAAGGAATACAATCCGTATCAGGCCTATGCTTCTCAACAAGGGTATGCCAATCCCTATCCGAAGGCGAAATTCATGGCGAAACCTTCTTCAGGGGGAATGGGTGGCATGCTGAATTCGTTCAAATCACAGGATGGCAAATTGGATATGAATAAAATGATGAACACCGGCAGTCAAATGATGGGGGCGATCAACCAGGTGTCTTCCCTGGTGAAGGGATTCGGGGCATTTTTGAAGTAGAAAAAGGCACCATTTCATGACGGACGCGATTATACCATTGGTGATTTCCGCGCAAGATGGCCGTTAACTTCTTCCGCGCCTGCAGGATTCTCTTCACCAGTGGTCTACGTCTCGCACTCCGATCAACCGCGGAAGCACTGTGACCAGAAACAAATTGAAAACCCGAAATCATTTGCCTGATCGTGGGCAATTGATTTCGGGTTTTACTATGGCTGAAACATGTTTGTTCCAGCCTCTTTCGTCATTCGATCCGGAGTCTGTTGCCAGTGTCTTTTTTCAGGATAATGGTGAGGATACCGTCTGCCAAGGAAGCTTTTTGTCCCACCTCATCGATCGTGCCCGGAAAAGCGATGCTCCTGCTGCTACGCGAGGTGGATTTTTGATAGCTGAATGTGCGATTGGGTTGATTGTCTTCAGTGAACTCTTCGTTTCTGGTGATGTTGATGGTCATATATTCAGGGAAGATGTCGAGCTCGATTTGCTCTTTTTTGATTCCTGGGACCTCGGCGGTGATGACGAAGCAATCCGCCCGCTCCTCCAGGGCCACAGGAAAGGAACCCCAGGGATTCTGGGAGGAGGAGAAAAACTCATCAATGCTTTGGAGCATCCCTTTCATCGGCTTTTCGTGGAAGAATTGATTCATGGAATTCATAAGATTTCCGAAGCCGAATGGATGTTTTGGTTGTTTATCCATCGTGATTCCCCTTTCGCCATGCCTTTTGCATCCAGTGTATGACGTAAGCCCACACGATGTGAATGAACTTTTGGGCATGCTCGTGGTGAAGGAAAGTCATGCCCCCATATTTTTTCCTTTGTATTCGAACATAGATTCGCTAAAATAGGAGGTGAGGTGAACAAGATGTTTCGAAAAAGCAATCTGCAACAACTCATTCAACAATTAAAGACCGATGAACGGTTCAGCGATCAGATCGGCCATTGGCATACTATAGAAGAAAAGCAGGCAGACACAGTGGATTTTCCAGAGGGCCTCGATCCCCGCATCAGGCATGCACTTGAAGTACGGGGGATTGGCAACCTCTACACGCACCAGCGATCGGCATTTGATCACGCACAGGCAAGTCAAAGTTTCACGGCAGTAACACCAACAGCATCCGGTAAGACGCTCTGCTACAATCTTCCCGTCCTCCAATCGGTCATGGAAAATCCCGATTCAAGGGCCCTGTATATCTTTCCGACGAAGGCACTGGCCCAGGACCAGAAAAGTGAGCTGAACGAGATCATTTCTGAAACGGGTGCTGCCATCAATAGTTATACCTATGACGGAGACACGGCGGCAAATATCCGTCAAAAAGTCAGGAAGGCGGGTCACATCGTCATCACCAATCCTGATATGCTCCATTCCGCCATCCTTCCCCATCATACAAAGTGGGTGTCCCTTTTTGAGAACCTGAAGTACGTGGTGATCGATGAACTCCATATCTACAGGGGGGTGTTCGGATCCCATGTGGCGAATGTGATCCGCAGATTAAAAAGGATATGTGCGTACTATGGTTCAAACCCGACCTTCATTTGTACATCCGCAACGATTGCGAATCCGAAAGAGCTTGCAGAAGGACTGACTGGAGAGGAGATGTCCCTTGTAGATAACAATGGGGCTCCTTCGGGTAGGAAGCATTTCGTGTTCTATAATCCTCCCATCGTCAACAAACCGCTTAATATAAGAAGAAGTGCGACGTTGGAGGTCAGGAGGCTTGCGGGGGAGCTCCTTAAGAATAAGATCCAGACGATTGTTTTCGCACGGAGCCGTGTCCGGGTGGAAATCATCCTTACGTATCTTCAGGAGCTTGTGAAAGGTGAGCTCGGCGCAAAGTCGATACGAGGCTACCGCGGGGGATATCTACCCACTCAGAGGCGAGAGATTGAAAAAGGCTTAAGGTCAGGTGATATCTATGGGGTTGTCAGCACCAATGCCCTTGAGCTCGGAGTGGACATAGGACAGTTGCAGGTCTGCATCATGACGGGGTATCCGGGAACGATCGCAAGCGCTTGGCAGCAGGCGGGGCGTGCCGGAAGACGGCACGGCGAATCACTCGTGATCATGGTGGCAAGCTCGAGCCCCCTTGATCAGTTCATCGTCGATCATCCCGAATATTTCTTCGGCCAGACGCCTGAAACCGCCAGGATCAATCCTGATAACCTCATCATCCTGGTGGACCACATCAAATGCGCGGCCTTCGAACTTCCATTCAAGGAAGATGATATATTCGGCGGGCTCGAAGTCGAGGATATGATGGAATTCCTTGCAGAAGAAAGGGTCGTCCACAAAAACGGAAGCAAGTGGTATTGGATGAACGACGCATTCCCTGCCCATAACATCAGCTTACGCTCTGCCTCACAGGAGAACGTCATCATCGTCGACCAGACGAACGTGGCGGCGGTGAAGGTAATCGGGGAGATGGATCGTTTCTCGGCTATGACCCTCCTTCACGATGAAGCAATCTATCTTCATCAGGGCATACAGTATCAAGTGGAGTTCCTGGACTGGGATGAGAAGAAGGCGTTTGTTCGCGAAGTGGACGTCGATTACTATACGGATGCGAATCTTGCCGTTGAACTGAGTGTCCTTGAACAGGACAAGGAGAGAGAATCAGGGTCATGGGAAGCGGCATTCGGTGATGTCATGGTGCGCGCCATGGCCACCATCTTCAAAAAAATAAAATTCGATACACATGAAAACATCGGATCGGGACCGATCCATCTTCCCGAAGAAGAAATGCACACAAGTTCCAGCTGGATTTCACTCAAGGACGATACAGGATTGTCACAAGAGCGGCTGGAGGAAGGTTTGATCGGGGCGGCGGAAAGCTTGAAAGCCATCGTCCCCCTTTATGTGATGTGCGATCCGAGCGATATCTTCGTCGTCCCCCAGATCAAGGCGGCTCACAATGAAAGACCGACGATCTTTATTTACGACCGCTACCCTGGAGGGGTGGGGCTGAGTGAAAAAGTATACGACCAGGTCGAAGAAGTACTAACGGAAACGAAAAACATGGTAGAACGATGTCCGTGTGAAACAGGCTGCCCATCCTGCATAGGGACCGAGCACTCGTTGGAAACCGCCAAGAAGGATACGCTGAAATTATTCGAGCTGTTCCTCTCATAGGAGGTGAAAGGGAATGTCACTCAAGAATAAGCTGAATCGGATGAAAAAGCATATTATCCGTGAGGAGGTTGAACCGGTTGAGAAGGCCCCTCTGAACGAGCTTCCGGAAGAGGCCCTCCCCCATGCAGATCAATGGGGGGCGATCGGGGCATCACCATATGTCCTGGATGAGGACTATTGTATCGTCAGGGAAAAGAGATACCCTCTGGATCACATCCACGGAAGCTATTCCTTCAGGGATGCTGTAAGGGCAGTGAGGGCTTGGCAAGATTTTGAAGGGGAGCATCCCTTGTCCGCCAGAGGCCTTTCCCCGCAGGATCTGTTCTTTTTTGATACGGAAACGACGGGATTGGGCGGGGGGGCAGGCAATACGATTTTCCTCTTAGGTCATGCACGCATCACAGAATCGGAAGTCGTAGTCACCCAGCATGTACTTCCACGACCTGGGAGTGAGATCCCCCTCTATCATAGTTTTCTATCAAAGGTCGATTACACGACCCTTGTTACCTATAACGGGAAAGCATTCGACTGGCCGCAGGTGAAAACGCGTCATACCCTGATCAGGGAGCACGTTCCCAAACTTCCGTCCTTCGGTCACTTTGACCTCTACCACGGCTCCAGGCGCCTGTTCAAAGAAAGGCTTGGATCTGTGAAACTCGTTAATGTCGAGAAGGAGGTACTTGGATTTCATCGTAAGGACGATGTCCCTGGCTATTTGGCGCCGATGATCTACTTTGATTATGTGGAGAGGAGGGATCCTGAGGGGATCTTCAAGGTTCTGGAACATAATGAACTCGATATCCTGTCCCTCATCACCTTGTATGCCCACCTCTCTCTCACTCTCCTGAATCCGGGTGAGCACGAATCCTTCGAAGTCGGCAGATGGCTTCAGTACACAGGAAACAAAGAGAGGGCGAGGACCCTTTTTCAGAAGATCGTGGATGAGGGGGATGAGGGGAATGACCAAGCCCTACATCTTCTCGCACTCGAATTGAAGAAGGAGAAGGATTTTGAACAGGCGGCCAAGCTTTGGGGGAGGATCGGTGAAGAGGCTCCGGCAAAATGGCAAAAAGCCGCCTTTATCGAACTGTCCAAGCTCCATGAGCATAGGTTCAAAGATCTTAATCGTGCGAAGGAATACGCCGAGCGTGCTATCCCTTTGGTCCGGGAAGGAAGGGAATCCGACCATCTTCAGCACCGGATTGACAGGCTCATCCGGAAAATGGAGAAGCAGTGAGCGGGAGGGATGACGGGGTGTTGGTAACGTGAAAAATTTCCAGTGAAAAGCTTCGAAAAATTTCATCAGGGAATATTGAGAATTTTCTAATGTAGATGTAAAATAATACATTGTGATGAAATTTTTCGGATAGGATGATGAAGATTGAACCGAGCTATTCTCTTGTTGTTTTTTGTCGTGATTGGACTGACGGCTTTCGTGTTTTCCAATTTCTCTGGAACCCTTTACAGTGCCAACTGATTTAAAATAGGTAAATGCATCAGTACCCGTGGCTCCGATTCATCATAGGTTGTTAGTGTAGACACCATGAGATGAAAGGAGATCATGTCACGATGTACTGTAGACCAAGACCAAACCAAGTCCTTCCGGCCGTCATGCACCCGACGAAGTGCTGTGTGAATCACACCTTCACGACCCTGGAGGTACCCCATATCCATCCCGTGCATACCACAACGGTGAATCATGTGAATTATCAGCACAAACACTACTTCCCTCATACCAATTCAATGGTGGACAATGTATCCAACCAGCAGTTCAACTGCGGTGGGGGGATGGGCGGACCAGGCGGACCGGGATTCGGCCCTGGATTCGGCCCTGGATTCGGCCCGCGGCCGCGGCCATTTGGATTTTAAATGAATGAACGATAGGCACCTGATCGGCTCATTTCCCTATATCAAAGGGAATGGCCGGGCACAGGTGCTTTTTTCAATGGTTGTAAGAGGTCATCTCATCGAAATGTATGCTACAATGGAAGCAATAAGGACAGACTATGAGTAAAGGAGCTTCGGTAGCATGGGCGGGGTCGCATCGATCACAGGATACAAATCATTTGAGCTGGGCATCTTCAAGCAAGACGACCAGGCTGTACAGTACATAAAGCTAGCCATCCGGAAAGAACTGCTTTCCCTTCTTGATACCGGGTTGGAATGGGTCCTCATTTCCGGTCAGCTCGGAGTGGAGCTATGGGCTGCAGAAGTCGTATTCGAGCTTCAGGAAGAATATCCGGATTTAAAGCTCGCCATCCTCACCCCTTTCCTGCAGCAGGAGGAAAAATGGAATGATCAGAACAAGGAGTATTATGAGATGATCCTGTCGCAAGCTGATTTTGTCGATTCCATCTCCAAAAGCCCATACCAGAATCCAGGACAGTTCAAGAATCGGAATCTGCTGTTCCTGCATAAAAGCCAGTCATGCATCATCCTCTACGATCCCGAGCGCGAAGGCTCTCCGAGGTACTTCTACGAGGAAGCTCAGAGGAAACAGGAACAAGATCCATCTTTCATGCTCAAGACCATCACGTTTGACGATCTTCAATGGGTGGTAGAAGAGGCCCAATGGGGTTAGCGGAGAAATGCCATTGACAAACGAACGGGAATATGGAAATATGATTAACATAAACGCAGAGGTGAATATGATGATCTCAGATAAAGTGAAATTGACTGCAAAGGATATTTTAGAAAAAGAATTTAAAAGCGGTATGCGAGGGTATAAACCCGAAGATGTGGACAAGTTCCTCGATCTCGTCATCAAGGACTATGAAGTCTTCCACCAGGAAATCGAAGAACTCCAGCAGGAGAACCTTCGTCTGAAGAAGCAGGTTGAGGAAGCCGGCAAGCAACAGCGCTCTGCTGCGCCCCCACAGCCATCAGGTACGACGAACTTCGATATCTTGAAGCGCCTCTCGAATCTTGAGAAGCATGTGTTCGGAAATAAACTGTACGATTGAAATTCCCCCTTGTAATGTAAAGAGGGATGCTATATAATTAGAAATTGCTGATCCTTTAATGGTGTTTGGGTAATCGCTGCAGCTCCGGCTGTAGAGGAAAGTCCATGCTCACACGGCGCTGAGATGCCCGTAGTGTTCGTGCCTAGCCAATTCATAAGCTAGGGCAGTCCGGTCAAACGGGCTGACGGCAGGGAAAACACCTACGTCCTCACGGATATGGTGTGAATACCTTGAAAGTGCCACAGTGACGAAGTCCTGTTAGAAATGGCAGGAGTGGAACGAGGTAAACCCCGCGAGTGAGAAACCCAAATTTGGTAGGGGAATCCTCTTGGAGGAATTGAACGAAGAGAGGGACAAAGGCTTGCCTTTGTAGATAGATGATTACCACCAGAGTACGAGACGTCAAGTCGCCTGCAGTACAACGGAACAAAACATGGCTTACAGGACGCTGTTACGGGGAGAGCAATAATGGATACAACGATCGAAGTGACTGATACAGGGTTTTTTGGAGCCTGATGTGTCAGTCCTTTTTATTTGTAGAAAATACTTTTGATTGAAAATACGTGCAAACGATGATGATAGAGGTGAAGGTATTGGGTAAGTATACACTGATCGCAACGGCCGCAATGGGGCTGGAGTCGATCGTTGCCAAAGAAGTGAAGGATCTCGGGTATGAATGTCAGGTTGAAAACGGCAAGGTCATCTTCCAAGGGGATGAAACGGCTATCGCCAGGGCCAATATGTGGCTGAGGACGGCGGATCGCGTCAAGATCCTCGTCGGGGAATTCAATGCGTATTCCTTTGATGAATTATTTGAACGGACGAAAGCCCTTCCGTGGGAGTCATTCCTTCCTGTGGATGCGGAGTTCCCTGTTCAGGGGAAATCCGTCAAGTCGAAACTGTACAGTGTGCCAGACTGTCAGGCGATCGTGAAGAAAGCAATCGTGGAAAAGTTGAAAACCGCCTATAAGAAAACATCCTGGCTTGATGAAACAGGACCGCTTTTCAAGATCGAAGTTGCCATCCTTAAAGATAAAGTGAGCTTGACCCTTGATACCAGCGGTCAGGGTCTTCATAAAAGGGGCTATCGTGTAGGTCAAGGGGACGCTCCTTTGAAGGAAACCCTGGCTGCTGCGTTGATCCAGCTGACAACATGGAATCCGGATCGCCCCTTTGTGGATCCTTTCTGTGGCTCAGGGACGATCGCCATTGAAGCAGCCCTCATCGGACAGAATATCGCTCCTGGGTTCAACCGTGAATTCCTTTCTGAAGCATGGCCGATGATGGACGGTGATGTATGGGATCGTACGAGGATGGAGGCAGAGGATCAAGCGAATTATGATCAGCCCCTTGAGATCCTAGGAACCGACATCGATCACCGCATGATTGCCATTGCGAAGGAAAATGCCATAGAGGCAGGGCTCGGTGACTTGGTGAAATTCAAGCAGATGCAGGTAAGGGACTTCACGTCGGAGCTCGAGTATGGCGTCATCGTCGGAAATCCTCCGTATGGTGAGCGTCTCGGCGATCGCAAGGAAGTCGAACTGATGTATCGTGAAATGGGACAGGCCTTCTCCAAGCTTGATACATGGTCGGTCTATATGATGACGAGCCTGGAGCATTTCGAAGAATGCTATGGCAAGAAAGCCACGAAGAAGCGTAAGCTGTTCAATGGATTCATCCGGACTGATTACTATCAGTATTGGGGACCAAGACCACCACGCAAGAAGATAGAAGAATAAAATAGTAGGCGATCCCAAGTATAAATTCGCCCATTCTTGCATAAACTGGTTCTATTAATCAGAGGGGGAATGGGTACGATGATTCAGGATCGCATCGACTATCATAAAATCTATCAGGCCATCCAACGTTCCATGGCTTCACTGCAGGGAGAAGGGGAAGGAAGAAATCCCCTTTCCCTCGACGAGGCCTCCAAGGTACTGGATCAGGCAATTCAATATGAACTGGCCACCAGACGGCTGTACGATTGAACGGGAGAAAGGGCATCCGGTCCCACGGCGGACGGAGGGTGCTCTCTTTTTATGTGCTGCTGCTTTTCATCCCGTGGGAAATCTAGTAAAGTAGATATACTGTGTTCATGTAGGAGGATTTTATGAGACAAACGCTGCCGTTCCCCTTATCGAAGGAACAATCATTCTATGAAGCATTATCCGACTGGGTCGGAGATGTGTTTTACGATATTCTGCCTGAAAAAGGCTTTGATCTGCGTGATGAACAGGTGTTCATGGCATTTCAACTCAATCAGGCCTATAAACAGAATCAGGTCATATTTGCAGAAGCGGGGGTCGGAACCGGAAAGACCCTTGTTTACCTGCTCTATGCCTTAAGCTATGCGCGATACACGGGTAAGCCCGCCATCATATCGTGTGCGGATGAGACCCTCATCGAGCAGATCGTCAAAGAGGGTGGCGATGTGGACAAGCTCCAGGAGGCACTCGGCCTCGATATCGATGTCCGCCTGGCAAAATCACGCGATCAATACCTTTGTATCAAAAAGCTCGAGGATAATCTGTCTGCTCATGACGAATACGAGCGGATCTGGGGTGACCTCCCGTCGTTCGTCCACGAGAGTGGGTCCATGTCGGGATTTTATCCTTATGGTGACAGAAAGGAATACGCAGAACTCTCAGATGAAGAGTGGGCACCCATCGCATGGGATCCCCTTCAAGACTGCATGGCCTGTCCGAAACGCCACCGCTGCGGTCTGACATTGCACCGGGAGCATTACCGACAGGCAAAAGATCTGATCATCTGCTCCCATGATTTCTATATGGAGCATATCTGGACGAAGGACTCCCGAAAAAGGGAAGGACAGCTCCCCCTTCTCCCTGAAGCAAGCTCTGTCGTCTTTGATGAAGGACATCTATTGGAGTACGCTTCCCAAAAAGCCATGACCTACCGAATGACAAAAGAAACCATCGAACATCTATTGGAGCGGTTATCTGCTTCCGATCTTCGGGAGGAAACACTTTATCTGATCGAAGAAATCCTTGCTGATAACGACCGCTGGTTCGAGCTTCTGGAAGAAGAGTCGAACAAGGTGGCTGGAAGCGATCGGCACTATGTATCCCGTGCTCCTCATATTCTGGTTCATGCAAAAGGCCTCGCTTCCAGGATTGAAGGTCTCCTGAATGAACTTGTATTTGAATCGGAAATGTATGTGGTAGAGGAATATCTTCTCAAGGTGGTGGAGGAATACCTCGAACAGATCCATTATTCACTGAAGCTTTATGTGGAGGATGATAAGGGGATTTACTGGCTGGAATCGACCGACAAAGAAGAAACCTTCGTCGTCATGCCAAGGCTCGTGGAAGAAATCTTGAAAGAACATGTGTTTTCCCAAAACATCCCTTTCATCTTCTCTTCTGCAACCCTGTCTTACCACGGTGATTTTTCTTATGTATCGTCGTCTCTGGGCATCGCTTCGTATGAATCGTTCTCCGTCGAATCCCCATATGAGTACGACGAAGTGATGAGTGTGAGCCTGCCTCATATTCAACGGTCGGAATCATACGGCTATATTGACAGCCGATTGATCGACCATGGAGGAAGGTCCCTTGTGTTGTTCAACTCAAAAGAAGAAATGGAAGCCTTCAGGGGACATATGAATGAACAGGACGTACCCTTCGATGTGATCTACGAGGGGGACAGGGAGATCAGTGATACGGTCAAGCGTTTCCAGGAAGATGAATCTTCCGTCCTGTGTTCCTATCATTTATGGGAAGGTCTCGATATTCCGGGTTCATCCCTTTCCCAAGTGGTGATCCATTCCCTGCCGTTCCCTCCGAAGGATCCCGTTTTCGATGCAAAGCGGAAGCATAGTGGCAATGCTGAAGCAGAAGTCGATATTCCATACATGCTCCTCCGTCTTCGCCAGGGGATCGGACGCTTGATCAGGACGGAAGGCGACCGTGGAAGCATCCATATCCTCCTGAATGAAAGCGACCAGGCATTCCAAAAAGAAGTACAGGCAATCCTGCCTGTGGGCATTGAATCCATTGAAGCATGAAGAGCCGGCTCCATTCCGTCCTTTCCAAGGGCGGGTGGAGCCGTTTTTTATTCCGATTCGGTGGTATGTAAGCCCCACCGGTGAAAGACCCGCTGATTTCAAGATTGAATCATCTGCCTAGTCTGACTTTTATGGTAAAATAGGAGGGTAAAGGGGGAATGAACCATGAATAAAGAAGAGATTAAAAAAGTGAGTACAGCATTCAAGGAATACTCAAGTAAGATGAGCGCCTATAATGAAGCATTGGGACTCATGTTCTGGGATCTGAGGACGGGTGCACCGAAGAAGGGTGCCTCACAGCGCTCCGAAGTCATCGGTATGCTTTCGTCTGAAGTATTCGAAATGTCCACATCAAGTGAGATGGCAGCCTATCTGGCGAAGCTGACGCCGGTTACCGACGATCTTGATGAGATCACGAGTGCCCTGTTGGAAGAATGTCAAAAGGAGTACGACCGGAATAAGAAGATACCGGCCAAGGAATACCGGGACTATGTTGTCCTTCAATCAAAAGCCGAGGGTATCTGGGAAGAGGCAAAAGAAAAAGGAGACTTCTCCATGTTCCAGCCGTACCTTGAAAAACTTGTGGCCACGACAAAACGGTTCATCGACTATTGGGGGTACGGAGAGAACAAATATGATACCCTGCTCGACTTATACGAACCTGGCGTGACAGTCGGTGTACTGGATGAAGTGTTCAATGAACTCAAAGGCAAAATCGTTCCGCTCGTACATAAAATATTGCATGCAGAAGCGCCGCGGACAGAATTCCTCTTCGAACATTTCCCTAAGGAAAAGCAAAAGGACTTCAGTCTCAAGGTCCTCGAACAGATGGGGTATGATTTCAGTGCCGGACGCCTTGATGAAACGGTCCATCCATTTGCCATCGGCTTGAATCCCGGGGACGTCAGGGTCACCACGAAGTATGATGAAAAGGACTGGCGGACGGCCGTATTCGGTACGATCCATGAAGGGGGACATGCCCTCTACGAGCAAAATATATCAGAAAAGCTCATCGGGACGCCTCTTTGTACAGGAACCTCCATGGGAATACACGAATCTCAGTCACTTTTCTATGAAAATTTCGTGGGCAGGAATCTTTCCTTCTGGAGAAAGAATTATGCCCTATTGAAAGACTTCAGCACGGGGCAATTCGATGAGGTTGGCCTCGAAGAATTTTACCGTGCCATCAATGAATCCAAACCTTCCCTGATCCGGATCGAAGCAGATGAGTTGACGTATGCACTGCATATCATCATCCGCTATGAAATCGAGAAGGGCCTATTCAACGATGAGATCGAGGTAAAAGATCTCCCGCGCATCTGGAATGAAAAATATGAAGAGTATCTCGGCATCCGTCCGTCTAACGATGGCGAAGGGGTCCTGCAGGATGTACACTGGGCCGGCGGGAGTTTCGGGTATTTCCCTTCTTACGCACTCGGATATATGTACGCTGCCCAATTCAGGGAAGCCATGAGAGAAGATATTCAGAACTTTGATCAGCTTCTGGAAGAGGGGAATCTCGTACCCGTGAAGGAATGGTTGACGGAGAGGGTCCATCAATGGGGCAAACTGAAAAAACCTTTGGAAATTCTTGAAGACGTCACCGGTGAGGGATTGAATGCCAAATACCTCGCGGACTACCTCACAGAGAAGTATGCCGGCGTCTATTCTCTCTGACCCGGAGGATATGGGTAGGAAAAAAATCCGAACGATCATCCTACTTTCCCTGGAGAAAGTCGAATCCGTTCGGATTTTTTATTCAAACCATCTTTATTCCGAAACACACGTGAACAAATCTCCATGCCTGTTTCCTGTCACCAAAGGCGATATCCCTTCGACGCGGGGGGTGCCTGTTGGATCATATCAATGAAAGGGACACTGTAAGCAATCAGGATCAGGGCGGTGAGGATGGTCAGCCAGATGCGCCAGTCCTCAAGGGCTTTCGGGGTCTTGGCAGATCCGGAATCAGCGACAGGAAATGTTTCGGTGCCTTTTGGTGAAAAGAAGGCCAGGTTCACCACGATATAGAGAACAAGGATGATGCCGATGAAAAGAATCGTACCTCCTATTGCCTGAGCTGCCTGATAAGGGATCCAGGCAAGTGCCTGCGGGGCATCCCCATAAGTGGAGAACGCTGATCGTCTCGGTGCTCCGAGCAATCCGGCTGCATGCATGGACAAGGACATGATGCCCATCCCCACCGTCCAAACGATTGCCTGTATGATGGCAAGCCTGTTCATCTCTTTTGTGAGGACACGTCCCGTCAGATGGGGGATGAGCCAATAGGAGATTCCAAAGAACGTAAGGACAACGGTCGTCGCAAGGGTGAGGTGGAAATGACCCGTCACCCAGATGGTGTTATGAACCACCTGATTCATCTGGTTGGAAGCGTTGATCAATCCACCTGCGCCTGCAGGTATGAAAGCGAGCATTCCAATGAAAGGGACCGTAAAGCGAGCATCCTTCCAAGGAAGTTTTCGCAGCCAGCCGAATAAACCCTTTGACCCGAGCTCCCTTCCCCTGATTTCAAACGTGGCAAAGAGCGAAAAGGCGGTCATGAGGGAGGGGATGACCACCATGAAGGTGAGCACAACCTGGAGGTACTTCCAAAAGGCATCGATCCCGGGCTCCACGAGCTGGTGGTGGAATCCGACGGGAATCGAGAACAACAGGAATAAAAGAAAAGATAGTCTGGCAAGTGAGTCTGAAAATACCCTGCCGCCGATGACTTTCGGAATGACGGCATACCAGGCCATATAGGCGGGAAGCAGCCAAAAATAGACAAGGGGGTGACCGAAATACCAGAACAGCGTCCTGCTCGTCAACACATCGACCCGCTCAACGATGCCGAGGGACCATGGAAGAAGTTGAAAGAGAATTGTCCCTGCGACCCCGAGCGTGGCAATGATCCAAAGTACGATGGTGATGATCGCCATGAAGGTCAATAATGGGCTCGTCTGACCAGGGTGTTCTTTTCTCCAATGACGATAGGCTGAAATCATGGCGGCGCCGGAGAACCAGCTCCCCACGACCACGAAGGTGAGGCCGAGGTAAAATAGCCAATGGGCCATGAGGGGGGCGTAAAAGGTATAGAGCACGGTTGCCTCATTCAACAAGATCATGGTTGCACTCATGAGGGTGCCTATGAGCATGATCCAGAATCCCAGCCACCCCAATACAATTGAACGGTTGGAGTAGGGTCCCGCAGTCCGGATGATGGAGGCATGAAGGAAGCCGATGATGAAAAAAGTGGTGAGAATCAATCCTAATAGCACCCCGTGGACGGTCAGGATCTGATAGTATCCAATCCCAGCAGGCAGGGTCAAGCCGCCGGAGCGGATCAGAACCTGCAGCAGACCAGCGAGTCCCCCCAGTGCCAGGGCGGAATAAGCGACATACAAATGGGCGAGAGAGAGGCTTCTACCCCGCGTGTCAGACATCTTTTTCATATTACTCTACCACCTTCAGCATGGATTTCATCGTATGATGTCCCGCCCCGCAGTATTCATTGCACACGATCAGGAATTCACCTGTTCGATCGAGCGTGGTCACATATTCACTGACATAACCGGGTTCAAGCATCATATTGATGTTGGTACCCGCTACTTCAAAGCCGTGGATCACATCTTTGGTTGTAGCCATGATCTTCACCTTTGAGCCCTTTGGTACGGTGAATTCCCCAGGCTCATAATGAAAAGCAGAGGCGACGATCACCAATTCGTAATCCCAGTCTTTTCCGGTTACCTCCTTCAGACCCGGTTGGTCGAAAGGGGCTGTTGCATCCACCCGTTCAGGATTGATAAATGCCTTGGCACTCGGTGGCTTATGACCCTGATGAAAGGCGCTGACCCCCAGTATGAATAAGAAAAGGACAAGGGCACCCGTCCCAAGCGTCAACCACCATTTTTCATAACGATGCATATGCATGACTCATCACTCCTTGCGTTAAAATCGCGACATGAATAAGAGAAATACCCCTAGCCAGCTCAAGGCCAAAAAGAGTCCCATAGCCAATACAGACACGAAGGTCCCCTGTAAAGAGCTGTCTTTCTTTTGAGGATCTTTCACCTTCCTCACTCCCATCCTGATTGTTCCTTCCTCCTCATCTTAGCTGAACTGCCGGGAGACTTCTGTGATATAAGTCACACTACTTTTGAACAGAATGTGAAGGTCACGAAGATTTCATTGCCTTGAGAAGGAAATGTCGGCATATAGTGTTAAAAAGGAATGGGGGAATGAATATGAAACGTTTTTATTGCAGCCACTGCTGTTTTCTTTATGACAGGAAACAGTCATGCAGATTCTGCCTGGCCCCGGCAGATATAGAGATTGATATCATCCTTCACCATCAGCCCAAAAAGACATGAGTGCATGCATGGTTCCATCGTGAACAGGGGATTCTATCCATATCTGTAAAACAAGGAGATGGATTGAGCGTGCCTGTCATTTATTCAGTTGAAACGGCGATCCCCCCTCATCGCATCGATCAGGAGGATGCCTCCGTTTTCGCCAAACAGCTTTTTCAGGAAAGTTTCAAAGATATTGATCGACTACTGACCGTTTTCCAAAACGGGGAGATCAACAGCAGGTATTTTGTAAAGGATTTGGAGTGGTTCGGCTCTGCACACTCCTTCGAAGAAAAAAATGAAGAATACATCAAGTTTGCTGTACAATTGGGCAAAGATGCTGTAAGAAAAGCGCTTGAAACGATAGGAGGGGGGCCAGTGGAGGCGATCTTCACCATCTCCACCTCTGGAATCGCAACCCCTTCCATCGAAGCGAGGATCATGAATGAACTGGGTCTTGATCCACATATCAAACGGATTCCGATCTGGGGTCTTGGCTGCGCCGGCGGAGCGAGCGGCCTGGCAAGGGCCCATGAGTATTGCCGTGCCTTTCCATCCTCGACGGTGCTCGTCCTAGCCGTCGAACTTTGCTCCCTCACCTTCCAGCACGGGGACCGTTCCAAAAGCAATTTGATCGGAACCTCTTTATTTGCCGACGGTATCGGATGCGCCGTTTTGTGCGGAGATGACAGCCCCCTTCTGCAAAAACGAGATAAGCCGCTCCCTCGGGTCATCTCGACTCGATCGACCCTCCTGCGGAACTCTCTGGACGTCATGGGGTGGGAAGTTCGGAATGAAGGACTGTATGTCGTATTCTCGAAGTCCATCCCAAATCTCGTAGAAACATGGCTGAGACCGAATGTTGAAGAGTTCCTCCGGAAAGAAGGAGTGGGCCTTGCCGATATCCTGCAATTCGTGGCCCATCCCGGGGGGAAGAAAGTACTAGATGCGTATGAAAAATCACTCGGATTCCCCAAAACCATGATGGCCCCGTCCCTTGCTGTCCTGCAGGAATACGGAAATATGTCGTCCGCTACGATCCTGTATGTGATGAAGGAAATGCTGCATGCAGGTAAAGAAGGGGAGCATGGCCTTGCCATGGCACTTGGACCGGGATTCAGCTCCGAATTATTGTTGCTCAGGTGGGAGGGATGAACATGTTTGGCGTCATATTCATGATCCTGATCCTCCAGAGGCTCGGGGAACTCCTCATCGCCCGTTCCAATGAAAAATGGATGAAGGAGCGGGGAGGTGTAGAATACGGACAAAATCACTACAAATGGATGGTGGCCATGCATGCCGCTTTCTTTCTTGTCCTTCTCATGGAAGCATGGAGCATAGGATTCGAGTTGAATCCATATTGGATTCCTTTGTTCGCCCTATTCCTTGCTGTGCAGTGCGGGAGGGTGTGGGCCATCGTATCCCTTGGTCGCTACTGGAATACGAAGATCATCGTTTGCAAGGGTGCCCATGTTGTAGCAAAAGGTCCATACCGTTTTTTCAAACATCCCAATTACCTGATCGTTACCCTGGAACTCATCCTAGTTCCGCTGCTTTTCAATGCCTATCTCACAATGGTCTTGTTCACCCTCCTCAATCAGTGGATGCTTTCTGTCAGGATTCCCGAAGAAGAACGGGCTTTACGGAATGAAACCGACTACCGCGACAAGCATGGAAGGACAAGGGGATACCCCGTTTTCAGAAAAAATAGCGATTCCTATTGAAAATGATTATCGTTTTTGATAAGATCTAATTGAAGATGATTCTCATTAAGGAGTGGACGTATATGGTTTGGTTTCTTGTACTACTGACGGTGCTGGTTTACGGATTTGTGATGAAATATGTATTTTCCAACGTGATGAAAGCTGAAAAACCTCGTAAAACGGCATTGAAGTTCGAGAAGCGAACCGCCTCAAGGTCCAATCTCATTCCGAACGAAACGACCAGATAACTTCCAAAACCATCCTGCCGGGGTGGTTTTTTTGTGTAGAAAAAGAGCGGGCTCGGAGAAATGAAGGTTGGGTAAACCAAACACTTCAAGGGAGAATATCATAGAGAATATAACGGAAATGCGCTAAAATAGAAGCGTTACCATAACTCGGGTTGAAAAGAGGATTGTCCAATGAATACAACGAAACGAACCATACATACATCCATGCAAACAATCGCTTCCCTCAGTGAGCGATTCCGTTTGGCGGGCGACGAGGAACGGGTTGAGAAGGCTGAACGCTTGGCTGAAAAAATGTATGAGGAGGAGCTCATCCTTGCATTCTGCGGACATTTTTCCGCAGGGAAGTCCAGTATGATCAATCACCTTATTGGCGACAGTGTCCTTCCCGCATCCCCCATACCCACCAGTGCCAACTTGGTAAAGGTGAAGAAAACGGATTCTGACTATGCCATGATCTACTATCAGCATCAGCATCCTGTCTACATTCCTTCCCCGTATGATGAGGACAAAGTGAGGGAATGGTGCAAGGATCGTGATGTATATTCGGTTGAAATCGGCAGGTCGAATATGGATAAACATGTATCCATCCTTGATACTCCCGGTGTAGATAGCACGGATGATGCTCACCGTCTGTCAACGGAGTCTGCCCTGCATCTGGCGGATGCTGTATTTTACGTGATGGATTACAACCATGTCCAATCACAGGTGAACTTTGAATTCACCAGGGAACTGAGCCTGCACGGAGTAAAGCAGTATCTTGTGATCAATCAGATCGATAAACATAATGAAAGGGAAATCTCTTTCGGGGATTTCAAGACGGCTGTGAAGGATGCGTTCCAATCGTGGGGAGTGGAGCCGGAAGGCATTTTTTATACGAGCCTCAGGAAACCGGATATGGAGGGGAATGACCTGCCTGAACTGGAGGAACTCGTTGAACGACAGGTTACGAATAGACAATCCCTTATCGAGGACTCCCTTCAAGCTTCCCTCTCCCAATTGATCCATGAGCATGATGAATGGTATAAAACCAAACTTGACCATCTAAAGGAAGAAAGTGGACTTGAAGATAAAGAATGGGAAGATATGGACAGTGCGTTCACCCTGGAAAAAGAACTGCTAGACCGATTATTGGCCAGGACCGGAATAAGGAATACATTCGAAGAGGAGCGGGCCGATATCCTTAAGAATGCGTATCTCATGCCTTTTGAAACGAGGGAATTGGCGGAACGGTTTCTTGAAAGTCGTCAAAAAGGCTTCAAAGTAGGCTTCCTCTTCACGGGCCAGAAAACCGAAGAAGAGAAGGAATTGAGGCTGGATGCCTTCCTCTCCGATCTCAATGGCAGAATCGACTCACAGCTTCAGTGGCATATCAGGACCCTTGGGAAAAAATTAGTGAGAAGTGCCGGTCTTTCCGGACAATTCATTGAGAGATGGGACGAATTGTCTCTTGAAGTCGATCCGGCTTTCATCACGGACGTTATCCGTGAGGGGGCAGGATTGAATGGGGATTATGTCCTTCAATACTGCAATGAACTGGCAGAAGAGATCAAGAAGAGGTGCCGGTTCGAAACCAACGACCTCCTGACAGAAATGATAGAAGAGGTAAACACGGCATTTGCAGATGAAAATGAGCGTATGGAAGAAGAACTTCGGACTGTGCAGGAAAAAACGGCTGTGTTTTTGAAATGGAACCAGGTCGAAGAAGAGCGATTGGAGCAAGCCACCCTCATCCGTAAAGGAACGGGAGACCCGACCGTTTTGGAGGGGATCGTGTCATCCTGGCTGAAGAAGTGGGACATCAGACATACCCATTACCGCAGTCAGGAAGATCTTGAAAAACCTTCGGCCACAACCACGGAGGAGATTCACTCGGAGGCCCCCGAGCTTCTCAAAGAATCGCCTGACCGTATAACCAGGGAAGAAGCCGCCAGAAAGCTGACTGTCCTTGAAGAAGTTTTCACCAAGTATGAAGGATTCCGGAGAACTGCGGGTTACCTTAGAGGGAAACGGGAGCGCATCTCCAATCAATCATTTACAATCGCCTTGTTCGGAGCATTCAGCGCAGGCAAATCTTCCTTTGCCAATGCCCTCCTCGGACGATCGGTTTTGCCTGTAAGTCCGAATCCCACTACGGCTTCGATCAATAGGATCTGTCCGGTATCGGATCATCACGTGCATGAGACCGCCGATATTCATTTCAAATCACCTCAGCAGATGCTTGGTGACCTGAATCACTCCCTTTCCCATTTTGGTGAAAAGGCGGATTCCTTGGAGTCGGTTTACTCGTTGATTCCATCGATCCTTCAGTCGAAGGATCGGGAAAATGTCCATCGGTCCTTCCTGTCGGCCTTCCACTCAGGTTATGAAAAGCTTGCAGCGGATCTAGGCTCTGTCAAACGAGTACCGATCGACGAGTACCGCACATACGTAGCCGATGAATCACGCTCATGTTTCGTGGAGAGCATTGATCTTTATTATGATTGTCCCCTTACACGTCAGGGGATCACCCTTGTGGATACGCCGGGTGCCGATTCCATCAATGCACGTCATACAGGAGTGGCGTTCGAGTACATCAAGAATGCGGATGCCGTCCTTTTCGTTACGTATTACAATCACGCTTTTGCCAAAGCCGATAGGGAATTCCTCATTCAGCTTGGAAGGGTGAAGGATTCTTTCGAACTTGATAAAATGTTCTTC
This sequence comes from Rossellomorea sp. RS05, assembly GCF_039822645.1. Lineage (NCBI taxonomy): Bacteria > Bacillati > Bacillota > Bacilli > Caryophanales > Bacillaceae > Rossellomorea > Rossellomorea sp. RS05. The sequence goes on along the minus strand of NZ_JBDKWY010000001.1, from coordinate 1,097,613 downwards.
ATCGTGAATGCCATCGACCTTGCCGCAAACGAAGAAGAAAAAGATGAAGTCCTCGGCTACGTGGAGTCCCAGCTCCTGCAGTACGGCATCCGTTTCCCTCGCATTTACGGTGTCTCCTCCCTTCAGGCCATGGAGGAAGAAGCGGCCTCGGGAATGATCCCGTTCAGGGAGGCATTCCACTCCTTCATAGAAGAGGAACTCGTACAGATGAGTATCGATGCTGCCATCCACGAATGGGAAAGGGGCTACAACCGATTCCGTCAGTGGGTGGGATTCGCCTCAACGGATCAGGCATCCAAGGAAAGTCGCAGGGAGCAACTTTTGGAAACGAAAGAGGGTGTCCTACGCATGTTGAATGCGGAAACACCAGCCCCTCTACTCACCGAAATGCGTCAAGAACTTTCTGAGCTCCTAAACTATGTGAAGCAAAGGGTGTTCTACAGGCTCCCCGATTTCTTCAAGGAAGCCTTCCATCCAGGGAAATTCCCTTCAAATGGGAACCCCGGCGAAGCCATCTCTGCCGGAGCAGAAGAGTTGAAGCAGAGCATATCCTATGATTTTACACAGGAAATGAGGGCGACCTCACTCCGGATCGAGCGATTCATCGACCGGGCATTGAAAGGGAAGATGGAGGAGTTGGAAAGGCGGATCAAAGCAATGGAATCAGAGCTTTACCTAGCTCAGCCTGATTTTGACGACCGGCCGTCTATCGAATTTACCGAAGGGCTTCAGGAAGCAGATGTGAAGAGTGCGTTCCACTCGTTTAAAAATGCCAAGCACTTCTTTGAAGGTGGAGGGAAGAAAGAAATACAGGAAAGAGTGGAAAAATCCCTTTCGTCTCCTGCAGATGCCTATCTTTCAACAGAAGAAACACGCCTATCAACGTGGGCTGAATCCCTACTGGAAAGGGACCATGAAAAGCTGATGGTCGATTCCAAGGAACAGTTATCAGAGCAGCTCGACGCGCTCATCAACGTGACGACCCAAGTGCTGGACCTTGAAAGTCTGGCATCGGATCTTGCACGTCTGGAGGATGTGAAGAATGCCGAAGCCTAATCCTTTCCACGTCTGTGCCAGCTGCATCCATTTCCGTGCTTACAAAGACGACGGGGGAACGCGCTACATGTGTGCACGTCTAGGCTTCGATACCCAGCCATCCTACCGGTTCGACTGCTGGGTACCTAAAGATCAGGTTGTGAAATTAATGGAAAAGAGAGGGTGGAAATCATGAACTTCATCAAAAGCTGTGAGTGGGTCTACGAACGCTTAGGGGATCCGTCACTCGCTGTGATCGATTGTCAAGCAGTCCTATCCACCGGTGAAGGATCAAGTCTTTATAATGAAGAACATATACCGGGAGCCGTCCACTTCGACCTTGGTCAGGATCTTAGCGGTCCAGTCCAAGAACACGGTGGACGTCACCCGCTGCCCGATTTAGCTGTTTTCGTGGATAAAGTCGGAAAAGCCGGCATCCATCAAGATTCGACCATCGTCCTCTATGATGGCGGAGACGCTGCCCCTGCTGCAAGGGGCTGGTGGCTGTTCCGCTTTATCGGTCATGAAAAGGTCTATGTAATGGATGGTGGTCTGAAGGAATGGAGGAAAAAGGGCTTCCCCGTCACAAAAGAAGTTCCTTCTCCTAAGGAAAGTCATTATCAACCTACTATAAAAGAGGACATGTTGGCAGGGGTAGAGGAAGTAAGGTTCATTGCACGTGGAGAGAGTGATGTGGCCCTCATCGATTCAAGGAGCAGTGCGAGATATCGAGGAGAGGAAGAACCACTCGACCGTGTAGCGGGTCATATCCCCGGTGCCGTCAATTTTCCATGGCTGGATGCACTCCAAGATGGAAGATACCTTGATCTGGAATTCCAGGAACATCGGTACGCCGGGTTGGACAAAAAACAGCGGGTCATCGTTTATTGCGGTTCAGGAATTACGGCCACCCCGAATATCATCTCTATGCTCGAATCAGGGTTTGAAGATGTCAGATTGTATGCCGGAAGCTACAGCGACTGGGTTTCCTACCCTGAACACAAAGTGGCGAATCCGGGTATTTCCAACCAGTAAGCCGTATATCTATGGTATACTGTAATCATCGAATTTGATGAAAAGTGGTGTTCAGTTTGGAATCAAGACAAGAGCATATATTACTTGTGGACGGAATGGCGCTTTTATTCCGTTCCTTTTTTGCAACGGCCGTCAGCGGTCAGTTCATGGTGAATTTACAAGGACTGCCGACAAACGGAGTCCAGGGATTCATGAAGCATCTCTTCATGGCAGCAGAGCACGCGGATCCAACGCATATCATCATCTGTTGGGACATGGGGAGCAAAACGTTCAGGAATGAAGTGTATCAAGACTATAAATCGAATCGGAATGCCCCGCCGGTGGAGCTCATTCCCCAGTTTGATCTAGCCAAAGAGGTTGCAGGTCGATTCAACTTGTCAAATGTAGGTGTTTCAGGTTATGAAGCAGATGACTGCATCGGGACCCTTGCAAAGGAGTACAAGGGTGAGCGGAAAGTTTCGGTTGTCAGCGGTGATCAGGACCTCCTGCAACTACTCGATGAGGGCATTGAAATCATGCTTCTACAAAAAGGGTTCGGCAACTATAAAACGTATACGAAGAACGGGTTTGTAGAAGAAAAAGGCATCACACCCGAACAATTCATCGATGTAAAGGCCCTCATGGGTGACACGAGTGACGGGTATCCTGGAGTCAAGGGAATCGGGGAAAAGACAGCCATGAAACTCATTCAGGAGCATGGGGATATCGAGGGCATTCTTCAAAACCTGTCTTCCTTGACGCCTTCCCAAAAGAAAAAAATCGAAGCCGACCTTGATATGCTCCATCTCTCAAGGAAGCTGGCTGAAATTCACTGTCAGGTTCCCCTGGATGTGAAGCTTTCAGAGTGTGTGTGGAACCAAGTATCCTCGGAACATCTTGATGTAGTGGAGGAAATGGAGCTGAAGGTGCTCAGACGGTATCTCCTCGGTTCCAATGTCATGCTCCCTGTCTCCGGATGAAAGGAAACCCTCCTTCAGGGCACACTATCCTAATAGGAGGGGATGGGCATGAATAAGGGAATACTCACAGCATTAGTTAGCATCATCATGGCACAGGGACTCAAAATTCCGCTGCATTACGTGAAATCAGGCAAATGGAAGGGCGGGTTGTTCTTCCAGACCGGCGGGATGCCGAGCTCCCATAGTGCCGGGGTCGCATCTCTTGCCACTTTTATTGCCCTGAAGAGAGGTTTCAGGACGATGGATTTTGCCCTGGCATTCATTTTTGGCATCATCGTCATGTATGATGCCCAAGGAATCAGGAGACAGACGGGTGAACTCACTTTAAAGGTGAACAGCTTGAATGACCTGGTCCAGAAAGCAAATGAACAAGAAGGGGTCCCATTTGAAGAAAAGCAGCCGAAACGCCTGAAGGAGATGCTCGGGCATCGTCCGGAAGAAGTGGTAGGCGGTGCGGTCCTTGGAGTGATCACAGGGCTGATCTCCCATAGGACCTGGGGAAATCGTAAAAGCAGATAACGCTTCAGTAGGGTGAGGGGAAACGTGAAAAAAACAACAGAGGAATTTTTAATTGATCTGGAAAGCAGGGGATTTAAATTTCAAGAAGATGCCATCGGTTTCATATACTTCGGTAAACAATATACCGGTGCACCTGATGAAGTTGTCAACAGCGCCATCGAAATCACCCTGAAGGCCCAGAAGGCTTTTGACAGCAGCTTTTATATGTCCATACTTGAAAGGCTCCATACGCAGAGGATTTCTTCCAGGAAGGAAGCGCTGAAGTGGATGGATGCCCAGGGACTTGCATAAGAAAAAGGAAGGCCGAGTGGCTTCCTTTTTCTTTTAGTTCAAATGGATGGCTTTTCGTGCGAGCTCATCGGCTGCCTTATTTTCTTTGCTTGGAATCCATTTGCAGAAGAAGAGATCCAGCTTATCGATTTCTTCAAGGATGGCTGCAAGGATCGGTTTGTATTCTGAATGACGGACAAAGCGTTTTTCAATCGCCTGGATCACGGCTTGTGAATCACTGCGAAGCCATACGATGTCCGGCTTTTCACCTGTACAATACTCGAGCGCTTTCAGGCAGGCGGTGAACTCGGCCGAGTGGTTATCCATCGTGCCGAGGGGTAAAGAAAAAGTGGTGATCTTCCCATTTTCTTTAATGAAGATACCGGCACCGCTCGGCCCGGGGTTGCCTGCGCTCGCACCATCGATGTTTACCTCAATCATATGCATTCACCTCCTCCCTACCTTATATCAGGGCCGGGACGGAGTCAATCACCTAACCAAGGAGTGTTGAAACGTGGATATGCGCATCCGATTTACGTATAAGACGAAAACAAAATCATCGATAGAGTTCGAATCCAGTCCTTTCCCGAGGAAGGAAACCCTCATCCATGTGGATGATCTCATGAAGACGGGAAGGGTGCTTGACCTTGAAATCATCGACGAGATGGGATCATCCTGGACGAGGAAAGAATTCATCAAGCTCAACGAAGAATTGGAAAAGGAGCCGGAAAACATCCGGCTTTACTTTGACGGGGGCTTCGATAAGGAATCTTCCATGACGGGAATCGGCATCGTCATTTATTACGAAAAGGGCGGTGAGGGTTTCCGGATCCGGCGGAATGATCTGCTGGATTCACTTGAAAACAACAATGAAGCAGAATACGCAGCGCTTCATTATGCCCTATCGATCCTTCAAGAATTGGGGGTCAAAAACCAGCCTTGCGCTATTTACGGAGACTCTCAGGTAGTATTGAATCAGCTTGGTGGAGAGTGGCCCTGCTATGAAGCCGGTCTGGCAAAATGGCTGGAGAGGACCGAAACCCTCATCAAAAAGATTAGGATCAAAACTTCCCTGCACGTGATCGGCCGGAAAGATAATAAAGAAGCTGATAAGCTTGCCAACCAGGCACTTGAAGGAACAAGGGTGGAAAGCCACAAAAGTCTGGAATAAAGAAGCACCGATCATTATATCCTATAAAAGATCATGAACATGGAACCCGGAGGTGAAACCGGAAAGTGGAGCGTAAAGAATTGATCGATAAGGTGGATGAGCTGTCGGATGCTTATTGCAAGGGTTGCCTTTTGAAGGCTCATTTCCGCAAGGAGTACGGCAAAACCCATGCCCACCGTTTTTGCATAGAAGAATGTACCGTAGGAAGGGAAATCCGACGCTACGGAGAAAGATTGGGATAAGAAAAAGGCATCGATCCGGAGGATCGATGCCTTTTTTATTTATGGGTGGTTATGAATTATAATTTTACAACGTTTGCTGCTTGTGGTCCGCGATTTCCTTCAACGATATCGAAAGAAACGTCTTGACCTTCTTCAAGAGACTTGAAGCCGTCACCTTGAATAGCAGAGAAGTGTACGAATACGTCGTCTCCACCTTCAACTTCGATGAAACCGAAACCTTTTTCGTTGTTGAACCATTTTACTTTACCATTTTGCATAATCTAAATCCTCCTAAGTCGTTCAAGCACGTTGAGTGCCATGGGAAATATTTATCACGAAATGTTGATATTCCCGCTTTTGCAAGCGCCTACTAATCGTTCACTTCAATGATGTCTTTACTATACAATATGACGTTTTTCGAGTCAACATCAGGAGGGGCTTTTTGAGTAAATTTTACAAATCATTAAGAAAACAGGATTGACAACAGGATGGTCACACCTTAAAATTTGCACTAAGGAAACTTTTATAGTTAAAGTTAAAATAAATAAACTTGAGCAAAAATAGTGGCAAAGAGTAAAAGTATTGAATAGGGTAAGTGGAGAGAAAGGGAGGAATGGTCGAATGAAAGGGAGATTCATGATCGCCACGGTGATGGCAGTTGTCTTCATGATGGGTGGCTGCGCTCAGGAGAGTGGGACAAAAGAGAGCGGGAAGGTGAGGGTGACGGCGACGATCGGGCAGATCGGGGATGCCGTCAAGGAGATCGGTGGAGACCGTGTGGAGGTACAAACGCTGATGGGACCTGGAGTCGATCCCCATCTCTACAAAGCGAAGCAGTCTGATATCGGAAAGCTTCAAGAAGCAGACCTTATCTTCTATAGCGGACTTCATCTTGAAGGGAAGATGCTCGAAGTACTTCAGAAGGTGAACGAATCGAAGCCCGCTTATGCGATTTCCGAAAGCATTCCAAAAGAACGCCTTCGTGCAGATGAGGCCAATGATGCGGCTGTGGATCCGCATGTATGGTTCGATATCGAGCTCTGGAAGATTGCTGTTGGTGAGGTAAGGGATGGATTGATCAAGGAGGATCCCGCCCATGAGCAGGAATACAGAAAAAATACAGAAGCCTACTACGACAGGCTGGATGAATTGAAGAAATATGCTGAAGAGAAAATAGGCTCGATCCCTCCTGAGCAGCGCGTCCTGGTGACGGCGCATGATGCTTTCCACTATTTCGGTGATGCGTATGACATGGAAGTAATGGGACTTCAGGGCTTGAGTACGGATGCCGAATACGGATTGGGGGACGTCCAGGGGCTTGTTGAGACTCTTGCGGAAAGGGAGATCAAGGCCGTTTTCGTCGAATCAAGCATTTCAGAGAAATCAATCACAGCCGTGATGGAGGGCGTAAGGAAAAAGGGGAAAGACATCGACCTCGGCGGTGAGCTGTACTCCGATGCCATGGGAAAAGAGGGCACGGAAACAGGAACCTATGTAGGGATGTATAAACATAATGTCGATACAATCGTGAAAGCATTGAAATAGGGGGATGAGAAGATGACTTCGATAAACGTGCATGGTCTGACGGTGGCCTACCACCGGAAGCCGGTTTTGTCCGATGTAACATTCGAACTGCCGAAGGGAGTGATCATCGGGATATTGGGACCAAACGGGGCGGGTAAGACAACATTGATGAAAGCGATACTAGGTCTCGTCCAGCGCTCCACCGGAGAGGTGAGTGTCCTGGGTGAACCGTATTCCCCCAAGTCCAACAAAGTAGGATACGTACCACAGAGGGGAACGGTGGATTGGGACTTTCCGACGGATGCCCTTGATGTCGTCCGCATGGGAAGATACCGACACACCGGTTGGTTCCGCCTTCCTTCCAAAAAGGATACTGTAATGGCCCTGGATTGCCTGAAGCAAGTAGGCATGGAGGGGTTTGCTGGAAGACAGATAAGCCAGCTTTCCGGCGGACAGCAGCAAAGAGTCTTCCTAGCCCGGGCACTTGCCCAGGATACCGAAGTCTATTTTATGGATGAACCTTTTGCAGGAGTCGATGCTGCAACGGAGAAATCCATCATCGCCCTGTTGACCGAACTGAAGGATCAGGGCAAGACGGTCCTCGTGGTCCATCATGATCTTCAGACGGTTACCGACTATTTTGACTGGACCCTTTTGCTCAATCGCAGGGTGATTGCATGCGGACCGACAGAAGAAGTCTTTACCACGGAGAATTTAAGAAGTACGTACGGCGGAAAGCTAGCCTTTTTGGATAAGATCGGGAGCCTGTGAAGGAGGAAGTGCGGAATGGAATGGTTAAGCATCTTAAAGGATGGCAATACCCAGTGGGTCCTCCTGAGCACCCTTTTGCTCGGGATCGCAAGCGGGGTGATGGGGAGTTTCGCACTCCTGAGGAAACAAAGCCTTATCGGTGATGCCGTAGCCCATAGTGCGCTACCGGGCATATGTCTTGCCTTCATGATCATGGGTGAGAAGGACTTTTTTGGACTATTGGTGGGAGCTGCTGTCACGGGACTGATTGCGGCCTACTTGATCCAGGCTGTCACACGTACGTCCAAGATCAAGGAAGATACGGCCATTTGTCTCTTCCTTTCTGTCTTTTTCGGCCTGGGGATCGTCCTCTTAACCAAGGTGGCCCAGATGCCGAGCGGGAATCAAAGTGGTCTTGATCACTTCATCTTCGGTCAGGCAGCCTCCTTGGTGGGCAAGGATGTCTGGTTGATGGGGGGGACGGCCTTCGTCTTGATCCTGGTGATCACCGTCCTTTTCAAAGAGTTCAAGCTGATTACGTTCGATGCCCAGTTTGCCAAAGGGGTCGGACTGCCGGTACAGCGCCTGAACTTCTTGTTCTTGTCGCTCCTCGTCATCACTGTCATCGTCGGCATCCAGGCGGTGGGTGTGATCCTGATGGCGGCATTATTGATTACACCTGCCATCTCTGCTCGCTACTGGACGGATTCCCTGCATCGGATGGTCGCAATCGCTGGTGTTTTCGGGGGTGTATCCGGTGTCGTAGGTACCATCATCAGTGCCATGGGAAAAGGGCTTTCCACAGGTCCGTTCATCGTACTGACGGCGAGTGCGATCTTTGTTATATCCATTTTGTTTGCTCCTTCAAAGGGCATGATTTCAAAGGGAATGGAACGGAGAAGGAATGATAGAATACTCCTCAGGCGGAGCCTGCTGAAAGCAAGTCTAGGCGGGGGTTGTGGGATTTCAGAGATGCACGTGCGCCTGGGCACGAATGAGCGTAAAATGAGTGAGGCGATCCACCATTGCATGCATTCCGGATGGCTGTACAGTGATGGGGGTGAGATCGTACTGACAGAACAAGGGCGTCTCCAAGCTACCCACATCCTTTACGCGGATGAACTCCGTGAACTGAAGGAGATGTATCCTGCCGAAATGGCAGCATATGATGAAGGTTGGTTGGAAGAAGCTGCGGGGCAGACGCCCTCCGACGAGAACCTTATGGTGTTGATCCAAGAAAGAAAAGACGTATACAACCGCCATCCCTACATGCTGAAAGGAGTAAGAGGACAATGACATATGAGTTTTGGATCCTGCTTACAGGGGCTTTGGTCGGGGGGACCTGTGGAATGATGGGGTGTTTTCTCATCCTGAGGAAGATGGCGATGCTTGCCGACGCAATCAGCCACACGGTTCTCCTCGGCTTAGTGCTTGCCTTTTTGATCAGTCAGTCTTTGAACGGCGGCATCATGCTCGTGGGGGCAGCCGCTGCCGGTCTGTTCACTACCTACTTGATACAGGTGCTGAATGCAAAGGGCATACAAGAGGATGCTTCGATCGGTGTGGTGTTCACGACCCTCTTCGCGATCGGCGTCATCCTGATTTCTTTGTTCGCACAGAACGTCCATCTGGACGTGGAGCATGCCCTCATGGGTGAGATTGCGTTCATCCCATGGGATACATTGACCCTCCCCATGTTTGGTGAGGTTCCTAAATCGGTGGTGATGCTTACAGCCGTACTGCTCCTCGATCTTGTCGTGGTCCTTCTGCTTTTCAAGGAGTTCAAACTCACATCATTTGACCCGGGTATGGCGGCAGCCATGGGTTTTCCCGTCCTTCTGCTGCACTACGTCATGATGACCCTTGTTTCCGTTACGACCGTATCGGCATTTGACAGCGTGGGGGCGATCCTGGTGGTGGCCATGCTCATCGCACCTGGGGCCACGGCCTATTTATGGACCGACCGCTACCTGAAGATGATTTTGTTGAGTGTAATCATCGGTGTATTCGATAGTATCGCCGGTTACTATGCAGCCAAATGGTTGGATGTTTCCATATCAGGAAGCATGGCAGTTGTCGCCGGATTGGTTTTCCTTCTGACTTGGATCCTATCACCCCGTCATGGGCTGATTGCACGATTTTCCGTTTTGAGATCTGGGAGAGGATAAGCTCGGGTTGTATTCATCCAATTCTTATAGTAAACTTTTAATGATATTGAAGGGAATTTGGAGGGTACAGAATGCCTACACCAAGCATGGAAGATTATATAGAACAAATTTATTTGCTGATTGAGAATAAAGGATACGCAAGAGTATCGGATATTGCAGAGGCATTGTCCGTCCATCCCTCCTCAGTAACCAAAATGGTGCAGAAGCTAGATAAGGATGACTACCTCGTTTATGAGAAATACCGTGGGCTCGTTCTGACTCCCAAAGGGAATAAAGTTGGAAAACGTTTAGTGTATAGACATGAACTGCTGGAGCAATTCCTGACCGTCATCGGCGTGAAGGATGAACATATCTATGAAGACGTGGAGGGGATCGAACATCACCTCAGCTGGGATTCCATCGACCGGATCGGAGACCTTGTACAGTATTTTGAAGAAGACAAAAAGCGGGTGGAAGAGCTCCGCTTCATACAAAATCGAAGTGAATAAGTAAAGGAAGGGCTGATTGAGATTCAGTCCTTCCTTTTTTTGATGGAATTAAAAGATGGAAGGATACTGATCGAACTGGTCATCCGATTCTGCGTCACCGTCGGGTGGGAACTGGAGTGTGCCTTCATTCGCCTCCATGACGGCCTTCCTGTATGAAATGATGCGACCGGATGAGGTCTCGAAGTTGATAATCCCACCTGCTTCATTCCGCTGTACTGCGACGATCTGTTCCATGGGGATTCCTCCTGTTTCATAAAGGTTCGTATGTTAGTATGGACTGAAAGCGCCAGATTCATAACTTGCTTCCCATAGGGAGGTTTTTAACCCTTTTCTCACGAATGAAGGGGAGAGAAACAGTGAAAGGAAGGATCATTATGGAAGAATGGGGAAAAACAGCACAGGAAAAATGGGAGGGAAATGCGGGAAACTGGCATTCCAGAAGCGAAGAGATGTGGCTGACGGGCAGTAGGAAACAGATTTTGCCTTTTGTGGAGAAGCATGTTCCGAAAGCTTCTCACATAGGGGACCTCGGCTGTGGTGACGGGGCCGGTTCCCATCTGTTGCGGCAAGCGGGCTACGAAGTGACAGGAATGGATTTTTCAAACAATATGATCGATCTTGCGAAGCGATACGAAGGGGATGATCTTCGTTTCGTTCAGGGTGATCTGACATCCATGCCCTTCCGTGATCATGCATTCAATGGTGTGATGGCCATCAATTCCATCGAGTGGCTGGAGGATCCACTAGAGGCACTTAAAGAGGTTGAACGGGTAGTGATCCCTGGGGGGTATATCGTCATCGGACTGCTCGGTCCGACGGCACATCCGAGGGAGAATGCCTTTCCCCGATTGACAGGCGGGAAAGCGGTGTGCAATACGATGATGCCATGGGAGCTCGTGAAACTTTCAACTGAGCTTGGATGGGAGGCTGTGGATGAAGAATGGGTATTCAAGAAAGGTGTGAAAGGGGACGCTATCACAGGACTTGATCATGAGCTGAAGCAGGCACTCTCATTCATGACGCTGTTCATGTTTACATCACCCGGCTGAATCATGATAGAATAATGGAATGATTCTATCTTTCATGAGTAGGTGACACATATATGACAACAACGAAACAAGTGAAATCTGATATTACCATTGCACAGGAAGCCGAGCTGCATCCGATCCTGGACATCGCTTCATCCATCGGTCTTGCAGAGGATGAAGTCGAGCTATACGGCAGGTTCAAAGGCAAAATCACCTTTGATGCGATTGAAAAACGCAAGGGGGCGTCTGAAGGAAAGGTGATTTTGGTCACATCCATCAATCCGACCCCTGCGGGTGAGGGGAAATCCACGGTGACAGTAGGACTTGGGGATGCCCTGACCCGTCTGGGGAAACAGTCCATCATCGCCATGAGGGAGCCTTCACTCGGCCCCACGATGGGGATCAAAGGCGGGGCAGCTGGAGGTGGATATGCTCAGGTCGTCCCGATGGAAGACATCAATCTACATTTCACCGGTGACATCCATGCCATCACATCTGCCAATAATGCCCTTGCCGCACTCCTCGATAATCATATCCATCAGGGAAACGAGCTAGGGATCGACCCACGGAGAATTGTATGGAAGCGTGCGCTTGATATGAATGACCGGGCCCTGCGGCATACGGTCATCGGTCTCGGAGGAGCAGTTCAAGGTGTACCGCGTGAAGAAGGTTTTGATATCACGGTGGCTTCCGAAATCATGGCCGTCCTGTGCCTGTCAAACAGCCTGGATGAACTGAAGGACAGGCTTGCCGGCATGGTCATCGCCTATGGATATGACCGTAAGCCCGTCTACGTCAGAGACCTTGGGGTAGAGGGTGCTCTTACCCTCCTGTTGAAGGATGCCCTTAAACCAAATCTCGTACAGACCATCGAACACACTCCTGCGCTGGTGCATGGCGGTCCTTTCGCCAATATCGCCCATGGGTGCAATAGTGTCATGGCCACGCGTACAGCCATGAAGCTCGGCGACTATGTTGTGACGGAATCGGGCTTCGGAGCGGATCTCGGTGCCGAGAAGTTCCTGAATATCAAGAGCAGGGCGGCAGGCATTGCCCCTTCCGCCGTTGTATTGGTGGCCACCATACGCGCCCTGAAGATGCACGGAGGGGTCAATAAGATGGAACTGGCAACGGAAAATACACAGGCACTAGAAGTGGGTCTGGCCAATCTTGAGAAGCATATGGAAACCCTCGAGGCATTCGAGGTACCTTATGTAGTGGCCATCAACCGGTTCATCACCGATAGTGAAACAGAAATCACCCTGTTGAAGAAGTGGTGTGAAGACCGTGGTGTGTCTGTTGCCCTTACCGATGTTTGGGCCAACGGCGGCGAAGGGGGACTGGAGCTTGCCGAGAAAGTCCTATCAGAAATCGAGATGAACAAAAAAGTCTTGAAGCCAATCTACGAGCTGACCGATTCAATTTCCGAAAAGATCGAAAAAATTGCCATGACGGTCTATGGTGCCGAGGGAGTCGACTTTTCCCCGAAGGCATTTAAACAGATCGAGCAATTCGAATCAGAAGGATGGGGTGGCCTTCCTGTATGCATGGCGAAGACCCAATACTCACTGTCTGATGACCCTGTTAAACTGGGCCGCCCATCGGGATTCAGAATTACGATCAGGGAATTGAAGCCAAAGATCGGTGCTGGATTCATCGTCGCACTGACCGGTGATGTCATGACCATGCCAGGCCTGCCGAAATCACCTGCAGCCAATCAAATGGACGTGGCTTCGGATGGCAGGGCCATCGGCCTGTTTTAACGAGAGGAGGGGGAGAGATGTTCGACCCTACGGCTTTTGATAATTTGAAGGTGGTACTGGAAGGTGCCGTCTATGACTTCGATCTCGGTGGGGAAATCGACATCGTTGATCGCAAGGATCTCTTCGATTTCGCCCACTATGAGAGGAAGTATCAGATACAATACCGATTAAAAGGAACACAGGGAGCGTCTGTCCGTCTAGAACTGAAGGCCGATGCCGGTCACTTCTTGGCGGAACGGAATGGTTTTGCAAGGGGGAATCGTGCAGGTGCCGTTATAGCGTTCACCTACCTGGGAGATGATTCCCTCCTGTCGTCCCGTAAAGCACTGGAAGAGTTTTGGGGTCAGGGAACTTCATGGGAATGGCTCACCATCTCTTCATCACATGGGGAAACCCGGGTGGAAGGCATCCTCGCATTCTTCAGGGTCATCACAGAGGAAATGGTCGATGATGTGATTGAAATGGTGGCTCATTCCATCGAATCTCTTCTGAAATAAGAGGAATTCACATATAGTAGGGAAAAAGGGGGTCGTCCAGATGAAAGTGGCCTGGGTGACAGACAGTACAGCATTTGTGGGGAATGGAATGGAAGATATACATGTGGTTCCCATGCATATCAGCTTCGGGGATCGTGAATATTTGGATGGAGTCGACCTGACGCTGGAAGGGTTATACGAGAAGCTTGAGGAGGAACGGGTGGCCGGTAAGACGTCCCAGCCGTCCATCGGTACATTTGTCTCTTTGTATGAGAAATTGGCAAAAGATCATGATGTCATCTTCTCCGTACATGTTTCCTCCCACTTCAGCGGCACGTATGCTTCGGCTGTCCAGGCGGCGGACATGATGAAAGAGGTTTTCCCAGCCATCTATTGCGTGGATTCCAAGATCCTTTCCTATCCCCTGACGGACCTGATCCGTTATGGGCAGGCCCTTGACCGGGAGGGGGTCTCGCATGAAGAGATCAAAACGCGCCTTGAAGAAAGGGCCGCACAGTCAAGGACGTTTGTGATGGTGGGAAGTCTTGAACAGCTTCATAGGAGCGGAAGAATGAGCGGGCTCAGTTTTTTTCTTGGGAGCATGCTTCACATCAAACCGCTCCTTACCATCCGTGACGGGAAACTCTCCGTCGACCAGCGGGTAAGGAATCACCGTAAGGGCCTTGCCCTTATGAAACAACGGCTCTCCGCTGCCAAGGTTAGGGAGGCGTTCATTCTGTATGGATTGAACAGGGAGGAAGCCAACAAGTGGATGGAGGAACTGAAGGGTGAATTTCCCAAGATTCACTTCTCTCCCTATCCCCTTGCTGCCGTGATCGGGATCCATGCGGGCTCGGATACACTTGGGATCAGCTGGTACGAGGAAAATGGGAGCGGTAAGGCTTGAGCCTTCCGCTCCTTTTTCTTCAAATGGGGAAGGGAAATTGGTACAATGGGGTGAAAGGTGTGAGGGGTTTGAATAAGCTTGAACTGATGGAAGAGATGCGCCGGACGTATGGTCTCGACCCTGGTGGTCATGACTGGCATCATCTGGAGCGCGTGAGAAGGCTCGCTTTATACATAGCAGAGGAAGACCATATGGGAGATCGAGACGTCATAGAGTGGGCGGCGATCCTCCACGACGTAGCCGACGAAAAGCTCAATCCGACACCGGGTGAAGGAACTAGGAAGCTTGAGGAGTGTCTCCGTCAATTGCCTGTTACAACAGTAACCTTGGAGACGATCCGGGAAGTGATACACGCCATGGGGTTCAAAGGCGGTAGCGTCGATGATCCGGTATTACCTGAAGCAATGGTACTCAGGGATGCAGACCGTCTCGACGCCATGGGTGCGATCGGCATTTCAAGGGTTTTCGCCTATGGCGGATGGAAAGGCCAACCGATCCATCTTCCCGACCTTCCCGTCAGGGAGCAGATGACGAACGATGAATATAGGAATGGTCCTTCCACAAGCATCAATCATTTCCATGAAAAACTGTTCAAGTTGAAAGACCGAATGCTGACACCGACGGGAAAACGCCTCGCAGAAGAGCGCCATGCAGTCATGAAAGACTTCATCAGGCAATTCACTATAGAATGGAATGGTCCACAATGAGAATGATTACAGGGGAACACCTGTCGAAAACATATGGGGAGAAGACGATCTTCAATGAGATCTCCTTCTCCATTGCAGAAAGGGAGCGCGTCGGCCTCATCGGCGTCAATGGAACGGGTAAGTCCAGTTTGCTCAAACTGATTGCCGGTATAGAAGAAGGCGATTCTGGCGAAATCATGAAGCCGAATGATTACAGGATCGCATATCTTCCTCAAGATCCATCCTTCGATCCGGATCTGTCGGTCCTGCAGCAGATCTTTAAAGGGGAAGCCGCTGTGATGAAGGCCATGAGGAGATACGAATCGGCACTCCTACGGATGGAAAGCGGCTACGAAGATGAAGGGGTCCAATCTGAATTCATGAACGCGCAGAAAGAGATGGACACACTGAATGCGTGGGAAGCGAGTGCAGAGGCGAAAGCGATCCTGACCAAGCTTGGCATCACCGAATTCTCAAAGCGTATGGGTGAATTATCGGGAGGACAGAAGAAGCGTGTCGCACTTGCCGGTGTACTTATCGAGACACCGGATCTTCTCATTTTGGACGAGCCGACGAACCATCTCGACTATCAGTCCATCAAATGGCTGGAAGATTACCTGGGCAAATACAATGGATCGGTCCTATTGGTCACCCATGACCGCTACTTCCTTGATGCGGTCACAAATCGCATCTTTGAACTGGATGGGGGGAAGCTGTTCCATTATAAGGGGAACTATGCAGACTTCATCGAAGCGAAGGCCGTCCGTGAAGAAAATGAACGTCAACAGTCGATCAAGCAGAACAACCTCTATCGCCGTGAACTTGCCTGGATGAGGAGGGGGGCGAAGGCCCGTTCCACCAAGCAAAAAGCACGCATCCAGCGCTTTGATGAGCTGGAGGATGCGAAAGGATCAGGTGGGAGAAGTTCGGAGATGGAGGTTTCCATCGGAGGTGATCGACTCGGGAAGCAGGTATTCGAGTTGAAGGATGCCGTGAAGACTTTCCAAGGGAATGTCATCCTAGATGGATACAATCGGCTCATCAAACCGAAGGACCGGATCGGGATTGTCGGGAAGAACGGCAGTGGCAAGTCCACGCTCTTGAATATCCTTGCCGGACGCGAGGAACTGACCTCCGGCGAACTCATTACGGGTCAGACCGTAAAGGTTGCTTATTATACCCAAGAACATGAAGAACTTGATGAAAACATGAGGATGATCGAATATCTAAGGGAAGCTGGGGAGTACGTGACCACCGATAAGGGTGAACAGATTTCTGTCACATCCATGCTCGAGCGGTTCCTGTTCCCGATGAGCACCCATGGGACCCTGATACGGAAGCTTTCCGGTGGAGAGAAGAGGAGATTGTTCCTTTTGAGACTCCTTATGGGGAAACCCAATGTCCTGCTTCTGGATGAGCCGACGAATGACCTTGATACGGAAACATTGACGGTCCTAGAAGATTATATCCATGAATTTACCGGAGTGGTCATCACCGTATCACATGATCGTTATTTCCTTGACAAGACGGCAAGAGAGCTCCTGATCTTCAACGGACAGGGCAGCATCGATTCCTATTTAGGGGAATATACCGAGTACCTGGAACGATCTCAGCAGGCAGCCGTCAAACCCCAGACCATCAAGAAGGAAGCAGCTCCCCAGGCAGTCCAGAAAGAAAAAAAACGCCTGTCCTATATGGAGAAGAGGGAATGGGATGAGCTGGAAGACAAGATGGCGGACATCGAATCAAGAATCGAACAGGTCAATGTGGAACTGCAGGGGATCGGCAGTGATTTCACGAAAGCCCAGCAGCTTATGGACGAGAGTGCCAAGCTCAACGAACAGCTGGAACACCTGATTGAACGGTGGAGCTATCTGTCCGAATTCGCCGAGTAGGGCCGATCATTTAGACGAAAGCACACGTTATGATAAAATGAGTGAAAGATCTTGAGAAAGGGGAGCGTGCAATGAGGATACTCTCGATCGAACCGACTCCGAGTCCGAATACAATGAAGGTTCTTCTCGACGAAGAATTGAAGGCCGGCCGGAGTAATAATTATAAAAAAGATCAAGCAGACGGGGCACCTGCCATCATTAAAAGCATCCTTTCAATAGAAGGGATCAAAGGGGTCTATCATGTCGCGGATTTTCTTGCAGTCGAGCGTAATGCCAAATTCGACTGGCAGGCCCTTCTGTCAGAAGTAAGACAGGCTTTTGGTGAAGAGGGATCCCAATCGGAAACAGGACAGATGGAAGAACATTTCGGAGAGGTAAATGTGGCCGTACAGATGTTCAAAGGAATCCCGATGCAGGTCAAACTGACCGACGGGGAAGTTGAAAAACGATTCTCTCTTCCAGCAGCTTATATCGAGGCCATCGGTGAGGCTCAAAAAGAAGGGGACAACGTCGTCTTGCTCCGGAAATGGAAAGACTACGGTGTCCGGTACGGAGACTTGGAGGAAATTGGTGCCCAGGTTGTGGATGAACTTCAGGCAGCCTTCCCTCAAAGACGTTTGAAGGACTTGGTTGAGCAGGCTGATCGGACCACGATTCCTGAGCCGAGGAAGAAGCTTAAACTTTCTCTTTCAGATTTGGAAGAAGACGATTGGCAAATCCGCTATCAACGGCTCGATGCCATGGAAGATCCTACACTTGACGACCTTCCCCTCCTGGAAAAGGCACTGAACGATGAAAAAGTGTCTATCCGGAGGCTGGCGGTCGTCTATGCAGGGATGATCGAGGATGAAAAAGTCCTTCCCCTCTTATATAAAGGGTTGGAGGACTCCTCTGTGTCCGTCAGGCGTACAGCAGGTGACTGTCTTTCGGATCTTGGATTCACACAGGCGATTCCGGTCATGATAGATGCCTTGAAAGACAAGAGCAAGCTGGTCCGCTGGCGTGCCGCCATGTATCTCTATGAGGTTGGCGATGAGAGCGCACTCGAGGGATTGAAGGCTGCAGAGGATGATCCAGAGTTCGAAGTGCGACTACAGGTGAAGATGGCCATCGAAAGGATTGAAGGTGGAGAAGAAGCCAAAGGATCCGTTTGGAAGCAAATGACTGAAGCCCGTTCAAAAAAAGATTAGAAAGGATGATGACATTATGTCAATGGCATATGAAGAATATATGAGACAGCTTGTACAGCCTATGAGACAAGAGCTCACTGGAGCAGGATTCAAAGAATTGAAGGATGAAGAGGAAGTAAAAACCTTTATGGATGGAGCAGAAGGTACGACCTTGGTTGTCGTGAACTCGGTTTGCGGGTGTGCAGCAGGACTTGCCCGTCCCGCTGCGACGCAATCGGTATTGAACGATAAGGCCCCGGATCATCTGGTCACGGTATTCGCAGGGCAGGACAAAGAAGCCACGATGAAGATGCGTGAGTACTTCAATGGCTATGAGCCTTCCTCTCCTTCCATGGCACTCCTGAAAGGAAAGGAAGTCGTCCATTTCATCCCACGTGAAGAAATTGAAGACCATGATATCGGAAGCATCATCTCCAACTTGACGGGTGCTTTCGAGCAGCACTGTTAATAGGCAGCGGATGGCGTATGGCCATCCGTCCTTTTTTATGTATAGACTTTATCAGGAAAACAGGTGAATCCAAATGGAAGAGATGTTTGTTACAACTTCTGGCAGGGCCGATGAATCCGTCAAATTGAGAGCTAAAGCCTTTGCAGGGAAGTTTCAGATTCCCTATATTGAACGGAAGAAAAGGTCCATCGCCAATTATATGGACCACCATCAGGCAGACTGCCTGGTCCTGGGGAAAGAGCGGGATGAGCTGCATCGAAGGGGGGAGCAGCCCTTCTTCTTCCATCCGAACTCAGCTTCATTCCGGATCAAGAGAGTCCTGAGGGGAGAATCCGATCCGTTCATTGAAGCAGCCGGATTGAAAAAGGGAATGACCATGCTCGACTGCACATTGGGCCTCGCATCCGATAGCATCATCGCAAGCGCGGTGGTCGGCAGGACCGGATCTGTAACGGGAATCGAAGCCAATCCGTATGTGGCCCACATCCTAAAACGTGGACTGAAAGAGTGGGTATCCCCACTACCTGAGCTCAATGATGCCATGAAGAGGCTCAAAGTGATCAATGGTCTGTCACAGTCCCTCTTGAAGGAACTGCCCGATGACTCCTTCGACGTTGTCTACTTCGATCCCATGTTTGAAGAAGGCTTGACCGATTCCCATGGTATCAATCCGATCCGGAGCTGGGCCCACTATGAACGGCTCACCGGTGAAACGATAGAAGAAGCAAAACGGGTGGCGAAAGAGAGGGTCCTCCTTAAGGAACATTTCCGTTCTACTTTATTCGGGGAACATGACTTCAAGGTTTTGATCAGACCTTCCTCGAAATTCCACTATGGCACCATCGATCTTTGATGGGTGTGAAAATAAAGGGACCTGGAAGCATCCGCTTCCAGGTCCCTTTATTACTCAATCGGTGACAGCCAAAACACAAAAATACCCTAACAATAGCAAGAAACCAATGCTGATCATCAAGCCAGTATCCATCTTTTTCTCTCCTTTACACATACTTCTAATCCTATACTACCACATCGCAAGCAGGTTATCCTCGGAAAATGAAAGCTTTTTCACCACTTTTTCAGAAAAGATAGTATAATGATAGATAATAAAGCTTTGACCCGTACATGCTATGGGCAGGTTTATCCAATGAAACATCACATGACGATTCCAACAACGATATACGCTACCAAAAAAAGAAAGGACGTTCCCTATGTCGATCTGGATCAAAAAATCGTTTTTCATCCTATTATCCATCCTGACATTCGGTCTGGTTTCCCCGACCCAGCCATTCCTGAATGAGGACAATCATGCCCTAGCAAAGGGTAACGGGAAATCATCCACCTTCGAATCAAGTACGGAAGACCCGGCGGAAGAAGAAGGGATGCTTTCAAGGGAGGACTTCCTGGATACCATCATGGCTCAGGCTGAACTTCATTCATATGAAAAATTTGGTACGAAAATCAAACCTGTGATCGAAGATGAATTCAGATCGGTCGTGCTTCCGAATCTTGAAAAAGCCATTGCAAGGACCGCTACTGATTTTCCTGATGAAGACTTGAGCTCACTTGTCATTTCAGAGGTGCCGGAATACGTCAAGACGGAGAAAATCTTTCACATTTACGACAGCCGTACCGGAAAAGACGTTATCCGGTTTCATGTAAGGAAGGATCACCCGCCAAAAGACGGATATTATTTCAACTTCCACTATCATACGGCACATGATCAATTCATGGCCCATCATGATCTTGGAAGCATCTATTGGAACAAGAATATGCCTCCGCAGTGGAGGAGCCTTTCCTGATAGGAAGATGCGCGATGCACAATGGTCGCGCTTTTTTATATGGAGTATAAAATGAGTCCTATTGGAACCCAGGTACATTCTTGCATGAAGAACCAAGGCTTCTA
Source organism: Rossellomorea sp. RS05 (assembly GCF_039822645.1). Classification (NCBI taxonomy): domain Bacteria; kingdom Bacillati; phylum Bacillota; class Bacilli; order Caryophanales; family Bacillaceae; genus Rossellomorea; species Rossellomorea sp. RS05. The sequence goes on along the minus strand of NZ_JBDKWY010000001.1, from coordinate 1,077,177 downwards.
CGATTGGAAGCAGGAGAAGTATGAAGGCATCCTCCTGTTCAATAAAGTCGAACTATTACAGTGATCAGGGGCTGACAGCTTAGTATGTTATCACCATGTCTCACTCGCCCGATTTCCTTCTAAGGGAAGTGGGTTTACTAAAACTATGTTGGAGGAGATTCGTATGCAAATGCCGGTACATATTGTGGCAGCAGGAGGGTTTGTTACAAATGAGAAAGATGAGATTTTATTAGTCAAAACCCGACGGGACGGGCACTGGGTATTTCCAGGAGGACAAATAGAGGTCGGGGAAAACCTGATCGATGGGGTGATCAGAGAGGTTAAAGAAGAAAGTGGAATGGATGTGACAGTTTCCCATCTGGTAGGGGTTTTTTCCAACACAGCCACGTACGAAGGACATAGCGGAGTGAAGATTGTACCGACAAAAGTGATGTTTGATTTTGTTTGTGAACCCGTTGGTGGTGAATTCAACACTTCGGTTGAAACATCAGATGTCCGCTGGGTCCGTAAAGAAGACGTGTTGAACATGATATCTGCCCCTGCCCTTCGTACACGCTATCAGGCTTATTTGAATTTTGAGGGAAGTGTCCAGTATATGGACTACGTGACCAAGCCGGAGTTTGAAGTGAAATCCAAGAGAAGCATATAAGGCGGGGGCTTCCAATCGAAGGTTCCAGACGAGAGGACATAAACCTGCCAACAGGGATAGGGGATCCCCTATACTCTAGTTGGCTTTTACCTTAAGGCGCCATACAATTGGAATCAACCGGCCATTCTGGATTTTAAAGCTTTTATCCATCCACGCTATATTCCAAAATCTCCGTATCATTGTGAGGAAAGTAGCAATCATGTACACTATGGATATGGATACCGTTTACCGTCATCATATGATAATCGGGCTCTTTCTGGTAGAATGGTCTTTTGCACCCTATGGACCGATAGAAGATGACGGCCAATCAATAAGATATGAAGGTGATGACAGATGAAACAATATTTAGATTTATGCAAACATGTACTTGATCATGGTACGGAAAAAGGGGACAGGACTGGGACGGGTACGATCAGTACCTTCGGATACCAGATGAGGTTCGATCTTCAGGAAGGTTTCCCCCTCGTTACAACGAAGAAACTTCATGTCAAATCCATCATCCATGAACTTCTCTGGTTTTTAAATGGGGATACGAATGTGAAATATCTACAGGATAACGGGGTAAGGATCTGGAATGAGTGGGCCGATGAAAACGGCGAGTTGGGACCTGTTTATGGTCATCAGTGGAGATCATGGCCTGGAAAAGACGGAGAAACGATCGACCAGATCAAAAATCTCATCACCACCATTAAAAATAATCCAGACTCCAGGAGAATGATCGTCAGTGCTTGGAACGTTGCCGATGTAGATTCCATGGCCCTCCCGCCTTGTCACTGCTTGTTCCAATTCTACGTGTCGGAAGGTAAGCTGTCTTGTCAGCTCTACCAGCGTTCTGCCGATGTTTTCCTCGGTGTCCCGTTCAACATCGCTTCGTATGCTCTCCTTACCATGATGGTGGCACAGGTATGCGATCTGGAGCCGGGTGAATTCGTACATACATTCGGGGATGTTCACATCTATCAGAACCATGTGGAACAGGTGAACCTGCAGCTGACAAGGGATCCACGTCCGCTTCCGAAACTAGAGATCAATCCAGATGTGAAGGATATATTCGGATTCCGCTTTGAAGACTTCACGTTGAGCGGCTATGATCCCCATCCCCATATCAAAGGAGTCGTGTCTGTATGATTTCATTTATTTGGGCAATGGATAAGAACGGTTTGATCGGCAAGGACAATGCCCTGCCATGGCGCCTGCCGGAAGATCTGAAATTCTTCAAGCGCACCACACTGGGTCATCCGGTTGTGATGGGGAGGAAAACATTCGAGTCTTTCGGCAAGCCGCTTCCGGAGAGGGAGAATGTAATTCTGACGAGGAATGCTTCTTTCTCTCATGATGAATGCACGGTCTTCCATCACGTGGAAGAAGTCCTGGCATTTGCTGAAAAACAGCAGGGAGAGACGTTCATTATCGGTGGAAGCAATGTGTACGAACAGTTCCTGCCCCATGCGGATAAACTCTATGTGACCACGATCCACCACGCATTCGAAGGTGACACCCATATGTCGGAAGTCCCTTGGGATGACTTCACCCTTGTATCGACGGAAAAAGGGTTGAAAAACGATAAGAATCCTTATGATTATGAGTTCAAGACATTCTTGCGTAAATGAAAAAGCAGTCAGCCTCCAGATGAAGGCTGACTGCTTTTTTGCTGTGATCTTATACGTAAAAAAGGATGCAGAAGTACATGAAGCTGCTGCCTGCCAGTACGAAAAGATGCCAAATGGCATGATTGTAAGGGATCTTCTTCCATACATAGAATATGGCTCCGACAGAATAGAGGATACCGCCGGTAAGCAGCAAATCGAATCCCGCAGGAGTCAGACTTTCGTAAAGGGGCTTGATTGCTGCAAGCACGAGCCATCCCATGACAAGGTAAAAGAGGGTCGATACGATTTGAAAACGATCCACGAAGTAACACTTGAAGATGATGCCAACGATGGCAAGCCCCCATACAATACCGAATAATGTCCAGCCAAGGGCACTTCTCACACTCACGAGCATAAGTGGCGTATAGGTGCCGGCGATGAGCACATAGATGGCTGAATGGTCCAGGACGGCGAAGACATTCTTTGCCTTGGAAGGTTTGAAGCTATGAAGGAGCGTGGAGAAGAGATAAAGCAGGATCATGGATGCGCCGAAAATGGAGAAACTGACCACGTGCCAGGCCGAGCCTTTATCCACGGCGAAGAGGACGAGCATGATGAGTGCCGGGATACTCAAGATCAAGCCGATTCCATGGGTGATAGCATTGGCTATCTCTTCCTTCCAGTTTGAAAAATCGAAATCATAGGTCAATCTAAACATCCTTTCTGAATGAGATTGTCTCTCCATGATAAATCTCTTAGGGAGGGAATGCAAACTTTATCACATTAAAGGGATGGGGATATAAATTTTTTACCAGTGTAGGTTTTGACATATTTTGCAGTGGGAATTGAGGTATAATAGAAGTACAAACGGGCATAAAAGAGGATTGATACTTTGCTGACAAAAACCATTGAGTTCAAAACAAAGTATGGACAGAAGATTAAAGTCCACGGGATCCCGGTCATGAAAAATGACCATCCCCACTGGTTCACTGTAAATATGAGGCTGCGCCTTTATCTGGGCGGGCTGCATAAGCAGGGACCTGGGACCTACAGTTTCAGGGAATACTTGAAGAGAACGTTGAAATGGTCGGAATTTGAAAAGATTTATCAATCAGAAGAACTGAAGAACAATGCTTGACCGGATGGAGTGCCACTGCTAAGCCATAGAGCTTTGCGGCGGCGCTTTATTCGTTTGTGGGCAGATGGTTCAAGACGCTACCCCCGGAATCACGTTTTGTGGAGAAACGGTGAAATCCTTTTCATCTATTTAAATATCAAACAAAGCACGCTATAATGAGAGGGATAAGGAAGATAGGATGTGGCTAACATGGAGAAAATCAAAATTGTAACGGATTCAACAGCAGACTTATCGGAAGATATAATCAAGGATTTGGAAATACATGTGGTTCCACTTTCGATCTCCATCGAAGGGGAAACGTATTTAGATAGAGTGGACCTTTCACCTGAAATGTTCCTGGAAAAGATGAAAGCCTCGGATGAACTACCAAAAAGTTCACAGCCTTCAGCAGGGGTGTTCGCAGAACTGTATGACGAACTGGGCAAAGATGGATCGAAAGTGATTTCCATCCATATGACGGGTGGCATGAGCGGTACAGTCCGTTCTGCGGAATCCGCGGCTGAGATCACCGATACAGATGTCACGGTTGTCGATTCCCGGTTCATTTCAAGGGGTCTCGGTTTTCAGGTGATCGAGGCGGCGAAACTCGCCAGGGAAGGTAAGGGCGTGGAGGAAATCCTCAAGGCCATTACAGAAATCCGTGAAAAGACACAGCTTTATGTGGTAGTGGATACGCTCGAAAATCTCGTCAAAGGAGGACGTATCGGAAAAGGAAAAGCCATGATCGGCTCCTTGCTGAACATCAAGCCGATTGCTTCCCTTGCAGGTGGAGAGTACACTCCCGTGGCAAAAGTCAGGAGCCACACCCAGGTCGTGAAATTCCTTGTGCAGCAATTCATGGAAGATGTGAAAGGCAAAACCATAAAAGGCGTAGGGCTTTGTCATGCGGACGGACTGGCCCTTGCCCAGAACCTTAAAACAAAAATCGCCGAAAAGACCGGATACGATCAGTTCGATATCGGTCACACCACACCGATCATCAGCACCCATACGGGGATCGGGGCAATCGGCTTCACGTATTATACGGATTGATCAAAAAGAGACGAAAGCCTGAGCTTTCGTCTCTTTTTTGTTATCAGGAAGGCATGGGGGTCGGGGTTGGCTTCGCATATCCCTCATTGTATTTCTCATCAATGGCTTTGCGGATTTCCTTGATCGATTTTCCCTTGTTATATTCGACAATGGATTCGGCGGCAATTTCAAGGCACACCCCACAGCGGGTCCCGTGGTCATCCCATATGGTCTCCTCACTATCCTTCTGTTGGACAAAGCAGTTAAAATTGCTTTTATGTCCGGCAGAATCACTACAACCGCAGTAGCACGGTATGTACTCGAGAAGTTCCTGGTGCTGAGCAGATGCCGCATAGATCGTTCTCATGGTATCCTCTTTCCCATCAAGGAATGAGGGAAGAATGTCGGGGGACGCCGTTTTTTCCTGGATATCCTCATTCATGACGGCATGACTTTCGTGATCATGCTCCTCTGTTGTTTTTTCCTCTTCGGAGCATCCGGCAATGAAAAGCGTCATCACCATGAACAGTGAGATAAATACATGACGTTGCTTCACTCAAAAACCTCCTACACTATCGTATGTAATTGAATTGTAACATTCATTTATCATCGTGCCATACATACAATAGTCATAGAATGTTGAACGTTTTGTCACAAATCTCTAATGGATTGTATCCGCCTTCATCGACCGCTTGTGACACGGACTTATTGCCCTTAAGCCTCTTTATCTGATACACTAGTAACTTCAAAACGTCTGGATCATGTTTCGGTCTGATTGAAGAGTGATATACTATATATAAAGGAAAGGCGAGGTGAATATGATGAAAAAATGGAGTGTTCTCATTCTCGCTTTTGTATTTTTCTTGTCGGGGTGTTCCATAGAAGATGCGGCGAAGCATGTTTCGAGGCAGGTTTCCGACTGGGAAAAAGACCAGCCTCCCGAAGCGTTCATTCCGAAGAATTTGAATGTCACCTCCGTCGGGGATTCCCTGACCCAGGGGGTTGGAGATAGTACCGACAGCGGGGGGTATGTACCTTATCTTGAGAAGCTTCTTGAATCCACCGATGGCGTCAAGGATGCCGACTTCCATAATTATGGCGTCAGGGGTAATCGGACCGATCAATTGTTGAAGAAAATCAAAACCGATGAAGTGAAGTCTTCCATCGAAAAATCCGATGTGGTCATGATCACGATCGGTGGCAATGATGTCATGAAGATCTTCAAGCAGAATCTTTCCAAGCTCAAGCTTGATGTCTTTCAACAGGAGCAGATTGCCTATCAGGAGAGGTTGAAAGAAATCCTCGATACGATCAGGGAATACAATCCCGATGCCGGAATCGTCCTTGTCGGGCTTTATAATCCTTTCAATACATGGTTTTCCGATATTGAAGAGGTGGAAGAAATCATTGATAGTTGGAATGAAGGAAGTCGTGAAGTGCTGGATGACTATGATCGTTCCCTGTTCGTCGAGATTGACGATCTGTTCATTGATGCCGGTGACGAATTGCTGTTCGAGGATTATTTCCATCCGAATGACGATGGGTATGAGCTCATTGCAGAGCGTATGTTTAAAAGGATGACGAAGGGGGAAACATTAGCTTCGTTGACAAGTAAAGAGAAAAATCAATAGGAAGAGGAGTCGCCATGAAGAGCAAATGGAAAGTGGGGTTCTTTGCATTAGCCGGGCTGATACTGGCAGTGATCATCGTCCTTCTGATCATGGTATCTGCACCGATCAAGGACGACCCGGTTCCTAAAGGGAATCCTGACGAAAACAATGATGTCGGATTCAATATCCAGACAGATAAAGAGGACTTGAACCTGATCATCGAGCATTATATCGAAGAAGAGGGCATGGATGGCCCGGTTGATTACGGAGTACAACTGAAGGATGATGTTGAACTTATCGGCTCTGTACCCGTATTCACCTCGAATCTTGATTTCAAATTGACATTCGAACCGGAAGCCCTTGAGAATGGGGATATCCTACTTAAGCAAAAATCCATCTCACTCGGTAAACTTAAGCTACCAGTCTCTTACGTGCTTAAAATCGTCAGGGACTCCTATAATTTCCCCGAGTGGGTGAAGATTCGACCAAATGATGAAGAAATCTATGTGGCCCTTCAGGATATGGAGCTGAAGAGCGACATCAAGGTGCGTGCGAATGAATTCAATTTGAAGGATGACCGTATCTCCTTCCGATTGCTCGTTCCCGTTGATCGTGCCCTGCAAAATTAAAAGAAGGCAGCCGACCCGGCTGCCTTCTTTTTTAATTATCCCTTGATGAGCACAGCTTCCAGGGCAGGCTCTCCGCCTGCGAAGCCCGCTGCAATGATTGTATAGGCCTGATTCGCCTCAAACTTGACGTCAGGGATGGCCAGGACAACGTCCTTGGATCCTGCCGGCCTGACTTCGAGGTCGACGGTCATGGGGGTCAATCCCAAGTACTCCGTTGCCTGCTTAAAGGAGACATTCGGGAAGATGACATCTCTTCCTTTGACCGCGATGTCGACGGCAGGCGCATCCGGTGAAAGGTGAATGAACTTCACTTTCGTTTCTCCCGCCGGTACTCCAGGTTCATCCACATACGGAAGGAGCTGCAGCTTTTTCGTCGTTCCTGCTGCTGCCAACGTGTATGCTTTGCCCGGGTCGACCTTGACCTTTTTGCTGATGATCGTTTCTGTGCTGGTACCTGTCGGATACACATCAATATGATACTTGCCTCCCGGCAGGGTAAGGTAGTCACTGACATCCTTGAATGCGAGTTTCCTCAGTACACGGTGTCCGTTGACGTATACATCAACTTCACCTGCATCCGGCACCCCGTGGAATACCCGGACATAGCTCGGTTGGGAAGCCGTCGTCAGATCGGCTCTCTGGGCCTCGAGGGCAAGCCTCATATATTTAAGGTGTTTCAGATAATAATGATGATGCATATTCGGATTGGAATATTTGTAATAGCAGGATAAAAGATCATACATCGCGGCTTTATTCAAATACTGTTCCTGGCTCATGAAGACATCTCTCCTTCGTACGGACTTGACAGGATAGAATATGCATGAACGCCCAAACGGTGAAAATATTCTTGCACTTCGGAATATTGATGATATAATTGGAATAACGACAAAAGAGAGCAGGTGATGAATATGGGATTCACGACTGGAGCATTCAACCACACATACCAATACGAAAACCGCATTCATTACGCTTCCGTGCTCTAACGGGGTTAACAGGGACCATTCTGCCTGAAGGAGAATCCGTCTGCGTGATGAACGCGGACGGATTTTTTATTTTAGGAGGAATTACCATTGAATCAGTATAAATCAATCATTTTTAATACCGCCAGGCAGGAATATGCCCTTCATCTGGCAGACCATTTGGAAGTGGCACGGGTTGTCACGGAACAAAAAGGGTTCTATAAAGTGATGACGGACACGGAAGAAGGGTTGCTCTGTCAGGTGACAGGAAAGATGAGGTTCCTATCAGCTTCCCGTGAAGACCTTCCGGCAGTCGGTGACTGGGTGGCCATCAGGAAGGATGAAGCCATCATCGAGCGTGTCCTTCCCAGGAAGAGCAAATTCTCACGGAAAATGGCAGGGAATGAAGCAGAAGAACAAATCATTGCCGCGAATATTGATACGGTTTTCATTTTGAGCTCGTTGAATGACGATCTTAATCTTCAGCGAATCGAGCGGTACGTCATCCTATGCTGGGAGAGTGGTGCAAACCCCGTTGTGATCCTGACAAAGGCCGACGTCTGTACCGATGTGGCTGAACGGGTCTCTGAAGTCGAGGCTGCGCTCGTCGGGGTGCCCGTCCTGGCCATCAGCTCCCTGGACCGTACAGGGATGGAGGCGCTGTATCCGTATCTTACCCCTGGTAAGACCGTCGCCTTGACGGGCTCTTCCGGCGTGGGGAAATCCACCCTTACAAATGAACTTCTACAAGAAAGCCTTCAGAAAACGAAGGAAGTCCGGGACTCAGATGATAAAGGGAGGCACACCACGACCCACCGGGAGCTCTTCCTCCTTGATTCGGGAGCGGCCCTTATCGATACGCCCGGTATGAGGGAAATCCAGATCCTCCAAGGAAGCGAAGGTCTGTCCACACAGTTCAACGACGTGGAGGAGCTTGCACGCTCCTGCAGGTTCAATGACTGCTCGCACGGGAGTGAACCGGGCTGTGCCATCAGAATCGCTATCGAGGAAGGGGCATTAAGTGAGGAGCGATACCTTCACTACGAGAAGCTACAAAGGGAAATCGCCTACATGGAAAGGCGCGGGAATAAACGCCTCGAGTCCCTTGAGAGGAAAAAATGGAAGAGCATGAGCAAGAAACGGAAAAACTGATGCAGTTGTCCCTTTCTTTGTACCCTGGGATGGAATAGGAATGGTTGGAAAAGAGAACAGCCGGTAGAACGATTTCCTGATGATAACGGTCTTGTCCCTTTAATACGAGGTGTGTGAACACCCGTATGTAAAGGGATTTTTAAATTGATTGAACACATCATACGGACAATGATTCTGTACCATGTCCCGGAAGGCGGATTGTTTAACTTTTCAGTGCATTTGGGGTACACTTACAATATGAAATCACGAATAGAAAAGGGTGTTGATCATGACGGGTGAAAAGAAGAAAAAAAAGGCGACCTTCGCCGGTGGATGTTTCTGGTGCATGGTCAAACCATTCGATGAACAGCCTGGTATTTATGGCATTACTTCAGGTTATACGGGAGGTCATGTCAAGAATCCGACTTACCGTCAGGTATGCTCTGAGACAACCGGGCACTATGAAGCAGTCGAAATCGAATATGATCCCGATGTATTCCCATATGAAAAATTGTTGGAGCTATACTGGCAGCAGATCGATCCGACAGATCCCGGAGGGCAGTTCCATGATCGGGGACAATCGTATCAGACCGTCATCTTTTACCATGATGACAGCCAAAAGGAGGCTGCGGAGGCTTCAAAAGAAGAACTTGCTGCATCCGGGCGATTCAGTCAGCCCATCGCAACCAAGATCCTCCCTGCATCCGAGTTCTACCGAGCAGAGGAATATCACCAGGATTACTATAAAAAGAATCCCACACACTATCGTCAATACAGCATAGGATCCGGACGCGCCGGATTCATACAGCATCATTGGAGGGATGAAGGATGAGTAAAGAAAATCTCAAAAATAAACTTACAGCAGAACAATATGAAGTGACACAAAACAATGGAACCGAACCTCCTTTCAGGAATGAGTATTGGGACCAATTCTCGGATGGGATCTATGTGGATGTCGTGTCCGGTGAAGCCCTTTTCAGTTCACGGGATAAATACGACGCCGGCTGCGGATGGCCCAGCTTCACAAAGCCGATCCAAAAGGAAGATATCGTCGAAAAACAGGACAGAAGTCATTTCATGGTTCGGACAGAGGTCCGTTCCAAAGAAGCCGATTCTCATCTCGGGCATGTATTCGATGACGGTCCTGGTCCAACCAAGCTCCGTTATTGCATCAATTCGGCCGCCCTCAGATTCATCCCATTAGATGAACTTGAAGAAGAAGGCTACGGCGAATATAAAAAGCTTTTCGATTGAATCCACATGCTATCCGCCAGGTTTATGGCGGAGTACATAGGTGTAAATAAACAGTAGGATGGTGAATGATATGTTTAAGAAATTATTCGGTAAAAAAGAAGAAAGCCCAAAAACAATCTCGGTCGTTGCTCCTTTATCGGGAACAATCAAATCATTGGAAGAAGTACCGGATCCAGTGTTCTCCCAGAAAATGATGGGGGACGGAATTGCAATCCTTCCCGATAACGGAAAAGTGGTTTCCCCGGTAGACGGAGAAATCATGCAGCTTTTCCCAACAAAGCACGCAGTCGGGATCAAAGCATCGAACGGTGCGGAATTACTCATCCATATCGGACTTGAAACAGTCTCTATGAAAGGAGAGGGGTTCGAGGCTCATGTGTCTGAAGGTTCCAAGGTGCAAGCGGGCGATCCTCTCATTACGTTTGACGTAAGCCTGGTAGAAGAAAAGGCCAAGAGCACCATCACCCCGATCATTTTGACAAACGGAGACGATATGGGAGAGCTTGTGAAAAAGGATGGAACCAAGGTAGAGGCAGGGAGCGGAGAAATCTTGGAGATTTCTTCAAAATGAACGGAGAGGACCGGGGAATCATGACCGGTCCTTTTTTCTTTTTGGGGAAAAACACAAACCTTTTGTGGGTGATTGACATACAGTGTATAGAAATTTGATTCAATCACTTAACCTTAAGGAGTGGTTTACGTGAATTATGGATACGGTTGTGACCCATGTTACCAGGGTGGGTGTGGCTATGGCTACCCGACAGGTGGCTATTCAGGCGGATTTGCCTTGATTGTCGTCCTTTTCATTTTATTGATCATTATTGGAGCCGTTTGCTACTGCGGGGATTGATAAAACAAACAGAAGCTCCCGTGGGATCCTGGGTAGGGGATTACCCTCTTATGATGGGGAGCCATGAATACAACGCAAAAACCACGCTTGGAGTCCAAGCGTGGTTTTTGCGTTGTATTGGATCTTTTCTCCGGTTTGGAAGGGATGGCATCGGTAATGGATTCTTAAATCTTGAAGTTCGAGATGATTCCTTTTAGTGCTTCTGCCTGCTTTGAGAGCTCTGATGCGCTTGCCGTCACTTGTTCCATCGCCGCAGAACCTTCTTCAGCAGCGGCCGCTGTTGTTTCGGTATTGGCAGCCGTAGACTCACTGATTTCATTCACGGCGGCAAATGATGAAGCTACTTCCTGGGAGAGGTTCAGCGTTTCATGGATATGGCCCACCATTTCTTCCACTACGGAAGAAGTTCTCTCTGTGTGCTTGAGGATATCCTTGAGTGCAGAGTTGGTCATATTGGTTGTTTCCACTCCAGCAATGACTTCTTTCACACCCTCGGCATTCTGATCGATAATAAGATCGACTTCCTCCTGGATGCTGTGGACGATTCCCGTCACACCTTTTGCTGCATCCCTTGATTGTTCGGCAAGTTTCCTCACTTCATCGGCCACCACGGCGAATCCGCGCCCGTTCTCCCCTGCACGGGCGGCTTCAATGGCGGCATTCAGTGCTAGAAGATTCGTTTGTTCTGAAATATCCGTGATGGTTGCAATGATGGCGGATATTTCAGATGAGCGCTTCCCAAGGGCTTCGACTGTCCGGGTCGTGTGGGCCATTGTTTCTTCGATTCCCTGCATCTTGGCAGAGGATTCCCGTACGGATTCTCCGCCTTTTTCTGCAGCGTTCTTCATCCCGATTGCGGTGGATTTCACTTGCTCCGCCTGCTGGAACAGGAAGCGGGAAGCTTCTTCAAGGCTGTTCATCTTATGTAATGAAGCAGACATGCGAGTCGTGGTGTCTTCGCTGCCTGCCGCGATTTCACTTGATGTTTCGGCAATGGATGAAATCGTGTGAGAGGTTTCCTCTGCAGAAGCAAGCAGTTCTTGTGAGCTTGCTGATACATTTTCCGCCATTTCAGCCACCTGGCGGACAAGGACGGATATGCCGGCAATCAGCTTATTCGTATCCTCTGCGAGACCACCGAGCTCATCACGGCTCTTGACATGGATGCGTTTTGTCAAGTCTCCGCCGGCATCGGCGATTTCGAGTATGGATGTACTGATTTTACGTGTATTCTTCAGGATGGTCCTCGACAGCCATATGCTGAAGATCACAATCAGGATGATGGCTAGCATGGATAGGCTCCCCGTGATGATCTTGGAGTTCATCACCAAGGTATTGAGGGAATCCATCCGCTTTTCTAGATCCTTCTCCTGTGTCTCGGTGATCATATCCACATAAGAACGGATCCCGTCTATGTATTTCTTACCGGTTCCGGTTTCCACAAGGGCTGCAGCCTCTTTGAAGCCGGCTGTTTCCCTCTTATCAATGACCCGGTCGACGAATTGGATCCAGAATGAGTACTGCTTGTCGATTTTTTCGAGCTTGCTCATTTGATCAGGATTCTCTTTAAGGAGCTTCTTTAATTCTGCCAAATTCTCATTCACTTGTTTTTTTCCATTATCATATGGAGCAAGGAAACCGCTCGCCCCTGTGATCACATAGCCTTGTTCACCGATCTCGATTTCATTGAGCAATCGCGACAGATCCTTCGATGTGGCGTCTATGGCCATGTCCGATTCAATCAATTTGTCCATTTCGGCTTCAAGTTTTGTTGTGTTCAGATAGGATGTATACGCAAGGACCCATATGATGATGGCAAGTACGCTGAATGATAGGACGACTTTTCCACGAATGGATCGAAAGTAAGGGTTTTTCTTTCCCTTTTTCTCTTTATCTTTCTTTTTTTCCCGGTGTTTTATTTTTTTCTTCACCGTTTCCCCCTCCTTATATAAGAAAAAAGTAGTATGACAGGTTGAACTTACCATTATTTTAACTGTATACATAGGATTAATCTAGTGGTCAATCCATCAAATTGTCGAAAAAGGTAAAATTTTTCGGGACTATTATCCTGTTTCTGATAAACGGATGGAATCAAAGTTTTTTCAAGGAAGACGAAAGATTCCAGGATTTCCACATAAATATAGTGGAGAAGGATTTTTCTTATCAACACATGGTGTCCGCTGGAATCCTGCTGAATAATCGTGGATTTTCCGGATCGATGGTTGATGTATCGCCTCCAACCAGATCGAACAAAGAGAGATTATTATCCGTTCAGGAGGGACGCTATGCTTCGTTCACATTTGATCAAGCCGCTTATCGGTGAATATTATCCGACGATCGATTATGGAAAAGGGATCTATTTGTATGATGATAGTGGACAAGAATATATTGATGCGTGTTCAGGGGCCGTTACCGCCAATCTGGGTCACGGGATGGAGGATATCCTGCAGTCGATCGTGCAGCAGGGCAATAAGGTGGCATTCGTCTATCGCTCGCAGTTCAGCAATCAGCCGGCTGAGGAACTGGCTGCATTCTTATATGAAAAGACGGGTTATGCCTGGAGTTTCTTTGTCAACAGCGGATCGGAAGCAGTAGAGACGGCAATCAAGATTGCGATTCAGCATTGGCAGGAGCAGGGGAGATCCTCGAAGACTCGTATTCTATCAAGATGGCTGAGCTATCACGGCATCACGATGGGTGCACTCTCTGCATCCGGTCACCCTGTCAGGCGTGAACGTTTTGATGGTCATCTGGGGGATTGGCCAACAGTGGAGCCTCCGTACTGCCTTCGTTGTCCATTTGGCAAAGAATATCCATCTTGCGGTTTATTCTGTGCAGACCAACTCGATACCATGATCCGCCGCATAGGAGCAGATCAAATTGCCGCCTTTGTTGCCGAGCCCGTCATCGGTGCTGCAGGAGGGGCAATTGTTCCTCCGAAGGGATACGAGAAAAGGATCCGGGAAATCTGTGATCACCACGACATTCTCTACATTTCCGATGAAGTCATGACCGGTTGCGGGAGGACGGGTACATTTTTGACGCTCGAACAGTCCGGGGTGGAAGCGGATATCGTGACAATCGGAAAGGGGTTGAGCGCTGGATACTCCCCCATTGCGGCTACACTCGTCTCTGACCGGGTCATGAATCCCGTTCTGAGCGGGTCGAAGGTCGTCATGAGCGGGCATACATTCAGCGGTAATCCCTTATCGGCCGCAGCAGCCCTTGCAGTACTGAAATTGATCGACAAAGAGGACATCATTTCACAAGTCCAATCAAAAGGAACGTATATGCGGAATCTCCTTGAAAAGCTCAAGGGAGAATTCCCCTTTATCGAGGAGGTCCGTGGGAAAGGGCTGCTCATCGGTCTAGAAATGGTGGAAGGAGCGGGAAGCCCATTCACTTCCCTGATTGTGAAGAAGGGAATCCAAAACGGGATCCTTCTGTATCCTGCTGCAGCGGGGATCGACGGAAGGAGTGGGTCTGCCATTATGATTGCCCCACCCCTGAACAGTTCAAAGCGGGACTTGGAGGAAATCTGTTTGCGGCTGAAAGCGGCTTTGAGGGATGCAGCGGCAGAATGGAAGGAGTAGGAAGGATGGGTGCTCACAAAAGCAAGCTATGTAGTATTGAAGAGATCAAACCGGTCTTCAGGGACGGAATGCACATGATGTTTGGGGGATTCGGGGGAATCGGGACCCCTCCGACCATTGTGAAGCATTTACTGACATGGGGAGTGAAAGACCTGACGATCATCGGTAACGATACGGGTTTTCCCCATATCGGCATCGGACAGCTGGTGGCCGCACAGCGTGTGAAGAAGGTGATTGCTTCCCATATCGGTTCGAACCCCATCGCGGGGACCATGATGAGTGATGGCCGGCTTGAAGTAGAGTTCTCGCCTCAGGGAATCCTGGCCGAACGCATCCGGGCAGGTGGGGTGGGGATTCAGGCGATCATCACTTCAATCGGTTCTGACGACCCCTACCTGAATCAAGGAAAGCAGACCGTTCTCCTCAATGGGGAGAACTATCTGATTGAAACGGCTCTGACGGCGGAAGTGGGGATTGTCATGGCAAAAGCGGCAGACACATTCGGTAACCTTATCTTTGACAAGAGTGCCAGGAACACGAACCCCGTTGTGGCCATGGCTTCTGATATCACTATTGTGGAGGCGGAGGAGATAGTTCCCTTTGGGGAATTGGATCCTGAAGAAATCGTGACGTCAGGAGTATTTGTGGACTACATTGTACCATCGGAAGGAGTTGATTGGAGATGGGTGTGGGAAACGGTCTAAAAGAGCGCCTGGCAAGGAGGGCTGCTCAGGAAGTGGAAGAGAATACGGTTGTCAATCTTGGAATCGGGATCCCGAGTCTGGTTCCTGATTTTCTTCCGGGGGGATTTCCAGTCCTCTTTCAATCGGAGAACGGGATCATCGGAATCGGGGGAGTACCGGGTAAAGGAAGGGAAGATCCTACCCTCTGCAATGCCGGGGGCTACCCTGTCACACTGGTGAAGGGCGGGGCATTCACAGACAGTGCGGTGGCATTTGCCATGATCCGGAGGGGACTCATCGATTTGACGATCCTCGGCTCCTTGCAGGTGAGCGGGAAGGGAGACCTGGCGAATTGGATCATCCCGGGGAAGAAGGTCCCGGGGATGGGCGGAGCGACGGAGCTCGCGGCATGCGCCCGAAGGGTTATTGTCGTCATGACCCACACGGATAAGTTCGGAGGTCCCAAGATCCTGAGGGAATGTACGCTTCCGTTGACAGCCAAGGAATGCGTATCCATGATCATCACAGATCAGGCGGTATTCCGATTCGAGAACGGAGAGATGGTACTGAAGGAAATCTTCAAGCCATTTTCTATCGAAGACATCCGCTCATCGACAGAAGCAGAGTTTTCCGTAGATCCGCATGTGTTGTTCGTGGAAGGTTAAGGGGGGAAAGACCGTGAAGAAACATCTGATTGCACAGGCAATAGCGGAACGAAGGAAAGAAACCATTGCGTTTCTTCAGCGCCTGGTCCAGGAGGACAGCATTAGAGGAAATGAAGCGGGAGCACAGGCAGTGATCATTGAAAAATGCCGGAAGCTCGGAATGGACCTTGATATTTGGGAGATTGATCGAACTGAAGTGGGATCCCATCCCTTCTTTCGATGCGACCGTGAACAGTTTACTGGCAACCCCAATGTCGTAGGGGTCCTGAAGGGGACTGGGGGAGGCAAAAGCCTGATATTAAATGGTCATATCGACGTCGTCCCCGCTGGAGACAGAAAGGATTGGAGTGACGATCCCTATAGCGGAAAGGTGAAGAATGGCCGCTTATATGGCCGTGGATCCACCGACATGAAAGGGGGTACCGCTTCCCTTCTACTGGCCATTGAAGCGGTCCAAAGTCTCGGGGTTCCATTGAAGGGATCGGTGATCTTTCAGAGCGTCATCGAAGAAGAAAGCGGTGGTGCTGGGACACTTGCCGCCCTCCAGAGGGGGTATGTAGCCGATGGGGCCATCATCCCGGAACCAACGAATATGAAGATTTTTCCGAAACAGCAGGGGTCTATGTGGTTCAGACTGAAGGTGAAGGGGAAGTCCGCCCATGGCGGCACGAGGTATGAAGGGGTGAGCGCAATCGACAATGCGGTCACCGTCATCCAAAGACTTCATGAACTGGAAAGGGATCGTAACGACCGTGTGGACGACCCGCTATATGAAAACATCCCCATTCCACTACCTATTAATATCGGTAAGATTTCCAGCGGTGAATGGCCGTCAAGTGTTCCCGATGTAGCCATCATTGAAGGGAGGATCGGCGTCGGTCCATGGGAGGATATGGAATCGGTTGAGGGAGAAATGATCGAAGCCCTTGGAGATTTGAAGAAGATCGATGGGTGGTTCGATCAGTACCCCGTGGAAATTGAATGGTTCGGTGGCAGGTGGCAGCCGGGAAGTATCGAACCCGGTCATTCATTGATCAAAACGCTCTCAGAGGAGTTCCAAAAAGTGTGCGCGGCCCGACCGATCATTGAAGCTTCCCCATGGGGGACCGACGGTGGGATTCTGTCCAAAGGGGCCGGGATACCGGTTGCTGTATTTGGACCCGGGACTACGGAACTCGCCCATGACGCCGATGAGTCCATCGAGCTTGAGCATCTATTCAAGTCGGCAGAGATCCTGGCGGGATTCATCGTTGAATGGTGCAACCAACCCGTATGATGGTAAGTTATTGTAAACGTTATTTCTCACTGACGGAATAAAAAGACAAAAAATTCAAAATATACAGTAAAAATAATCTTGACCTGTCTAATTTTGGGTAAAGGTCTTATAAGAAGACTTCATAACCCTCTTAGAGCATTCATATGTTGGTAAAAAGGGGAGGCTGCTATGCAAACATATGAAACCATCACCCTGACACATGGAAAGGCATCCATTTATAAAGATCTCCCGAATCGCCGCCTGCGGATCGATGAAATCAACGGCAGTGTCGATCAGGTCGTCCGGCATGTGGAGGAGGAGTGCAGAGCGGGTGCGTATGAAAAAATCATTGTTAAAGCGAAGAAGGTTCAGTGTGATTCCTTGACGGAACAGGGGTACGTGAGGGAAGGAAGGCTGTCTGCTTATTTCAACGGAAGTGAAGCCATCTGGATGAGTAAATTCCTCACGGATGAAAGGCGTAACAGTTTGTACTGGAAAAAGGAAGATGACATTCTCCAGGCGATCATGAAAAAGAAAGGGGGGGCGGTATCACCGGAACCGGAGATCAAGGTTTGCGGGGAGAGCCACGCAGAACAGCTTGCTGACTTATACCGTGCCGTATTCGAGGTGTATCCCGTTCCTCTCCATGATCCTTCCTATATCCGGCACTCGATGGAAAATGGGACAATCTTTGTGTGCATCGAAGAAAACGGGACGATCATCAGTGCGGCGTCCGCGGAAGTAAACTTTACACTTTGCAATGCAGAGTTGACGGACTGCGCCACCAGCCCCTTGCACAGAAAGGGCGGACACATGAAGCATCTTCTGCTCCGCCTTGAACGAGAGCTCGTGGATAGAAAGGTTTTCTGCTCCTATACGATTGCCAGGTCTCTTTCACCGGGTATGAATGCGGCATTTTGGCAACTCGGCTATCGGTATATGGGGCGACTGGCGAATAACTGCATCATCTTCGATAAAATGGAAGATATGAACATTTGGGAAAAAGACCTGAGCCGTGATGGCGTTCAGGTTTAATATTAAGCAAAGCGGGTGTTTTATTTGAAAATGAATCTGTATTCCCCTAAAAGGCATTGGAAGGAAATTGACTTATGGAAAGATGTCACGGATGAGCAATGGGATAACTGGCTTTGGCAGCTGACCAATACGATCAGGACCCTTGATGATCTGAAAAAGGTGGTCAATCTGACCCCTGAAGAAGAAGAGGGAGTCAAGATTTCCACGAAAACGATCCCGCTGAATATCACTCCTTATTACGCGTGGCTCATGAATGAGGATGATCCACGCTGTCCGATCCGCATGCAATCGGTACCGATCGGACAGGAAATCAATAAAACAAGATACGACCTGGAGGACCCCCTTCATGAGGATGAAGATTCTCCTGTGCCGGGACTCACCCACCGCTATCCGGATCGTGTACTATTCCTCGTGACCAATCAATGTTCCATGTATTGTCGTTACTGCACGAGAAGGAGATTTTCGGGACAGATCGGAATGGGGGTACCCAAAAAGCAACTTGATGCGGCAATCGACTATATCAGGAATACGCCTGCCGTGCGGGATGTGTTGCTATCCGGAGGTGATGGCCTTCTCATCAATGATCAGATCCTTGAATACATCCTGAAGAATCTCAGGGAGATCCCCCATGTCGAGATCATCCGGATCGGTACGCGAGCGCCTGTGGTATTCCCTCAGCGGATTACAGAGAATCTATGTTCCATCTTGAAAAAGTATCATCCAATATGGCTGAATACCCACTTCAATACGTCGATTGAGATCACAGAGGAATCGAAGAAAGCGTGCGAGATGCTCGCAGATGCTGGGGTGCCTGTCGGCAATCAGGCAGTCATACTTGCAGGCATCAATGACAGCGTGCCGATCATGAAGAAGCTCATGCATGATCTGGTGAAGATCAGGGTGCGCCCATACTACATCTATCAGTGTGACCTGTCCGAGGGAATCGGTCATTTCCGGGCGCCTGTTTCCAAAGGGTTGGAGATCATCGAGGGACTAAGGGGGCATACGTCGGGATATGCGGTGCCTACCTTCGTTCTGGATGCACCGGGTGGAGGAGGGAAGATCTCCCTTCAACCGAACTACCTGATCTCACAGAGCGCATCGAAAGTCGTGGTGAGGAACTTTGAAGGGGTCATTTCCACCTATCCAGAACCGGAAGGCTACGTGGCTGGAAGGGCAGATGAGTACTTTAAGGGGATCTATCATGATGAGGAACTGAAGGAGCCTACCATCGGCATTGCTGGACTCATGCACGATACCCATGCGTCCTTGACACCGTCGGGTCTGAAGCGGCTTGAACGGAGAAAGGCGTATGAAGAGAACCCTGATCATCATTCCCTGAAGAACTTCAGGGACAAACGGGACCAATTGAAGGAGAAGAAGCACCAAGCGATGCTGTCCAAGATGGAAAATCAATCGTCCCCTAAGGAGGGGAATGAAAAATGACCACAGAAGGAAAGACGTGTGAATGGTGCGGCAGTGGCGTGACAGATTCTGTGACGACCGTCTATTGGGAGCTTCCGGACGGTACAAGATCAATCGAAATCCATGATGTTCCCGGGATCCTCTGCGGGTCATGCGGCATGGAATATCAAGATGAAGAGGTGATCATGGACATCGAAGATCAGCTCATGCTCATGGACACCAAGGCGATACCAAAAGCTGTAGGTTTTAATGAGTTGCTGCAGATGCCAAAATTCTTGAAAAAGAATTACTTCCGGTTTTAGCACCTGGTCCGGAGCCTTTCTCTTTACGAACGGAATATCATCGGCTATCCTTTTAGGAAACGAATTGAAGGATAGGTGACGGCCAGTGAGAAAATCATTTTACCACTACCTGATGAAACATAGACAGCCATCTGCAAAGGATGATCTCACAGCATTTGCCAATGCTGCCTACGATGATCATGCTTTTCCGAAACACTCCGGAGAATATGACGAAATCAGTTCCTATTTGGAATTTAACGGTCATTACCTCGAGAGCATGGTCATCTTCGACCGTGCGTGGGAGTTGTATCTGCAGGATGAAAAAGACTGAGGGCAGGCACCCGCACATTTTCATAAGCGCAAATGCGCTGCCGATAGCCAAAAGGCCGGGGACTGACGTCATTTCCCGGCCTTTCTCCAACTCTACGATCTGTTGTTGAAACGTAAATCTTATTTACCGATACAAGGGTCCCTGCATATCATATAAAAAAGTCGATTAGGGTGAGGGGAGAATGAAAAAGCGAAAAGATCCCAGGTTCAGGGTCGGTGAAACGGTGGTTGTGACCATATATGGGACTGTCGGGAAGATAACCGATATTAAGAAAATCGACGGGGAATTCCTCTACGAAGTAAATGAGAGTGAAGGACTGTTCAAGGAATCGGCACTCGAACTCCTTGAATCGTATGATGGATATATTTTCGAGCAGGAGCAAATCGACATCGAATACAAATTCCTTTTCGGCGATCTGGTGGTCGTGAAGGGATATGACGAAGACCTCTTCAAGATTGTAGGGTTTCGCACTGAAATCTGGCGCTATAAAGATGATGCATGGGAAGACGTCATCTATGAGCTCATGAGGGTGACGGATGGCGAATGGCTGGAGGCGGATGAGAACGAAATCACCCTCGTGGCGGACGAAGGCCAGGCAGAGGCCTTCATCAAGAAATATGGGTTCGTCTTCCCGGCCAAAAAGGGGATGAAAATGAAAAAGCTCCCTTCCCCGATGGGTCAGAAGCCGAACTGGATCGATCAACTCTTGGATCACTATAATGATTACAAGCTTCTCTATGAGTTATTTAACGATCCTGTGTATAAAAGCAAGATGGATCATGTCCTTGAACAGCTAAAGTCCCATTCGAGCCACGAATCATAAAGAAGGAATCATCCACATGAGATAGAGGAACATGGGAACACTGAGAATCATGAATGAGATCAAGATGAAGCGGAGGACCCACTGCATTCCCTTCAGGATCGTCGTTTCCACTTCATCTGCATTTCTTTCCATTACCTTGAGCGCTTTATTCAACAATTGACTCCACTCCTCTATGAACCAGTCCGGTTCGTGATTGAATAGTAGAGTGTATGCCCGTCCCTCCCATGTTATGAAATCTTTTTTACAGTCATAACATGGGAGGACGGCTCATAAATTGAGAATCAAAGGGGGCGATCTTATGCGAGAAATCGAAGTCTTTATCGATACGGAGGAAATTGCGGATTTCTTTATGAAAGAGTTGATCGAAAGAGGCTTTGTCCCTTCTGAAGCCGAAATCGAAGAACTCGCTGATATCACTTTCGAGTATTTGATTGCCAAGTCCATCATCGATGAGGAATGGGAAGAAGAAATAGAATAGAGGTTAATCATTAGGAGAGGGAGCCCTTTGGAGGGCACCCTCTTTTTGCTGTGCATGCCATTCCAGTATCAACGTTTCTTCGAGGCAGATTTTATCAAACCTGATACAGCCCTCTTCCAACGTTTTGTCAATGTGAAGCTACCTGGAGGGGGAATGGACAGAAGATGCTCTTTGATCTCGGACGGATCACCTTTATACCATTCGCGAGATGGATAGGGCAAGCGGGTGGCATCCGGCCAAACATCCACTAGACGGGGGCTGTACAACGTACGGATGCTTGTAGGATCATTCGAATACACACGGGGCCAATAATCCTGCCGGGAAGCGGTATGGCGCCTTTTAAGGGCAAATCGCAGGGACGATTGATGGATGTGGGGGTGGAATAAGATCCGGTATAGCTTCTTACCTGCTACAATCCTCGCATGGACATCGTCAAATCCATAAATCGTATCTCCAGCCAGAGAAAGGGAAGGGGCTTCCCCGTAAGGAAAAAGGATCGACGTGAATCCAAGGGAATCCTGAAGGGTAAATAACCACCTGGTCAGTTCCTTTTGTTCCATCCATTGTGAAACAATCCGATTTTCGATGAGCATCTGTTCATTGATGATCAGTGCCGTTGTGAGAAGATTGCTATCTCCAGATTTGAAGAAAGCCTTCCAAAATGGCTTCATGAAGGACGACACTTGGAGTTTTGACAGGAGGCCCCAGTTAAATGAACCCTTTTCCTTCCACTCCTCATAAAGCATCAGCTGAGGATAGGCATCTTCGAAGATCGCCGCATTGCACGTTTCAAGAAATGAAAAGAAATTTTCCTGGACCCCCTTTGGCAAGACATTTGATAGAAGGCTTCCCCGAAGATCGGTCATATAATAACCCGCGTTCCGTGAAACCATGTGGGCAAGGAATGCCCAATGGATTTCCGGGTGTTTCCTGTAGAAGTTCAAATACCTCGACGTACGCGTCAAATTGTCCCGGTTTCCATTGGTTGTCTGCCCTTTCATATGTTGAAGCCTCTCACGCTCATCGGAAAAGAATAATATGGGTTGATCATCTTCCCAGGGCTGAAGGATGGCTTCCGCTTCCTGGACTGGCAGCAGGGGAAGGGACCCGTTGATGACAGTTCCGCGGGCCATTTTGCGTGACATGACTCCCGCTCCTTTCTTGAACCACGTACTCTTAAGCTATTTAACTTTACAGGGCATTATACCCGATGCTTGGCAATGCTGGTCCATCTGCACGTCAAAAGAAGGATTACGGGACGAGAGGAGAGAAACATCTTAAAGGAAGTCAGTAACTATTTACGGAGGGGGAAACAACATGTCATTTTTTAATAAAGTCCTCGCTACAATCGGTATCGGGGCAGCTACGGTGGATACAGTACTGGAGAAATCACATTATGTGGCCGGAGAGAGGATACAAGGCATGATCGGGATCAAGGGAGGCAGTACTCAACAGGAGGTCGATGCCATCTATCTCACCCTGCACACCACGTATATCCGTGAATCTGATGATAAGAAATTCACCGATCAGGCGATCATCCAGAAAATCGAGGTGGCAGAACCGTTCATCATCAAAGAGAATGAGAGAAAAGAGATTCCATTCGCGTTTGATTTGTCCTATGAAACACCCGTCACCTATGGGAATACAAAAGTATGGGTATCCACGGGTATGGATATCAAGAATTCCATAGATCCAAAAGATAAGGATTATATCGAAATCGCCCCTCACCCCTTGAAAGAATCGGTCCTCTCCGCTATCCAGGAGCTCGGATTCAGAACGCGGAAAGTGGAGTGTGAACAGGCACCAAAGCGTCTTCGAAGGCATTTTCCATTCATCCAGGAGTTTGAATTCGTGCCCATGTCGGGGCCTTATGCAGGAAAACTGGATGAACTGGAGGTCATATTCAATGAGCAGTCCAAGGATAGGGTGGAAATTCTACTTGAAGTGGACCGCAGGGCAAGGGGGCTTGGTGGGTTCTTAGCAGAAGCACTTGACATGGACGAGTCGATCGTCACACTCAACGTGGATGCCTCCGATGCACCCGACCTTAAACGGATCATCCAAAAAGCCATCGACCGCGTCTGCTCGTAAAGTTTCGACAAAGGTTCCCACCAGTCGATGAAGGATTCGACAGCGCATTTGTCTAATACATCTGAAAAGATCTTTTGGAGGGATGACCATGCTGACTCTTGATAGAATGAAGCGTCCGAAGCGATTCCGTACGACCTATGATATGACCATCTTCCAAACGCCATCCTACGGGGAAGATAAGGGTTATCGAAACGTGTATCGATTATCCATTGAAGCAGAGGATCATGCAGATGCCCTTTATCGAACATTCCGCATGTTCAATGTGGCCGACCTGATGCCGAAGGATTTCAACGGCCGATACCTGACTTCGAAAGACATTGTCTTCATCGATGAGGGAAGGAAGGGGCATTTCTATTATCGTCTCCAATCCGATGGCTGGGCCCAGGTGAACAGGGTCATCTTACAGTAATATCCCATTCACCATTTTTCCCTCCCCCATTGTCACGATTGTTGAAAAGGATTACAATGGAGGTTCATAGACCTACAATCAGGAGGAATGAATGGTGAGTGTACATATTGGTGCGAAAGAAAACGAAATTGCAGAAACGGTCCTTTTACCGGGTGATCCCCTAAGGGCGAAATATATAGCGGAGACGTTCCTGGACAATCCTGTCTGCTACAATGAAGTCCGCAATATGTTCGGTTATACGGGAACATACAAAGGACAACGGATTTCGGTCCAGGGAACAGGTATGGGTGTCCCGTCGATCTCCATCTATATCAATGAATTGATGCAAAGCTACAATGTGCAGAACCTCATCCGGGTCGGGACATGCGGTGCGATCCAGAAAGATGTGAAGGTCAGGGATGTCATCCTCGCCATGACATCTTCTACCGATTCCCAGATGAACAAGCTGACATTCAACGGTATCGACTATGCCCCGACGGCAAACTTTGACCTTCTCAAACGTGCTTACGACAGCGGGACTGAAAAAGGATTGAGCCTGAAGGTAGGGAATGTCTTCACCGCTGACATGTTCTACAACGACAATGCAGAACATGAGAAGTGGGCACAGTACGGTATCCTTGCCATTGAAATGGAGACAAGTGCCCTTTACACACTGGCTGCCAAATACGGCCGGAATGCATTGAGCGTCCTGACTGTGAGTGATCACATCATCACGGGCGAAGAAACATCTGCAGAAGAGAGACAGACTACCTTCAACGATATGATCGAAGTGGCACTTGAAGCGGCCATCAAGGCGTAACTTCATGCTGAATAGACTGCGTTTTCCCAAAACTTGGGGAAGCGCAGTCTTTATTTTGTGAAGTTTCTCCTGCTTACAGAATCAAAAATTAATGGTAATATGTTAAATGCAATCAAAATAGAAACTAGGTGAAAGTATGAAAAAGATCATCATGGTCTCTGCTGCATCCCTCGTCCTGCTTTCAGGATGTCAGCAAGTCAAGGACTGGTCTAATGATCTTACAGGTAAAAAAGATCAGACAGAAGAAAAACAACAAGACGAAAAAAAACCTGAACAAACACCTGCGGATGAAAAAGGAAATGCCTCCGCACCCGAAGAAACCACACCACCTGAGCTTCAGTTGGATGCCAGGTTCTTCAACGACATCAAGGAAGTGGATGGACATGCCATCATTCAAAACCCTTCCAACATCCTCGCCATGGTCAATAAGGACTATGGACTGGGTGAATACAAACCGGATGATCTCGTACGTCCGGACGTACCATTCGTTTTCGGCGAAGAGGACTTGGAAAAAGCCCATATGCGTAAGGAAGCGGCAGAACATCTTGAAGACATGTTCGCCGGTGCCAAAAAGGACAATCTCTATCTGACTGCTATTTCCGGATACAGGTCATATGATTATCAAAAAATGCTTCTCGAAAGAGAGAAGGAACAATATGGAGATGAAAAAGCCGTCATGGCAGTCGCGCCTCCTGGAAACAGTGAGCACCAATCGGGCTTGGCCATGGATATTTCAAGTCAGAGCCATCAATTCCAGATCGATATTCCTTTCGGGGAAACCAAGGAAGGGAAATGGCTTGCCGAGCATGCCCACGAGTATGGATTCATCCTCCGCTATCCTGAAGACAAAGAAGAAATCACAAAATATCAATATGAACCATGGCACTTCCGCTACGTCGGAAAAGAAGCAGCCAAGGTCATCTATGATAAGGATTGGACGCTTGAAGAATATTTTGATCATGTGAAAGAAATATGATGATCTAAAGGGCTCGAACGAACATGTTTTCGTCATAGTATAACCCGAATCATTTGCCTACGATAAAGCAAATGATTCGGGTTTTTAATTCGTTTAATGAACATTCAAATTTCATCGGTTCCAGCGGTTGATCGGAGTGCAAGACGAAGACTCCTGCGGGAAGAGTAGCTGATGTGAGACCCCGGAGGCGTCCCGAGGAGGCTCACGGACTACCCGCGGAAAGCGAAGTCTTGCACGGAGATTATGAGCGGTATTAAGACCCTATACTGATCGTGTTCGGCATTAAAGGGGCCTTTTTAGTTTTGTACCATACTCTTTTTCATTTGTTCCATGAACAATGATTGTCCCAAGTGGTTGATCGGAGTGCAAGGAGTAGAGCTCCTGCGGGAAGAGTTGCTGATGTGAGAAGGAGCACGGACTACCTGCGGAAAACGAAGTCTTGCACAGAAATCATGAGTGGTATTAAGAACCTATACGGATCGGATTCGCCATTGCATGGATTTTATCCCAACTTCTTTCTTTATGTCTGAATCCAGGCTCACCTACATAGACTAGGGGTAGCAAGTAGGACAAGGGGGGAGCAAGTATGAAATCGGGTGTCTCCATCACAATCGGCAGTCTGCTTGTGGCTTCCGGTATCAATATGTTCTTCGTGCCCCATCATTTCCTCGATGGAGGTATGATCGGGATCGGGCTCCTGACATACTATTGGTTTGGTCTTCCTCCGGGATTGACGATCATCGTCCTGAGCGTTCCCCTCTATGCAATCGCCTTTTATAAGGATCGCAGCTTGTTTTACCGAAGTGTCCATGGGCTATGGATTTCCTCCCTTATGATCGACTGGCTTCACCCTTTGAGCGACCGTGTGTACTTGGCACCCTTAGCATGCGCTTTACTGGGTGGTGCAACAGTAGGGATCGGGATCGGATTGATGTTGAGGGTGGGGGCTGCGACAGGAGGAAGCGACTTGCTGGCACAGCTCCTCGGAAGGGGATTTGGATTCAATCCCGGGAAGGTCATTTTCCTTTTTGACAGCCTTGTTCTTTTGGCCGGTCTCTCAGTCATTGGAGGGGAAGCATTCCTTTATTCGCTGGTCGCCATAAGTACAGTCGGTTTTTTTACGACGCTTTTGGCATATCCTACCCATAATGATGGATTTTCCTTTCGCTAACGTATAAAAGCTGATAGAATGAAGAGGTTATAATCTCATGATGCCTTTTGGGCTCCATGATCAGTCTAAAACACTATGATACATAGCAATGAAAGTGGTGGAAGCATTGGAACAGGACAAGACAGATCAATCACCCCAGCAAGAATCGAATGTTATTAAAATGAAGAAATTCAAATTCGTCATGCTGATTTTCATCCTCGTATTCGCCACAGCAGGAATCACCACCTTTGCCCTGGCCTTCGGTGATGAAAAAGCCGTGAATGTCGGAGTGACCGATCGATCGGAATTCACGAAGCTATACGAAGCTTATGACAAACTGAACGACAATTATTACAAAGACCTTGATAAAGATACGCTTATCGACGGGGCGATCAACGGCATGATCGAAAGCGTGGGAGATCCGTATTCCGATTACATGGATAAAGATGAAGCGAAGAAATTCGATGAAAGCATTTCATCTTCCTTTGAAGGAATCGGAGCTGAAATCCAGGAGAAAGACGGCTATATCGCCATCGTTTCCCCGATTAAAGGGTCACCCGCCGAATCGGCTGGACTCAAACCGAACGATAAGATCCTGAAGGTCGACGACAAAAGCATCCAAGGGATGTCGGTATCGGAAGCCGTTCTGTTGATCAGAGGGGAAAAAGGCTCCAAAGTCACCCTAACCGTGCAGCGGCCCGGTCAGGACAAATCGATGGAAGTGACCATCACCCGTGATGAGATTCCGATCGAGACTGTGTATGCAGAAATGAAAAAAGATGGGGTCGCGAAAATCCAGATTACGTCATTCTCCGAGCATACGTACAAGGAACTGACTGAAGCATTGAACGAAATGAATGACAAGGGTATGAAAAAGCTTGTCATTGATTTGAGGCAGAACCCGGGTGGCCTTTTAGATCAGGCCATCAAGATCTCGAATCTCTTCGTACCTGAAGGGGAAGTGATGTTCCAAGTTGAGGACAGTAACGGCAAGGTTGAGAAATATGTTGCTGAAGGAGGGGATAAAATCGATATCCCTACAGCCGTCCTCGTCGATGGAGGCAGTGCCAGTGCGGCCGAGATCCTTGCGGCTGCCGTGAGTGAATCAAATGACATCCCATTGATTGGAACGAAGACCTTCGGGAAAGGAACCGTACAGACCGCTGAAGAGTTCAAGGACGGTTCCAACATGAAATTCACGACGGCCAAGTGGCTGACACCGGAAGGCAACTGGATCCATGAGAAGGGAATCAAGCCGACCGTGGAAGTGAAAATGCCGGATTATGCAGAATTGCCATACTTGAATCCGGACAAAGAACTGAAAGAATCCGACCTTTCCGATCAAGTGAAGACAGCGGAACAGATGCTGAATGCCCTTGACTTCAACCCTGGTAACGTTGATGGATATTTCGACGAAGACACAACGAAGGCAGTGGAGAAGTTCCAAGAAAGCAAAAAGCTGAAGGTTACCGGAAAGCTGGATTCTGACACCATCATCCAGTTGATGGATAGCTTGAGGGAAAAACTGCAGAAAAACGATCCACAGTTCAAAAAGGCAGTGGAACAGCTCAATAAAAAGAATTGATCATGAAGATGCCCCGGTAACGCACCGGGGCATCTTTTTTATTATGGAAACGTATCGAGACCGAGCACCTTTTCGATCCTTTGTTTTTTTCTCATGATCCATTCTTCTACGTACTGTCGATATCGATCATCCGGGGAGGTATGGAACTCCTTGAGCAACGTCCTTAAATCTGAGAGGTGTTCTTCAAGGGACTTCATACTCCTTTCATAACCGTTTAAATGGACTTTCTTCATAATGATCTCTACAAGGTGCTCATTCCCGGCTTCGATGGTTTTGGTCCCCTGTCTCACATAGATGGCCCCGTCCCTGAGCTCTCCTTTTGTGACGACCGAAGTAAAGGGGACATACCTGGGGTCATATTCGATGATCAGGGCTTGAAAGCGCTTTGAGTGCAACAGAGGATCGACTTCGCTTTGAAAAAGATAATCTTCCGTCCGATACGTAAGATAGCTCGGCAGAAGATGTTGGAGTTTATTATCCACATCGGCTTTATCATAAAAGTCTTCATCTGTCAGCCCTCTCAATGTGAGACTGCCGTCGTCTTCCTGTCTGACACCAAGTATCAGACAACCTCCTCCTGAATTGGAGATGGCAAGGATATGCTTGGCAAGCTTGGTCCATTCGACCCAGCTCGATTTAAAATCAACATAATCTGATTCACCCGTATTATTCAACAGCAATTCTTTCAGGCTCTCTCTGGAGGGGCTGATCAAGAATTCCTTCAATGTCTGCGGTACAATCTTGTCATGAAACAATGGGATTCGACCTCTTTTCCTTTGGTCTATTCCTACATTTTATGCGACAGGTCGACCTTTATGGCTGTATCCGTAAATTCAGGGGAGATTGCTTTCATTGTCATAACGTCCTGAATTGACTAAAATGGTACAGAGAGAATATCACCGTATAGCCGAAGCAACAATTGATCATTTACTGGTCCGGTGAAAAAAGAAAAGAGGAACGTGTTCATGAAGAAAGATGTATACATCTTATCGGGCTTCCTAGGAAGCGGAAAGACAACCTTGCTGAAAGGGTTGCTGGAATCGCTGAAAGCAGACGGGACTAAACCCGCGGTCCTGATGAATGAGCTTGGAAGTGTGTCGATCGACAGCGATCAAGTGGATGAAGATACGGCCTTGAGGGAGATGCTTGACGGCTGCATCTGCTGCACCCTATCAGATAAACTCGAATCCCAGCTTCAAGATCTTCTGATTAAAGAAGACTTCGGGGCATTGGTCATTGAAACGACGGGAGCCGCTCATCCTGTAGAAGTGGTCGACTCGATTCTATCCCCACTGTTTGCAGATCGTTTCCATTTCAAGGGCATACTCACCGTTGTCGACGGTCTTCAATGGAAAGAGCGAGGGAGTTTCAGCCCCTCTGTCCTTCACCTTATGAGGGAACAGATCCGACATGCAAGTTTCCTTGTTGCCAATAAAGTGGACCTTTTGACTGAAGTGGAGCAGGGAACGTTTGCATATGAACTCCAACAACTGAATTCCGGTGCGTCCATTTATTTAACCAGTCATTCGAAAGTACCTGTAGAGGCCATTACGTCGATGACGAAGAAGGATCGTTATGAAGGTGGACAAGGCCATACCTTGACGCTGCAGGCGATCGTCCATACGTTTGAAGCGGAAGTGAGCGGTGAAGACTTTGAACAATGGGTCCATGCTCATCAAGAGTCCATCTATCGGATGAAAGGTTATATCCCATTACAGGGAAGGAAGCATCCGACGCTCTTCCAATACTCGTATGGCATGCCCCTATACATGCCTGGGGACATGAACTATCCGACCAATTTTGTTGTCATCGGCGAAGGGATGGATCGAGAACGGATCATCTCCTCCCTTAAAAGTCTGGAAGGATGATTGACAAGAAGCGGGAAAAGGTCTATGATTTAATGATTAACGTACTGAATTATTCAATAACCGTAGGAAAGGTCGATTAGAATTGGGGAAAGACTTATTTGAGTTAGAGCGATTATTCGTATCCGTATTCCGAATGATGAAGGCAGATGTACGGAACATCTTCGGTCAATATTTATCCAATGGGGAATTCCGTGTCCTTCAGCTCATCCGTGAGAACGGGGCATTGAAGTCCTCGGAAATATCAAAGAGGATGGAAGTTTCAGCGAGCCACATCACGTCCATAACCGATGCCCTCGTGGAAAAATCACATATTACAAGACAGAGATCAAATGAAGATCGACGGGTAGTAGAGCTGCAGATCACCAAAAGCGGAGAGGAAGTACTCGCAAAATGTGAAGAGAGGAAGACAGAGTATTTCCAGGATCTGTTCCACTCGTTCGATGAGGAGGAAATCCGTATCTTCACGCACCTCTTTGAAAAGCTGTTAAGTCACCCAAAACGTCATTCGTAAGAAGGGGATGACCGGAAGGATCCGGTCGCCCCTCCTTTTTCGCCCATTACTTCACTTATTGAATTATTTCACAACCGAATGGTATAGGAGGGGAATGAATTGGAACACTTAGAACATAAAAAGAAAGTGATGATCATGATCGCCATCATGTCGGCTATGCTTTTTGCCGCATTGAATCAGACCATCGTCGGTACGGCGCTTCCACGGATCATTTCAGAAATCGGTGGAATGGATTATTATAGCTGGGTATTCACCATCTTCATGCTCACCAGCTCAGTCACGGCGATCTTGGTAGGGAAACTGTCGGATATGTACGGACGTAAACCATTTATCCTTCTTGGAATCGGGGTATTCATGGTCGGATCCTTCCTTAATGGCTTATCGGGATCCATTTTTCAGCTGATCGTATTCCGGGGCATCCAGGGCTTCGGAGCCGGCATGATCATGTCAACGGCCTTCACTGCTGTCGGGGATCTGTTCCCTCCGAGAGAGCGCGGCAAATGGCAGGGACTCATGAGTTCGGTCTTCGGTCTTGCTAGCGTCTTCGGGCCTACCCTTGGAGGCTGGATCGTCGATAATGCCAACTGGCACTGGGTATTCTGGGTGTTCCTGCCTGTAGGTTTCATTGCTTTCGGCATGATCTACAAGATGTTTCCATCCCAGACGGCGAAAACAGGGCAGAAGGTGGATTATCTGGGCTCCATCATGCTGACCCTCACCATCATCCCGCTTCTTCTTGCTTTCACCTGGGGAGGAAATGACTACGACTGGCTGTCTGTTCAAATCCTCAGTCTCCTTGGTGGTGCCGTCATCGCACTGATCCTTTTCATCGTCACCGAGAAGAATGCGTCGAATCCGGTATTGCCTCTTGGATTGTTTAAAAACCGTATTTTCACTCTGTCGAATATGATCGGTTTCATCCTGGGTGCCGGTATGTTTGGCGCCATCATGTATATGCCCTTCTTCATACAGGGGGTAATGGGTACATCCGCCACCAAGTCTGGAATCGTCATGATGCCCATGACCCTAAGCATGGTGCTCGCAAGTGCCATCGGCGGTCAGATCATCACCAAAACGGGGCGATACAAGTTCCTGGCCCTTATCGGACTTTTTGTGATGAGCAGCGGTATGGTCCTTCTGTCATTCATGGACACTGACACGACGAATGCCAGGGCACTGATCAATATCATTATCGTCGGCACCGGACTAGGTCTTAGCTTCCCGGTCTTCACCCTGACAGTACAGAACGCCGTGGCCCACCAGTTCCTTGGAGTCGCAACGGCAGCCACACAGCTTTTCCGGCAAATTGGCGGAACAATCGGGGTGGCCATCATGGGAACCGTAATGAACCAGTCCATGGCGAATAAGATGAGTGAGCAGATGGGTGCTGTCAAAGAATCGCCACTTCTATCGAACACGGAAGCTGCAAAGGGGCTCGAAAAACTCCAAGATCCCCAATTGATCATGAATGCCGACAAGCTCAAAGAAATCGAAAAGACGCTTCCGGCAGAACTGAGCGGTGTGTTCGATACAATCATCACAGGAATAAGGGAAGCTCTGAGCTACGCATTGACCAACGTCTTCCTGATCGGAGCGATCATTCTCTTTGTGGGATTCCTGTTGACCTTCTTCATTAAAGAGATTCCTTTGCGGATGAGCAATAAGGAAGAAAACGAACCAAAAAAAGCTGTTAATGAATAACAAAAAAGCTGATCCTGTAAAGGGTCAGCTTTTCTATTCATGGCTCAATCTCAGTGGGACTCCCCGAACTTTTTGAAGGTCATTTCGTCTTCCACAAGACCGCATGCAGCGCATTGAATCTTTTTATCCGGTCCATTATAGGCGAGGTGAAAGGGTTCCAATTGACCACTTTCGTATTGTTGCACCACTTCTCCGGAAGCGGGGTCCAGTTTAACACTCTGTGAGAGCTGCTGTATAATGTTGAAACGGGTACGATTTGTTTTACAACTCGGACAACGGTATGGTGTCGACATCGAGATTCCACCTTTCGGGTTTTATGGATAGTGTGCCTGGACAAGTCAGATAATATGTAAAAAGGAGAGCAAATGATGACATCCCCGGAACTTCTAGAAGCGTATAAAAACATTTACAAAGGCCGCCTGCTTGAACTTGGGGGCAGGGAACCCCTGGTTGTCCTCCATGAAGCAATCAAACGGGAGCTGCAGGATGAGTTCAGCCACCCACGGGTCAGAAAGGGGCCCCTGGACAAGTTCTATCTCGCCACCAAACGGATAAGCGATTCCTCTCTTTCAGCGGAAGAGAAAGTCATGCTGATCCATTGCCACGTAGAAGTCATGTCAGAGTTGATTTGAGCTGCTTCATATAGAAATCATTGAAAAAAAACTGTAACAAATGTCACATATTCAAGTCGTTCATAAAGTTGTCAATCTTCTTGTTCAGGTAATTATTAGGTGCGGGAGAGATGAATTTCTTGTGTTGGAAATGAAAGCAAACCCTTCGGTGAGTCTTTATGCCCTTTAGTTTCAGTGATTACTAAAGTACTAGAGAGGAATTGTCTTTCAATATCCAACAATTATCGTAGAGCTGCCAACATCTCCCGTAAATGTAACAAAAACTTGATGGTATGATGTTTTTGCACCAAGAAAACACATTCATTAAGGAGGCACACACACTTATGAACAAGAAGTTGGTTATCACGACAGCAACAGCATTTACATTCCTTGCAGCACCATTCGCCGGAGGCAAAGCAGACGCCGCTGGGTTGGATCAGGCTAAAGTATATACAAACGTGAATGCGCAACAGTTTGCTAATCAAGAAGATTTAAATAAATGGATGCAAGATATCCTTTCAAAATATCAAATGGATGGAAAAGCCATCAACGTACAGGATTGCATGAACGGAAGCATTCCGGCACCTGAAAAACAACAGGAAGCACCAAAAGCAGAGGCGCCTAAAGCAGAAGCTCCTCAAGCAGAAGCTCCTCAAGCTCAAGCACCAAAAGCAGAAGCGCCAAAAGCTCAGCAGCAACAAGCACCTGCAAAGCAGGACCAGCCAAAGCAATCTGAGCAAAAAGCCTCTGATGAGAGCGGCCAATTAAGCCAATATGAGCAAAAAGTAGTGGAATTGACAAACCAAGAGCGTGCGAAACAAGGACTTCCTGCTTTGAAAGTGGATGCCGAGTTGAGCAAGGTTGCGAAGGAAAAGTCAAAAGATATGCAAAAGAACAACTACTTCGATCACAACAGCCCGACTTACGGATCTCCATTCGACATGATGAAGCAATTCGGAATCCAATACAAAGCGGCCGGTGAAAACATCGCCCAGGGGCAGCAGACTCCTGAAGAAGTCGTTCAAGCATGGATGAATAGTGAAGGACATCGCAAGAACATCATGAGTTCAGACTATACACACATCGGTGTGGGCTATGTTGAAGAAGGTAACTACTGGACACAACAATTCATCAGCAAATAATCGATTGACGTAGGAACGCTCGGGTATAGCACCCGGGCGTTTTTTATTGCGGATAAAAAAAGAGCTTACATTTGCATTTCGTTCCTATGGTCCATACTATTAAGGTATAAAGTAAGACGTGGAGTGGATCTAGCTTGAGGAAAGAAAAAGTAGTGTTCATCACAGGTGGTTCGAAGGGAATCGGAAAGAAGACAGCAGAAGAATTTTCCCGAAAAGGACATACCGTCATACTCAATTATCGAAAACATGAGGAAGAAGTGCAGGAGCTAACGAAACTGCTTCATGATACATATGGAAACAGGGTCTTTTCTGTCAAAGGGGACATCGCGGACGAGGCGGACTGTTCTCGGATGGTGGAGGAACTATCACGTGAGGTGGAGGGAGTCGATATCCTGATCCATAACGCGGGCCCTTTCGTCAAAGATCGAAAGACATTCGATGAATACAGTCCGGGTGAATGGAATTATATCATCGCCGGCAACCTCAATGCGGTGTTTTACCTGTCCAGACTCCTGATCCCGCATATGCGGGGAAAAAAATGGGGAAGGATCGTCACTTTTGGATACGACCGCGTAGAGACGGCCCCCGGATGGATCTACCGATCTGCTTTTGCAGCGGCCAAAGCAGGGCTTGCATCCTTCACGAGGACCCTGGCAATGGAGGAAGCTGCCAACGGTATCACGGTGAATATGGTTTGTCCCGGAGACATCGTGCCCGAATGGAAGGAACGGCCAATCAGTGATGCTCGGGGAGAATCGGATGGATCGACACCCGTCGGCCGCCCGGGCACGGGTGAAGACCTATCCCGTGTCATTGCCTTCCTGTGTAGGGAGGACTCCGACTTCATTACCGGCTCGGTCATCCCTGTGACAGGGGGGAAAGACGTGCTGGGGAAAGTCTTTCATCAGGAAGGATTATAAAAAAAGGGAGATGAGCCTATTCGCTCATCTCCCATCATCTATTCTGCAGACATGTCACTGAACGGGACGTGCTGTTTTCATCGACCTGCGCTGAATGGCAATCAGGCGGATGGAAAGCGTGATGGCTCCGGCGGTGAGTCCCGATGTAAGACCGAGCCAATACCCATACGGTCCCCACGACGTATAATTGGCGAGTACATAACCAAGGGGGAGGCCGATCACCCAATAGGATATCAGTGCCATCACAAAGGTGATATTGACGTCCTTGTACCCTCTCAATGCCCCTTGGACGGGGGCCTGAACCGCATCTGAAAGCTGGAAGAACACAGCATAGAGGAGGAAATGGCCGATCAGTTCCCGCACATGGAGATCATCGGTATATAAAAAGGCAACATCAGACTTGAAGGCAAGGAGCAGTGCGCCGTAAATAAGGGCAAGGATCAGGGCAAAGGTAACCCCGATCCAGCTGTACACCTTCGCATCCTTCACCCGCTTGGCACCGGTCTCGAACCCCACGACAATGGTAAGGGCCATGGAGATGCTGAGGGGGATCATGTACAGGAAAGATGCAAAGTTGATGGCTGCCTGATGGGCCGCAATGACCATCGTACTATAGTTGCTCATCAAAAGCGTTACGGCCGAAAAGATGCTGACCTCAAAAAAGATTGATAGGCCGATGGGAACCCCCATCGTTAAGAGCTCCTTCAGCTTGTTCCAATCGGGAAGCGGAATCACCCTGAATATCCTGTACTCATTGAAGGGCTGCTTCGTATGGATGACCCAGAGGGCAATGAAAGCAATAACCCAATAGGTGATGGCAGTGGCATATCCGGCCCCTGCACCTCCCAACTCTGGGAATCCCCACTTACCGAAGATGAACAAATAGTTTAGGATCACATTGATCGGCAGGCTCATCAATGTAATGACCATGGTCACACGGGTCATGCCCAGTGCATCAATGAATGACCTGAAAACCGTATAGATGAAGAGGGGAAGGATCCCGATGGAAATGGCAACAAGATAGGCATATGCCACGTCCCGGACATCCGATTCCAAATTCATTCCATTCAGGATCGGCCTGATCACGAGTGTCCCGATGACGAACACCAGGATGGACAGGAAGATGGCGGCATAACCGCCTTGAAGAACGGTGGAAGGGACGTCACGTTTCTCCTTGGCTCCGATCAACTGGGCAACGATCGGTGTCACCGCAAGAAGGATGCCGGTCAACCCGGTGCTGATCGGAACCCAGAGGGATGATCCGATGGCGACCCCTGCCAAATCCGAAGGGGAGTATTTCCCCGACATGATCGTATCGAAAAAGTTCATGGAAAACAGCGCCAACTGGGTGACCAGGATGGGGATGAGGATGATCATCAGCTGTTTGATTTTTTGAGGGATGGATGAAGTTTCATTCATGACGTAGTCTCCTTTAATCTGCGTGAAATGCACTATCATACTGTACCACAGAATAGGGGTGCTCTGTGAAAAAATCCAGTGTTGAAAAGAGGGGAAACCATGGAACATAGATGGAAGAATTGGGTGTGGATCGTATTTTTGATTTGGTATGGAGTCGGGCTCGTGCTTGTTTCCCTCGACTGGCTTCCGCCTGCACTTCAATGGGCCAATGCCGTTTTTTTGTATCTTTCGGGGTTTCTGGCCGTCTTGTATGGTGGCATGGTATTTAAAAAGGGGATGGGCTATTGGCTTGCTGCCATCATCATCATCGGGACCATTGCCGCTGAATCACTCGGAGTCCATTATGGATGGATCTTCGGGTCATATCATTATGAAAAAGATTTCGGTATCCAACTTTTCGGAGTCCCCGTTACAATCGGCTTCGCTTGGGTCATGGTCATATTCACGAGTATGGCGTACTTCGAATGGCTGTTGAACGGGAAGAAAACCTTCAAGAATGCTCTTTTGTACAGCATTGCCACTTCAATCCTTGCGGTCACGATGGATCTCATCATCGATCCAGTTGCCTACAAAGGCAGACAGTACTGGATCTGGGAGGGGGATGGCATTTATTATGATATTCCAACGCAAAACTTCCTTGGCTGGTTCTATGTTTCCTTCGTGATCCAATTCATCCTCTACTACCTTTTGAGAGATACGTCATTCCCAAAGGTTTGGAGCCCGAGGATGAGATGGTTATACGGTATGGTCGTCGGGATGTTCGTGGTCACTTCCATGGTGGAAGGTCTATGGCTTGCGGTTTTCGTGACGCTGACTGTATATGTCATCATGTTGATCATCAGGAAGATATGGAGGAGATCCTATGATAGAGCCTAAAAAAAGTCCGGTATTCCAACGGATCCTGTCAGGATATTTAACCTTTCAATTGAAAAAGCATTTTCACCGGATCTGGCTGGATGATGATCGTCAAAGGAAAGGGCAGGGGCTTATGCTCGTGAATCACTCCAGTTGGTGGGACGGGCTATTGGTTTTTTATTTGAACCGGCATGTGGTGAAAGGGGACAGCTATGCCATGATGAGCCGCAAAGGGATGGAAGAATACGAATTCTTCCGGAAAATAGGAGCGTTTTCAGTGGATCGGGATTCTTCCAGGGAAGTGGTTGCGTCTTTACGCTACGCTGAAGAACGCCTCAAGGAGGATAAAACGGTGTGGATCTTTCCCCAAGGGGATGAAGAGCACTGGGAAAAGCGACCTCTTACCTTCTTTAATGGACCTGGCTACCTTATGGAAAAAATTCCGGAAGTGCCTGTGGTCCTCGTCACATTCTATTATACCTTCTGTCACCACCAGCGCCCGGAGCTGTTCATTCGACTGAACGATGCCCCACCCCTTCATGGCGGGCGAAAAGAAAGGACCGACCATCTGAGGGCGTTGATGGAAACTCAGCTGGATAGGATGAAATCGGAAGTGGTGGAGGAGGATCTTTCTTCGTTTACCCCTTGGGTCGGTGGGTTTTCATCAAGCAGTGAAAAACTGCAGTTCTTAAAAAGGAAAGGATAGAATGAATTGATTGTAATCTACATTGCCATACTCATCATATTTTTGATCTTGACCGTCCTCAACTTGACATTCCTTCCCCGACTGAAGGCAGGCCCTCCATCCAACTCTTTCGTTTCCCTGTTGATTCCGATGCGCAATGAAGAACGGAATGTGGAATCCCTGATCCGAAATTTGAAATGTCTTACTCATCGATCCTTGGAAGTCATCATATTGGACGATGGTTCGACCGATCAAACATCAGAGCTCTTGAGGAAGTCGATTGGTGATGATCCCTTTTTCAAGGTCATAGCCGGCAAACCCCTCCCGGAAGGATGGGTCGGGAAGGTGCATGCCTGCCATCAACTAAGCGTTGAAGCAAAAGGAGAGTATTTGTTCTTCCTTGATGCCGACGTCCGTATCGCGCCTGATACCATAGAAAAGGTGCTTGCCGAGATGGATCGCCGCCGGTCAGGATTGATCACCGGTTTCCCACGTTTTCCGGTCAAGCCCCTACTTGGGAAGCTACTCGTTCCCTTTCAGCACTTCTTGGTCTTCTTCCATCTGCCATTGGTCATGGCAAATTATACAACGTTTCCTGCCTTCACGGCTGCTCACGGTGCCTTCATGTTCTTTAAACGGGAGGCCTATGAAAGCATCGGCGGGCATCAAGTCGTTCAATCATCCCTCCTTGAGGATGTACATATCACCAGGCTGGTGAAGAAAAAAGGATGGAAAGCGACCCTGATCAATAACACAGAAGACGCCGTCTGCCACATGTACGACACGAATCGTGAAGTGTGGGAAGGGTTCTTGAAGAATATCTATATCGGGCTTGGCCAAAACCCCTTCATGGTTGGGGTGTCATCCTTGTTTTATTTCGCCTTCTACTTCTTCCCGCTGCCGCTGTTCGGCTACGGGATCATCAGCCTGCAGGAGATCTACTGTCTCCCGCTGATCGTGGTATGGGCACAGACGTTCATTATCGACCGCACATCCAATCAATCCCCCCATCATTTCTGGCTGATGCCACTGGCCAGTCTGGCCCTGATCGCCATTATGTGGGCGTCCATGGTAAAACGGATCAGAAAACAAACCTACAAGTGGAAAGGAAGATCATATTGAGAGGGAAAATCATCGTTATCGGGTCCGGACTTGGCGGCCTATCGGCGGGCATCACCCTTCAATCCAAAGGGTTTGATGTGACGATCATCGACGAAAATGTCCACACCGGAGGCAAGATGATGCCGGTGGAGGAGAACGGCTTCCATTTTGATTTCGGACCTAACACCATCACCATGCCGGACATTTTTCGAAGAGTGATCAATGACGCCGGTGGTGATGCGGATCGCTATTTCCGCTTCACCAAACTGACAAAGCATACAAAGAATGTGTTTCCGGACGGAAGTATCCTTTTCCAGTCAACGGACCCTGTGGAAATGAAAGAATCACTCTCTGCTTTCGGAGAAGGGGAGAGGTATGAAGCCTATTTGAAGGAAGTGAGGAGGTTGTATGACCTTGCTGAAAAAGGCTTCTTTTATCGTGTATTCAATTCATGGAGGGATTATCTATCGCCATCCCTCTCCGCCCACTTCGCAAGGGTGAGGCCACTTGAAAAGATGGATCATTTCCATAGACGGTTCTTCCGCAACGCTGATGTTCTGAAGGTCTTCAACCGGTACGCGACCTACATCGGTTCATCCCCTTATCAATGTCCTGCGACCTTTTCCTTGATCGGACACCTTGAAATGAATGATGGTGTCTATTACACCCAAGGGGGGAACACAGAGATCGCCAAAGGATTCTCTGCATTCTTCAAGGAACGCGGGGGAGTGATCCGCTCCGGCACGAAGGTGCAGAAAATCCTGGTCGAGGGAAGCGAAGCGAAAGGCATCCTGACCTCTTCAGATGAAGAAGTGAGGGGTGACTATGTGATTGTGAACGGAGATTACATAACAGCAACCAAAGAACTTCTCGAGGAGCGTGAGCGACCGTCCACTCCCGATCGGAAGCTTGATGCATACGAACCTTCCATCTCGGCATTCGTGATCCTCGCAGGGTTAAGAGAGTTCCAGCCCGATATCCACCACCACCAGGTTTTCTTCACGGATGATTACAAAGAGGAGTTCGACGACATCTTCTATAAAAAGAGACTGCCGAAGGATCCCACCATCTATATCAGCCATTCCGCTGCCACCGATCCCGGTGTGACTAAGGGTAGCAATTTGTTCATCCTGGTCAATGCACCGGCGGTAAGCCTGACGGAAGAAGAAGTCATGAGGTACAAAAACAGGATCTATGATGCACTGGAAGAAAAGGGGATTCCCATCCGGAGTCAGCTGGAGTACGAGAAGGTGATGACCCCGGATGCCATCAAGGGTAAATTCTCTGCTTACCGGGGAGCCCTGTACGGGATCGCCTCCCATACGATGACGGAAGCGTTCCTGCGGCCCTCCAATGTAAGCAGGGATGTACGCAATCTCTACTACGTCGGTGGGACGACCCATCCGGGCGGGGGGTCACCCATGGTGACGATCAGTGGCAAAAACGTGGCGGATTTCATCCTTAATCGTCATGGAAAGAGATAAATGATGTATTCTTCATGAATTTTTGTTCTATCCCGGCCGTATTTTTGGTAAAGTGTATAATGATGATGCCAAATGGAGCATCCACCATTATCGAGTAACAGTTAGGAGTCTATCACTATGAGTAAGCGAATTTTATTTACAGGCGGGGGTTCTGCCGGTCATGTCACCGTCAATACAGCGCTCATTCCCCACTTTGAAAAAGAAGGCTGGGCGATCACTTATATCGGATCCAAGGACGGAATTGAAAAAGAGATCATCACAGATCAATTCCCTCATATTCCCTATAAAGAAATCTCAAGCGGGAAGCTGCGACGCTACTTTTCGTGGAAGAATTTTTCCGACCCGTTCCGAGTGATGAAAGGAGTCCTCGAGGCTCTTTCCATCATTCGCAAAACCAAGCCGGATATCATCTTTTCAAAAGGAGGATTCGTGTCTGTGCCGGTAGTGATGGCAGCCAAAATCGCCAAGGTGCCGGTTGCAATCCACGAGTCAGATGTGACGCCGGGCCTTGCGAATAAACTGGCCGTCCCATTTGCGACGAAGATTTTTACCACATTCCCGGAAACTGTGAATGTCCTGCCTGCCGAGAAATCGATTTGTGCAGGTGCCATCATCCGCGAAGAACTTTTCACCGGTGATGAAAAAGAAGGTCGTCGCCTGACCGGATACCACAATCTAAAGCCCGTCCTCATGATCATGGGGGGAAGCCTCGGGGCAAGAAAGATCAATGAAGCCGTAAGAAGCAACCTCGGCGATCTGTTGAATCATTTCCAGATTGTCCATATATGTGGGAAAGGCAATGTGGAACCCCATATGGAACAACCGGGATACAAGCAGTACGAGTTCATCAAAGGTGATCTGCCTCATTATCTCGCCATGACGGACTTTGTCATTTCGAGGGCAGGATCCAATTCCATCTTTGAGTTTCTGGCCCTTAAAAAACCGATGCTCCTGATTCCCCTGTCCCGTGAAGCGAGCAGGGGGGACCAGATCCTCAATGCCAATTCCTTCGTCAAGCATGGCTACGCCCTGAAGCTTGAAGAAGAAGAAGTAACCGCGGAAACGTTCCTCCAGCATGTGAAGGAGCTTGAAAGCAAACGGGATGAGTACGTTTCTGCCATGGAAAACGCTGATAAGGCATATACCATCCAGGACATGTATGAAGAATTATCCACCATGAGTAAATGATGCGTCTTTTCACCCGCCGATGTACATAAACTGTACAAACGGTTGAAAGGAAGAGAGGCATGGCGTATCATTATTCGAAAGGCTGGTATCTCCAGGAACTAAAGAAAATGGGGATCTATCACCATCCGGTAGATAAACGAAAGCTTGAAAGCTATAAAACCTTCGTCATCCGCAATCTTTATTTTGAAAAGACGAATAAGAACGAACAAAAAGGCTGAGACACACGTGTTTTAGTTCTGGTAAAACCCGAATTCATTTGCCTAGGTACAGGCATATGGTTCGGGTTTTTTTTATTTTCAATCCTGACTATATCAGTGTTTATAGTGTTTGAATGGAGTGCAAGACGGAGACTCCTGTGTGGTAGATTAGCTTAGGTGGGACCTCCCGGAATTCCGAGGGGCTGACGGACTACCCACAGAAAAGTAAATCATGAGCGATTTAATGACTTATAAGGATCTTGGTCTTCATGAGATTGGCTTTATCCCTTGGTGATCTTTTCGGAGAGGACATCGTTTGAAACGCTTGAAAATTTTTTTGGTCGGATGTCTTGCAAC
This sequence comes from Rossellomorea sp. RS05, assembly GCF_039822645.1. Lineage (NCBI taxonomy): Bacteria > Bacillati > Bacillota > Bacilli > Caryophanales > Bacillaceae > Rossellomorea > Rossellomorea sp. RS05. Next base: position 1,034,739 of record NZ_JBDKWY010000001.1, on the reverse strand, counting down.
CTTTGGAATAAGTTTTCGACACCGTGCTGATACAGATAGATGATGATGGCGTACAGAATGCTCACGCCATATAAGGCATGCTTATTCAGATGCAGAAGTTTGTATAGTCCTTGTTTCTGAAAGAATGCTGTCATTGGGTAGGCAAAAAAGTAATTCACCGCTCCGTTCAGGCATAAGAATAGGGGAAAGGAATGAAATGACAGCTTGAACACCCAAATGGTCGCTGCGAAAAATGGACCGATAATGAAAGAAAGATCGGCCAACACCTGCGCCTTTTTATTTCCTTTTACCTTCCACAGTTTAAGTACAGGGTTGATGAAGGAAACAACAGTCAATATGAATGACACCAAGATGGCTGCGGGTGAAAAACGAAGAATATCCGACCGCCGTATAAAGATCAGGCTGATCCACGACAGGATCACTAGTAGTAGGCGAAGAATCATGGGAATGCTCCTCCTTAAGATTTTACTGACAGTTTGCCTGATTAGGGGGGAATTATGTACAGAATAATGATACAAAAATAGACACCGGCATGCCGGTGTCTTTGGTTAAGCCTCCAACGCCTCTTCTTCAGCCTGCTCCTGCTGGTAAAGGTAAAGCGTATAGAGATCTTTTGGGATTTCGTATAAGTCATAAACATCTTCAGCCGCATTGAGCTGAGCGTATAGGGATGCCCTGGTTTCGTTTGCATTGATGACATACGGCAGTTTTTCCGCCGCTTTTCTTGAACGTGCATTCACTTTACGGATTCTCATGAAGATCGTTTCCATCCCGAGCTCATAGAAAAGTTCGTGGAAGAAGGCATCCTTAGCGGGCTGATTATAGCCTTTCCCGTGGTAGGGCTTTCCGAGCCATGTCCCGAGGAAACCGGCCCCTTCCTGGATGTCGTAAAGATTGATGGTCCCGATTGGACTACCCCATTCATCGGTGATGGTGCGGGAGATGAGTTCGCCGCGTTCTTCTGCTTCAATGGTTTGTTTCGTCAAGAATAATAGTTCTTCGTATGAATGTGCTTTTTGACGCACAAAAGGGAAGACATCCGGATGCACCATGAGGTCGAATAGTTCATGACACTCATTAAGGTCCCGTCTCTTGATCATAGTAGACCCTCCTTGAGGGCAGTCCCGTTGTGAACGATCCACCCTCGAAATTTTTAAATGGTAACTAAAAAATTTCGGGGTGGGAATCGAACCCACTAAGACCAGTCAAGAAACTGGTGGCGCACCTTTTGCCTTCCCTCCATTACAATCGCCCTATCTATAAATAGATCGCGTGTTCAGAACAATGTAATAGGAAATATTCTATATCCTTTCTGTATCATATAAGATAATCGACAAAAAGGGAATAGGGTAAATGCTGTTTTTTTGTATTTATTTTTTAAAGATTGTAAACGTTGAAATGCCAAGTGCGAAAACCGGTCCATCTCATGCCTCGCAAGGGCTGGAGGCGCTTGTATCAAGACGTCTCCGGTCCCTTTTCTAAAGGTTGCTGAAAGCCGTCCGTCCGTTCACCAGTGTGAGCACGGGTTTCGCCATGAAATGGAATGGATGGTGGGTCCAGAGTACGAGGTCAGCATCTTTCCCGGCCTCGATGCTGCCCACACGATCCGATACGCCAAGGTTCCGGGCTGGGGTGAGGGTGATCCCCTCAAGTGCCTTCCCTTCATCAAGACCTTCCCTCACGGCAATGGCCGCGCACATATTCAAGTATTGAATCGGGGTGTAGGGGTGGTCGGTTGTGATCGACACTTCAACGCCTGCTTCTGTCAATTTTTGATAGGTCATCCAGCTTTTATTTTTCAGTTCGACTTTGGAGCGCCTTGTAAATGTCGGACCGACAGAAACTTTGAGGTTGCGTCCCTGAAGTTCGTGTGCAATGAGATGCCCTTCCGTACAATGTTCGATCCGAAGGTCTAGGTTGAACTCGTCGGCGAACCGGATGGCAGATAGGATGTCGTCTGCCCTGTGGGCATGGATGCGGACCGGTATCTCCCGTTTCAGTGCAGCAACCAGGGGAGCGACTCTTAGGTCATCAGGCTGATCACAATATTTAGCCGTGAAGAAGGCTTCCCTGAGCATCCCCATGATGCCCATTCGCGTGATGGAATCATTGTTCCCGTTACTGTGGATCCGTTTTGGATTCTCTCCCAGTGCAAGCTTGAGCCCCGACGTCTTCCTGACGATCATGGAGCTGATGTTCGAACCGAACGTTTTAATGACAGAGGTGGTGCCCCCGATGACATTGGCGCTCCCAGGCATCACATTCACCGTTGTCACCCCGTATTTCAATGCGTCCGTAAACCCGGGGTCAAGAGGATAGACACCGTCGAATGCCCGGACGTGGGGAGTCATGGGTTCGATGGTTTCGTTCGCATCATTCCCCGCCCAACCGGTTCCTTCATCGTATAATCCCAGATGGGTATGGGCATCGATAAGGCCGGGGAGAAGATGACGCCCTCCGCAGTCAATCCAAGGGATATCGGTGGCTTCGAAGGCACGTGCATACACCTGCCTGATAATTCCGTCCTCGATCAGCACAGAGCCATTTTGAATCGGAGGGCTTGAGATGGGATAAATGGTTGCATTGGTTAAGAGTAATCGATTCATAAGGTCGTCCCTTCCTTATCAGGTAATAATTCTATTGTAATCAATCCTGCCTGATAATAGAAGTCATCTTCTCTTCCTGCTCCGCAAGAAAGTAAACAATACATAGAGCGATATGCCGCCGATGGCAATCGCGGCCAACGGTTTGATGTACCGTACGCCAATCACTTCGATGTGCTGCCAGTGTGTACCGAGCTGCATGCCGACAAGCAGGAACAGGAGCGTCCAAGGAAACATGGCGGCAAAGGTATACAAACAGAAAGAAGAGAGGGACATCCTCGACATCCCAGCCGGTATACTGATGGCATGCCGGACAACAGGTATGAACCTGGCAGTGAAAACGACAAAGGTACCGTGTTTTTCAAACCATTTCTCCGCGGCCTCGATATGCTTGGGTGGCATGAGAAGGAATTTTCCATATCGATCAAAAAACGGGCGACCGCCATAGCGGCCGAGCCAGTATAAGAATACCTGAGCTAGGGTCCCTCCGATCATCCCGCTCAGCATGGCCCCCACAAGACTGATCTGTCCTTCATGAACAAGGTAGCCTGCATAGCCGAGCACAAGCTCGCTTGGGATCACTTCCACCATGAGGGCCCCCGCCACCCCGATATACCCCCAGTCACCAAGCGTGGATAAGAGCTGAAGGATCCAATCCGTATCCATGGTCATCCACCTCCTAAAGGACTCCTGTAAACTGCAGAATTAATATAGCGATACCCAAAGCCCAAACATAGTAAGAGAAAACCTTCAATGACCGTTTCTTGAGAAAATTGATCATCCCGACGATGGCGAAGTACCCGAAGAGCCCGGCACTCAATGTTCCGATGAGGAGACTTGTGAAGCTGATGGCTTCGACGTGTCCACTGAAGAGGTCTTTCCCTTGAAGGACGATGCCCCCGAGTATTGCCGGAGTAGAGAGGAGGAAAGAAAAATAAGCGGCAGTCTCCCGGTCCAGCTTCCTGATGAGCCCCGCAGCTATGGTTAGCCCCGAACGGCTCAGGGCCGGAAAGATGGCGGCAGCCTGAAAGCTCCCGATCACCAGGGCATCGGTATAGGTGAGGTCCTGCAGTTTCTTGTACCCGCCTTTTACATTGTCAGCGAAATACATGATGAAGCCTGTCGCAAGGAATTCCCACCCGATGGTGACACCATTTTTGGAGATACTGTCAAAAAAATCCTTGAACAACAGTCCGATGATGACAGCCGGTATAGTGCCGATTACGAGGATCAATGATAATTTTGAAAATGGATGCCTGATCATGTGGAGAAGCTCTTTTTGATACACCACAAGGACGGCGATGAGCGTGCCGATATGGAGCATTGTATCGAGAAATAGCCCGGCTTCCTCCAGGCCGAAGGCGAGCCTCCCGAGATAAAGATGACCCGTGCTCGAAATGGGCAGGAATTCTGTCAACCCCTGGATGATCCCGAGAATGAATGCTTCTAATTTACTCAACACAAGACCGCCTTTCTTTTCCAATGGTATGGACAAACCCATTCACTTCACTTATATTCAAAAAGAGTCTAATCTATGAAAGTTTTCGAATCTGTGAAACTTTTGATTGATTCATGCGTACATATATAGGAACTTATTATTTTTTTATGGAGGAATGTAACATATGGAAAGACCTATGCCCACCAGTGACGAAAAATTGATGGCCATGCTCATCTATTTGACAAGCTTCTTCACAACCTTCATCGGCCCCTTGCTCATCTGGCTGATGAAGAGGGAGGACTCGGAATTCGTGGATTTCCACGGTAAGGAATACCTCAACTTCCTTATCTCTTATACGATTTACAGTATCGTAGCAAGTCTGTTGATGCTCATCCTCATCGGATTTGTCCTTCTTCCGGTGGTAGGAATCTTGGCGTTCATCTTAACCATCTTGGCAGCCGTTAAATCATACGGAGGGGAAACATACCGGATCCCGACTGTCATCCGCTTCATCAAATAAGTCAAAAGTCCCTGTTTTGCAGGGGCTTTTTTCTTTATACATTGACAAATTTACCCTGAGATTGATAACTTTATAGAATCCACTAGGAGAAAACATGCTCCAGCCGGCACAACCGGGGAACAGGAGGAAAGCATTGACAAGACTGGATAACAAAGATCGGCTGCTTCAATTGAGGCAGATCCTTAGCGAAGAGACAGATGAAGAAAAGGAGAAGACCCTGGATGACCTTATCCTTCGCTTCAAGCAGCAATATGGTCCCGACGTGAAGTTGAATAAACATTCACTCAAAGATGACATGGAGCATCTGATCAAGAACGGGTTTGATATCACCGTGAATCAGGAAAAAGAAGGGATGCCGAAGTATTACAGCCATCAGTATCGCCTCTTCGAACTGTACGAGCTTCGCATGCTCATCGATGCGGTCGTATCGGCGAAATTCATTTCGAAAAAAGAAACCCGCCAGCTGACAGGGAAAATCCGCCGACTGACAAGCGTCCATCAGGGGAAGAAGCTTCAAAATGAAATTCAGATCGATTCGTCAATCAAAAGCGAGAATCCCTATATTCGCCTTGCGATACATAAAATCCATGAAGCCATCGAACAAAGGAGGGTCATCACCTTCCAGTATGGGCGGTACGATGTGGATAAGAAATTCCAGCTTAGCCATGAAGGGCGGGTCTACCGCGTGAAACCTTACGCCCTCGCATGGGCGAATGATTTTTACTATTTGATTGCTTATTATTTTGAAGCTGGAGAAATCCGTCATTACCGGGTCGACAGGCTTCAGAACGTGATGGAGACGGATGAAACCTTTCCGTATGAATCGTTCGATGTTTCAAGTTATACCCAGTCGACCTTCCATATGTTTGCAGGGGATGAAGAATGGATCAAGATCCGCTGCCGCAACAATTTGATCAATGTGATCATCGATAAGTTCGGCAAGGATATTTCGACGACGAGGGACGGGGAAGACCATTTCATCCTTACAACCAAAGCCAGGATAAGTGACGGCCTGGTGAACTGGATCCTTGGCTTTGGCTCCAAGGTGATGGTCCTGTTACCGGACACCCTTCAGGACACCGTGAAAGAAGAGGTGGAAAACCTTCACCGTCTATATGACCATGACTCGTGAGCCGAGGGACCGGGCAGGGGTACTCTTGATCGAGGAGGGCTGCATCGCCCTGATTGAACGCATAAAGGATGGCCGAATCTACTATGTTATCCCCGGCGGCGGGATCGAACCTGATGAAACCCCGATGGAAGCTGCATGTAGGGAAGCACATGAGGAGCTTGGGATAACGGTTTCATCCTTACAGCCATGTATGATGTTCGAGCAAAAAGGTGTCCATCATTATTTTCTTGTGGGAAAATATGAAGGGACGTTCGGAACAGGGAGAGGGGACGAGTTTACAGGAGATCTAAGAGGGAGCTATAGGCCCGTCTGGATGTCGCTTGACGAAGCGGTGTCTACGACCCTGTACCCCAAACAAGTGAAATCGTTTTTAGTGAATCGGTAAGGAGGAAACATCATGAAGATCAACGGAGGACTTGTATTAGAAGGTGGGGGCATGCGGGGGATCTATACCGCAGGTGCCCTTGAATACTTCCTTGAGCAGGGAGTGGACTTTCCTTATGTGATCGGGGTATCGGCCGGGGCATGCAACGCGGCATCGTACCTATCGAGACAAAAAGGCAGAAATCGCAAGGTCAATGTCGATTTCATCCGTGACCCCCGCTATTTGTCCTGGAGAAATTACTGGAAGAACGGAGAGCTTTTCGGGATGGACTATGTTTTCGAGGAAATCCCCCGAAGGATCGTGCCGTTCGATTTCGATGCGTTCGCCTCAAATGAGAGTGAATTCGTTATCGGGACGACCAACTGTGAAACAGGTAAACCCCAGTATTTCCGAAGAAGCGACTATGGGGAGGAGCTCCTCACAGCGATCAGGGCATCCAGTTCCCTCCCGTTTGTTGCCCCCATTGTGAATTTTTTTGGTCACGAACTGCTTGATGGCGGCATCAGCGATCCAGTGCCTTTCCATCAGGCTGAAAGGGATGGATATAAGAAGAATGTGGTGATTTTGACGAGGAACCGCGGATATATGAAAAAGCCGTCACGGTTCTCCTATTTCGTGAAGCGAAAATATCCGCAGTATCCCCAATTGTACAATGCGCTGAAAAACCGGTATCTCCATTACAACCAAACGATGGCTGAACTCGAGGAAAAAGAGCGTAGGGGGGAAGTCATCATCATCCAGCCCCAAGAACCCCTCCAAGTAAGTAGGATTGAGAAAAATCCTGCTAAACTGGATGCTCTTTACCAACAGGGGTATCGAGACGCAGAATCACAGCTGAACCGGATCTTATCATGGACATAAGAAGCTTATTAATAGAAAATCCGAATTCATTTGCCTAAATGCAATTGAGTTCGGTTTTTTGTTAATTGGCCATTTAAATTCAACTGCTTTTAGCGGTTCTGGAGTGCAATGAAGATTCCAGCGGGAAGAGTAGCGGATGTGAGACTCCTAAGGCTTACGGGCTACAAGGGGAGCAACATCATGAGTGGCAATAAGAACCTATACGGATTGTGTTCGTCCTCAAATGGTCCCTATTTGTTTTGTCCCAAGTTCTTTCCTGTTCTGTATATGAGGGATGGTTCATAGCATAGTAGAGATTCCTGCTTGAAAGGACGGGCTTAAATGAATCTCTATCAAATCTACAAGAACGAGCAGTATACCCTCCTTTTCAGGGGAACGATGTACTTCCTTGTGGGTGTCGGTATGCTCCTTGTCATACATGACCTTTTCTATTTTCCCCTTTTGATTTTCATACCGGCCTGTTCCAATCTGTATCTTTCGCTCAGTATGAACAGGGAGCTTCGGAAAGCGTACCGGATCTGGTTCCGCGAGCTGCCGGTATCAAGCAGCACCCTGATCGGAGTATCGACGAAGGAAGGGTATTTTTACGTGAAAACCAACGGGTGGGTGAAGTATGCCGTTCACCGGCAGCAGCCGCTCACCTCAAGAAAAGAATATGCCTTTTTCAGGGAGAATAAAGATCCCATTTCTATTTTAAAGGGGAAGCGGGTCCTGAACATGGATCACCCCGTTGAAAAACGGTTCATTTTAAAATATGCCAGCCGGACCGCCCTTGAGTGGAGGAGCCTGGAAAATGATAAAATCCTGATTTATAAGGGTGCCGAGAAGTGGATATTAAACTACAATGGCGTAAATATATTTGCCATCCAAAATGGGATTCTCCCGGGGCACCTCCATTCCATTTTCGATGCCCACCACACCTTGATTACGCTATTTGAATCCTACTCAGATGAATTGGACTGGTTATTTTCCTTTCTTTGGCATCTCGATCTGGAGTTTTATATTACTCCTTGAAAGGATCATATACTTGAAAAAGAACGTACGTTCGTATATAATCGGTTCATACTAGGCAGAATGGAGTGGGCTTATGGACTACTTGATGAGGAAGGCAATCGAAGAAGGGACACCATTGAAAATCATCTATATCGATCGTCAATCGCGGCTGAGCGAGAGGATCATAACCATTGAGGCCATAACCCCCACACATGTTCGAGCCTACTGTTATACAAAGCGGGCACTCAGGATGTTCAGGCGTGAGAACATCCTTTCGGCCGAGATGATCCGGGATAGGAAATATGGCGCATGAGTGGGGCGGTACCTGTTTCTAGTTCGAATGATACTTTGCAGGATAGGCAAAAAACTCAAAGCTTGACAATCAATTTGGATTGAGGCGATAATCAGTACATAATCGAATAGGTTTCCTTCGGGGCAGGGTGGAATTCCCTACCGGCGGTGATGAGCGTATGCTCTCAGTCCGTGACCCGGCTAATGGTTATTAGACGGTGGATTTGGTGAAACTCCAAAGCCGACAGTGAAAGTCTGGATGGGAGAAGGAACGGCAAGTATGTATCTCTGATTTTTAAACAATCAGGATAGATGCTTTATTTCGTCATGCCAAACTTCCCCCAAGACTTCGTTCTTGGGGTTTTTTTATGAATGAATCAGGAGGTGAAAGATCAAATTGGAACCAAATGAATACATGAAGCTTGCCCTTCAGCTGGCAAGGTCCGCTCAAGGCCAGACTTCACCAAACCCCGTCGTGGGAGCAGTGGTTGTCAAAGATGGCCGCATGGTTGGAACCGGAGCTCATCTCAAGGCGGGCGGACCCCATGCAGAGGTCCATGCAATCCGGGAGGCGGGTGATAAAGCCGAAGGGGCAGATATTTACGTGACCCTGGAGCCTTGTTCCCATCACGGACGTACGCCTCCGTGTGCAAACCTGATCATCGAGAGCGGGATCAAGCGCGTCTTCATTGCTTGTCAGGATCCCAATCCCCTTGTAGGAGGGAAGGGAATCGAGCTGCTGAAGCAAGCGGGTATCGATGTCTTCCTCGGCATGGGAGAATCTGAAGCCCTTGAGCTCAATAAGCATTTTTTCCACTTCATCCGGACAGGCACACCATATGTGACACTGAAGTCTGCCGTGACATTGGACGGCAGGACTGCTTCTTCGTCCGGAGACAGTAAATGGATCACAACAGAACAATCAAGACTGGACGTCCACTATGATCGTCACCGGCATGACGCGATATTAGTTGGAGTCAACACCATCATTCAAGATAATCCGCACCTGACCACCCGTTTGCCCCAAGGTGGAAAAAACCCCATTCGACTTATCGTGGATACGCACCTGCGTACCCCGATTCATTCCCATATCATTCAAGATCGTCAAAGCCCGACCATCCTCATCACAGGATGCGAGGTGCCTCAGGCCCGTAAACAGGCATACATTCAGGAGGGATGTGAAATACTCTCCCTATCAGGCCCAACCATTACCATGAAAGAACTTGTTGCTGAACTTGGTAAAAAATCGTTTGTATCGGTTTATGTAGAGGGTGGCAGCAGCATTCACGGAAGCTTCCTTCAGGAGGAGGCCTTCCAGGAGCTCATCCTTTATATGGCCCCGAAACTACTCGGAGGACGGGACTCGTTCCCAAGCTTCGGCGGAGATGGGTTCCCATCCATAGCCGAAGGTCTCCCCGTGGAAATCAAAAGCGTTGAAACAATCGGGAAAGATATGAAGATTACCGCGGTACCCCAGGAAAGGAAGGAAGATTGAGCATGTTCACAGGAATCATTGAAGAAATAGGCAGTGTCAAAGGAGTCCGCTCATCCGCCTCTTCCATGGAGCTGAAGCTTGCTGCAGGAAAGGTCCTGGGTGATGTGGCAATCGGAGATAGTATATCGGTGAACGGAGTATGCCTGACGGTCACTACATTTTCAAAGGATGAGTTTACTGCAGATGTGATGCCGGAGACCTTCAAAGGGACGTCCCTCAGAAATCTCAAAACGGGAACAAAGGTCAATCTTGAGCGCGCTATGGCGGCAGGAGGCAGGTTCGGCGGCCATTTCGTCAACGGACACGTGGACGCAGTGGGTACGATCAAAAGTCTCCAGGAATTGGAGAATGCACTCTACGTCACCATCAACATTCCTTCTGAACTTTCTGTGTTTTTTGTCCAGAAGGGATCAGTCGCCATCGACGGTACGTCTCTGACCGTATTCGGCATCACAGACGATTCCATCACGGTCTCGCTTATTCCGCAAACGAAGGAAGATACGGTCCTCGGATCCAAGAAGATCGGTGACGAGGTCAACATCGAATGTGACATGATGGCCAAGTATATTCACCGGTTCTTCACAAAGAAAACTGAAACAACAGCTAAGAAAAGCTTGAGCTATGACTTCCTATCGGATCATGGCTTCGCTGACTAACCAGGGAGGGAATAGGATGTTCAACACAATCGAAGAAGCCATCCGCGATCTCCGCGAAGGTAAACCCGTCATCGTCATCGATGATGAGAATCGGGAAAATGAAGGGGATTTCATCGCCCTTGCTGAAGGTGTCACGCCGGAGGTCATCAATTTCATGGCCAGGGAAGGGCGGGGGTTGATATGCACGCCGGTAGATGAGGAGATTGCCGGTCGACTTCATTTGAATCAGATGACGTCAACCAATACGGATCACCACGGGACAGCGTTCACGATCAGCGTGGATCATGCTTCCGCCAAGACTGGGATCAGCGCATTCGAACGCGCCCACACCATCAAGGAATTAGTGAATCCTCTCTCGAAACCGGAGGATTTTAAGCGCCCGGGGCATGTGTTCCCACTTGTATCAAAACCAGGCGGTGTGTTGAAGAGGGCGGGACATACGGAAGCAGCCGTCGATCTCGCCCGCTTGGCAGGCTCGACACCCGCAGGGGTGATCTGTGAAATCATGAACGAGGACGGCAGTATGGCAAGGGTTCCCGACCTGAAGATCCTGGCTGAAAAGTGGGGACTTTCCTTCATCACGATCGAAGAGCTCATCCGGTTCCGAAGGAAAGAGGACAAGCTGATCAATCGTGAGGTGGAAATCAATCTGCCGACTGATTTCGGTGATTTCAAGGCGATCGGGTATACAGAAGTCCTCACGGGTAAAGAGCATGTCGCCCTCATAAAAGGGGAATGGACCGAAGAAGAGGAAATCCTTGTCAGGGTTCACTCGGAATGCCTCACAGGAGATGTATTCGGGTCCAACCGCTGTGACTGTGGTCCCCAGCTGGCAACGGCACTGACCCAAATCGAACATGAAGGGAAAGGGATCCTGTTGTACATGAGACAGGAAGGACGCGGAATCGGACTGATCAATAAGCTGAAAGCCTATAAGCTGCAGGAAGAAGGCTATGACACCGTGGAAGCGAATCATAAGCTCGGCTTCGATGCCGATCTGAGGGAATATGGAATCGGTGCCCAGATCCTGAGGGATCTCGGGGTGAAGAAAATGAAATTGCTGACCAATAATCCCAGGAAAATCGCGGGGATCAAAGGCTATGGTCTCACCATTTCCGAGCGGGTTGCGATTCAGCTCCCCTTCAAGGAAGCGAATGAAAAATATCTAAAAACAAAACAAGCTAAGCTAGGGCACTTATTAAAATTCTAATCATACCAATGGAGGTAAACATCATGACAAAAACTTTTGAAGGAAATCTTGTAGGTACAGGCCTGAAAGTAGCCATCGTCGTTTCGCGTTTCAACGAATTCATCACATCCAAACTCCTGGGGGGTGCAGAGGATGCGCTCAAACGCCATGGTGTCGAAGAGGCGGACGTTTCAGTCACATGGGTGCCGGGAGCATTTGAAATTCCAATGATCGCAAAGAAACTTGCCCGTACAGGAAACTATGATGCCGTCATCACCCTTGGTACGGTTATCCGTGGTGCGACACCGCACTTCGAATATGTGAGCGGGGAAGTGGCAAAAGGCGTTGCAAATCTCGGGATGCAGGAGGAAATCCCTGTTATCTTCGGAGTATTGACAACCGATACGATCGAGCAGGCCATCGAGCGTGCTGGAACGAAAGCAGGGAATAAAGGCTGGGAAGCGGCTGTTTCAGCAATCGAAATGGCGAACCTGATCCGTTCCATCGAACAAGGATGACTATTGGCAAGGCACTCTTTATCTGCTAAAATTAAGTCTTGTGGCTCCCCGGAGTATTCCGGGTGACGCGGGTAGGGAGAGGGCAGTTTTATAGGAAGATTGTATGAAAGCATTTGAACATGTGTTTAAGTTTAAAGCGCATGGCACTTCGCTGAAACAGGAAATGCTTGCAGGGTCGGTTGGCTATTTCACCATCGTGTACATCATCGCCGTTAACGCCCTGATTCTTTCTGAAGCTGGTATACCATTTGAAGGAGCCGTATTGGCGACGATCCTGGCGTCATTCGTCGGTTGTCTCGTCATGGCGTTCTGGGCGAATGCTCCTATCCTTCTTGTACCAGGCATGGGAATCAATGCGATGTTTACGTTCACGCTTGTGAAATCCTCTGGCCTCAGCTGGCAGGAAGCACTCGGTGTGGTCCTGATATCAGGGATCCTTTTCATGGTCATTGCGTTTACGCGTCTTTCGGGCGTACTGTCGCGGGCCATACCCCAGGTGCTGAAAGAGGCCATTACGGTCGGCCTCGGAATGTTCCTTATGTTCATCGGCCTTGAAAAGGGCGGGATCATCCAGAGGGGTGAGAGCTCGATCATCACGATCGGGGACTTCAGTGATTGGAAGGTTATTGCAACCATCCTCACATTACTTCTCACGCTGTTCCTTTTCATCCGGAATGTGAAGGGTCAATTCCTTTGGAGCATCGCTTTCGGAACCATTCTTGGACTGGTGCTGGGAATCGAGCCGTCTACGGCATCCTCTACATTCCATTGGAGTGAGTATGGTGATGTCTTCGGACAGATTTCGTTCAAAGCGATCGTGGATATCCCGTTTTGGATTGCCGTGTTTTCCATGACGATGGTCCTCGTATTCGAGAATATTGGGCTTGTTAGCGGACATACGGCCATGATCGGGCAGGAGCATAAGTATCCTAGAGCGTTTCAGGCCAATGCATTCTCAGCGTTGACGTCCGGTATCTTCGGCACAAGCCCCACCGTTTCTACGGTGGAAAGCGCTGCTGCCATGACCGCCGGAGGGCGCACGGGGATGACCTCATTCACCACTGGCGTCCTGTTCCTTGCTTCGGTTTTGTTCATTCCTTACCTGAAGTGGATTCCCGATCATGCGATAGCGCCGATCCTCATCGTGATCGGAGGCGTGATGATCCAGAATATCCGACATATGGACCTGGGCGATCTGACGGAAGCCCTTCCTGCGATCTTCATCATCGTCATGATCCCATTCACCTACAGCATTGCTGACGGGATTGCATTCGGATTCGTTCTTTATCCGATCCTGAAGGTGGCAACGGGTAAGGCAAAGGAAGTGTCTTTGACGCTATATATCATTGCGGTATTGTTCCTCCTGAATTTCATCGTCCATGCAATTCATTAGGAAAAAACAAGCACGTGCGTCTATCGCACGTGCTTGTTTTTTTTTGAACAGGCTAACCAGTTACCAAACCGGTTTATACTCTCCAGGAGTCAGGAATCTTCTTTGAGGTTTGATATACCGTTTCAGCTCTACCATGAGGAGTCTTTGGAGGGATTTTGTCTGAACCTGGCCGGCGATATCGGCAGGGAAAGGGAAAACTCCGATGTCGTTGAACTTCACACGGTACCGGCCTTCATGGACCAGCTCTTTTTCTTGATTGAATACCTTTGCCAACACATGGACGTGCCTGGATTCGTTCCCATCAAGCGCCTCGTCCACTTTTTGCACCTGAAAGCGGAAGCTGTACTCCTCCTTCATGCCCATTCCTCCTATCAGATCGGCTTTTATCTATGATTGCACATCGGGCACGTTTATGGCAATCTAGTACTATTATGATTTTATGGATTGCACAACTGGAGGCGGAAAAGAGTGAAAATTGACGTAACGAAGTGCCATGGATCCGGAAATGATTTTCTATTGTTGGATGAAGTCGGAAAGGCTTACGATTTTACCGATGAGGATCGAAGGGCGTTGACCCTCACCCTCTGCAACCGGGAAACAGGCCCGGGAGCGGATGGGATCTTATTTGTCCTTGAAAGCGACAGATGTGATGCCATGATGAGAGTCTTCAATTCCGATGGATCTGAAGCATCGATGTGTGGCAATGGCCTGCGCTGTGTCGGACGTTATGTGTGTGAAAAGATCGAGAAGGACGACATCATGGTGGAAACGTTAAAAGCAGATCTCCACATATCGAAAGAGGAAGACCTTTATGATGGGATCCCTACGTACAATGTCGAGATTTCCCCGGTCCTTTTTGATTTATCGTCCCTTCCGATGAATGGGCACGGGGAGAAGCTGATTGACGAAAAAGTGGAAGGTCTACCGACTGAAAGAGCTTTTACTGCACTGGCCGTCCCAAACCCCCATTTGATTGCCGTGGTCGACCGGGATGTGCTCTCAAGAGATGAACAAAAGGACATATCGGAATATCTAAACGGATCGAATCCGATCTGTCCGGATGGAGTGAATGTGAGCTATGTGACCATCATGGATAAGGGGGCAATCTTTGTCAGAACCTATGAGCGAGGAGTTGGATTCACCAATGCATGCGGCACGGCGATGTCGGCTTCCACCTTCGTTACATGCCTTCTCGGATATAACGAGAAAGGAGTTGCGGTGGACGTATATAATCCCGGTGGAAAAGTAAAGGTCGTCGTCAATGAACGCACCGATGGCTCGTATTTCATGGAGCTGATCGGAAATGCTACATATATGTACGAAGCGACCATACAGTGGGATCCTGCGTTCCCGGACCGCTATGTTTGGGAAGCGAAGAAGGAGCTTGATGAGCATGTTGCGTATCGTCAGTTGGAGGAGCATGCGGCGTCACTTGTGAAAGAAAAGGTTTTCCTGTAAACAGATAAAAGCCGGCATCCGTTCGAAACATGAGCGGCTGCCGGTTTTTTTGGATCATCCATTTGATTGTAAAAAGGTCACCACTTCTTTGAAAGGTTGTTGTTCTCCTGCCTTGTAATAGTCGAAAAACGGACAGCCGATCTCCCTGAAGCGATTCACGACGGCTTCCATCGTGAAACGGGAAGGGTCAAGGTCAAGATCCACTTCCTCCCAAAGGAGCGGGGTTGAAACGAGACCTTCATTATTACCCCTTACCGAGTAGGGGGCTACAAGTGTCTTGCCTGGTCCATGTTGGACATAGTCGATATAAAGTCGTCCTTTTCGTTCTTTTTTCAATCGTTCCACCGTGAACTCTTCAGGGTGGGTTGAAACGAGGTAGCGGGCGATGAATTCGGTGAAGAGCCGGGTATCATCCCATGTATATCCCCTTGGGATGGGGATATGGAGCTGGAGTCCTTTGTTCCCTGAAGTTTTGACGAAGCTCCGCAGGTGGAGGCGATCAAGAATATCTTTCAGGATCAGGGCAGCCTTGACGGCAAGGGGGAATGCCGAGCAATCAGGCGGGTCAAGATCGAAAGCGACTTCGAACACATCCTCCCTTCCCTGGAGCTGAAAGGGAACGTGGAGCTCAAGGGCCAGTTGATTCCCAAGCCACATCAACGTATCAATCGTATGGCATAGAGTATAATCAATGGAATCCTCCCTGACCGTTTCCACAAAATCAGGGGCATGTTCTGGCGTGTTCTTTTGGTAAAAAGATTCCCCGAAGATGCCGTGGGGATAACGGATGCAGGTGATGGCTCGTCCATGTATAAATGGAAGGATGGCGCCTGATACCTTTCGCAAATAATGCAGGTATTCAAGCTTTGATATGCCTTCGAAAATCGGTTTTTCAGGATGGGTGACGGATACGCTCCCCGGAAGACTCAGTTCATCGACCCTGAAGCGCTCCTCGGAACAGGTTTCCGGTGCTTCAGAAAAGAGGAACCGACTGAAATGCGGCTCGCGTAGCCCATCATCGTATCGTTCAAGATAATGAAGTTCTACGGTGATGGAAGGCGAGATGGAAAAGAATGTGCCGTCTTTACCGGTATGATTCTCCTGGATAATCTGTTTGAGGGACCTCTTTTCCCCAGGGCTCAAACCGAAGTGGAAGGCTCCAAGGGAGATGATCTCGTCCCCTCTATAAACGCCTACATAAAAATAATCGTTGCGGGATTCCCAACCTGTGATGAAGCAAGAACAGGTTTTCCAGTTTTTCACCTTGAGCCAATTGGTGCTTCGGACTCCTTCTTCCCAGGTTCCGTACTTCTTTTTGAATACAAGGCCCTCACCCTCCTGATCGTACACTTCTTTTAAAAGCAAGTGGTGATCGCGCGTACATGGAATCATTTGCAGGAGTTCCCGATGGTGGGGGGAAGGGGATGTGGGAAGACCTGCCCGACAGAATAACGCAAGAAGGATCTCCTTACGCTTTTCGTAGGGAAGATGCTTTGTTTCTTTTGATCCGGAGCGAAGCAGGTCGAAGCACAGGAAAACGGCAGGTCTGATCGAACGTGCCCGGTGTATGTTCCTTTGATTCTTCATTCGTCCCCGCACCTGGAGGGCTCTGAATTCAGACGACAGGGACGTTCGGAGAAGGACGATTTCCCCGTCGAGCATGAGGGGAACCGGGAGCTTACCTTCCTCGATCAGTTCATTGATGTACTTTTCGATTTCAGGGAATTGTGGCAACAGGTTGGTCCCATTCCGGCTTATGAGCTTCATCCTATCTCGTGTTTCAATCTGGAGGATTCCCCGGAACCCGTCATACTTCACTTCGGAGAGCCATATATCCCCTTCGGGTGGATCCGTCGTCAGTGTTGGCAGCATGGGCTTCATCAGCTATCATCCTTCCTTGTTCGGCTTTTCGTTTAAAACGTCCCCGGTAGTATGCCCTGTTTACTCATTTCCAATAGTTCAGGGGGATGAACGAATGGAAGGGGAGAAAGCTAATGAAAATAGGATTAGTTTGACTTTAGGAGGGTATTGAAATGCATACAATCTGGAAGGGATCGATCAGCTTCGGCCTCGTGAACATCCCCATCAAGCTTCATTCTGCAACAGAAGACCGTGACATCAAGCTCCGCTCTCTTCATAAAGAGTGCCATACACCGATCAAATATGAGAAGGTGTGCCCGGTATGTGACAAGTCGGTTGGTCAAGGGGATATTGTCAAAGGCTACGAGCTGACGAAAGGCAAATTTGTTGTACTCGAGGAGGAGGAGCTGGGAGGTCTGAAAGAAGGGAACGAAGAGCGTGCCGTGTCGATCCAGGATTTCATCCGGATGGACGAGATCGATCCGATCTTTTACGACCGTACGTATTATGTATCTCCGGAAGATGGAGGGAAAAAAGCCTATTCACTCCTTCGAAAGGCCTTATCCGAGTCAGGAAAGGTGGGCATTGCCAAATTCATCATGCGGTCCAAGGAACATCTCTGTGTCATCAGGGTGTATGATAAGACCCTTGTCATGGAAACGATTCATTATCCGGATGAGGTCCGACCTTCATCCGATGTCCCGAATGTACCAGCTGAGGATGATATTACGTCGAAAGAATTGGAAACGGCGACACTGCTCATCGATCAGTTGACGGCGGAATTCAACCCGGAGAACTATAAAGATGAATACCGGGAGCGGTTAATGGCATTGATCGAAGGCAAGCAGACAGGTGAGGAAGTCGTCACTCCGGCTGAAAGAGCTCCTCGGGACAATGTAACGGATCTCATGGCTGCCCTTCAGGCATCCATCGATACGTCAAAGCCTCAGCCAACATCACAACCAAAGAAAAAGACGACAAAAAAGAAAGCGAAAGCATGAAGTGAGGGAGAAACATGGAAGGAAGAGATAAAAAGACGTGGGCTGCCTTGATCCTTGGGGTCGCCTTCCTCGTCTTATTCACATGGGGATTCATCTCCATCGTTGATGAATTGAGGGAAAATGAAGTCGAATCATTTGATAAGGCAGTGATCGATTTTGTACAAGGATTCATTTCACCCAAGTTGACGACCATCATGACGTCCATCACCTTTTTGGGCGGGGTGATGGGGATTGCGATGGGTACCATCATAAGCATCGTGATCCTTCTTTTCTTGAAGAAGGTTCCGCTGGCTGTCTTCATGGCGATCACGGTGGGAATCGGAGGGGCCTTCAACTCGCTCCTGAAATCCCTGTTCAAGCGGGATCGTCCCGATTTCCACGTGTTGGTCGAGCAGGGGGGGTACAGCTTCCCGAGCGGTCATTCAATGGGCTCATTCATCTTTTACGGAGCAATTGCATTTATGCTCTACCGGGCATTCGACCGTCATCTCTATAAATGGATCTCCATTGTTATCGCAGTCGGTCTCATCCTGGTGATCGGGACGAGCAGGGTCTATCTTGGCGTCCACTATCCAAGCGATATCGTCGGAGGATATTCCGCCGGAGGGGCATGGCTCATCGTGAGCATCCTGGCCTACAGCTATTTGGCGAAGCGCTACAAATGGTGGAATAAAGACGAAAAAAAAGCTTGAAACCTTATCGAAGGTGACATATAATGATGATATTGAAAATCATTCTCATTTAAAGAGTTCCACCTCTGATAAACGAGAATACCCCCCGGAAGAACAGGTCCCGCATAGGCCTGTTCTTCTTTTCGTGGGTGAGCCTGCATAAGGCAATGTGATTGCATTTATCGACTAGCTATAAGGCAATGTGATTGCATTTATCGACTAGCTGTCGTAAATTGTATAAGGATGTTGTTTAAGGAGGATTGATCATGAAGCATCATGATGATAAACGATTCCGCATTGCCAATCAGGAAGCCCTTATCGGGGTTGCACTGGTCTTGATCAATTTCCTGTGGTGGTACGGATTCGCTTACGGACTTGGCGGTCAGCCAGTCTCCGATTATACGTGGATCTTCGGGATGCCTGCCTGGTTCGTATACAGCTGTATCGGCGGTTTTATCCTGATGGTAGTGCTTGTGGCCTTCGTGGTGAAATATTTGCTGACGGATATACCGTTTGATGAGGAGGAAGATTGTGAGTAATATCGCTCTTATACCCTTTATACTATTCCTCATCATCATTTTTGCAGTTGGGATGTATACGGCCAGAAGCGTGAACAAGGCCGAATCTTTTGTTCAGGAATATTTTCTCGGAAGCCGCCAAATGGGAGGCTTCATTTTAGCCATGTCGATGATGGCCACTTACGGGAGTGCCAGTACATTCATCGGCGGACCCGGTGCTGCCTATACATATGGTCTCTCGTGGGTGCTGCTCGCCATGAGCCAGGTCGTGACGGGGTATTTTGTCCTTTTGGTGCTCGGGAAGAAATTTGCCATCATGTCCAGGAAATACAATGCCGTCACTCTTATTGATTATCTTCAGGGCCGCTACGGAAGTAAGTCGATCACCATTTTTGCCTCCATCAGCATCATCGTGTTCCTGTTTTCGGCGATGATTGCTCAATGGGTTGGAGGTGCGCGTCTGATTGAATCTCTGACGGGACTGTCTTACCGTACCGCACTTGTCTTCTTTGCCGTTTCGGTGCTTGTGTATGTGATTGTCGGAGGCTTCAGGGCCGTTGCCGTGACCGATGCGATTCAAGGGCTCGTCATGATGGCCGGCACCTTGATCCTGTTGATTGCCGTCGTTCATGCAGGTGGAGGCATGGAATCGATCATGAACGATTTGAAACGAATCGACCCTGGTCTCGTGACGCCCTACGGACCCGATCGTCAGTTCAGCTCTGCCTACATTTCGTCCTTCTGGATCCTCGTGGGGGTCGGAGTCGTAGGCCTACCGCAAGTCGCTGTCAGGGCCATGGGATACAAGGATTCGAGAAGCATGCATCGTGCCCTCATCATCGGGACGATCGTTGTGGGAATCGTCATGCTAGGGATGCATCTTTCAGGAGTGCTGGGGAGATCTGTCCTGCCGGGAATTGAAGATGCAGATAAAGTGATGCCGACCCTGACACTTGAAGTCCTGCCGCCTTGGGTATCAG
The DNA here is from genome assembly GCF_039822645.1 of Rossellomorea sp. RS05. Lineage (NCBI taxonomy): Bacteria > Bacillati > Bacillota > Bacilli > Caryophanales > Bacillaceae > Rossellomorea > Rossellomorea sp. RS05. The sequence goes on along the minus strand of NZ_JBDKWY010000001.1, from coordinate 1,014,777 downwards.
GCATTGTCCTTGCGGCACCGATGGCAGCCATCATGTCCACGGTCGATGCCCTGTTGTTGATGGTTTCGTCTGCCCTCGTGAAGGATGTGTACATGAATTTCATCAACAGGGATGCACAAGAGAAGCAGATCAAAAGAGTCAGTTTATGGGTGACGGCCCTGACGGGGGTCCTCGTCTTTTTCCTTTCTCTGAGTCCACCTGACCTGATTATCTGGTTGAATCTGTTTTCCTTTGGTGGATTGGAGGCTGTTTTCATCTGGCCTATCGTTCTTGGACTCTATTGGAGAAGGGGGAACGGAAAAGGGGCCCTTGCATCTATGGTTACGGGACTGGTCTCGTACGTTCTTTTTTATCATTTCATTCCGAACTTCATGGATGTGAATACCGTGGTATTTCCGATCCTGATTTCGCTGGTGGTATACATCATCGTTTCCCTGGTTACGAAAGATCAATACAAAGAAGGATGGGCTTAGCCCATCCTTCTTTGTATAGGTGGCGGAAAGTGGGGTAGAGTGAAGATAATGTAGCCGATCAGGCGAGAAGAGGTGGGAGCATGAAGGAGATCATCATCGTGGGTGGAGGGGTCAGCGGACTTACGGCCGCTGCCCTCCTGAGCAAGAAAGGTGAAGCCGTCACCCTGCTTGAAGGCTCAAGGGAATGGGGAGGGTGCGCCGGGAAGTTCCAGCGGGGCAAGCACCTTTTTCCGGTCGGTGCCACCCTGGGTATGGGTTTAGAGGAGGAAGGGATTCATCAGAGGATCTTCAACTATTTACAGGTGGATCCACCTGAGTCCCATCTTCTTGATGAGGTGATGAATGTGCACCTGCATGGCCGGAAACTCGTCTTCCACCGTGACAGGGATAAACATGTAGCCCGACTCAAAAACCAGTTTCCCCGGTGTGCCTCTGATCTGGAACGATTTTATGCACTTGTGTATAAAATCGCATCGCGGATCAGGCAGCTGATGGATCCCCTGCCGGCCCTTCCTCCAAAGACTCCTTGGGAGTGGGCAATCCTGGTCAAGAGCCTTCAACCCGGTACATTGGCTCTCCTTCCCTACATCAATCGGACAATGGGTGGGGTTCTGGCATCATTCGGTCTGCACCGGCATGGGGATTTTCAGACATTTATTGATGGTCAACTGATCGATAGTATGCAGACAACTTCTGAAGAATGCTCATTCCTTCTTGGATGCCTCGCCCTTGATATGTATCATCAAGGTGCTTTCTACGTCGATGGGGGCCTGTACCGGATGGCAGAAGAACTGGCTAAATCAGCTGAAATGTCGGGAGCTCTCCTGAAACGCGGGAGAAAAGTGGAGAAAATCAGTAAAGAACAAGATCGCTGGCAGGTAGAAGACCATCGAGGAAACCGATATGAAGGTAGCCACATCATCTTTTCAGCGCCAATCGAAGCGCTTCCGCCATTGCTGGATGAAGAAAGCGGGAACACGATTAAGCGAATCTTGAACCCCAAAAGGAATTTAACCTCATGGGGCACGATGACGGTCTACTTTGTCCTGGATGAAGCTAAGATTCCTGACGGCATGACCCTGTTTCAGCAGATTTGTACAGGAAATAGTATGAGCGAAGGGGAGCATCTCTTTTTATCCCTTTCAAAACGGGGAGATCACCTCCGCTCCCCATCCGGGTTCAGAACCTTGACCGTCTCGACCCACACGGATCTGTCTAGATGGGAGACGAAAGAAAAGTACGATGCGTATAAGCAGGAGCTGCATGAAAAGATGCTTTCGGTCATCGAAGGGACGTTTTCAGGTTTCAGCGAATCCATCGTGGATCAATATCCCGGCGCCCCGCGTGCATGGGAACGATTCACGGGTCGACCCGACGGGATGGTCGGGGGATATCCGCAGACGACGGAAAACGCCCTCTTCCACAGCATTTCCCACCGTACCCCCCTAGACGGATTATGGGTGTGTGGGGATTCGGTTTTCCCGGGAGCGGGTACAATCGGTGTGTCAGTGAGTGCGTATCATGTATGCCGTTCCATTACAGGTCTGAAGCTTCCGTGAAAGTTTTTGACAAAAAATTCGAAAAAAATGGTTGACTTTTAAAACCAAAGAGCATAACATGATAATCAATCAAATGAGCGAATGGCTGTGACGAAGAGGAGTACCTTCGATGATCCACTCAAGAGAGCTAGTGGTTGGTGTGAACTAGCGTGGTGAACGATGGGAATGGACTTCCGAGCCCCCAGACCGAAACGGGTGACCGAGGTAGGCTCTGGCGAATGTCCGATCGTTATCCGGTACACGCATTCAAGCATGAGCTTCGATGCGGTCAAGCGGGCTGTAATTGCAGTCAACAAAGGTGGCACCACGGGTATCTCGTCCTTTTCTAATGAATAGGAAAGCGAGATGCCCTTTTTTTGTACAAAAAAATTAAAAACCATTACATCGTTGAATAAGAGGAGTACATTCAAGTGAGGCTTTACAGAGAATCAGGGATGGTGAGACCCTGATAAGTCAGCTTGTCTGGAATGGACTTATGAGAGATGATCTGAACAGTGCAGTAGGATCATACGGATTTCCCACGTTACAGGGATAGGGTATAGGCTGGTCAAGCCCGTACCTGAATAAGAGGGGGACACTTGTCCCCAACTAGAGGTGGCAACGCGGTCAGCATCGTCCTCTATGAACAACTGTTCATGGAGGATTTTTTTGTGGAAAAGAATGGAGGAAGCAGAATGAGAAAGATGAAAGTAAAGGAACTGAACGGGGATATGTTCACCCCGATCTCTTTATTCCAAACGATTAGCGGGAAGAAGAAATTCCTGCTTGAAAGCTCACTAAAAAACGAAGAAACAGGGCGCTATTCATTCGTCGGAAGCGATCCTTTCATGGAATGCACGGCGAATGGCCAAGAAGTGGCCGTAGAAGATAGTGAAGGCAAAAGGCATCTGACCGGCGATCCGATTTCCATCATCGACGCTCTTGTTACTCGGGTCGAATCAGGGGAAAGCCGCTTCCCATTCATGGGGGGTGGGATCGGTTATCTTGGTTACGATGTGATCAGACAGATGGAGCAGATCGGCATCACACCCCATGATCAATTGCACATGCCGGATATTCATCTGATGTTTTATGAAAAGGTCATCGTCTTCGATCATGTCGAGCAGAAGGTATTCATCGTCGTCAGCTCAGAGGGCACTGAAGACCTTGATCACCGGATAATGGCTGTGGAATCGGAGATGCGGATGATCCATCTTGATCCCCGCAAAGAAAGAATCGAGAAGCTTTCTTTTCATGCGCAACTAAGCAAAGAAGAATTCATGATGAAAGTGGAGAAGGCGAAAGAATCGATCTTGAAAGGTGATGTTTTCCAGGTGGTCCTTTCACAGCGGCTCCAGGCGCAGTTCAAAGGAGATGCATTTTCCTTTTACAGGAGCCTCCGGAAATCCAACCCTTCGCCCTATATGTTTTTCATCGATTTTGAAGAATATGTGGTGTTGGGTGCTTCGCCAGAGAGTCTGATCAGGGTGAAGGGATCCGAGGTGACCACCAATCCTATCGCGGGGACGAGAAAGCGTGGGAATACGGTGGAGGAAGACCGCAGGCTCGAAACCGAGCTCCTGGGCGATGAGAAAGAGATTGCAGAACATCGCATGCTCGTCGATCTTGGGCGGAACGACCTGGGGAGGATCTGTGACCCTGGTACAATCCGGTTGAGTAAATATATGCTGGTCGAACGATACAAATATGTGATGCATATCGTTTCAGAAGTGAAAGGTAGGTTGAAGGAAGGAATCTCCCCCCTTCAGTCACTGGCTGCCTGCTTGCCGGCGGGGACGGTGAGCGGTGCACCGAAGATCCGGGCCATGCAGATCATCAACGACTTGGAACCGGTCAAAAGGGGCGTCTATTCCGGAGCGGTCGGGTACTTGAGTTTCACAGGCGATCTTGACTTTGCCCTGGCGATCAGGACGATGGTCGTCAAGGATCAGATGGCTTTTGTTCAGGCAGGGGCGGGGATTGTATTCGATTCAGATCCCGCCAGTGAATTCGAGGAGACGATGAATAAAGCCAAATCCCTGTTGGAGGTATCGGAATGATCCTGTTGATCGATAATTACGATTCATTTACCTATAATCTGTATCAATACTTGACTGAGCTTGGGGAAGAGGTCATGGTGAAACGGAATGACCGCACTAGCCTCGACGAGATCCGGGAGCTTGAGCCGGATGCCATCATTCTCTCCCCTGGACCCGGAAGGCCGGAAGATGCGGGTCTGTGCATCAGTATTATCCAGAATCTTCACGCTAGTCTGCCGATACTGGGCGTCTGCCTCGGTCATCAGGCCATCGCAGCTGCCTTTGGTGCAGAAATCGAAAGGGCCAGAGTCATCAAGCACGGAAAGACGTCGATGATCCGCCATACGGGGGGAGGCCTGTTCCATTATCTACCTCAGCCCCTGGAGGTGATGAGGTACCACTCACTTGTGGTGAAAAGGGAAACCCTTCCCCCTCAGTTTGAGACGTTGGCCGTTGCCATGGATGATGGGGAAATCATGGCAATCAAGCATAGCGGTTATCCGCTTTACGGTCTGCAATTCCATCCCGAATCGATCGGGACGCTTTCAGGAAAGGACATATTGAAGCACTTCATAGACGAGATGAGAAAGGGGAATCACCGTGAAACACGTACTGAACAAATTATCTGACGGTCATTCACTAGGAAGAGAAGAGATGAGGGAAGCAGTAAGGGAAATGCTTCAAGAAGGAACAACGGATAGCGAGATTGCCTGTTTTTTGACCCTGTTGAGAATCAAAGGAGAAACCGTGGATGAAATCACGGCCCTTGTTGAAGTCCTGAGGGAACAGGCAATGCCCGTCCGAAAACTCGAGCAGGGAGTCATGGATAACTGCGGTACGGGTGGTGACCAGTCACAAAGTTTCAACATCAGTACCACCAGCGCATTCGTATTGGCAGGAGCTGGTGTGAAGGTCGCAAAGCACGGTAATCGGAGCATCACAAGCCGAACGGGAAGTGCAGATGTACTGGAGGGACTGGGTGTGGCCCTTGATTTCGACGGGGAAGAGATTGAAGAGCTACTGAACCGTAACAATATCGCATTTTTATATGCACCGTTTGTTCATAAAAGCCTGAAGAAAGTCATGAAGGTAAGGAGGGAGATGAAGATTCCCACCATCTTCAACCTCATCGGCCCCCTGACCAATCCCGTGCAACTGGATACACAGCTGGTCGGGGTCTTTCGGAGAGATAAGCTTGAGACGATGGCAGAAGTGCTGAGGGAGCTCGGTCGCAAAAGAGCCGTTGTCCTGAACGGAGCAGGTCAAATGGATGAAGCATCACTCGCAGGAGAGAACCATTTGACCATTCTTGAAGATGATCGCATTTCATCCGTGATCCTGAAAGCGGAGGATGTGGGTCTGAACTCGTATGGAAATGAGGAAATCACCGGTGGAAGTGCGGGTGAAAATGCCGGCATTCTCATGAATGTACTGGAAGGGCGGGAAGGAGCACATCTTGACACCGTGCTCTTCAATTCAGGCATAGGGCTTTATGCAAGCGGCAAGGCAGGAACCATCTCTGAGGGCGTGCATCTTGCCAGGGAAAGCATCCGGAGCGGAAACGCCTTGAATGCTCTCCAAGCCATGATCCACTATAGCGCAAATCGCAGAAAGAAGGTCATCCCATCATGACAACCATATTGGAAACAATCATCAAGAAGAAGAAGGAAGAAGTCGCAAAGCTGAAGACGGAAGGATTCAAGAGACACCATCTCGGTTCCCAAAAGAAACCATTCCGTTCTTCCCTGCAGGAGGAGCACCTCCATATCATAGCCGAGATCAAACGGGCGTCCCCGTCAAAGGGGGATATCAGAATGGATGTCGACCCCGTGGAGCAGGCGAAGAGCTATGAACAGGCAGGAGCTGCGGCCATATCGGTCTTGACCGACGCATCATTCTTCAAAGGGAGCTATGATGATCTTGCCGAGGTGAGCGTGAAGGTGTCGGTTCCCGTCCTGTGCAAGGATTTCATGATCGATGAGCTTCAGATCGATCAAGCGGAAGATGCAGGCGCATCCATCATTCTTCTGATTGCTGCCGCCCTGGATGATCAACGGATGAAAGATCTATATGATTATGCAAGGGGAAAGGGTCTTGAAGTACTGGTGGAAGTACACGATGAAGGCGAAATGCGGAGGGCACTGGCTCTCGGGGCAAGCGTGATCGGTATCAACAACCGAAACCTTAAGACATTCGAAGTGGACATCCATAAGACGGCAACGCTGAGTTCTCTTGTAAAAGGCAAGGACGTGAAGCTGATCAGCGAGAGTGGGATCAAGACGATTCAAGATTGCAAGACGGTGGCAGAAGACGGAGCCGATGCCATTCTCATCGGAGAGACCCTCATGCGCAGCCAGGACCCTGCCGGACTTGTTGCTTCCTTTCAGGTAAAGAAGGTGACGGAATGACAAAGGTCAAGATATGCGGAGTGAGAACACTTGAGGAAGCACAATGGGCGGTGGAAGCCGGAGCAGATGCGGTCGGATTCGTGTTTGCAGAAAGCAAAAGGAAGATTTCGGTACGGGAAGCGGCGGTCATCAGCTCTGAACTGCCGGACCACGTGATGAAAATCGGAGTTTTCGTCAATGAATCCAAGCAAACACTTGAATCCATCTTTGTAGAAGCGGGGCTTGACTATGTTCAGCTCCATGGAGATGAAACACCTGAATTTTGCCTCGCACTTTCCATACCGTATATCAAAGCTGTCTCGATCAAAGTGGAATCAGATGTGAAACGGGTAGGGCTTTATCCTGAAGGGCCGATTCTTGTAGACAGTGGAAAGGGACCTCATCGCGGTGGTAACGGGACCACATTCCAGTGGGATTACCTGAAGGGGATCGAGAGGTCCGGGCATCGGATCATCCTTGCTGGGGGATTGAATGTATCCAATATAGGAGAAGCCATCCAGGAAGTCCGTCCGGAAATGGTAGATTTATCGAGCGGGGTAGAAATGGACGGAAGAAAAGACCGGGAAAAAATCTTCGATCTCATGAAAACAGTCAAACAATTGGAGGGAATACAATGATGTATGCACAGCCGGATCAACGAGGACTATTTGGACCATATGGAGGGAAATTCGTTCCTGAAACGCTCATGAAGGCGGTGAATGAACTCGAATCCGCCTACGAAGAAGCGATGGTGGATCCATCCTTCCAAGAAGAACTTCAGCTCTACCTGAAAGACTATGTGGGACGGGAAAATCCCCTCTATCATGCCAGGAATCTATCAGACAAAGTCGGTGGGGCGAAAATCTATCTGAAACGAGAAGATCTGAATCATACAGGTGCCCACAAAATTAATAATACGATCGGTCAGGCCCTCCTTGCTGTCAGGATGGGTAAGAAGAAAGTCGTCGCAGAAACAGGTGCGGGCCAGCATGGTGTGGCTACGGCAACCGTATGTGCCCTACTGAACCTGGATTGCGTCATCTTCATGGGGGAAGAGGATATCAGAAGGCAGAAGCTCAATGTATTCCGGATGGAACTACTCGGAGCAGAAGTGGTAGGGGTCAAACAGGGGAGCGCGACCCTTAAGGATGCCGTGAATGAAGCCCTTCGCTACTGGGTCTCCCATGTAGATGACACCCATTACATCATGGGGTCTGTCCTCGGCCCGCACCCGTTTCCAAAAATGGTCAGGGACTTCCAGAGCGTCATCGGAAATGAAACGAAGAAACAGTTTTTCTTAAAGGAAAACAGGCTGCCCGAAGCGATCGTCGCTTGCGTGGGCGGCGGTAGCAATGCCATGGGCATGTTCCACCCGTTTGTCGGAGACGATGTTGCATTATACGGGGTGGAAGCCGCAGGGGCAGGTGTTGAAACGGATAAGCATGCAGCCACTCTGACGAAGGGATCTGTGGGGATCCTGCACGGAAGCATGATGTATCTGCTACAGGATGATAGCGGCCAGATCCAAGAAGCCCATTCGGTTTCAGCGGGACTTGATTACCCGGGGGTCGGTCCAGAACATAGCTTTTTGAAAGATCAAGGACGCGTTACCTATGCGGCGGTGACCGACGGTGAGGCACTGGATGCATTTCAGCTTCTGTGCAAGACCGAAGGAATCATCCCGGCACTGGAAAGCTCCCATGCCGTTGCTTATGCTGTGGAGCTTGCGAAGGAAATGAAGCCGGAAGAATCCATCGTCATCTGCCTATCGGGCCGTGGAGATAAAGATGTGAATCAAGTACAAGACATGCTGGGAGGTAGTCAACATGGGTAAGGAGTTTTTGGAAAAGGCATTGAAAACCGAACTCGAGCTTGGAAATAAGGTGTTCATCCCCTATATCATGGCCGGTGATGGAGGGCTTGATGAACTCATCCCCACGCTACGACGGTTGGAGGCGCATGGGGCGACAGCCATTGAGCTTGGGATCCCGTTTTCAGATCCCGTTGCCGATGGACCAACGATCCAGGAAGCTGGTAAGCGGGCCTTGAAGCACGGGACGACACTCGCCGGTGTACTGGATGTCTTGAAGGGAAATCGTCATGAAGTCACGATCCCATTGGTATTCATGACGTATATCAATCCGATTTTTCGCTATGGTGTGTCCCGCTTCTTCCGTGATTGCCGGGAAGCGGGAGTGGACGGACTCATCATACCCGATCTGCCCCTCGAGCATCTTGACCTGATAGAAGCGGATGCTGTGGAGCATGGAATCGCCATCATCCAGCTCGCAACCCTGACAAGCAGTGAAGAACGCGTCAAGGAGCTTGCAAGAAGATCGGAGGGCTTCCTTTATGCCGTAACGGTCAAAGGAATCACCGGGGCACGGAAGGAATTTGACGACGTCATCAGCAGACACCTCAATCTCCTGAAGGAACACAGCCCTGTCCCGGTCCTCGCAGGCTTCGGTATCTCGAGCCCTGAGCATGTGAAAACCATGTCGCAGAGCTGTGACGGAGTGGTGGTAGGAAGCAGGATCATCGATCTCCTTCAAACAGATGATGAGGAAACCATCAAGTCCTTGATCGGTGCATCCAAAGGAGTACGTGTGTAAGAAAAAGTAACCCTGAGGGTAGTCCCAGTTATGTGAAAATCCAAGCAAGCTCCTTCTTATCCCTAACGATGGAGCTGCTTGGATTTTTTTGTGGAGTGATAAGTAGGAGAGGAAATTACACTCCGATCGATAAATGGATCACCCTGTTTTTGTGCAGGTGACACAGACAGTCATGGCAGGGGATCCTTTTTTATAAGAGACTGAAACATCTTTGAAACCGGTTGAACGGACGGCAGCAGCAATTTCTTCACCGTACTCTTTCGCTCGTTCATCGCTCGCTTCATCGCCTCTCGGCTGAACTGTGATCAAGAGGGTGCCACCTTCATGCAATAGAGAGTGGATCCTTATAAGGGATTTCTCTTGATCATTCCAAAGGGGATAGTTGTTGATGGCAAAGATTTTATCATAGGAAGTCTCACTGGAAAAATCGCCAATATCCCCATTCCAGAGGCGTACCCGGCCTTCGTGGATCGCTTTCTCATTCTTCTTCTTTGCCGTTTCCTCCATCGTTTCTGAAATGTCGATTCCGTCGACGAACGCATGTGGGTATGAAGCAGTGATCCTTTCGATGCAGGAACCCGTCCCGTATCCGATTTCAAGCACTCTGTCCCTGTTTTGAATGCCGAGCCGCTTCAAGCTCCAATGATGGATCCTGCGATTATCGAACTCCATGATTTTTCCTGCCAACCAACCCAACGGTCCGGATGGTTCTTTGAATTGTTTCTGTAATACGCTCAAGGCAGAACGCTCCTTCTCTGTTTTCCTTTCTCTTTCCACAACGGTGCAGAAATAAACCTCTTGCCTTTTTTGAAAAAAGTGGCATACTATACTTAATCGCGACGATGAGAAGAGTACGGATCAATTCGGTCTTGAAAGAGAGCCCCGGCAGCTGAAAAGGGGCAGGCACAGACTGGTCCCGAAGATGGTCTCGGAGCGTTCCATTCGAAACCTTTGGAGTAGGGTGGCACGGGGCAGGCACCCGTTATCACACGCCGGAGTATAAGGGCCAGATCGGCTTCGTACTCAAGAAGGCAGGATTTGCGCGAGCATCCTGCGAACTAAGGTGGTACCACGAGCATCCCCCTCGTCCTTAGACGTCTTTATGGCGTCAGGACGGGGGTTTTTTGTTTACAACAAAAGGAGATGATCAGCATGACAGTATTCATTGGAGGAGCATGGCCGTATGCGAATGGGTCCCTGCACCTGGGTCATATTGCAGCCCTGCTGCCGGGAGATATCCTCGCACGCTACTATAGGATGAAGGGGGAAGACGTCCTTTACGTATCCGGGAGTGATTGTAACGGAACGCCGATCGGGATCAGGGCGAGCCAGGAAGGTGTCCCAGTGGAGGAAATCGCCGATCGGTTCCACCGGGAATTCAAAGAAACGTTCGATTCCCTCGGATTCAGCTATGATCTTTATACGCGAACAGACAAGCAGGCCCATCATGAAGCGGTACAGGAAATCTTTCGGACGCTTCACCGAAATGGCTGGCTGTATGAAAAAGAAGTCGAACAGGCCTATTGCGAAGTGGATCAACGTTTCCTGCCAGACAGATTCGTAGAGGGAATCTGTCCGGTATGCGGGGCAAAGGCAAGGGGAGATCAGTGTGATCATTGTTCCACGGTCCTGGATCCCTTGGATCTCAAGGATCGAACATGCAAACTATGTCAGACCGAACCGGTGATTAAATCGACCACCCATCTCTATTTTGCCCTCTCGGAATTTCAGGGTGCACTTGAGGAATGGGTAAAGGACCACGGGAAGGACTGGCGTGAAAATGCCCTGAATCTGACGCAGAGATATTTGATTGAAGGTCTTCATGACCGGGCCGTGACACGGGACCTTGAAAATGGGGTGGCAGTTCCGATTCAGGGATTTGAAGATAAGAAGGTGTACGTGTGGATCGAGGCGGTGAGCGGATACTACAGTGCCTCCAAGGAATGGGGAGCTGGAACGGGGAAGGACTGGAAACGTTTCTGGGAAGAGGACACCCGTACATATTACGTCCATGGAAAGGACAATATTCCATTCCACACGATCATCTGGCCGGCTGTCATGAAAGGGATCGGTGTAGAAGCGCTTCCTCATCACGTGGTGTCCAATGAGTATCTGACCCTCGAAAAAAAGAAGTTCTCCACCAGCGGCAATTGGGCCGTGTGGGCACGCGATCTGTTGGATCGATATGAACCTGATTCCTTGCGATATTTCCTCACGATCAATGCCCCGGAAAAGAGGGATGCGGATTTCTCCTGGCGGGAGTTCATCCATAGCCACAACGGAGAGCTTCTCGGAGCATTCGGTAACCTGGTGCAGCGAACGCTGAAGTTTTATCGTAAAGCGTACGGAGAAAAGGTGGACTTTATTACTGTCGGAAAAGGGTTGCGTGAAGAAGCACAAAATCAATTCGATTTGGCCGGAGGGCGCATCGAAGAGGGTACGACCAGGGAAGCGCTTGATGGCATCTTCGCATACATCAGGGGGATCAACAAACGCTTCGATGAATCGAAACCCTGGGTGGTCGTCAAAGAAGACGAGGATCGCGGGAAAGAACTTCTCACGGAATTCATTTATATCATCACCAACCTACGTGCCCTCCTGACGCCCTTTCTTCCAAAGACAGGGGAGGAGCTAGGCTGGCAGCTCGGGTCGGGCAGCGCCATCTGGGGTCCTGTAGGATCTGAGGTCCTTCACCTTCAAGAAGGTGGACCCCTGTTTGAAAGAATCGATCCATCTGTCATCGAAGAAGAAGTGGAGAAACTGATCACGGAGAGCAGCAACCCATGATGAAAGTGGTGATCGTGGCCGATACCCACTTTCCGAAAAAAAGGGAGGGATCTGCCCTCCCCTTTGTTGGATGATCTCAAAACGGCCGATCATATCATCCACGCAGGCGATTTTCAGACAATCGAGCACTATGAGGCGTTCAAAGAATACGGACAGCTAACCGCTGTGGCGGGGAATGTCGATGATGAGGGCCTCAAGGAAATCCTTCCTGAGAAGACGATCATTACATTGAAGGACCTCCGCATTGGTGTGGTTCATGGAGACGGCACCGGAAAGACGACGGAAAAACGAGCTCGCCTTGCCTTTGAACAGGAAGAAGTCGACCTCATCATCTTTGGTCATTCCCATATTCCCTACGTGAGGGTGGATGCGGGGGTGCTTCTGTTCAATCCGGGATCGCCCACCGATAAACGCAAGCTTTCGTATCATTCTCACGGGGTGCTTGAGATTGATGACGTGTGGAGTATAAAGCATTTCTTCTATAAATAAAGAAACAGCCGGGGCCTCTTAAAGGTCCCGGCTGTTTGATTAAAGGGAAAGAGAATAATAGTCCTGATGACTCTGAACAACAAAACCTAAGGACGTGTAGAGTTTTAGTGCATGTTCATTCTTTGCCGCCACATCGAGACCGATAAGGGAGTATTTACCGTCAGCTTCCCTCACCACCCGGCTCAATGCACGTCGACCGATTCCGCGTCCCTGGAGCGCAGGAAACACTGAAAACCAGTAGATGTAGCACTGCCCCCCGTCACGGGATATCTTCATTTGCCCTGCGACTTCTCCATCAAACAGGATCATGAGGGTATCGTTGATATGAGCCTCATCGAATGATGCGTCCTGAATGCCGAAACATTCCAACCCGAGACGTTTCATCTCCGGTATATCCTCCTGGGTTGCACCGCGGAGAACGATTGAGGCGTCCGGCTCGGGCAGCTCACACGGGACCCACTCCATCTCAAATTCGGTGTTATCGAAAAGGCCGCCATTCGCTTCAATGAACGCTTTCCCGGCAGAAGAGCGTCCGTGTGAATTGGCAAGCACCTTATCCACCGGATTCTTACTGATTTCTTTTAATGCCCGATTGAAGAGGGATTGGAAGATCCCCCTCCTCCTGTAATCGGGATGTACCATACCGCATAGTTCAATGGTGCTCCCAAAAGGGTAGACTCCAAGGAAGCCGGTGAGGCGTCCGTTATCGTAACTCAGGAGATCATAAGACTTATAGGATTCTCTCCGGAGCATGTCCCCATTCAATTTGATGGTGATGCCATCATGCGTTTCGCAAAGGGATTGAAGGGTGAATATGTCATCGAGTTGATCATGTGTTAGCATGCAGTGGATCTCCATTCTTCCGTAATATGTCTATATTGTATTAGATTAGCAGAGTGACGTCTGTCCGGCAATACCCATCTGATAAGAAATCCTTATGAGCAGTCATCATGGATTTGATCGGTTCTGGCCAACCCTATCAAGTATAATGAAAATGAGAAAAGGAGAGTGATGGCGATGATCACAGGGATTCATCATGCACAAATTACGATTCCTTCAGGGAAGGAAGAAGAAGCGAGGGCCTTTTACTGTGGGGTACTTGGACTGGAGGAAATGGATAAGCCGGAGAGTTTGAAAGGGAGGGGCGGCTTCTGGCTGCGCACAGGTAATGCAGACCTTCATATCGGAACGGAAGAAGGGGTCGATCGATACCAAACAAAGGCTCACATTGCCTATGAAGTCAGCGATGTGAGGTATTGGAAGGAACATTTGGAGAAGCTTGGTACCAACATCATTCCGTCGATTGCCATACCGGGCTATGACCGCTTTGAATGTAGGGATCCCTTCGGCAATCGTGTGGAGATGATTCAGGCTCTTTAGCTGTTGTTCATAGACCTAGGGTGTGTTCGACCTGCTTGGCTCGGAATCAGTCACGATCTCCCTGAAGGGGGATTGAATCAAGAATAGCAGTAGGGATTCCTATTCCTGTGGAACCCTACTGCTTTTTACTGTGGCTTATTCTGTATACGCTCGATCACCTCATGAAGGTCATCCGGTTTCAGGAACTCCAGCGGGGAAAACCCCTGTTCGAACGTCACCGTATCACTCTCGATCATCAGGACGTAGCGGTCGTTCACTTTTGCAAAATGGAGACGATCACCGAAATCCGACAGCATCGCCTTCACAGCCATATGGTCAAGGCGCATCTTCAGCTCCACTTCAGGTGACTGCTCGACAATCTGCGCTGCTGCTTCGACGACTTGTTCCGGGGTGAATCTCTCCTGCATCTCCCGTTTCGGACTGATGGCCCATTCCTCCACTGCTTCTTCAAATTCCACGCGCTCGTCGCTTGATTCTGCATAGGTTTCGGAGATATGTTCCTTCACCATGCCATACACCTGGGATTTTACGATTTCAGGCATGGATTTCTCGAACTCCACCCATTTGAGGAAGTTTTCGAAGTAGTGGGCATGGGATGCCTGGTGAATCTTCAGTTCAGCCGGGTCCATCATCCCGTCTTCCGGCATATACGGATACTGCACGGACTTCATTCCCTTTGTCGTGATGGCCATTTCAACATTGTGGATGAGCGTCGCTTCGTCCGTGATGGTCGCGACCTTCGGTTCAAAATCACATTTCATGATGAAGACAAAAGGATCATCGAAGAATTTCGTCAGCTTTGCAGTGGCAACGATCACGGCCCCTCCACGGATTGCGCTCGTTTCGAGGTACATCTGCACGATTTGATCCGTTGCCTCGCGGAAGGTGTCGCTATCTTCTGCGAACCGGGTCTTATGAAAGAGGTTGTAGTTGGGATTCGATGTCAGCTCATGACCGGGTTCAACGATGAACCGTCCGATTTTGGTTGGTGCATTTTCGGATTTTGCATGACGGTCCACCTTCCGTTTTGTGATCTTTGTGAGTTCCCCGTCTAAAAATGTTTTAAGGGGGCTTTCTTCATAGGTAGCAGTCGTAAGGGTCTGGAAGTGTTTTTGGCGCTTGTCTGCTTCTTCACCCTTTCCATCGACAGAAATCAGATAGAATGATAGATATTGTATCGTAAAGTCCATATGTCCTCTCCTGTCATCATTAAGTGCTTATCCAGTATAAGAAAATCCGTCTCTTCCCGTCAATGATTCCTCATACAAAAGGAGACCCGGCCGGGGCCGGGTCGATGGATGTCAATTTTGGATGAACGTTTCAAAGACGCTTCCATAATCCTTCTGAACGAAGGTCTTTTTCTTTTCAAGCAGCCAGTCGAAAGCATATTCATTGATTTCCCTGAATTGAGCGGACACATCTGCGTGGTCTGCCTTTACCTGCCCCAGGGTATGGGATGCAACGGAAAGGCTCTCTGAAGCGTAAGTTGAATACACGCTGTTATCAGCGGCAATTTCACCGATCTTGATGAGAGATTTATAAAGGTCCTTCACTTCAGTGAGGAATTTTTTATGAACATCGATGGAATAAGATTCTGAACCGATCTTGAATTTGATCTCCACATCCAAGTCGACGGTACCAGCCGTTTCAAGCATGACGCCGCTGATGGTATGCTTATAATAATCAAAGCGTTTCAACATGCGCTTTTTGCTTGTGGCGCTCGTCCCGTCAAGGTGGATGAGGGCTTTATTGGTGAAACAATATTCGTCGGACTTCGATTTGATCAGGAAATAGATCTTCTCCCCGTCTTCATGCATGATGTAGTCATCTGCATCCGCCTTATCATAATCCTGTGGATGGATGACCGAACCAATATCGCTCAGTCCCAGTACATCTGAAGCCATCTTACCGAACATATCGCATCAATTCCTTTCTTGTATATACTCTTTCATTATATCATATTGGAGTTCCTTGGAGCTTTGGCAGTTGGTGGGGCATCATTGTTGTGACGGATCGCCGGAACGGTTTATAATGGTAAGAAAAAGGGAGTGAGTACATGGATGAGCAAAAGTGGCTTGAGCCATTCAGGCACCGGAAACCAAGGCTGCTTGGAGCGGGATCCTATGCTTCCTTCGGGATTTTGCTGCCACTGATCCGGGTCGATGGAAAGCCTCATATCCTGTTTGAAGTCCGTTCGCAGGACATGCGCCGACAGCCGGGCGAAATCTGTTTTCCTGGAGGGAAAGTGGATCCATCCGATCAAGGTGAAAAGGAAGCTGCCATCAGAGAGACTTCTGAAGAACTCGGGATCTCAGTGGACGAGGTGAGGGATGTCTATCCCCTTGACTATATCATCACACCCTTTGGAACGATGATCTATCCGTTTGTCGGTCGGATCGAAACCACCCCAGAAGAGCTTCAACCTAATCCGGCAGAGGTGGGGGAGGTCTTTACGGTGCCATTGGATGATTTGTTGAATGATGAACCTGATATTTATACGATCGATGTGAAGATGCATCCGGAAGAGTCGTTTCCCTATGACCGCATTCCGGGCGGCAAACAGTATGAATGGCAGGCGAGAAAGATGCAGGAGGTCTTTTATTACCATGAAGACAAAGTCATCTGGGGATTGACGGCACGGATACTTCACCATTTTTTAAGTGAGCTGAAGAAAAACCAATAACATTTCGGGAGGGTCCCCTATGTACCGACATTCTTTCTGTCTTTGATCCCTTTTTCCTGCATGAATCTGTCATGCTTTGGCACATTAAAGGTGAATAATGAACAATTTGACGTGTTTGTCATGGCTGAAAAGAAGGTATAGATGAGTATATTGAATGTAGGAGGGGGAACCAATCGTGATGATTCGTGCGAAAAGCTGGAAAATGTTGAGTTCTAGGGAGAAGCTGTTCATTTTAAAAGCGCTTTGCAACAGACACGTGGTTTAATAGAATCTGTCATTCTATACTCAGTCAGGGGAATTCATATGATGAATGGAACAAAATAGGGACATCCGCACACTGAAGTGCCGGATGTCCCTATTTGGTCTGCTCATTACCTTTCGCATGCGATGAGGTCTTTGTCACGATCCTTACTCTTGTTGGCTTCATAGAGTGCTTTTGAAACATGTGGGGTGTATTTTGTCTTACCGCCTTTATTCTTCACACCTTTTGCCTTGGCGACACCGCCTTTATAGTCTTTGTTCAATTCGGTACAATTTTTGTACTTTTTGGCGGCGGCCTCTGTGGTGGGTACCCCCAGTGAAGCAAGCGAGAGAGAGAGAATGAGCACACAACCAATAATTTTCTTCATTGAAATCCTTCCTTTCAATATGGATGAGAAAGTATATTCGACAAAAGAAAGGGAATTCCTTTCCAAGCTGTCTTTTTTTAAGTAGACTTGAAGCACGTGATACCGATGTAAAGGTAGGATTCCAATTGACATTCATGTAAAATGAAAAAGCACAACTTTAGAGGGGGATCTGACAGTGAAAAAGAAAATAGTTGTATTGGCCGTGGGAATGATGCTTTTGCTATTGATCGCCGGCTGCAATCGTAACGCAGCCGAGATGATCAAGGGAGGGAGTGTCCAAGTGAATGAAGAGACCGGTGAACTCACCTTCACGGCCATTGTGACAGACAAGGAACTTGAGCAGGGAACACCCTTCCAGACGCGTTTCTTCTTTGAAGGCAATACGTTGAAAGAGGCTCTGGGAACCGACCTGGTTTATACAGACAAAGAGTTGAAGAGCAGGAAGAAAAAAGAGGGCGATGTGACCCAGGAAGTGACGGTCCCGCTCAAGAACAAAGAAACTCTTAAGCAAATTATCAAAGACATCCGGGATAAAGATAAGGAGTCCGTGACGATCGAAATCGTGAATGAAAAAGGACGGATCGACGACCGTACGATACATGAAGTGAAAGTCCATTGATTAAAAAAGGGGCTGGGACAATAGTGTCTTACCCACAGTAAAACCCGAACGAATTTCCCTACTTTCAGGCAAGTTCATTCGGGTTATTAAATTGTTCTTTGACCATTTATATGTACTTGTTTACAGCGGTTGATTGGAGTACAAGACGGAGACTCCAGCGGGAAGAGTGGCTGATGTGAGACCCCGCAGGCTTGCCGAGGAGGCTCACGGGCTACCCGCGGAAAGCGTAGTCTTGCACGGAAATCATGAGCGGTATAAAGAACCTACACTGATATTGTTCGTCGTGAAATAATCCCTTTTTAGTTTTGTCCCAACCTCTTCATTCCGTCCCTTCATCATCCTTCTCTCCCCTCTGCTTCCATAAGAGGAGGGCCGGACCGATGATCGGGATGAACGAAACCGGGGAAGGTATGCCGCGAAATCTTTTCATGGCATACCAGGATAGGGGAACGAGGACCAAGAAGTCGACGGTCATGACGCTGACCAGGGAAGAGTGCATGAATGCATCACGGTAGGCATTCAACGAAATCCCTCCTGTAAGAGGTAATAGCGACAAAACGAACAAAGCCACAATGATGCCGATGAATGATCTGGAGGAGGCTACCCGCATGAGCCAGACAGGAGTGACAATCTTCTCAAGGCCCTTGAATCGTCCCCTTAAGTGGAAATACGGGAGGAGACTGAAGGCTCCACTTCCCATGGATAAAAGGACGAATGGCCAGGAACCACTTCTTCGATCCGGCAGGAGGATGGCGGCGAAGAGCAAGGGGAATACCCCCAAGAAAGAGAAGATGGTCACTACCAGAGGTTCGACATGGGCGAAATCACCGCGAATCAGTTCATGAAAGATTTCATCTCTTCCTGACCCTGGAGCGAGGAAGATCGCATAAAGGATGAGAAGGATCCAAAGCAAGAGCATTCATTTTCCTCCATTTCATATCACATGATGCTACTCTTCTAACCTTAATTCATACACCGTAAACTGCATGAAGAAAATGATTAAAGTATATTGAGTTTTCTGAAAATTACTGATATAGTATAGGTAGTTATTTTTGTTCGGTTAATTATCTTGATAGAAAATCTTTCGTCTTGAATCTTAATCAGAGCAGGAATAGTATCATTTCAATGTGCATGCTGCACGAGGAGGTCTATGATCTATGTTACAGGGTAAAGTTAAATGGTTCAATGCCGAAAAAGGATTCGGCTTCATCGAAGTTGAAGGACAGGACGATGTATTCGTTCATTTCTCTGCGATTCAAGGCGATGGATACAAGTCATTGGAAGAGGGACAAGACGTGACATTTGAAATCGTTGAAGGGGCCCGTGGACCTCAAGCAGCCAACGTTCAAAAGTAATCATTGTCGATTTCCGGACAGGGAGCGTGTTCACGCTCCCTGTTTTTTTTGCGCAGAGTTTGAATTGGACATCATGAGAAAAAGGGTTATAATTAAGTATGACATTATAATATGACACTTTAGACATATAGAAAGGGTGTATGACAGTGGTACTAGAACAAAAAGGGTCGAAACTCGTCCTTGCGGGACTTCTTTTGGCCATCCTTATGTCTGCGATGGACAATACCATCGTTGCGACCGCTTTGGGCGCTATCGTCGCCGATTTGAACGGTGCAGATAAGTTCGTATGGGTAACCTCCGCTTATATGGTCGCGGTCATGGCGGGAATGCCGATTTTCGGGAAACTATCGGATATGTACGGCAGGAAAAAATTCTTCGTGTTCGGATTATTTGTGTTTCTGCTTGGTTCGGTTCTGTGTGGCCTTTCTCAAAGCATCGTCCAGCTCAGTATTTTCCGGGCCATCCAGGGAATCGGTGGGGGAGCTTTGATGCCGATTGCCTTTACCATCGTTTTTGACATCTTCCCTCCTGAAGCACGTGGGAAAATGACCGGGCTCCTTGGAGCAGTATTCGGTTCGTCCTCCGTCTTCGGTCCGTTGATCGGGGCATTTCTGACTGACAATTTCTCATGGCACTGGATTTTCTATGTGAACCTTCCTATCGGTCTTCTTTCGTTGATCTTTATTCTGGGTTCATACAAGGAATCACCGGAACGGTCCGATCAGCGCATTGATTGGGGAGGAGCGATCACCCTCGTGGTGGCAGTCGTCAGCCTGATGTTTGGACTTGAATTCGGAGGGAAGGAATATGCCTGGACTTCGTGGCAGATCCTTTCTCTGTTCGCAGGCTTTTTGATTTTCTTTATCGCCTTCCTGATGATTGAAAGAAAGGCTGCAGAACCGATCATTTCATTCTGGATGTTCAAGAAACCGCTTTTTGCCTCTGCTCAGGCTTTGGCATTCCTGTATGGAGCGACTTTCATCATCCTGACCATCCTGATTCCGATCTTCGTTCAGGCGGTTTACGGGGGATCGGCAACGAATGCCGGTCTTGTCCTCACGCCCCTTATGCTTGGTTCCGTCTTCGGAAGTGCCGTGGCCGGAATTGCCATGTCCAAGACAAGCTACCGAAATATCATGTGGATCTCCATCCTTTCCTTTATCATCGGGATGGCCCTTCTATCAACGGTTGGTCCTGATACGAGTAGATGGCTCCTGACGATCTATATGGTCATCAGTGGATTCGGCGTAGGGTTTTCGTTCTCCCTTCTGCCAAACGCAACGATCCATAAGCTCGAACCACGCTACCGGGGTTCTGCCAATTCAACGAATTCATTCTTCCGCTCCCTAGGGATGACCATTGGGATCACACTGTTTGGTGCGATGCAATCAAAGTTCTTTGCATCGAATCTGGAGGATGCGTTCGGAAAATCAGGGGGGATGGCTTCTGGTGATTCAAGCAGCCTATTCTCAGCTGAAATGCGGGATAAGATACCTGATGAGGTTCTCAGCAAAATCACTCAGGCCATGTCTGATTCCATCACCCATACGTTCGCATATGCACTCATTCCACTTGGAATTGCCGTTGTGTTCGTTTACCTGATGGGGAAATCAAGATTGGAAATCTCTAAAACCAAGCCCAAAAAAGGCTGATCAACCCTTACAGTGGAACCTGCCATGACGGCAGGTTCTTTTTTTTGATGGAGGTCAGTTGGCCGTTCATTCAAAGGGAATTCGGAGTAGGGTGTCGAATATTAGTAAGCAAAGGAGGCGTGTCATCATGAAGCAAATCATCGCCATGGGCGGCGGGGGGTTCTCAATGGAACCTGATAACCTGGCGCTGGATCAATACATACTGGACCAATCACAGAAAACATTACCAAAAATCCTGTTTCTCCCAACAGCTAGCGGGGATGCGGAAGGATACATCAAGCGCTTTTACGATTCATTCAATTCTCTTCGGTGCATTCCTTCTCACTTATCCCTTTTCAAGCTCCCTGCAAGGGACTTGGAACGTTTCATCCTTGACCACGATATTGTCTACGTTGGGGGAGGCAATACCAAAAGCATGCTCGCCCTCTGGAGAGAATGGGGTGTGGACAGAATCTTGAGAAAAGGATATGAAGAGGGGATCATTCTGTCGGGACTGAGCGCAGGCTCGATCTGTTGGTTTGAGAGCGGGGTAACGGATTCCTTTGGAGACGAGCTCGATATCGTTAAGGGTCTCGGGTTTATCCAGGGAAGTAATTCCCCTCACTATGACGGAGAAGCAGAGAGAAGGCCGGCGTTCCATTCGTTCATAGAACGGGGATTGATTCCTGACGGGTATGGGGCTGATGATGGAGCCGCGCTCCACTTTGTGGATGGGGCACTGAAGGGAGTTCTCACATCCCGTCTCCATTCTTCTGCCTTTAAGGTAGAGGGAAGGGATGGGCTACTATCGGAGACAAAGCTTGACTGTACCTTTTTAAATGAACAAAACTTTAAAGGGGGCCCATCCATGATCATAAAGGAAATCCCTGCAAAGGAAACATATGAATTGAGGCATGAAGTACTGAGGCCGGGACAGCCTCTTGAAGCATGCATATATGATGGCGACGAAGATGAACGAACATTCCATATCGGCGTCTACCTTCAAGATCGACTGGTGTGTATAGGATCATTTTATCAAGAACATGAAAAGTCACTGTCACAACATAATCAATATAGACTCCGCGGGATGGCTACACTGGAGTCCGAAAGAGGAAAGGGGATCGGCAGCAAGCTCATAGCTTTTGCAGAATCGGTCATGAAGGATAAGGATGCGGAGGCATGGTGGTGCAATGCAAGGACGACGGCTGTACCCTATT
The DNA here is from genome assembly GCF_039822645.1 of Rossellomorea sp. RS05. Classification (NCBI taxonomy): domain Bacteria; kingdom Bacillati; phylum Bacillota; class Bacilli; order Caryophanales; family Bacillaceae; genus Rossellomorea; species Rossellomorea sp. RS05. The sequence continues at coordinate 992,938 of NZ_JBDKWY010000001.1, read as the reverse complement.
ATGAGAAGCTTGGCCTACAAAAAGTCGGGAATGAATTTCATATCCCAGAAATCGGTCCTCATTATGTGATGTATAAAATTTTATGATCAAAAAGGCCCTGCATCGTCTGCAGGGCCTTTTTTTCATTCTTTGATCGTAGAGCTACGAAGTCTGATGATCTTCAGCAGGTTCAAAACGATTGTTTTCATGACGGCGTAGAATGGTACTGCAAGGATCATGCCTACGATTCCTGCAAGGTTCCCGGCTACCAGCAACAGGATGATGATTGTTGCCGGATGGGTATCCAGGCGTTTGCCCAGAATGAGGGGAGACAGGAAGTTTCCTTCAATCTGTTGAGCAATGACAACCACGACGATGACGAGTACTGCCTTCGTCGGAGAATCAAAGAGGCCAATGATCACAGCTGGTGCCGCCCCAAGGAAGGGACCGAGGAACGGAATGATGTTGGTTGCCGCCCCGATCAATGCCATTACCAGAGCGTAAGGAAGACCGATGATGAGATACCCGATGAACGTCAGAGTGCCCACGAATGAAGCAACCGTTAATTGACCTTGGATATAGGCAGCCAATGTACCACCTGTTTCCTTGAGCGTCTTGACTCCTTCTTCACGGTAGCTTGCCGGCATAAATTTTGCAATGGCATCCGGCAGCTTATATCCGTCCTTGAACATGAAGAACAGGAGGAACGGTACCGTCACGATCAATACCGTAATATTCGTTACGATGCTCACGATGCTTTTGATTCCTGATGTAATGTTATTCGGCAGGGAGTTTGCAATCCCCATGAGTTGGTCTTCGATATCTTTCATAGATACATAATCCTGCGTCATGACCCATTTGAATTGCTTTGTTTCAGACAGGTACTCGACGAACTGTTTGGTTTGATCAGCGTAATTTGGAAGCTCGTTGAACAGAGCCGTGATCTGTTTGTAGATGATCGGAGCCACATTGCCTATGATGAGGACAAGTATCCCGACAATGGCTGCATAGAGTACGATAATGGCGATGGTCCGCGGCAGCCGTGCCTTCTCCAATAGATTCACGACGGGATTCAGCAGGAAGTAAAGGAATCCTGATATCACGATGGGGAAGAACAGGGTCGAGACGAACACAGCAATCGGTTGGAACAGGAACGAGATCTTCGTTGAAACGAAAATGATGGTGAGGATGATTAAGATTTGCAGGGTCCACGTATAAAATTTCTTCTTGGTCAACTGATTCACTCCTGAAAGTATATATGTAATGGAATTAGTATAACAAATTGCAAGGTCTCATACATAATTTTAACGTGTTAAGAAAATAGAGCTTCCTTCATTAGAATAAAGCCGTAAGTTCAGGAGAACCTACAACTACTTACCAAAATGATCGAGGGTGAAGATGTGTTCCATGACCAATAGAAAAATGAAGAAACCCAAACCTCTTATTAGAAATCATAACCATATGGATTTTTTTACTGAAAAAATGACGGCTATAAAAAATGGGCTAGGTAATACTCAGGACCTTTCCTTCAGAGATCTTTATTTTAACAGGAAGGTGTTAAAAATCGTACATATCAATTCGATTGTTCAAGAGAATGATTTATACGAATTTGTCGTTATGCCACTGTTAGAGAATCCTCAAGGTAAGGTAATTAACATTATTGGTGGTAGTAACATTGACGAGACCACTGATCATGATGTAGCGATTTCCGGGCTTGCTGAAGGACGTTGCCTATTGCTAGAAGATGATTCAGAAGTAATGACACTCGTTACTGTCCCAGAGAAAGGTTCGTCACAAACTGTTGAACCGGAGAATGAAAAGGTAATTCGTGGTTCCCATCAAGGATTTGGAGGAGACTTAACTGAAAATATATCCTACATCCGTCAATGGATTTCGTCTGAGAAATTGACCGTTAAGTATTTTTCAGTTGGGAAAAATACACGTACAAAAATGGCTCTTATCTTTATTTCTGATTTGGCTAATAGGGATATAGTTAAGGAAGTTGAAAATAGGATTGATTCTATAGAAAGTGAAGAAATTCAATTGATGGGCCAACTGGAAGAATATGTAGAGGATAATGCTTTTTCTCCTTTTCCGCAATTGCTTAATACTGAACGGCCAGATAGGGTTGTAGGAAATATCCTTGAAGGAAGGGTGGCGTTGTTGATGGAGGAAGACCCAACCTCATTGATTTTTCCAATTTCATTTTTTAGCTTCTTTCAGACGTCTGAAGATTACAACATCAGATCGACTACGGCATCGTTTTTTAGGTTGATTCGACTTTTAAGTTATATGACGACTCTCTGCCTACCGGCTATTTATATAGCGGTCATTTCTTATAATTATGAGGTGATTCCAGTTGAAATCATATTCTCTATTAAGAATTCACTGGAATATCTCCCGTTTCCGCCTCTGATTGAAGCGGCTATCATGCAGTTAACACTTGAGTTAATTCGAGAAGCTGCCATCAGGCTTCCAAACCCAATAGCACAGACGATTGGAGTAGTAGGAGGTTTGGTAATTGGAAATGCGGTCGTACAAGCTCATTTTGTTTCAAATACGATGGTTATTGTCGTGGCCATTACAGCCATATCCTCCTTTGTTATACCATCCAATGAATTGAGCACATCAATAAGGATTTTAGGATTCCCTTTAATGGTCATGGCATCGTTGTTTGGTTTTTTTGGCATCATCATTGGTTTGATGATGATTCTCATACATTTAGCAACCCTGACTTCTTTGAGCCATCCCTATCTTTATCCCCTAGTCCCTTTAGATGTTAAAGCATTACGTGATGCGGTGATACGGTTACCGATTTGGATGATAAATAAGCGGCCAGAAAATATTAAAAAAGCTTCTCAAAGAAGGCAGACAAATGATTCAAATTAAACAAACCAAAACACAACTTTTATTTTTCATCATCCAAACCCAGATAGGAGTCGGCATATTAAGTTTACCTTACAGTGTCTTTCAACGGGCGAAGCAAGATGGGTGGATGTCGATCTTATTAGCAGGTCTGGTTGTACAACTCCTCATACTTTTATTTTGGATGCTTGCAAAAAGATTCCCGGAACTTTCGTACTTCCGATATTTAAAATTGATTCTAGGTACGTACATGGGAAACGTGGTCACTATCGCCTATACGATTTATGGGGTTTTAGTGTCAGCTCTAATCCTCATGTTTTCGACGAAAGTGATAAAAACCTGGTTATTGATTTATACCCCAAAATGGATTGTTATGAGTTTACTGGTGCTAACCGCCATAATGTTGGCTAGAGAACATGTGTTAACCATCAGTAACATTTACATTTTAGTTTCTGGTCTTGTACTATTTTTGCTTTTCATGTCTTTAGTGGTCCTTGGAACCTATCCTGTAGAAATACGCTACTTATTTCCAATAGGAAAAGAATTCGGCATGAACATGATAAGTGGAGCGGAGGAAGCTGGATTTTCCATGTTCGGATTTGAGATGTTGTTACTCCTCTTTCCATATTTCAATACACTTGGTGGGAAATCTATATTAAAAACTGTCAGCTTAGCCAGTTGGCTAGTTACGCTCTTGTATTTAACTATGTTTCTAATATGTGCGGTGGTATTTAGCCCGTCAGAACTATTGATCATTCCGCAGCCTGTTTTGTATTTTGTCAAATCCATAAACCTTCAAATTATAGAGAGAATTGACTTGATATTTTTGTCTCTATGGATTGTCAATGTCATAACTTCCTTAACGAGCTATTTATTCTTTTCGCTTGAAGGAAGCAGAAACTTACTTAAAGGAATGAACAAGAAGAAAGGAACATGGTGCCTGGTGGGGTTTGGGTCGGTAAGTTTTAGCATTGCACTCATGGTCGACATTACAAAGATCGAGGTTTATCACTATTATGTCATGAATTTGTCTTATATGATGGTTGTCATCCTTCCAATCATCATCCTGATACTATCACTGATACTGAAGAGGAAAGGGGTGAATTCCGGTTGAGAAAGGTAGTGGTTCTGATATTCATCATCTCTCAATTATTCCTATCCGGTTGCTGGGATCAGAGGTTACTGAAAAGTAGCCGTCTGGTATATTCAACAGCATTTGATCTTGGTGGTAATGATTCTATGGTGGAAGGAACAGTCATCATTCGCGATTTTAAGGGGGGAGTCCCCACGAACTTAGAAGTGAATGCTGAAGGATACAGCATCCGTGATCTTCGAATAAATTTAGAGAATAGAATATCCGGGAACTTAGAGCAATCGAAAAATCAAGTCTACTTATTGGGGGAAGATTTGGCGAAGGAAGACATTTATGACTTTATGGACATTTTTTTTCGTGACCCCAAAAATTCAATTTCCTCTAAAATTGCTGTAACAAAAGGAACTGCAGGGGATTACCTTCGAAAATTATCCATGAACAACGTGCTCATATCTGAGTTCATCATAGAATCCATTGCTTCATCTGAATCACAGTCAAAAGTCCCGAAAGTCAATATGCAAACAATCTGCACCGTTATGTTTGATGAAGGAAAAGATTTCATGCTTCCATTATTCAAGATGAAGGAGCAAGAGATTATTCAAGATGGAACTGCATTGTTTAGTGGACGTAGGATGACAGGAGAGTTAACGGATGAAGAATCCACCATTCTCCTCATCATGACGAAACAAGAGGGAAAGGTGGCTAGGTTTGTCTCAAAAGTAAATGCAGATAAGGAACCTAATATTCAGAATTATATTTCGTACAACCTTATGAATACCAAAGTGAAGATGAGAATTCTTTCAAATACCCCTGGAAACATCAGGGTAGGTTTACATTTGAAAGCCGATATTGACGTTGCGGAATACCCTCCAAACCAACTTTTCACCAAAAAAGAAATAAAACGTCTGAACAAAGAAATTGTAGGGGATCTAACAAGTAGAATTGAAGACTCAATTAAAAAAATTCAGGAAGCTAATTCGGATTTATTCGGAGTGGGAAGGGAATTAATCGCCTTTCATCCAAAGGAATGGAATAGAATGAATTGGAGAGAAGAATACCCAACAATTCATTTTGAAACGAATGTACAAGCTGAAATTACCGGTAATGGCATTATAAACTAATAATACCGAACATACTTTCCGGAGATAGGCCCAGGAAAGTATGTTCGGTACTTATTCATAAAAGATGAAAATGGGTATATACTTAGCCTTATCCTGATATTGTACAAACTGATGAAGTTCCTGTTCAGGATACGATCTTTAATCCAATTATGCTTCCAACAATACAGAGAATGAACGCGATCCGCTTAACGTCCTTTGCTTCCTTGAAGAAAATCATTCCCATGATGACGGCGCCGGCAGACCCGATACCGGTCCAGATACCGTACCCTGTACTGACGGGTATCTCCAACAAGGCAACAGACAAAAGATAGAAGCTAAGTGCGCCTGCAACGAAACACACGGCTGTGGGGACGATCCTTTTGAATCCTTCGGAGAGTTTCATGAACGAAACCATGACCACTTCGCAGCACCCTGCGGCAATCAGTGCAAGCCATGCCATTACTGAGCCCCCCTTTCTTCCGGTTCTTCTTTGTCACTCATCTTCAGCCCGATGATCCCGAATATGAGAAGGGCAACGAAGAGAATCTTCAGCGTGCTGACCCCATCACCGAGAATGAACATGCCGACAATGGCCGTACCTGCAGCACCTATCCCTGTGAAAACCGCATAAGCAGTTCCGATGGGGAGAAGCTTCATTGAATTTGAAAAGAAATAAAAGCTGATCAGGATCAGGATGGCCGTGATGATACTCGGCACCGGCCTTGTAAATCCTTCTGATAATGAGAGCCCGGTCGCCCAGCCGATTTCCAGGATCCCTCCGATGATGACATAAATCCAACCCATGATGTTCTACACTCCTTTGTTGTTGGTCAATCCTAGTTCATAGACCTTCCAGATCGACTCGATCCGTTCTTTAAAGATTTCTTCCGTATAATAATGATGGTCGAGGAATACCCCGTCGATTAGACACAAGAATGACGCAGTAAACTGGTCCGCATCGATGTGAATGAAGTATCCGTTCCTTTTTCCGCTAGCGTGAATGGATCGGAGAAGGCGGCTATATTCGACTTCAAGTTCATAGAACTTTTTGCTGATGAATTCCTTGAATGGGTCAGGGGGGTAGAAGCTTACCCGTTTCCACAACCGCGCCTCCTTTGTCGTCAACAGGCGGTGGCAGAAAGAGTCAAAGACCCTGCGCACTTGTTCGATGGCCGATCCTGGATGTTCAATCTCATGCAGCTTATGATAGGAACTGATTTCAGATTTGATGAGATCTTCTATGACATCAGTGAAAATCTCCTCTTTGCTTGAAAAATGATTGTAAATGGAAGGTTTTTTTATTCCAACCACAGCTGCAATATCACTCAGAGAGGTTTCTTCATAACCTTTTTGGCCGAATAAATCCAAGGCAGTTTGTTTTATTATTTTCTTATTATCGAACTTCAACGAAATACCTCCTTGCATCAACTAACTAACGGTCGGTAGTTAAACAATATCTTATTTTTTCCACCTTGTAAAGAGGAATCCTTTTTCATGAATGTCCTTTTCCCTGCATATACCTTTTAGAGTTATATCTAGGAGGGGGAACGTGGGTAAAATCGGTTTGAAACTCATCGTCTTAGGCATACTGATCGTTATTTTGATTGGACTTGGAGTCATGAAATGGATGAATGGTACTCATAATGGATGGCTCACCATTGAAGAAAAGTTTTATCCCATAGCTGAAAATACGGCTCAGGGCGTGAAGACGGGACGTGAAATCGACGTTGCCGGTCGTCGTTGCTCTATCACCCTAAGTAATGAAACAACCTATGAAGTCGACTGTGACCGATACTTGGATTACCGTGTGGGTGAAAAGGTGAAAATCACCGTGGAAGAAGGCGAGCTCATAAAAATTAGAAGGAAATAATGACAGGTGAAGGGGGATCCGGTACAATCACCTTAAAGGTGGGGGTCTACATGGGCTATATTGAAGAACTGAGATCACTGATCGGTACAAGACCGGTCAATCTCGTCGGTTCCACGGTCATTTTAACCGACAGGCAGGGGAGGATCCTCCTGCAAAGGCGCACCTTTCCCGTTGGGAAATGGGGTCTCCCCGGAGGTCTGATGGAACTCGGGGAATCCGCTGAGGAGACGGGGAGGAGGGAGGTAAAGGAAGAAACGAATCTGGAAGTGGGACGCCTTAAGCTCGTGAACGTCTATTCCGGTCAAGATCAGTACATAGAAGCGGAAAATGGCGACCAGTTCTATTCCGTTACAGTCTGCTTTCACTCCGAGGAGTTTGAAGGTCATTTGAAACTGCAGCGTTCTGAAGGAACGAAGCTGGAGTTCATCTCCCCGAAAGATTTGCCTGATGATATGGTGGCAAGTCAAAGGAAGATGGTGGAAGACTTTATGAAAAAAAAGAAAAATCAAAAAGACGACGCTTGAAAGCGCCGTCTTTTATACGTCTATCTCATTATCTAGAGATGATATCCAGGTAAGCATGGTATGCGGTAAGCTTTTCATATTGACCAAAAGCCTTCCCGAAATAACCGGATGATTGCCCGACCGCTATATAATTACCGGTGGTCGGAAGGATATGGATCATGATGGATGGACGGCCAGTATTCCTATCTTCAGGGACGTGAAGCATGGAGAATCGTTTCATCGTTGGCCTCCTCGAATCATCGAACAACTGATGATTCACGTTAAACGTAACACACTTATTCCATTCATTCAATCGTTCTTTCAAAAAGACCCACATAAAAAAGGTGCGCCATTCGAATGATTATGTGACGAACAAAACGGGAATAGCAACAGCGTAGGAGGTTGCATGATGAATATAGATGAACTGCTTGAAAATACCGTGGACCTTGGAGAAGAAGAACTGACTCGACCGATCTACCGGATTGACATCGATCGTCTGCTTGACCTCACACATGACCGATAAAAAATGCCGGCCCTATCACAGATGAGGGCCGGCATTTTTTATCGATCAATCATGGCGTTTATGCTTATTGAGAAGCTCCTTCAGCATATTGATGATGGTAGCCCTCTCCGGTTTATCAAAGCTCGAGGTCCATCGATCAACCAGCTCACGTTCGTCTTCTGTTAGATCACGCTGCAGGCCGTCGACTAGGACTTCCATGATTTCATCACCGGCATCTTTCGGAATGATGGTTTCAGGTTTCATAAAATCCCCTCCCTTGCCATCCTTTTCCCTTGTATGCGGTTTCGAAACCTATTGGTCCCCATTGACCGCCGCTTTGTAGTACACTGTATGAAAACACCTGACAGGGGGTACATTCACATGACACAGATTTGCTTGATCAGACACGGTCAAACCGATTGGAATAAGGCGGGGAGGCTTCAGGGACAGACCAACATCCCCCTTAATGAAGCAGGGAGAAAACAGGCCCGTGAGTGCAGGGATCATCTTTCCGGTGGGGATTGGGATGTAATGATCACGACATCCTTGGATCGCGCCAGGGAAACGGGAGAGATCATTAACGAAAAGATGGGCCTACCCATGGAGGTGATGGACGAGTTCATGGAACGTGGATTCGGTAAAGGGGAAGGACTGACGAGGGAAGAAAGGAGAGCTTCCTATAAAGGGTTTGACTTTCCCGGTATGGAAACAGAGAATGACCTTTCCAACCGGATCATGGCAGGCCTATCTGCAATCCTGCATCGCTATCCCGATAAACGAATCCTATTGGTTTCCCATGGAGGCGTCATTGCAGCCATCCTGAAGCTATTCCATCTGGACGAGCAGCAAGAGGTGAAGCTTTTCAACGGGTGCATCAATAATCTTCACTATTTCGGAGACTCATGGCAGGTGAAGGGGTATAACGTGATCAATCATCTATCCAATCCCGGTGCATGAGCAGATCAAAGGGGGGATGAAAATGGCCATTATATTATTCGACGGAGTCTGCAACTTTTGTGACCGATCGGTCCAGTTCATCATCCGCCACGACAAAAAGAAGGTTTTTCAGTTCGCTTCCCTTCAAAGTGAAAAGGGGAAAGAACTGTTGATTCGACATGGTGTTCATGAGGAAGTGGATAGCATCGTCCTCATCGAAGACAAACGCGCATTCACTGAATCCGATGCTGTCATAAGAATCTCAAGTAGGCTGCGCTTCCCTTATTCATTGGGTAAGTTTGCAAGGATCATTCCCCGTCGTATTCGGGACGTTGCTTATAAGCAATTTGCCAAGAGAAGATACAAATGGTTTGGACAAATAGATCAATGCAGCATCCCTTCTAAGGAACTCAGGGAACGGTTTTTGTCATGACACCAAGGATCGGTATGAACCACCATTAAAGAATCCGGACATCCGCCCTGCGCCGATCGGCATCAAGGACGGATGTCCGGATTTTCTTTTTCATATGAAGGGTGGCTCTTTACAAAATGGAAACGGCAAATGATCGCATCCTGGGGCCGTCAAACTCACAAAAATAAATACCTTGCCAGGTACCGAGGAGGAGTTCGCCTTCGTGTATAAGAATGGTCTGGGCATGTCCTGTCGTGGATGTTTTCAGATGTGCGGCCGTATTTCCTTCAGCGTGCAGGTCGGACTGAAGATCCCAAGGGAACACTTCATCGAGTCTCCTGAGGAAATCGGTCTTCACGTCGGGATCGGCATTTTCATTCACGGTGATGCCGGCAGTCGTATGGAGGGATTGTACGACGACGGCACCCGTACTCACATCTGTCTGATCCACATGGTTCTGGACCTCTCGTGTAATATCGATCATTTCGTCTCTTTTAGTGGTCTGAATCTGAATGATTTTCATAAGAATCTCTCCTGTCTTTATTCGAATAGGGTGATAGAGTATGGAGAATCTCTCGGACCTTTTCCGCTAGACGGATGGCGGACGGGTGATCTCCATGTACACAGATGGTATCGGCTTTGAGGGGGATGCATGCTCCCAGTCTCGTATGTACATGCCCACTCTGTATGATCTGCCTCACCTGATCCAGCGCCTCGTCTCCGGTGAGGAGGGCTCCGGAAAGATGCCGCGGTGACAGAGTCCCATCTTCTTCATATGAGCGATCGGCAAATACTTCATGATACACCTTCAAGCCGGCGTTTTCCCCTGCTTTTGTCAGCTCACTACCGGACAGTCCGTAAAGAATCAGGTCAGGGTCCAAAGAATGGACCGCGTCAGCGATCGCCGAGGCAATAAGGGGGTTTTGTGCGGCGGTGTTGTACAGTGCACCGTGAGGCTTCACGTGGTTCAGCCGGATGCCCTTGGCAGTCGTGAAGGCAGTGAGCGATCCGATCTGATATTGAACCATGGCATATACTTCTTCAGGATCCATGTTCATGGCCCGCCTTCCAAACCCCTGTAGATCGGGGTACCCGGGGTGTGCCCCAACAGAAACACCGGCCTCAGCCGCAAGATCCACGGTTTTCCTCATCACCACCGGATCCCCTGCGTGAAAACCGCAGGCGATATTGACCGATGTCACAAATGCCATGATGGCCTTATCGTCACCAACCGAGAACCGACCAAAGCCCTCTCCCAAATCGCAGTTCATATCAATCATCAAATCATCCTCTCCCGATCAGCCATTTCTTTTTTAGCATTTCAACCATAAAAAAAGAAATTCTCATTGAATTTTAATCTTTCTTTAATTGTATTCACTTTTTTGAGGATTACAATGAATCTTGCTTATGAATAAGGATTTCACTCCCAAACATATGAATCAGGTTCGTATGGTAAAATCTTTATGTTATAAGACCCATTCTAATTTCTTTCCTTTGAAGACAAAAGTCATGCTGAAGCTTTTGTCTTCTTTTTTTGTCTTTTCAGCCGGAACACTGCACTGAAACTCTCCAGTACCTGTTTGTGCCTACCTGAGTCAACACGGGTCCTTCCAAACACTTTCCGCCGTAATAAGAAATTCACTCCCTCTTCGAATACCACTATGGAAAAAAGCACGCATGCAATCAACCAGATCATGATCAGCCCCCCTTAAGTATTGTATATATGAACCATATATGTACTGTACCACTGTAGAACGGACAACTAACATAGATAATCTATAATAATATTATGTAAACCAAACCTGATCTCGAAAATCTTTCTTGCTATGTTAAAGAAAATTCATCTCATTCTCATGGAAATTTAATCTTGAGGGGAGATAATGTTGGTAAATCAAAGGAGGTAAAAATCATGTGGATACGATTTATACCTGTATTATTCTTCAGTCTTACTGCCATTTCACTCTTTGCGTATCAAGGTGTAGAAATCATTCATGCCATTCAAGATTTTATTTTTGATAAAAATAGACTAAAATAAGGAATATAAGGCAGCAGAGCAGGTGATGGTGTGAAACGAATATTAGTAATAGAAGATGAAAAAAATCTGTCCCGATTCATCGAGCTTGAATTGACATATGAAGGCTATGAGATCGGGCAGGCCTATGATGGCCGCGAAGGGTTGGACCTGGCATTGAATCAGGAATGGGATATCATCCTCCTTGATCTCATGCTCCCGAGTCTGAGCGGTTTGGAAGTATGCCGCAGGATCCGTCAGGTAAAGGCGACCCCGATCCTCATGATCACAGCGCGTGACAGTGTGATGGACCGGGTTTCGGGACTTGACAGCGGTGCGGATGATTATATCATTAAACCTTTCGCCATCGAAGAACTCCTGGCCAGGTTGAGGGCGGTGTTCCGTCGGTCCGAAAATGAAGCTCAGCTCTCTCATCAAACGAGCTTCTCCTATCGTGATCTTGTTGTCAAAAAGGAATCCAGGCAGGTGCTGAAAGGTGATAGGGAAATTGAAGTGACAAAGAGGGAGTACGATCTTCTCCTTGCGTTCATGGAGAATCAGAATATCGTCTTGACGAGGGAAGTGCTCCTGAACAAGGTATGGGGATATGATACGGAAGTCGAAACAAATGTCGTAGACGTCTATGTCCGGTACTTACGGAATAAGATTGATGGTCCCGGGGATGACAGTTACATCCAGACGGTACGGGGCACCGGTTACGTGATGAGATCATGAATAAACTGGTTTATCGGTTCAAACATACGTCTTTAAAGGTTAAATGGGCATTGGCGGCTGGTTCTGCTATCTTTTTAGCCTTTTTTTTATTCAGTTTCTTTCAATATCATGCCATAGATAAATGGCTCATCAATGAAGAAGAGAGCAGTTTCGGACGCGTGCTGGACGAAATCACCGTCTTCTTCAAACAGCGTGGGCCGAATATCCAGAAACAGGACATCTTTGACAGCCAGGATCTCATGAAGCAGATTGCCGAAAAGGATCAAACGATCAGGATCCTTGATACAGAAGGGAACCAGGTCCTCGAGATCCGCGGGGAAAGTGATACATCATTCTATGTCCCATTCGAGCCGGTCAGAGGCAAGTCCGTTCATCTCATCGAGTCTGAAAACAAGAAGATGCTGATCGGAAGGTCTCCGATCCGTTCCAGTGAATTCAATGGATATGTGGAAATCATCCAGCCGCTTAACCGGTATGAAACCGTCATGAGAAATCTATTCTGGATGATGTCCATCATCGGGATCGGCGCACTCCTGATCAGCGCGCTTATCGGGTATATCATGGCCGGAAAATTCGTCAAGCCGTTGAATAACCTCTCTGAAACGATGAGATCCATCGAAAGGAAGGGCTTTCATGAGAGGGTGGATATCGGAGATTCTGCTGACGAAATCTCGGAATTATCTTATATTTTCAACGCCATGATGAGCCAGATTGAAAAATCGTTCCAGCAACAGCAACAGTTTGTAGAGGATGCCTCCCATGAACTGAGGACACCGATCCAGGTGCTCGAAGGCCACCTTTCCCTCCTTAATCGCTGGGGGAAAAAAGACCCGACCATCCTGGAGGAATCCCTGGAAGTCTCACTGGAAGAGCTGGAGAGGATCAAGCGCCTGGTGGGGGAACTTCTTGAATTATCAAGGGCAGATCGTGAAAAGCAGGATCTGAACAACGTGCGTGCGGATGTCCGTAAGGTGGCCGGCAAGGTGCTCGGAGACTTCGAGTTCCTTCATACAGATTACACATTCAGACTGAATGATGGCCTGTCCGGCCCCACGGAGGCTGTCATGCAGCCTCGGCATCTTGAACAGGTACTGACGATCATATTCGATAATGCCGTTAAGTATTCAGATAGGGGCTCAGTGATTGAAATGGTCCTGGATGATGAAGGGGACCGTGTCGTCATCGAGGTAAAGGATGAAGGAATAGGCATTCCCGAAACCGATCTGCCGAAGATCTTTGACCGTTTCTACAGGGTAGACAAAGCCAGGAGCCGTGAGAAGGGTGGATATGGCTTGGGACTTGCCATTGCTTCCAAGCTTATTCAAAACTACGGAGGGATCATTGAAGCCGATCTCAATAAGCCGACGGGTACCATCATCCGCATTAAGTTGAATAAAGCCTGATCCTAGACGTCTCAGTATCGATCTGAGACGTCTATTTCTGTAAACTGCATATCTGTGCTTTTAGGGATTTTCACCTCCAGGATGCCGTCACGAAAGTGTGCAGAGGCCCCTTTTTTCTTCACGAGACAAGGAAGTGTCATGACTTGGCGGTCCCCGTCGGAGGGGATGTTTTCTATGATGGCCTGATTGGAGGTGTGAAAAATTTTTACCTTTTTCATCAGCCCCTCATCTTTTAATTCAAAACGGACATACACATCCTCGAAGGATTCAAACACATGTGCAGGGATGCTTACACTCTGCTCGCTGCTTTGATGGGGCGTATGCTGGGGTGAGGCCCCGCCCATGGTGCTGTTGGCATTCATCATGCTCTCGAACCCGCCGGGAAACATTTTTTTCATCATGTCCTGTACGTATGAATCCACTTCCTGAGGATTCATATTCTGTTTCATCCCTTTCATAAAGGGGAATACGTTCCATGGAAACATCGTCGCACCTCATTTCTTGGATCATTCACTTAAGACATTCTATTCATCGATGGGCGGAAGGTTCGCAGACTGACAAACTCAAAAATTGCTGAAATTCAGTAAAAATTGTTTGGTTTTTTTTAGGAAGAGTAGTAAGATGGTTTATGAAAAAAGTCTATCACCTCATACATGATGAGCAAGAATAGTAAGCGCTTCACATAAAATTATTTCAGAATAATGGGTTAATTGACGCATCAACTAAATGACATTATGGGAATAAAGGGGAGATGGCCTTCTCAAAGAAATTCCACACCTTAAGAACTGTAGAGTAAAAATTTTGAGAAATTTGATTTAAGGGCTTTATAATAGTCCTTTACAGTGATAAAATATCCTTGTAAGCGTTTTATACGAACAAATTTTACTATTCTTCCATAATATGAATTGGGATGAATACATGATATCCAAATAATACTAAGTGGCAAATCAGTTGGAGGTTTTTCACGATGAAAAAGCAATCGACCAATCAGGGTGGACCATGGGAATCGTTTTATGGACCCAATCTTGGCTATGTGATCGAAGTGTATGAAGAATATCTGCAGGATCCCGATGCAGTAGATCCCGAGCTGAAAGAACTATTTGATCAATGGGGCCCACCGAAAGCTGAAGACGCACAAGTCTTGGCAGATGCCCAATCAGCCGATACTTCGTTTTCCCTGCCGGCACAGCCGACAGAATTGAGCAAGATGGTGGCGGCCGTCAAACTGGCCGACAACATCCGTACATATGGCCATTTGGCAGCCGATATCAATCCTCTTAATGACCGGGAGAAGGATACGAGAAGAATTGATCTTTCCGCATTCGACTTGACTGAAGAGGATCTCAAGAAGATACCGGTTGATTTCCTATGTCCTGACGCACCGGAACATGTCACGGACGGACTTCTAGCCATCAAACATCTGAAAAAGGTATATACGAAAAAACTTGCCTATGAATATGCGCATGTGCACGAGCTAGAAGAAAAGAATTGGCTGCGTGAGAAAATCGAGTCAGGTCAGTTCTTCCCGAAATTGACGAAAGATCAGAAGCTGCTCCTTTTAAGGAGACTTGCCGAAGTGGATGGCTTTGAAAAGTTCATTCATCGCACATTCGTAGGACAGAAGCGCTTCTCGATCGAAGGTCTTGATACGATGGTTCCCCTTCTCGACGAGATGGTACGCCACTCCGTTGAGGCCGGTGCCAAGACGGTTAATATCGGCATGGCCCACCGTGGTCGCCTGAATGTCCTTGCCCATGTGGTCGGCAAACCGTATGAAATGATCTTCGCGGAGTTCCAGCACGCACCGAGTAAAGACCTCATTCCATCAGAAGGTTCTATTGGAATTACGTTCGGATGGACGGGGGATGTCAAATATCATCTCGGTGCAGACCGTGAGATATCACCCCGCCAGCTGCCGACGGCCCGCGCGAGGGTGACGCTTGCCAATAATCCGAGTCACCTTGAAGTAGTGAGTCCGATCGTTGCAGGATACACAAGGGCAGCACAGGAGACAAGGGAAGATAAGGGTTATCCGGAACAATCCCCGGAAACATCGTATGCCATCATGATCCACGGTGATGCCGCATTCCCTGGTCAGGGAGTCGTGGCCGAAACGCTGAACATGAGCAGGCTGCGCGGCTATGGTACAGGCGGATCGATTCATTTGATCGCCAATAATATGATTGGATTTACGACGGAAAGCAGGGATTCAAGATCGACGAAATACGCATCCGATACGGCAAAAGGGTTCGAGGTGCCGATCGTCCATGTGAATGCAGATGACCCTGAAGCATGCCTGACGGCAGCGGTCCTTGCGTATGAATACCGTAAGACGTTCGGAAAGGATTTCGTCATCGACCTGATCGGGTACCGCCGCTTCGGACACAATGAGATGGATGAACCGATGGTCACGAATCCGTTGATGTACAAGATCATTCACAAACACCCGAACGTAAAGGAACTTTTCTCGGAAAAGTTGCTATCTGAAGGAATTGTGAATAAAGACGAAATTGCTGCAATGGATAAAGAAATCGAAGATATGCTGAAGGCTGCTTATGACAAGGTCCCGGCAAAAGATGATGATCCAGATACGATCCTCGCTCCTCCTGAATTCGTTGCGAATGGCCTGCCTGATATCAAGACGTCAGTCGACCCTGATATCTTGAAGGGCTTGAACGATGAAATGCTTCAGTGGCCGGAAGGATTCAATGTCTTCAAGAAGCTTGGGAAAATCCTTCAGCGTAGGGGACTTGCGTTTGAAGGGAAAGGGAAGATCGATTGGGCCCATGCAGAGACCCTTGCTTTTGCAAGCATCTTGAAGGATGGGACTCCGATTCGACTTACCGGTCAGGATTCCGAAAGGGGAACGTTCGCCCAGCGTCATCTTGTCCTGCATGATGAGCAGTCCGGTAAAGAGTATATCCCCCTTCATAATCTGAAAGAAACACATGCTTCATTCGTTGTTCACAACAGCCCTCTTACTGAAACGGCCGTTGTCGGATATGAATATGGTTATAACGTATTTGCCCCTGAAACCTTGGTTCTATGGGAAGCACAGTTCGGCGACTTCTCCAACATGGCCCAGGTGATGTTCGATCAGTTCATCTCGGCAGGCCGTGCTAAATGGGGTCAAAAATCAGGACTGGTCCTGCTTCTCCCTCATGCCTACGAAGGGCAGGGACCGGAGCATTCCAGCGCCCGTATGGAACGCTTCCTGCAGCTTGGCGGTGAGTACAACTGGACCGTTGCCAACTGTTCGACTTCAGGTCAGTACTTCCACCTGTTGAGAAGGCAGGCTGCGATCTTGCAGAAAGAAGAGGTAAGGCCGCTCGTGGTCATGACACCGAAGAGCCTGCTACGGAATCAACATGCATCCGTTACGGCAGAAGAGTTGGCAGGAGGCGAGTTCCATTCCGTCCTCGAACAAAAGGGTACGGGTGAAAATCATGAAGCCGTGGAACGCATCATCCTCGGAAGTGGAAAAATCACCATCGACCTTGAAGAAAAACTTGGTGAAATGGAAGGACTGGATTGGCTTCATATCCTTCGAGTGGAGGAAGTGTATCCATTCCCTAATCAGGATATCGCAACAATCCTTGAAAGATACCCGAACCTGAAAGAGATTGTATGGATTCAGGAAGAACCGAAAAATATGGGTGCATGGTCATTTGCAGAACCGCGCCTGAGAGAGCTTGCACCAGAGGGAATAAGCGTTCATTATGTCGGCAGGAGAAGGCGATCAAGTCCGTCTGAAGGCGAAGCGACCGTACACAAAAAAGAACAATCACGTATCCTGAACGAAGCGTTAACCCGATAAGAAAGAGGAGGACATCACAGTGGCAGAAATCAAAGTTCCAGAATTAGCAGAATCCATTACAGAAGGTACAATCGCCCAGTGGCTGAAACAGCCGGGCGACTACGTGGAAAAAGGCGAATATATCGTAGAGTTGGAAACCGATAAAGTAAACGTGGAAGTCATCTCTGAAGAAGCGGGAACGATCCAAGAATTGAAAGCCGAAGAGGGAGATACCGTTGAGGTAGGCCAAGTCATCGCTGTCGTCGGTGAAGGCGGGGAAGCCCCGGCCTCATCTGAGGAGAAAGCGGAAGAGAAAGCCGAAGCCCCTGAACAGAAGGATCAAAAGCAGGAACCTGCCAAAGAAGAGCCGGCAGCGACCGAGAAGAAGAATCGTCCGATTGCTTCTCCTGCTGCACGCAAGCTAGCGAGGGAAAAAGGAATCGATCTTTCCGATGTGCCTACAGATCCACTGGGAAGGGTGCGCAAGCAGGATATCGAAGCCTATGGGAACAAGCCTGCTTCTGCACCGGCCAAGCCTGCGCCAGAAGCGAAAAAAGCGCCTAAATCTGATAATGGTAAACCGGTTGAACGCGAAAAAATGTCACGTCGCCGCCAGACCATTGCAAAAAGGCTGGTTGAAGTCCAACAGACGGCTGCCATGCTTACGACATTTAACGAAATCGATATGACGGCTGTCATGGAGCTAAGGAAGCGTAAGAAGGACAAATTCTTTGAGGACCACGATGTAAGACTCGGATTCATGAGCTTCTTCACAAAAGCGGTTGTTGCTGCCCTTAAAAAGTATCCATATGTCAATGCTGAGATCGATGGAGATGAAATTGTCCTCAAAAAGTTCTATGATGTCGGTGTTGCTGTCTCAACAGAAGATGGGCTGGTTGTACCTGTGGTCCGAGACTGTGAGCGCAAAAACTTTGCGGAAATCGAAGGAGAAATCATGGAGCTTGCAACCAAAGCAAGGAAAAACAAGCTTGCCCTTGCCGATCTCCAAGGTGGATCTTTCACCATCACCAATGGAGGTGTCTTCGGATCACTTCTTTCGACTCCGATCCTGAATGGACCTCAAGTAGGGATCCTAGGAATGCACAAGATCCAGCTGCGTCCGATGGCAATCGATAAGGATACAATGGAAAACCGTCCGATGATGTACGTTGCCCTTTCCTATGATCATAGAATCATAGATGGTAAAGAAGCAGTAGGCTTCCTTGCCATGGTGAAGGAACTGCTTGAAAATCCTGAAGACCTTCTGCTTGAAGGCTGATCCTGATTTTTGACTGAACTGATGAATGTATTGCCGGTGCCCCAGTGGGGCATCGGATTTTTTTTGCACTAAAACTTGTATAAATGCATAAAATATGATTAAAACCAATAGTTTTGCATAAGGGAAAAGGAGGCGATGGAAGTGAAGAAAAAGGTATACTACTATTCTTATTTGTTTCATAAGCTTGGAATCATCGAGGAAGAACAATGGAAGAAAGGAAGTAAAGGTAGGTTCCCTTTACAAAAATAAAAGGTGAAGACAGATTTGTCTTCACCCTCCTCATTCAATGTCTCATCACGATTTCCTAAAAGGCCTCAGTCCACGGTTTCGAATTTCTTTCTTCAGGAGCATAATCCAATCCTGATCATTCCCCTGCTTTTCAGCATTCCGATACGCTGCGACCAACTGTTCATTACTTAAAATTTTCATGAGCAACCTCCCAGGAAATGTTTAAAATATAGAATGTTCTATATTTTCTATTTATTCTACATACATTCACTTCTTTTGAAAAGGGGTTTTTTGAAAATACAACTTAAGTCGGGTTTTGACATGAATTGTTGAAACGTGTTTAGAAGGGTTGAATCATGGGTAAGGGCGGAGCCTGGGAGCCAGCAGTTAGACATATAAACATTTACTGAAAAAGCTGCGATTACTCCTTTTTTATTTGAAAATTCTAATTTTTGTGATAATATTACTCACGTAAGAGCTGTATTTACATATTTGGGAGGGGTTGTATGTGGCGGTTTTAACAAAAACAATCGGGACGCTTCTTGAAGAAAAAGCGGCGCTTTTCCCCGATCGGGATGCGGTGGTGTATGCAGATCGAGGGTTGAGATGGACGTACTCCCGCTTTGATGAACTTTGCCGTCAAGCAGCAAAAGGATTCATGAAGCTTGGCATCAACAAAGGAGATCATATGGCCATCTGGGCGACAAACACTCCTGAGTGGCTCATCAGCCAGTTTTCTACAGGGAAAATGGGGGCAGTCCTGGTCACGGTGAATACCAATTATCAGAGGGAAGAATTGAAGTACCTGCTTGAGCAATCGGATAGCGGTTCCATCATATTGATGGAAGGTTACCGAACAACATCTTATATTGACATGCTCTATGATATCTGTCCGGAGCTTAAGGACGCGATCCCGGGTCAGCTGGAAAGCGCAGCTCTCCCAAAATTGAAGAATGTCATCGTCCTCGGCGATCATCGTTATCCAGGAACGTATTCCTGGGACGATATCATGAAGCTCGGCGAAGGGGAGGTTGACGAAGAACTGAACGCACGGATGGCCGAGTGCCAACCTGATGATGTGATCAATATGCAGTATACATCTGGTACCACGGGATTTCCCAAAGGAGTCATGCTTACGCACTCCAACATTGTGAATAATGGGTATAATATCGCAAGGTGCATGGATCTGACTGAAATGGACCGCCTATGCATTCCGGTTCCGTTTTTTCACTGCTTCGGTTGTGTACTTGGAACGATGGCATGTGTGTCCGTAGGGGCAGCCATGGTACCCGTTCAGGAATTCAGTCCGGCAGAAGTCCTCCGCACCGTGGAATCTGAACGTTGTACAGGGTTACACGGGGTACCGACGATGTTTATCGCTGAATTGAATCTTCCTGAATTCCACAAATATGATCTATCAACGCTCAGGACCGGTATCATGGCAGGAAGCAATTGTCCCGTGGAAGTGATGAAAGGGGTCATGGAGCGAATGGGCGCTGAAGAAATCACCATCGCTTATGGTCAGACGGAATCTTCCCCGGTCATCACACAGACCCGGACGGATGATCCATTGAATGTGAAGGTGGAAACGGTCGGGCGTGCCCTACCTGATGTCGAAGTGAAAGTCATCGATCCTGCTACAGGAAGATCACTGGGTCCGGGTCAACAGGGTGAACTGTGCTCTCGGGGGTATCATGTCATGAAGGGATATTACAAAAATGAACAGGCGACCTCCCTGGCCATAGATGAGGAAGGGTGGCTCCATACGGGAGATTTGGCCGTCATGGATAAAGAGGGATATTGCAGGATCACGGGAAGGCTCAAAGATATGATCATCAGGGGCGGTGAGAATATTTATCCAAGGGAAATTGAAGAATTTTTATATTCCCATCCGAAGGTGTTGGACGTACAAGTCACCGGGGTTCCGGATGAAACATTTGGAGAAGAAGTGATTGCATGGGTGATCCTCAAGCCTGGTCAAGTGTGTACATCAGAGGAAATCAGGGATTTTTGCAAAGGAAAGATCTCTCGGTTCAAAGTGCCGAAATTCATTGAATTCATCGATTCGTATCCCATGACCGCGTCAGGGAAGATTCAGAAATTCCGTTTGCGGGAGATGGGTGAAAAGGCGATTTCCCATACTAATAAAATGTAATCGCTTACTTATTTAGGGGGTGGACATTGGCTTCTGTTATAGGAATCCAATGTCCTTTTTCTGTGATATGATGGATGAGCAGAGTACAATGAATTTAACCAGTGGAGGGACCATATATGCTTATATTCGTTTATGGGAATTTAAGAAAGCATGAACGACATCATTCCCTTTTACAAAACCCCCGAACCATTTCACTCCAAGCTTACGTGGACGGGGTGCTCATTGAGTCAGTAGACGGGCAGCCTGTCATGACCGATGGGAATGAGAAGGTATACGGTGAATTGTATGAGATCGATCCTTGCGTGATCGACCAGCTCGAAAGAATGAAAGAAGTGATCCCGGCCAATGCAATCCGGACGGAAGCGACGGTAGTTACCGATCACGGAAGCCATGTGGCTACCGTATTTGCTGCAGCATCTGAAGACGCACAAGGTTCAGTGATTCTTTCGGGTGACTGGAAAGTGAAGACTTTCCTCGAAAACAGACCGTCTGAAACCCTGTACTTCGCCTACGGATCCTGCATGGATCAGGAACGTTTCAAAAAAGCAGGGGTCCATATCCACTTTCAGGACTGTCTCGGGGCAGGAATCGTACAAGATTTCCGAATGGACTACTCTTTCGTCGTGGATGATGGAGGCAGGGGGGATATCACGGAAGTTCCTGGAGAGGTCATGGAAGGCGTGGTCTACCGGGTCAATCAGGAAGCAGTCGATTACCTGTTCGAAAGGGAAGGGGTACTCCCCGGTTGGTATCGGCCTGCGTTTCTTGATGTGACGATCGACGGAAGGGTGTATAAGGACGTCTTGACATTCATCGTAAAACGGAAATCACCTGAAACCCTGCCGCCTGAACACTATGCCCTTGAAATACTGAGAGGGAGCCACCCTTATGTGAGTGAGGAATATCATCGTAAACTGCAAGATCAGCTCTTGGGACTCGGAATGGATGAAGAACGGATTCGTGCCATGCTTCATCAGGTCCATGCGGTGGACCGGGATCCTGCCTGAGGGCGGGTTATCTATATGAATTTCGTGATGGGTGAGCATCATGATCCTCACCCAGAGCAGTTTCCATTGGTGGTTTCCGTCTATCGAAATCGAATCGAAAATGGTTTGTTTACATCAGCGGCATCGTATTGTCAGGATGTGAAAAGCGGACGGCAAGGTTTCATCATGGAGTATTGAACTCACATGAAGATAAGACTATACTAGTAACATAGTCAAGCTCAGGAAGGGGATTCAACAATGATCCATCATACATGGACCAAAAACGAAACAGGAAGAAAAGTGAAATGCCTACATACAGATGCGGCGAAATATACCGTGGAAAACGTATTGATTCCAGGGAAAGTATACGATTTGAAAAATGAATCCGAGGATTACTACTTCGTCATCGACGAAAGTAGAAAAATGGGTGGATTTTATAAAGAGTACTTTGAAGTACTGTAAGGATCAAAGCTGATGCTTTTCAATTTCTGAAAGCATCAGTTTTTTTATGTGGAGGTGTAGGGATGAGCAGAGTCAAACGGTCAATACAGGCAGACGAGCTTTCTGAGGTGATCAGTTTGTTCCATGACTATGAACAAACCGTATATGGAAACGTGCAAACAAGTTTGAAGATGATCAGGGACTTAGTAGTCAAAACGGAAAGAGAGGACAAAGTTGGGTTATGGGTCCGTGGTGTGCTGAAAGGGGTATCGTTTCTCACCCGTCGGGATCATCGTCTCCCATCATTGGTGTTGACCGTGAAAGATGAGGGTACAGAAGGCTATATAGAAGAGCTGATCGAATCTCTGATCGAATCGGGAAAGCGCTGGAAATCTGAGGGTATCAATGAGAAAAGCATCGTCATTTCTGCCAATACGCCTAAAGAGCGGATTGCTTTTGAAAAAGCGGGATTTTCCATTCAAAGACACTGGCATCAGATGAGCACTGAACTTACTGAAACAGCGGTACCAGGCAGTCCATACCTCGTCCGTCCATTTATTCTCGGAAACGACGAACGTGCTCTATATGAAGCCTATGAAGAGATATTTGCGGATCATTATGATCATCATCCTTCCACTTGGGAAGAATTCAATCAGCGGTTTTTCATCCCAGAGGACTCAACCGATCGGTGGCTTCTTATGATCGATAAGGAAAAAGTGATCGGATTTGTCCTTTCACGTGCCGATGGTGAAACGAAGGTAGGGGAAATAACCCATTTGGGCATGAAAAGGGAATACCGAAGAATGGGACTGGGACTCCAACTGTTGCGGCAGTCTTTTGACGGGTTACACCGTGCAGGCATGACCCATGCGGCCTTGTTGGTCGACAGTGACAGCCCGACCCATGCGGCACTCCTTTATAAAAAAGCGGGCATGTCCATTCAGCGTACCTTCACGAGGTATGATTTGCCACTTTAAAGCATCTTCCTTTTGCAGTGCTTGTTTCATTTCGATACAATAGTTCCATGGATAATCAGAAAGGATGACAACAGTGAACGTAACACAACTACCAGATGAAATTTTCCGCTTGATCGAAGAACGGAAGGAAGCCTACCATCATGAAAAGGACCAATCATTGGTCAGGGAAGGAGGTTATACCTCAAGTGAGGATTTTATTATTGAGGACTGCCTGATCTCACTGACCCTGAGAAAGAATCTTCTATTGAAGGGGCCGACCGGATCGGGGAAGACAAAGCTCTCCGATACGCTATCTTCCATGCTCTCCCAACCAATGCACAGCATCAACTGCTCCGTTGACCTTGACGCAGAGGCTCTCCTTGGCTACAAGACAATTGCAGAGAAGGACGGCAAAAGCGTAATCGAATTCATTGAAGGCCCAGTCATCCAGGCGATGAAAAAAGGGCACCTCCTCTATATAGATGAGATCAACATGGCTAAGCCCGAGACACTTCCAATCCTTAACGGAGTCCTCGATTACAGGAGAAGCATAACAAATCCTTTCACAGGTGAAGTCATTAAAGCAGACCCAAGTTTCGGCGTCATTGCTGCCATCAATGAAGGGTATGTCGGGACCGTCCCGATGAATGAAGCCTTGAAAAACCGGTTTGTGGTGGTGGACGTGCCATATATTGAAGGAGAAACATTAAAGGCGGTCATAGCTGCTCAAAGCTCCCTTACAGATCCTAAAGTGGTGGGCCGGTTCGTCCAGCTCGCTTCAGACTTGATGGTGCAAGTGAGGAACGGACAGGTCTCAGAAGAAGCGGCTTCCATACGTGCCCTCCTTGACGCGTGTGACCTGGCGGTGCATCTGCCGGCAAAGCGGGCCATCCGACGGGGGATCATAGATAAATTGGAAGATGAAAGGGAAAAAGCGGCAATTGAAAACATTGCCGATACACTATTCGAATGAGGGGTTAATCATGCATCGATTTATACAATTCAATGATGAGCGCATCGATTCCTTTCTGTTCATGGAGATGGCCGACCTGGCGAAAACCCTCTCAAAGAATGGTGAAATGTCCTTGAAATATGGTCCGTTTTCCTATCTCGATCCGAAAAATGAAGTCGTCTATGTCAGTCACTTCTGGAATCACCGGGATAAAAGGGACGAGACATATGGGTTGAAAAGCGATGTGTATCTTCGCACGATCGGGAATCTTGAACACACAGAAATGAAAACGGTGGAACGCTATCTACGAGCAATCGACCGGTCACCTGTGAAGCGCTTTGCCAAACAGCTCTTTGTGATCGGGGAAGAAGTAAGGCTTGAGGAAATCTGCAAATCGGAGCGACCTGGTACGAAGGCATCATTCAGTGTGAGGAGAAGGATTTATCGGCAATTTTTTGATGCGCAGCTAAAAGTGAATTTGACGAAAAGCGTATTTACAGATGCTTTATTCAACCAGCTGTTTCTACTGCTTCATGCTCAATCACCCCTGGAGGAAGCGGCGGCTATTTCGGATGAGATCGATCTCATGATGCCATTTCTCCAGCGGCAGCTAGCCCTTTTATACGAAACGAAATCCACCTCCGACGTTGTAAAGGTATGCTTGGAGATGGTCGAGGTATGTGAAGACGTATTGAAGAAGGACATGCTGAATGAATACTTCCATCTCCCGGAAGATGTATATGATGATGAGGCGGACCAGACGTTTGATGATCTGAAACGCCGGGCTCCCCTTGCGAACGATGATGTTCTTGAGGAGGAGAGCACAGGGGAAGAGGAGATCATGGATGAAGAGTTCCGCACCTGGCATCGGGAATCCGAAGAGAAAGGGGAATCATTCCTGCAATTCGATTTGAATCAGGGAAGTTCCTCCGATCTCATGGGAGAAGGTGTTCGGGAAGGAGAAGACGGGGACCAGGCCATGGCCATGGTACAGGGTACGTCCAAACAAACCGACCGTGAGATCTACGAGACTCCTAAAGCGGTCGATCAAGAGCATGAAGAACGTGGCATGGGAGATCACCCATATGGAAAGGAAAATCGTTATGCAGAAGCGGTCTTTCTTGCTCCAGATGTACCATCTTCAGAAGACAAGACAGCCTACGGTGTGAATAAGGCGGCAGTATTCAGCTATAAGAAAAAGCTCCAGAAGATGATCGAAAAGACTCTGGAGCATAAAAGGATCCAGCCGAGAACGGATCTCCACTTCGGCAGATTGAATAAAAAACTCCTGAGGCTCCTTACAGATGATGTGCCCAGACTGTTTTACAAAAAACATGATCCTTCCACCGACCTGGATACCGTATTCTCCCTTCTGGTGGATTGTTCGGGATCCATGTTTGATAAAATGGATGAGACAAAGCTTGGAATCACATTATTCCACGAATCCTTGAAAGGGGTCAGGGTGCCTCACGAAGTGGTAGGGTTCTGGGAAGATACCAATACTGCTACTTCCCATTCTCAGCCCAATTATCTTAAACCGGTCCTGGAATTCCAGTCATCCCTGAAGCCGTCCAGTGGTCCCGAAATCATGCAGCTTCATCCTGAAGAGGACAATAGGGACGGATTCGCCATCAGATTGATGACAGATCGCATCCTTCAAAGAGGAGAGAAGCAAAAGTTCCTTTTGGTCTTCTCGGACGGAGAGCCGGCTGCCATGGATTACGAGCAAAATGGCATCGTCGATACCCATGAGGCCGTTCTTGATGCGCGGAAAAAAGGAATCGAAGTCATCAATGTATTCCTTGCAAACGGAGAGATTGACGAAGGTCAACGGAAAACGATTCAGAACATATATGGGAACTACAGTATCCTGGTGTCGGATGTATCAGAGCTTCCTGATGTGCTTTTTCCACTTTTGAGGAAGCTGTTGATCAGTAGCATTTAACCGTGTGTCTGGGTTAAGGTGACGATTTTTAGAGGTCGGACGCACCTTAAACAGATATATTCCATATGAAGAAAACCGAGCGATCCAATGATCACTCGGTTTTTTTGCTTGATTATTTTCTGATTTCGATGAGTTTTTGCTTCAGTTCCTGCTCCATCGTGACCATTTCCTGTTCGGCCTGCTGGCGCTTTTGTCGCCCCTCTGCCTGTATGGCCAAGGTCTCTTCGATTGTAGTGATAAGATTTTCCTGCGTTTTTTTCAACGTCTCGATATCGATGATGCCACGCTCATTTTCTTTTGCTGTTTCGATGCTGTTGACTTTCAACATCTCGGAGTTTTTCAGAAGGAGATCATTGGTCGTCTGCGATACCTGCTTCTGAGCTGTGACGGCTTTTTGCTGATTCAGTAGGGTAAGGGCGATGGCAATCTGATTCTTCCAAAGCGGGATGGCCGTGAGGACCGATGCCTGGATTTTCTCAGCAAGTGCCTGATTGGTGTTCTGGATAAGGCGGATCTGAGGTGCGGATTGAATCGTCATTTGCCGGCTCAGCTTAAGGTCGTGGATCCGCTTTTCCAATCGGTCAAGAAACTGGGTGGTGTCATTGACTTCCTGGTATAAGAGCTCGTCGCCGCTTTCTTCTGCCTTTTTCCTGAGTGTTGGAAGGAGGGTCCCTTGAATCTCATCCCGTTTAAATTCGGCCGCTGCAATATACATATTGAGGGCGTGGAAGTAGTCTTTATTTTTTTCATAAAGCGTCTCAAGGAGTCGATTGTCGTCCATCAGGGTCTTTTTAGAATGCTCGAGTCTGACCGAGATTCTGTCGATCTGTGATCCGATCTTCTGATACTTGGAAAGGACTTCCTGAATGGATGACGAGACTTTACGGAACAACCGTTTGAAGACTCCTTTTTGTTTTGAATTCAGTTCATCGGGGTTCATGAGCTCCAGTTTCTTCATGAGGTCCCCGAGCACGTCTCCGATCGGTCCGATATCCCGTTTTTGAACGTGATCAAGCATGGAATTCGAAAAATTGGAGAGCTGGGATTGGGCGGCCGTCCCGTACTTCAGGATGGCCTCATAATCTTTGTAATCAATCTGTTCTGCGAGCTGCTTAGCTTTTTGCTGCTGCTCTTCTGGCAGGCGCTCCATGAGGCCGTTTGCCTTCTGAGGCTGCGTGGAGAGACCCTCATCGAAGGGGTTTGATAATAGCTGATCAAGTTCCGAGTATTCTTTGCGTTGTTCCATGGGGGATTCCTCCAGTCGTCATCATTTTATCGTTTTTTGTTCTTCCAATCTTTTTTTGGCAAAATCCAACTCAAAGTGAAGGGTGTCCATGTCATCAGCGAGGACCTTGCGCAGATCCTGCTCCAGTGAAAGAGAGAGTTCATCGAGTGTCGTCTTCGTCTGTTGAAGGGATCTGAATGCCTCCTTGTCTTTCCCAGGTTGGGACGCAAGAAAGGTATACTTTTCAGTAATTTCAACAACGGAATCAAGGTGATAGTAGAAGAACGACTCTGCCTTGAAGAACCGCCGGGGCTCCCGTTTAGCAAGCTGGTAGATCCTCTTGCTCAATCGATTCAACTCAAGGATCTGCCTGAAGGCCCCAAGTGATCTGACCTTGAGCTGCTGCCTTTGCAATCTGTTTATTTTAATTTTAGCTTCTTTTAGGTTCCTGGTGATGAAGAGATATTCCCTGCGGGTGATGCCGTTCTTCTTAAGCCACATTTGCTTCTGAATCTGCTTCGTGGAATAGAAGGCGAGAAAGCTGGTGCCGACGGCTGCCGGGACGGATATGAAAAACCCCAGGTCGAATGCCAGTAGATAGGTGAAGAATCCGGCTGCTCCCGCACTCCACCCGATTCCTGATCTCGTCAAGACTTGTAGAAATGTATTCATCTCATCTACCCCTTAAAAAATATGCTGACTTTCTATACGTTCCGGTGATAAAAAAGGTTTCATCTGCTCCCTCTATTGTAGAACAATCACAGTCAAATTGGAAATCCGTACTCCTTGCGCATGCAAAATATGTCATTATCTGACAGGATTCTTTCAATTTCTTAACAAAACAATGAAGATAGTGTTTAAGCCCTTCTATTATTTGATAGAATGATTGAGGTGTAAACATTGAAATGATAGGTGAGTGGACATGATGAAACGAATCGCAGCAGCCGCTTTATTCTTCGGCTTATGTTCTGCAACGACAGCTTCTGCCGAAGAGGCACCCGCAAAAAAACCTACAAATGTCTACAGCGAAACCGCTGTAGTATTAGATACGAATACAGATAGCCTTCTTTTTTCCAAAGATGCCGAGAAGAAAATGTACCCTGCAAGCATCACCAAAATCGCTACAGCCATTTATGCCATCGAGCATAGTGCCCTTGATGAAGAGGTGACCATCAGCCGAAAGGCAGCCAGCACCGATGGATCGACCGTATACCTCGAAGAAGGAGAAAAGATGAGCATTGAACAACTCCTTGAAGGTCTTCTAATCAATTCAGGGAATGACGCCGCAGTGGCCATTGCAGAGCAGGTAGCTGGATCTGAGGATGAATTTGTCGATAAGCTGAATACGTTCTTGAAGGAAAAGGCAGGAGTGGAACATACCCACTTTACAAACGCCCATGGATTATTCGACAAAAATCACTATACGACGGCCAAAGATATGGCGGAAATCACACGGTACGCCATGCAAAACGAAACATTCAAAAAGCTCTTTGGCATCCAATCCATGGATTGGTCATCAGAAAGCTGGGATACCACCTTGTACAATGCCCATAAAATGGTGAAGGGGGAGCTTCCTTACCCTGAGGTGACCGGTGGGAAGAACGGATTTGTTGATGAATCCAGGCATACGCTCGTAACAACGGCTGAAAAAGATGACGTTTCTCTTGTCGTCGTGACGATGAAGGCTCAATCTAAACCGGCCATATACGATGATACGAAGAAGCTTCTCGATTACGGACTGGATAGATTCACTTCGGAGTACATTCCGAAGGATACCGTGTTCACATTCGATGGGAAGCGTTTCAGGCTTCCGAGTGACTTTCATTATACCCAGCCAATCAATGGCCATATCAGCGAGAAAATGAGCGCGGACGGGCTTCTGACATTGTTTAACAGAGACGGGGACGAAATCACATCCACTAAATTGGAACGGATAGACGCCTCCTCAAATCTTCAACAGGATCATGCCCTTGCAACCAATGGGCCGGGAACCGTTCACAATAGTTCCCCTGAAAAAGGATATATCATGCTGCCATTTTATCTTTATCTCATCATCATGGTCATTGCAGGTACAACCTTTATGAGGAGAAGAAATGCTCAATAGTCCATCCTAAACAGGATTGGGAAATACTAGTAGGGTTCGTGGCGAACAATATCAGTATAGGTTCCTTCAGTCACTCGAAATTTCCGTGGAAGGTTTCGCTTTTCTCGGCAAGCCTGCGGGGTAATACATCGGCTACTCTTGCCGGAAAATTCTTCGTCTTGCACTCCGATCAATCGCTAGAAACAATTTAAATGCTCATGAAACAAATTAAAAACCCGGAATCATTTCCTTATATTAGGGAAGTGATTCCGGGTTTTGCTATGACGAAGATGCTTTTTCAGACTCATTATTATTTTGCAGGTTTCGCTTCTTTCTCAACGGCCTTTGGTGCGTAAAGCTTTTTCCCGATAAGCGTCTGGACGATCAGGAAGGCTCCTCCTGCTGCCCAGTAGAGGGGAAGGGCCGATGGCGCATTCAATGAGAAGATGAAGATCATGACAGGTGAGAGAAGACCAAGGATCTTCATCTGCTTCTGCTGTTCAGCAGTCATGCCGATCAGGGTCACCCTCGACTGAATGAGGTAGACAATTCCGGCGATGACGGCCATGGCGATATTCGGCTCTCCGAGATTGAACCATAGAAATGAATGATCGGCAATTTCTGTAGAAGAACGAATGGCATAATACAGACCGATTAGGATCGGTGTCTGGATAATTAAAGGGAGGCAGCCCATGTTCAGTGGATTGACGCCGTGCTTTTGGTATAGCTGCATCATTTCCTGCTGCAGTTTCTGCTGCTCTTCCTTATTTTTCGTTTCTTTGATCTTTTTTTGTATAGCCGTCATTTCAGGCTTCATCACGTCCATCTTCACTTTCATTTCCTGCTGATTTTTATAGGTGCGCAGCATAAATGGAAGCAAAATCAAACGAATAAGAATCGTGATCACGATAAGAGCAAGTCCAAAGTTTCCACCTAGGAATGTGCCGATTTCGTGAATCAGGTAGGCAAATGGATTGACGAAATAATCATGGAAGAATGCCCCGTCAGTCGTAGCGCTCTGACATCCCCCGAGTGTGATGGCGGTTATAAGTACAAGTAATGATATCGTTAATTTCTTCAATGATGTGTTCCTCCTTGAGTAATTGGATTGTTAAATACTTAGACAATCCATGGAGGACGGTTCATCACTTTCTGCATGATAAAAGAGGAATTTCATCATTTTGATCAATCTGGTGCCGACCGTATCATTCTGGTCTGTCTGTACCTCCGCGACCCGTTGTACCCCATCGATCCGTTTATAGGATGAGTGGGAATAAAGCTTGAACGGAGAAGGAAATTGATTCAGGAACAGGATCAGGATGAATAACAGCAGGATGCTGAAGTGGATCGGGCTCAGATAAAAATCGATGAACTCCTGCATAAAAAGAATAGACAATGGAGGTTGGCTCCTTTATTAAGAGGTCATACAAGTTAGAGTATACTTCTTCTGCAGGGAAAAATCCATGATTATCTATTGGAACTTGTCAGCCATTCCCCTTTAAAGGACCGTCTCCACTCATTCACCAAGGCACCCACGGAGGAATCCTCTTCATTGAACGACAATGTAAGCAATCATGGGGCCGTTCTGCTCCATTGTTTCATGCAGGTCGCATACGAGTTTATAGGTCCCGGGATCGGCAAATGTATAGTGTACCACTGTTTCTTCCCCTTTTTTAACCACTCCGGTCACATTCGTTCCCTCAATATGAAAGGGGTGCTCATGCCCGTTCACTCCGAGGATCCGTAGTTCAACTTCTTTTCCGCTTTCAACGACGATCGTCCCGGGGTCCCATCGGTAAGCTTCGATCTTTTTTCCACCGGGCAGTTCTGAGGAGAATTCCCCAGTTACCAGTTGAAACACTTGGGCTTTGCCACCTGGGAGGGAAACGGTCGGATAGTCATCCCGATTCGAGAAATACCATAAACTGGCTGTAACCAACATCACCACCATCAGCAACCCCGTGATCAGGAATCTTCTTTTGGAAATGGAATAAAATTTCATACGTTCACCCCTGTAGTGTTCTTGTCCTATAACTATGCATCGCAGGACAAGAACTTGTCTCCGGCCAGGGGATAGAATTGAAATGTTTTGCATTTCCCTTATTTTTTTGTACAATTTGGGGAGAAGGAGTGGGAATATGGAATCAAAATGGAAAGTGATCAAAACGAAAAGCGATGCTGAACCATGGTGGTTCTTCGAAAATTGGGAACGGGATATCGTGGAAGAATGGTCCTTCGACAATGACGTCGAGGCCATTGAAAAATATAAGGAACAGATCCACCATCACCGATCCCACTATCCGAATATGAAAGCCAAACATATTCATTCAATCGCCTTTTGGAATCCGGAAGAAATTGAATTCTGCGAGGCCTGTGATGATGATCTTCAGCTATTCATCGGTCTGATCCTGTTCAAAGACGGGAAGCCTGCGGAACATTTGCCATCCAATGAACTGACAGAGGATCTCCGTGACTATATAACGAATCGATAAGGGCCGCCCAGTGTCGGCCCTTTTAATTGATCACTCCGGTGCGGACGATTTCATTTTCGACTGTGACATGGAACGTCGCTTTTTGGTAGAGGTCCGTCCATTGTTTGCGGGTCAAATCCTGATGCCCCCTCACGCTCATATACTTCATCCCAAAACCAACAGGGTCCGTGTGGTTCTCCTGCAGAAACGTAAGGACATCTTCGATGGACTCTTCCATCTTTTTATCAATACTCCTTTCAAGCAGTTTGATGACTTTCGGGTTTCCGAGATGAAGCTCCTCTGACATTTCCAATAAGCGTGATTTGACCTTGAGGGTGATGTGGAAATCCGGCTGATCCCGGTCGGGTAACCGGATCTTGAAAGAAGACCTTATGCTATCCAAGGTGATGAATAGATCTTCCTCTGTCCGATCTTCACGGTCCCATTTGGATAGATGTTCCTTGAAAGCTTCCAAAGGAACCCCCAACTCCACGCTACCTACTTCATTATTCTCAATAAGAGAGCGTACATAGAAAAATCTCTCCTTTCCGACGCTTTGCACATAGCGATCTTCATCAAATAGCGCAAATCCCTCCACCCCCATATCTCCATTCGTGATCGACAGCATAGGCAGGATAGCATCCTTGCCGACGCTTCCGTAATCTGTAACGAATTCTTGCAGAGTCGGAGCGATGATCGCATCCCCGTCTACATTCTGCTGGATGAGATTATAAAGATACGTCCCTGTATTGGAAGGTTCTTCTTTCAAGGGGAACGTTAATATTTCTTCAGCAGTCGATTCCGCAACCGCCAGATACACCATATTGCCAATGGAGGAATCCCTCTCGAGTGTATCCACAAGGTGAGCGATGCCTTCTTCCGCGATGTCCTTCCCGTAGACCGCGACCCTGAGCTGTCCAGATACGAGTTTATGATCCGTATCCAGGTTTTGAGAGAGCCTGATTCCCTTGGAGGTCCGAGCAGTCGTGGTTAGTGTTTTCTCTACTTCATCCATTGATGGGTTGAATTGATAGAGAACAGTGGTGCCTTTGAGTTTATCATCTTCTGCTTTGTCGTAACCGACTGCCGTAATTAAACCCAATTTTTCGAGGTATTTGGTTTCGAGACAACCCGTGAGGAAGAGCATGCAGGAGATAAGTATACAGACTATTTTCAAGAATCATTCCTCCTATTGGTCAGTCGTGCTTTGAACTTTACCAGAATTAATAGGATGAAAGGGTAGATAAAAGCGAGAACAAAACTCCCTGTAGCGATACGGTCTGTGACGTGGTTGATTAAGACTCGGTTCTCGAGGAAAATAGACACAGTCCAAATTATAAGGGAAAAAATCAGGATCGCCTTCTTGTGGGAAAGATTGAAGGTCCGTTTCATCCCCCTGACCGCACTCCAAAAGTAAACGCATATATTTGGAAGGATGATGAGCATCCAAAAGGATACGGCGATGAATTCAAAACGTTCCAAGTTCGGAATTCTGAGAATCTTAAACATGGAAAGGACGGGCCAAATGGTTTTCATCAGTGTCTCTTGAGAGAAAAAGCCGATCGAAACGACGGTCACGACCGTGAATAGGATCGTGGTATAACCTGAACCGATCAAGGCATATTTCAAGACTTTCTGCTTCTCTTTAATATAGGGGTAATACAGAAAAAGGAGCTCGAAACCAACCATGGAAAAGCTGCTTTTATAAGTCCCTTTCATCAGTTCATCCGGGGAAGCCGTCATGATAGGGAGCAAATGATTGAAGCTCATGAATTTGATGGGGGTGTAGATCATAAACACGAGCCAAAAGGCGAATATGAATCCGAGGAAGCAGATCCCCGCTACAACCCTGAAGCCTCCGCTCACGCCATAGGCCAATAAGATAAGGAGGAGGCCCATCACTAGCCACGGCTGGATCTTTGGGAAGATCCATGCTTGGACCATTTCAATGTAATTCATCATGATGATGAAGGTTACGCATAGAAGGTAGACTATATAAATGCAATTGACTAGTACACTCAGCCATTTCCCATAAACATCCTTATGGATTCCATAAAGATCCGCTGACTCATATGAGTTCAAGATGACGACCATGATGAAAAGCACAAGGCTGATGGAGAAACCGGACAAGAGGACAGAAATCCATGCATCCCTGCCTGCCTCCATGAAAACGACACGCGGAAGGCCGGCAATACCTACGCCGGTCTGAGCTGTATGGATGATAAACATGACTAGAAAAGCATTGATCATTGATTTCGGCTGAGGATTCAGATTGACTTTCATGATGACCCTCCTTTCCCTCTATTCAAGTACTGCGTTTATTTTTTATGTTTGATTTTCTCTTCCGGAATCCGTCCTGTGTCACTGGGGTGATTGGTTACCGGTCGTTTGGATAGGAACTGGTAGGGGAGACGGAAGAGACTATACTTCAAATCCTGATACCTGAACGGATAAGCCGGTGATAAATAAGGTCGACCCAGTGTGGTAAGCCTTAATAAGTGGATGAGTAAGAAGCAAAAACAAAACATCATCCCCAGCCCTCCGTATAGACCAGCCATGACGATCAGTGGGAACCGGATGACCCTGACAGCTGTCCCGATGGCATAGCTCGGAGCGGTAAAAGAGCCGAGGGCGCTGATAGCGATGATGATAATCAGGATATTGCTTGTAAATCCCGCTTCAACCGAAGCCTGCCCGATCACGATTCCTCCGACAATACCCATCGTCTGACCCACTTTGGTCGGCAATCTTGCCCCTGCTTCCCTTAGTAACTCAATGATGAATTCCAATAGAAGCGCTTCGAAGACGGGAGGGAAGGGGACGTTCGAGCGCGACTGGCCGAGCGAGACAAGCAGGGCGGATGGAATCACCTCGTAATGATACGTGATGACGGCCACGTAAGCAGGGGTAAGCAGGATCGAGAAAAAGATGGCTATGAAACGGACAATGCGGAGGAATGTCCCCATATTCCAACGTAGATAGATATCTTCCGTGGATTCAAAAAAACTCAGAAAAGTGGAAGGGCCGATGATGACCGTCGGACTCCTGTCCACCAGGACACCTACCTTACCATGCAGAAGTGAAACACTCACCCGGTCAGGGAGTTCCGTTGTGAGGAACTGTGGGAAAAACGTATAAGAATTATCCTCGATCATCTGAGTCAGAACCGTTGAGTCCAAAATGCTGTCCACTTCAATATCACGGATGCGTTGACGGAAGGTATTAACATTCTCTTCATCGGCAAGGTCCCTGATATAGACCATCTGCACCTTGCGTTTCAGCCGGTCGCCAACTTCGAAGGTTTCCACGCATAAGTTGGGGTCATTTACATTTGCCCGGACCAGATTGAGATTTTTCGATATGGATTCGGTAAATGAAATCTTCGGGCCGAAAACGAGTGATTCGGTTTCAGCCTTTTCCAGGCTCCTTGTACCCGGATCACTGATATCTGCTATCGTTGCGTATTGTGATTCTTCTTGAAAGATGATCGCCGCACCGTTAATAAGGTGACTGATCGCGTCTTCAATGGAGTCTGTGGTGGAAAGCCCACCGATGGAAATCACGTTACGGACTTCTTCGTCTGACAAAGGGCCAGGCCAGTCTTCAAGCGGCCTAAGTATGTGACTATGCAGAGCCTCTGAATCGATAAGGTCTTCCAAATACGCGATGGTGAAAGCTTGGGAGCTCTTCACCACATGCCTTAATACGAGATCGCTGCTCGTTTGTATTCGCCCATTCAAAGCGTCTGAAAGGACGCTGCCGAAAGGTTTCTGTTGTTTACTCCTAAACATGATTCACATCACCCTGACAACACTCATTTACCCTTTAGCTTGCCCGGAGATCGGCATATTACCCTGGATAGCATCATAAAATAAGGGTGGAGATCTTGCATATTTTCATTGGGTTTCATCCATACTAGGGGGGAGAAGCAGTGTTCACTATATTTAAAAGTAAAAGTATGGTACAATAGAAGTGAACCTAGAGCATATATTCATCAACCCTTACCATCTACAGCAGTTTTATTTTTTCCATGTTAGAAAGCTTAGCGGGAAAATCCTACTTATCTTAAAGGAGGACATTCAATGGCTTTTGGTCGTAGAAATCAAGTTGAGGAAGAAATTAAAACGGAAGAAACAAAAATTTGGGCTTGTTCCGCTGAAGATTGTAAAGGCTGGATGAGAGATAATTTCAAAAGCGAAGACACACCTAAGTGTCCATTATGTAAAGAAGACATGGTACAGTCAACCAAGGTTCTGCAGGTTGTGGATAATCCCCACCCTACCTTGAAGACTTCCTGATCGGAACCGACAAATGTCGGTTCTTTTTCTTTTGCCCGCCCAAATGCTAAACGCTTTTCCGGGTAGGTGAATACACTGTATTGTATTCTGACTTCAAGGAGGGAGCACGGTGGCTGTGAAAAAAGAGAATGAGACAAAAAAGCCTGAAGAAACTCGTCGTACCGTATGGGAGCAATTCTGGAAAGGGACGGCACCGAACGAAGATAAAAAGGATACCAAAGAAATCAAGTGGTTTTGAATGTGAGGCGGTATCACGGAAATCCGTGACCGCCTTGTTCATTTTTATTGGGACTGTTTATTGGCAGATAAGAAAATCTGTTTTACAATTAGGGGACCACAATCATGACAGGAGGTCGAAGGTTTGCAGCAAGCAACGAATGTTTTAAAAGAGTATTTCGGCTATGATTCATTCAGAACGGGACAGGATGAAATTGTCCAACACGTTTTAGCCGGAAACGACACCGTCGGAATCATGCCGACTGGAGGAGGGAAGTCCCTTTGTTACCAGGTCCCGTCTCTGCTCCTGGATGGAGTGACCGTCGTCATTTCACCGCTGATCTCCTTGATGAAGGATCAGGTAGATGCCCTTATCCAACAAGGGATACCAGCTACTTACATAAACAGTACCCTCACAGCAAGAGAAACGGATGAAACGATGGCTGGACTTTCAGCAGGTGAATATAAGCTCCTTTATATCGCACCAGAGCGATTGGAATCAAGGAGTTTCCTTCGATTCCTCCAAACCCTGCCCATCCCCCTGGTAGCGGTGGATGAAGCCCACTGCCTCTCCCAATGGGGACACGATTTCAGGCCGAGCTACATGAACATCTCCTCGGCTGTGGCCCAACTCCCGACAAATCCTGTTATCCTCGCTTTGACGGCAACGGCAACTCCACAAGTTCAGCAGGATATCCTATATCACCTTCACATTCGTGATGAGAATATGGTATTGACGGGATTTGAACGGGATAACCTGTTCTTCCAAGTCGTCAAAGGGGAAAATCGAAAAAAATGGGTTGAAAACTATGTTAAAAAGAACAGGGATCACTCAGGGATCATTTACTGTGCCACAAGAAAGGAAGTCGAAGCTTTGCACCAGCTTCTCGAGCGGAAGGGGATAGCAGTCGGCAAATACCACGGTGGTTTGTCCGATAGCCTCCGTGAAGAGCAGCAGGATGCATTCCTGAATGACTCGATTTCCATCATGGTGGCCACGAATGCCTTCGGAATGGGCATCAATAAATCGAATGTGCGGTATGTGATCCACTATCAACTGCCGAAGAATATGGAAGGCTATTATCAGGAAGCCGGACGGGCAGGACGTGATGGAGTCGACAGTGAATGCATACTCCTATTCGCTCCTCAGGATATTCAGACTCAGCGATACATCATCGAGCAGAATATTTCACCCGACATGCAGATGAATGAAATGCAAAAGCTGAGGGAGATGATTGATTTTGCCCACACAGAGTCCTGCCTCCAACAGTATATTCTCACTTACTTCGGAGAGAAGGGCGATGCAAGATGCGGGAAATGCAGCAACTGCCTTGATGACCGTGAACAGGAAGATGTGACGGTCAAAGCTCAGATGGTCCTGTCTTGTATGCTCAGGATGAATGAGCGATTCGGTACCTCCCTGATTGCCGGGGTCCTGACGGCATCAAAGAATAAAAAAATTAAAGATTGGCGTTTTGATCAGCTCTCCACATACGGACTCATGAAAGACCAATCGCAAAAGGATGTTTCCCTATTCATTGAGTATCTGATCGCCGAAGGGGTGATCGCGGTAGAAGGGGGGAGCTACCCCATTCTTAAAGTATCTTCAAAGGGAAAAGAGGTCCTATTGGGCCAGAGGTCGATTTCAAGAAAGATACAAAAGACCATGGTCAGGGTCATCCAGAAGGAAGACCCCCTCTTCGAATCACTACGTCAGATCCGAAAAGAGTTGGCAGAAAGAGCTGGTGTTCCGCCGTTTGTCATCTTCTCGGACAAGACGCTTCATGACATGAGCGATAAGCGCCCTAAATCAAGGGATGAATTCCTAGATGTGAGCGGGGTGGGACAGAATAAGCTCGTTAAATATGGGGATGCGTTCCTGAAAGGAATTGCAGACTTTGAAGAGAGGACAGTCATGGAAGAAGAGCCCGGAGAACGGATGGAAGAAGAGGGGCCTTCACATATCGTGAGCTATCAGCTGTTCATGGAAGGATACGATCCAAAGCAGATTGCATCACGTAGAGGTATGAGTTCGACGACGATCGAGAATCATATCGCCCGTGCCTATGAAGAAGGGGTAGGTACGGATTGGACACTTTTGTTTTCAGAAGAGGAGGAAGGGTTGATCAGGGGGGCAGTGCAAGAGGCAGGCTCGGATAAACTCAAGCCTATCAAAGAGCTCCTACCTGATGAAATCAGTTATTTCCAAATCAAAGCATTCCTTGCAAAACAGACATGAAAAAAGCCTCGCCGGAAACTTGATGCTTCCGGTGAGGTTTTCTTTTTTTATCAGGCTTTTTGCGCCGCTCTCATTTCAAGGAATTCATCATAAGATGATTCTTTGTCAATAAGTCCTTCGTCGGTAAGTTCAATGATGCGGTTCGCGATCGTTTGAACGAACTGGTGGTCATGGGAGGCGAAGATCATGGCGCCTTTGAAGTTGATCAATCCATTATTGAGGGCAGTGATGGATTCAAGGTCCAAGTGATTCGTCGGTTCATCGAGCATAAGCACGTTCGATGAGCTGAGCATCATCTTCGACAGCATACAGCGTACTTTTTCCCCTCCGGAAAGCACACTCGGTTTTTTCAAAACTTCTTCTCCGGAGAACAGCATGCGTCCAAGGAATCCGCGCAGGAACGTTTCGCTCTCATCATCTGGTGAATATTGACGGAGCCAGTCGACAAGGGTCTGTTCGCTACCTTGGAAGTACTTCGAGTTATCGTTCGGGAAGTATGCCTGACTCGTTGTGACGCCCCATTTGAAAGAACCGCTATCCGGCTCCATCTCTCCAGCGAGGATTTTGAAAAGGGTCGTTTTGGCAATTTCATTCTTACCGACAAGGGCAATCTTATCTTCCTTGTTCATGATGAAGCTGACATTGTTCAGTACCTTCACGCCATCAATCGTTTTGCTGAGGCCTTCTACGCGGAGGACATCATTTCCGATTTCACGCCCGGTTTGGAAGTGAACGTAAGGGTAGCGCCTTGAGCTTGGCTTGATGTCATCAAGGCTGATTTTTTCAAGGGATTTCTTACGTGAAGTCGCCTGTTTCGACTTGGATGCGTTGGCACTGAAACGTGCAACGAAAGCTTGGAGCTCTTTGATTTTCTCTTCTTTTTTCTTATTCTGATCCTGTGCCATCTTCAGAGCGAGCTGGCTGGACTCATACCAGAAATCGTAGTTCCCGACATAAATCTGAATCTTGCTGAAATCAAGGTCCGCAATGTGCGTACACACTTTATTCAAGAAGTGACGGTCATGGGATACGACGATGACGGTGTTCTCGAAATTGATCAAGAAGTCTTCAAGCCACTGGATTGCTTGAAGGTCAAGGTTATTCGTCGGCTCATCAAGAAGCAGGACATCGGGTTTGCCGAATAGTGCCTGTGCAAGGAGTACTTTTACTTTTTCTCCACCTGTAAGCTCAGACATCAGCTTTGTATGGAGGTTTTCACCGATTCCAAGACCCTTTAGAAGGATCGCGGCTTCTGACTCGGCTTCCCACCCATTCAATTCTGCAAACTCACCTTCAAGTTCCGCTGCTTTCATGCCATCTTCATCAGAGAAGTCCTCTTTCATATAAATGGCGTCTTTTTCCTGCATTACTTCATAAAGGCGGCTATGTCCCATGATGACTACCTTGAGGACTTCGTGTTCTTCATATTCAAAGTGGTTCTGTTTCAAGACAGCGAGTCGCTCCCCTGACCCCATGGAAACATGGCCGGTTTGGGATTCGATCTCTCCTGATAATATTTTTAAGAATGTGGACTTGCCGGCACCGTTTGCACCGATCAAGCCGTAACAGTTCCCCGGTGTGAATTTTATATTGACGTCCTCGAATAATTTTCGGTCGCCGAAACGCAAACTTACATCTGATACTTGGATCATGTATGAAACCCTCCTAATACTCAATCTAAAAGATTATACCATGCATAAGGCTCAAAAAGATAGGGAAGTCGGCTCTTTTGGCCATTCATGCAGTTTTACTCCCAAGTGATTTGCCAAGGGATGAGAAGGATGAGAGATGGAATAAAAGTTTTGCTATTTCTTTTTCCACGATGTATGATAAGTAACAAAGCAAATCGGAAAGGTCGGATTTGTGTATGAAGTCGAAAACGATTCCCAAACCTCTTGTCCAGTTGAATCAGTGGAGCATCATCCTTTTTGTTCTCAGCTTCTGGATCTTTCAGGTGGAGCATTTCCTTCTGGTCCCATTGGCAGCCAATGCCTGTGGTACATTTTTAGGGTTCAATCCAATCGTAAAAGCGGGCAGGGCGTTTTTAAGAAAAGATGCCTCCAGCTATATTCAGGAGGACGCGGACCAACAAAGTTTTAACAGTACGATTGTAGTGATCTGTCTGGCTGCGGGCTATGCATCCTCCCTTGCAGGTTGGTCGGTCGCATCGGTCGTGTTCACCGCTTTGGTATTCGTATCGGCGGCCGTGGCACTGCTTGGCTTCTGCATCGGCTGCTTCATTCGTTTTCAATGGAAAAGGTATCAGTATAAACGATCAATTAGATGAAATGAACGCGATCCTGGCCAATAAACCCAGGATCGTTTTTTGCATGAATAGAAAGTTCGCGTCCGGGGATAGTAAGGAGGAATACGAATTAGGAGGAAAGAAAAATGAAAAAATTGATCCTTACGGGAGCATCGATCTTGATGATCTCTGCTGCAGCTGCTGGTTGTGCTTCTAAAAACGGCACAGATAAAGAAGGAATGAATGACAACCTTCAGAATGTAAACTATGACAACCAGGCAGAACGTGATTATAACAATGATCATATGAATGATGGAATGATGAATGATGGAAACTATTCCATCTCAGAAGATGCGGCAAATAAAGTGGCCAACCTCGATAATGTTAAGAGCGCATATGTCATGGCAACCGATCATAATGCCTATGTAGCGGCAGTCCTTGATAATGGGAAATTGAGCAAGGACCTCGAAGACAAGATCACAAAGCAAGTGAAGGAAACAAATGGAAGCATCCATAACGTCTACATTTCAACCAACCCTGCATTCGTTGATCGCATGAAGGATTATTCCGGCAAGGTGAAAAACGGTCAGCCGATCGAAGGCCTCGGAGAAGAAATCAGCGGCATGATCCGAAGCGTATTCCCGAACCGCAACCAATAAAAGAAAGAGGACCGGATGAGATTCCGGTCCTCTTTCTTTATTCATGAGACGGCGAAGAATAAGATGAACAGCGCCGCCAGTACATACATGATCGGATGAACTTGCCTGGCCTTTTTCGACGCGATCATGGCGAAGGGATACAAAACGAACCCTGCAGCAATGCCTGTCGCGACGCTTGAGGTAAGAGGCATCATGATAATGGTAAGGAAAGACGGGATGAAAACCTCAAGTTTTCCCCAGTCAATGTGTCTGACTTCTGTTGCCATCAATGCACCGACAATGATCAGTGCCGGCGCCGTCACTTCGGGCGTAATGACTGACAGGATTGGCGAAAAGAAGAGAGCAACAGCGAAACCGAGTGCGATGATCACAGAAGTGAAGCCTGTGCGTCCCCCTACGGCAACTCCCGCAGATGATTCTACAAAAGATGCCGTCGTGGAAGTACCAAAGATGGATCCTGCCACTCCAGAGGCGGAATCGGCCAGCAAGGCGCGTCCGGCATTCGGGATCTGGTTGTCTTTCATCAAACCTGCTTGACTTGCGACGGCAATCAATGCACCTGCCGTGTCGAAGAACGCTACGAAGAGGAAGGTGAAGATAACAGCGAAGATCTTCAGGGAGAAGATGTCGCCGAGATGGCTGAACACAACTCCGAACGTAGGAGACAGACTTGGTACCGCTCCAACCACGGAATGAGGCACAGCGATTTGTCCAACGACCATGCCAAGAATGGTCGTGATCACCATCCCATAGAAAATTCCTCCCTTGATGCCCTTCACGAGAAGCATCAGGGTGACGATGAAACCGAAGACAGCAAGCAGTGCCCCTGGAGAACCGAGGTTTCCTATGGATACGATGGTATCCTCATTCGCCTGGATCAGCCCGGCATTTTTAAAACCGATGAAAGCAACGAAGAAGCCAATACCCCCGGCGATAGCGAATTTCAGATCGGACGGGATGACGTTGATGATTTTTTCGCGTATTTTCATCAAGCTCAAGATCATGAAGATGATCCCGGCAATGAAGACACCGGTCAGTGCTGTTTCCCATGGAACACCCATTCCGATACAGACGGAAAACGTGAAGAAGGAGTTGAGCCCCATACTGGGTGCAATCCCAACAGGGAAGTTAGCCAGCAGTCCAATCAGGAGCGATCCCACGATAGCAGAGAGCGCAGTAGCGGTGAAAAGGGCACCTTTGTCCATGCCGGTCTGGCTTAATATAATCGGATTGACAACCAGAATATATGCCATGGATAGGAAGGTTGTAATGCCTGCCAATGTTTCTTTACGGTAGTTGGTGCCACGTTCTTCGAATTTGAAGAATGCTTTCATAATAACCCTCCTAGGATGAGAACAATAAAAAACCCCGGCCCCAGACCAGAGTTTACTCTACAAAAGGAATGTATATGAAAACATTCATCTTCTTGTAGACAAGCCATTTAGGGTAGCTGGTAGAAACGTTCAAGCCATATTCTTGAACTTATACAAGGGTTCATGTATTTTATTATAATCAGAATAGATGAATCATATCAAAATCATTCGAAACGGGTCAATATATGTGTTAAATGTTCTTTTTTTCACTCTTTTCTAAATTGATTCTTTATTCCTAAATGGTCGCTCGCCCTATACATAAGATAGGAAACAGGCTATATTTAGGGAATACGATTATTTAATACTTGTTAACGGCAGGAGGAAATACAATGTCTTCATTAAAACCGGGCGTGGTGGCGGAGCTGACAGCCGACCAGGAAATGCCATACGGATTCTTTTTAACCGATGGTGAAAATCGCGTGCTGCTTCACCACTCTGAAATGACCGAAGAACTTCAAGAAGGGGATACGGTAACTGTGTTCCTTTATCATGATAAAGAAGTAAGACTGGCTGCGACCATGCGTATCCCTAAAATCCAGGTGGGATATTACGGGTGGGCAGAAGTAGTGGATAAGCATGAGGATCTCGGTGTATTCGTCAACATCGGTCTTCCAAAGGATATCCTGGTTTCAGGTGACGATCTACCAAAATTCTTTTCACTGTGGCCAGAACCGGGAGATCAGCTGTTCATGACCCTGAACCGCGATAAGCAGGACAGGCTGTATGGCCGTCTGGCAACGGAGAACATCATTGAACAGGTGGCTAGAAGAGCGTCTTCCGAAATGAACAAGGCCAGCATCCAGGGAAGGGTTTACCGCCTCCTACGAGTGGGCACATTCTTCTTGTCGGAGCAGGGCTATCGCTGCTTCGTCCATGAAAATGAGCGTCGCGAGGAACCGCGCCTCGGTCAAATGGTCGAAGGGAGGGTCATCGATGTGAAAGAAGATGGTTCCCTTAATGTATCTTTCCTTCCATTAAAGCAGGATAAAATGTCTGATGATGCCGAGATCATCTTCGAATACCTCCTTGAACGTAACGGCTCCATGCCTTATTGGGATAAAAGCCTTCCTGAAGAGATCAAGGATCGTTTCAATATGAGTAAGGCATCATTTAAGCGGGCACTGGGCATGATGATGAAAGAAGGCAAGATCTATCAGGAAGATGGCTGGACATATTTGAAAAAAGATTGACGGAAAAAGGAGCGGCAAATTCGCGCTCCTTTTTTTACATTGACGTCCGTAGGGGGTCCAACGAAAAATGGATCCTGCATTTCCTGAGACTGGTGAAGCCCATATGAAAGGAAGGCGACCTGTATGCAATTGGTCAAAGCAAGTGTCATTGGTTCAAGAGGGACGCCCTATGCAGTGGGAGTGGACCTTGGAAATGAATTAAAAGAATCCCCCCTTTACGGTTTCCATCTGGAAAGAAGAAAGAAGTCCCGGAATTCCTATGCGACAGAAATGTCTGAGGTGAGGGATCTCTTCATGCAGTATGATCCCTCTTTATGGGAGGAAATCAACGGGTTTGCCGAAGGAATCGGTTGGTCATTGGAAGAAACGGTCCATGAATATTCAGGCTATCAGGCAGACTGGCCCGTATCTGGATGTTCGGCACTGGCAAAAGACGGGATCTATGTCCGCAACTATGATTTTCATCCGAAAACCTATGAAGGGAGGTTGCTCTTGACCCAAACAGAAGGAGCCTATTCGAGCATCGGATTTTCGGGCAGGGGGATCGGCCGTATCGACGGCCTGAATGAAGAAGGTCTCGCCCTGGGCTTTCATTTCGTCAATCGCGTGAATCCAGGGAAAGGCCTCATATGTACCACATTAGCGAGAATGGTCCTTGATACATGCGCCACAACGGAAGAAGCGGTCTCACTCCTCAGGGAACTTCCCCACCGTCAAAGCTTTAATTATTCCATCCATGACCGAAGGGGGAAATCGGCAGTTGTGGAAGCTAGCCCGAGAGGTGTGCAATCCTATCAATCCGATTTCAGTTTAGTCTGTGCCAATCATTTTCAATCCCCTGATCTTCTGG
The DNA here is from genome assembly GCF_039822645.1 of Rossellomorea sp. RS05. NCBI lineage: Bacteria > Bacillati > Bacillota > Bacilli > Caryophanales > Bacillaceae > Rossellomorea > Rossellomorea sp. RS05. Next base: position 947,942 of record NZ_JBDKWY010000001.1, on the reverse strand, counting down.
CGGAGAATCGTTTCCACATCATGGAGTCCAAAGAGCGCTTGGGGCATTTGAATGACATGATGGAAGGTCCCATTACTCTATTAGGGGGATTCGAAAGCTTTCATCATGAAGAGAGCAGGATCTTTAAAAAAGACTATGAGCAGTGGAACGGGACAATCCATACGGTAGCATTCGACTGCAGAAACCTATCGGCCGTCGTGGGCTTGGGGAGTGGATCCCGGGGTGTGGCCATCGATTTTTCAAAGTGGCTGAAGGGAGAAACGCTCCGCATAAAAAAAATCGTCGGAAAATTTCCGGCGACGGAGGTATTTCACTTCATGGAGAGGGAGAAAGAACCGGGGAGGTCGAGCGATTGATGGCGTTTCATGGTGGAGGACTTCCCCGGTCCTTATGCTTAAGGTGCACAACTCCAAGGGAACTATGCATGATCGGTTCTTCACCCTGCATGATCCGCAATAGCCTCATTCGATTATACCGTTGAATCAGGATCAGGGGCAGGTTGAACGCGATCCCGTATGCCCCCATCCACCAGCCGATCACCCCTCCGCCGAACAGGATGAAAAATGGGGAGGGGATAAGCTGGAGCCAATGGCACAGCTCTGCCCGGTTCAATTCGGCGAGGAAGCGAGTCCTCCCGCCTTGCCTGGTAAGACCGATTTCCTTCTTTGAGATACCGTTACGGAACCATCCCCCTGCATCAGGAAACCAGCTTTTCCACCTCCGCACCGCCAAGACCCTGAACCAACCGGCTCCTTCAAAATCCCTCGGTTTCAATATATGTGTAAGGCGAAGGAGGGTCCGCTCCTTCAGGCGTGAACAGCCATAAGCCGACAAGAGGTGGATGCCCACCCACGCTAAGATATAGTACAGGATCATTTCATTTTTTCGTCCTTCCCCTTATCAAGAACAATATACCGTCCTTTCCATTTAACCTTCCTCTTTAGAAACGTTTGCAGGAATGAGTGGGTGAACACAAAAAGGAAGAATAGCAGATGGACCGGAAATAGAAGAGTATCCAATAATGAAAAGTTTCCGATCATCCTGGCAATCAAATACAGTTGCAATGCGAGGATTCCATATCCTCCTATATAAACATAAGGGGCTTCCATCAACCGGTCGAAACCCTGGGCAAGCAGGGACACCATGGTGCCGATCCACACGCATGTGATCATCGTCGGAAGTGGTTGTCCCGATTTCGCTCCGGAAGCGAAGCTTTTGGACCAACCTTCAATCAGCTGTTTGATCCCGCCTTCATACATCCTCATATTGACCGCTCCTTTGCCACTCAGCGCACGTACCCTCTCTCCGCTTCCTGAAGCCTTCTTGGCGAACGAGTAATGCTCGACCACCTCCTGTCGCATGGCTTCATGACCACCTAGTCGTTCATAGCTTTCCCTTGAACAGATCATGCACTGACCGTAGCCCCCACGAGCCCTGCCCAGGAAATGAACAGAGGCCATGATGATGAGCTGGAAGAAAAGGGAGAACGGTTCATGACTGTGCTTCATCACGTGATAAGGCTGGATCGTGAGGATGCCGGAGGAATGTTGTTCTTCATATGCCTCACAAAGTTTGAGAAGTCCCGAACTCCCGAGCCATGTATCGCTATCCAAAAATATCAGGGTATCTCCACGCGCGCCCTTTGTCCCGTTCCAACATGCCCACGTTTTACCTGCCCACCCTTCAGGTGGAGGGGGTGCATCTACGATCTGTACCCCATAAGAACTTGCCACCTCTTTCGTCCTATCCGTTGATCCATCATTCACGACGATCACTTCTAAGGGGGTGGCCAGCTGTGTCGAGAGGCTTTCAAGAAGCCTGCTTATGGTGTGTTCCTCATTCCGTGCAGGTATGATGACAGAACATTTTTTCACAAGAAATGCTTTTTGGACATGGATGTCCTTCTTCAATCGGTGAACCTTTGGGAATAAGACGAACGTCAGAAGAATGGCAGTGATCCAAAGTATCATTTCATACACCTCTATCAGTCATTTTTACTGCCATTTTAGTCATGAACGCTCGTCTCCATACCTTTAGTCGATTAGATTCTGTGAAAACTGGCTAGAATGGGTAGCGGATAAACCTGATATTGAAGGAGGAAGAAGTATGAAGAGGAAAGTAGTCATTGTTGGTGGAGGCATTGCAGGGATGTCTGCGGCCATCAGATTGGCGGCGGAAGGACATGCGGTGACCATCTTGGAGAAAGGGGAAAGACTTGGTGGGAAACTCAACCAGCGGAATGGGAAAGGATTCACCTTTGACACGGGTCCATCGATCCTCACCATGCCGTGGGTCTTGGAGAAGGTGTTTTCCCATGCGGATCGTGATGTGCATGATTATATTGAAATCGTCAGGGTCGATCCGGGCTGGAGGACATTTTTTGAAGATGGGAAGGTCATCGATTTGTCAGCGGATCTGCCCACCCTGCTTGTTGAGATCAAAAAGCAGTCCCCTGATGATGCCCAGCAGCTGTTTCAATACCTCTCCTATGGCAGTAAGATGTATGAGTTAACAATGAAAAGCTTCTACAAAAAAAGCATCAGCGGTCTTCAGGATCTGCGGATGATGCACGGGGTGAAGGAACTTCTCCAGATGGATCCCATGAAGTCGATGGATGCCGCCACCCGCAAGTTCATCAAGGATAAACACCTGAGGCAGCTGTTCAATTTCTTGATCATGTATGTAGGGTCATCTCCGTACCAATCCCCTGCAATCATGTCTCAATTGACTCACGTTCAATTGGGGATCGGTGTTCATTACGTCAAAGGCGGGATGTATAAAATCGCAGAAGCGATGGAGAAACTTCTCGGTGAGCTTGGTGTCGACGTGAGGCTTCGTTGTGAGGTGGAGGATATCGTGACGACGGGTAGCCGAGCAGAGGGTGTACGGACGAAGCTTGGTGAGGTGGTTCCTGCAGATCTCGTCATATCCAATCTCGAGGCGATCCCAGCCTATCAGTCACTTCTCGGTGAGCTGCCTGAAGCGAAAACGGAAGTGGAGGAGCTGAGCAAGTATGCACCATCCGTATCCGGCCTGGTGATGCTCCTTGGCGTAGACAAGACGTATGACCATCTCTCTCATCATAACTTCTTCTTCAGTGAAGACCCGAAGAAAGAATTTCATCAGATCTTCGAAGAAAAGAAAATGGCGGATGATCCTACGGTCTATATCGGGATTTCCTCAAAAACGGATCCTTCTCAGGCACCTGTGGGAAAAGAGAATCTATTCATCCTCACACATGTACCTCCATTGAAAAAAGGAGAAGACTGGAGCCGGCATGAAGAAGCATACAGGGAAGTGATCCTGAACAAGCTGGAGCGCATGGGTGTAGAAGGGCTCAGGGAGCATATCGAGTTTGAATACACCTTTACACCGAATGATATTCAGAAGCTTTACGGGTCGAATGGCGGTTCGATCTATGGAACGGTGACGGATCGAAAATTAAATGGAGGCTTCAAGGTTCCGAATAAAAGCCGGATCTTGTCCAATGTATATTTTGTGGGGGGATCGACCCATCCAGGTGGAGGGGTCCCGATGGTTTCATTGTCAGGACAACTGACAGCAGAGCTGATCCTCGAGGAACAAGCGAAAGCCGGAAGAGCCACTGGATAATAAAATGCCGCGTGGATGTTTACACCCACGCGGCATTTTTGTGATCATTCTTTCCAGTTTTCCTCGATGAATTCGTCCCTTCCGGACTTGGCTCGGTCTTCCTTGTATTCATCGGGATTTGTTTTATAGAAGTCCTGGTGATAATCTTCAGCAGGATAAAAAGTGGAAGCAGGGAGAATCGCCGTCACGATGGGTTTTTTAAACCGGCCGCTTTCTTCGATCTCTTTTTTTGTGGCTTCTGCTGCAATCCGCTGATCTTCATCATGATAAAAGATGGCCGTGCGGTATTGGTCACCACGGTCCTGGAATTGACCGCCATCATCCGTTGGATCGATTTGTGGCCAATATAACTCCAGCAGCCGTTCGTATGGGAAGAGGTCGGGATCATATGTGATCTGAACCGCTTCATAGTGACCGCTGTTTCCTTCCTTCACTTCTTTGTAAGCCGGGTCCTTGACGTGCCCCCCCGTGTAGCCGGAAACGATTCCGTGTATACCCGGAAGCTCATCAAAAGGCTTCACCATGCACCAGAAGCATCCTCCTGCGAATGTTGCCAAATGTGTATGTGCACCCATCAATTCGTCCTCCAATTCATAGTAGTTGTCAAGATTTCGTATTTTCAGGAAGAGATTGAATCTCCTTTATCGCCCAGTCACACCAATCGACATACATTTGCGCGTACCTGATTCCATACTCCGCAGTCAAATATTCTCCAAACTGCTCATACCCGGGCTTTTTGCCTTGAAACGTCTGTTCCTTCCACTGCCCGGTCCCGGTGACCACCATTTCGTTATGCGCCTTCATCCGATGAAGGAGAGAGATGGCTTCTTCTTTTGAAATAACGTGAAAGGCAGAAGTCTTGATCAGGAACTCATCCTTGATCTTGGCTGGTTTGCTCTTGGTATGGATCATCCATTCGATCAGGTGGCGTTCTCCATCAGGGGTAATGGTGTATACCTTCTTATTGGGGCTGCCTTCCTGATAGACGATATCATGAGTGGTCAGATGTTCTTCTTCCATCTTCCCGAGTTCCTTGTAAACTTGGGAGTGGGTAGAGCTCCAATAGTAGATTTGTTGTGTTTTGAATGTATGGAACAGGTCATAGCCCGTCTGAGGTTGCTTGGCCAATAAACCGAGCAGTGCATATCGAATTGACATAAAAAAAACTCCTTATCATGTTGAAGCGCTGGGCCGATGAATCTCTCAATATGGTCCATTATATCATGAATGGATTCTCAAAGCCCTTAGAAGACGGCATTCGACATGCTGGATGTGAAAAAAGATTCACTATCCTTGTAAACTTGTGTATAATTCTGAGTGGATAATCTTACATAACGATCATGGGTGAGGCGCTTGACGCCTCATAATAGGGAAGCCGGTTCAACTCCGGCGCGGTCCCGCCACTGTAAATGGGTTTGCTCCTTCAACGCCACTGTTTCTGAGAAATGGGAAGGCGAGGGAGCGCATACTCATGAGCCAGGAGACCTGCCCATGTTCTGATCACACCGTCTACGCGGATAGAAGGGTGTACGGTGCTTGATGCATTTTACACTAACATCCCTGTTGCAGGGATGTTTTTCTTTCGCCTGGAACGAATAAGGAGGAGAAACGATTGAAACATTCAATCAAGATCGTATTAGCCCTGTTCCTAGCGCTTGGATTATTGACAGCATGTGGAACGACAGACAACAAAGCAGAGGAAAAAACCTCTGAAAAAAGCAGTGAATCAGCATCCAAACCCGTCACGGTAGAGGATGCACTCGGGGATGATATCACCCTTGAGAAAGCACCCGAAAAGATTGTCACCCTGATCCCAAGTAATACGGAGATCCTTTTTGAATTGGGGCTCGGAGACAGCGTCGTCGGAGTGACCGATTTTGATAACTATCCGGAAGAAGCGGCAGATATCGAGAAGATCGGTGGAATGGAATTCAACGTCGAGAAGATCGTAGGGATGAAACCGGACCTGGTCCTTGCCCATGAATCCACGGCTGTATCAGCAAAAGCCGGTCTTGATCAAATCAGGGATTCTGGTATTCCTGTATATGTCGTACGTGATGCGTCGAGCTTTGATAAAGTTTATACAACAATCGAGAATATCGGGAAGCTTGTCGGGAAGAATGAAGAGGCGGAAAAGGTCGTTTCAGACATGAAAGACGGGATCGACTCGATTAAAGAAAAAACCGCTTCTGTAAAAGAGAAGAAAAGCGTATATGTGGAAGTGTCCGGAGAGCCTGAAATCTATTCCACCGGGAAGAATACCTTTGTGGATGAAATGCTTGCGACCATCAATGCCGATAATGTAATGGGAGATCAAGAAGGCTGGATCAAAGTGAGTGAAGAAGACGTACTCGCAAAAAATCCTGACGTCATCATTACGACTTACGGTGAGCAAGCCGTCCAACAAGTCCTAGACCGCAGCGCATGGAAGGACGTACAAGCCGTCAAGGATAAAGAAGTGCATGATGTGAACACCGATCTTGTGACCCGTTCAGGTCCGAGGATCGTAGAAGGAGTAGAGGAAATTGCCAAAGCGGTCTATCCGGAGCTATTCAACGAATAAAATTTGGATCAGTTACGCTACGTCATTTTCATTCCTTATCATTTCTATTTTGGTCGCCATCTCGGTCGGTACAATCCGCGTCCCGTTCTTGGATATCATCCAGATCATCGGGGCGAAAATGGTTGGTCGTGATGTACCACCTGAGGTAGATCAGATGTTCATTAATATCGTTTATTCCATCAGGCTTCCAAGAGTCCTGCTGGCTCTGATTGTAGGAAGCTCCCTTGCTGTTGCGGGAGCTTCTTTTCAAGGTCTCTTGCGGAATCCCCTTGCCGATCCATACACTTTGGGCGTTTCTTCCGGAGCATCAGTGGGGGCAGTGGTCACGCTCTTTTTCCATTTGACAATCCCGTTCATCGGCCCATTCACCCTCCCATTTCTAAGCATCCTGTTTTCAATCGCGACCATCTTTATCGTCTTATGGTTTGCTCAAAAGGTCGAAAGGACGATGAAGGTGGAGACCATCATCCTCACGGGCATCATCTTCAGTTCGTTCCTGGGATCATTCATCTCCCTTATGATTGCTCTCACAGGGGAGGAATTGAGACAAATCATCGGATGGCTACTCGGAAGCGTGTCCATGAGAGGCTGGGAGTATGTGGGGATCGTTCTGCCATTCTTCGTGGTCGGCGTCCTTTTGCTGCTGCTCAATGCCAAAGAGTTGAACGGGATGAGTTTCGGGGAGGATCAGGCACGCTACATCGGGATTTCGGTCCAGAAAAGGAAGCTCTTGATCCTCATTTCCGGAAGCATCCTCACAGGGGCGGCTGTAGCCGTTTCCGGTACGATAGGGTTTGTCGGCTTGGTGGTGCCTCATTTCCTTCGCAGGATTGTCGGTCATGACCATGTTCATCTCCTACCATTATCCGTCCTTACGGGTGGAGGTTTCCTCGTGCTGGCTGATCTTGTATCGAGGACCATCATCGCCCCGACTGAGCTGCCGATCGGAGTCATCACTTCTCTTGTGGGGGCCCCGATATTTGCTTATATTCTTCTGAAGAAAAGGAGGGCGTCCATATGATGAAGGCAGACCGCGTATCGGTCGGATATGAAGGAAGAAAGGTCGTCGACGATATCAGCTTCTCCATCGGGGAATCAGAATTCTTTGGTATACTCGGCCCTAATGGTAGCGGTAAGACGACGCTATTGAAAGCCATGACGGGTCTTCTTCCGTTGCTGGACGGGAAAATCGAGATTGCCGGAAAATCCATCGATGCATACAACGCCAAGGAACTTGCCCGAACGGTAGCCGTCCTTCCCCAGCTTTCGGGAGACACTTTTTCTTACCAGGTGAAGGAAACCGTAATGCTTGGCCGGTATGCCCATCAAAAAGGCTTTCTCAAGACGGTTTCCGAATATGACGAAGAAGTGGTGGGGCGCGTCATGGATCAGACAGGGGTTGGGGTGTTCAAGGACAAATACCTTCATGAGCTCTCTGGGGGGGAACGGCAGCGGGTCTTCCTTGCACAAGCCCTTGCTCAGGAGCCAAAATTATTGCTCCTGGATGAGCCCACCAATCATCTTGATCTATCCTATCAGAAATCCCTGCTCGACCTCATTAAGAAGCAAACCCATGAAGATGGTCTGACGGTGATCTCCATCTTCCACGATCTTAATCTGGCCAGTCTTTACTGTGACCGGCTTTTATTGCTTGAAGAGGGTAAAACGAAAACCATCCATCTTCCTGAAGAAGTGCTTAAAGAAGAAAACATTGAATCCGTATACCGCACGAAGGTGCAAAAGCAAGCCCACCCGAGTGTGGCCAAACCTCAAATGATGATCATCCCCGAGGCAGAAGCAGCTGCCCATGCCAAGATGGGGCCGCATCATCTCTCCATAGGAGAAAATGTGATTCATTATGCAGCCCCAGCCCACTTGAAATGCATGTCTTCAGGAGTGAGCGGGGCAGGCATCGGTTGGTATGCCGATTTTGTCAATCGGAGGGTCTCACCGACTTATGACCATGTGGATTATGCAGGGGACATGCGCAGGTTCATTCAAGAACATGCTCTCGAACCGTCACGTACCGTCGGCATGATGACAGCATTGGACCTGTCACTGGCAGCCCATGGACGATACGAAGATGGGGATAAGGCGGTGTTCGTCGTCGTCACGGCAGGTACGGGTAACGCCATTGATGTTTCGACCAGCTATCTCCACCCGTCCGACCAGGCTCCCGGTACCATCAACCTGTGGGTTTTCATTGAAGGGAATCTGACCGATGAAGCGTTTATTGAAGCGTTGGTAACATCCACGGAAGCAAAAGTCAAAGCCCTCCTTGATGAAGGGATAACGGATCCGCGGACAGGTGGAAGTGCAACGGGGACACCGACGGACAGCATCCTCATCGCTTCTACCCAAAACGGGGAGAAGGATCCGTTCGCAGGCCCTGTAACGAAAATCGGGAAACTCATTGGCCGGGGGGTCCATGAGGTGACCAGGCAGGCAGTCCAAAACTATAAAAACCATAAAAGAGGGGAAGAGAAGTGAATGGTATTTGCTGTGGTCGACACGCTATTTGACTGGAGGGACTTCGTATGAATAAGCATGCCATCTTTATTTTGCTTGTGCTGCTGGCAATTCCTGCAGGACTAATGGATATCCACCTTATGGGTATACATTTGACCCTCATCAGTCTGCCGCCACTCCTTGCCGCATCCTTCCTTGGTACATACAGAGGGGTCCTGGTCGCAATCGTCGGAGGTATGAGCCTCCTGGCTATGAATGGTCCTGTGCCTTCATCGTTCACACATATCGCCTTTTTATTGGGAGCCGTATGGCTGTTTGGGGGTATCTTCAGCAAATGGAGAGCTGAAGTAGCGGCAGTAGTTTTCTTGAGCGTTTACGGCTTACTCTGTCCGTTGATCATGCAATCCATCGAAAGCCGCCCTTCTTTTGCGATGTTTTGTCTATCCGCCGTCCTCAATCTGACCATCGCTCATTTTGTGTATGGTTTCTTCAAAAGAAAATCATGAGCCTTCTGCCCTCTGTCACAAGTTGTACACAACCAACGTGCGCGCTTTCAAAACAAAGAATGCCGGCTGGAAGGGTATGAATTCCTGAAGAAAAAGTACTAATATCATACTTACTTTTCCAATTCTTTATGATAGAATAGGAGTTCGACTGAACATTTTGGTGGGGAAATCTGCTAGAGTATCCATTAACTAAGGATTGTAGATTTGAATCTCCTATATTATCATTCAGACATCCAGCATCTGTAATTGAAAGTCACAAAAGTAGGTGAGGAAATGGATTCGCGAATCAATCGCAAAACGAAGAAGAAAAAACGCGGAAGAAAGATCATATTATTTTTACTGATCATCATCCTAGCCGTCGTTGGATACTCAGCTGTACAGTTCTACAGTGGATATAAAGCGGCCGGCGGAGATCAAATAGACGAGAATTACGAGTTCAATGGCGTAAAAGACGAGAATGGCCGGATCAATATCCTATTGCTCGGCGTTGACAGCAGGGGTGAAGAAAAGTCCCGCACTGATTCCATGATGATCGCTCAAGTCGATCCGAAAACCAATGAAACAAAAATCGTGTCCCTGATGAGGGATATGTACGTACAGATACCTGGGTATAAGGGGTACAAGCTGAATACGGCGTTCTATCTTGGAGGGCCGGAACTTCTCCGACAGACCATCAAAGAAAACTTCGGAATCGACGTTCAATATTATATGGTTGCAGATTTCAAAGGATTTGAGAAATCGGTTGATATCCTTGCACCGGATGGGATCGAGATGAATGTCGAGCATGCCATGTCCAAAAACATCGGTGTGTCACTTGAACCGGGCGTCCAGAAATTGAATGGCAAGGAGCTGCTTGGCTATGCCAGGTTCCGCTATGATGCTAAATCGGATTTCGGACGGGTGGAGCGTCAGCAGGAAGTCATTTCAGCACTGAAGGATGAAGTCCTTTCCGTCGGGGGAGTGACCAAACTTCCTAAACTTGCTGGGTCTGTACAGCCATATATCCAAACGAATATGTCCAAAATGGATCAGATTTCGATTGTCAAAGATGTGGTGATGGGCAGTGACAAAGAGATAGACAAACTCACACTTCCTCTCGAAGGCACTTATACGTTCGCGGATTATAGCGGAGTCGGGAATGTGATGGAGGTCAATTTCGAAACGAATTCAAAAGCGCTTCAAGACTTCCTTAATGGGAAAAGTTCTGACGAAGTGAAAGCACAATAATGACAAAGGACTAGCCTGAGGGCTGGTCCTTTTGTCGTTCAGGCCCACATGCAATTCGATAGGAAAACCCTAATCAGAATCATTTCATTCGGGTTTTCGTGGATTAAAGGAATCGTTTTTCACCTGCTGGGGAAACTTGATAAAACAACCAAGATTCCGGAGGCAGCCATGATCAAACTACAACCCGTACTCATACCCAGACAATTAAGCTTATTGATCATCCTCTCGACCGGCTTGCTGAGTCATGTGATGCTCATACCCGATATCCTTCAGGCTGCGGGACGCGATGGATGGGTAAGTGTTCTTTTAGCTGTTCCGTTCTTCTTCCTCATTATCCTTGTCATCGGGTATACGATTAAGAAGTCCCCCAAAGGAGGGATGATGCGCCATATTCTGACTGAAGGCACACCCGTCGTGCGAGTCCTGTTTTTCGCACCGATCTGCCTATTCCTGTTCATCAGCGCCTATATCACATTCATTGATCTCGTCATTTGGCTCCAAGCTTATTTTTTGGCTGATGTATCCAGATGGCTCATCATGCTCCTAATGGGAGTTTCCTGCTTCATCTTTACCTGGGCGGGGGTAAAATATATGGCGGTAGCTGCAGGACTGTTGCTGCCGATCGTCATGTTTCTCGGGATCTTCATTGCCATCACAAATACAGATGTGAAGGATCCTTCACTGCTATTTCCGATCCTCTCTGAAGGGTGGTCACCACTGCTCAAAGGAAGTTTATACGTGTTGAGTGGTTTCATGGAATTGTATCTAATCCTGCTGTTGCATCCTTTCAGTGAAGGAGAGTTCAAACTGCACCATCTGCTGGTTCTTGGACTGATCCTTATCATTCTCATAATGGGACCACTATCAGCCGCAATCATGGAATTCGGCCCATCTGAAGCAGCCAGTATGAGGTATCCCGCATATGATCAATGGCGGATCATGGGCATTGGGGAATTCATCACACACATGGATTTCTTCGCTCTTTATCAGTGGTTATGCGGTGCCCTGGTCCGTATCGGTCTCTTTTTATTCTTGCTGGGGAGTATCTTGAACCGCAATCTGAGGAGCACAAGGGTGTCATGGAAAGTGGTTGTCCCCATTTACATCCTGTTCCTTTCAATGATGTGGATTAATGTAGATACCTATCATTTCTATTATGTGTTGTATCATTGGTTTTTCCCTGCAACGGTAGCGTTCTTCAGTCTATATATAATGGCAACTGCCCTGTACACAAAAGTCCTTGTGCACAAAAAGGGAGGAGGGGGCGCATCATGAAAGCACCGATTGCTTCCATAGATTCCAAACGGGCGGAGATGAAAGAACTATTCAACAGCAGTGATGATTTCCAAGCAGTCGATCACCTTTTTCAGGAGACGAAGTGTGAATTGATCTATATTGATAGTTTGGTGAAGCGTCAATATCTTGATCAATACATCCTTCCTGAACTGGCGGGAGCAGGATTTCCAATCGAACAATTAAAGAACGCGTTTCAAGGTGAAGACCGCACGGTTAGTAGCAGTGAACAGCTCGCTGATTTGCTGTTGGAGGGGAAGGCATTGTTTTTGTTTCCAGAAGAGATCATTTCCCTTGATGCAGCGGATCTACCGAAGCGTGCTCCAGAGGAATCCGCTCTGGAGACGTCCATTCGTGGACCGAAGGATGGATTTGTCGAAGATTTGAATACTAATATTTCTTTAGTGAGAAGAAGGCTCTCTTCCCCGGCACTTTCCGTGGAAAAACGGACGATCGGAAAACGGAGCAGGACAAATATTGCCATCCTTTACCTGAAGGATGTGCTTGATCAGCGGATATTGGACGAGCTTCATGAACGTCTGGACCGGATCGACATTGATGTACTGGCAAGCAGTCATGAGCTTGAGTCACTCATCGAGGATCACCCATATTCCATTTTTCCGACCCTGGATTATACGGGAAGGCCTGACTATATCGTGGAGAGCCTCAACCAGGGCAGGTTTGCCCTCATGGTGGACGGGAGCCCGACCGCTTCCATCGCACCAGTCAATCTTTTGCTTCAGGTGAAATCACCAGAAGATATGAACATCAATTATTTTTTCGTGTCACTGGAGCGTCTGTTGCGGATGGTGGCCGTGATGATTTCTGCCTTTTTTCCAGGTGTGTGGGTCGCCTTTTCCGCTTATAATATCGAGCAGATCCCATACACGCTGGTGGCGACAATATCCGTGTCTCGATTTGGTCTTCCGCTCTCGGCACCCTTAGAAATGTTCATTGTGCTATTCCTTTTCGAATTTTTCAACGAAGCCGGCATACGTCTGCCCCGCGCGATCGGGCAGACGGTATCGGTACTGGGAGGATTGATAGTGGGGGACGCGGCCATCAGGGCCGGTCTCACCTCGCCAACTATGCTCGTGGTAGGTGCCATCACCTATATTTCATCTTTCACCGTGGTGAATCAATCGTTAAAGAGCGGTCTTACAACTCTGCGCTTCATCGTGTTGTTGATGAGCACGTTGTTCGGGGTTCTCGGCATCTTGCTCTCCTATATCCTGACCGTCCTCTACCTTGCATCCAAGTCTTCGTTTGGATCCTTATACCTTGGGTCTGTGGCACCGATCAGCGGAACAGAAGCTCTCAAATCATTTCTCCGACTCCCTATTCAATTTTACAAGACAAGAACGAAGTCCACGAGCCCTCATGACAGGACAAGAGAGAGGGGTAATGGTCAATGAAGAAGCTCTGGATACTCTTTTTCTCATTCGTCCTCCTGACCGGGTGTTCCGGCCTGAAGAACATACAGGATCTCAGCTATATCGTGGCGATCGGAGTGGACTATGACGAAGAAGAAGAGGAGTTTACCATCTATCTCCAAGGATTGAACTTCTCTAATGTAGCCAAACAGGAAGGAACCCGTTCTTCTGAACCGATCCCGAATCTGATCGGGGTTTCTAAAGGGAAAACCATTAATCTCGCTGTCGGGAAGCTGTATAAAAAATCCAAGCCTACGCTATTTTATGGACATATCAAATCCGTGGTGGTCACGGAAAGTGTTCTTCAACACACATTCGATGATGTACTGGAGGTGTTTGGGCGTAATCGTTCATTGAGACCGAATATGTTGTTTTTCTCAACGAATGAGAAACTTGATGAAGTGTTTGCAGCCAAGGGCCTATATGATTATCCTCCCATCTATACGGTTCTGTTGACGGAAGAAAATCACGAAAGCCTTACGGAAGAAATCGGTGGTACCAGTTTGATGAGATTCAGGCGGGAGTATAATGAACCGATGGGTGCTGCGATGCTTCCGATCATCAGCATCGACAGGCAAGCATGGAAAGGTGACGATATGAATGCTTCCCTGCTGATCAGTGGATTCAATCTTTTTCAGCACGGTTCTTATAAAGGAAAGGTTACAGAGAAAGACGCCATCTTCACGAACTGGCTGAACATCAGTAAAAGTAAGATTAACTATGATGTGTACATGGATGGAGAACTTGTGGCCGTGTTTTATATGACGGCAGGCAATCTGAAGAAATCCTTCCATGGAAAGGGGAAAGATCCAGTATTCGATCTTACGCTGAATGTGCAGGCAGAGCTTGTGGAAATCATAAAGAGTACCTCTTATGACGGCTTGAAGGAAGCACTCGAGACCTCCATTGAAAAAGATATAAAAGATCTGTATACGTTTGGGATCGGAAAGGAGACAGATCTTCTTCATATAGGAGACGGTTATTATCGTCGTCACCCTGAGCAATATAAAAAATTGAAGGACCACTATGCATTTTTCCTGAACGCCAATTCTCTACAGGCAACGAATGTGGATGTGACGATTACTAATTTTAATACGTATAATTATGAAAAAGAGAAAAAGTTTGATTGACGCCATGTAGACGGATCAAATACAATTCCTTAGAAATAGTGAATATCACAAAAACGACTCAAGACCGTGGCAGATGATTGCCTCGGTCTTTTTAAATGAAAAAATCAGTTTCCATTACGATTTAAAAATGTCCGGTGGATCCACCGATCCCAATCGTGATCAGGATGAGGCGCTATCTGAGGGAATCTGATGGCTTGAGACAGCTTAAGGAACATATATCCACAAATGATAACGCTTACACTTACTCATTCGATCAATACCTAACTACTTCCCTCTTTACACTTGATATCATCCGTCAGCATGTTACGATAGTTGGCGTTGTGATACAAACACGGAAAACGGTAATCAACTTACATTCAACTAACATTCACATACAGTATCCGCGAATCAATTGATTGGAGATGATTTTTTGTTAAAAAACAAAACAGTCGCATTCATGGGAGCAGGCAATATGGCAGAAGCCATGATATCAGGAACCGTGCAGAGCGGAAAGCTTTCGGGTGATCAGATCATCGTATCGAACAGAAGCGATCAACAAAAGCGTGAACAAATCGAGCGTCTCTATGGTGTGAGGACGATGGCGAGCGAGCAGCTCCCATTTGATGAAATCGATGTCCTCATACTCGCCATGAAGCCGAAAGATATCGACACGGTCCTTGATTCCATCAAGTACAAGGTCAACAATAAGACTGTCATCATGTCTGTACTTGCTGGAATCACTACCAGCCACATGGAGCAGAATCTTCCTGCCGGTCAGTCCGTGATCCGCGTGATGCCGAACACATCCAGCATGCTGAAAGAATCAGCCACGGCAATTTCAGCAGGGCGATTCACGACGGAAAGCGAGATAGAGGAAGCACGAGAACTGTTACGTACGATCGGTCAGGTCTTCATCATACAAGAGGAGCAAATGGATATCTTTACAGGTGTAGCGGGTAGTGGTCCGGCTTACTTCTATTATTTAATGGAACACATTGAAAAGACGGCTACAGAATCTGGATTGTCCCCGGAAGTGGCAAGAGAGATCGGTGCACAGACCATTTATGGTGCAGCAAAAATGATGCTTGAAAGAAATGAGTCGCCTACAGAACTGAGAGAAAACGTCACTTCACCTAATGGAACAACGGCGGCGGGTCTTCGTGCACTTGATGAAAACGGTGGGGGAAAGGCCATATCAGCAGCTGTAAAAGGGGCGCAAAAGCGTTCTGCAGAAATCAGTTCATCTTTAAAACAAAAACAACTGGTCAGTCAATAAGGAAATATCAGCTAGGAGTGATTGAATGTCCATTAATAAGAAAAGAGTCGTCATCAAAATCGGAAGTAGTTCCCTTACAAGTCTTCACGGTGAAATGAGCAGAAAGAAATTGGAGCGCCTAGTCGATGAGGTTGTCAGGTTGAAAGACGATGGCCATGAAGTGGTCCTAGTATCGTCAGGAGCTGTAGCAGCAGGCTATCGCAAACTCGGTTGCCTGACACGTCCAAGTTCTCTACCAGAAAAGCAGGCGGCGGCATCGATCGGACAGGGGCTGTTGATTGAAGCTTATTCTGACCTGTTCATTTCCCATGGTTATATAGCATCACAGATCTTGATCACACGCAGTGATTTTTTACACGAGGATCGGTATGATAACGTCCGCAATACGATCAATGTCCTACTAGAAAGGGGCATCATCCCGATCGTAAATGAAAATGATACGGTGACCGTCGACCGGCTCAAGTTTGGTGATAACGATACCCTTTCAGCTAAAGTGGCGGCCCTGTCGGGTGCGGATCAGCTTATCATCCTTTCGGACATAGATGGACTATATGACTCAGATCCACGCAAAAATCCGGAAGCAACCTTGTTGGTTTCCGTTACTGAAATCACGGATGATATCGAAGAAATGGCTGGAGAACCCGGCAGTTCCGTTGGTACAGGCGGAATGCGTTCGAAGATCGATGCCTTCAAGATCACGATGGCTTCAGGAATACCGGCATTCCTTGGGAAGTCCGGTGTCGATAACATCATCTATGACGCAGTGCAGAATACTGCAAACGGAACCTATTTCGAAGCGGATGACAACTCGATCAACTTGAATTCCAAAAAACAATGGATAGCATTCAACTCAGGACCAGAGGGTGAAATCACCATCGATGCCGCAGCAAAAGATAGACTGATCGGAAAACAAGGCAGTCTGACTATGGAAGACGTATACACGGTCAAGGGTCACTTCAGGAAAGGGGCGGTCGTGAGAATACTGGATCAACGGAATGAACAGGTCGCCCTAGGTGTTGTCAATTATCGATCAGGTAAGCTTAAAGACCCGATTGACATTGATGAGAATGAAATCGTTGTGGAAACCGACGCACTGGTTTGTCATATCGAAGTACCGCTTCCGATTGGAGTATAACCCTTACTAATAGAAACATGTAGAATCTTAGTGTCCCGACACTTTAGCCATGGAAATTCTTTAGGAGGTATTCGATGACTTTAACAATTGAAAAGACTGATGTGAAGAAGCAGGCGAAGTTGGCACAGGATGCATCCAAGAAACTGCGTATGCTATCCACCGAGGAAAAGAACAAGGTGCTCTATAAACTCGCCGACCACCTTGAAGAACATATGGAACCAATATTGGAAGCTAATGCCAAAGATCTGGAAGCCGGAAAACAAAAAGGCTTTGATGAGGCCCTCATGGACCGTCTGTCCCTTGACGAACAAAGGATAAGGGACTTTGCCGAAGGGCTTCGGGAAGTAGCAGAGCTCGAGGATCCAACAGGGAAGACCATCACAGACTGGACATTGGAAAACGAGCTTCTGGTTGAAAAAGTGACCGTTCCCCTAGGGGTCATCGGCATGATTTATGAAGCCCGCCCGAATGTAACGGTTGATGCAACGGGATTGGCCCTTAAATCTGGAAATGCCATCGTCTTGAAAGGCGGTTCCAATGCCATTCAGTCAAATAAAGCAATTGTTGATGTCATGCATGACGCCTTAAAGAATTCTGCGGTTCCAAGTGAAGCCGTACAGTTCATCAATTCAACCGATCGTGAAGCGACCAATGCCCTTTTCACGATGAAAGAGCATATCGATGTCCTGATTCCACGCGGTGGTGGGGCACTGATCCAGGCAGTGGTTGACAATGCTACGGTACCTGTACTCGAAACAGGCGTGGGAAATTGTCATATTTATATTGATGAAGATGCCGATGTGCAAAAGGCACTGAACATCATCATTAATGCCAAGACTGATCGTCCCGCTGTTTGTAATGCAGCAGAGACGCTATTGATTCACGAAAAGTGGTTCAAAAAGAATCATGAAGTTCTTTTTGACACCCTTGAACAGCATGGTGTAACGGTTCATGGAGATGAAGCAGTGCTCAATCATAAGGCAGATGCCATTCCGGCAGGAGAATCCGATTGGGCCAACGAATACCTCAGTCTCGACGTTGCCGTAAAAGTGGTAGGGAATGTGGACGCCGCCGCAGATCATATCGACTGTTATGGCACGAAGCATTCAGAAGCCATCGTAACAGAAAACGAAAAGACGGCTAAACGATTCATGATGCTTGTGGATGCAGCTGCCCTTTATCACAATGCATCAACACGATTCACCGACGGAGGTGCACTCGGGTTCGGTGCGGAAATCGGGATTTCCACTCAAAAACTTCATGCCAGAGGCCCGATGGGGCTTCCGGCCCTTACGACCATCAAGTACCTTATGCATGGTAATGGACAGATCCGATAATTGTTCAAGCCAAAGAGGCAGTCATTGACTGCCTCTTTTCCATGCATCAACATGTTGTTCATGTCCCAAGATGGGTATGATGTTCATCATCGACCAGAAAGAGGGACGCTTCCCACAGGTCGGGAAATACGAAATCCGCCTTCACCCCCGGGAGTGGTACTTCGGAGATCAAAATGGTCATGCAACCTGCGTTTCTTCCTGCAAGGATATCCGGTTCCCGGTCACCTACCATATAGGAAGCAGCAAGATCGATTCCGTGACGTTCGGATAAATCCAGGAGCATACCCGCTTCGGGCTTGCGGCACGAGCATCCAGAATGGGGTGCATGGGTACATACTGCCACCTCTTTGATGGTCGCCCCCAGTGAAGAGAGTTCTTTCAACATGAACGCATGGATGTCCTCTAATTGTCCAGGTTCTAGAAAACCCAAACCTACTCCACCTTGATTCGTTACCACAAACAGCTCATATCCTCCATTACTCAACCTCTTAATGGCTTCAGGGACCCTCGGCAGGAAGAAAAATTGATCGGGACGATTCACAAATTTAACACGACTTGTCTTTACTTCATTTATGACGCCATCCCGGTCCAAAAAAATCGCCTTTTTCAACAATAATCCTCCTCGTTCGCTATCATTCAACAGGATGTTGTCATATCTTGCGCTTTCCGGGGGAATAACTGAACATTCAGTATTTTACTTTTGTTTATTCACTTGCCATGTTTTAAAGGAAAGGGGGAAATCTAAAAAACCCCCTTCCTCCATGATGGCCACATTCATATCATTTATGCTTAAGTCTGATGCCAAAAGGTCATTATTTTCCTTTTTGGATGAACGCCACTTTCAGATAATCACCCTGCTTATACTGACTCATTGTTTTAAAGTCTTCAGGCAGGGAGTACTGTTCAAGGACGGTGTATGTTTCATCCATATCTTTGAATGCACGATCGATGAACTCGTGGAATCTTTTCATATCGAAAGTGCTGCAATTGGTGGATGCCACTATGACGCCACCGTCTGAAGTGATAGAGATCGCATCCTTCAAAAGGGATGGATAGTCTTTTTGTGCACTGAATGTGTGCTTTTTCGAGCGTGCAAAGCTTGGTGGATCCAGGATGACCAAGTCATATGAGTGTTCTTTTTTCACCGCATACTTGAAAAAGTTGAACACATCTTCCACGATGATGTTCTGACTTTCGTAGTCAATGCCGTTGATGCTGAACTGCTCGATCGTTTTACTCAAGCTGCGCTTGGCAAGATCGACACTGGTCGTGACTGAAGCGCCTCCGAGTGCAGCCGCAACTGAAAAAGCTCCAGTATAAGAGAACGTATTCAGGACCGTTTTCCCTTCAGAATAAGTGTGCATGATACGCTTTCTGACTTCCCTCTGATCTAGGAACACTCCTACCATGGCTCCATCATTCAAATAAACAGCGAACTGGATGCCATTTTCTTTCACAAGTAGGGGAAATGTCGCTTTCTCGCCTTCGACGTAGTCATCATCTTCCACATACTGCCCGTCCTGGGCAAAGCGTTTCTTCTCATAAGTCCCTTTCCATCCCTTGAAGTCTCTTACGGCACGGTAGACTTCATCACGGAATGAGTAAGCTCCGAGAGAGTACCATTGGATCAGGTAGTATCCATTGAAATGGTCGATGGTGAATCCTCCGAAGCCGTCGCCTTCTCCATTGAAAACACGGAATGCGGTAGTGTCCTCGTTGTAGAAAAAGTGAAGGCGCTGATTGACTGCCAGTTCGATCTTCCTCTTGATGAAAGCTTCATCGATCGCTTCGGTTTCCTTCCAGCTCAAAAGCCACCCAAGCCCTTTATTTTGTTTCCCGTAATACCCTCGCGCTATGAAGGAATGTGTATGGTCCGTCAGTTTGATGATGGTTCCTTCCTCTATATCACTCATTCGAGTATTGAGATGTTCTTTTTGAAGAAGAGGGAATCCTTTCCTGAATGATTTTACATTTTTGGGATTTGCCTGGATCGTAATCTCGTTCGTCATATGCTTCATCCTAATCTATGATTTCTGTCATGTGTAGTATAGAGGTTAATCTCTTGTGGTGCAAGGGATTGGGAAGGGGGAGGAGTATAAAAAAAGACATCCACCGATGGATGGATGTCACTGATCCCAAAGGAATTCCCCGATGAGCTTATCGACTTTCAACGTTTCATGCATCCCGCTGTGGGTGATGCTGTTATCGTATACGATGGTGGTTTGAACATTTTGACCTGTGAAGATCTCTTTGCTGGACGTAGCACTCTTGGTGTTGACCACTCCGTCTCCACTACCTCCGATGGATAGGATCTTCAATCCTTCAGGGATCCGGTGTGCATCTTGAACCATATGCTGCAGGGCATCTGATCCCGGTTTGAGATCGATCACAGCCTCACCGGTGTTGATTTGGGCATAAGATGACTTTGTAACTCCCTGAAATGGTGTGGCAATCGTGATGAACCGTTCTGTCTGAGGCACGAAGGGATTGTCACTCGTCTGTTCAAGGTACACAGTAGAAGCGAGCCCCCCCATGGAGTGACTGACGATATTGATTTTCTCCACGCCATACTCATGATGCAGGAACTTCATGGCGTTTTCGAGCCAAACTGCCTGCTTCTCCAATGAGGCACGGTTATCTTCGAAGATTACCTGTACGAATGGTGTGGAGCTTGGGTCATCGGGGAGTTCTCCTTTGTGTTCAACACTGCCGTCCTGCCTCACGTAGATCTCCAGGACTTTCTGTCCCCATCCATGATCGTCTTGGAAGCGTTCAAGCATGGTTCTGAACGAATTATGGGTGCCCTTATAGCCATGGACGAACACGGTAGGGTATTGTTGTTCGACTGTGAGAGGCTGCTCACTGGACTCAACGCCCTGAGATTCGAAAAGGGTATATGCAATAAGGAAAACAAAACAGAGTGCGATGCTCCATATGTAGACCCGCTTGGATTTAAAAGACATAACAGTTCTCTCCCTTAAAAAGGTATATCCTTATTGTAAGCCATATGGGAAGTCTTGAATATGTTATAAAAGAAATTTATTTGTCATAATGGATGTAATTATTGGTAATATAGAGGAGTATTGGCATGAATCCGTTTTCCTGTTTGCATTTGAGAAGAATGGTGAAGCTGGAAGTCGTACTCGGGTGCTATATAAAAGAAGGGAGGAGAAGGAATGGAAAAAGAAATCATCCTCGTAGGAACATTCCATCTTGAACAAAATGCAGATATAATCGCCCGAAAAGAAGCGGAAATCAACGAATTGGTAGAGCACCTGTCTCGTTTCAAACCGACGAAAATTGCGCTGGAATGGGAAGCCTCAAAGGACCCTGAACTAAAAGAGCTATATTCAGAATGTCGATGGAATGATTCCATGGATGAAATTCAGCAGATCGGTTTCAGGCTGGCAAGGCAGGCCGGTCATGATAAAGTATATGCTGTGAACTGGGAAGGAGGGATTACAGAAGGAGATATGGTGGCGCTCAATACGACGATTCAAGATTCCTACCCGGATATTGTCCGTACCATGCAAAGAGTCGGTGAATGTTCCCCGGAAGTTAGTCCGGATATTCCTTTGATGACGTCCTACAAAGATCTGAATGATGCAAAAATCGTAAACGAAATGGAAAACATGTACTTATCATTCATCGTGGTGAAGGAGGACAAAAATCAGATCGGTTATGATTTCTTACGAAAGTGGAACGAGAGGGAACTGATGATCTTCAAGAATGTAATCGATGTGTGCAAGGATGGGGACCGCCTGTTGCTTCTGGTAGGTGGGGACCATGTATGGATGCTGAAATCATTATTCGAGGGAATCGGATGGAAGGTGACCAATCCATTTGTGGAAGAATAAGACGGTAGGTAAATAGCGATATGGTAGTGACAAAGGTAGAAGTGGCCATTTTAAGAGTAACAAAATCCTTTATACCGCATTTCCGTGCATGACTCCGCTTTCCGCGGGGTCTTACATCAGCTACTCTTGCCGCAGGAGCCTTCCTTTTGAACTTCAATCAATCGCTGGAACAAGTACATACTAAAAACCCGAATTAAATTGCCTTATCATTGGCAGTTCAATTCGGGTTTTGCAATGACTAAATCACATTTGTCCCAGACTCTTGGTTTTTGAAGTGTTTTCTGTACAGGACAGAACTTGAGGACTTACTCTGCCCAATCTCCCTTTTCAAATATGCTGACTTGGGTGCCGTCAGCCATTGTGCCTACAATGGATAGATCACTTGAACCAATCATAAAATCGACGTGAGTGCCGCTTTGATTGAAGCCGATGTCAGCGAGCTCATCTTCGGAGCGGCCGATCCCGTCTTTCACGCAAACCTGCAGGGCCCTGCCAAGCGCAAGATGGCAGGAAGCATTTTCATCAAAGAGGGTATTGTTAAAAATAATGTTTGTATTTGAAATCGGTGAGTCATGGGGAACCAAGGCGACTTCACCGAGGTGTCTGGCCCCATCATCTAGGTCAAGAAGGTTCTTGAGCGTTTCATACCCTTCTACAGCTGAGAAGTCAACCACTTTGCCATCCTTGAACGTTAAGCTGAAGTCTTTGATGATCGTCCCGCCATAGTTCAGGGGCTTCGTACTCGAGACGATACCATTGACGCCGTCTTTCACTGGAATGGTAAAGACCTCTTCAGTCGGTAGATTTGGCACGAACTTGGTTCCTGTGTCGCTCGTAAACTCTGCGCTGAGCCACTGGGTTTCCGGATGGAGTTCGATTGTTAGATCCGTTCCCGGCCCTTTATAATGAAGAAGTCTGAGATCTTGACTGTTCAATCGGTCGGCATGGGTGTTCAAAGAGGCGATATGCTCCTTCCAAAGGCCGACGGTATCATCTTGATCCGCCCGTGTCGTGTAGAAGATATTCTTCCATAATTCATCCAAGGCCTCTTCTTTGTCAAGCCCGGGGAAAACACTTTCTGCCCATTCATCGGACGGGTGGGCAGCGATGAGCCAGTTGATTTTCCCTCCTCCTATATAAGCCGAGAAATCTTTTGTGGCAATGGCTGCCGCTTTATTCAATGCGGCCACCTTGGCAGGGTCACTGTCTTTTAAGATTGACGGGTTGGGTGCAATCAAGTTGAGGAGGGCGCCGTTTTGTTCAGCAAACTCAATCATCCCTTTTGCTTTCCAATCCGGATATACACCTAGGTACTCTTCACTTGAATGTTCAATCCGGATTTTTTTGAATTCTTCATCATAAAAATCGGGAAGGACGATGGCCGCTCCCGCTTCAAACGCTTTCCGTGCGACAATCTTCACGAAAGAAGCCGTGGACAGCGGTGCCTGTATGCTCAAATGTTGACCTTTCTGCAGGTTAAGTCCTACTTTGATGAGCAGCTCTGCATAGTTCTCCAGTTTTTGTTGAAATTCTTGATTCACGTTGATTCCCCCTTATGTATGTCTCCTCCTTACTATATCTTTTTCTTCAGAAAATTTCATCAAAAATGAAAATCCGCACCGGGTCCACCGGTACGGATTTCATGAACGTTTATTGTTTGACGCTGAATGGTGGAAATTCCTCTTCGTTGATCTGGTTGATGACCACTGCAGTCAATGCCATGGATGTCAGACAGATTGCGATGATGGTGGATGTCACTTTCTTCATATTCTCACCTCCTAAAAAGATACCATCTGTTCATAGATGTCATTGGCTTCTTTGAAATAAAAGGCGGCATTTTTATATTTCCTCATCCCTTGGTAATATTGACCAAGAAGTGTAGAATACGTCGCATATAAAATCTTCATATCGTGGCGATGGAAAAACGGAAGGGCTTGATCCCTCATAAATGGCTCGAACCCATCCCTGAATCCCTCCGACGCATACCGGTAATAACATAGCTCGTAATATTTAGCAGGATGATGATCTCGTCCGCAGAGGCCCAGGCCGCGATCCAGCCACTCTGTCATTTCCCTTTGCTGATTCAATTTATGATATTCCTTAACGAGGGAGAGGATGGAATACAGCTGACCTTCCGCATCTGTCCCTTTCAGATCGATGCTCCTCAAAAAGTGACGGATGGCCTCTTGGCTATCACCGGATAGGGACTTCATATATCCAAGGTTCTGTTCCACCTTGGACCTTAGACGGGTATAGCGGATGGTTTCAGAAATATATCCGGCCCATTCATAATGCTTATTGGCCTCATCCAGGGATCCAATCCGCCTGTAGCATATCCCGAGAAGCAGGTGGACTTCTGCGCATCGTTTCTGGAAATAGACGCTTTGAAAGATGTTCAGTGCTTTTTCACCATAGTACAGGGCGAGGCGAAAGTGATTCAAGCGGGTCTTGACCAGGCTTGACAGGTAATACAAATCGGCCCTTTCTTCTTCGTTCACCACGTTCCCTGTAACATAGAAGGTTTCGGCTTCTTTCAGTTCATTCTCCGCCTTGCTGTATTCGTTCAGCAGATAATAGTAGTTTCCCCGATACTTATGGAAGTAGAATTTCAATAGGTCCGTCATATCCGTATAGCTCTTATGGATCGCGTTTAATCGGGCAAGTGCTGCTTTAAGGTCGAGATGGATCAGATCGGCTCGGAAACAAAGGATCTGATAGTAGAGATGGGGTGTGAGTTCGTCTACGTTCTCCAATTGTAACCTGATAGACGCCTTCATTTCGTCTGCTTCCGCTAATGAATTCCATAAAAGCAGACGATTCCATTTCTCCAGTTTGTTCAGGACGACGCGATGGTCATCCATCAGATTGGAGATTCCCAGTCGTTCACAAAGGAGTTCGATGATTTCCTGTGAAGGGGAAATGGAATTGTTTTCGATTTTCGAAAGATAGGAAACGGATAAAATCCCCTTTGATAATTCTTCCTGGGTCAGTTGACGCTTCTGTCGATGAAAGCGGATTTTAGAACCGATGGTCATTTGATCAGCTCCTCTTTCCCTCAATGATGCAGGTTCTGGTGATGTATTAGAATGGTATCATAAATGGAGAACAAACGTTTTGAATATTCCTATAATTATATTTTTTCTTGGGTATTTCGATCCGGGAGGGTGGTCAGTTTTATATTGACGTCCTATTTTCTGGGTGATTGGAACGGCATAAAGGAGGATTTTGCCGAAATGTGTAGAATCCTATGCGATGTAGACTTAATCATATTATAAAGGGGCGCTATAGATGAACGAAATGACTTCACATTTCCTTCCATTGAGAAAGAGGGAAGAAATCACAAATAGATGGCTTTTCCACCGTTTGAATACGCTGCTTCCCACTTTGATGAAAAAGCATGGTGTCGGGATGTGGATCACAATCGGGAGGGAGTACCATGAAGATCCGGCCCTTCTCACATTATTTCCTTCTGCCGTCGATAGCTCCAGGAGGTTGACGATCCTGGTCTTTACTTTGGAAGGTGGAATCCTGAAGCGTTCTGTCATTCATACCAATCCCGAATTTGAGCCTTTTTATGAGCGGGTGTGGAATCCTGCAACCGAAGATCAATGGGAGTGCCTGGTCAGGTTGATCAAGGAGAAAGATCCCGCGACGATTGCTCTGAATACTTCCGAGGGGTTTGCATTATGTGATGGTCTCACCCATAACCTCCACTCCAAGCTAGCATATCTGGTTCCTGGATTTACCGATCGATTCATCTCAGCGGAACCTCTTTTGATCGAATGGTATTCAACCCGTTCCCAAAAGGAACTGACTGCCTATCCTTTCATCGCAGAATCCGCGAGGGAAATCGCAGAATCCGCCCTTTCCAGAAGTGTCATCCATCCCGGTATCACAACGACCGATGATGTGGTGGAGTGGATCCGTCAAAAGGTGCTGGATCTCGGATTGAAGACGTCCTTTTATCCTACGGTGGATCTGCAGAGGAAGGGAGCTGCCATGGACCGGATTGAAGGTGAGATCATCAGGCCGGGAGATATCGTCCACCTCGATTTTGGAATCGAATATCTCGGCCTTGCCACAGATACGCAGCAGCTGGCATATGTTTTATTCCCGGATGAAGAACAGCCGCCCCAGGGACTTATCTCTGCCTTTAACAAGGCTCTGAGAATGGAAGACATCATCATGGAAGAATTGAAACCCGGTGTACCAGGGAATGACGTCTTCCGGAGATCCATGGCAAGAATGGATGAAGAGGAACTGAACGGCATGATCTACACACATCCTATAGGAGTTCACTGTCATGAAGCCGGTGCCTTGATTGGACTATACGATCTCCAAGGACCTGTTCCGATCAAAGGAGAGCTCCCAGTGACCGACCAGACGCTGTATGCACTGGAATTCAACTGCAGGGACTATATCCCGGAGTGGGGGCAGGAGGTGCCGATCTATCTCGAAGAACCCGTTGGCGTCATCCGGGGAAGGGCCGAGTATATGGCAAAGAGACAAACGGGATTCTATTTAATCTAATCGCCATCATTCTTCCGTATCAGATATGCTATAATGTTGAAAGTTCCTGTAACCTCATGGAGGGGGAACACGTCTTATAGTAAGAGTCACCCATGCACAAGGGGGAGGCATGGAGTGACGGAGCGAAATGATAAGAGGAGAATGAGCATGAAAAAGAGATTCATAATGTTTGTAACAGCTGCCCTGATGATGACTACGGTACAGACGAGTGCATTTGCTTCCGATAATTCCAAGGACAAAGATAGTATTAACGAGAAATTCGGTGTGCCCATCGTTGTGTACGGGGAAACACTGACAGCCGACCAGAAAAAAGAGGTTCAACGGGAACTAGGGATCGATGCTGACACAGATGTGGAGGAGTTCGTCGCCAACGGAGACGATCTTGTCAAGTACATCGAAGGGGAAAACCGCAATGCCCGAATGTTTTCTTCTGCAAAGATCACCCGTGTTGAAAAGGGTGAAGGATTGAATGTGGAAATTGTCACTCCGTCCAACATCACCGAGGTGACGGATACGATGTACGCTAACGCCCTGTTAACTGCTGGGGTAGAGAATGCGGTCGTAGAAGTTGCATCTCCAGTGAAGGTAAGTGGTCATTCTGCCCTGGTAGGTATTTATAAGGCCTACGACGAGAGCGGGGAAGAACTGGACACCGTCCGCATGGAAGTAGCCAACGAAGAACTGAATGTCGCAACTGAAATCGCAAAGGATTCTGGTGTGGATAAAGAAGAAATCAGTCAGCTCCTGACTGAAATCAAAAAAGAAATCGCGGAACAAAACCCTGCGACAAAAGAAGAAGTGGAGCAGATTGTCGAGGAAAAGCTGAAAACATTGAAAATCGAGTTATCTCCTGAGGATCGTCAACTTCTCATCGATTTGTTTGAAAAGATGCGTTCTCTTGATATCAATTTCGATAATGTCCAGCAGCAGCTTGAGGATCTGACGAAAGACATCCAATCTAAGATCAAGGATATTGTGCAGGATGAAGGACTCGGGCAGAAGATATCCGACTTTTTCTCAGGACTGATTGAAGCCATCGGGAACTTCTTTAAGTCCATAAAAGGTTGGTTCAGCTGATCCTTTTCTCACCTGTAGAAGAATGAAGAACATGGCCAAATCGATTTTTGATTTGGCCATGTTTTTTCATTTGTCATTGATGAATGTTTCATGCATGATCCCCTAGGAAAAGATGTGTGCAGACGTTATTCAATAGCAATCTTTTTGCAGGGGGAGGAATGGAAATGACAAGGGGTGTAGAAAAAGGGGCTGGCTGTTCCTAGGAAACGTAGAGTGAGATTTGATGGGGGAATCTATGAATAAGGTCATGCAACAGGCAAAGACTTCTTAACAAAATGTATGGATTTTTTAAGTGGGGGATCAAGCATGTTGTTTCCTTTTGATTAGGGATGGAGGGGAGGAGGGGTCGTTCCGTTTCGCTGCGGCCACCCGCTTTCCATGGGGCGTGCGGTGAGCCGCTTCGGCAAGCCTGCAGGGTCTCACCCTGCCCGCTTTTCCCATAGGAGTCGGGTGGCCTCCGCTACACTGCACTGAGTGCATCAGGATGAGTGATTGCTATCTGCTAATCTATCACTTTATTAGGTTTGGAGGGAAAAGGGTCGTTTGTTCCGCTTCGGCCGACCGCTTTCCAGCGGGGGGGACGGTGAGCCGCTTCGGCTGCGCTTGCGTGGTTTCACTCTGCGGATTATTCCTTAGGAGTCGTGAGGTTTTTGCTGCACTGTGTGCTTTTTAAGATGTGGTAGCTAATGTTAATGGGAAAGATCATTTCATTATGATGGTGAGTAGAGGTAGCAATACTGTTTATCAGGTCAGGCTAAAGTTCAAATGAATGACTCTATAGTCAAATCGAATATCACCTTGATTAAAACCACAGAGTGAATTGAAGCGGAAGGCGATTGACTCCAGCGGAAAAGGAGGAGTGGCGAGACCCCGCAGGCACGAGGAGGCTCGACGCCCTCCCCGCAGGAAAGCAAGCGCATGCAGCGGAAAGGAACGCTCCTATGCCTTTTGCACACGTGTGAAGAACAAGCATCTTTGCTGCCAGGCATATTAGACTAGTGCTAACTTAAAAAAACCGGTCACCTTGAATGGTGACTATTCGAATCCTCATCGATTACCACTCATAAGGGCATTAAAACCACAGAGTGGATTGAAGCGGAGGGCGCTTGACTCCAGCGGAAAAGGAGGAGTGGCGAGACCCCGCAGGCACGAGGAGGCTCGACTCCCTCCCCGCAGGAAAGCAAGCGCCTGCAGCGGAAAGAAACGGACCTATACCTTTACATATTAGTGTAGAATAAAGCATTTAAACAGAGAAAATATCACTCGAAACAGACTGTATTTTTAACATACCGACATAAAAAAGCCGCCACCGTACCGATCGACATGTTTGAATCCCAGCCTATAACCACCATAGCCCCAAGGACACCATAGAACAGAATTCAAAAAACAAGCTGCCGGATACCGGCAGCTTGTTGGATTTAAGAAACATAGTGTTTTTCCGCTAAATCCAGGCATTTTATCAGTCTATCCTTTTCGAAGGAACATGTTCAATGGCGAGCCATTGAATTCAAAGCTTCAATAAAGGGATCCTTACCGTCACCGTCGTTCCCGATCCTTCCTCACTCTCTATTTGCAGAGAGCCGCCGTGGCGGTGAAGGATCTCTTTGGCAATCGAGAGGCCCAGACCATAGCCTCCGGAGTTTCGCGTGCGTGAGAGGTCGGAACGATAGAATCGCTCCCCGATCCTCGGAATGGAGGATGAAGGGATGCCGATTCCGTGATCACGTATGGTGATGAGGGCTTCATCTCCTTGCCTTGAGGAGCGCAGGATGATTTTTCCTTGAGGCTTTGAGTATTTAATGGCATTATCCAATACATTATAGACAACCTGACGGATCCGATCGGGATCTCCATTGATGATCGTTTCTTCGTCCAAAGATTTCTCCAGCACAAGATCCTTCTCGCGTGCATGGGGCTGGACGAGAGAAAGTGTGTCGGACAGCAACTCTGAGAGGACAATCGGTTCGAATTCCAGGTGAGAGGATGAATCCTCCAATTTATTGAGTTCGAGAAGCTCATTGATCAGCTTCTGCATCCGGATGCTTTCTTTCTGGATCAGTTTTAAGCTTTCCTCCGCATCGTCGGGATCCGTATGGACTTTATCCATGAGAACAGCCGTGTATCCTCCGATATAGGTGAGGGGGGTCCTGAGCTCGTGTGCGACATTCGATAAGAACTGTCTTTTCCGCTCTTCTTGGTTTTCAAGGGAGTCGACCATATGATTGAAGGTCCGCCCGAGTTCGCTCATTTCATCATTCCTCGACACATCGAGCCTTTGGGAGAAGTCCCCGTTTGCGACCCTGTTGGAGAATGCTTTCATCTCTTTGACTGGTTTGAAGAGCGACCCGAGGGTCGACTGGATGATGACAAACAATAGGAAGTAGAACATTGTTCCTGCCAACACGAGAATCGGGATCCCTTTTTGGAACACTTCAGTCATCTCGGCCAAAGGTATATAGATGTAGATATAGCCCATATGACGTTCTTCATTCATGAGGGGAAAAACGGCCCCGACGATATTCCGATCAAATTCCTTTACGTACCCTTCTTTCAAGACATGTTGCCCCTGATCAAGAAGATCGGTATCTTCCTTGGATAGAAGGGGCTTTCCATCCACCTTATAGGGGAAGTTCTCCTTTAAATCATGGAGGTTATCCACCACATCCACCTTATAGGGGGAGATGACGTTGTACCAGAGGATCTTATCTTTAATATCCCCGCTGACTTCACCGTAGTGATAATGAGCCGTCGTCCGTTCCCCTTGATAGAGGATCGATTCCTTCATCGTCCCGATATACAGGTCCTTATAAAGAAAATGCATGAAAAGGAAGGAAAACAGAATGGTGAAAAGGAGACTAAGAAGGAGAAGCATGGAAACCTTTTTATTCAGTGTCCAAGAGCGCTTTTTCAAGGTCTTGCCTCGAATTTATATCCAAGTCCCCAAACGGTTTTGATCAGCATTCCATGGTTCTTCAGCTTTAATCTCAGTGTCTTGATGTGGGTGTCCACGGTCCTGTCGCTCCCCTCATAATCACTGCCCCAGATTTTGTCGAGAAGCTGATCCCGTTTGTAGACGCGGCCTTCATTGCGGGCGAGGTACAAAAAGAGCTCATATTCTTTGAGAGTGAGACGGGGGGATAGTTCTTCCACCGTGACGGTTCTGGATGCCAGATTGAAGGAGACGGGACCATAGGTTTCCGACATGGCATGATTGTTCACCTTCAGGCCGTATGACCTCCTGAGGATCCCTTCCACCCTTGCCAGAAGTTCTTCTGCATGAAAGGGCTTGACCATATAGTCGTCTCCGCCGAGCTTCAGTCCCTTCACTTTATCCATATCGTCCCCTTTGGCAGAAAGGAAGATAAAAGGAACTTCGCTCGTCTTCCGTACCTCTGAAAGGAGTTCATATCCGTCCATAAAAGGCATCATGATGTCGACGATCATCATATCGATGGGGTTCTCCTTCAAAAGCGAAAGCGCCTCGATTCCGTTTTCTGCTTCAAAGCAATCATAGTGTTCTTTATGTAAATAAAGCTTAATCAGTTTTCTCATCGGTGCCTCATCGTCCACGATAAGGATCTTCCATCGTTTCATCAAACATCTCTCCTTATAGCACATTCCTACTTACACATTATAAGACAAATTGGTGAAACTTTTATGTGTATCGGGCTGAAAGATGAAAAAATCCCCGGGGGTTTGCCCCGGGGATGTATCAATCCTGTTTGGTTTCGTTAAAATACTGTACGGACGTCATCGCGCCCTCACTCACCATCTTGTTGTCTTCGACATTCTGAGGGTGGGGGAACCCGCCCTTGTCAACGATGTCGCGGCTCTTCTTCTTGATTTTTGTGACGATCCCGTGCCTGATATTATGAAGTTGATTCCGTTTTTCCTTGGATGAAAGCAGCCATCCGATGGATCCGGCCGTCACGGTTGCTCCTACGAGAAATGTTTTATTGATTTTCATCATCGATCTCCTCCTTGGGTTTTATCTTGTTTGGGGTATCTTTTCCCCTGACTCATAAAGTTAAACGTCAGCAATGGACAAAAGCATGGTTTTGAAAGAAAATATTAGCAGGAACAGTGAAGGGAGAGATAGAAGATGAAAAATCAAAAGATCGGGTTCATTGGGACAGGCGTTATGGGAAAAAGCATGGCACGCCATCTGTTGAATGCAGGGTATGAGGTGCTCATTTATACAAGAACGCGTTTCAAGGCGAAAGATCTCCTGGAAGAAGGAGCGATTTGGGCTGACAATCCAGCAGGGGTCGCCAAGGAAGCCGACATTGTGATGACGATGGTAGGATATCCATCTGATGTGGAGGAGCTTTACCTCGGCAGTGGAGCCATCCTTGATAACATGAAGGAAGGAACCATTGCCATCGACTTTACCACCTCTTCACCAAATCTTGCGGAGACCATTTTCATAGAAGCGAAAACACGTGGTATACATAGTTTGGACGCACCTGTTTCCGGTGGTGATATCGGTGCCCAAAATGGCAGCTTATCCATCATGGTGGGAGGAGATGAGGACACGTTTGAATCCGTACGGCCGATTTTTGAAATCCTGGGATCGAATGTGGTCCTCCAAGGGAGTGCTGGTGCAGGTCAGCACACGAAAATGTGCAATCAGATCACCATCGCCTCGAATATGATCGGGGTGAGCGAAGCCTTGATGTACGCAAAAAAATCGGGACTCGACCCGGATAAGGTCCTCAGTAGCATCACGACCGGTGCAGCAGGAAGCTGGTCTCTGAGCAACCTTGTTCCCCGGATGATAAAGGGAGACTTTGCACCCGGCTTCTATGTAAAGCATTTTATTAAGGATTTGAAGATAGCCCTTGATTCTGCTTCAGAAATGGACATGCGCACACCGGGGCTGGAGCTTGCACTAAGCCTTTATGAGGAACTGGCTGCTCTTGATGAAGGTGAGAGCGGGACACAGGCCTTGATCAAAGTCCTTGAGCGCTGAAGTTGCAACAATGAACGGAATGATCGACAATGAACATGAAACTATTTTTAGTGAGGTGTTACGATGAGTTTGACAGGTAAACGCGTGCTGCAGCTCGTAAGCGACGATTTTGAAGATCTGGAATTATGGTATCCGGTCCTTCGTTTGAGGGAAGAAGGGGCAGTCGTCCATATTGCCGGAGAGGAAAAAAACAAAACGTATAAGGGTAAGTACGGAGTTCCCATCACATCCGACCACAGTTTCCATGAAGCGGATGCTGATGAGTACGACGCCATCCTTGTCCCGGGAGGCTGGTCTCCTGATAAGCTGAGAAGATACGACTCCATTCTTTCGCTGATTAAAGAAATGGACAAAGCAAAGAAACCGATCGGACAGATCTGTCACGCTGGCTGGGTCCTCATCTCCGCTAAGATCTTGGACGGTGTAAACGTCACCAGTACTCCGGGAATCAAGGATGATATGGAGAATGCAGGTGCTAAGTGGTTCGATGAGCCCGTTGTCGTTGATGGGCACATCATCTCAAGTAGACGACCACCGGATCTTCCCGACTATATGAGGGAGTTCATCGGGGTCCTTCAAAAAAAATAGAGCGCGATGCACTCTGATAATCACTTCTTTTCTCTCCTTCCGCGATCCGAGACCCTGGAGAAAAAAGTTTGTTTGAATGACTGATGTGTCGTGATGGCAGCACCAGTTGCAATGAATCCGTTGGCAATGCCGTTGAAGTCAAAATCAAGCTTCCAGCCGCTGGCGAGCACCCCGCATAAGAGGAGGATCCAGATGATCAACCAGTCCTCCACATGCGGGGTCTTTTTTAATGTAAACCCGAGAACCCATAGGGCAGGCACCAATATCGTGAGCTGGGGATCAATTGAAATCCCCCTTAATAATTCTTCCATCATCACGCATCTCTCCCTCAACCAGAGTTGTCCTTTTACTAGGATATTCACCGACTACGGAGATTCATGACCGCTATTTGAACGTATCTTGGAATCTCACCGACACTTGGAGTGACATGCCTTCCCGGGAATGGTATGATATAGCTTGATCACTTGAAAAAAGGAGCTGTTAATAATGGCGAAAAAAGGATACATACAATTCCAAACGGGTGAAAAAATCGAATTCGATCTTTTCCCGAATGAAGCACCAGGAACAGTGGAGAACTTCGAAAAGCTTGCAAAAGAAGGATTTTATGACGGTTTGACTTTCCACCGTGTGATTCCCGGCTTCGTAAGTCAAGGAGGCTGCCCGAACGGTACAGGTACCGGTGGTCCTGGATATACTATCAAATGTGAAACAGAAGGCAACCCTCATAAGCATGAGGCCGGTTCTCTTTCCATGGCTCATGCTGGAAAAGACACAGGCGGAAGCCAATTCTTCATCGTCCATGAGCCTCAGCCGCATCTGAACGGTGTTCACACTGTATTCGGTAAAGTAACGTCTGGACTCGAAATCGCAAAAGCGATGAGAAATGGTGACGTAATGGAGAAAGTAGAAGTCTTCGACGCGTAATCAGGCACAAGGGTTGAAATAAATCCGGCGTTGTTGTATTATACTATCTACAGGCTGCGTTGTACGTAACCATAACGAAGTTTTAACCTTTAAGCTGTAATAGGGAGTTTTATATCGAAGTCGGAATGCCATGCCTCCACGATAGAGGACGGCAGGAAACCTTCTGCAAACACCCACTTTGAGGAGTGGTGGTTTAAAACTTTCTTATAATCCGTTACGGCAACTGTGGCTCTTAACACACACATGGAAGCCAGTCTCTCAGGAGGCTGGCTTTTTATGTATGTGCGTATTGGACTTTTAAAAGCAATCCATCATCTCCGTTCTTCAGACATACATAGAAAAGTCCATAATGGCCATATACGGTCGGAACGCTACCAATAATGCTATGGAGGATGTCCCGTATGGAAAAAATTAAGAAAATCAGTATCCCTGATAAGTCCAGAGTGATCGTCATTGGTGATATCCACGGGGAACTCGATCTTTTAAAGGAATTAGTGCAAAAAGTACATGTTCAACGAGACGATCGGTTGTTGTTCATCGGAGATCTATGCGAAAAGGGACCCGACAGCAGCGGCGTGGTGGATTACATCATGGAACTTTCAGTTAAGAGCCCGAACGTACACGTGTTAGAGGGGAATTGTGATACATTGGTGGACGATTTGATGGAATTGAATCCAGATTTGATAGGGTACTTGAATCGTCGAGAAAAATCCCTCTTTCATGAGTGGATGATAAAAGAAGACATGACGTTTTCAGAGGGTACGGGGATAGAAGAAATGAAAAATGTCCTGGTGAATAGCTTCAGTAAGCAGATCGAGTGGCTTTCAGGACTTCCCACCGCCATCGAAAGCGAACGGTATCTATTTGTACATGCAGGGATTGACCCAGGGGAAGAGTGGCATGAAACGAGCCGGATGGAGGCATTGACGAAGAGGGCGTTCATGGAAGGGTATCACTGTTCAGGTAAACAGGTCATCGTTGGACATTGGCCTGTGGTCAATTACATTGAAAATGGCTTCTCCCATGCACCATTAATCAACCACGACAAGAAAATGATCTCCATCGATGGCGGTTGTGCCGTGAAATCGTCCGGACAATTGAATGCACTGATCATCGAATCAGGAGCATACTCCTTCATGTATGTCGATCATCTTCCTGATTTCGAGGTTAAAGGCGATTATATGCCGCACAATCAAGAGGCGGCCGGCATCACGTTCCCGGATTATGAGATCGAACGGTTGGAAGTGGCAGAGGATTTCAGCCGATGCATGCATAAAAAGACGGAAAGAATGTTCTGGGTTAAAAATGAATACATAGAGGATGATGGTCATAACGTGAAGGACGATGTGTCATTTACCTTGCTTCCTGTAACAAGCGGTGAAAGGGTGCAGTTGGTCGATGGAGGATGTACAGGATTTGATTTGGTGAAAAAAGAGGGAAGGGTGGGGTGGATTCCCAAGGGGTTACTCAAGTAAAGGTGCCCCTCCTGTCCGTACATGGTTAAGTGTCCCGCAACAAGCGAATGTCCAGGAGGGGCATCTCAACTATACCAGAGGCAAACCGATCGTTCAAATATATCATAATAATATTATGTAAACAAAATAAAACAAATCAAAACGAAATCCCTCACTAGAGGAGGGATTCAAGCCTTCATATTTCTAAACAATGATTTGATGGAGCGTGGAAGATCCTTTGCTTCTTCAACTGTCATCGTGATGCTATCCTTTTTGAACTCGATATCCTTCTGGATTTCCTGTTGGGTGGCCTGAAGCTGGGACGATTCGTCTGTCAGTTTATTCATTCTTCCCTGGATGCTTTCCACTTGTTCATTCATACGATTAATGACCGGTTTAGTCGTTTTTAACGTTCGGACAATGGATACGCCGAGCATGATGATGGCAATCACCACGATGGCGATGCTTATATAAACAATCCACATGTCGATTCCTCCTTCTGACGGATATGTATACTTACTATGTTCCCTTTTTCACTTTAAAAAAACGCATGCTCGTGATTATTATAGACGAATGTGGCGTCTCCTTGTAATCTTAAGAGTATAAAACAAAGTGGAGAGAAGGGATGAGTTTTGTTAAAAGCAATTTTTTTCGATTTGGATGACACGTTATTATGGGATGCCAAAAGCATTTCCGAAGCATTCAGTGCTACATGCCGGTATGCAGCCACTCAGGTGAAAGTGGATGCTGATGAGCTGGAATCTTCTGTGAGGGCTTCTGCTAGGGAGCTTTATGCCTCGTATGATACATATGAATTCACACAAATGATCGGGATCAACCCATTCGAAGGTCTTTGGGGGGATTTCTTCGACTATCATGACGAGAATTTCACCAAGCTTAGCCGGATTGCACCGGGCTATCGTGAAGAAGCTTGGAAAAACGGACTAGAACGTGAAGGTGTAAGGGTGGAGGGTCTAGGAGAAGAACTTGCCGAACGCTTTAGGGAAGAACGCAAGAAGCATCCTTTTGTATACGATGAAACATTTGATGTACTCGAGAAGGTGAAAGGTTCGTATGAACTGATCCTTTTGACAAACGGATCACCCCATCTGCAGCAGACCAAGCTTGAGCTGACGCCTGAATTGATCCCATACTTCAAGGAAATCATCGTTTCGGGGGCAGTAGGGAAAGGAAAGCCGGAGCCTGAGATGTTTGAGCTTGCCCTCGAGAAAGTCGGGATAGAAAAGGAAGAAGCCATCATGGTAGGCGATAATCTGAATACAGATATAAAAGGTGCCAATCAATGTGGGATCAGGACCGTTTGGATCAATCATCATCAAAAGACGCCTGAAGTGGTTACTCCTACTTATGAGATTGATCGTTTGGCCGGTCTCATTCCACTGCTCGATCGTCTTTGATTAGACACTGCAAGGAGGTAGCGTTTTGGTCAAAAGTAGCTGTTCCCTACTTGTTCATGCGCCCATCGAAGCCGTATGGGATTTCATATCCGAGTTGGAAGAATGGGCTCCCCTCGTCTCAGGGTATATAGGACACAGGCGTTTTGCACGCGATCACGTAGAATGGAAGATGAAGATCCCTTATGGCCTCATTAAAAAAACGGTCGCGGCGGAAGTCAGGGTGACGGAATGGATCCCGCCGGAGAAAATCAGCTTCACCATGGAAGATGTGAAGAAATCTTTCGGGGGATGTGGTGAATTCACGGCTAAAGCTGACGGGGACGGGACCATCATGAACGGATGGCTGTCCATGAATCCGAAAGGTTCCCGAAAGTGGGTCCCGGACAGGATATTGGAAGGAATCATGGAGGAAATGATCGTGTCGTTGTCAACTGCCATCAAAATCAGGTTGGAACAAAACTAAGCCCGCTGGATTGCGGGCTTTTTGTGTTGCATCCAACTATGATAAACTAAAGATTCTTAGAATAATAAGATTGGGGAATACAGCATGCAAAAGCTTCAGGACGTAAGGGAAGAAGCCATAAATGAAACGAAACAAAAAATAGATGAAGACATCATACGCTACATGCAGGAGAGAAAAAGCTGCCCGTCATTCGATGACTATGTAACAGACAGAAGGTCTTTCTTTCATCAGGTGTGGATCAATACGTGGTTGAATAGGGTAACCAATGACCTCATGATCAGCCACAAAAAGGCCTTTCTCCGTAGCCGGGGAATCGAACTGAACGGAATGGAGAAAAAATGGGTGAATCAGCTTTTCAGGAACGAGATAAGGGAGATAGACCCATTCGATGGAGAAGCTTGGTTAAAAGAGACAGTCAAGGCAGGTCAGGAGTGGAAGGACCGTTTCAATGCAGTCAAAGATCAACAGAAGGAAGATCATGCCCGTATAAAGCGCTCCACGCTTCAAAAGGAAATCAGAAGGGATATCCTTCAGTGGGTGGAGGACCAGGTTCGGAAAAAGGAGCTTGCATGGTACGCAGAGCTTCGCTACCTCATGGCGCAGAAAGTTGTAGGTGACATCGGAAATAAGAAAAAATTCATCCTAGAGGAAGACCAGCTAAGAGAAGAGGGTGCATTCCATTCTTCACACTATCCTTTACTGGAGGATTTCATGGGAGAATTCACGGGATCCCTCAATAAAAAAAGTGAGCATTGGGACCGGGATGCCTGGGAGTATGAAACATATCTGGCGCCTTACGAGCGATTCAGTTCCTATCATGCCGATCAGCTGATTGTGAATTCACTGCTTGAAGCCCTATCGGAAGATCACCTCGAACGTTACCTGGAAGCCTTTGGTCAGCCTTTGAATATGGAAAGGCTGAGCAGGATGAATCACCCGCTTTTCTTGTCAATGATGAACACCTGGTTTAAATGGCTAGGTGAAGAAAAGGTAGCGCGCCTCCTTGAGATTGCGGAAGGACCGTGGGATCCTGAAGTCCAGCTGATTAGCTTGACAGCAGATATGGAAGAGAGAGAAAAGCGTGAACGGGAAGAAAGGGAGGAACAGGAGAGGAAACAGCGGGAAGAGGAGGCCATGATGGAGTCCATTTTTGGACGGGAGTACAGTGCCCCTGGTAAGAGCAATATCCGATATATCCTGCATCTCGGTGAAACGAATACAGGCAAAACCCATACCGCACTGGAAAGTATGAAAAAAGCCCGGAGCGGTATGTATCTTGCACCTTTGCGTCTTCTTGCCCTGGAGGTTTACGATAAACTAAATCGTGAGGGAATCCCATGTAATCTGAAAACCGGTGAAGAAGAGAAAGTGACTGTTGGTGCCCTTCATAGTGCCAGTACCGTGGAAATGTTCCATGAGAAGGATTTCTATGATGTGGTTGTGATCGATGAAGCCCAGATGATTTCCGACCAGGACAGGGGCTACGCATGGTATCGGGCCATTACCAAATCCAGGGCGAAGGAAGTCCATATCATTGGCAGCACCAATGTGGAAGAGTTGCTGTTCCGTTTGCTCAGTGAGGAGGATGTCACGGTCCACCATTATAAACGCGAGATCCCCCTGCAGGTGGAACCAAAGGAATTCAAGCTTCGAAGCGCGAAGAACGGAGATGCGATCGTCTGTTTTTCAAGGAAAAAGGTTCTGGAGACAGCCTCAAGGCTTCAGTCCGGCGGACATAAGGTGAGTATGATCTATGGAAGCATGCCGCCTGAAACCCGCAAAAAGCAAATGATGCAATTCATAGAAGGGAAGACGAACCTGATTGTCTCAACGGATGCCATTGGAATGGGTCTCAATCTCCCCATCCGGAGGATCGTGTTCCTTGAAACGGAGAAATTCGATGGAACCAGGAGAAGACGGCTGTCTTCACAGGAAGTCAAACAGATCGCCGGCCGTGCAGGACGGAAGGGGCTTTATGAGGTGGGGAAGGTTTCATTCAGCAGGCACGTCAAAGCGATGGAAAAACTCCTTCATCAGGAAGACCGCCCCCTCAATCGTTTTGCCGTTGCACCCACCTCTTCGGTCTTTGAACGGTTCCAGCGCTACAGTAATCACTTGGGGACCTTCTTCGAGCTTTGGGATCGATTCAAGTCTCCTGAAGGAACCGAGAAGGCTTCGTTGATTGAGGAAAAAGAGCTGTATGAACGAATCGAGGGATCAGACATCGAAGCTAGGCTTTCCCTGGACGACCTATACGGTTTCCTTCACCTTCCTTTCAGCAAAAAGGAGGATCGCCTGATCACACAGTGGCTCCAATGCATGCATGCCATCATCGATGGTGAGGAGCTACCGGAACCGGTCATCAGGACACGGAATTTGGAACAACAGGAACTATCCTATAAATCAGTGGGCCTACACCTCCTCTTTCTCTATCGTCTTGGCCGCCAGACAGAAGCGGCCTATTGGGAGCGGGTCAGGGAAGAGATAGCAGATGGCGTGCATGATTCCCTTTCAGACGAGGTTCAATCCTACAGCCGCACGTGCAGGAGCTGCGGGAAGAAGCTGCCGCCTGAATTCGGCTTTTCCATCTGTGACCGCTGTCATGGCAACAGGTCGAAACGAAAAAAAAGACGACTGAGCTGATGATGGGTATTATGACTCAAAATATGGTACGATGCCCCTAGATTAAACAGTAAAGAGGTGCAAGGGATGAAAATAGAAGTATGGTCTGATTATGTTTGTCCATTTTGTTATATAGGAAAACGCCGCCTGGAGCAGGCACTTGAGCAGTTTGATCATGCAAATGAGGTGGAAGTCGAGTTCAAGAGCTTCGAGCTTGATCCGAACTTCCCTAAGGATACGGATAAGAA
Source organism: Rossellomorea sp. RS05 (assembly GCF_039822645.1). Classification (NCBI taxonomy): domain Bacteria; kingdom Bacillati; phylum Bacillota; class Bacilli; order Caryophanales; family Bacillaceae; genus Rossellomorea; species Rossellomorea sp. RS05. Next base: position 907,829 of record NZ_JBDKWY010000001.1, on the reverse strand, counting down.
CATCCATCAGCTGATCGCGTCCAAGTACGGGATCACTGAAGAACAAGCAAGGAATAATTCCGTAAGCCTCACCCAACAAGCGGCTGCCGTTGGCCTTGATTTCCGCTTTGATACCAGTGTGCCGACGAATACATTCGATGCTCATCGACTCACTAAATTCGCACAAACCAAAGGAAAAGCGGCTGAGTTGACGGAGTTGCTCTTGAAAGCTCACTTTGCCGATTCTAAGCATGTTGGTGACGAAGCCACCCTTCTCGACCTTGTGGAGTCTGCCGGATTGGACAGGAATGAGGCAACTGAAGTCCTTAAAGGTGAAGCCTATGCGAAGGAAGTCCGAATGGATGAAGCAGAAGCACGCGAGATCGGGGTACAAGGCGTACCATTTTTTGTGATTAACAGGAAATATGCCATTTCCGGCGCGCAACCACCTGAAGTTTTCCGTGATGCGCTGGCTAAAGTTTGGGAAGAGGAATCCCGTTCCCCTTTGACTTCACTAAACACGGACCAGGGGATGACGTGCGATGAAAATGGGTGCGAGATACCTGAAGAAAAGTAAATGATATAGCAGCGTTTGGAATGTCTTTCCTCTATGCCACTAAGACCGACTCATCACGAGTCGGTCTTCTTGTTTGTCATAGGGGGTGAAAATAGGAAGGGGCTGGGACAAAAGTGTCTTACCCACAGTAAAACCCGAACGAATTTCCCTATTTTCAGGCAAGTTCATTCGGGTTATTAAATTGTTCTTTGACCATTTATATGTACTCGTTTCCAGCGGTTGATTGGAGTGCAAGACGAAGACTCCAGCGGGAAGAGTAGCTGATGTGAGACCCCGCAGGCTTGCCGAGGAGGCTCACGGGCTACCCGCGGAAAGCGAAGTCTTGCACGGAAATCATGAGCGGTATAAAGAAGCCATACTGATATTGTTCGTCGTGAAATAATCCCTTTTTAGTTTTGTCCCAACCTCCTTGCTCTCTGCTTGAACGGATGAGGATTATTCACTATAGAAGTTTTCGGTGTAATAGGGTTGGGCCTTTTCATTGAATGAAACCCCTACGCCGAGGTACTCATAATGGGACTGAAGGATATTTTCACGGTGACCCATCGAGTTCATGAGGCCTTCGTGGGCAAAAATCGAGCTGAGCTGCCCATAGGCAAGATTTTCTCCCGCCGTCCTGAAGGCTACCTGATCATCGGCCATCCGGTCGAAAGGCGATTCGCCGTCGAGGTTTGTGTGACTGAAGTAGTTGTTTTCTGCCATATCATCGCTATGTTTCCTTGCCGTTTCCCTGACGTGGTCATCCCATGTCAGGACGGATTCACCCATCCTGACCCGGATGGCATTCGTGAGGTCGAAGAGTTGATACTCAAATCCTTCTTTCATGGATGCAGAGGCTTTAGTGTAGTAATCCTTCTTCTCGTTCTCCAAGCCAAAATCGATCACCTGGATGGCTGTGACAGTATTATTCTCATGCTTATCATAAAAGATCGTCACATAGGAGTCATCGACTTCAAAAACATCATGCTCCCCGTCTGTCTGAAGTTGGAAAAGCGTCATCCCCTTACGGATATGTTCGAGGGGTTTGCCCATTTCATTACGTACATCCTCTTTGGAGGCCCCGATTTTAATACCTGTCGTGGAAGCGATGAGATCTTGATTCGTGTATAGGCCGTTCACCTTGCCATTGTCGTCATAAGAGGCCATGAAGAAGTTTTGGTAGTGGTCATGGTAGGCGAACCATTCTACGCCATACTCATTCATGGAATGCCTCTGGGCATCGCCTGCTTGCTTCTCTACTTCTTTCTTGTCAGCGCCAAGTTCGATATTGTGAACAGAGAAGGTGTCACTGCTTGGGGTGGTTAGTGCCGGCTTTTCTGCTTGTGGCTCTTTTGGCTCTTTATCCTTGCTCTCTTTTAAATCATCCAGCTTTGTAAGCAGGGATTGCATTCCTTGATCCAGGCCGTCTATCGCACCCTGTACGTCATCCCGTTCCTTGAATTTCTGGAATTTGTCCATGATGGAGCCGAGACTCGATGCCTCAACCTGTTCGATCCATAGTGGCTTGGTATTATATGCAGCTGCTATAAGTACGATAAGCAGTAGTAGTTTTTTCACGATATACAACTCCATTCCTACTTCCATTCTAACCAATCCAAGCTCAAAGTAAAAAGAAAAAGCTATTACCAGTTTGTTTTACCTTGGGGGTGTTCGGGTAACATACACACATACGTGTAATGAGGGGGAAGTGTTTCATGAATTTATCTCATCAAGAGCGCATTCAGCTCCATGAATTCAATAATCTGACAAAGTCCTTAAGCTTCAATATGTACGATGTATGCTATACGAAAACGCGAGAAGAGCGTGAGGCGTACATCGAATATATTGATGAACAATACAATGCGGAACGTCTAACGGGCATATTGACACATGTGTCTGATATCATCGGGGCTCATGTTTTGAATGTGTCCAAGCAGGATTATGTCCCCCAGGGAGCAAGTGTCACCATCTTGGTATCGGAAGGTCCGATCGTTGAAGTCCCCACTGAACACTTCGATGAATCTCCAGGCCCACTTCCGGCAAGCGCCGCCATGCACCTGGATAAGAGCCATATTACCGTCCACACATACCCGGAATACCACCCCCATGAAGGGATCAGTACATTTCGGGCGGATATCGATGTATCCACCTGCGGTGAAATATCTCCACTGAAGGCATTGAATTATCTCATCCATTCCTTTGATACAGACATCATGACGATGGATTATCGAGTACGGGGGTTCACCCGGGATATCAATGGCCGCAAGCTATTTATAGATCATGATATTCAATCCATCCAGAATTATATACCTGAAGCAATCAAAGAGGAATACGACATGATTGATGTAAATGTATATCCGCAGAACATCTTCCATACAAAGTGCAAACTGAAGGAATTCGATCTGAACAACTATCTGTTCGGGTATACGGAAGACCGCCTCGATGAAGGAGAGGCGAAGGAAATCACAAGCAAGCTGAAAAAAGAGATGGATGAAATTTTTTACGGTAAGAACATGGATAAAAGGGAATAGGGAAGGCGCCCGGGTCAGAGGGCGTCTTTTTTTTGTCCGATTCACGGGGGCAGGCTGTAAGACATATGGTTTACTATGGGCGAACCGCCTCCCTGCTTAAGGGAAGAGTGAAGAGAGGATGATTCCATGACGATTAAACATTATTTTGCATGCGGGAATACTGCAAAAGGATTGATCAGTTTATCGGATTCCGCTTTTGAAGAATTGGAAAAAGTGTATATACTCGACGGTGGGCCAGGGGCAGGGAAATCGACCCTTTTGAAGGAGCTCGGTAAACGGTTTGAGAAATCGGGATATGACTTGGATTACATTCATAGTGCTTTGCAACCTGATGCCTTGGATGCCATCCTGCTTCCGGAGAAGGGGATTGGTGTAATCGATGGCAGTGAAATGTTCAATGTAGCCCAGGCGGTCGTGGAAAGAATTGATCTTACAAAGGCATTGGATATGGAGAGGCTAGCAGATCATACGGAAGCCGTGTTATCTTTTCACAATCAGTTCATCGGTAAACGACAGGAAGCCTATGATACGTTTGCAGCGTCCTTGAGAGAACATGATGACATCGAAAAAGTGTACATTTCCAATATGGATTTTGAAGAAGCCAATACCCTGACGGAGGAATTGATTGCCAGCTTCTTTGCAGGAGAGGAACAGGGAACAGAAGGGAGAATCACGCGTCGATTCCTTGGTGCGGCAACCCCGATCGGCGCAGTCGACTACATCCAAAACCTCACCGATGGTCTTACGGACAGGTTTTTCATCAAGGGAAGGGCAGGATCCGGTAAGTCAACGATGCTGAAAAAAATTGCAGCAAGCGGGAGGGATAAAGGGTTCAGTGTGGAGGTATACCACTGCGGTTTTGATCCCAATAGCCTGGATATGGTCATCCTAAGGGAACAGGGCATCGCCATTTTTGATAGTACGGCTCCCCACGAGTATTTCCCTTCACGGAAAGGGGATCACATCGTTGATATGTATGATCGATGTATCACGGAAGGAACCGATGAAACATTCAGTCGTGAGATTGAAGAGGCGACGAAGGGCTACAAAGATAAAATGAAGGAAGCGATCCAGACGCTGAGTGAAGCAAAGGATTTTCATGACAAGATGAAAGGGATCTATGTCAGTCTGATGGATTTCGATGAGGTGGAGCGGATAACGGAAAATCTCTACAACCGGATAGAATCAGAAATCCAATGATGAGGGATGAAGGTGCGGGCAGGTTCCCCGCGCCTTATTTTTGTCGGAAAATAATCAACACGAGCTAATGTTATTCTAATATAATAATGGCAACATCATATATTATCTTAGTATAATTTCGTTCGTCTGAATGAAATATGGTAGAATAATAGCAGGGATTCCGACCAGAGATCAACGATCGGAAACATGAAATCAGAGGTGCAAATGAGAGATGGTCAAACTAATTTCTTGGAATGTGAACGGAATCAGGGCCTGTGTCAAAAAGGGCTTTCTTGATTTCTTCAAACATAGTGATGCGGATATCTTCTGCATTCAGGAATCAAAGCTCCAGGCGGGTCAAATCGAATTGGATCTGCCAGGATATCATCAGTATTGGAACTATGCCCAAAGAAAAGGATACTCTGGGACAGCCGTCTTCACAAAAACGGAACCACTCCATGTGAGTTACGGATTTGTTGAGGGAGAGGTTGAAGAAGAAGGGCGATTGATTACATGTGAATTCGAATCCTTCTATCTTGTGACCATGTACACCCCGAATTCAAAGCGGGATTTATCCCGAATAGTCGACCGCCTTCGTTGGGAAGATAAGGTAAGGGGATATATAAAGAAACTGGATGAGCATAAACCTGTCGTCCTATGTGGGGATTTGAATGTCGCCCATCAACCCATCGATTTGAAGAATGACCGTTCAAACCGTGGGAATTCAGGGTTTACGGATGAGGAAAGGGAGAAGATGACGAAGCTCTTGGATGCCGGATTCATCGACACGTTCAGATATCTTCATCCGGATCGTGATGATGCGTACACTTGGTGGTCTTACATGAACAAGGTGAGGGAGCGCAATATCGGATGGCGCATCGACTATGTCATTGCTTCGCGTTCCCTGGCGACTTCACTTGCTTCAGCCGGGATGGAACCAGCGGTGCTCGGCAGCGATCATTGTCCCGTATACGCTGAATTCAAAGAACTATCCGAATAAGGAGGAACTACATATGAAAAAGAAAATGACTGAGTGGGCAGACAGAGTCGAGGGTACCATTGAAGCCCTGCCTGAAGAAATGGAGTATCTCCTTCAAAATGACTTGAAGTCCCCGGAAGGACTCACCATCATCGATTTTAAGACCGCCCTTTCACAAGCGGTTGTGGAGCGATGCGATAAGGAAACGGAAGAATTGATTGCTGATGGTCATGCGATACTGGACGAACCTGTCCGGTACCTGAAGGAAAACCCGGAACACTTCGTCTATCTGGAAGCGGAGTGCTTTGACCGTGTGGGAGTTGACGGAGTCTCCCTTGAGATGAATGACGTCTTCCAAACCTACGGCGCTCTCCTTGGACTGAAACTCCAAAAGAAATTTGGTCCTGAAATCAAGCAGATCCTGGCTGAGACCCTGACGAATGGAGAGGACTCCTACGAACTTTTATTCAACGGGGAGGATGGTCTGTGGGACCTCAATCTGACATTGAATGATATGAGGGGGTTCAGTGAAGAAGCTACCCTTTTGGAAGCGTATGAGATGGTTTATCAATTTATTTTCTTCCTTCGCTTTACAATCGAATGATAACCAAAAGGAACCTCCCGGATTTGTTCATTCCGGGAGGTTCCTTTGCTTTTTGACGGGTTCATAATCTGACAGTGTCCCTTCGTAAATCAGCTCAAACGATGGGGATCTTCTGAAATCCTCGGGGGTAACCAGGGCGGGTAGCTTATCCCAGAGCTTGACGCCCGACCGGCTCAATACTTCCGCGACGAATTGGGAGCAAAAGTAGGAGTTGCTGAATTCCACCGGCTCATTCATCGTCACGCCGACGATCCCGAAAAGATTATAGAGATACTTATTGCTGCTGCGTTTGAATACATTCAGAACCCGGAGCATTTTTTGCGTATCCCTCTGAGACACCTTCAGCCTGTAAATCACACAGGTCGTCTTCGGATATTTGCTGTATGTACCACTTTGGACATCTTCCTTTACAAATCCACCAGACAAAGGATTGGATGGATGCTTCCTCCCGAAGCTGTACATGTCCGTGAGTTCCCGATCAAATGAAATGGACGCGTGATTGTAGGGGGCTTTCGTATAGCTCTTAATCGATTTAGTGAACAGGGTGCCCGTATCCGTCAATAAAATATAAATAAAGTGGTCTTCCAACCGCGCACCTCCTAAAAAAATGTAGATGTTCCACCTTCTTCATTATACAATAACCTGAGGGGTTAATATGACCAATGACCCATCCTTTTAAAGGATTTTAACAATAGGGGGGACATCTTTGACCACTAGCGCTTATTGGACGTTATTCATCATTTTCCTGACGCTTTCAGCCGGTCATCTGGCATTCCTTTCAGTAAGGAAGTTCCAAGGGGACAAGGATTTCTCCCGTGTTTCCCTGCGGATTAAAACATGGTGGGGGATGTTTGTCGTTTTTACGGTTGCCACCCTTTTCAACCCTCTTGTATCCATGCTCTCATTAATGATCCTTTGCTTCTTCTCTCTGAAAGAGTATTTTTCCATGATGAAGACAAGGAAGGCCGACCGGCGTATTTTCCTGTGGGCATACATATCAATCCCGCTCCAATTTTATTGGATCTACCTTGGCTGGTATGGAATGTTCATCGTCTTTATCCCTGTGTACGTTTTTTTACTTCTGCCGCTACCGAGGATCCTGGGGAAAGGCACCGTAGGGTTCTTAAGGTCGGTCAGTTCTACTCAATGGGGCCTGATGCTTATGGTGTTCGGCCTTAGCCATCTGGCCTATTTCCAAGTTGCGAGTCCCGAATACGGAGCCAATCTTGTCCTTTACCTTGTCATCCTTACGCAGGTGAGTGACATCGTTCAACATCTCGTTTCCATCTATGCCGGCCGCTTAAAGGTGGTTCCTACAGCGAATCCTGCCATCACATGGGAAGGGTATATGGTGGCTTTACTGGTTACAACGGGCTTATCCTTTAGCCTCTACCCATATCTGACGCCACTGAATGAAACATTCGGTCTCTTGTCAGGCGTCATCATTGCGACAGGTGCCTTTATCGGAAGTCTTACGGTATCGGTATTGAAACGCGATCTTCTGATCGGAGACCGGCCGAAGTTCACTTCCCTGAAGGAAAGCTACTTGAACCGGGTGGACAGTCTGGCTTATACAGCACCGATTTTCTTTCACATCATCCGCTATTATTTTGATTTTATGTAAAAAAGAAGCTTGGAAGAGAATCCAGGCTTCTAGATTAAGAATGTTAACGATGAATGTGTATAACGGATTTAGTTGGCGATTTTCCTTCAGCTCTTTTGCATGTCCTGAATGGCGATGGCCAAATCTTCGTTTCCGAACAACTGGAGGACGCCCAGAAGGGTACTGTAAGGAATATCTGAGGATTCCTCTTTCGGGACCGTCAGCTCCATCATTTGTTTCAGGACAGGATTATCTCTCTGCTCCGGATACGCTTTGAGGTAAACGGCAACGGGATCAAGATCCTGATTCACGCACCATTGGGCAAAAACCATCATCATCATATTTTCATCTTTTTGATAGTTTTCAATGATTTTCTTTTCCATTTCATTTCGTTCCATGAGATCACTCCTTAAAGCACCATTATAACCGAGAAAACATGGGGTTGAGAAGAGAATGGTGTGAAAGGGAGGGATTACGTGTATAATAGGGGTTTAGGAAAAGGTATGAAAGGAAGTTATGCATGGAGATTATTCAAATGAACGCAGAAGAGTTGAAAGACCCGACCGGAATCCTTCCGGGACAGCGGTATGAAGTCATGATTGAAATCGAAGTTCCGGAAGATGATGAATTATATACACCATCCGGAATGTATATAAAAGGCATTTATGTCAGGGAGGAAGCATCCTCCAAACTCGCTCAGTATTCTATCATCGAACGGGGTTCCGAAACCTACTTGGATTTTGCCCTTGAGGAAGAAGAAGAGCAGGCATTGGTTGCTTATTGTGACGAAAATATCTGATGTGAAAACACCCTTTACGGCCCTGGCTGCGGTAAAAGGGTGTTTTTTTTTTATGATAAGAAGGGGGTGTGGATGGAGAGGATTTCCTCCTGGATTTCTTTTAAACGTTGTACTTTTTGGTCGATTTTTCCTGATATCATGTGCTATGATAAAGATATCTAAGTGCTAGCAGTTGCTATACTTCTGATGAAAGGTGGAGATAAATGTTGTCAAATCAAGGGAAGATGCAGCTTAATGTAAGGATTGACCCGGAAACGTCGGAGAAATTGGATGAGATTGTCGAATACTATCAAGAGAACACAAAAATCGGCCGTGTTTATAAAGGTGACGTGTTAAGCGATATCATACATAAATCGTATGACGTGATGCAAAAACAAAAAGCCATTCAAAAAAGGAAATATTAAGGGCTTTATGTCTGAAAGGAAAAGAGGAATCATGATGAACATTTCCACAGGGAAGGTCAAAGGTTCAGGCACGTCACCTTATGTGTGGGCCATTGCGTCGATTCTGCCGTTTTACTTCATTTTTCAATCTTCCTCCACCATGGAAATCATCACCGGTATCATCCTGACGATCATGTTTTTCATATCGTTGCGGTTTGCCTTCCTGTCGAGCAGGTGGCCGGTGTATTTGTGGACAGGGATCCTGATCGCCATTTCCATCACGATGACCGTGCAATTCAATTTTATCTATTTTGCCTTTTATATCGCCTATTACAATGGGAATATACGGAACCGGGCGGCGTTCCTGACGCTATATGTGGTGCATTTGGTCCTCACAACGGCATCAATCAATTATAAATTCGTCCTCCAGCATGAGGTTTTCCTCTCTCAGTTTCCTTTCATCCTGATCATTTGGATCAGTGTGATTCTGCTTCCTTTCAATATTTTCAATCGAAACAAACAAGGGCAGTTAGAAGAGCAACTCGAGGACGCCAATAAACGGATCTCGGAATTGGTGAAGCAGGAAGAACGGCAGCGGATCGCAAGGGATCTCCACGACACCCTTGGTCAGAAATTATCATTGATCGGATTGAAAAGTGATCTTGCCAGAAAGCTGGTTGAAAAGAATCCGGAGCAGGCGAAGAGCGAGCTCATGGATGTCCAGCAGACGGCACGGACGGCGTTGAGCGAAGTCAGGACACTCGTATCACAGATGAGGGGTATCCGGCTCGAGGATGAATTCATCCGGATCCGTCAGCTCTTGTCAGCTGCCGACATCCGGTTCATCCCTGAATACGAGGAACCGCTCCCCAATATATCGCTGTTCCTTGAGAATATCCTCAGTATGTGCCTGAAGGAAGCCGTTACAAATATCGTTAAGCATAGCGGCGCCACAGAGTGTACACTCAGGGTGGTGGAAAGCCATGATAGCCTTAGATTCGTTCTTTCTGATAACGGTAAAGGCATCCCTAAGGATTACCGAAAATCAAAAGGGAGTGGATTGATCGGAATCCGTGAGCGGCTAGACTTCGTGAACGGAGAGCTTGGAATCGACGGAGAAGATGGCACCACTCTTACAATGATCGTGCCTAAAGTAATAAAAGATACAAACAGGGAGGGTTACAATTGATTTCAATCGTGATTGCAGAAGATCAGAGGATGATGCTGGGGGCCCTTGGTTCCCTCTTGAACCTCGAGGATGATATGGAAGTCGTAGGGATGGCAGGAGACGGGGAAGAAGCGCTCTCGCTCGTTCGGGAACTACGTCCTGATATATGCATGATGGATATCGAAATGCCCAAGATGACCGGTCTGGAAGCAGCAGAAAGACTGAAGGACACGAACTGCAGGGTCATCATCTTGACCACCTTTGCACGATCAGGGTATTTTCAACGTGCCCTGAAGGCAGGGGTGAAGGGATATCTTCTGAAAGATAGTCCCAGTGAAGAACTGGCTCAATCCATACGTCTCGTCATGGACGGTAAGAGGATGTTTGCACCAGAACTCATGGATGATGTCTATGGGGAAGAAAATCCATTGACAGATCGTGAAAAAGAGGTCCTATGGCTCGTCGCAGATGGGAAAAACACGCAGGAAATCGCCGATGAACTCAGTTTGAAGGCAGGGACCGTCCGCAATTATATCTCAACCATCCTTGAAAAACTAGGCGTGAAAAATAGGATCGAAGCCATTACCCAATCGAAGGAGAAAGGCTGGTTCAAGTGAGTTGTTTTTTTGCACTGAACAAAAATGATGATCCCCGACCTGAAACCACCCTTCACCATGGGTAGAACCGAAGGAACGGGTAGACAACTTGACCTGCTTACAACAATGATCAGAAAATCAAACGTATATAAAGTCCTTCTTTTCTTTCTACGGTAACTTCCACTTTTCACTACAGAGTGGTAGAAGCGGAAGCCAACTGACTCCAATGTGCCAAGCGGGCAGGGTGAAACCTTGCAAGAATGAGGAGGCTCACCGCACATCCCGTGGAAAGCGGTTGGCCACAGCGAAGAGGCACGGAAGCCTGCTTATCGCCTACCAGATTTCAAAAAGAGACCATTTTATAACAATCTCAACCACTGGATATGGCACAGGTACCATGATGTAATAAGTCTATGAGGGTATAAGGTTGGAAACTTCTCTCACGCTATTAGTTTTTTTAACCTGTCCTACTATTCACTAAAGAGTGCTCGAAGCGAAGGCCAACCGACTCCAACGGGAAAACCGGGCAGGGTGAGACCCCGCAAGAATGAGGAGGCTCACCGCACGCCCCGTGGAAAGCGGTTGGCCGCAGCGAAGAGCACGGACGCCTACTTATCACATGCCAATCCAAAAACTAATAGAACTTATATAACGCCACACCTTTGAACGATTCCATAGGATAAAAGCAGTTTCTTCCTTGGATGGACTTGACAATCCATCTCTGCATGATACGATAGCATCGAACTTAACTTACATATGACGATCCACTAGGGGGGCCCTTAATAGCGGCTGAGATTGAAGTGAAACTTCAAGACCCTTTGAACCTGATCTGGTTGATACCAGCGGAGGGAAGTGGCGTTTTGAGGGTATTTCCATCCGTTTTGTATTCTCAAAAAGCCATTTTCCACCAACTATGTGGAAAATGGCTTTTTTTCGTTTCAGTGGATCGTCAGGAGGAGGAAGAAGAAATGAAGTTTTCAGAAGAATTACGGCTGGCTGCAGATGATTGCTGGGAAGCGAGTTTTCAACACCCTTTCGTACAGGGGATCGGAGATGGTTCCCTGCCGCTTGAGAATTTCAAATTCTATGTATTGCAAGATTCCTATTACCTGACCCATTTTTCAAAAATGCAGGCATTGGGGGCTTCAAAAGCAGGGGATCTTCAAACATCCGCCCGATTGGCTACCCATGCACAGGCAACATTCGAAGCAGAGCTTTCTCTCCATGAAGGGTTTTCTGACAAACTCGGAATCACAGAAGAAGAGAAGGAGCAGTTCGTTCCGTCCCCGACGGCGTATGCCTATGCTTCTCATATGTACCGATCTGCTCAGGTCGGTGATCTGGCTGATATCCTTGCTGCCCTGCTGCCCTGTTACTGGCTGTACTATGAGGTGGGGGAGAAATTGAAAGGAAGCACGCCGGAAGAACCCATTTATCAGGAGTGGATCGCCACCTACGGAGGGGAATGGTTCAGGGAGCTGGTTGAGGAACAGATCCAAAGGCTCGATGAACTGGCAGAGCTCGCAAGTGGTACTCAACGCGCCCGCATGAAAGAACTGTTCCTGGTGAGCAGCATCTATGAACTCCAGTTCTGGGAAATGGCCTTCACCCTTGAACGGTGGCCCTTCCAAGAATTACTGGCCACCACCCGAACCGGGGCCGGTGCATAATGGCAGTGTCCCAACCGGAGTTTCACATCATCACGTCGGGAAAGCAGTCTCCACGAGAAGTGGTCCAAATCTGCTCGTTTGTGCATCACCTGGTGGATGCCATTCACCTGAGGGAAAACAATTGGTCGTCGCGCTGTCTATACGACACCATTATCGCGCTTCTCTCATCCGGTGTTCCTGCAGAGAAGCTTGTTGTCAATGATCGAGTCGACATAGCCTTGTTGACGGGTGTAGAACGGGTTCAGCTCGGATCCCGGAGCGTCACGCCCTCCGAAATCAAAAGGATATTCCCAACGATCAAAATTGGAATATCCGTGCATAGTCCCGCCGAAGCAGATGCTGCAGGAAAAACAGGAGCCGACTCCATTCTCCTAGGGAACATATATCGTACGGGCTCCAAACCAAGAAAGACCGGTATCGGGGTGGGTGCAATCAGCAAAGTAAAAGATGAATTTCCCGTAGTTGGAATAGGCGGGATCACGCCGGACAACTCTGCTGAAGTAATCCGTGCAGGGGCAGCAGGCATCGCCGTGTTGTCTGGTGTGTTCCTCAGCCCGGATCCGCGAGGGGCGGCCGAGGATTATCGAGCATCTTTAAAGGGAGGTGGAGCACGATGAAGCGCATCATCATTGTCGGTGGAGGTGTGATTGGTCTATCCATCGCCTTCGAGCTTATGAAAAAGGGGTGCAACGTCACCCTTTTGGAAAAAGGGAAGCTTGCGGGCAAAGCCTCAGGTGCAGCAGCTGGAATGTTGGGGGTCCATACTGAAACCAGGGGAAACCCCTCCATGACCTCCCTTGCCAAAGAAAGCAGGGATCTCTTCCCGGCCCTAGCCGAACAGCTCCTGAACTGTTCAGGAATCGATATCGGTTTGAGACAAAACGGAATGATCATGCCTGCCATGACAGGCAGGGAGCAACACCTCCTTCAAGAGGAAGCGAACAGTCCACAGGGGATGAAGGAGGAATTGCGGTGGCTGGAGGAAAGGGAGTTAAGGAAAATGGAACCTTCCTTATCCCGCTCATTCATTGGCGGTCTTTATATACCACGGGACGGCAATCTTCTTGCACCTCGACTGTCAGAGGCGCTGGCTATTTCGGCAGCAACTATGGGGGCGGTACTCAATGAAGGCACCGAGGTCAACACACTCATCATGAAAGGGCGTTCAATCATTGGTGTCAACACCACGCGGGGACCCCTTTATGGTGATGAGGTGGTGGTAGCAGGTGGCGCCTGGAGTCAGCATATCCTGCGACGGGTAGGAATTAAACTGGACGCGGCGCCGGTAAAAGGGGAATGCGTTTCTGTGACCCCTAAGGAGGCATTCCTGAATCGAACGATTGTATCAGATGAAGTGTATTTGGTCCCGAAAGCAGATGGTACATTGACGATTGGTGCCACGGAACAAGTAGGATCGTTCAGTGAAGATGTAGCTGCTGAGAGCGTCTCACGTTTACTTGCCAAGGCGTGCACCATTGCACCGGGCATTGCCGCTGCCGCATGGGGGAAAGCATGGGCAGGCACGAGGCCGAAAATACCCTCACGGTTCCCATTCATGGGAAGGGTTCCGAATGTGGAGGGACTGTCTTTGGCGACAGGTCACTACCGGAATGGGATTCTTCTGGCTCCGATTACTGGAGTGCTGATGGCAGATCTACTGAGTGATAAGGACTGCGAAAGGAGATTGGGTTATGAATATACACGTCAATGGGATAGAAACCGAGGTTCCACCACAGGTGAAGTCAGTAGATGACCTCCTTATCCACCTTAAGACTGGTGAGCGGATGCTGATCGTGGAGTGGAACAAACAGATACTGAATAAAGCTGAGCATAGGGATATCAAATTGAATGCTGGCGATTGGGTAGAGATCGTCCATTTCGTAGGAGGCGGTTGACATGTTGAAGATAGGGACGTATGAATTTGAATCAAGATTGCTTCTCGGCACGGGGAAGTATCCGGATCAGGAGATCCAGCGAAAGGCTGTGAAAGCGTCAGGTGCGGAAATCCTCACCTTTTCGGTCCGTCGCTTGAACGTATTTGATTCCCCTGGGGAAAATGTCCTGGAGGAATTAGATCTCGGGAGCTTCACTTTACTGCCCAATACGGCCGGAGCGAAAGATGCCGCGGAAGCCGTTCGCCATGCACAGCTTGCGAAGGCATCAGGTTTATGTGACATGGTCAAAGTGGAAGTGATCGGATGTGAAAAGACCCTGCTACCGGATCCAGTGGAAACCTTGAAAGCTTCTGAAGAACTGCTGAGTCAAGGGTTTACCGTCCTCTCCTATACATCGGATGACGTCGTCCTTGCCAAAAGGCTCGAGGAACTTGGCGTTCATGCCATCATGCCGGGTGCTTCACCGATCGGATCGGGGCAGGGAATCATCAATCCCCTGAATCTTTCCTTCATCATCGAGCAGGCTCATGTACCCGTCATTGTTGATGCAGGAATCGGCTCGCCCGCAGATGCGACGAAAGCGATGGAGCTTGGAGCCGACGCTGTCTTATTGAATACGGCCGTTGCTCAAGCAGGCGACCCAGTGAAGATGGCAGAGGCGATGAAGCTTGCGGTATTGTCCGGACGACTGGGATGTGAAGCGGGGCGTATCCCGGAAAAGACCTATGCATCAGCAAGTAGCCCATTGGAGGGACTGATGCAGTGAAAAGCGAAAGGTACTCCAGACAGATTTTATTTGCTCCCATTGGAGAACGGGGGCAGGCAGTCCTGGGGGAGAAGCGCGTCATCATCATCGGTGCCGGTGCACTGGGATCTTCTGTTGCCGACATGTTGGCAAGGTCGGGGGTGGGGAAGCTCACCATCATCGACCGTGATTATGTGGAATGGAGCAATCTGCAGCGGCAGCAGCTGTATACGGAGCACGATGCAGAGAGCTCACTTCCAAAGGCGGCGGCCGCCGAACGACGGTTGAAAAGAGTGAATTCACAGGTGGAAATCGACGGAAAGGTGGGAGAAGTCACCCCCAGCATGCTTTCCTCGATGGAAGCGGATCTTTTGATCGATGCGACCGATAACTTCCATGTGAGACTCATGGTGAATGATCATGCGCGGATGAGGTCGATTCCCTGGATCTTCGGTGCCTGCCTTGGTTCCTATGGAATCACCCATACCTTCCTCCCTGGCGAAGGACCCTGTCTTCGCTGTCTTCAGGACGTACTGCCGGTGAACGGGGATTCGTGTGAATCGCAGGGGATCATCTCTCCTGCCGTCACGATGGTGACCTCTTATCAGACCGCAGAAGCGTTGAAGATCCTCACTGGCGCAAAAGGCGCTCTGAGAAAGACGCTCTTATCCTTTGATCTGTGGGAAAACAGCCGTAGTGAGGTCACCATCGAAAGCTTGCGAAAAATGGATTGCCCGACATGCGGATCGAATCCAACCTTTCCGGCTTTGAAAGGAACATCGGGAGTGAAGGCAAGTGTCCTTTGTGGGAGGGATGCCGTCCACATCAGGCCTTCAAGCCCCCTCAGTCTTCACCTCGAATCGTTTACTGAAAGGATGAAGGAGGTGCGAATCCTCAGTGCTAACCGATTCCTTGTGAATGTGAACATCGAAGGGCACCGGATGGTCGTTTTTTCAGATGGACGTGCCTTGATCCATGGGACATCCGACATTCCTGAAGCGAAGGCCCTTTACCGTAAATACATCGATGAACAGGAGTGTGTGCAAGATGAAAAAAGTATTGACCATTGCCGGATCAGATAGTGGTGGCGGTGCAGGGATCCAAGCGGATATTAAGACGTTCCAGGAACTCGGGGTGTTCGGGATGAGTGCCATAACTGCAGTGACGGCACAAAACACATTGGGCGTCCACGGGATCCATCCCGTCCCGCCATCTTTTGTGGAAGAACAAATGGATGCCATCGCAACGGATTTGAGTCCTGACGCAGTGAAGACCGGTATGCTAGTGGACAGAGAAATGATTTCCATTGTCGCTGCATCCATTGAGCAGCGTGGATGGAGGCGCGTGGTGGTCGATCCGGTCATGGTGGCAAAGGGCGGGGCTTCCCTGCTTCATGAAGGGGCCGTCGATGCGCTGATCCATGATTTGATCCCCTTGTCTTATGTAATCACCCCCAATCTCCCTGAAGCAGAAAAAATGACAGGAATCAAAATCCATACAATGGAAGATCAGAAGAAAGCGGCCAAAAACATCCACACCATGGGGGCGGATAACGTCATCATTAAAGGAGGGCATCTTCAGGATTCGGCTTCGGATCTTGTGACCGATCTTTTGTATGATGGAGAGCATTTTCACACGTTCACTTCCAGGCGCTTCCATACACGACATACCCATGGTACAGGCTGTACGTACTCAGCAGCGATCACGGCTCAAATTGCCAAGGGTTACACTGTCAATGAGGCAGTATCGCTTGCAAAGACGTTCATTTCTTCTGCCATTGAACTTACCCTTGAACTTGGGGAGGGGCATGGTCCGACCAATCATCAAGCTTTCCGGGAGTTTTCAAAACAGCTGAAATGATACGAATATAGAATTCTGAAACGGGATTTTTGGGTTAGTTAAAATGGGGTGCGTAAATGATTGCGTTTACATTAATGGAATATTCAAAATTGACAATAAACTTATTGACGCGTATTTTATTACCTGTTACTCTTATGTATAAAATTGAAGAATCATATTCAATGACGAGAACAGTAGGATGATAACGTGTCCCAAAGAGAGCCGGGTTGCTGGGAACCGGCGGATACCATGATCTGAAGATCCTCTCCGAGAAACAGGGCTGAAATGATATAGTAAGCTCTGTCGGTCTTCACCGTTAAGAAGAAGATTCATAGAGTGCCGGGCCAGTGTGGACCGGAACTAGGGTGGTAACGCGAGCAGACTCGTCCCTAATCAGGGGACGGGTTTTTTTTGTGTGAAAAAGCAATAGAAAGGAAGAGAAGCATGGATCAAACACAGCAAAAGAGTCAAACCGTATTGGTGGAAGACATCATGATCGCCAATCAGCGCATCAAAGACGTAGTGCTTCATACACCTTTGCAGTTCAATTCTCTGCTATCGGATAAATATGGGTGTAACGTATATCTGAAACGGGAAGATCTTCAAGTCGTGCGATCATTCAAAATCCGTGGTGCCTATAATCGCATCAAAAAACTGTCTGAACAGGAACTTCAAAACGGGATTGCCTGTGCGAGCGCCGGAAACCATGCCCAGGGAGTCGCCCATTCCTGTCACCTTTTGCGAAGCCACGGAAAGATCTTCATGCCGACCACGACCCCGAAGCAAAAAGTGGATCAAGTGAAGTTCTTCGGCGGAGAACATGTGGAAGTGGTCTTGACAGGTGATACATTCGATGATGCTTATGAAAAAGCCATTCTATGCAGCGAACAAGAAAATCGGACGTTTATTCATCCTTATGACAATGAAGATGTGATTGCTGGCCAAGGGACAGTGGCAGTAGAAATCCTCAATGATTGTAGCGAACAGATCGATTACCTGTTCGTCCCGGTCGGTGGAGGCGGGTTGGCTGCGGGAATGGGGACGTTCCTGAAGAGTGTTTCGCCCGATACATTGGTGATTGGTGCTGAACCATCGGGCGCTGCCGCCATGAACGAGTGCCTGACCCAGGGCAAGCATGTCACCCTTTCGGATATCGATCCCTTTGTAGACGGTGCCGCAGTTAAGAATGTAGGTGAAATCACCTACAGGATCTGCCGGGAGGTATTAGATGATCTGCTTGTGGTGCCTGAAGGAAAGGTATGTTCAACCCTCCTCGAACTCTATAATCGCAATGCGATCGTTGCAGAGCCTACTGGTTCGCTCTCACTCGCAGCCCTCGATCAGTATGCCGATCAGATCAAGGGGAAAAACGTGGTATGTGTCGTGAGCGGCGGCAATAATGACATCGGCAGAATGCAGGAAATCAAGGAACGATCGATGATCTTTGAAGGATTGCAGCATTATTTCATCGTTCATTTCCCCCAAAGGGCCGGAGCCCTCAGGGAATTCCTCGATGAGGTGCTTGGACCTCATGACGACATCAACCGCTTTGAGTATACGAAGAAAAACAACAAAGAGAGCGGACCCGCACTCGTTGGAATCGAACTCAAGCATAGGGAAGATTACCCCGGACTACTTGACCGGATGAATCAAAAAGGATTTGCGTATCAATGTGTCAATCAGGATAAGACGCTGTTTCAATTATTGGTGTGACAACAGGATCCCGGAAAGCCCAACGGCCGTCCGGGATTCTGTTGTATCTGTATATACGCAGTGAAAGATGATTACGTGATCCTGGCGCTCACTCAACACAAATACGCTCATCCGTAAGGGAGATGCAGGAACATTCCATAATATGCCGAATTGATACGTAGAGTGGTTGCAGTCGAGTGCAGCCCACTGAATGAACAACCATTCACAAAAGGAGTGAGCAGAACGTGACCAATATAAAAAGGGTGGCCATCGTCACCGGTGGAGCTAAAGGAATCGGAAAGGCTTGCACAGGAAGGATATCAGGTTGCAGTACTGGACACGGATGACGCAGCCCCTCGATTGATGGGGGAAGACGCACGAGGGGGTGGACCACTTCTGAGAGTCACGGATATTTCCAAATCGGATGATGTAAAGGGAGCCGTGGCGGAAATTGTTGGATTCTTCGGACGGATTGACATCCTCGTGAACAATGCAGGCGTGATCAGGGAAAATCTTCTTTATAAAATGTCCGATGGGGATTGGGATACGGTCATGGACGTCCATCTGAAAGGAGCGTTCCTCATGACGAGGGAGGTCCAAACCTTCATGGTCCAGCAAAAGTACGGGAGGATCATCAATGTATCCTCCACATCTGCATTGGGGAACCGTGGACAGGCGAATTATTCCACTGCCAAAGCTGGCCTTCAGGGGTTGACGAAGACGCTTGCCAGCGAGCTCGGTCCTTACGGGATCACCGCAAACGCCGTGGCACCAGGATTCATTGAGACCGATATGACGCGCCAGACCGCCGAGCGTATGGGTGTTCCGTTTGACGAATTGGTCAGCATGAGTATCAGTCAAATACCGGCCAGGCGAAGCGGTCAGCCTGAAGATATCGCCAACGCCGTTGCCTTTTTTGCAGATGAACGCTCATCATACGTGAACGGTCAGATCCTGTACATTTCCGGCGGGCCGGCTTCCTAATCAATTATCCAAGTATGAAAAATCGTGGCTGCCTGATCACGTTTTTTTTGTTTGCGGACACAGCCTACTATTGTTTGGATGAATGGAATCAAGAATTTGGATAGGCCCACAAATAAAAAATGGTGGTTGAATCGTATTTCTCTGAATACGTTGTGTTAAGGGCCTGGAAGAAATGAGTTTGTGAAAAATAGTTCAAATTCATTATTCCTATAAAAAAAGTCGGATTGACTTATCTCAATTATCTGTTATTATTTTAGTTATTCAAATGAATATAACTTATCCAGAGTGGTGGAGGGAACTGGCCCGATGAAACCCGGCAACCTACATAATGTAAGGTGCTAACTCCAGCAAAATGGGACTCATTTTGGAAGATAAGGTTCGATACCTGAACAGCTTTCCGAAATGGGGGGCTGTTTTTCCATGGACCCAGATGTTGTAAACGGGGGGGGAAGTCGATGAACAAGAAGGATAAGCAGGAAAATGAGGCGGAATGGATGGATACGATCAATTCCATGCTTGAAAACATGGACTTCGGTTCCATTACGATCGTGGTGCAAAACGGTAAAGTCATTCAATTAGAACGGAATGAAAAAGTACGAATCAAATAATCATGCTGACTAGAAAAACTAGAGGCATTCATCCGCAGGTTTTATTTGACTGCGCATGAATGTCTTTTTCTTTTGGGCATGAGGAAAGCGGTGATCAACGTGTTGACACACGAAAATTGGAAAGAACATGATCAGGACTTCGGGGTTGATCCCACCTACAAAGGGGCCCTGAACGTCTTGGAATGGGCATATGGGCATTATGGTGACAGGATTGTGTACGCATGCAGCTTCGGAATCGAGGGAATGGTCCTGATTGATCTCATCTCTAAGGTGAATCCCAGTGCAAACATCGTCTTCCTGGATACCGATGTCCACTTCAAGGAAACGTACGAGACAATCAAAAAAGTGGAAGAAAAGTATCCTTCCCTTCAAATTGAGATGAAAAAACCTGCGCTATCCCTCGAGGAACAAGCAGCACAATTTGGGGATCGGTTATGGGAAACGCAGCCGAATCAGTGCTGTCAGATCAGGAAGCTCGATCCGTTGAAGGAGGTGCTTTCAGGCGGGGATGCCTGGATTTCAGGGCTCAGGCGCGAGCAGTCCCCGACGCGGAAGGATACACAGTTCATCAATAAAGATGACAAGTTCAGTTCCATCAAGATCTGTCCATTGATCCATTGGACATGGAAGGATGTATGGAGATATGTCCATAAACAATCCCTTCCATATAATGTGTTGCATGATCAAGGCTACCCGAGCATCGGGTGCTCCCATTGTACATCCCCTGCTTATGATATGAATGATTTGAGATCAGGCAGATGGACAGGCAAAGGCAAGACGGAATGCGGGCTACACTAGGAGGGTAGACATGCTGGAAATCATCGCCATCATCATCAGTTTATTCTTTGCCATGAATATTGGGGCAAGCGGCGCGGCTGCCACAATGGGGGTGGCTTACGGATCGGGTGCCATCAAGAAAATGAAAGTAGCCCTTGTCATCTGCTCCATCGGGGTCCTTGCCGGTGCAGTCCTCGGAGGTGGTGAGGTAGTCAAAACCATCGGGTCGGGAATCATTCCATCAACCATCCTGACGTCCAAGTTAGTGATCATCATTCTTTTATCCGCTACTTGTTCCCTTTTCATTGCCAATCTGATGGGAATCCCGCTTTCGACAAGTGAGGTGACGGTCGGGGCTGTGGTGGGAGTAGGGGTAGCATATCAGGTTCTATTCATTAAATCCCTGCTGACCATCATGTTGTTTTGGGTGATTGTCCCGTTTACGGCGTTCATTCTTACATGGTTGCTTGCTAAAGGGCTATATGGGCTCGAAAAGCGGGGGTGGACATTCAATCATACATGGATCGGGTACGTTTTGATTCTCGCTGGCTTCCTGGAGGCCTTCTCTGCGGGCATGAACAATGTGGCCAATGCCGTCGGTCCCCTGGTTGGGGCCGGCATGCTGAAAGCGGGTCCGGCCGTTTGGGTGGGAGGAGCGTTTGTCGCAATAGGGGCACTTTTATTGGGTGCTAAAGTAGTGGAAACGAACGGCAAGAAGATCACCCGGTTCACCAAGCCAGAGGGGATCCTCATTTCTAGTGTAGGAGCCGGTCTGGTGATCACAAGTTCGATCTTCGGGCTTCCCGTACCCCTGGTCCAGGTGACGTCTTCTTCCATTATTGGACTTGGCACCGCCAGGAACGGAAGGGAAGTCATCCAGAGCGATATCGTGAAAAAGATCGTGAAGATCTGGATCGTCTCACCACTTGTGTCATTGAGTATTTCGTATTTCCTTGTAAAGCTTTTGGTCGACTATGACATTTATTCCATCATCATCCCCGTTTCGGTCATGATTGCGACGATAGGGGCATTATCCTTGATGAAAGCAATCCGGAAAGAAAAACGGGCCGTTCATGAAGATGGTGGAGGAATCTGATTGTATTGAAGGAGGAAACATAATGAGTTTAGAACCACATGGAGGAACACTGATACGATCATTTGCACCTGAAGAGGAAGTGGAGATCATCAAGACGGAGATTCCCCTCGATGAGATTTCATTGAGCGATCTCGAATTGATAGCGATAGGAGGATACAGTCCCATAAATGGCTTCCTGCAAGAAGCAGACTATAAGAGTGTTGTCGAGAATCTGAGGCTTGCCGATGGGACCGTCTGGAGCATCCCGATCACCCTGCCAGTGGAACAGGAGGTTGCAGATCGCTTAACGGTCGGGAGTAAAAGCAGACTGGTATACGACGGGACAACGTACGGATCGATCGATGTAAAGGAAATCTTCACCCCTGATAAAGAAAAAGAGACGCTGCTCGTTTATGGAACCACAGACCTTGAGCATCCCGGAGTCAAAAAGCTTTTCCACCGTGGCCCCATCTATGTGGGAGGGGAGATCACCCTACATAAGCGCTTGAATAAACCCTTCGAAGCTCACACATTCGATCCTGTGGAGACGAGAGCGGCTTTCAAAGAAAAAGGGTGGAAGACGATCGTGGGATTCCAGACCAGGAACCCGGTTCACAGAGCTCATGAATATATCCAAAAGACGGCTCTAGAAACAGTGGATGCCTTATTCCTCAATCCCCTTGTCGGAGAAACGAAGTCAGATGATATTTCGGCTTCGATCAGGATGGAAAGTTATGAGGTCCTTCTCAAAAACTATTATCCTACGGACCGTGTGTTCCTGGGGGTATTCCCGGCAGCTATGCGTTATGCAGGACCTCGCGAAGCCATTTTCCACGCGCTGGTGAGGAAAAACTATGGATGCACTCATTTCATCGTGGGACGTGATCATGCCGGGGTCGGAGACTATTACGGAACCTATGATGCACAGAAGATCTTTGAGCAGTTTAGCGAGAATGAAATTGGCATCGTACCATTAAAATTCGAGCACAGCTTCTACTGTCAGAAATGTGAAGGCATGGCAACGACCAAAACGTGCCCCCACGGAAAAGAGGACCGGGTCATTCTGTCGGGAACGAAGGTGCGCGGCATGCTGAGGGCAGGGGAAGTCCCTCCAAGCACCTTCTCGAGACCAGAAGTCATCAAGGTGCTCATCGACGGATTGAAGAAGGAAGAATCACAGTAAGGAGGAGAAATCATGTCTGATATCGTCTGGCATGAAAGTGCCGTAAAAAAAGAAGACCGCCGAAATAAAAATGGCCATGGCAGCTTCATCCTTTGGTTCACAGGGCTATCTGCCTCCGGGAAGTCATCGGTTGCCAATGCCCTGTCCCATCGACTGTTCCAAGAAGGAAAGCAAGTGTATGTACTCGATGGAGACAATGTCCGCCACGGATTGAATGCCGACCTCGGCTTCAATGAAAGGGATCGAAAAGAAAATATCCGCAGGATCGGTGAAGTATCGAAGCTATTCGTGGACAGCGGTCAAATCGTCCTCACCGCTTTCATCTCGCCTTACAGAGAAGACCGTGCCGTGGTCCGCAGTCTGGTCGGTGAGGGAGAGTTCCTTGAGGTCTATGTTCATTGTCCCCTTGATGAGTGTGAAAAAAGGGATCCGAAGGGGCTATACAAAAAAGCAAGGAATCAGGAGATCCCGAATTTCACAGGCATCAGCGCCCCTTATGAGGAGCCGGAAAATCCTGAAATCACGTTGAACACAAAAGAACATTCGGTAGACGAGTGCGTTGAGCAGATTTGGAATCATCTTCAAGTCAAACAATTGATCTAAGGAGTGGAGAGCATGGCATATCAGAAGCACTGGGAACAAAATGAGAAATTGAATAAAACCGAACAATGGAAGCTTGAGCGGGATGGCTTGACTATATTGGAGGATATCCCTGAATACGCAAAAAATGGTTTTTCATCGATCCCGAAGGAAGAGTGGGATAAGTTCAAATGGGCAGGCCTGTATTTGCAACGTCCAAAGGAAGATGGTTATTTCATGATGAGGGTCAATGTCCCTTCTGGCATCCTTACCTATGATCAAGCCGTCGAACTTGCAGCCATCTGTAAAGAGTATGGTCGTGATGTGTATGACATCACGACGCGACAGGCAATCCAGTTCCACTGGCTTAAAATCGAACAGATTCCCGACATCTTCGAGCGTCTTGAAAAAGTCGGCCTTTCCTCCGCAGGTGCTTGCGGTGACATCACAAGGAATATCGTCGGTAATCCATTGACGGGTATCGATCCGGATGAACTGTTCGATACAAGGGAAATCGTGAAGGAAGTGTATGACTTTTTCCAGCTCAATGAGGATTTCTCAAATCTTCCGAGAAAATATAAGCTGTCCATCTCTTCGAACATCAACAATGCATCCAATGCTGAAATCAACTGTGCATCTTTCGTTCCTGCCACCAAGGTCATTGAAGGCAAGAAGGTGGCAGGATTCCACCTGAAGGTTGGGGGCGGACTATCTGCCAGACCATTCCTTGCCGAGACGCTGGATGTATTCATCGAACCTCATCAGGTAAAGGACGTAACGATTGCTGTAACCACGATCTTCAGGGATTTTGGATACAGGGAGAAGAGGCATCTCGCCCGTTTGAAGTTCCTCGTTGCCGACTGGGGACCTGAAAAGTTCAAGGAAAAACTACTGGAGTATGTCGAGCTACCTGATGGTGGGGAAGATGCCGTAACGGGATGGAATGCAGGCTACTTTTACGGAGTAAAGCCTCAGAAGCAAGAGGGGCTGAACTATGTGGGACTGAATGTTCCGGTAGGCAGACTCAGTTCCGACGAAGTGCTGGAGCTTGCAAGGATATCAAAAAAATACGGGAACGGGGAACTGCGAAACTGCAATTCACAGAATCTCATCATTCCGAATATCCCGGATGAGCATGTGGACGCCCTGTTGGAAGAAAAAATCTTCGATAGAATTTCCACGAGCCCGTTATCCTTTATCGGATATTCCGTGTCCTGTACAGGGATTGAATATTGCAATCTTGCCCTCGTCGAAACGAAGGAGAGAATGCGAAGGATCGCCAATGAACTGGATCGTGAACTGAGCCTCGATGTGCCGGTGCGCATGCATATGGTCGGGTGTCCCAATTCATGCGGGCAGAGACAAATTGCCGACATCGGTCTTCAGGGAATCAAGATGCGGACAAAGGACAAAAAGATGATCGAGGCCTTTGAAATCTATGTAGGAGGAACACTCCAAGATGGAGGGACGTTGAATGAAAAGCTGAAGGGGAAAGTGGAAGCCGAGCAGCTTTCAGATGTGGTAAAGGGTCTCCTCATCCACTTCAAGAATACGAAGGAACCGGGAGAAGCCTTCTTTGACTACGTGAATCGTGTAGGAACGGCCGATCTGCAAGAGTCACTGGACGGGTTGCTTCAGGAAGCATAAAGGGGGATGAGTAGATGAATCTGTATCGATTTGAAGTAACGACCCATACCTTTGTTACCCCCGTCGTGGTCGCAGCAGACTCCGATGAAAAAGCATTTGATCTGGTGGAGATTGAATTAGAAAAGTATTTTCTGAAGAAACCTGAAATCGTGGACATCTCTCTTTATGAGAAACGGAGATTGCGAGGCGGAGGAGCGGCATTCGTCCTCCACGAGAAGGAAACCATCATAAAGTAAACACTGAAGGAGGAGATCCAATGGGGAAAGTATATTTAGTGGGGGCCGGGCCAGGGGATCCGGACCTTCTGACCATCAAAGGGCTGAAAGCCATCCAGCAGGCCGATGTGATCCTTTATGATCGACTGGTGAACAAAGAGCTCCTCACCCATGCGAAAGAAGGGGCCGATCTGATTTACTGCGGGAAATTGCCTCATTATCACACGATGAAGCAGGAAACGATCAACCGTTTTCTCATTAAATATGCATCGGGATCCAAGGTAGTAGTCAGACTGAAGGGCGGGGACCCTTTTGTGTTCGGAAGAGGTGGAGAGGAAGCGGAGGCACTAGCAGCTAAATCCATCCCATTCGAAGTGGTGCCAGGCATCACTTCGGGCATTGCCGCTTCTGCTTATGCGGGTATCCCTGTCACCCATCGTAATGTGAGCGCAAGCGTCGCATTCGTCACCGGTCACGCACACGGGGAAGAAGATGAAGAGAAATGGGAAGGTCTTGCAAAGGGTGTCGACACCCTCGCAATCTACATGGGGGTCGGCAATCTCTCTTTTATCCAGGACCGCCTGATCCGCTACGGTAAATCTCCCGAAACCCCGGTTGCCCTCGTGCATTGGGGAACGACAGATGTACAGAAGACGGTCACCGGAACGCTCGCTGATATCGTCGATGTCGTGAAAAAAGAAGGCGTACAGAATCCGAGCATGATCATCGTCGGGGAAGTCGTCCGTTTCCGTGAAAAGATCAAATGGTTTGAGAATATATCTGAACCGGCCATCAGTGAGGCATTATAAAATGAAGAAAGCCGTCTTATATGTCTGTCATGGCAGCCGCTTGAAAGAAGCGAGGGATGAAGCCGTCGACTTCATCACCTCGTGCAAAGCCCATGTCGACGCAGAGATCCAGGAAATCAGTTTTCTTGAACTTGCCGAACCATCCATTCAGGAAGGATTCGCGGCCTGCGTGGAAAAAGGCGCCACGCATATCGCCGTTGTCCCGCTTCTTTTACTCACTGCCGTTCATGCGAAAAAAGATATCCCGGAAGAGATTGATACCTGTATGGGAGAGTACCCTGAGATATCTGTCAGCTACGGGCGTCCGATCGGGGTTCATGAAAAGCTGATTGAAAGTGTCATTCTCCACTTGAATTCCGTGGTTGATCATGTTGTGCTCATCGGGAGGGGAAGTTCAGACCCGGCGGTCAAACGTGATCTCGGAGCGATTGCAGAAAAGGTCCGACAGCGATCGGGAATGAAAACGGTCCAAACATGTTTTCTGACCGCTTGTGAACCATCCTTTTCCGGTATCCTCGAGGAGATGTCATCAACAAAAGAACCAGTCCTCTTTATCCCGTACCTCCTGTTCACGGGCCTATTGATGAAAGACATTCAAGCGAAAATCAAGGAGACTAAAAATCCCCATCTTCAGCTCGGAAAGTATCTCGGGTACAACAATCTCGTAAGGGACGCGTTCGTGGAGCGTACGCACGAAGCCCTGTCGAGTCCTCTCTATAGAAGGGGTGAGCAATTTGTTGCCGCTGATGCTTGATGTTACCGGGAAGAAGGTGATCATCGCCGGCGGAGGGAAGGTTGCCCTGCGCAAGTTATCCCTTTTCATGAAGGAGGGAGCGGCGATCACCGTCATCAGCCCGGAGGCATCTGAAGAAATCCAGCGACTTCATGAAAAAGGCGCACTCTTTTGGAAAAAAACGGTCATTAAGAAAGATGATTTGGAGGGAGCCCATTTTCTCGTCGCTGCCACGAATGATCACTCCACGAATGAAGCGCTATGTGACATGGCGGATACAGGCACATGGGTCTGTGTGGCAAGTGACGGTAATAAGGGGAACATGCAGATGATGTCCTTCAAACGGGAAGGGGACCTCACCATTTCCGTTTCCACCTCTGGCTCAAGCCCCGGGCTGGCGAAAGAATTGTCCGGGATCCTCATGGACAGGTGCAAATCGATTGCGGAAAAGTTGCCTGTCATCAAAAAAGAGCGGGAGCGAATCAAGAATACCCTGCCAATGCAAGAGAGGAGGGAGCGGATTCGCTTCTTCATACAGGGACTCATGCGCCAATAAAAAACAGGAAAGCCGGTCTCTGGTGGAGGCCGGTCATTTTCTAATGGTGGAATATTTTGGGTTGTGATAGATTGGGAGGAGACGAATGAAAGAGGGTGAGTGGATATGAAGTATTTTGTTGAAGTAGTCGGAAGCGGCCCATCCCCACTCATATTCCTGCCCGGGATGGGCAGGGAATGTCGGCCAGTCCATTGCAGAGGCGTTATCCAATTCCTACACGGTCCATATGATCGACCTGCCAGGTATCGGGAGGGGGTACGGCCTTTCTGGCATGATCACTATTGAGGATGCAGCCGGATGGGTGAAGGAATATATGGATGAATAGGGGTGGGAAAGCGCCACCATCATCGGCCACTCTTTGGGAGGCGCCATTGGGTTATCAGCAGCATCCTTTCATGCGGACCGGGTTGATAAACTGGTGCTCCTCGACATCGGTTTTGCCAGGATTGAACGGTTTCCACTCAGTATGTTTGGCACAACGGGATATTTCCTCCCTATCATCAGTGGGCTTCATCGCTTATTCGGACCAAGGTTTCTTGGACAGGATGGAGAGAAAAAACAGATTCCAATGTGAAAACCGAAGAAGAAATGATATCACTGATCTCAAGCCTCGAACTCATCGATGATGCGTTCATTCGAAAAGCGATCCTTTCCATGCAGGAAGCTTCCCCATCGGGAATTGGTCTTCTCCTGGCTCTTTATCGTTATCATATGCCAAAAGCTTTGAAGGGATTGTCCACACCGACCCTCGTGTTATACGGAAACCGTGAAGGGGAAAGCATCAAGAATCCAACGCAGGATTTTACGCCAGGTCTCCAACTATCAGAACCAGCAGTCTTCATTCAAATTACTCGTTGGTGGGCACTATGCCTATATGAGTGACAATCGTTCAATCGGGTACATAAGGGATTTTTTTTCAGTAGCGAACAGGTTCAGAGAAGTAAAATTCGATGAAATCACGAATGGATTCTGATTTATGTAAGATATATGATTCGATTTCCTGCATCTATTGCCAGAGCCAAACCACAGTGTTTGCGAACATTAACTTGGAAATACTCCCTAACGTTAGGAAATACACCTTTACAAATCGTTTTTTTACCGCTATAATCCGTACTATCAACTACATAAAAGCACACTCATATAAAGGCAGGGATACGGCCTGCAAGTTTCTACCGATTCACCGTAAAGGAATCGACTATGGGTGAGCAATGCGGCGTATTTTTGCGCTTTCCTTTCATAACCCGAAGGCATTGTCTCACTCTGAGAGATGCTTTCGGGTTATTTCATTTTCAGATTCAGAAAGGGAGCGAAACCAGTGGAACTACTTCACAAGAAGATTGAACAAGAAGGCAAAGTATTATCAGATACAGTATTGAAGGTGGATTCGTTCTTGAATCACCAAGTGGATCCGCAGCTGATGAAGGCAATAGGGGAGGAATTCGCCGCGCGCTTCAGACATGAGGGCATCACAAAGGTCCTCACGATCGAATCATCAGGGATTGCACCGGGTGTAATGGCAGCCATGGAACTCGGGACGCCGATGATTTTTGCCCGGAAAAAGAAATCTCTTACTCTATCAGAAGGTCTGCTCACAGCTGAGGTCTATTCCTTCACGAAGCAGGAGACGAATACCATCTCCGTATCCACTCAATACATCAAGGAAGGGGACCGGGTGTTGCTGATCGATGATTTCCTGGCGAACGGGCAGGCAGCCCTTGGACTGATCGAGCTCGTGAAACAGGCAGGTGCACACGTGGCAGGAATCGGTATCGTCATCGAGAAATCCTTCCAAGAAGGCGGGAAACTTGTGAGAGATACGGGCTACCGGGTCGAGTCGCTGGCTGAAATCGAGTCACTCAACGACGGGCAAGTCACCTTCAAAAAAGGAGCTGAAGTGTCATGAAGCAATCATCACTCAAGACCGCTTCGCTTGGAATTCAGCACGTACTCGCCATGTATGCGGGGGCCGTCATTGTCCCCTTGATCGTTGGAGGGGCCCTCGGTTTGACGGGTGAACAACTCACTTATCTGGTATCCATCGACATCTTCATGTGCGGGATCGCCACCTTGCTACAGGTGTGGAAAAATAAGTTCTTCGGCATCGGACTTCCGGTCGTCCTTGGATGTACCTTCACAGCCGTCGGTCCCATGATCTCCATCGGAGCGAAATACGGGATTACAAGTATTTATGGCTCCATCCTTGCTTCAGGTCTGTTCGTCATCATCATCAGCACGTTTTTCGGAAAGCTTGTACGGTTCTTCCCACCGGTCGTGACAGGTTCTGTCGTCACCATCATCGGGATCACCCTGATTCCTGTTGCCATGAATAATATGGCTGGAGGAGAGGGAAGTGCAGATTATGGTTCCATTGATAATCTTCTCCTGGCATTCGGGACCCTGATCTTCATCCTTGTCCTTTACAAAATGTTCACCGGCTTCATTCGATCTGTATCCATCCTGCTGGGGCTTGTGGCGGGAACCATAGCCGCCATGTTCATGGGGAAAGTGAACTTCTCGGAAGTAGGGGAAGCATCCTGGTTCCATATGGCACAGCCGTTCTACTTCGGCATGCCGACCTTTGACATCGCCGCGATCCTAACCATGATCCTCGTGGCCATGGTCAGCCTGGTAGAATCGACGGGTGTCTATTTCGCCCTAGGGGATATCACCAATCGGAAGCTTAGCGAGGAAGATCTATCCAAGGGATACCGGGCAGAAGGGCTTGCCATCTTCCTAGGTGGAATCTTCAACGTCTTCCCATATACCGCTTATTCCCAAAACGTCGGGCTTATCCAGCTTTCAGGCGTAAAGAAATCGAATGTGATCTATGCCGCGGCAACCTTCCTGATCATCCTCGGTCTCGTACCGAAGATCGGAGCCCTTACAACCGTCATCCCTTCTGCCGTGCTCGGTGGTGCCATGGTGGCCATGTTTGGCATGGTCGTCGCATACGGCATCAAGATGCTCAGCAGGGTGGACTTTTCATCACAGGAGAATCTCCTCATCATTGCGTGCTCCGTCGGAATGGGTCTCGGAGTCACCGCGGTCCCGGAACTCTTCTCCAAAATGCCCGAAGCGGTCCGCATCCTCACCGATAACGGTATCGTGGCCGGAAGCCTTATGGCGATCTTCTTGAATCTGTTCTTCAATGTCTTCTCACGTCAGCGTGAGAAGAGGGTTGTATTGCAGGAGCAGAAGGCGTCGTGATCCTCTATCCACTAACAGCACCTCTACATAAGTAGGGGTGTTTTTGTATGCATTCACACGACATAAACTTGTTCAGCAAAAAGGATAACGCTTACAAGCGTAGAATCTATAGGATAGATATCCATCTGTGCATCGCATCATTCAAGCCCTGGAAAGAGGGCCATCGAGGGGGAAGACGATGTACGCAACGACCGGAACGATGTTTGATCAGAGTGTGGAGAAATACCGGAACCAGGAAGCGATCGTAGAGGTGAAAAGTGGACGGCGGATGACTTACGGACAATGGCAGGAAAGAGTCCACCAGGTGTGCAGTGCACTTCAGGCAGAAGGAGTGAGGAAGGGGGACAGGGTTTCGACCTTTCTGTATAATACCGAGATGCTCGCGACCGTTTATTTTGCCTGTGGGAAGATCGGGGCCATCATCAACCCGATCAACTTTCGACTTAATTCAGATGAATTGGCCTTCATCATGCATGACGCCGAACCAAAAGTGTTCCTATTCGAAGAAGCACTTCAAACCGTCGTGGAAGGGATAGCACCGGATTTCGGTCAAACCGTCTTCTGGTATGAAGGGGGGAATCCGCCTGCCTTTTCAAAGCGAGTGAGGGACATGGCCTTTTCGACTCAATTTGAAAGGGTGGAAGTGGATGAAAATGATCCGTATGCGATGATGTATACGAGTGGGACCACGGGAAGGCCGAAAGGAGTGCTTCATCGCCACCGTGATGTGATGGAACAGGCGTTGATCCTGACGGGTGTCATGGGATACCGGTCGGGTGATGCGGGATTGGTCACGGCTCCGATGTTTCATTGTGCTGAACTCCATTGTGCCTTCGTACCGAGGGTACTCGCAGGCGCAAAGAACGTCATCCTTCATCAATTCGATCCAAAGCGTGTTCTAGAAACAATTGAACGGGAAGGCATTACGACTCTTTTTGCAGCTCCTACCATGTGGAGTATGATGCTCGAAGAGGAGACCTCCCACTATAACACCTCGAGTCTACGTAATGGGCTCTATGGAGCGGCACCCATGGCACCTAGTCTTGTAAGGAAACTTCACGATGAACTAAAGATCGAGCTGATACAGGCCTACGGACAAACAGAAATGGGCCCGGCAATTGCGTTCCTTCTACCCCATGAACAACTTATCAAGGCAGGTGCGGCAGGAAAAGCGGCCTATCATCATGAGATACGGGTCGTTAAACCAGAGACGACGGGACCGGCAGAACCGGGGGATGTCTGTGCGGTGGGTGAAATTGGTGAAATCATCGTGAAGGGGTCGTGCACGATGATCGGGTACCATGGCCGATCGGAAGCAACGAAACACGCTTTATATAAAGGATGGTATCATACCGGAGACCTTGGATATGTTGACCGAGAAGGATACCTTTATATCGCCGACCGAATCGACGATATGATCATTTCCGGAGGGGAAAATATCTATCCAAGGGAAGTCGAGGATGCCTTGCATGCCCATGAGGGAGTAGGGGATGTCGCGGTCCTTGGTACACCGGATGAAAAATGGGGGGAAGTGGTCACGGCCGTCATTGTCCCTAAGTCGAACACGTTGACGGCTCAAGAATTGGATGACTATTTGAAGAATGGAAAGGCTCTTGCAGGCTATAAACGCCCGCGGAACTATCGCTTCACCCCGTCACTTCCACGAAACGCCAGTGGGAAGATCCAAAAATTCTTGTTGAAAGAGAACCTGTCAAATGAGTTACACATTAATTAATACTATAATAATATTATGTAAACTGAAATAGAATTCCATCATCTTTTCCTGAACATGATACAATGAAATGTACCATGTATTGAAAGAAGTGAAAAATATGATCACCTACCAGAATCTTCACCATGTCAGTTTGGCTGTGACCGATCTCGAAAGGTCTAAGAAGTTCTACAAGGATGTTCTGTGCCTGGAAGAGACCGAACGTCCGGAGTTTGGCTTTCCAGGTGCTTGGTACGCCATAGGGAACCAGCAGCTCCATTTGATCGTCCATCCGACCTCTCAAACGATACGGGATGAGAAGGTGCTATCAAGTAGGGAAGGCCATTTTGCCCTAAGGGTGGACGATTACGACAGAACCTCGACATGGCTCAAGGAACACGGAGTTGAAATCATGGAAAAACCTCATTCAAAAAGCGGATTTGCCCAAATTTTTTGTCAAGATCCCGATGGGAATCTGATTGAATTGAATGTAGATCAAAAAGATTTATGAAGGATCGAAAAAACCTCCCGCAGCTCAAAAGCAGGAGGTTTTTTCATTC
Source organism: Rossellomorea sp. RS05 (assembly GCF_039822645.1). Lineage (NCBI taxonomy): Bacteria > Bacillati > Bacillota > Bacilli > Caryophanales > Bacillaceae > Rossellomorea > Rossellomorea sp. RS05. The sequence goes on along the minus strand of NZ_JBDKWY010000001.1, from coordinate 874,967 downwards.
AACGTATGATTCGGTCATGGCCTGCGATGAAATCACACATCCATTTGATCACCAGTCCGACAATGAACAAAAGAACGAAGGACGAGAAAGGATTCCAGTGATGGATTTGATAAAAATGAAAATGGACGAACATCGGCATACCTATAAATCCGATCAACGCACTGACCAGTAATAAAATGATCAGATAGGCCTTCCATTTGGTGAAATACTGGTAAACCAAAGCATATACCACCGGAATCGTCATAAAATCTACGGCATTGAAACTTTCAAGAAATCCTATGAATTGATAAGGGTAGCTCCAATAGCCGAAGTAGTTGCCAATTTCGTTCACGAGGGCAACCAGGAAGAAAGAAAATAGCAGGCAAAACGCACTCATGATAAAACGGGATCGGTCGATTAACACGATGAACACCAGAAAGAACAAGAGGTTTATGATGACAATAAACCACCAATGTCCGCTGAACAGGTTATCTTCCCTCCAGTAGGCCATTTCGGTCTGCATAAGTTGGTGCCGTGCTTCATTGACTGCATGCAAGGTCATCCTGATTACTCCTTTTTAGGAGTATCATGCACCTTAACGCTAGCAATTATACGAAATCAAGCGTTATCAATCAGAAAAAGCGGGTCCCTGTGAGAGGTTTCCCGCTTTCCAATTATTGCTTCACTTCTTTATATTCTTTTTCAGTGCCGTCAGGGAATGTCACTTCAAGTTCGAACTTTTCGTAATCATCCTTTAGAGAGAAGGTATCCTTCACTTGTTTCATGACGTCTTCATCCGAGGTATCTTTGTCAAATTCAAGCTTCTCAAGCATAGGCGTAATCTTATCCATGGCTTTATCCCCTGAAAGCTTTTCGTCATTCATGTCGTCCTGGAAACTCGCTTCCATTCCATCTTCATCGTTTTCGTAGTCCACCTCATAATCCTGATGATCGGCATAGTCCACATCAAGATCGAAGCTTGTGAAGGCGAATTTGTTATCCTGAGACGAATCAGTCATAGAATCATTTGAGGTATCATTATTGGCGCTCTCATTTTCCTTGGGCGCATCTTTCGGCGGGTCCTTGACTTCATCATTACTGCATCCAAACAGTAGAAGTGAGGCAACGAATGCTGGTATGACAGCAGTTTTCAATTTCATGGTCTTCTTCCTCCATTCGATGAGTTTCTCTTAGTATACCCTGATGTTGAATCGTGAATCCCCGATTGTAAGCTTTCGTGCTTTTGTACCATGGGTTGAAAGAGTGAAGGGAATATGCTACTATATCCTAGGAAAATAAATACGTTGTATAACCTCAATAATATGGTTTGAGGGTCTCTACCAGGAACCGATAAATCCTGATTACAAAATTCTTTGCCTTTCATTTTGTAATCAGGATTTTTTGTGTTGTCATTTTCTGTGCAAAATGGAAGGCGTACAGAAAGGTGAGGGAATATGAACTGGAGAGTGTATGTATTGGCTGCATCCACATTTGCAGTCGGACTGGTCGAATTGATTGTCGGAGGAATTCTTCCGAATATAGCGGAGGGACTTGATATATCCCTAGGGAAAGCAGGTCAGCTCATCACGGTGTTTGCACTGGCCTACGCTATTTCGGCGCCGTTATTGTTGTCCTTGACGGCCAAGGTGGAGAGAAAGAAGCTGTACCTTATGGCACTTTCAGTCTTTACCGTGGGAAATATCATTACGTTTTTCAGCACTGATTTTACTTTAGTCATCATCGCCCGGATCATTACAGCCATGAGTACGGCTCTCGTGGTGGTCCTGTCCTTGACCATTGCGGCAAAACTCGTGGATCCTAGTCACCGAGCAAAGGCATTGGGCCTTGTTTTTGTCGGAATCAGCTCTTCCCTGGTCCTCGGTGTGCCGATCGGGATTTTCATGACAGAGACACTGGGTTGGCGATCGACATTCCTCGGGATCGCAATGCTATCAGCCATCTCTATTGTACTGAACGCGTTTCTTCTGGAGAAGATGCCGGTCGAAAAGGTGACGCCTCTGAAAGAACAATTCAAAGCGATCCTGCATCCTAAGGTATTCTCTGGACATCTTATCAGCTTATTCATGCTGGCTGGGCATTATATGTTTTATGCCTATTTTACACCCTATCTGATTGAGACATTTGATAGTTCACCAAAGGCCATCTCGATATTTTATCTGCTGATCGGACTTGCATCCGTATGCGGGAACTGGGTGGGGGGCTGGCTGAGCGACCGCATCGGGTCAAAGTCCATCGTCCTTGTAACGGTCCTGTTTGCCCTCGTCCTGTTTGCGATTCCGTTCACTACAGGGTTCATGCCGCTCTTCGTCGTCATGACCATCCTATGGGGTGGCCTCAGCTGGGCCCTTACTCCGGCACTTCAAAATTATCTGATCCAAACCGCACCTGAAACGTCGGATATTCAGCAAAGCATCAATACGTCTGCCCTGCAGGTTGGTATATCCGTAGGATCGGCACTAGGAGGTGCTGTCGTCAGCGTATCCCATGATGTATCGCACCTCGCAAGCTTCGGATCCATTTTAGTGGTGTTCGCCATCTTCAGCGCCCTTTTCTCGTTGAGACATGCCCCTTTGAAACGGAACGATTCGTTAAAGCAAGTTGGCTGATCATGACCCGCATCGTGGATGCGGGTTATTTTTTGTTGAAAAATAGAGGAAGCAGTCGAATCCGGGTCGAAGTGATACAAGGAAGGTTGTAGAAAGGATTGGTGAAACATGAATCGCTTCCTGAAACGATTGTCTCTGGAAAAACCCATCATCCAGGCTCCGATGGCTGGAGGGATAACCACGACGGAAATGGTGAAAGCGGCCATGGACGGGGGCATCCTCGGAAGTTTGGCTTCAGGATATTTGGCCCCCCAGACACTTGAAGAACAGATCCGGATCGTTTCTGACCATTCGGATCGTCCCTATCAAGTAAATGTATTCGTACCCGGCAATGAGAAGATCCCCGAAGATTCAGAAGTGGACCCTTGGGTGGCAAGAGTCCCTGCATCACATAAAAGGGGGAATTTCATGACGATTGAGGAACAGTGGGCGGATTTTTACAAGAAGATCGATCTGATTCTTCAGTATAAAGTAAAGATGTGTTCATTCACGTTCCAACTGCCTCCTGTCAAGGTTGTACAACAATTGAAGAATGAAGGATGCATCCTGATGGGAACAGCTTCCACCGTGAATGAAGCTGTGCTGATGGAAGAAAGGGGCATGGACATGGTGTGCATGCAGGGGAGCGAAGCCGGTGGCCATCGGGGAGGTTTCTTTAAGGAGAATGGAGACTCCTCTATCGGGCTGATTGCCTTGATCCCACAGACGGTAGATGCCATCGATATCCCTGTCATTGCTGCAGGGGGCATCACCGATTACAGGGGATTGAATGCCGCAATGGCATTGGGCGCCGAAGGCGTTCAGGTCGGAACTCCTTTCATCCTCTGTAAGGAGAGCGGAGCCCACCATGTCCATAAGCAACGGATCTTAGAGGCCAATGGTGCAGAAACAAGAGTGACTTCTTTGTTCACTGGAAGGAAGGCAAGAGGGGTCGTAAATAAATGGATGATGGAGAACGAAGGGTATGAACAATCGGTTCTTCCTTATCCTCATCAACACGTCTTGACTAAACCCATGAGACAAGAAGCCGCTCAGGCAAATGATCCTGCCCGCATGTCTCTGTGGGCTGGCCAGGGAATCGGTTCATTGGGCAAAGAGAGAACCGTAAAAGAAGTAATTGCCAAATTTGATGAAACGGAGGGGGGTGTATGATCATTATGATCAATGGAGCATTCGGTGCAGGGAAAACTACGCTCGCCAACTCCCTTTGCAAAGAGCTCCCCGGCAGTATGATCTTTGATCCGGAGGAAGTGGGGTATATGCTCAGGAATGTGATCCCGGAGGAAAGGAAAAGGCTCGAAGCTCCTGAGGGGGATTTTCAAGATCTGGACTTGTGGAGAGAACTGACTGTTGAAGTTGGAGGCCGCCTGTTCGAGAGGTATCGGACCGACCTGATCGTACCCATGACCATCCGCAAGCAAGAATATCTGACGGCCATAACCGAAGGCTTCAAGCAAAAGGGACAGGAAGTCATGCATTTCTGTCTCATGGCGTCTAAAGAGACCATCCATGGGCGCCTGCGGAGTCGGGGCGAGGAAGAGGGTAACTGGTGTTTCATGCAAACGGATGCCTGCCTTCTTGCCTATGAAACAGGGGAATTCGGTACATATTTGGAAACAGAGGATAAGACAATTGAAGAATTGACATCTGTCATCGTGGGAACCCTGCAGAAGCAAACTTCTAAAGGATGAGGATATATGGTTGTCCCGGTACCTGTATGAAAGATGAAAAAATAGGTTAATGGGAGAGGAAAAGGATGAAACTTGTAATGATCATTGGACCCCAGGCTGTCGGTAAGATGACAGTCGGGCAAGAACTTGCAAAGATCACCGGTTTGAAGTTATTCCATAATCATATGACCATCGACCTTGTAGGGAATTTCTTTGATTATGGAAGTACGGAAGGAAAGCGGCTTGTCAAATTGTTCCGACATGAGCTATTTGATGCCATCTCCAAAAGTGATTTGGATGGATTGATTTTTACATTCGTGTGGGCATTTGATATAAAGGAAGATTGGGACTACATAGAGAGCATCTCCACAATGTTCTCATCCCGGGGAGGCTCCGTATTCTATGTGGAGCTCGAAGCAGGTGTCCAGGAAAGATTAAATCGGAACAAAAGTGAAAACAGACTCAACCACAAACCATCCAACAGGGATATTGATTGGTCAGAAACTGACCTGTTGGATTCCATGACTACCTACCGATTGAACTCCATTGAAGGAGAACTGAGCGGGGACAATTATATACGCATCGATAACTCTGCGTTGAGCGCAGCAGAGACGGCTGAAATAATAAAGCATCGTTTTGATCTTTAGTTTCATATGATGATACGAAGTGAGTATCTCTCTAACAAGTGAGGTACGCTCCATCATTCATGACCCGTTCAGAATAAAAGGATTGTGGGTGATGAGGATGATCGCGAAAGGGTGATCAGATGAATGGCCAACGATTCAGGCTTCTTTTTGTAGGGAGCCTATTGCTTCTCACCATCCTCCCGTTAACGCTGATGACCATCCATCAAAACGGAGAGAAGAAAGATGCCTTTCTGGAATTCGCACGATCCTATGCATCTCTGGATCGTGAGGTTGTCAAAGCGGTTGAAGAGTATCGGACGGTGCAGGGGACTGATGATGCCGCCGATGCCGCATCCGGTGCAGGTGCTGCGGCAAGCGAAGGCATTTCAGCTATGTGGGAACTTGATTCACCTGAAAATCTCCCATCTGATGTGAAAGATCAAGTGCAACAAGCGCTGAGCTCCATAAAGGATTCCTATCATTCAATCAAATTCGAAATGGACACTGTGCATCATCAGGTAACCAATCCCAACGTTCCCTTTCTTGAAACACAAGTCGAGTATTTTGGTTATGTGGCGGATAGGGAAAGAAAAGCTTCAAGGGAGTCCTTGATCAAAGCAGGAAATAGCCTCGGAGTTGCGAGGGAAGAAATGATGAAGATTTTAGGGGAATGAAAAAGATCAGAGCGTGGCTCTGATCTTTTTCATGCATTATGAATGTGAGACGGTCTTTTCTATGAATCTTGCAAGATAGTCGCTGACGCCATTTTCATCACATGATAAAGTGGTGACTTCATCCACCACATCCTTGATATGATCTTTGGCATTATGCATGGCCACGGAGTGTGTCACAAAGTCAAACATTTGAAGATCATTGTCGCTGTCTCCAATGGCGAGTGTGCCTTCGTTTTTCAGTCCGAAATGTTGGAGCATTTCTCTGATTCCTGACGCCTTATTAACATCCGCCACCATCAGTTCAAGGTTGTGATTGGATGACTTCGAAAGGGTGAAGTCGGTGTCCTTTTTCATTTCTTGAAGGACATCTCCCCATTTTTGAATCTTTTCCTGGGTACGTGCAAAGAAATAAAATTTAGAGAATCCTTTTCCTTCCAGGTCTTCCCTGAAGGAGATCTCTTCATTAACGGCTTTCTTGCGTGATAACCATTCATTTTCTTCTACTCCACCGGGTTTCGGTTCCGCCACTTCCTTGAGTACATACTCCTGATCCTGCTTCAATGTAATACGTGGGGCGCCGTAAGGGAACACCTCGTAATAGATCTCATGGTTTCTCGCTTGTGCAATGACGTCTTCCACAAGTCCTAGTGACAGGGAATGCTCAAAAACCGGTGTATCGCCCACATAGCCTGCCATTCCGTTGGATGTAATGAATCCATCCACTTTGAATCCTTCCGGCAGCATGGCTTCAATCTCATCATAGGCTCTTCCAGTAGCGATGAACACCTTGATTCCTTGAGCTCTTAAAGCATCGATGGTTTCCTTCGTCTGCACACTTACTTTATTTTGGGAACTCAATATGGTCCCATCCATATCCAAAAAGATGGTTTTCGGTTTATTTGACATACTAACTCCTCCTGTAATTTTGCAAATTTACTGTGGTTCTAATCAATATATAGGAAACGTAAATACTATTCAAAGATAATGAATGCTTTTTAACATTGTAACTGAATCCATGGATGTTTGCATCGAATGAGAAGATTTTTTCCAGTTTGATTGTCATCTGGTATAAAATGAAAGAGATTGAAAGGGGGACAGCGCCATGCTCGATGAAATGATCCAATCGTTAGTGAAGTGACATTCCCATGGACGCACGATGATCGGCATCGATGGATTGGGCGGGTCTGGAAAAACTAGCCTGGCCCAACGCATTCATGGGAATCTGCTGACAGGACCCCGACAGACGGTCCTCATCCACCTTGATGATCATATCGTCCCATCATGCTACCGGTACGGCACCGGCAGGCCCCAGTGGCAGGAGTATTATGAGCTTTAATGGGATGTCGCTGGCCTTAAGCACACCTTATTTGATTTACTCACATCACAACATCTTCTTTTCCACGTTCCGTTTTACGATAAACATTCGGATAGTATTATCCAAAAACAGCTGGATGTTGAGGAAGATGCAGTAGTGCTCGTAGAAGGTGCTTTCCTTCAAAGACCAGAATGGATCGAGTATTTTAATGCTGTCATCTTTGTGGACTGTCCTTTTCACATCAGAAAGGGCAGGGTGACCAGTCGCGACGGGTATTTGGGCGATGAAGCAGCAATTCTGAAGGCATATGAAAACCGCTATTGGCCAGCAGAAGACTACTACATGGCCACGATCAGGCCGAAGGAACAAGCAACATTTTGCTACATACACAATGAACGGAGGGAGTATCCATGCGACAACTAAGAATTGGAATGGTCGGTCTCGGAGGAATTGCCCAGAAGGCGTATTTGCCCCTTCTATCAAGAGAAACCGGGTGGGAATTGGCAGGGATTTATACACCGGATCAAAGGAAGCGAAACCGGATCAGCAAGGAGTATCGATTTAAAGCATTCAATCATCTTGACCATCTAGCGGAGGAATGCGATGCGGCATTTGTACATAGTTCGACTGATTCACATTACGAAGTGGTATCAGCACTTATGCAAAAGGGTCTCGATGTATATGTGGACAAGCCATTGGCAGCTACGGTAGAAGAGTCGGAGCAGTTGGTCGAAGAGAGCGTGAAGTCAGGAAGGAAGCTGATGGTTGGATTCAACAGACGATTCGCTCCCCTTTACGTCCAGGCCAAGGCCATGGCTGGAACACCTGCCTGGGTGAGGTTCGATAAGCATCGCCTGGATGATATCGGTCCAGCATCATTTGAATTCACCATGCTCGACGATTATCTTCATCTGGTCGATACGATCCGCTGGCTGAATGACGATGGCAATATGACAGTCGGTGGTGGAGCAATGGCAATCAATGAATCCAATGAACTGATTCATGCAAGGCACACCTTTCAATCTTCACTTGGTACACAATACTCTACAGGTATGCATCGAAGGGTGGGAACACAGCGTGAGACGTTGGAGCTCATATCGGATGGACGCATCTTGACCGTATCAGATATGAATGTCCTCGAGGTGGAAGAAGGAGGGAGAAGGATAGTCACCAAGCCTTCTTCCTGGGATACCATCCTCAAGCAGCGGGGATTTGAAGATGCCGTCATGCATTTCATTCAGAGTGTGATAGGAGACACGCCTCCTTGTATTGGAGGAGAGCAGGCACTTGAAAGCCAATATGTGCTGGAAGGGCTACTCAAGGATCATTGATCAATACGAACCAACTGTGAGAAGTCTACAAAACATGAGAAGAGTATCTTAACAAAGGTGGATGACATGTCCAAAATTGATAGTATGTTAGCGATTCTATGGATGCTCCGTTCAGGTGAGAAAGTGACGGCGAAACAAATATCAGAAAAGTTAGAGATGAATATTAGGACGGTGTATCGTTATATCGATACCATTTCAACAAGTGGAGTACCGATCATTTCAGAATCAGGACCTAACGGCGGGTATACGTTATTGAACCACTTTATGGAGGCTCCTCTCTTTTTTGATGTTGGAGAACAAACGTCACTGTTTCACGCTGCCGTTTTTGCAGAGGAAGCGGGATATTATGGTGGTGAACCGCTAAAAAGAGCTATTTCAAAACTAAGTAAACACTCAAATCAAGAGCAGGAAAGAATGGTAAACCACCATGTGACCAGCCTTGAAGTCTTACGTCCATTACGACCGCCCTCACTTGAACCGTTTTTGAAAGAGTTGGAGCATGCCATAGCTGAAGGGTACTCAGTAAACATGGTTTACCATAAAAGTAGGGAGCAACAAAAACATGAGAGAGTGGTCGACCCATACAAAATGCTCTATTGGAACAATAAATGGTATGTGATTGGATTTTGTCATCATAGAAGTGACCTCCGCAGTTTTCGAGTCGATCGGATTGAGCGTATATGGTTAACCGAAAAGACGTTTAGCAGACCAGAAGACTTTTCAGCACGTGACTTTTTCATGAAAAATCTCCTTCCGACGATAAATGGAAAGGAAGGAATCACTCGTATGGTGATCATTGGGAATAAAAATACGCTGAATGATGTTTGCCAGCATTGGTTTTTAGGACATTATGTGCAGGAAAGGGAACCAAAGAAAGCTGTGTTTCTTCTTGAAACTGACATCGTACATACCCATATCCCTAATCTGCTATTACCGTATGGAAAATCGATTCAAATTATTGAGCCGGTTAGTCTGAAAAAAAGGATTGTAGAGGTTTTATCGGAATATATAACATTTCATCAAGAATAATGACATCCCTGACAGTAGCTGTCAGGGATGTCCCTTTATAATAGGCTATATCAATGGTGATGGGAGTGTTATGAAATGCAAACAAGCGTTTATCTTTATGTATTCAACACAATGTCAGACTGGGAATATGGTTATTTGATTGCCGAACTAAACACGGGGCGATACTTCAAAAAAGGTCGTAAACCGCTACAAGTAGTGACAGTAGGAGCAACGAAAGAAAGGATTACGACGATGGGAGGTCTGAGCATCATACCAGATCTTTCCTTGGATGCGTGCATGGTTGAAAGAGAGGACCTGTTCATTTTACCTGGAGGGACTAGTTGGGGAGAATCCATTCATCAGCCAATATTGAAAAAAATCGGTGAAGCTTTAGAGCTTGGGACGATGGTCGCGGCCATTTGTGGTGCCACTGAAGCTCTTGCTAATATGGGATACCTGGATTCCAGAAAGCACACAGGCAATGACGCAGACTATATGAAAATGGTCTGTCCGAATTATCAGGGAGAAGGGCATTATGAGATGGGGCCAGTCGTATCCGATGGTAATCTGGTTACTGCTTCAGGTGTAGCTCCCCTGGAATTTGCGAGGGAGGTTCTGGAAAAAGCAGATGTATTTGCACCGGCTACATTACAGTCATGGTATCAACTAAATATGACCCAGAAACCTGAACACTTCTTCGGGCTAATGAATTCAATCAAAGCATGAGGTGAAAAGCCAGTCAGCGGATTTGTATCAGCATTCAAAATCCACGCTTTGACATTGTCTAAGCGTGGTTTTGAATGCTTTTTGTGTGTGAACAGTCTGCATTGATCTGTACAGTAAAGGACGAGGGTTGGGTACCTTCAGAACGCTTTATGGCATCTCCTTGAGAGAGGTGCCAATCTCAAAAACCGAATACCGGATCCGTCTCCATCAGCTCCTGTACGGTGACAAACTGATACCCTTTTTCAGTCAAAGCAGATAAAATCGTTTCCAGCGCTTTAACGGTTTCCTTCCGATTCCCACCGGAATCATGGAGGAGGATGATGTCTCCGTTGTGGATATTCTCGAGAACATGGGCTGAAATGGCTTCGCTTGAACTTCCTGCCCAATCTTTCGGATCCTGATGCCATGACCAGAGGATGGGCAATAAATCCATTTCTTTCATCAAACCGAGCACAGGCATGGAAAGTTCGCCTCCAGGCGGCCTGAACAATTTTGGCCTGGTCCCCGGCTGGAACTGTAGTAGAAGTTCTTCCGTAGTGGATATTTCTTTTTCAATATCCCTCAGGGAAAGCGAGCTGAAGTTCGGATGCGTAAAAGAATGATTTCCGATTTCGTGTCCCTCTTTCACTTCCCTTTTTACGAGGTCAGGAAACCGTTCGATCCGCTCGCCTGTGAGGAAAAATGTTGCTTTTGCATCATAGTATTTCAAAATCTGGAGGATCTGCGGAGTATAAACAGGGTGGGGTCCATCATCGAACGTGATCGCCACTTTTTTGAAAGGCATGGGGACTTCCCAGATGACTTCTCCCTTCGGTTCGACCATGCTTCGCTCAACCTGCTGGGCATCTGCCGGTGCCGGAAGCATGATCAAGATCATCATTGACATCATCACTAGCCACTTTCTCATGAAATCATCTGCTTTCAATCGTTTTTCTTAGTATGGCTGAGTGTGGTCAAGGTATTCGGTAAGGAATAAGAATGAAAAGTGGTGCAGGACTTCATGTCCATGCACCACTTTTTTTGCTTTTCAGAAGGCATTCAATCACTTGATCGGGTCTGTCCAAGTGGATTTCATGATCACTGCCCTTGGCAATCACCATCTCGCCCTTTTTCGATAATCGACTTAATTCCTGCTGAAGTTCATGCCATCGTTGCTCATACCGGTAAGCTTCCTCCGCAGGGATGCCATGCTTGATAAAAGGCAGGGCCGATACCTCGGGGTCGCGGGCGATTATGGTGAGGGGCAGATCAGGAAAAGGTCCGGACTTCCTCATGGTCTCACTGCTATGTTCCCAAAGGGAAAATTCATCTGCGACAGTCTGATACAGGAGGGGAGAGGTCAAGAAAGCTTTCATCTCTTCAACAGAATCAGATGGGATCTCATTTGTGAGCTCAGCTTGAGTTTTGTTACTGTGGACCTTGTTTGCTTCAATCATTTGTTCAAGGGCAATATACGAATTCAACACGGGTGTTCCCAATTCATAAAGTGTCATGAAGTTCTTGGATGTGGAATCGACCAATATGAGATGTTTTACCAGGTGAGGGAACAAGCGAGTGAAATGCTGGGCACATAAACCACCGTAGGAATGGCCCAAAAGGGTAAATGGGACGTTGACCTCCAATGATAGAAGAAGCTCGTGCAGCTCCACGGCAATGGATGTGGTATCCCTGGGTCGTATTGATTCAGGGCTTTTGCCGTATCCTTGGCGGTGATACAACAGAATGCGGTAGTCGCTGGCAAGATGTTCACATAAGGAACGCCACTCATAGTAAGGACATCCGATTCCCGTCTCGATCACGAGGTGATCTTTCCCAGTGCCGATCCATTCATATTCTATTTTAATGGTTGTTCAGCTCCTTTTTGAATGTGATCAAAGAAAAATCCCGCCCCGAGAGGCAGGATGTAGATCATTTTAGATCAAACCGGTCTGCATTCATGACTTTGACCCAAGCCGAGACAAAATCACGAACGAATTTTTCTTTCGTATCGTCTTGCGCATACACTTCGGCGATGGCACGCAGTTCCGAATTGGATCCAAATACGAGATCGAATCGAGAAGCAGTCCATACGATCTCACCTGTATGACGGTCTCGTCCTTCATATTCATTGAAAGCAACACGTTTCCATTCCACTCCCATATCGAGGAGGTTGACGAAGAAGTCCGGCGACAGGCGTCCAGGCTGCTTAGTGAAAAGGCCACTCTTGCTTGACCCATAATTTGCTCCTAGCGAGCGCATTCCTCCGATCAACACAGTTATTTCAGGGGCACTCAATCCAAGCAGCTGCGCTTTGTCAACGAGCATTTCTTCTGGAGAGATGGAGTATTCCTGCTTTTGATAGTTACGGAAACCGTCCGAAACCGGCTTCAGGACGTCGAAGCTCTCTTCATCGGTTTGTTCAGGGGTTGCATCACCACGTCCAGGGGAGAACGGGATCTGTACGTCGAAGCCTCCGTCTTTGACTGCTTTTTCTACTGCAGCGGTACCACCAAGGACAATCAGGTCGGCGATGCTCACCTTTTTATGGAATGTGCTTTGGATGTCTTCATACACGTTCAACACATTTTGGAGAAGGTCAGGTTCATTCACTTCCCAGTCTTTTTGAGGGGAGAGGCGAATGCGTGCACCGTTGGCTCCGCCGCGCATATCCGAACCCCTGAAGGTGGATGCAGAAGCCCATGCCGTCTTGACCAGTTCGCTAGTGCTCAATCCTGAAGCCAGAATCTTTGATTTCAGCTCTTCAATCTCTGAATCGGAGAGTTCATAATCCACTGCCGGTACAGGGTCTTGCCAGATTAGCTCCTCACTCGGAACTTCAGGACCAAGATATCTGACTTTTGGCCCCATATCCCTGTGAAGGAGTTTGAACCAGGCACGTGCAAAAGCATCAGCAAACTCGTCTGGATTGGAATGGAATCGGCGGGAGATCTTTTCATAGGCTGGATCTTCCCTGAGTGCCATGTCCGCAGTCGTCATCATGGTCTTCACTTTGACCGATGGGTCTTCGGCATCGGGTGCCATATGCTCTTCGCCCATATCCACCGGCGTCCATTGATATGCTCCTGCAGCACTTTTGGTAAGCTCCCACTCATAGCCGAATAAAAGGTCGAAATACCCGTTATCCCACGTTGTCGGATGGGTCGTCCAGGCACCGTCGACTCCGCTCGAAATCGTATCACGGCCCTTGCCGCTTCCGTAGCTGCTGAGCCAACCGAGTCCTTGGTTCTCAAGTGTAGCTGCCTCAGGATCATCCCCGACGTGTGAAGGGTCTCCTGCACCGTGGGCTTTACCGAATGTATGCCCGCCAGCGACGAGTGCAACCGTCTCTTCATCGTTCATGGCCATCCTGCCGAAGGTATCCCGGATATCCCGGGCACTGCCTTTTGGATCAGGCTTCCCGTTCGGTCCTTCAGGATTGACATAGATAAGTCCCATCTGAACTGCTGCAAGGGGATCTTCCAGTTCACGATCTCCCGAGTAGCGGTTGTCTGCGAGCCACTCTTTCTCCGTGCCCCAATATACATCTTCCTCTGCATGCCAAATGTCTTCCCGGCCACCTGCAAAACCGAACGTCTTCAACCCCATGGATTCTAATGCCACATTACCCGTCAGGACGAGAAGATCCGCCCAAGAGATTTTGTTCCCGTATTTGCGCTTGATCGGCCAGAGTAACCTGCGTGCCTTGTCGAGGTTCACATTATCCGGCCAGCTGTTAAGCGGGGCAAATCGCTGGGAACCCGATGCTCCGCCGCCTCGTCCATCCGATGTCCGGTATGTACCTGCCGCGTGCCAAGACATGCGGATGAAGAAGGGACCATAATGCCCATAATCTGCTGGCCACCAATCCTGGCTATCGGTCATGAGGGAGTGGAGGTCCTTTTTCAATGCTTCGTAGTCCAGCTTGGCAAATTCTTGACGATAATCGAAATCTTCTCCATAAGGGTTCGACTTCCGATCGTGCTGACGAAGGACATTCAGATTAAGCTGATTTGGCCACCATTCCTTATTCGTCGTTCCTCGTGGTGACCTTGACGTCGTTATGGCACTATCCTTGTGGTGGGTGACGGGACATTGTCCCGCTGCGCTATGTTTTTTCTGATCAGGTTTTTGATTGTGATCCATCGACCATTCTCCTTTCAAAATAAGGGGTTGAAATAGGGGTGGAACTCATAATTTGTGAAAAATTTGAAAATTAGAATTATTCTTAATTACTATTATAAGCCAGGCTGTTCCCGAAAGAAAGCGGTAACTATGAATGGGTGAACATTTCTTTTAAGGGAGAGAGAAACACCCCATAAAGGGGAGAGGAAGGGTCACCTTTATGGGGTTAGTGAAAAAGCTATAAGGTTATCAACTAAATATCAGCCATTCATATGCAACGGTCAAGGAGAAGATAAAGTAAGGGGAACCGGTTCATTGCTTCCATCGATAGCTTCGTAAAGGTAAATAGAGCCGGAAGGGGGGGCAGGGTCATTCTCATGGCTGATGAAATCTCCCCCTAAGGCGACCGTCCATCTGGCTTCGTCATTCTCAGTCAGCACGACAGCCAGGGTACCGAACTGCACGATATTCTCCCATGAATAGCGTTCGACTTCATCCTCATGCTTAACGGTGAGACCCTCAGTGGTGCTAGTAAGAATAAAATCTTCGCCTTTCCATGTTCCCGGAAAGGATAGTGCCACATTCGTGTAGGAGGAACCTTGACCACGATCTCCGAATGTGCCGATGAATTGATGAATAGAACCATCTTCTGCGTGGTAGGTTGCTGCGACAATATCTTGTTCAATCCATTTCACCTTCGCATTTCCTTTCATTGGAAAAGGGAGCGTTTCTTTTGGTTTGACAAATGGTCCAAAATAGGGTCTGTAATAGACGGTTTCACCCGTTTGCCGATCTTGTTTCAACACAAAATAGGTCTTCCAGTCCGGTGAGAGGGAAACCAATTCATTGATATCCTTCATGTGACGGAATAAAAGGACCCCGTGTAAAAGGATGAATATGGTCGCAATCCCTAAAACGAACGCCTTCCCATTTCTTTTCAACTCCATTAGTAAAATCAGTGCCACCGTTGCAAAGACCACGATAAAAGTGATGAGGAGATAGAAGAGTCGATCGTCTGCATATTCAATCCCCCATCTTAAGCGGAGGATCAGGTAAAGTCCTTGGAATAGGAAGAGAATAACCGAAAAGGCAAAACAACACCATCCCATAACCAGCTTACCTTTATTCATCTGCATCCACCTCGTTTTGGAATGACCAAGAGAGACCATTATCCTTAGATATGAATTTTCCTTTCACTTTCCCCCCTTTGTAATCGCCGCTAGATCCCTGATTTACCAACAGAACCAAGTCAGTCCCTTCTACATAGGGAGTTTCAGCAGTGGTAAAGATGAGATCGTACTCATCAGGTATCTCAATACTCGCTGATACCCAGGATTGTCCCCCATCTTGGGTGACATAAAGGTCGGGTTCTTCTGGATTTAGGATCCCATAAGATAAAAAACCGGTATTCTCGTCAATGAAATTCCCGTCGTACAGCAGGCGATAGTGATCCGGGTGGGACACCTCCGTCCATGTTTCTCCACTGTCATGCGTCATAAATACCTTCGTTGCTTCTGAGGACATGGTCCTCTCGCCGGTATACACTACATAGCCTTCATTTTCATTGAGGAAATCCACTTTCCTGAAGCGGGGAGCTGTCATCCTGCCTATATCTGCATCTTTCCATGTATCTCCCTGGTCAAGGGAATAAAGCAGCTTTACACGTTGATCGTCCGCTCCTTCTACATACAGAAAGGCAGCGCGATCTTCAGATAGGAAAAAGCTGTGTTCGATCAGCTCGTTCTCCTGTCCATTGTATTCCCCGCCAAAAAGGTCTTCGATTCCGATTGGTACGCGGGACCAATGCTCTCCGTCATCATAGGTGATTTTAAGCTCACCTGCTAGGGCGTAACCAATAGGACCATTTGATTCAATCGGTTGAAGGGTATCGTCGTTTTCCGGAGGAGATTTTTGCTTCGGAGGCGTTCCTATTTCTGATGGCAAGTGGGTAGAGGGAGCGGTTTCGAACAGGTAGGTACCGACTGCGATACCGATGCCCAGTAAGGAGGCAGTTCCTCCAATAATAATCTTTTTCATGATTCAAGGCTCCTTTTTCTAGTGTTCAGATCCCTATTTTACCATTTAGGAAAACATATGTGACCAATGATAAGAAATATGGACGAGGAAATACTAAAAGCACCTTGAAAAATGTTTGTGAAACACATCACTTGAAATGCAATCCATGATGGTTTATATTAATTGACGTGTCAACGATTGAAGGGAAATGAGATGAAATATCCTTGAAATCAGAGGAATATTTTCATATGAGCTCTTCTCTTGCATTGAACGCTTAAATGTTTTATAGTGTTTGATGTATCAATTATTGACCCGTCAATTAATTGTGGAATTTACTCTCAACCAAGAAAGGAACATCACACATGAAACCTAATGATTTCAACGATATTGTTTTAAACCGACGCTCCATCAAGAGGTATGATCCGGAAGTGAAGATCAGCCGTGACGAAATGGAGCAGATCCTTACCGAGGCTAGCCGCGCTCCTTCTTCTGTCAATATGCAGCCTTGGAGATTCATGGTCGTCGATACACCGGAAGGGAAAGAAAAGCTTGCTCAAATGGCACGATTCAATAAAGAACAAGTAAACACGTCAGCAGCTGTCGTGGCTGTCTTCGGAGATATGAAAAATATCGAGAATGCAGATGTGATTTATGACAAAGCGGTTGAGCTCGGCTATATGCCCCAGGACATCAAAGACATGCAGCTCGGGAAAATTAAAGCACATTATGATAACCAACTTGAAAATGATCTACGAGATGTAGTACTGATCGATGCAGGACTTGTTTCCATGCAGCTGATGCTCGTGGCACGTGCCCACGGCTACGACACGAATCCGATCGGCGGCTATGAGAAAGACATCATCGCAGAAGAATTCGGACTCGACAAAGACCGTTACGTTCCGATCATGCTCATATCCATGGGTAAAGCAGCTGATGAAGGATATCCTTCTTATCGCTTGCCTGTTAATGATATCACTTTCTGGAAATAAAATGGGGGAATGACCTTATGACATCCAAAACCATTGTGATTACCGGAGCATCATCGGGAATCGGGAAGGCCACCGCCCGCTACTTTGCTGAAAATGGCTGGAATGTGGCGGCCACCATGCGATCTCCGGAAAAAGAGATTGAACTTAAGAAAAACGGGAATATACAGATATACCGGCTGGATGTAACGGATCATGGGAGCATTGAAGCTGCCAGAGATCAAATCCTATCCGACTATCCCAAAGTGCATGCCGTACTCAATAATGCAGGCTTCGGGCTGATGGGCCCGTTTGAACTTGCAGAGGATGATCAGATTAGAAAGCAGTTCGAGGTCAATGTATTCGGGCTCTTTGAAGTCACAAAAGCGTTTCTTCCTCATTTCAGGAAGAATAAAGATGGAATGTTCATTAACGTATCATCCCTGGGCGGACGAGTTGCCTTTCCATATTTGAGTCTGTATCATTCCACCAAGTGGGCGGTAGAAGGTTTTACTGAATCCCTTGGCTTTGAATTGAGCCAGCTCGGTATCAAGGCTAAGCTTATTGAACCAGGGGGAGTGGCCACTGATTTTGATGGTCGTTCATTGGAGAAAACGTCATCTGAAACCATAAAGGATTATGATGCTGGAATGGGCGCTTTCCAGGACCGGTTCGTCTCCAATATCGAATCAAGTGAACCCATCACCATCGCGAAGGTCGTTTTTGAAGCAGCTACCGACGGCACAGACCGCATACGCTATGCTGCAGGTCAAGATGCCATTCAGGCCCTTAAGGCACGCGAACAATCAGGGGACGAGGCGTTCATTAAGGTGACTAAAGAACGTTCTTTTGGTAAATAACAATCAAAGAGGAAATCAACAACAGGAGGGAATCATTATGTATCAAGATCTAAAAGATAAAGTAGTCGTTATTACAGGTGCGTCCAAAGGATTGGGCCGCGCCATGGCCGTACGTTTCGGACAAGAGCAATCAAAAGTTGTCATCAACTACCGCAGTAAGGAAGAAGAAGCTCTTGAAGTTAAAAAGGAAGTAGAAGAAGCGGGTGGCCAAGCCATCATCGTACATGGTGATGTGTCAAAAGAGGCCGATGTGATCAATCTTGTCCAAACGGCTGTTAAAGAATTCGGTACATTGGATATCATGATCAACAACGCAGGCTTTGAAAATCCTGTGGCATCACATGAGCTATCATTGGATAACTGGCAGGCGGTCATTGATACGAACCTGACGGGAGCATTCCTCGGAAGCCGTGAAGCCATCAAGTATTGGGTTGAAAATGACATCAAAGGGAACGTCATCAACATGTCTTCCGTACATGAGATGATTCCTTGGCCGTTATTCGTCCACTATGCAGCAAGTAAAGGCGGCATGAAACTGATGACCGAAACACTCGCTCTTGAATATGCTCCAAAGGGTATCCGCGTGAACAATATTGGACCAGGTGCCATGGATACGCCGATCAATGCAGAGAAATTCAATGATCCAGAACAACGTGCAGACGTTGAAAGCATGATCCCGATGGGCTACATCGGTAAACCGGAAGAAGTATCTTCCGTAGCGGCCTTCCTCGCTTCTGAGCAAGCAAGCTATGTGACCGGTGTAACCCTGTTCGTCGACGGTGGAATGACTAAATACCCTTCTTTCCAAGCTGGAAGAGGCTAAATAGTAAAAATCCGAAACCTCCCTTTTATATGGGGAGGTTTCGGATTTTTGTTTACACCCATAATAGCAAGGGTATCGAAAAAAGGACTCTACGTGAATATGGGTAAAAAGCAGCAAAGGGGCATTCTCATATGAGAATGCCCCTTATTAATAAACTCGGGATGTATACTACATTGTATAACCGTATTGTCGATGGAGTTCATGTAGTTCTTTACACAAACGTAGAAAATCGTCTTTGTTTTTCTCGCATAGGGCACGGTCAATTTCCTGTTCAATCTTCTCTTTACGGAAATTCAGCAGAGCCTCGTCCAGGATCATTTCAGCTAGTAAAGAGTGGATACTGCTTTCATCAGACTGCGGTGAGTTCAACAAATGCCTCTTCATGACTATCAGCTCCTTGACCTTTTTTCTATTATACAATAATTTTACATAATATTCAAACAAATTGATTCGTATTCTATATAAGCTTAAAAAAGCCCATATCATCAATCACGCCCCTGTTCAAGGTCACGCTTTTAATATGAGCCCGGGAGGCATGTCAACACCTCCCATCATTTATACTACGATATGAAACGCGTTTCATAGCAAGCCCCTTCATAATAAAATGAGAAACCAAGGGAACTTCCTTGCGTGGTCTTACGATAACCTGTATCGTTGAGGAAAAGGAGTGAGGAACGTGAGTGAAGCCATATCCACTATAGACTATCGAGAGGTCATCGAATATTCACTCGAGCCTGTCATCATCCATACAGATTATCAGATCCTGTATATCAACCGTGCAGCAGAATCGTTCTTCAGGACGACGAAGGAAGGGGTTATCGGTCTGAGTCCCCTTGATATATTCCAGGATTCATCGAGGGAGGCAATAAAAGAACGGATCCAGTCTGCCTATAGCAAACCGGCTGAGGTCATTGAAGAGCTTCTTTATCGTATGGACGGTACCACGGTCGAAGCCGAACTGTATTGCCACCCTGTCACTGTGGCAGGCAAACAGGCAATTCAGTCCTACATACGCGATATAGGTTGGAAACGCGAAGCCAATCAAAGGCAGGTTGAGTTGATCAAGGAAATCAATGAACTATCTGCGACTGTCGTCCCCTTGCTTGATGATATCGCCATCCTTCCGATAACAGGAAAGATTGATCATGATAAAGCAGTGGCCCTGTTGGATCTCATTCCGGTAAAAGTCAGGGAGCAGCAGATTACATACCTGATCATCGACTTCTCCGGAATGTATTCTGTGGATAATCTTGTGATTGACACGCTGTTTAAAGTTCATTATGTATTGGGACTTCTTGGGGTCGGCACATTCATAACGGGACTGCGCCCCGAGCTCGTACTCGAAGCATTGAACCTGGATATCGATCTTTCAAGCCTGCCTGTCACATGGAGCGTCAAAGAAGCCTTGGATATCCTGGAGGTCAAGCATGAGGTCCAGACGTCGTGAATCTGTGATAATCAAACTATAATATGATTAAATCAAATTATATAGGTAATACTGATAGTACATCTTGCTCAAACACATAGCAAAGCCCCGTGCATATACGGGGCTTTTTTTTTATGGAGATGATGTGTAGGGAACACTCCTTCACTCAATAGGATCCATTCCTACCTAGCTTCTTTTTATCAAGGAAATAAGCCGTTAAGGCAGCAGTGATGGGAATGGCAAGGGCCATGCCAATGGCAGAGGAGCCTATGAAGATCATTTCAGAGCTGAACACTTTCGAATTGACGATCTCACCCAGTGAGTACTTCAAATCCTTGAACCATAGTAAGAGGCCCATATATCCTCCAAAGAAGGCAAAGAATAGCGTATTCGCGCTTGTCCCTAGAATATCACGACCGATACTCATCCCAGATGCAAAAAGAGAACGGCGATCAATATCTGGATTATGATGTTTGATTTCCTGCATGGGAGAGGAAATGGCAATGGTCAGATCGATGATGGCTCCGATGGTACTCATGAGGATCATGGCTGCACCGATCTTGACGAAGTCCACCCCTACATAAAGAGAGTATGGTGAAAGTTCTTCAATTTCTTCTTCCCCGAACCCCTGAATCATCGCCTGATTTGTAAACAAAAGGATAAAGACGAGAAGGATGCAAGTGGTTACAATGGTAGCAAGGAAAGCAGTGATCGTCTTGGTTCCCCATCTGCTGATGTAGAATAACGTGATGGAACTGATCAGTGCGGAAGCAAATAAGGTGATGACGACAGGATTGGCTCCCGGGTTGTTCATGATGATGATTGAAAGGATCAGCACGGTGAAATTGAGAAAAAGGGCAACAAAGGATCGCGCCCCTTTTTTACCTCCCACAGCCGTCATGAGTATAAAGAGAATGACAGCAAGGATGAATTGAACAGTCA
Organism: Rossellomorea sp. RS05; assembly: GCF_039822645.1. Taxonomy (NCBI): domain Bacteria; kingdom Bacillati; phylum Bacillota; class Bacilli; order Caryophanales; family Bacillaceae; genus Rossellomorea; species Rossellomorea sp. RS05. Next base: position 853,878 of record NZ_JBDKWY010000001.1, on the reverse strand, counting down.
TGATACGGCCCTCCTCTTATTGATAAAATAGATGGAGACGGCTATCCCGATGGGTATCGCAAGGACGATGCCAATCCCACCCGTCAGGGCACGGGCAAGCTCCAAAGAGAGATTCATCGACAAAGTGAAACCAAGCGGTGAGGCATTCTTGAAATAGAGAATCAGCATCGGCATAGCACCGCTGATATAGACAAAAAACATGATATTTGTCATCGTCCCCATGATGTCCCGTCCGATTTCCAAGCCAGCATCTTTTAATGCCTTTGTACTGATTGAAGGATTCTTTTCATAGAGGGTGAAAATGGATGAAGAAAGGGTAATGGCCACATCCATGATGGCACCCAGACAGCCCACAAGGATCCCAGCCATAAATACGGTCTCGGTCGGCCTGGTCAGAAACTGCATCTCCTCATAACGGAGCCCGTTTGCTGCTGTAGATTTGATGACAATGAAACTGATGACCAAGGTCACAAACGTGGCGACTAGCGTGGAAATGACCGCGGCATAGGTTTTCCGGTTAAACCCGTTTACCAACAGGAGCGAGATGGAACTGAACAGGACGACAGCCAAACCGCAAGCTGCAAGCAATCCGATCCGGTCATTGCTCAAATAGATATCAAGAGCGAATGAAAGGATGACGGCATTGATGCAAAGGGTTCCGAGAGAATAGAATCCTTGGCGCTTTCCGACCAGGACCATTAGGAAAATGAAAACCCATGCGATGATGATGAGGGATGTGTCACGCTTCACGTCATCTATGGATCCCTTTAATTGACCCTGTCCATCTGGATCGTTGATAGAGACAAACAAGTCATTTCCCGGTTTGTATTCTTGATCATACGCCTTGGAGGTCGAGAACGTATTGCTTAAGAGAATGTCTTTTCCTTTCTCTGGACCGTTCTTCACCGTTGCATGGACTTCCTGTTCATGCAGCATATCTTTGTTCCCATTGATGTCGGTGATATCCCGTGTACCGGTCACTTTCACATCGGTCACTTCCGCAATCGGTCGATCATAATAGTTTTCATTATGGTGTACAAAGTAGATGGACGTAACGCATAGTACAATTAAAGCAATGTAGAGTATCCACTTTTTTAGGTTGATTTGTTTTTTACGATTCATATTTCCTTCATCACTCCTGAGTTGAAAAGACGTCTATTATTATTCCACAACTTCTTTTTTCAAGCAAAGAAACATTCAGCGCTTGTAGGAAAGGGAAAAAAATGGACCTTACCCAACGGAGCTCTCGTCTATAATCTGCCTGAGGACGGTAGATAAAGACTAGTCTACTTGTGACCGCGTTATCTGCTGGACAGACGTACAAATAATCATTGTCACATTGTAAGTAATTTGAAATAATGGATAGAGTTGAATGAGTGTTAGGGAGTGATGAATCGTGAGTAACAGATGGTATGGCTTCATTCTGCTAATTGTTGGAGTCTATTCTTTTTTTTCAGGGGAACTGGTGACATTTATTATGCTGTCCCTGATTCTGATCAGTTTGAATAATATCAATCATACGTTGAAAAAGCGTCAAAGTGGCCCTGAAGAATGAAGATGGGGGAGTTCAAGAATAAGAGGGCCCTGTTGATCTTGGCTCTTCTAGGCACTGTCAGTGCGTTCCTGTTTTTCCGTGTGACGTTCGGCTTGTTATTCATACTGATAAATGGACTGATCATATATGTATTGGTTGTTCTACGTTTACGTAAACGATTGTGGGCCTATCGCTTGATTGGTGCAGCCTATCTTATTTTTGTAGGTACTTTTGCAGGGGTTGAGGGGTACATCTTAAAAGAAGCTGACGAAACAGGGAACCTTTCAGACGACTATGGTGCGGTCCTGATCCTCGGTGCCGGATTAAAAGGAGAAGAACCTTCCAAAACGCTCCTGTCCCGCCTTGCTACAGGGGTAGAAATCCTGAAGATACGGGAAGATCTTCCTGTAGTTGTATCTGGAGGCCAAGGTCCGGGAGAGTCCATCAGTGAGGCCAAGGCGATGGGTCGGCATCTGGTTGCCCACGGAATCGATGGAAGCCGGATCATATATGAAGATGAATCCACCAATACATATGAGAATATGTTGTTCTCTCTACGAGTCCTGGAGGATAGAGGATTGAAGGAGGGGAAGGTCCTGATTGTGACCAATGACTTTCATCTAGCCAGGTCCAAAATACTTGCCCGGGACGTGGGACTTGATGCCTCAGGGTATGCAGCTCCGACGCCATGGTTTGTGAGGGCCAACTACTACATACGTGAATATTTCGCCATGGTCAAAACATTCCTGCTCGGAAGAGGTACGTTGGATGGATAAATCACAAGGAGGAAGACTGACATGACGAGACGAATCAGGGACTACGGAGTCAAAATAGGAAGGATGAGAACGGGAAAGCACAACTCCATTTCCGATGTAAAGGGAGTGACTGTCGGACATACGACCATTGATGATGGACCACATCAAACCGGTGTCACTGCCATCCTGCCCCATCAGGGATCTCTCTTTAAAGACAAGCTCATAGCCTCTTCCCATGTGATCAATGGCTTTGGTAAAAGCATGGGGTTGATCCAGATCAATGAACTGGGCACACTTGAAACGCCAATCGTCCTGACGAATACACTGAGCATCGGAGTCGCCGCTGATGCACTGATAGATTACATGCTTGAACACAATCCTGAGATTGGCAGAACGACAGGGACGGTGAATCCTGTCGTTTGTGAATGCAATGATATGCTGCTGAATGATGTCAGGGCCAAGGTGGTTCGGAAGGAACATGTTTTCGATGCCATACACAAAGCTGGAGAACAAGTAGAGGAAGGCAGTGTGGGAGCAGGAAGAGGCATGCTCTGCTATTCGTTGAAAGGTGGAATAGGTACTTCCTCTCGAATCATTCCCCTCGATCACGGTACCTACACCCTTGGCGTACTCGTGCTCTCAAACTTTGGGATATTGAGCGATCTTATGGTAGGAGGAAATCCTGTAGGGGAAAAGTTGAAACAGGCCATCCTTCAGGAGCGTGATGAAAGGGATAAAGGATCCATCATCATTGTAGTAGCAACGGATCTGCCCGTCTCTGAAAGGCAGCTGCATCGGATCATCAAACGATCCGTTACCGGTTTATCTCGCACAGGATCCATCATCACTTCGGGGAGTGGCGAGGTGGTCATCGGCTTCTCCACCCACACCACCATTCCTCATCATCCAAGCGGAAAGCTTTTATCCATTCCGGTCATCCATGAAGAGGATATGGACGTTGCATTCAGGGCTGTCGGGGAAGCAACAGAAGAGGCTGTCCTCAATTCCCTTGTTGCGGCTACCCATGTCATCGGTCGTGATGGGAACGAAAGACCTGCATTCAAGGATCTGATTAATAAATACGACATTACGTTGGCTTAGTGTTGCTTCCGTATGATCCTGAGATGAATGGGCAGGATGAATCTGAATACGATCAGGTAGAAGATCGGCGATATGTAAAGAATGAGGGGAGACACCACTTTCACATATCCGACATACTCCATGCCAGCCTGTATGAGAAAAGATAACAAAGTGAACAAAATCGAATGTCTCCAACGTTTTTCATAAGGTGTCAGGTTCAGGTAAAGAATGGCGAGAGACGTAGGAACGAGTGTATAGCTAAGTACCTCGCCGATGCCTGTTATCTTCGCATCTCCCAGATCGACCCAGTCAAGGACCCTCATGACCAACACATCTGAAAGCCATGCAGCTAAGCCAACGACCCCGAATGTTATATATAGTTCCACCCAAGATATCAATCGTTTCGGCTGAATCAACATGCATAGAGCCAATATCAGGCTGACCGTGAGGGGGAACCACAGCCCTTCGGCACCAAAATCCAGTCTGTGGATGATTTTTTCCATAATGATAGCAACTCCTTGAATCTTAGTGAGTTAGGGTACTATCGTATAGTATGATGAAAGGCCATTCATCTTATCCGTCTGAAAGGAGGAAGGAAGATGACATTCAGCACCATTTCCATTCTGCTCGTGATCGGTCTCATTTTGATGGCATTGGGGGCTTGGCGTCACAGCATAGGGATCATCGTTCTGTCAATGATTCCATTTTTCATCGGATTATGGGGCATTTATTCCGTTTTTCTTAGCGGGATGTAAGCACAAGGGGTTGGTAGAGTGGGGACTTTAGGTATCAAAACATTATGTATGAGCATAGCGGGTCTCAACCTTTGCCAAAATGATCGTCTTATCAATACGATTGTCAAAGGTACAGGGGGACCTGGAGAGATTGAAAGAAAAAATGAACTAAAAAAGGTGCACGGCTTCTTCTGAAGTCTGTGCACCTTTTTCATTAGGAAGAGCTCATGGGGTGATCGACTTTCACCCGTTTGACGAACAGTCCGACGATGAATCCGACAACTGCGGCGATAATGGCGAATAGGAATGCATTCTGTACGCCTGATGTGAATGCAAGAAGCGGGGTTAACGGATTTGAGAGATCCGCACCGCCTTCCATATAAGATTTCACACCAGAAGAAAGAATCGAGATTGCAACAGCGGTTCCTATGGCACCGGCAACTTGTTGAAGGGTGTTCATGATGGCCGTTCCATCAGGATAAAGCTCAGGTGGCAATTGATTCAACCCATTTGTCTGGGCGGGCATCATGATCATGGATACACCGATCATGAGCAGGATATGCATCCCGACAATGAAGTAGGAAGACGTATCAAGGTCCACTGTATAGAAACCGGCAAGTGATGCGATGACAATGGCAAGGCCAGGTATGACAAGCCATTTAGGACCGAAGCGGTCGAACAGGCTTCCCATGATCGGGGATAGCAGTCCATTGATGATCCCACCCGGCAATAAGAGAAGACCGGCGGCAAATGTCGTCATGGCAAGTGACGTTTGCAAGTATAGTGGAAGCAGGATCATGGATGACAGAATGACCATCATGCAGATCAAAACAAGCAGCAATCCGACAACGAACATTGGGTATTTGAACGTTTTCAAGTTCAGCATCGGTTGAGCCATGGTTCGCTGTCTAAGACAGAAGATGATAAGCCCGATGACTCCGGCGGCAATGGAAATGATGACGACAGGTTCACTCCAACCTCCGCCTTCCCCAGCTGAACTGAAACCATACACGACTCCTCCGAATCCGATCGTAGAAAGGATGATGGATAAAATATCGATTTTTGGTCTGGTCGGTGTCGATACATTTTGCATGAAGAAACTACCGAAAACCAGTGCAACCAACAGGAATGGCAGAGATATCCAGAAGATCCAGTGCCATGTCAGGGATTCAAGGATCAAGCCGGACAGCGTAGGACCTACCGCCGGTGCAAACATGATGACGAGTCCCATGAGCCCCATGATCTTACCGCGCTTATGAGGCGGAACAATCAAGAGAATGGTATTAAACATCAACGGAAGCATCAGTGCGGTACCCATTGCCTGCACGACACGTGCCACCATCAGGAAGCCGAAGTTCGGGGCGATCGCTGCAATGAAGGTCCCGATGATCGAGAAGACCAGTGAGACGACAAACAGCTGTCTCGTCGTGAACCATTGCAGGATCAGTCCAGAGACAGGTACCAAAATCCCGAGGGTGAGAAGGTAACCCGTTGTCAGCCACTGTGCGGTTGTTTCGTGAATGCCAAAATCCTGGATCAAATTGCTCAATGCCATGTTCAGTGCCGTTTCACTGAAGAGGCCGATGAATCCGGCGATAAGAAATGATGTGAGGATCGGAAGAACCTTAAAGGTTCCCTCGCTCTGTGTAGATGTGTTCGATTGACTATGACTCATATTTTAATGTCCTCCTGTACTGAATTCTCTCTATGAAGTAGGTTAGGTATTTGTTCAGCTATGATTCGAAGAGTATCTCCGTTTCCGGCAATCAACGAAATGGTGGTGGCACCTTCTAGTAGCGCATTGATTGTAATGGCAAGTGTCCCGGCTGCTTTTTCGGGATACCCCCTTGAAATCAATGCATCGGCATAAAGCCCCTGCCATTCTTTAAAAGCCAGTTCACATGTAGATCGCAACTCTACATGGGTAGCCGCTGTTTCAGAAGCAAGGGTCCCGATCTTAAGCCACTCCGTGTCGTTATCAGAATCGTAAAAGTTAGCGATATTAAGGATATGTCGTCGAAAGGCTTCGGATGCATCTTTATCCTGTTGAAGATCCAATTTTGTCTGTTCGACAATATGGTCTTTTACAAGTTTGATCGCTTCTTGGGCAATCTGCTCTTTCCCGTTCGGAAAATGGTAATACAGAGAACCTTTCGGTGTCCCGCTTACTTCGATGATCTGATTGATACCGGTGCCGTGATAGCCCTGTTTTTGAAATAGCTGTGCTGCCGTTTCAAGAATCAGCCGTTTTGTAGGATTATTCTTCATTAAACGCTCACCTTTACTAAGAATTATAGAGATTGGTCTATATAAATATACTCAATCTTTCCTTCTGTAGTCAAATAAAAAAATCCATATGTTTAATATCGTCTTTCAAAAGGGAAAATGGAGGAGTGTATCATCAAGTGATTGAATTAAAGGAGTGAAGCAAGATGAAAAATAAGGTGAACCTGGGACATTCAGATGTGAAAGTCTTTCCTATTGGACTTGGAACCAACGCAGTGGGAGGGCATAATTTGTTCCCGAATCTTGATGAGGAAGAAGGGAAAAAAGTTGTCAGGACAGCTCTCGATCATGGAGTGAACCTGCTCGACACCGCATTTATCTATGGTCCGGAGAGGTCGGAGGAGTTGGTCGGAGAAGTCATCAAAGACTATAGGAGAGAGGACTTGGCCATCGCGACAAAAGCCGCCCATCAGCTGGATGGAGAAGGAAATGTCAGCATCACCAACTCGCCCGCATTTCTCAAACAGTCAGTCGATGATGCTTTAAAACGACTGCAAACAGATTATGTCGACCTATTCTATATCCATTTCCCTGATGAAGATACGCCAAAGGATGAAGCAGTCGGTGCATTGAAAGAAATGAAGGATCAAGGAAAGATCCGGGCAATCGGTGTTTCGAATTTCGACCTTGGTCAGCTGAAAGAAGCGAACAAGGACGGCTATGTGGACGTACTACAAGCTGAGTACAATCTTTTAAAAAGATCGGCCGAGAAAGAGTTGCTTCCCTATACAGAGCAGCATGGGATCACATTCATCCCGTACTTCCCCCTCGAAGCGGGACTTTTAACGGGCAAATACAAGGAGTCCGACACCTTTGAAGACCTGCGTAAAGATATGCCAAACTTTCAAGGAAGTACATTTACGTCCAACCTTCAAAAGGTCGAGGAGCTAAGAAAGCTTGCTGATGAAAAAGGTGTGGAAATCAGCCAGGTCGTCCTAGCATGGTATTTCTCCCGACCATCCCTTGATGTGTTGATTCCAGGCGCGAAGAGAAGTGATCAAGTCGTACGGAATCTCAAAACAGGGGACGTGACCCTTTCAGATAGCGAAATAGCGTTCATCGATCAGTTATTTTCCTGATTTTTTCATGACCCGGCAGCCCCGATAGCTGTCGGGTTTATTATTTTTTAGAGCAAAAGATCTCTTACATCCTTTATATGATTCAAAGTTAATGGTAGAAAAATAGAGAAATTTTATATACACTAGATAATGTTACGTTTTTCACATAAAGGAAGTGTTGTAGAAAGTGAGAAAAAACAGCAAGAAATCCAAGAACAAAAGTATCGTCCCTATGAGGATGAACCTGTTGTTCCTTTCTGTATTCTTATTGTTTTCCATGCTTGAGATGAGGCTGGGTTTCGTGCAGATCGTTCACGGTGAAAACTATAAGAATGAGGTGGAACGAACGGAGGATGTTGTCGTCAAGACGAGTGTTCCACGCGGTAAGATTTATGACCGGTACGGGAATGTCATTGTGGATAACGTTCCTCTCAACGCCATTACATATACAAGGACAAGTACGACTTCTATCGATGAAATGATTGAAGTGGCAACGAACTTATCCAAGTACATCACGATGGATCCGAAAGGTGTGACCGTACGGGACAAAAAGGACTACTGGATCACCAAGCATCCTAAAAAGGCAGAAGCCCTCGTCACAAAGAATGAAGTCCAGAAGCTTCAAGCGGATGAGGAATTATCCTCTGATGACGTGAATGATAAGGTCTACAAGATGAAGTTGGACCGTATCACGGATAAGGAACTTGATTCTTTGACAAAAAAAGACCTTCAGATCATCTCGATTTATCGGCAGTTTGCCGGGGGATATGCCCTGAACCCGCAAATCGTCAAAAACGAAAATGTCACGACCGAAGAGTTCTCCAAAGTCAGCGAACACTTGAGTGAACTTCCGGGTGTGAATACAACAACAGACTGGAAGCGGGCCTATGTATTCGACGATACGCTCAGGACCATCCTCGGGAATGTATCTTCATCAAAAGAAGGACTCCCGAAGAATCTCATCGATGCGTACCTCGCCGAAGGATACAACCGCAATGACCGCGTCGGAAAAAGCTATGTTGAACTGCAGTATGAAGATGTACTGCAAGGTCAGAAAGAGCAGATCCAGGATATCACGAAAAACGGAAGCGTCATTGATTCCAAACTTGTGCAGTCTGGTCATAGCGGGAAGGATGTTGTCCTGACCATCGATATGGACCTCCAGCGGGAAGTGGAAAAGATCATTGAGGATGAGTTGTCTAAGCAGGTAGCCCACAGGGACGTGTCACCGAACCTTGACCGGGCATTCGTGGTAATGATGAATCCCAACACGGGTGAAGTCCTTTCCATGGCAGGAAAACAGTATGTAAAGAATAGCAAGACGGGGAAATACGAGCTTCAAGATGCCGCTCTCGGGACGTTCACCTCTTCATATGAAGTAGGCTCAGCCGTCAAGGGCGCGACCGTCCTGACGGGGTATATGACGGGGAATTTGACCCCTGGAGAGACACTGATCGATGAACCTCTTCATATCAAAGGGACACCCGTGAAGTCATCATGGTTCAACAAATACGGCCAAATGCCGATTGATGATCGATTCGCTCTTAGGATCTCTTCCAACGCCTATATGTGGAAAGTGGCTCTCAGAGTTGCAGGGGCAGAATATGTTCCGAATGAACCGATCGTGAATAACCCTCAGGCATTCTCTGTATTCCGAAACCACTTTGCCCAGTTCGGGTTGGGTGTTCAGACCGGGTTGGACCTTCCGGGTGAATCATCTGGCCTGAAAGGGACAGCAACGGATCCAGGGTTCCTGCTGGATTATGCAATTGGTCAGTTTGATACGTATACTACGATGCAGCTTGCTCAATATGTATCCACAATCGCCAATGGTGGATACCGGATTGAACCTCATGTGATGAAAGAGATCAGGGAACCCTCTGAAGATAAGAAGCGGCTGGGGTCCATCGTATATGAAGATGAGCCGAAAGTGTTAAATAGGATTGATGCCACATCAGCTCAGATCAATCATGTACAGCTTGGATTCCACGATGTCTATCATCTTCCGAGAGGGACTGCGTATACCGAGTTCAACAGCGCTCCATACGATGCGTCTGGAAAATCAGGGACCGCTGAAACGTATGTGAACGGTCAATTGAACTACAATACAACGATCATCGGATATGCACCTTCAGATAACCCTGAAGTGTCGTATGCTGTTGTCATCCCATACTCACACATCCAGGCAAGCGGGGTATCCGATCCATACTTGGATAAAAAGATCGGGAAACGCGTGATGGATAAATACTTCGAACTTAAAAAAGAACGTGCAAAATTCTCCGCAAATACGAATGATGTGAATAAGAAAATTGAGAATGCAGACGATGCTGAAAAGCAGACGAAGCAGGAAAGAAAAGAAAGCAACTGATTGTTGGTCCCCTTTCATTTGAAAGGGGTCTTTTTCGTTCATACAGTCATCTTTATAATCTTTACAAACTCTTCATGGAATCCTTACACACAGGGAGCTTGGCATCCGTTATAGTAAAGGTATGGAAGATAAGGACATTATCAATTGGAGGGATTCATCATGACCCATCTGACCGAATTGATCAATCACCACATCGTTACAGCGGAAGTGCTTTATAAGGACTGGAAAAAATCCAGGGATGTCATCGATCATCAAGTCGAACAGTTGGAATTTTTATCTCTCAAATATTTTCCTGCATGTGAATGGTACTTTCAACACGATTACCCGTTCAAGCACCCTTCCATTCAAGCAGAAGCCTATTTCGGACCGATCCTTGGATATGATGAACAAAAAAATGATCTGTACGTATACCACGTCATGGATATGAACGTAAAACGCATCAATCTTGATACAAATACCAAAACCGTCGTGACATTTACAGAGCTCGTGAATGAAGGATTTTATGAAGATGCATGCACAGGATTTAGTCATATCGAAGTTCTCTCGGATTTTCAACTTGATCACCAACTGTAGAAGTCTTGGAGCCACGATGCTCAGGGCTTTTTTTATGCCTATGTTCCGGTGGTTCAAAAGCACTGTGAAACTGATCTGAATAGGATGGGAGAGACAGAGAGGAGGGAACCCATGCCCAACTTTGAATCTAAAGGTCCTCATTACGGCCAGGCAACTTCTCCCGATGCATTTTACGCCTATGGACCGTTTTCCCTTGCATCGTTTTATCCCCCTATTCCAAGGCGACCCGTTGCACCCGTTCTCACACCAAAGGGTGTAGGCTATGGTTGCTACACAGGACCAGGTCGATATGGAACGGTATTAGGTCAGGGAACACCGTTTTTTTACGTCAGCCTGGCATAAAAAAGCCATGCAGGTTCAAAATCTGCATGGCTTTTTGCGTTAATCAAAAAACGAGTGGATAAGAAGATTCAATTTGTCCAAAGCTTCCTCGGAGAATCGGTCGTTTTGACGCAATGTGTCCATTGCACTCTCAACAAGGAAGCGGCGGGGCTTCGGATGATGGAGCATTTCATCCCGAATGAATTCAAGAAGCTCTGTATATCTAGGCGTATCACACAGTGGTTGCCGCTTCATGGAGAGGATGGCATGATGGAGTTCTTTCTGAAAATCTGGATCCTGATCCCGGAAGTCCGGCATCCATTGATCGATCAACTCATAATCGAAGAGCTGCTCTCTGGACTCAGCCGCTTCCTCTACTACCCGGACAATGCGGTTGACGCTATACTGGACAACCGAATGCAGATTGGCATCAGATCCTTCGAAGGCAAAGGAATGATACTTCAGATTTTGGTGCAGAATACCAATGAACATAATCGTGCAATCAAGCAGATACGTCTTATTCTCCTCACCGAACAAATCAATGAACCGCTTATAATACCAACGGAGCATGCGTAGCTGTCCGCGATGGAAGAACTCCTTCAAATCTTCATCATGGAGAACGACCACTTCGTCGAATAACGTCAATAGCTTGTTCGAACGGTTCGTTGCAACTTGAAGTTCGATCTGTTGGATAAAGATATTGAGATCATCGGAACTCTGTCCAATCAGGAGATCGTTTCTCTCTTTTTCCAGCTTAATATAGATGGATTTAAACAATTCCATTAACAATTCATTCTTGGATGAAAAATAGTTGTAAAATGTACCTTTGGAAATTCCGCTGTAATTCAAGATATCCTGGATGCTCGTGGCCAGAAACCCTTTTTCGATAAAGAGCTGATGAGACATTTTAATCACGTGCAACTTACGGTCTTTCATACAATCATCCTTTATACATAAACTACCTGTCTAGATGTAATAGTACCGCAAATATACGGCTTCTACAAACCCTTACGCAAACCGGAATTTTATGATTGCAAATTATAAACCAGTGGTATATGATGTACTTTGTGAAACAGAAGTCTAATAAATTAGACCCGTAGTACAGGAGGAGAAAATGGAACAGAAAATTAATGCAACAGGTAAACGCCCCCCTTATGGAATTATTGCCATTTTAATGATTGGTGCTTTTATCACGTTTCTAAACAATACACTATTGAACATTGCACTGCCTTCTATCATGAAGGATATGGAGGTACAACCATCTACCGTCCAATGGCTGGCAACAGGCTTCATGCTTGTGAATGGGATCTTGATTCCAGCAACAGCATTCCTGATCCAGAAATATTCCGTTCGACGCCTGTTCCTCGCAGCCATGCTGCTTTTCACAGCAGGTACGGTCCTTGCAGGTACTGCTGAGATCTTCCCAGTGCTGCTCGGCGGAAGGATGCTTCAAGCATCAGGTTCTGCCATTATGATGCCGCTACTTATGAACGTCATGCTCGTAAGCTTCCCGGTTGAGAAGAGGGGGGCAGCTATGGGAGTGTTTGGATTGATCCTTATGTTTGCTCCGGCAATTGGTCCGACTCTATCCGGGTGGATTATCGAGCACTATGACTGGAGGATGCTCTTCCATTTCATCACGCCGATTGCGATCGTAGTGCTACTGATCGGTTTCTTCAGGCTCAAGGATAAAAAAGAGAAGCTTGCCATGAGATTGGATCTCTTCTCATTGCTTCTATCAAGCATCGGATTCGGTGGAATCCTATACGGCTTCAGTTCTGCAGGAGACAAAGGCTGGGATAGCCCGTATGTATATGGAGCGATTGCCATCGGTGTAGTTTCCCTTTTCACCTTCATCATCAGACAATCTCGTCAAGAACGTCCGATGTTAAACTTTAAAGTGTATCGCTACCCAATGTTCGCCCTTTCTTCAGCGATTGCCATGGTCGTTAATATGGCACTGTTCTCAGGTATGATCTTATTGCCAATCTATGTACAGACTCTTCGAGGTATTTCGCCGATGGATGCCGGTCTGCTTCTGCTGCCAGGTGCCATCATCATGGCGATCATGTCACCGATCACCGGTCGTCTCTTTGATAAATTCGGTGGACGTATTCTTGCCATGACAGGTTTGACGATTACAGTAGTCACTACCTATGCATTCAGCAAATTGACACTTGATACAACGTACACCCATTTGATCATCCTTTATTCCGTGCGCATGCTTGGAATGTCCATGGTCATGATGCCTGTATCCACAAATGGATTGAATCAGCTTCCTGCACGTTATTATCCTCACGGTACAGCGATGAACAATACGTTGAACCAGGTGGCAGGTGCCATCGGTACGGCCTTGCTGGTGACGGTCATGTCTACGCGTACCACGACACACGGGGAAGAGCTTGCTGCTGAAGCCCTTCAGAAGGCAACAAGTGGTCAACCGACGGCTGCAGCCATGGCCGAAATGAAAGCCCAGATCGGTATGCAGGCAATGCTTGAAGGAATCAATGATGCATTCCTCGTAGCAACCTTCATAGCCGGTGTAGCATTGATTCTTTCGTTCTTCATCAAACGAGCCACACCGTCTCCGGATCCGGAGGGCGCACCTCAGACGAACGAACCGAAAGCAACAACGAAGCTTGCTGAAAATTGATTTAAAAACCGATGAACCTTTTGGTTCATCGGTTTTTTGTTGGATTTTGGAATGAGGGAAGGGGTGGAGAAGGGCGCTGATGCGTAATAAAGACTAAAGGGAACCTCCATATGGAAGTTCCCTTTATGTATGTCTGCTTATTTTTTGAAGGATTCCTTCATATCACCAAACGCTTCCTTCGCTTTCCCTTTCCCTTTTTCCATGCGTCCTTTTGTTTCAAGGGATTTATCATCTGTTGCTTTCCCCATTTGCTTTTTAGCTTCACCTTTGTCCTGTTCTACGTTTCCTTTTACTTGATCTTTATTCATGTCGATAACCTCCTTAATAAGATACATCTTATTTACCCCTTTTTTCAGATTTTAACCCTATTGATTGAAATTTCATCCGGCGATCATGGCAAGGGTCATCTTGAAATTAAGATAGGAGATGAAAAGAAGTTGTGGTACACATAAAGCGCCGTAACCAGTAAATCACTGCTATTCGTTTCCGCCTTCCATATGCTCCTTATAATGGTTCACCCAGTGTAGACAAGTGCCATCGGCATCTGTATATCCAAATATGTCCGATAGCGCCCTTGAGCTAAGGTATTTACCACTGAAGCGTATACCTCCGGATCCAGTGCAAGATGTTTCCCCGCTTCTCCGATAAACGCCGGGGATTCCGCTGCAAGGAAGTGGGGATCGGTCGATGCACCTTCCCGACAGTTTTATTCCTACGCTCCGAACAATTCTTGCATGGCTTCAGAGCGAAGAAAGCTTAGAGTGAGGGAGAGGGCAGTGTTATTATAACCAGCCAGGTCTTTGGCGATGGTGTAAAAAGGTTTCATCTGTAGCCATAGTCTTTCACATTCGTGATTTACACAATTGAACGGTTCCTCTTCATGAGTGGGACCGCATGGGCAAGCGTGAAGAAATGGACATAAACGGCCTGTTTTTGCATTTAAAGCCTTTAGAGAAATCATGCTGCGTAATTCATTTGAAATTAATGTAAATAATGTAATTAATAGTGATTATTAATAGCCTAAAACTGGTGAAAGTGCCGTTTTTACGGGGGAGGGAACATTTGTTCTGTATCAGGAAGAACAATCCAGAAGGGTGGCATGTTGCTTTTGCTTTGTTAGGAAAGGATAGCTTGCTGACTGTCCGCATCCTCCTATGTAGGCTATTCGTTTATGTAGGTAGAGAGTTCAATCAGGTTGTTGTCCGGGTCACGTATGTAGATGGAACAGATGGTGCCAAGAGCGCCGGTTCTTGTCACGGGACCTTCTTCGATGGCTATTCCAAGAGCGGTGAGATGCTTTAGGAGGGAGTCTGGATCCAGACTGGTGGTGAAGCACCAATCAGCACTACCGGGTGTCGGATGGGCTGCTTTAGGCTCAAATTCACGCTTGTATTGGTGCAAGTTGATTTTCTGGTTACCAAACGCCAATGCTTTCCGTCCATTTCCAAACGTCATTTCCTCCATCCCCAATACCTCTGTGTAGAACCGAAGGGAATCATCAATATTTTTAACTGTCAGAACAACGTGATCCAATCGCTCAATTATAGTCGATCATCCTTTCTCTAGTAGATGAAGGCACTTTGACATGGCCTACACCATATCCAGTATAATATATAAATACGAGCAATATGAAGGGGGCATTGAATGGAGCATATTAAAGAACTTCGAAAACGAGTTGGACACAGACCTCTTATCCTGGCAGGGTCGGTGGTGATCATCCTGAATCAATACAAGGAAGTTCTCCTTCAGCAAAGAACGGACGATGACTGGGGGCTTCCGGGTGGACTGCTGGAACTTGGTGAAAGCTTGGAGGCAGCGGCGATCAGGGAAGTAAAGGAAGAAACCGGATTGGAAATCGGGCAGCTCCAGCTGCTTGGAATCCACTCTGGGGAAGACTACTATTTCAAACTGGCAAATCAGGACGAGCTGTATTCTGTAACCGCCGTGTACGTAGCGGATGACGTGAGGGGAAGGATGGAGAAGGACTGTAGTGAATCCATCGATCTTAGGTATTTTTCACTTCAAAACCTTCCGATAGGACTTACCGATGAATATCTCAGCTACATAACACCCTATCTTGACCGTCTGCTTGCGAAAAAAAATATGAACATGGAGGAATGAATGATGACAGCATCCACAAATGAACACAAGCACCTTTCTCATGAAGAGGTTGATAAACTGATAAGTACATTGAAGGATCGCTTCCATACCCATATGCACCGGCACGAAGGGATCGTATGGGAAGAGGTCGAGCAAGCCCTGTGGGAAAGGCCAGAAAAACTATGGTCATTGAATCAGATGGAGCAAACGTCGGGAGAACCAGATGTGATTGGAATAGAAGAGGGGGGCGGCTACGTGTTTTGCGATTGTTCGAAGGAAAGCCCAAAAGGACGGAGAAGTGCCTGTTATGACCTAAAGGCACTTGAGTCTAGGAAGAAGCACAAGCCTGAGCACAACGCCATGGATTTGGCGGCTTTCATGGGAATCGACCTTCTGACCGAGGATCAATATCGCTCCATTCAAAAGCTAGATGAATTCGACTTGAAGACGTCGAGTTGGATTCAGACTCCTCAGGATATAAGGAACCTTGGAGGAGCTTTATTCTGCGATCGTCGTTACGGCAAGGTATTCGTTTATCACAACGGAGCAGAATCCTATTATGCTGCCAGGGGCTTCCGTGGCGTACTCTATATATGAGGGAGCGGCTTCACTAGTCAAATTACTGTACATGAAGTAAACCGATACGTATAAAATGCCCTGAAGTTCATCCAAAGAGGATGGAAACGACTGAACCACTAGAAGAGTGAACGTTTTTTTGACGAATTACCTGTTTTATCGATTGTTATACTTATTGTGTTGATCATGCTTACTGCCTTTTTTCATCAGCAGAAACGGCTTTCTCAAGTGTCAACAAAATACGATTGAAAAACTTTGCTGACGAAGGAGTCAAGGGGAGTATAAAAGCCTATAAGATCGCAGAAGACTTCGACCGGGCACTTTCCACCATCCTCGTTGGAAACAATATCGTAAATATCGCAGCTGCAAGTATCTCGGCAAAACTCGCAACCGACCTTATCGGAGGGAACGCCGGGATTTTGGTCAGTACGTTTGGAATGACGTTTTTGATTTTGACGTTTGGAGAAATCGTTGGCAAAAGAGCATGCAGAGCGGTATTCACTGTCCATATCCGGGATTCTTTATCTGCTAATAGATTGACTGATAATCTCAATCCCATCTCATAGCACCTTTCGGCCATTACTGCTTAGCCAGTGGTGGCCGAAGGGTGTTTTTTACGTGAAGGGGAAAGGAATTATCCACTTTTTGTTTCTATAAAATATGTAATTAAGTGCAAATAAAGGAAAAATGGAGTAGGGAGACGAATAGTGCATAATAAGGCAATAAATGAAGGAGTTTTACGGGGCTCTTTGAACGGTGCGATATAGGAGGAAAGCAATATGGCTGATTCACCTCAACGATCAGAAAACGAAGGACGGTCACTTGAAAATTTTTTATACTTTATTGTCTTTACATTCGCTGTAGCGTTCATTCCTTGGATTAATTCGACAGTGGAAATCGTATGGATTCGGGTTATAATAGGACTTCTTTATGTTGTCATTTTGCTTCGAGTAGTCAAGGTTTTGACCAGCTATGGGATAAAACATGGTTTTAATCGAAAGTACCGATTTTTTCCGCATTATATGATCTATATCGTGATTTATCTTGTGTTCAAATACTGGTTAACTGAATGAGGCGTTCGTATGGTAAAGGTTCATGGAGGATACAATATTACATTCAATCACAGTCTTATAAGGACTTTATTTTTGAGGTGAAATCCATCTGAACGGGTATCAGGCATCTGCAGTATATGATCAGTATAAGTGGGGGTGGTTGAGTAAGAGTCAGTCTTGCTTTTTTCTAGTTTACATAATATTTATTATAGGAAGTTGGTTGATTTTTGTTATTTCTGTCTCGTATCATAAGTATACTTATTTTAGTGAGACATAATAAAAATTTTGAATTTCTGCTATTGAACCGTTTTTAGCGTTTATTGATGGCGTTACTCAATGCTTATTACGTGACCATTATTCATAACGTTATCATGGAGTTTCTGACTCATCTCATCAAAATTTCTTTAAACAATCACACCTGCAAGCATATTTTCTGATAACCGTTGCTTGTGGTTGCATCACTGTTGACATTTAAAGTTAAAATTAACTACACAAACAAATAATTCCTACTTCTTTCGAAAATGCAAAAAAGCATAAAGATCAGGAATCCTTATGCTCAGATTGCCACACATATTGTCTGGGTGTTCCAAAATAAACCATTTGATCATACTCCAGGAAAACCGATTCAAAATGAATCGTGATGGGTGCATCCAGTAGCCATGGATGATAGGTGAAAAATCCAGCATCACCATTCACGATGGCTGCTAATGCGGTCCCCATCTCCCTTTTGAAGATCATGTAGCGAACCTGCGCCATCTGTCGGTCGAATTCCCCTCCGGAGATATAAACGCGTCCATTAAGCCGGTATTGCCCATCCTCCCTCACCCATTCTGTCAGTACTTCATCCCTCATATAGGGATTGATGGCGGACACATCGTATTCACAGCCGATCGTCACATATAGCTCGCCCGTAGAATCGGAATGAGTCATAGTATATCTCCTGTGGTCAATCGGGGCAAAAATGGATGCAGGCGGGCTGTACGTGACATGCAGACGTCCTGGATCGATCATATTCACAGCATAAGCCTCCTTGTGGATTGATGGGCTCACATACCTTTAGAATATGACGAATGGGCTTGTAGGGTGCCTAGCGATCCGTTTTCCATACAATCTTCATGAGGTTCCACTTCCCGTCTTCATAATACCAATAAGAAGTGGCCGTACCGACACCATCTGCACGGTAGGCACCGCTGATCTGCTGATATCCTTTCAGCCCTTTTCCCTTCTTACCCCGTATCTTGGTTGGTTCAAAAAATGAAATCGGTGCAACCATGAGCTCCGTCGGTTCATTCAGGATGCCTTTTGTAAAGATGCCAAGCCGCTCGTAATCATCTTTCCGCTCCGAAAGGTCTACCGTATACGACTGCTGTGTGTCAGGGAAGGAAATGATCCCTTTATACTGATCTTCAAAATGTGCGTCAATCGTAATTCCCGAGGGAAGCTCCAATTCCTGAATCTTTCCACCTTTCGCCGTATGAAGGGCATTCTCATACAAACCTCCACTCCCTCCGGTCGCCGCACGGTATAAAAGGTCTTTGACTCCGTCATGATTGAGGTCAGCGAACGTGATTTCCGGTTCGTAGCCTCCCTCATAATCGATTCTGAGTTTACCGCCTTCAGATTTTGAGATCGTGGCCCATATTTGTTTTAAAAACAGCGCATCAGGCTCAAATGGGATGGCGTTCAGTTTGATAATATCCCGTTTACCATCTCCAGTTACATCTTTTTTGTAGGTCTTGATTGTCATGGTCTCCGTTTGAGGAGGCTCAGTCAGGCTGTTCCCTGCAATCGCATGCAGAGACATCAGGAAAAAGGCCCCGAATGCAAAAAGCAACTCTTTTTTCATCATTCATTCGCTCCCCGCTATTTATATTCCTTAGTATTTTCTCTCAATGCAGGGAAACTATGCGAACGATACAGAGCCTCTTTGTTCGGTTAAAGAACCGTTTTATGAAGAGCGCGGCTTAACGCCCTTCACCGGCGCATCTTTTCCAATTGTGACGCATAAGACCACGATGACTGCAAAGGCAATGGTCCACCAGGTGACGGGTTCTCCTAGAAAAAGGAATGAAAATCCAATCATGAAGAAGGGCTGTGCATATTGGATTTGCCCTACTTTTGCAATGCCTCCTAAGGACATGCCCCCATACCATGCGACATACGCAAGGAATTGACTGATCACACCAAGATAGAACAAGCTCAACCACGCCAAAAGTGGTGCCTTCAGCATATCAACATGTACATTCAAGACTACTGGTATGAGAAAATAAGAATCAGCATCTCTCAGGTGGATCAACAATCTATCAGTGAAGGGATCTTCCATATTGCTGAATGCATTAAGGCAGTCCAACAGAAAGCTTCATTCAATCCTTTATCACTAACCTTTAATCGATAACTCATCTTAAAAAGGTCGATCCCGGAATGGAATCGACCTTTTTAAGATGAGTCATGCACTAGAATGATGTCAGTTAATCTTTTTTTCTTATTAGGTTTAGGATCCCAGCTTTCGATTCCTTTCAGTCCTTCAATGGAATCGGAGTAGAAGACCGGATCTTTCCCTTCTTTCTTTTGCTGTCGGTAATCCCTCAGAGCCGCTATGGCAATTCTATCGAGCAGCGTAAGGGCGATGAGGTTGATGATGGCCATCACACCCATGAAGAGATCAGCCAGGTCCCAAAGGATGATGATGAATGCTGTCGACGTACAGACGATCAGGGTGTCTGTGAATACCCCTAACGTCTGGATGAGTCCCTGTTTTGCTGGATGGGTGACCCCTGCGCTTGCCGCTTGCGACTTCCCTGATACCGAATGCATTTTTAAAATAAGGGCGATCATACCCGGGATTTCCGTCACATTAAGAATCAAGATGAACAATGCGAAAAAAATACAAGATGGCCATAACAGGTACGACAATCTGCGTCACACTGGCAATCCTCTTGACTCCACCGAAGATGATCACAGCCGTGAGTACAGCGAGGATGATCCCTATCGTCAAGCGATCGAACGAATAGGCCTCATTCATGGCCAGTGAGATCGTATTGGATTGAACCGAGTTGAACACAAGCCCGAAACAGAATGTAATGATGATGGCAAATAGGATCCCCATCCACCTTGCGTTGAGTCCCTTCTCCATATAATAGGCAGGTCCTCCGCGGAATCCGTCCTTCCCGTCTTTTACCTTGTAAATTTGAGCGAGCGTACTTTCAATGAAGCTGGTTGCTCCCCCCCCAAAGGGCAATAAGCCACATCCAGAATACGGCCCCGGGTCCACCTCCTGCAATGGCCGTGGCGACCCCTGCAAGGTTCCCTTTATCCACCCTAGATGCTGTACTGATCGTGAATGCTTGGAAAGAAGAGATGCCCCGCTTCCCTTCGGCTGAAGCGGTATTCTTGTCCGTCAACAGCCTCCCCATTTCTTTGATATATCGGAATTGTACGAATTTAGTCCGTATGGAAAAATAGATTCCTAGTCCGATCAAGGCTGCAATAAGTATGTACGTCCAGATGATGTCACTCGTACCGGACATGACTTTGTTGAATAATTCCATCTAATTCCTCCCACATGTGATCTCAGAGTTGATTTACCCTCATTCTTTTTGTCTAATCGCTTTCTACACAACTCTTCCATAAAATCAGAAAAAACCTAAAAGCCGGTGGGGTGCCCTAGGTTTTTTTATAATTTATCTTTTCCAACTTTATTAGTCCATGGTAATTCAGTCCAGAATGTGTACCATACCTGTGACATATGTACTCTATCGTTATAAAAAATCCATCTGGAAGATGGTTAAGCCCTCTTTCAGATGGATTTGGTTTAATGAAAATTTTTTATTCTTGATCAGGTGCTGGCACTGCCCAAAGCTTGGTAACCGCTCCACTGTCCCCTTCATCAATGACAAATGAGCCATTGGAGTATCGGTCATTGAAGCGGATGGATGATACCTGTACCGTTTCAAGCTTGCCTTTACTGGTGAGTAGAGTGACGCTTTGCTTGTCTGAAACGATTTCAGCGCCTGATACGCGGTGGGGATTCGATTTGAGTTCCCTGAGCATGATGACGCCGCGCTTGGCCCTGCCCGTTTTTTCGAATTCTGAGAGTTTCATCTTCTTGATGGCCCCGCGATGAGTCGCGAGTACGACCGCTTGTTTATCCGGAGTCGTGATGATCTTGCCTGAAACGACGAAATCGTCTTCTTTCAAGTTGATTCCCTTCACGCCCGCTGCACGCGGTCCGACCGTGTTGACTTCTTCTTCTGCAAACCAGAGTCCATAGCTGCTGTTGGTGGCAAGGAAGAGATCATGTGTCCCATCCGTTACATGCACATCTACGAGTTCATCGTCCCCTTTTAGATTGATGGCGACAAGAGGACGGGAGTAGCGCTGTGCCTTATACTGCAGCATTTCCGTTTTCTTTACCATTCCGTTTTTCGTGATGAACATGAGATACAGGGATGGATCGAATTCTTTAACCGGTACCGCTTTTAGGACCTGTTCATCCTTATCGATCGGTACGATATTGCCGATATGCTGCCCAAGGTCCTTCCAGCGGATATCCGGCAGTTCATGAACCGGGCAGTAAACGTAATTCCCTTTGTTCGTGAATACAAGTAGCACATCCGTCGTATTCATCTCATATTGCCCAAGGAGCCTGTCGGTTTCCTTCATGGCAAGGTCCTGTCCGTTGGATGCAGAGTAGGAGCGGAGACTTGTACGCTTGATGTACCCGTCGCTCGTGACGGTCACCATGACATCTTCGCTTGCAATCAATACCTCGAGATTGATTTTAAGCTCCTCGATCTGATCTTCAATAATCGTACGGCGGTCATCAGCAAACGTCTTTTTGATCGCTTTCATCTCTTTCTTGATGACACTTGCGAGTTTTGTATCACTGGCTAGGATCGAACTCAGTTCTGTGATCAGCTTATCAAGCTCCTCCGCTTCTTTTTGAAGAGCCGTTATATCCGTGTTGGTGAGTCGGTATAGCTGGAGGCTTACGATGGCTTCTGATTGGGCCTCTGTAAAGTCGAATTCACTGATCAGATTGTTTTTTGCGTCCCGTTTATCTTTGGATGCCCGAATGGTTGCAATCACTTGATCCAAGATCGACAGTGCCTTCATCAATCCTTCTACGATATGTTGGCGGTCCTTTGCCTTATTCAAGTCATACTTCGTCCGGTTCGTCACCACTTCTTTCTGGTGAGCGATATAGGAATCAAGAAGCTGTCGGAGTCCCATCAGTTTAGGGCGTCGATTCGAGATCGCCACCATATTAAAATTATAGGTGATCTGCAGATCGCTGTTTTTGTATAGATAATTCAGTACACCCGTCGCGTCCGCATCTTTTTTCAGTTCAACCACGACGCGTAACCCTTGACGGTCCGTTTCGTCCCGCACTTCAGCAATACCTTCCACTTTACGGTCGACCCTGAATTCGTCCATTTTCTTGACGAGGTTGGCTTTGTTGATTTCGTATGGGATTTCCGTAATGACGATCTGCTGTTTGCTCCCACGGATGCTTTCAATCTCCGCTTTTCCGCGAACGACAATTTTCCCTTTCCCTGTTTCATAGGCTTTCCTGATCCCATCGATGCCTTGGATGATTCCTCCGGTTGGGAAATCAGGCCCTTTCAGGACGGTCATCAATTCTTCCACCGTACTGTCAGGGCGATCCATCCTCATGATGGCCGCATCAATCACTTCTCCGAGATGATGAGGAGGGATATCCGTCGCATACCCGGCCGAGATTCCTGTTGAACCATTTACCAAAAGATTCGGGAATCGTGAAGGAAGGACGGTAGGCTCTTCGGACGTGTCATCGAAGTTCGGTATGAAATCGACGGTCTTTTTGTCGATGTCCCTTAAAAGTTCCATGGAAATGGCGGAAAGCCTCGCTTCTGTGTAACGCATGGCAGCGGGAGGATCGCCATCGATGCTCCCGTTATTCCCATGCATTTCAACAAGATACTTCCGGACCTTCCATTCCTGGCTCATCCTCACCATGGCATCATAGACTGATGTATCTCCGTGGGGATGGTAGTTACCGATGACATTACCGACCGTTTTGGCCGATTTTCTGAACCCTTTTTCCTGTGTGTTGCCATCCACATACATTGCATAAAGGATCCTACGCTGTACCGGTTTCAAACCGTCCCGTGCATCGGGAAGGGCACGTTCCTGAATGATGTATTTACTGTAACGACCGAAGCGGTCTCCGATGACCTCTTCAAGAGGCAGATCTTGATAGCGTTCCACTGATGTCATTATTGCCCCTCCTCTGCGACCATGATGTTCTCATTTTCAAGGATGCTACCTTCTTCTTCAAGACCGAAGGCTACATTGCTTTCGATCCACTTCCTACGTGGCTCGACCTTATCACCCATCAGAGTGGTGACACGGCGTTCCGCTCTGGCTGCATCATCGATCTTCACGCGGATAAGAGCCCTGGTTTCGGGATCCATTGTCGTTTCCCACAGCTGATCGGCATTCATCTCACCCAGTCCTTTGTAGCGCTGGATCATATACCCTTTTCCGATTTTGGCGACTGCACCCTTCAGCTCTTCGTCTGTCCATGCATATTCGATCTTTTCCTTCTTTCCGGCGCCTTTGCTCACTTTATAGAGGGGTGGAAGGGCTATATACACCTTTCCTGCTTCTACAAGAGGCTTCATATAGCGATAGAAGAACGTCAATAAGAGAACCTGTATATGGGCACCGTCTGTATCGGCGTCAGTCATGATTACGATCTTATCGTAGTTGATATCATCGACATTGAACTCAGGCCCCACTCCTCCACCGATTGCATGAATGATCGTGTTGATCTCTTCGTTCTTGAAAATATCCGCAAGCTTGGCTTTTTCCGTATTGATTACTTTTCCTCTTAGGGGAAGGATCGCCTGGAATTTCCTGTCCCGACCTTGTTTCGCTGATCCGCCTGCGGAATCACCCTCCACAAGATAAAGTTCATTTCGCTCGGGATTCCTTGATTGTGCCGGTGTCAATTTACCGGATAGTACAGTTTCGGACCGCTTACGCTTTTTACCATTCCTTGCTTCTTCCCTTGCCTTACGGGCAGCTTCACGCGCCTGTGCCGCTTTGATGGCTTTCTTGATCAGCAATGAGCTGGTGTCTGGATTTTCTTCAAGGAAATATAGCAGGTGCTCGGAGACAACAGCATCTACTGCGGAGCGTGCTTCACTTGTTCCTAACTTCCCTTTTGTCTGGCCTTCGAACTGAAGGAGTTCTTCCGGTATACGTACCGAAACGATACTTGACAGTCCTTCCCTGATATCGGTTCCTTCAAGATTTTTATCGCGTTCTTTCAGGATGCCTGCTTTCCGTGCGTATTCATTGAAAACCCTCGTCATGGCCGTCTTGGCTCCCGCTTCATGTGTTCCGCCGTCCTTGGTGCGGACATTGTTGACAAATGAAAGGATGTTTTCTGAGAATCCATCGTTGAATTGGAAGGCAAATTCAACTTCGATGGTGTGATTCTCTCCCTCGAAGAAGGCAACTTTATGAAGGTTGTCCTTCTCTTCATTCAAGTACTCCACGAACGCCTGTATCCCGCTTTCGTAAAGGAATACATCTCTTTGATCATGTCGCTCATCAATAATCTCGATTTTAAACCCTTTAAGAAGGAAAGCTGATTCCCTAAGACGCTCACAAAGGGTGTCGTAATTATAGGTGGTTGTGCTGAAGATGAGCGGATCGGGTTTGAAGTGTATCTTAGTACCCGTCTTTTTGGTCGTCCCGATCTTCTCGAGCGTTGTCTCAGGCTTCCCACCGTTGATGAACGTTTGTTGATATTTCGTCCCATCTCTTTCAATCGTGACGGTCAGCCACTCTGAAAGGGCATTGACGACGGATGCACCGACGCCGTGAAGTCCCCCGCTCGTTTTGTATCCGCCCTGTCCGAATTTCCCTCCGGCATGGAGGACAGTCAGGATGACTTCCGGAGTCGGTTTTCCGGAACGGTGCATTCCCGTTGGCATCCCGCGACCTTTATCCTGCACGGAGATGCTATTATCTTTATGTATGGTGACGATGATTTCGTTACCGAAACCGGCTAACGCCTCATCCACCGAATTATCGACGATTTCATAAACCAGATGATGAAGTCCCCTTGTATCGGTGGACCCGATGTACATCCCCGGCCGTTTTCTTACGGCTTCGAGGCCTTCCAATACTTGAATGGCATCATCATTGTAATCCATGGTCTTTTTCTGACTGGCCACGAACATTCCCCTTTCAACACTTTCACTTACTTGTCTATGTACTACTATACCATAAGAACGCATGTTCGTTCACCCGCAAAATGGTGAACCACTATGCTTTATTTTAGCGTTATATTTAAATTTCGCAAATGAAAATCCCTGAATTTACATAATCCCGGATAACATTTTTCTGCAGAAATGTCACAGAAAAAACAAGCGGCATCATTCGCCGCTTGCCTGTAAATCCTATCTTGTTAGGGCATGTTCCACTTTGATACAACGATCCATGATGACCGTATACCCTTTTTCTTTGAGGAAGGAATAGGCCTCTTCATTCACAACACCTAGCTGGGACCAGAATACTGGCGAATCGATCGCATCAAATTCGCGGGCAATTTCAGGTAGGAATTCAGAACGTCTGAAGACATTGACGATATCGACAGAACCCTCGATGTCTTTTAAACTGCTGACAGCCTGCACCCCGAGAGCGGACTCGATTGTTGGATTGACAGGGATGATTTCATAACCGCTGGCCTGCATCGCCTGGGAGACGGTATAGGAGGTCCTGGCGGGATTATCACTCAGTCCGATGACCGCTATCCGCTTCGACCGTTTCAAGATGCGACCGATTTCTTCTCTACTTGGATTCTCCATGGTTGATAACCTCCTTTAGACATCACTATTCCCTTAATTCTCCACCCTAATCTCCGATTCCTTTTGGATTCAACAATTAAGTGCTTTTTTTCATTAGGATCTGTTCGGTTATGATTGCTACGATCGTGCCAAGAATAAGACCGTTATTCAGGATCGACGCAGCGATGACTGGAAGGCCTTCAAAGGCACTGGCCGATACCCCCATGGCGCCTACACCGATGATCAACGCGATTCCGGCTGTAAAGTGGACACGCTCCACCTCTTTTACCTTTCTATATTCGTCCAGGGCGAGTCCGACCATCTTGATGAAGATGACGGTGGTGACTGCGTACCCGACTGGTGCCGGGAGGCTGGCAAATACATTCATCACTTTCGGTACGAAGCTTGCGACGACGATGATGATGCTTCCGAGTATGAACGGTAGCGTAGAGAAAAGTCTGGTAGAAGCAACAAATCCTGCAGCTCCTGAAATCGGGACGGAGCCGATTGCGGAGAAACCTCCACCAAGAAGCTGGTTGATACCCGCAGCAATACCACTTTGCGTGTAGCGGACCGGGACCTCCTTCCCGCTTTTTTTCATCACTTCTTCCATGACCCGGATCGAAGCGATCATGTTCGTCGTCAACAGGAAGGTGATAAAGATGGCCGTCACAATGATCCCCGAATCAAAGACGGGTTTTCCGAAAGCAAACACCTCCGGAAGGGAAAACCAGCTACTAGAAACCGACGTGGTCTTGGTCAGTCCTAAAAGCCCAAAGATGATCCAACCGCCAATCAAGGCGAAGATGATCGAATATCGCTGGAGCCATTGAACCTTATGCCCCTGCAGGAAGAGAGCGATGAGGATCGTAAGGGCGCTGCCGAGAAGCACGAGCCAGTTGAACGGCTGCCCCTCATGTTGGATGCCGAACATACCCTTGATGAACGAACCACTCAGCTGAAGGATCAGAAGCATAAGGTAAATAAATGTGATCGTAGGGGTGAATAGAGTGGTCAATTTTTTCAATAAACCTGTTAAGGACAGGATAATGAAGATGACTCCGCTTACAATCATCCCCCCTTGAAGTACGCCCAACACTTGACTGTGTGAATCGTACAACGTACCGGCAAATCCTGCATAAATGGTGAACACACCCCACCATAAACCGGCAGGTCCTTCATTGATCGGCAGTTTATGCCCGATGAGCGCCTGAATCAGACTTGCGGCACCTAATACGAAAATGGTTCTCTGGATGAATCCAGCCGTCTCGACAGGAGAAAGTTGGAATAGGTCGGCAATCGCAATGGGAGCGGCAATGGATCCTGCGATCATGAATGCCATCCACTGGAGTGCGGCTAAAACGAGTTGCATGTTGACACCTTCATTTCTATTTTCTAGTCTAACGATTCATTTTAACATATCTGTGACACTGTGAATCATATGTTATAGAAAGGCACTCACTATCTACTTTTAAGAACAGGTACTAATTTTTGCAGTATTTTTCCCCAACAAATAGGTAAAACATGTTACTATAAGAGTGGATTAGTTATATCAAAGGAGAAATGAATATGATCTTAGCCCTTATACTCGTGCTATCCTACCTACTGGGCTCCATCCCTTCAGGACTATGGATTGGAAAGTCCTTTTACGGAATAGATATACGCGAACACGGAAGCGGAAATCTTGGCGGAACCAATACCTTCAGGGTGCTGGGTAAGAAAGCTGGAATGACCGTGACCGCCATGGATATCCTTAAAGGAACGGCTGCAACGCTCATCCCTTTGCTTTTTGCCAGTACACATGACTATCAGCTCCTGGCGGGAGTCGTAGCCGTCGTGGGTCATATGTTCCCGATTTTTGCAGGGTTCAGAGGTGGAAAAGCGGTAGCCACATCTGCAGGCGTCCTCCTTGGCTATGCCCCGCTGGTGTTTGTCATCCTTTTGGTTGTTTTCTTCATCAGTCTTTACTTGAGCAAATATGTGTCACTTTCCTCGATGATGGCAGGCGTGTTCGCCTTCATCTATACGTTGATCATCTGGGATGTTCCCCTTATCATCGTGGTAGGCGTGCTCACAGCTTTTGTGATCTACAGACATCGAAGCAATATAGCCCGTATCAAAAATAAGACTGAACCGAAAGTCACATGGATTTGATGCATCAAGAAAAAGCCCATATCAGGGCTTTTTCTTTTGCTTTTCGCGACTTTAACATGCTGAATCCTGCATGAATTTAAAAAATTTCGCCTATTCGCTTCATTTTTGTGTAAAATAGGGTGGAGTCAACTAGTTAAAAAGGATGATGAATGTGAATAAAAAAATGATCGGACTCGCGATTGCCTTTCTATTACTGATTGCAGTCGGTGGTCTTTTGAGCATGCAGTTTAATAATGCAAGCACGAAATCAGATGCAATTACTTCTGATAAGCACGTAGTCAAACAGCTTCAAGTGAAGGATAAGTCCATTGAGACAAGCGCCACCATTGCTGGGATCGGGGACATCCTTCTGCATGACCGTGTGTATGAAGATGCGGAAAAGCATGGTTCATACGACTTTGCGCCTATGTTTGCCGGTGTTAAAGACATTCTCAACTCCCCTGATTTCCTTATTGCCAATCAGGAGTCGGCGCCAGGTGGCACCGAGATCGGATTGTCCACTTATCCGTCCTTCAACAGTCCCCATGAAATCGTCGATACCCTCCAGGACGTTGGTGTGGACGTCGTGACAACGGCAAACAATCACTCCATCGACCGTGGTGAAAAAGGTCTCTTGAGTGCCATCGATTATTATGAGAAGGTGTCCATGCCATATGTGGGAACGTTTAAAAATCCGGAAGATCAGGCAACGATCCGTACGTTCAATGTCAATGGTATCAAATTCGCTCTCTTATCGTATACATACGGAACAAACGGCATCCCTGTGCCTTCCGGTAAAGAGTACCTCGTCAATCTGATTGATGAAAACAAAATGATCAATGAAGTCAAAAGGGCAAGGGAACTTGACGTGGATTTGGTCGTAATGAGCCTTCACTGGGGAAATGAATATGAACGTTTCCCAAATGAAGAACAGAAGCGGCTGGGGAAACTCATGACAGATAACGGTGTCGATATCATCTTGGGTCACCATCCTCATGTACTGCAGCCTATCGAGAAAGTGAAAACAGAAGATGGACGTGAAGCGGTCATCGTGTACTCATTGGGAAATTTCCTTTCAGGTCAAAAGGATGATTACAAGGATATAGGCGGAATGGCTGTTATAACGGTGAATAAAACGATTCAAAATGGTCGTGTGTCCCTCTCCTATCCATCAGTGGACTTCGAACCGACGTATGTGTCGGAACAGGGGTATTCAAACTACCGTCTACACCCCCTTTCAGAGGCGCATAAAAAAGGCTTAATCTCGAACTCTGCAAAAGAAATCAACACGCATATGTTTGATGGAATTGCCCAATAAGAAGGACGTACACGAGCGCATGACTAGTGGTTTCCCTTTGTTCAAGCTATAATAAGGGGGAACCTGAAGGTTGAATACATATAAGGAAGGGAGTCTCGGTCGATGAAGATACATCTATCAGATGAAGCACTTGCCTGGTTTAAAGACGAAATGCTCGTAGAGGAAGGCGAGTATGTCCGCTTTTATGTGCGATACGGAGGATCCAGTCCTTTGCATGATAGCTTCTCACTCGGAGTCAGCAAGGAAGAACCGATTGAAGCAGTGGAAACGTTGGAAAAGGCTGATCGGACATTCTTCATTGAAGAACGAGATCTATGGTTTTTTGACGGGCATGACCTGTTCGTGGAGTTTGACTCCAAAAGACAAGAACCTGCTTACGAATATAAAAAAGCATAAGAAAAAGGCTGGCCTTCAAGGTCAGCCTTTTCTTATTTCATATGGAACCGTTCAATGTGGTCCTCTAGCCCTTCGGCCAGGAGGACCTGCAGTTGTTTGTCACCAAGAAGGTCAAAATGGGGATAGCCGCTATGACGATGATCGATCCATTCAGGCTTCAGACCATACCCTATCCCCCACTCTATGAGTGCGTTCAAATTGGAGCAACCCGCCTTCGTGACGGTTTTTGCATTTGGGAATCGGGGATCCAGCCAAAAGTGTGTTAAAAAGGCGATTTCTCCTTGTTCCACCCGAGCTTTCCATTGGTTCAGTTCTGAACGGTTGATGCCAAAGGCCATATCGATCAGTCCTTTTTCTTCGCCTTCTCGTATGCTTCATGCCATTCCGGGAACGTCTTCCGAATAGACACTGGACGGAAGGATTCTTTTTTGACGCAAGCATGTCTTGACTCACCGCTCAGGGCGAGCTTATTATCGCCATTATAGATTTCGTATCCGTATGTAACACGAATGCCATCATATTCTTCAATCCATGTTTTGATCAATGCTTTTTCCCCGTATCGGACTGGTGTCTTGTAAGCGACGTTCAAGTCGATGACAGGAGACAGGATTCCCTGCTGTTCCATCTCTACATATTGAAAGCCCAAGTCTTCAATGAGTTTCGTTCTGCCGAGTTCCATCCACACGAGATAATTGGCGTGATACACGACACCCATTTGATCCGTTTCTGCATAGCGTACTTCAATCGTTTTTTCTGATATCTGCATAGTAATAGCACCTCTTTTTAAAGTCCATCCCATTTTAACATAACATGGGAAAGGAATGAATTGTGGTGCTTAGCAAGAAAGCCACCCGTTAACTACGGGTGGCTTTGCATTATGAATGCGATTCATCTTTGATTTCTTGACGGAAGGATTCGATGCTTTCCTTCCGTCTTTCATTCTTCTGACGAATGGACTCGAGCTGTTCCTCACTGTCTGTAAAGGCCATGGATTCTTCAGCCTTATCAATGTTCTCCAGCGTATTCTGGACCATACTCTGAAGCTTCTGTGCGTTGTCACGTCGATCGTCTGGACGATGATTCATACCAAGTTCCCCCTTTTGAGCTTTACTCACCCTTTGTTTGAATCACTTGTGCATGTTTACCTGATGTATCCTGCATCTGTTTTCCTTTATTGCCTCCGGCAGCCCTTTGTTGGGTACCGATATGGTTAGGAACAAACTGTTTGCTGTTGCGCTTCGGATTACTCATGAACATCCCCTCCTTACCCATTAGTCTGTCCATTCCTTTTGATCGAAACAGTCAAAAATATTGGCAGGAAAAAGACAAAAATAAAAAGCCGATGGTTACTCGGCTCTGTCTAATGAACGCTTGATCTCATAACGTGCATCGATTCGTTCCTCAATGGCATTCATGGCATCCTGATCAAGCATCAGCTGCTTTTTATTTTCGTTAACTAAATCAGTAAAGCTTCTTTTCCTTGGTCTTCTCATGGTACACCGCCTTATCATCAATGAAGTTGTATAAACAGTATAGCCAATTATCAGACTGTTTAAACTTCATAAGGCACGTTCAGTCCGTTGCTTTCTCCAACTCCTCCAGAGAAGTGAAGGCTCCGACCTTCTTGTGAATGATCACGCCTTTTTCATCAATTATGAACGTTGTGGGAACGGTAAGAATATCGTAAGCAGAATTGATTTTATCATCTTCATCCAGTAAGACGGGAAATGTGATTCCCATATTGTCCTCGTACTGTTTTACATTGTATTGTGGATCGATGTTAACCGCCAGCATTGCCACGTCTTCTTTCTGCTTGTCATGAAACTCTTGAAAAATCGGTATTTCATCCTTGCAAGGAGGGCACCACGTGGCCCAAAAGTTTAAGATAACCTTTTTCCCTCGTAATTCAGATAAGGTGACCGTCTTGCCTGCTGTAGTTTTTAGTGTAAAGTCAAGCGCCCTGTCCCCTACGTTTGGTCCAGGATAATGCTCTACCGGAACCTCCCCCGGATCACCTTCTTCAATATCGATCAATTGATCGAATCCCTGTTGTTCTGCCAAGAGGGCGGATGGTCGGGATTGATTTTCAACATATAGGCTGTAAACCAATAGGGCGATGAGTAATAAACCGAAAAATGATTTCATTTTAATCCCCTCCATGGACATCCTCTTCTAACGTTATGCAGGCATGTCCATATATATGAGGGGAAAAGCATACAAAAAGCCCCCGTACAGGACGGGGGCTTTCATCTGAATTATGATTGAAGCTTGCCGCGAAGAACCATTTGCAGGATTCCGCCGTGACGGTAGTAATCCACTTCCACATCAGAATCAAATCGAGCGAGTACGTCGAATTCTACTTTCGTACCATCTTCTTTGATTGCTGTAACTGTAAGGATATCACGAGGCTTGACTCCATCGGTGATATTTACAGAGATGGCTTCCTTACCTGTCAATCCAAGGGTTTCAGCACTTTCGCCTTGTTTGAATTGAAGCGGAAGGACACCCATCATGACAAGGTTGGAACGGTGGATACGCTCATAACTTTCTGCGATGACCGTTTTGATGCCAAGAAGGTTCGTACCTTTAGCTGCCCAGTCACGTGAAGATCCCATGCCATAATCTTTACCGGCAAGAATTGCAAGACCTGTGCCATCTTCTTGATACTTCATGCACGCATCATAGATTGGCATGATCTCTTCCTCAGGCCAGTAGGTTGTGAATCCACCTTCTGTACCAGGAGCGATCTGGTTACGGATACGGATATTCGCAAATGTTCCGCGCATCATGACCTCATGGTTCCCACGACGTGAACCGTAAGAGTTGAAATCACG
This sequence comes from Rossellomorea sp. RS05, assembly GCF_039822645.1. NCBI lineage: Bacteria > Bacillati > Bacillota > Bacilli > Caryophanales > Bacillaceae > Rossellomorea > Rossellomorea sp. RS05. The sequence continues at coordinate 821,264 of NZ_JBDKWY010000001.1, read as the reverse complement.
AGGCTCTACACCATTGGCACGAAGGTATTTTCCGGCAGGTGTATCTTTGCCGATTGCGCCTGCAGGAGAGATATGGTCAGTCGTAACAGAATCTCCGAACTTCCCTACAACGCGAAGACCATCAAGTCCTTGGATGGCTTCAGGCGTTGGAGCAAGGCCTGTAAAGAATGACGGATTCTGAATATACGTCGAACTATCATCGAAGCTGTATAGAGGCTCATTGCTCGTCTGAATTTCATTCCAACGCTCATTCTCTGTGAAGACGTGCTCATATTCCCTGCGGAAAAGCTCAGGTGTAACGGTCGATTTCACGACATCTTTGACTTCATCCTGTGAAGGCCAGATATCGTTGAAGAAGACATCGTTTCCGTCTTTATCTTTTCCGAGTGAATCTTTTTCAAGGTCGATATCCACTGTACCTGCTAGTGCATAAGCCACAACAAGTGGAGGCGAAGCAAGATAGTTTGCTTTTACGAGAGGATGGATCCGTCCTTCGAAGTTACGGTTCCCGGATAGGACGGAAGTCAATAATAAGTCTGCGTCCGATACGGCCTTCTCGATTTCAGGACGAAGTGGACCGGAGTTACCGATACAAGTCGTACAACCATATCCGACCAGGTTGAATCCGATTTCCTCAAGGTAAGAAAGCAATCCGGAGTCTCTCAAGTATCCCGTTACGACTTTTGAACCTGGTGCCAGGGAAGTCTTGACGTAATCTGGAACGTTCATACCGAGTTCTACGGCTTTCTTGGCCACTAGTCCCGCTCCAAGCATAACGTACGGATTGGATGTATTCGTACAAGAAGTGATGGCAGCGATTCCGATGGCACCTGTCGGCATTTCGACATCCTTGCCTTCAGCTGTGGAATATTTTGCAGTCTTTTTGAATTCAGCTTTGTCCAAACCGAATCCTTGAACACCTTCTTTAGCCGTTACAGATTGATGGAACGCTTCTTTCATATCAGCAAGCGGAATCAAATCCTGTGGACGTTTGGGTCCTGAAAGGTTCGCACTTACAGTAGATAAGTCAAGTTCCACTACATCAGTGTAAGTAGGCTCTTCTTTTTCAGGCGTGAAGAACATATCATTTTGCTTCAAGTATTCTTCCACCATGGAGATATGAGCTTCGTCACGACCAGTCAGGCGCATATAGTCAAGTGATTCTGAATCAACAGGGAAGAATCCGCATGTCGCACCGTATTCCGGAGCCATATTGGCAATGGTTGCACGGTCTGCAAGAGGCAGTGTTGCAACTCCTGGTCCGAAGAACTCAACAAATTTGCCTACGACACCTTTTTGACGGAGCACCTGAGTAACTTTGAGGGCAAGGTCTGTTGCCGTTGCACCGTTTGGAAGTTCACCTGTGAATTTGACACCGATGACTTCTGGGATCGGGAAATATGAAGGTTGACCAAGCATACCTGCTTCTGCCTCGATTCCTCCTACACCCCAGCCAAGAACGCCGATTCCGTTGATCATAGTCGTATGGGAGTCTGTTCCTACGAGTGTATCCGGATACGTTTCAAAGTCGCCTTCCTTTGTTTCAACGGCATGGACTACACTAGCAAGGTACTCAAGGTTAACCTGATGGACAATCCCGGTTGCCGGTGGAACGGCACGATAGTTTTCAAATGCTTTTTGCGCCCAGCTCAGGAACTGGTAACGCTCTGTATTACGTTCGAATTCGAGATCCATATTGGCTTTAAGTGCTGTAGCCGTGCCATATTGATCTACTTGGACCGAGTGGTCGATTACGAGGTCGACCGGGATTTCAGGATTGATCTTCTGTGGATCCCCACCGATATCCGCCATGGCTTTACGAAGGGATGCAAGATCGACAACAGCCGGTACACCTGTGAAATCTTGTAGGATGACGCGTGATGGTTTGAATGGAACTTCCGCATCCTTTACTTCGGAAGATCCCCAGTTCGCTAAGTTTTCAATATGCTCTTGATTGATGACACGTCCGTCGTATTGACGCAGGACGGATTCGAGTAGTACTTTCACGCTGTAAGGTAAGCGGTTGATTTTTGTCACGCCTGCTTCTTCAAGTGCTCTCAGACGGTAGTAATGATAACGTTTACCGTCAAGCTCAAATGAAGTGCGTGCATTGAAAACATCATTCTTTGCCATAATTAGTTCCCCCTCTGACTGCTTGCGTACATTGACGCAGAAAAGCTGTAAAAATGGTCAAACTTTTCTCACACTAATTATCATATTACAAGCGATTACATAAGTAAATAACAATAAAGTTATTGTTTTTGATAAGTTTTGCTTATCAAAAACATGCAACACTCTCCATTAACGGTGAGAGTATTGTCAAATCAAGGATCTGCGCCGTGTCGTAACATGTCAGCATCTTCAAAATATTATGCTGAAAAAATGAATATGGTGGCTCTTCCCTTCAATAGAAGCTGTCCAATTGAGGCATTCTAATAACATGGGAGGTGTTCTCAAGGGAATGAGAATAACCGAACAGAATGTTAGCGGCACAATTGCCACCGTTGTACAAGGCATTGAATTCATGAAGAACTGTCCACTGAGCCGCTGACTGAGAAGCAAAACGGTACACTTAAAAGAAACACCAATTGATGAAAGGGAATTCTCACCAATACACTACCCATTTCATTCACAGATAAACATTCGGATCAAGGAGGCATATGAAAATGGAAAAACACACACCGAAAGACATCAGGAAAAATGCTCCCGAACAATCCGGACAACCCAAGCCATTGAGTGGTTCCCACAAAGTGAAAAATCGGAACCATTCACGTCAAAAGCATAATCAGCATCACGATATGTAACAAGCAGGCCGGGCATCAAAGCCCGGCTTGTCTCTGATTCCTCACCTTTTCTTTAAGCCCCGAATATACTGTGCTGAAAGAGATCAGTGGGGGTCGTAGTCACATGGGGAAGGAAAAAGAGGATTTTCGCCTTGAAAGCTGGGAAGAGGACATGAAGAGCTGGTTCCTCGATCCTGTCAATGCGCAGCTTGATGAAAAGGAATTCCGTTTGGAGTTCTTCGAATCAACGGCATCCTTTATCCTTGAAGTCGATACTGAACACATACAACCGGAGGCCGTGATCATTATGAAAGAGGGTCACCGTCTCCATATTATCCTTAACCTGAAGGATAGGAAATGCAAGCGGTCGGTGACCTTTCCATTTTCTTTGGATCACCATCCTATTTCATACACTGTTGGACACCATTCCATCGAAATCATGATCTTCAAGAAACAGTCCGGATCCTTCACTCAGGATCGCTATATCATTGATTGCAAAAACGATCAGGACTCCATGTCCTGATCGTTTTTCACTCGCTGTTCAATTCCAGATATCGGGTACATATGACCATTGAAAAGAGTCGCAAATGATATGGAAACGCCCCTTGTTCAAACGGGTTGATCCATAATATCTTTTGATCAATGATCAGGGAGGTCCCTCCAATATGGTCATCGAACGTGACTTCAATTGTACGGCTGGCTGCCTGGAGGAGGGTCATGATGCTTGTCGGGATTTTTTGTTGGTCTCTGATAAAGACGTGGATCGAGCTCTTTGAAGAAGCAAGGTCCTTTACTAGCTTCATTTCACCTTCACGGGCAAACCATTTGATGCGTTTGGCAGAAACCGGTTCTATTTCTTGAAACGCTGTGTTCCTCGCTGTGGTTCCCAAATGGTCGATCAGCTGTCGCAGGGGCATGGACTTGCCCACCTTTCTCTTCATGAAGCCGTGATCTCCCATCAGGATGAATTTCCCCCTTGCTCTCGTTACGGCTACATTCACCAGACGATCACTCGATTTCCCTGTCAGCAGTCGTCCAGGACGTTCGTGATTCGGTCCGTCCACTACATCAAAAATCATCATATCGTTTTCTGATCCTTGAAATCCGTGAACGGTTGAGGCATATAGTTGAAGAGCCGGACCCTCCCAATCCCTCAGAATCCCTTCTTCAATAAGGATCTTGATCCACTGTGCCTGCGCCCTGTAAGGTGTAACAATCCCGAGGGAAGTCACCCCATCTTTAATGGCTTCAAGGGCAAGGGAAATCGAGATGATCCCTGATAGCGGATTCCACCTAGATCCTTTATGAGTCAATCCCCATTGACATATCTCTGGAACGTCTAGCAAGATACCCCCATCTCCCATGAACGGACGTTTCATGACAATCGGAGCCCTGGCGTCCGCTACGGAAGGATGGTCATAAACCCGGGAATGATAAATGTATCGATTGGTAAATGAGGAGATACTAGGGTGCATCCTGCGCTGTTCCGGCAGGAGAAGTAGCTGGGGGTGGTGTCCACCGGCTTCAATCAACTTCGCTACACCTGAACGGTGGAATATATCCTCATTCAGCCACTTTTTCACAAGGGGATGAAATGATGTGGAAATCGGCGGGAGCTGCTTGAAGTCTCCACAGATGATGATCCGCTTTCCCAAAGTGGCAGCGAATGCGAGCTGTGGTATATAGGCCATGCTGGATTCGTCAACGATGACCAGATCATACTCATTATCATAGATTAAAGAGTCGATGGCTGCCTTGGATAGGGTGGTCCCGACGACGCTTGCTTCTTCGAGTACCGTCCCCTCCCTCCTTTTTAGCTTTTCCTTAATTTTTTGGTAATGCATCTCAAGCCGGCTCAAGCGTTCTGAGTCATAACTGGAAAATTTCTTTGTCAGTTTTTTCTTCAGCTTCATTCGGTATTTTTCTACCTTCTCACGCTCCTCTGACAGCTTGGGATCTTGGAGTTCGAGAAGCTGGGTCAAGTTGACGTCACGGGCTTCGGCAGAAAGTGATTTCCGGTTTTGACCGTAACGGACGACTTCACCCGGGGTCCAGCGATCATTTTCTGTTAAAAAATGATGCATTTCTTCTATTAATACATCAACGGCTGCATTGCTGTGTGACAAGATGAGAATTTTTTTGCCTTCTGTATAATGGTAAGCGGCCACCCGAGCAAGTGTGTAGGTTTTTCCCGTCCCTGGTGGTCCCCATATATATGTCACATCATTGTATTTACTTCTAACGTACGCTTCATGCAGGAGATGCTTACCCGGCGGGTGATGCGTCACTCCGGAGGGCTGGATGGTACGGAGTGCACGTGAAGATTTACCATGGCGTTCTTTGACATCTTCCAAGCGCTGCCACAGCTTCTCCAGCAGCTCCCAGGGTTCATAAATGAGACGTGCGAGACTGAGTATGTCCCCCAGGTATTCATCCACTTCAATGATACATTCCGTTTCTTCCGATGAAATCACAATCCCTTGGAGGTTCTTTTGATGATACTCCAGCTGAATGGACCCGCCTTCTGGGAATGAACGGGGATAAGGAAGGGTAAACCAATAAACATAGCTCCCTTCCTCTTTCTTAATGCATCGACCGTTCTCAACCCTTATTCCCCCGTTTTGCTTTTTTTTCATTTGAAGGATTTCCATATCAAGGGCATCCTGCCATTCGCTTATGATTTCTGTATGCTTCATTAAGGTCCCCTTTCTTGACGAACGTTTCATATTCAAATCAATCAATGCTCAGAACGAAAAAAAGCCCAGAGGGCCTTTTACATCGAAGTTTTATCATCTTCTTCTTCTTTTTCAAGGAATAGATCTGCATAATACATCACATCTTCTACATATTCGTCACTTTGATTATAGGTTAATACTGCCTTCTCAATTTCACCATCGGCAGCTCCATTGTGAGCGAGGAAATTCGCTGCACTGAATATGGCATCTTCGATATCAAATGGATCTGCTTTCCCGTCCCCGTTTGCATCGACCCCATAGCCGCCATACTTAGCAATCACATCAGGATTTACTTTATCTTCTTCAGGGATATCCCCTTCCCCAAGTCCCGAGCAGCTCGGATGTGACCATCCTACCCATGTACATGGCATAAACTGCATATGACCTTCGGCACCTACCGGAGATATCATTGTCCTCATAGTCGAAAATCTCGTCTCTACTTTATGGTGGGCAGCAAGAAGATACCAAGGAACACCATACTCTTTTTCGGCCGCTTTATAAATGGGCATATACTCCTCAGGTACATCCGTTTGAACAATTGAAGACAGCTTGTACGGATATTCATAGTAGAGAACGGTATAAAGCCCAAGAATGAGTAATGGGATAGCCAGGATCACAAGGATTGAAATTCTTCTCTTCTTTTTAGATTTTCTCTTTTGTTTAGCCATATCACTGATCCTTTATGTAATGATTGTCGGTTCTCCTCACTGTATCTTAATACAGAAGACTACTTCTGACAATCAAAAAAGAAAACCCGGGACCACCGTCATCTATTTGTAATGGTGGTTCCAGGCACCTTTTATGTTATCTCATTAGCAAACAAATGCTGCTCCAACGATAATTAATAGGATGAACAATACTACGATTAACGCAAAGCCTCCAGCGTATCCGCCTCCGCCACCGCAGCCATATCCATAACCAGGGTATCCGTATCCGTACATCATCAGTCACCTCCAAGTATCTTACTACGATATCAATGTATGTAGAGGACAACTTGTAGGTACATATCATATTTTTATTTTTTATTTCTTATAATCTACATCCTTTAAACAGAGGGGATTCAAGGCGATTCAGATTCAAAAAATGAGTCAAACGACCAGAAAAAAGCACCCTCGTGAGGGTGCTTGGGTAGATTAAGAATCGGTCGGCCGAACCTCGGATTCCTCATGCTTATTTCGTTTCTTCTCTTTTTGGGTTTTCGGTTCCTTTGTTTTTCGTGGTTTTGGCTTAATGTAAAGACCCAGTTCTTTCTTTTCCTTTGACAAAGCTTTATATAAGGAAAACATCATCAATCCTATGACGATTGAAAACGGAAGTGCGGAAATAATCAATGCATTTTGTAAAGCATCCAGCCCCCCGCTATATATGAGGATGAGGGCAACAATAGACTGTGCCACTCCCCAGGTTAATTTGACATAGCTTGGAGGATTGAGCGATCCATGAGTCGTTTGCATCCCAAGTACAAAGGTAGCTGAATCGGCCGAGGTAATGAAGAAAATACCGATCAGGGCAATTGCAATGATTGAAAGAAGTGTTGATCCGGTAAACCCGTCAAAGACTGCGAATAGTACCTGTTCTGTATCGAGATTGGAAATGTCGGCACTGACAGCTTGTTGAACGTCTATTGCCGATGTACCAAATACGGCAAACCAGAAGAAGCTGACAAGTGCTGGCAACAAAAGAACCCCTATCAAGAATTCCCGAATCGTTCTCCCCTTTGATACCCTTGCAATGAAAATACCGACAAAAGGTGACCACGAAATCCACCAAGCCCAGTAAAAGATTGTCCAGTTATTGATCCATTCACGATGATCATTATCCAAGGGTGAGATACGGAAGCTCATTTGGATAATATTCTGGAGGTAGGCGCCGAAGGTATCAGTGAAAAGGTTTAGAATCAGAAGAGTAGGTCCCAAGATAAATACACAAATCACTAACAGCACGGCAAGGACCATGTTGGCATTCGATAGGTACTTGATTCCTTTATTCAGCCCTGACCACGCTGAAATCATGAACAGGACGGTGACAATGATCACGATAATGGTCTGGACGGTAAAGTTGTTGGGAATACCGAAGAGATAGGTAAGTCCACCATTGATTTGGGTCGCCCCGAACCCAAGCGTTGTCGCTACTCCTACAACAGTGGCGAATACTGCCAGTACATCAATGAACGTACCGAGTACCCCCTCCACCCTATTGCCTAGAATGGGGCGCAATGTCCTGGATATAAGGCCAGGCTCTCCCTTTCTGAAGTTGAAATAGGCTAGGGCAAGCGCAACGATCCCATAAATGGCCCATGCATGAATTCCCCAGTGGAAGAACGTATACCGTAAGGATTCCTTAATGGCTTCATCAGTTCCACCTTCAGCTAGAGGGGGGCTCATGAAATGTGAGAGAGGCTCTGCGGCTCCCCAGAAGACCAGTCCAATTCCCATACCCGCACTGAATAGCATGGCAAACCAAGTGGAATTAGTGTATTCGGGACGATCATCAGGTTTACCGAGCCGAATTGTTCCAATTGGGCTGAAAATGAGGAAAATGCAGAAGATCACAATAATGCTGACGAGGATTAAATAATACCAGCCAAACGTCGTCGTAAGAAATGTTTGGACGTTGTTTGTAGCTTGTTCAAAGGTGTTTGGTGCAGTCGCACCGAAGATCACAGCGGCTGCCACAATGGCAACGGTGATCCAAAATACGTTAGATACTTTTTTCATAAAGTTCTCCCTTCCGAATTATGTATGTATAAGTAGTGAATCATTGTTCGTTTTCTTGCGGAAGCGAGAATGTGGCGCAGTGATAGGAAGCAAGACGGGATCTATCTCGCGAGCAGTACGTTTTTCCCTTTCCCCATTACCCCAACGACTAAACCATCCAGTGCGTTCTAAGCCCTTCATAGGATGGCTTTCCGTTTTGAAGATATACAAAAACAGGTCCCTCCCCAAGGAGCAACCTGTTTTTGAAATCCCTATTGAAGGATTTTCACTTTAATATTATCTTTTACTCCATAAGCCAATGCGTCTTGCTCATGCTGCATATAGATGTCAATCCGGTTTCCCTTTATGGCGCCACCTGTGTCTTCCGCTTTTGCATATCCATATCCTTCTATATATACCTTGGATCCAAGTGGAATGACGGATGGGTCAACGGCGATGACTCTTTCATCTGGGTTTGCAAGCAAGTCAACCCCCGTTTTGGTAATACCGATACATCCTTCACATTGTGCAGTGTAAGCAGTCGCTTTTACTGTTACAGTTTTCGCTGTATGTTCGTTTTTTTTCTCAGCTTTTGGTTTAGATGTAGCCTTTTTCTCCTTTTTAATCACAGGCTCATTTCGGACGCCTTCCTTAATGAGTGATTTACGGTCCTTTACTTCATCAACTGAATCTTCGTGGCGTTCAGCGAGATCTGTGAAATAGTTGTACTGATCTATATGTTGGATGTCAGCTAGGGCTAATTCCTTGGTATTCTCTTTGGCGGATACTTCTGCAATTCCAATGGAGAAAATGGAAGCGAGGGTAAATGTGGAAATGATCGCTTTTATCATGGCTGTTTAATTCCTCCTTAGTAGTGGTCCTAATGAACCAACCAGAGGAAATAGTAACATAGTCATGCCTCATCTCTATAACAAACTGTTTATAACTCCATGACAGTTAGATGACAGAGATGTAATAATGGAAATTGTTATAAAACAGAGTATAAATGAGGAAAACCGGGTACCATAAAAAGAAAGAACCATCCATGATTTGGATGGTTCCCGGTTGACTTTTTATTAGTCTAAGACTTTTACCGTTACTGTTTTACGTCCAAAATCTCTTGCTTGGTCTTCAGAAGGGATGAATACGTCAATTTTATTTCCTTTGATGGCACCGCCTGTATCAGCTGCAGTCGCATAACCATATCCTTCAACGTATACTTTAGATCCTAGTGGGATCACGCTTGGATCAACGGCGATTACTTTTTGATCAGGATTATCCTTCAGGTTGACACCAGTAGCCGTCACACCTGAACATCCTGCACAGTCAGCAGTATATGCAGTGGCTTCCACTGAAAGTTCTTTTGCCACGCTTTCTTCTTGAGCCGGCTCAGTTGAGGCTTCCTTGGCAGGTTCTTCTGCTTTAGGAGCTTCAGCTTTAGGAGCTTCTGCCTTTGGTGCTTCAGCTTCTGGAGCTACCTCTGCTTTTTCTTGGGCAGGCGCTGCCTCATCAGAAGTATTTACAGGGGCTGAAGGTGATTTATCTTCAAAGTTTATAACGAGCTCTTGGCCCGGAACGATTAAATCGCTATCCAGTGCATTCCAGTTCTTAAGGTTTTCTACTGAAAGACCATAATAAGAAGAGATGCCCCAAAGTGTGTCTCCTGATTTCACTGTGTAGTATTCTTTAGAAGATACCGTAAGTTTTTGATCAGGGTAAATATAGTCACTGGAAATGTTGTTCCATTTTTTGAGTTGATCAACAGATGTACCATACTCCTTCGCTATTCCCCATAACGTATCTCCCTTTTTGACATCGATATCTTGTGCTGATGCGCTGGCACCACCGGCAACCGCGAGTGTGGTGAAAGCTGCTACAGAAATGATCGATTTCTTTAGTTTCATGAAAAATTCCTCCTTATGTAGCTAGCGAGTTTGTATTAGCTAACAGTGACCATACTAACATAGTAAAATCTCATTTCAATAACAGGAACTTTATAATAATAAGTCAAGAATATTTCAGTAATGTAATAGAGAGCGTTTTCCAGGTGTATTGTGGTGTATATGGAAATGAATTGGAATTATGTTCATCTTAACAATATTGGGGACTTATATTAGAATGAATAGGAATGAGCATGAGGAGGAAGATGTTATGTCTGAGGAAAATATCGTTTTATATAAAGACGAACCCGATGAACACAGCGGTCGCTGCGAATGTGGCAACAATGTCTTCAAATCAAGAGTGGAAGACGGGAAGTTCTACCGTAAATGCCAGGAGTGCGGCAAAACCAAAATTGTCTAAACAGGAAAAGAGCGATCCCCTTTAATAGTAGGATCGCTCTCTTTTTATAGTTGCGTCAGGATGATCGGCTCACCTTTAGTAATGACGATGGTGTGCTCAATTTGAGCTACTTTGCTGCCATCAGGAGTGATGTATGTCCAACCATCCCCTTTTTCGATGACGTTTTGTGCTTCGGTTGAAACGAAAGGCTCGAACGCAAGAACCATCCCCTCCTTAAGAAGAGCGTTATCCCATGGGTCGAAATAATTCAACACATGATCCGGCTTTTCGTGAAGGGATTTCCCCACTCCATGGCCAGTCAGGTTCATGATGACGGTGAATCCATTCTTTCTTGCTTCATTGTGTACGGCCTTTCCGATTCCATTGAGCTTGGATCCTGCTTTTGCTTTACGCAGTCCTGCTTCGAATGATTTGATTGCCGTTTCGCAAAGCTCTGTCAAAACGCCTTCTCCTTGACCAACCACAAATGAGATTCCGGTATCGGCATAGAAACCGTTCTTAGAGCCCGATACATCCACATTCACGAGATCCCCTTCATTGATGATCCGGCTGCCTGGGATGCCATGAGCTACTTCTTCATTCACGGAAATACATGTGTACCCTGGAAAATCATATTCTCCTTTTGGTCCTGAAAGGGCGCCCGCTTCTTCAAACATGCGTCCTGCAATCTCATCGAGTTCCTTGGTCGTCACACCAGGTTTCGTTTGGTTTCTCAATTCATCACGGATCTCCGCGACAATCCTGCCTATTTCTTTGAGTGCATTCAGTTCTTCATCATTACGTACTATCATACAATCTTCCTTTACTATTTATATATTCTCCATCCTTTATCATACCTAAAGGATGACGTTTTTAAAAGCGATAGGATCAGGAAAAAAGGAAAAACAAAAGAGGAATGATGACGGATAGTACCATGGACGTCAGCGCCATCGTGGCTCCGCTAACGGCTCCCTCCACTTCCCCCTCTTTAAGGGCCCTTGCCGTGCCAACTCCATGAGAGGTGACGCCGAAAGTCAGACCGGTAACGATGGCATCGTTTATGCGCAGGATTCTCAGAAGTGGAATAATGGCCATGGCCCCAAGCATTCCTGTTATGATGACGACTGATGGGATGACCTCGATCTTTGCCCCGATGATATCCCCCACCCCAAGTGCGACGGGAGTGGTGATCGTTTTGATCATGACGGCAAGGTTCCAATCTTCTGGAAGGCGTAGGAATTTCCCCATATAATACGAAATCGTCATTTGTGCCAGGCTCCCAATCACCAAACCGAGTACAATCGGAAGTGCATAGGCTTTCAAGTATCTCCTCTGGTGATACAGGGGATACGCAAGAGCAACCGTTGCCGGTCCTAGAAGATAGGTGATGCCTCTGGTCCATTCAGCATATTGAGCGTAAGGAAGCTCGATGATTAGTAGTCCCCCGATGATCACCAGTGTGGAGGTGAAGATTGGTAGCAGGAGCGGATAAGTCCATTTTTTATACAAGAGATTGGCAAAAAGGAAAATTACCGCACTGGCGGATATGGCCACGATCTCACCGGTCATCGTCATGGGAAGCACTTCCTTTCCGTACGACATGCATAGCAGGGATTGCAGTGGCCACAAATCCTATGAAGCTTGAGGTGATGAGTACCAAAAGAATTTTCCACCCATATAGATCCATGAATGGAATCAGTACGATGGCACTGACTGACAAAGGAAGGAACAGGAACGAAAGATATTTCAAAAGAATGGATGCCCCTTGTGCCAACAGTTGATCATGAACGACTCCCGTTGATAGGAGTAGAAATAAGATCCCCATTCCCAAAATCCCACCGGGTAAAGGGAGATGGAGTGCGGCTGAGAGCCATTTTCCTGTCTCGAACAGAACGATCAGTCCCAAAATTTGTGAAGCGACCCGCAAGAAGTGCATGAATGATCCCTCCTGGATTAGTAAGAAAATTTTAACATATCCAGGTGGTGGTTTGGACAAAAAAAAGCCAAGGGTTACACCCCTTGGCTTTTGGATCATGATAATGCTTTAACGAAGGCTTCTGCCGTTGATTGGCTGGACTGAGGATTTTGTCCGGTAATAAATTTACCATCTGTTATCACATAGTCACTCCACGGTGCCGATTTTTCAAACTTCGCACCTTGTTCGCGAAGGCGGGATTCAAGAAGGAACGGCATCAGTGAGTCAAGCCCTGTCTGTTGCTCTTCTTCGTTCGTGAATCCGGTCATAATCTTCCCTTCGACGAGCCATTTACCATTTGAAAGCTTCGTACCGACAAACCCTGCCGGTCCATGGCATACAGCGCCGATCACCTTATCGTTGTCAGCGAAATGAGCAAGCGCCGACTTCAATTCAGGACTGTCTGGAAGATCGAACATCGTACCATGTCCTCCCGGAAGGAAGATCCCTACATATTCCTCCATGTTGAGCTGAGATAAGACGAGGGTTTGATCAAGCTCTTTCGTGACACCCTTCCATTTTTCGACGAGATCGCCGTCTTCAAGGCTATTCGGATCGAGGGGGATCCTTCCGCCTTTAAGGCTGGCCACGTCTACACCATATCCCTGATTCGTAAATTCTTCATATGGTTCAGCAAACTCTGAAAGCCAGAGTCCCGTTTCATGTTCATCATCAATTTTACTTGAATTGGTCAATACCATTAAAATCTTCTTCACATTAAAACCTCCAAGTTTGATCTTTCTCTTATGTTTTATCCACTTTCGTTTGAATTAAACATTGTTTTCGATCAAACCATCATGGAATCCAGAGGAAATGGATGGAAGATACGTCACTCTACGTCAAATAGGAACTGTATATTCCTTGCCTGGGGGTCCCAGCCAAGATAGGCAGAGAATTCTTTTTCTCCTTTTTTAAAGCCGTCAATCCGGTCCGTACGCCCATCTTTGAGAAGCTTCTTCACCTGGGCTTGAGGAATCGTTTTCGAAAGGATCTTTTTTGAAATGCTGAAGCTGCATTTGCTTTTACTATACTCGCTGCATCCATAGAATTTCCCTTTGGGTATGACTTTCCCTCCGCATTTAGGACAGGTGCCGACCGGTGTCTTCACCCCGCTTTTCCCCTTACCCTTCCCTCTTTCCCTTTGGATGGAAGATGTATCAAGGTCGTTGAAATCCCAGCGATTTGATTCTTCTGTGGCCTGTTTTACAAGGCTCGCACTTAGCTTTTTCACTTGCTCCATGAATTCAGGTGCGGAGGCTTGTCCCTTTCCGATCTCCTGCAATCTTTGCTCCCATTTGGCGGTCATCTCGGCGGAGGCAAGTACATGAGGGCCAACCGCTCTGATCAGCACCCTTGCCTTGTCAGTCGGATAGACTATATTCTTTTGGATGTAGATGTACTGTCTATCTTTCAGCATCGTGATGATCCCCGCTCGTGTAGCTTCCGTTCCAAGTCCTTCGGTTGCTTTCAGGACTTTTTCAAGTTCATCATTTTCAATGTGTTTTCCGGCAGTCTTCATCAATGTGATCAACTGGCCTTCCGTATATCGCTTGGGAGGCTGGGTCTTCCCTTCCTTAATAGAGGCCTTTGTCACCCTTCCCTTTTGATTTTCTGAAAGAGGAGGCAGGATGACGTCGTTGTCTTTTTCAGTCGGGACGATGACCTTCCGCCAACCCTCTTGAATGATTTGCTTTCCTTTTGATGAGAATTCTGCTCTTTCCTCTACCAGCGTGGACACAGAAGTGTAATCAATGATTGCCTTATCATGATGGGCGGCAATCAGCCTCCTGATCACCACATCATAGATTTTTCGTTCCTCCTCGGAAAGTTTGGCGGGATCTTTTACTTGTTCCGTTGGAATGATGGCATAGTGATCGGATACCTTTTGATCATTCACGAAACGTTTATTGTTCATGAGGCTGGGTGGTGATTCCACGATCCATTCGGAGTAAGGCTTGAATTGACTCAGCTTTGAAAGGATTTCCGGGAATGCTTCCGCCTCCCCTTTCGTGACATGCTGGGAATCGGATCGTGGATAAGAGACGATTCCTTTTTGATAGAGTTTCTGAAGGATATCCAATGTCTTTTTGGGAGAGAACTTATACATTTTATTGATGGTAGCCTGCAGTGAGGATAAATTGAAAAGCATCGGTGGTGCAAATTCTTTTCTCTCTGTCTTCACTTCTTTTACACGGGCATTGTCTTTCTTGCAGAACGCGGCAATTTTTTCAGCCATTTCTTTTGACTGGATGCGTGTGTTCCCATCCTTGACCCAGGTTCCTTCGTAAAGGTTTCCTTCCATATTGAAGGTGGCCTTCACTTCCCAGAAGGGTTCACTTTTGAATCGTTCAATCTCTTCTTCCCTTTTTACGATCAAAGCAAGAGTCGGGGTCTGGACCCTGCCCGCTGAAAAGACATCCGACATGCCCTGCCCCTGCAGGAGGAGACTATAGGCCCTTGAAGCATTCATACCGACAAGCCAGTCCGCGCATGCCCTTGAGTAGGCTTCATGGTAAAGACTTCGCGTTTCACTTTCATCTTTCAGATTCTGAAAACCTTGCACAATGGCTTTCTCCGTTAAGGAAGAGATCCACAATCTTTTCATCGGTTTTCTAGCTTTTGCCATGGTAGTGATATTACGGACAATCAGTTCTCCTTCCCGTCCTGCATCTCCCGCATGGATGATTTCAGACACTTCATCTTTTTGAAGGAGACTTTTAATGACATTGTATTGTTTCGATTTGCTGCGTTGGACTTCATATTGGAAGCGGTCGGGTACGATGGGGAGGGTATCGAGGGACCATTTTTTCCATGATGATTCATACTTTTCAGGAGACTTCAATTGAAGCAGATGTCCGACGGCCCATGTCACATAGGCTCCGTTCGGAAAAACCGGGTTTGGCTGGATCTCGATATATCCCTGCCGTTTCTTATGGGGAAAAGGTTTTGCCAATGTGGCACCTTGGTCGGGTTTTTCGGCAATTACAAGTTTCATTGGCCTATCCTTTCTTATGGAATATTTCCTCCTATTATATCATGCAACGCTGAGATAAATATGAAAAACCAGCAGGACGTTACCTGCTGGTAAAAAGTCATTCAATGATCTGTAGTTCCTTCGGATAAGATGTGAGCGTTTCACAGCCGTCCTTCGTGATCAGCACATCATCTTCGATTCGCACACCGCCGATTTCAGGAATGTAGATCCCAGGTTCGATTGTGTAGGTCATTCCCTCCCGAAGGACTCCATCATTGGTATGGCTCATGGAAGGGAACTCATGGACATTGATCCCAAGGCCATGTCCGATGCGGTGTGGGAAGTTTCCCCCATATCCTGCATCTGTAATGATGTGACGGGCGATTGAATCAAGATCCCCAACACGGTTGCCCGGTTTACTTGCTTCCAGTGCAGCAAGTTCCGCTTTCAGTACTGTTTCGTACATTTCCCGTTGTTTGTCCGAGATCGATTTGAAGGCAACGGTTCTTGTAATATCAGACGTATAGCCATCAAGTACCACGCCTAGATCAAAGAGGACGAGATCACCTGACTTGAGCCTACGGTCTCCTGGATTTCCATGGGGATCCCCGCCTTTTTCACCGAACAGGACCATCGTGGCGAAAGACATTTCACGGACGCCCTGTTTTTTTAGTTCGTACTCGATGGTGGCAAGGACCTCCATTTCTGAAATTCCTTCTTTAAGTGCAGCAACTCCGATTTCCACACCGTAATCGGCCATCTTCGCTGCTCTTCTCATGATTTCGATCTCTTCAGGAGATTTGCAAACGCGCATGTCATTCAACCGGTCTTCAGCATTGATGATTTCAGGTGCATCAAAGAGATTGAGGAACGCTTCACTTCGTGCATAGGTGACCACTTCTTTTTCGAAGCTCACCTTTTTGGCTTTGATGTTCCTCTTTTCCATAGCTTTTCCTACAAAGTCCCAAGGGTTTTCATGATCGGAGTATCCGATCACTTCATATGGCCACCCGGCTTCTTTCACCTGACGTACTTCCATTCCCGGTGCGATAACGAATGGTTCCGCTTCAGGGAATACAAAGACCCCGACGAGGCGCTCATGTGGGTCAGTTAGAAATTTACTTAAATAAAATACATTTTCACTTGAATTGATGAATGCTGCATCAATCTGTTCGTGTTGCAGCCATTCTTTGAATTGTTCCAATCGGTTCATGATTCTTCCTCCAGTGCTGGTTAAGGTCTTTCCTTCTCTATGCTACCATATTTGGCGGTTTGATTGAATGGTCTGGAATTTGATAAAAAAAAAGAGCACCCCTCTAAGGGATGCTCTACTGTGGAAATTATAGTGCCGTGTCCATCGGTTTTGGTTTGCGGACAAGGGCCATGATACCAGCAATTAGGTAAAGGAGACCTGGAACAAATCCTGCTCCAATCGTACCAATACCGATAATCAATGCTCCTACTATAAATAGAATGCCTGAAAGAACAGGTTTCTTATTCTTTGTAATGAAGATGACTGCAAGAATCCCAATGATACCTGCTATGATACCCAACCAAATCATCCCTGTTCCAAGTGATTGCATGACGCCAAGGAATAAGTCAGCGTCTTCCGAAGTAAGTGTAGGATCATTCTGTGTAAAGCTTTCTTGGAATGAAGATGAAAATTCATCGTTGTTGGCCCCTGCATTGAAAAGTACGCCCAGTACAGTGAATCCAAACGAAAAGATAATTGCAAATATTCCCATTACGACTTCTCCAGTACGTTTTACCATTCTTCTCTCTCCTTTAAAAACTATAAGTATAATTTGTGCATCCTATTATTCTTCTCTAATAAGTATGTAAAAACAATGACTTTTATTCTACTATAGAAAATCATACAAGCTCTGCACGTTTTTCATTCTACCATGAAAATTCCACCATTTCTATAAAGAACTTGGAAGGAATGTCAGCTAAGTTTGTGGAGTATTATTCGCTCAATGATTTTCCAGGGCAGGAGCGATTTAAGTGTGATCGTGATCCCAGTCCCCTTCCCGACCTGATACCTAAATCTTCGATTACGGCCAGTGGCAATCCTTACGACCAGATTCGAGACATCCATTGGGTCCCCATACGTTTCCTCTGATTCAACTAAATGGGCATTCAGCTTTTTCAATTGTGCATAATAAGGGGATTCTGATTGCAAGGATCGCTCTGTAATTTTCTTTCCTGTTGACCAGATGCTTGTTTGATACGAGCCTGCTTCAATCAGATGGACATCGATCCCGAATGGCTTCACTTCGAGTCTCAGACTTTCTGAAAGGCCAGCCAGCGCATGCTTGGATGATACATAAGGGCTCAGGCCGGGGAAACCAATCCGACCGCTGATGCTGCCGATATTGATGATCTTTCCCCTGCCCTGTCTCCTCATATACGGCAGAATCAGCTGACTCACTCCGATGACTCCAAATACATTCGTTTCGAATTGTTGACGGAACTCTTCCAAACATACTTCTTTGAGGAAACCTCCCTGTGCAAATCCTGCATTATTCACGAGAACGTCTATTCTATCCAAAGACGTCAGGAATTCCTTGAACGATTCCAGGGACGATGCAGAGGTTACGTCGAGTTCCTTGATGAAAATACGGTCTTCAACCTGCATAGATGATGCTCTCTTCAGCAAATCCTCTTTCTTGGCGGTGTCCCTCATGGTGGCAATCACTCTGAATCCGCTTTTGGCGAGCTCTACCGCCGTGAGAAGGCCGAATCCGCTATTGCTTCCTGTCACGATGGCCACTTTGTGATTCATACGATCCCTCCCTTAGTATTCAAGTATATCAAAAAAAGAACGGCTCCCATCGCGGGAACCGTTCTTTTCTATGAGGGTCAATTTCATTCTTAATGGTAAAGACTTTTTCCGATGCGTTCAATATCCATTTAAAGCAATAAAGCTTTGTTTAGAGTAATAAGACGCTCGGATTGTCAGAGTCTTTAACACACATGACCTTTTTTATAATTCTAAGCATATTACTGCTGATCGATCGGTACGACAGCATTCTTCAATTCTACTTTCAGATCATTGGTGAATTTCTCTTTTTGCTCAGGTGTCCAATTGAGTAATCCATTCATCATCTCAATCACAGGCTCATGCCACTTGACGACCCATGCACGATCAAAGAATAACGCGCCTGTACGACGGATGAAGAAATCGACCGGTGTAACCGTCATCTCTTCTTGGATGGAATAGAGCAGTTGAGCATAAAGGGAAGCGGGTACCTCTTTGTCTCCTGAGGTTCCAGTATATGCATGGGCAAGTTTGAACAGCTGATCTACATTGGAACCGTACATTGTCGCCAGTTTGCGTCCTTCTTCTTCAGAAAGACCGTAGCGTACCGCTTCCTTCCCTTTCTCGTCGACGAATGTTGGGAAGTTCTTGGACCCACCCACATGGCCACCTGAAATCGGCATATGTTTGGTAGTGGACTCTGGGAATTTACGCTTCGCTTCTTCCTTCAATCGTTTTGCGACGAGATCTACAACCGTTTCACCCATCTTGCGGTATCCGGTCAATTTACCACCGGCAATGGTGATCAGACCGCTTTCGGCTTCCCAGATTTCATCTTTACGTGAGATTTCTGAAGGATCTTTCCCTTTTTCAAAGATCAGCGGTCGTACACCAGCCCAGCTTGATTCTACATCATCGTTGGTGATTTTCACATCAGGGAACATGAAGTGGATGGCATTCATGATGTAATCACGATCTTCGGATGTCATGTAAGGATGTGCTTTATCTTTTTCAAAGATGGTGTCTGTTGTACCCACATAAGCTTTTCCGTCACGCGGAATAGCGAAGACCATCCGGCCATCCGGAGTATCAAAGTATACAGCCTGACGAAGCGGGAATTTGTTTTGGTCAATGACAAGGTGTACCCCTTTAGTCAAGCGTAGCTGTTTATTATTCGTGCTGTAATCTTTATGGCGGACATCATCGACCCAAGGACCCGCAGCATTCACGACTTTTGTTCCCCGGATCTCATAGGTTTCATTGGTAAGCAGATCTTCGGCTTCGATTCCGACGACTTTCTTATTATCGTAAATGAAACGTTGGGATTTTGTATAGTTAATGGAAGTTGCCCCGTGTGCGATGGCTTCCTTCATGACTTCGATGGTCAGACGTGCATCATCTGTCCGGTATTCTACGTAATATCCCCCACCCTTGAGTCCTTGTTTCTTCACCAAAGGTTCTTTCGTCAATGTATCCGATACAGAAAGCATGGTCCGGCGCTCACTGCGTTTGACTCCTGCAAGGTAGTCATATACTTTAAGACCAATGGATGTGCTGAATTTACCGAATGTACCACCCTTGTGCATCGGGAGCAGCATCCATTCAGGCGTGGTGACGTGTGGCCCGTTTTCATACACGATTTCACGTTCTTTTCCGACCTCTGCAACCATTTTTACTTCGAATTGTTTCAAATAGCGCAAACCACCATGGACAAGCTTGGTAGAACGGCTGGAAGTCCCTGCAGCAAAATCCTGCATTTCAACAAGCGCAACCTTCATGCCGCGCTTGGAAGCATCAAGAGCGATACCTGATCCGGTGATCCCCCCACCGATTACGATCAAGTCATAGTGTTCATTTTTTAATGCATTTTTCACTTCTTGTCTGTGCGTGCTGGAAAAAGTCATAAG
Source organism: Rossellomorea sp. RS05 (assembly GCF_039822645.1). Taxonomy (NCBI): domain Bacteria; kingdom Bacillati; phylum Bacillota; class Bacilli; order Caryophanales; family Bacillaceae; genus Rossellomorea; species Rossellomorea sp. RS05. The sequence continues at coordinate 801,153 of NZ_JBDKWY010000001.1, read as the reverse complement.
TGGTTCCTCCTAGAATGTATGGTTGTGAACGGTTAAGAAGTAATCTCTCTTATACTTTAACCATAAAAAAAGAGACCAAAACCAGCATTATAGAAATAATCTCTATAAATGTGGAAATGGTCTCTCTTGGTCTCTAACCGTTTTATTAACTTGAGTTCATTATATCACAGGTTGATCTTATTTGAAAGCCATAGTTGCTTTTACGGCTTTTTTCCACCCATTGTAAAGTTCTTCCTGTTTTTCTTGTTCCATATCCGGATCATATTGCTTCTCCATGTTCCACTGTTGAGAAATTTCATTTTGATCCTTCCAGAATCCAACGGCAAGTCCTGCAAGGTACGCAGCACCTAGGGCAGTCGTCTCATTGACGACCGGACGCTCAACCGGCACGTCTAGGATATCACTTTGGAACTGCATCAAGAAATCATTTTTGACTGCTCCACCATCAACACGTAGTTTCTTCAGAGGAATGTTGGAATCGGCTTCCATAGCAGTCAAGACATCTTTCGTTTGATACGCAAGGGATTCCAATGTTGCTCTGACAAAATGTTCTTTAGACGTACCACGTGTCAATCCGAATACAGATCCGCGGACATCGCTATCCCAGTATGGTGTTCCCAAACCTACAAAAGCAGGTACTACGTACACGCCATCCGTAGAATCAACGCGTTCTGCATAAGCCTCACTGTCTGCTGCGTTGTTGAACATGCGCAGACCGTCACGAAGCCATTGGATTGCCGATCCGGCTACGAAGATGCTTCCTTCAAGGGCATATACGACCTTACCATCGATTCCCCATGCAAGTGTCGTCAATAGGCCGTTGTCAGATTTCACAGCCTTCTCTCCAGTATTCATCAGCATGAAGCAACCTGTACCATAAGTGTTCTTTGCCATACCTTCGTTATAACAAGCTTGTCCGAACAAGGCTGCTTGCTGGTCCCCTGCAGCTCCAGCGATCGGGATTTCACGCCCGAAGAAATGATAAGGAATCGTCGTTCCGTACACTTCAGAAGACGGTCTTACTTCTGGCAGCATGCTTTCAGGAACCCCAAGGATATCAAGTAGTTCTTTGTCCCACTCAAGATCATAGATGTTGTACATGAGTGTACGGGATGCGTTGGAATAATCCGTTACATGCGCTTTTCCACCACTCATCTTCCAAATGAGCCATGTATCGATCGTACCGAATAGAAGTTTTCCAGCTTCAGCTTTTTCCCTGGCCCCATCAACATTATCAAGGATCCATTTTACTTTTGTCCCGGAGAAATATGCATCGATCAACAATCCGGTTTTATCCCGGAATTTGTCGTTCAATCCTTGGGCCTTCAGTTCATCACAGATTCCAGCCGTTTGCCTTGACTGCCAAACGATTGCGTTATATACGGGATCGCCTGTTTCTTTATCCCATACCACTGTTGTTTCACGCTGGTTTGTGATTCCGATTCCTTCGATTTGCTCTGCTTTTACGCTTGATTCGGATAAAACGCTTGCAATGACAGCAAGGATCGATCCCCAGATTTCATTGGCATTGTGTTCTACCCAGCCTGGTTTAGGGAAATGTTGAGTGAATTCTTTTTGTGCCGTATGGGCAGCTTCACCTTTCTGATTGAAAAGGATTGCCCTTGAGCTTGTGGTCCCTTGGTCAAGGGAGAGAATGAATTTTTCCATGATTTTGTTCCTCCATTCAATTTTCGTCTGCTAGTAATGCAGCTTTTTCAGCAAGAGATTGTTTCCTGTCTGCCATGTAGGCGAGTACCAACACTACAACCATCACGGCAAGGATGATCCAGAACGCCGATGTCATCGATCCGCTGAAGAATGCTTTGTAGAATACACCGGCGAATGATCCACCCAATAGCGGACCAAGAACCGGAATCCATGAGTACCCCCAGTTGGATGATCCTTTACCCGGGATCGGCAGGATGAAATGAGCGATACGTGGACCGAGGTCACGTGCAGGGTTGATCGCATATCCAGTGGTACCACCTAGCGAGATACCGATAGCGATGATCAGGAACCCGACGATGAATGGATTCAATCCCTCTGCAAATGTATTCGCCCCTATTGTCAATAATCCTATAACCAAGACGAAAGTTCCAATGATTTCACTTAAGATATTCGAGAAATAATGTGGGATTGCAGGACCTGTTGCAAACACGCCCAACTTTACTCCCGGATCCTTTGTTGCATGCCAGTGTGGAAGGAAATGCAGATAGATGATCGCAGAACCGATAATGGCACCGATCATTTGAGCTAGAATGTACATCGGTACATCGCTCCAAGGGAAGTCCCCGTTGAAAGCAAGTCCAAATGTAACCGCCGGATTCAAATGGGCTCCACTGAATTGACCGACTGCATAGGCAGCCATAGCAACACCCAAGCCCCAACCGAATGTGATGACGATCCATCCGGAGTTATAAGCAAATGATTTTTTTAAATTGACGTTGGCACATACCCCTGCACCGAATACGATAAGCAGTGCAGTTCCCAACACTTCAGCTAAAAATGGAGACATAATACCCCTTCTTTCCAACAAGATAGTATAAGTCAATTCCATAGACGTTCGACCCCGTTACCCCTTTGATTGATTCCGCTTTCAACTTCTGGTATAACAATTGGTCTATGGAACAATCAGTTCACAGACAAAAGACCCACAGAAATATCCCTTTTATAATGGTTATAAACGGAAAAAAATCTTGTGAGTCTCTTAGGTCTCATTCACTGGTTATTAACTTAATCCCTATATTAAAATAACATGGAAGCGTTGTCAATCAGTTATTAAGATTTTTTCTATCATAATATTTCCAAAGATCGAGATTGGAGGTTGTTATGGCCGTGGCACCGGCTTCAAGGGATGCCTCTACTTCCTCCACGGTATCAATCAAACCACCTGCAAAAATCGGTTTACCCGTCTTTTCGCCTATTTCACGAATAATTTTAGGTACTACCCCGGGAAGCACCTCTATGTAGTCGGGGTCCGTCTTGTGAATGAGTTCAATGCTCCTTTTCATGGCACTGGAATCAATGACAAATATTCGCTGGGTGGCATAAATCCCCCGCTGACGTGCTTTTTTAATCACGCTCCCTTTGGTGGAGATGATCCCGTACGGCTTGATTTCCTGACAGATATATTCTGTAGCATATTCATCACTTGATAAGCCGTGGATCAAATCCAGATGGAGGAACATATTCCGTTTTTCCTTTTTAGCATAGTCAAACACACTTTTCAGCATCCCTACGTGGAGATCAAGAAAGACTCCGTATTGGAATGAAGTCTTGAGCATCTTGTCAAAATCTTTCATCGATCTCACTGCAGGTAAAATACTTTGTCCTTCAAAACTCATTTTGCATCACCGTTTCATTTGTAAATAGGAAAGTGGAGCCTTTCTTTCTTCTCGCATCCACATTGGTAGCTGGAAGAGACGAATGATTCAAGGCTCCTCGATCCTTTCATTCCTAGTGTAGGAAGGGTCTCCCAGTCCTTTTAGATTGCTTCAATCATACTATCGCTATTCTTAGGATTCGACCCCCACTGGTTGTTTCCGTTTTCGCTATCAAGACAGCAGAACACCAATAGAATGATTCCTCCGACTAATGGAACGAACCCGATGAAGTACCAAAACCCGCTTCGTCCAGTGTCGTGAAGCCTTCTCACAGTTATCGCCAATGTTGGTAAAAGGAGTGCGAGTGCATATAGAATATAAATACCCATTCCAAGCAATATGATTCCTTCAGACTGCATGGCCATTCCAATTACTGCTACACCATAAAGAATTATTCCAAAAATAGAATAAAACAGCATGTACATCCAAAACTCTTGCCTTCTTGCCCTCCCACTGAAATCAGCGTATTGCTTCATACCCTTTAAAAACCAGCTCATGACTCATCGCTCCTACTCATCTTATTAAGTTAGTGAGAACGCTCTACCCTCCTTAAGTATTAAAGTAAACAAAGCGACTGGAAAAATCGCCCTGTTTTTCAATACCTCAAGGTAGTTTGAACTAAACCTAAATTACCATAATTTTTCATGTTTTAATTCTTTTTCCTCGAATCAGAATGCCCAGTTCCCGTCTTTGAAAATCTGTACACTCTCTCCATTCATGGTTGTACCGACGATATCCATCCTCTCGGAACCGATCATGAAATCTTCATGAACGACGCTTTCGTTCAGTCCCTTTGCTTCCTTCTCCTCATCAGAGAGAATGCTGCCATCCTTCATGCAGGTAGGGTAGGAAGAACCGATTGCCAAGTGATTGGATGCATTTTCATCAAAGAGCGTATTAAAGAATAGAATTCCGGAGTTTGAGATCGGTGAATCGTGGGGAACGAGGGCTACTTCCCCAAGGAATGCCGCCCCTTCGTCGACTTCGATCATCTTCTTCAGGACCTCTTCTCCTATTTGAGCAGTAGCATCAATGATTTTCCCTCCCTTGAATGCAAGGGTGAAATCATCGATGACATTGCCGTTGTAGGCAAGGGGTTTTGTTGCACGGACAGTCCCATTCACCCCGTTTTTGACCGGAACGGTATACACTTCCTCCGTAGGCATGTTGGCAATGAAGTCCTTTCCATCTGGTGTTTTGCTTGCACCTGTCAGCCAAATATGGTCCTCGTGGAGATCCACGGTAAGGTCTGTGCCTGGTGCAGTATAATGTAATTTCCTTAAGTTCAAATCGTTCAGTCTTTCTGCCCTTTTTGTCAGCTCGCTGATATGTCTTTTCCACGCTTCAACAGGATCCGATTCATACATCCGTACCGATTGGAAGATATGTCCCCATAAGGCATCGACTGCCTCTGTGCCTATTAGGTGAGGAAACACCTTCTCTGCCCATTTCTGAGAAGGGATTGCCACGATCGACCATGGTATGTGGTCGTTTTCGATGGCTTCGTAAAATCGGTCCAGAGCATCTCCGCTCGCTTTTTCAAAAGCGGTGATCCTTTCCGCGTCAATTCCCTTCAAAAGATCGGGGTCCCCTGAGTCAACCTGTAGGAAAGCACCTTTATGGTCAACAAGCCATTCGTGGGCAGCGGCCAGCCACTCAGGATACTCATAAAAAGTTTCTTCCGGTGCCAGTTCATAGTGGGTCCTCAAGATTTCTTCATCGAACCACTGGACATGCACATTTTTCGAACCGGCTAAATAGGCTTCTTTCACCACCAAACGGACAAATTCCTCCGTCCCGAGTGGAGCACTGATCCAAAGTGCCTGTCCCCCTTGGATATTCACCCCTACCTTCACTGCAAGGGCCGCATAATTCTTCAGGTTATTCCTTCGCTGCTCACTCATTCCATTCATCCCCTATTTTATGTACAGGCGTCTGCCACCCGATTACTATATTCCTTCAAAAAATGAAGGTAATTTGCGCCTCCGTAATTATACCTTTTGTTATACATTTTGACAGCAACAATTTGATATTTCGGGATCACCAGGATCGTGGGCCCAGTCACCCCGAGAATCTGGTAGGAACCAACGGGGACAGCATCCCCGATTTCACTTTTCATCCGTGGGATGTCCTATACATACTAAAAAGCCCCGTTCCGCGGCAGGTCGTAAGGAAGTCCACTGGGCGTCTGGATGGTAGTTGCAAGCTTGACCACTTCTTCTGGAATGATTTGCCGGTTACCGACCCTCCCTTTATCAAGATGCAGCTGACCCCACCAAGCGAATTCCCTTGCAGAAACAAATAAATTTTTCCTTGAACCATCGCAATCTGCATGCAGACCGTTTAAAGCTTTTTCATCTCTGCTGCTGATAATCTTAACCAATTGGGGAGAATCTTCATTTTCCCAGCCAGTTTCCGTCCAATTAAGCTGGTCGAAGATTCTTTCCTGAAGGAAGGAGCTGATGGTCCCACCGTACATCTCCATCACCAGATGCGCCAATGTATCTACTCCAACATTGTTATAGCTCCAGTTCTCTCCTGGAGTAAATTCCGTATAGAGGCCCTCGCCCCCTTCCCCGATACCATGGGTGTGGGTGAGGAGATGCCTGATTGAGACCCCACTGAACACTGGATTACTTTCTTCCATATAATCCTCTAAGGGTCGATCTAATTCAAGCAATCTGTCGTATAGGGCATATGCAATCACCAACGCTATGTAACTCTTCCTTGCGGATGCGATATTGAAGCGTGATGTTGTCTTCACCTCTTGGGCAGCGGGTTCAAACGAGTGGTATCCGCCGTAATGTTCAAGCACGGTCTTCCCATCTTTCATAATATAGAGGGCGTGGCCTGAACTATCATTTTTGCGGGCGATATCCTCCACCCATGGAATCAATGAGGTTTCGAAATTGATCTTTAAATTAGGAATGGTGATTTCCTCCTTTTAGGCAAGACTTCTCTACCCATTCGACATTCTTCCGGCATATCCTTCTGTATCTGTCACAAACTGACTCGTACCTTCCAATGAAACTATGGTAAAATAACGGGGTTGTAAGTCACTTGACGTTGGAGGTATACAGATATGATTGGACGTAAGACGGCATCTGCCCTCTTGGTATCCATGCTTGCCGTCGCCGGGTTTCAAGGTGAAGCCTTTGCGGCGAGGGAGCCGGAAATCCATGCGGATGCGGCCATTGTGATAGATGGAAACACAGGAAAGATCCTGTATGGTGAAAATGAACATGAAGAGCTGGGAATTGCCAGCATGACCAAAATGATGACGGAGTATCTGGTTCAAGAAGCTGTTAAAGATGGGAAGATCAAATGGGATCACTCCTACAAGATCAGCGACAAAGTCTATCAGCTCGCCAACGCTCCCGGATTGAGCAATGTCCCTCTGAAGCAGGGCGAATCTTATACAGTCAAAGAACTTTATGAAGCCATGGTCATCAAATCTGGAAACGGCGCTGCGATCGCCCTTTCGGAAATCGTCGCCGGATCAGAAGGTGAGTTCGTCAAGAAGATGAATGCAAAAGCGAAAGAACTCGGGATGAAGCATTATCACTTCGTCAATTCTTCCGGTCTCAGCAACGTGGATATGCTTGGCATGTATCCTGAAGGTACCGAACCGGATGATGAGAATGTCGTCTCTGCTGAAGATATGGCCATCCTTGCCTATCGCCTCATTCACGACTACCCTGAAACCCTTGAAACATCGGGTCTTTCATCCAAGAAGTTCCGACCGGGAACCGATGAAGAATTGACGATGAAAAGTACAAACGGGCTGCTGAAAGGGAAATCCTTCTATTATAAAGGAGCAGACGGGTTGAAAACCGGGACGACCCCATTTGCCGGCACCACGTTCACGGCCACAGCCGAACGAAATGGAAACCGCTACATATCCGTCATCTTGGATGCAAAGGATGCGAATGGTCAATCCAGCAGTGCCGAGCGGTTCATTCAATCTGCCGAGCTTTTGGACTACGGGTTCAATGAATTCGAGGAAGTGGATTTATCCCTAAAGGATGCAACCGCAGCACCTGGAAACATAAAGGTATACAATGGAAAAGAAAGAGAGCTCAGTGTCTCCATAAAAGAACCGATTGCACTCACCCTTCCAAAAGTACAAAAAGAAAAGACCGAAGTGGAATTGGTCCTGGATCCGGATAAAGTAACAGATGACGGTAAGCTGATCGCTCCGATTGAAAAAGGAGAAAAGGTCGGTGTCCTCAAGGTGAAAAATCCTCCTGAAGAGGAGTATATCCCTGACGGTGAACCTGCTTCTTACTCAGTGGACGTAACGGCTGAAGAAACGGTTGAAAAAGCGAGCTGGGTTGTACGAAGCGCCAGGGGCATCAAGTCTTTCTTTAAAGACCTTTTTTAACGATTGCAATTTACCGGTAAGTCTGTCAGGCTAAGGGGAGAGGTTTTCTGATTGTTGCCAATCCGGAACAGTGATGAAAAACCGTTTATACCTTTTCTAATCATGCATGAGCCGGTCGGCCTGACAGATCTAGAAGAGAATTTTGAAAGCAGGTGTCAGGATGATTGAAGTGAAAATGTCTCCCGTCAGTGACGGGGAGCTTAGAAGAGGTGTCTTTGCTAAACAGGATATCCCAAAAGGAGAGCTGATTCATGAGGCTCCCGTGATTCCATACCCAAATGAAGAGCATCACTATATTGAAAAGACCTTCTTGGCGGATTATGTGTTTGAGTATGGCATGAACCATACGGCACTTCTCCTCGGATATGGAATGCTTTTCAACCATTCTTATACCCCAAATACGATCTATGACATCAACTTTGATAATCATACATTCGATTTTTATGCGTATCGGGATATCAAAGCTGGCGAAGAGCTGTTTATCAACTACAATGGTGAAGTCGATAATGACGATCCTCTATGGTTTAACGAAAAAGAAAGTGACGAAGAAGGGACCTCCTGATGGGTCCCTTCTTTTCTTATCTGTATATGACCGGATCTCCCCAGGAGCCTATCACCTGTTCAACCGTTAGAAGCTGCCAGGGATTGAACATCGTCTGTCCGTGCTTATTGAAAACAAATTCTTTATTCAACGCATAACACGCATGGATGATCTTCCCTTCAGAGTCCCTCCACACCAGGACCTCCTTGCCGGTTATGTTCCCGACCTCTTCCCTGGCAGCCAAAAGGTCAGCGGTTCGAGTCCGCTATGGCTTTCCCATTTCGGTACACTTTACTAAATCATTATTAATATAGGAGCTATCCATTATTTTTATAAGTTTATTTTACTTGATTAATGTTTTACTAGTAATTTGTAGTCCTAATGTAACTCTGATTGATAATTATAAACATTGCAGAGTAAATACACTGAATATTATTATTTTCAAATAGATAAACTAAAAAGGAGCATTTCTGCCCCTTTTTAGTTTATATTCAATTATTTAAGTGTATTATCAAAGTCCTAATTGCTTGAATAAAATCCGACATAATATAATAAGAATTTTCATCTTTTTTAACATTTATTCCAATCACTCTCAAGTTGGGGGCTTCCTGACTAATTTTCTTAGCTTCTTCTAAGGTGACATTTGGTAAAACAATATAATGAACCCCATTTATTGAGGAAATAATTCGAGTGTACAGCTCCTTATAGTACTCGTCTTGAAAGGAGAAACCAATAAAAAGCAAATGATTTGAAGCCATTACTCCTAACAATTTATCTTTGAATATTTGGTCTTTATACAATTCAATATAATCCTCGACCGTTACAATCATTGTATCCAATTTTTGAACATGACCATGAATATGAAATACTCTCTTTTTATTTTCGTGGAGGAGATTTTGTGTATCAATTATATCCTTCCATGTATATGGAACTGCAACCGAATTTTCTATCTGACTAATATAATCAGTGAGAAAGTTGTCATAATTAGTTGTGATATAAGTTTTACTAGAAATACTTGCAAAATCCTTATAATTACTATCTTTTACCAACAGAACATCTGCAGGTACTTTATCGAAATCATCTCGAATCATTTCTTTAATTTGATCAGTTGACAATAATGAATGTTCTTTTAAATATGACAATGCTTTTAAAAAATTACCTTGCTTAACATATTTAATAAAAGGAGGACGAAAATCTTCTTCGATGTTGTCTTGCAACCTTAATATCATCTGTCCCCATGAGGGTAAGCCTACGGGTACTGAAGCCCCTGAACCAATAAATGGTATGATATTATCTTTTCTTTTAACTAATTCTTCGAAATTATGATTTGTAAATCCTATTAAATATTCTTGTAGAGCATATTCTCTTGTTAAATTTTCTAATTCTCGCATAGCCCCCTTTTTAAGTTTATAATAATCTGTTATTTCATGATTACTGTTATTAAGCATTTGACTGCAAGATTCACAGTTACTTGCATCTGTTTTACACACAAACGTTTCTTCATTTATATGACAACTCACATGCCACTTTTTTGAAATTAATTCAAATTCAACCATCTTACTAAAAATATCCTTCTCCATTTCTCCTAATGTCTCAATTACTGAATTTAATTTCGCTTCATTAAAACTTTTTCCTGTTTTTTGTAAAATTGAAGCTATAGTGATAAGTGCTCGATAATGGGAAATATTAAACTCTTTGATTACGGTATCTGTTAGCGTAATTAACGACATGTTTTATCAGCCCTTCATTTAGATATTGCCTGTTTTTGAAAACTATTAATAAATACTTTGATGTTGACCTTATTGTGGTTTGTACTACATCCGTATTAATAGGGGCAACATGTAGATAATCCTTAAACCATGATATTGACCATTGTGGAAGTTCTAATGATTCATCAAAATCAGTATAAAGACTATGAAACATTATTTCTCCTGAAATAGGTATATCTTTAACAGACGTACCTGTTGCACTTTTTGAAGAATTCCCTGATTTAAAAGAAATGTTTGTAGGGAAACCTACCAATTTTCTTTCTTTTGCAATTGAAATTAAGTCATCATTATCAACTAAAGCGTTAATGTATGTTGCCAAAATTAATGCTTGCACCCTCTTTGCCAATACTTGTCTTTGTTCATATACTGGTAATATTGTTTGAGGTAACAGTTTTTGAAGCATAGAAGTGACTTTCAAGTCAATTTCATCTTCTCCTAATTTTCTTAACATATCTTCTCTAAATTCTTTTAGTATAATTTCGTCCAACTCTTTACACATTTTAAACATTGCAGTTCTATCGCGTTTATAATCTATTGAATTTGAAACACCTAGAATCGGATATACTAAACTTTTAATCTTTTCATAATATTTGGTTGTTGTGGTGTCCCTTTTTATATCCTCAAACTCACTACTAATAGTATTATCCATATTTCTAAACAATAAAATTGAGATTTGTTTTTCAAAATCAATTTCTAGTCCAGATATGAAGTATCCTTTTTTTTCAATAGAAAAAGGTACTACTGTAGAAAATAGCATTCTTATTGTGCTAATTTTGTTCTCACTGTTTTTTGTATAATCAAATCCTGCTAAGAAGAAATTTCCTAGTTCAGTGTTTGAAATTGCCTCCATTAAGTAGAAACCCTTGGGTGACATATATTTTTCAAGGGCTTCATCTAATTTTCCATAATTCACTCTTTCAATAAAATTCTCCATTAATTTAATGAGATCACTTTCATCAATCTGGGAAACGCGGGTAAGCTTATCTAAATATATATTTGCTAAATTTCCATAAAGAATACTTTCGAACAAGATTTTATCTAAGGTCCTCTTCTCTTTCGGTTTATTTTCAGTTATTTCTTCATAAGCTTTTGGAATATTAAATGAATCAGTACTGTAATCTAGTTCATTCGTAACTCTTTCTTTGAAATTCCTCTCGTCCACATGTTCTAAAAAAAATCCACCCAAAAAAGAATATTGCGATTCTTGTTCCATAATATCGTCCTTTCACCACTGTATAAACCTAATTTTATCAATTTATTTAATATTTTGGAAGAAAACTAATGAACTCTTTTAATGACTAAAAAATTTCTACCTGCCCCACCTCAAGTGAACGCCAAAAATCGATAGTAAAGAGTACGAGTTTCTTTCCGGCTCCTTTATATAATGGCGGTCCATGTTCACCAAACCATTCTTCCGTTTCTTCGTGATCAAATACTAAGCCCCTCCCGAGTTGCCATTGAATTTCGGCGATTCTCTGTCTGGCTTCATATGAAAGCTCCTCAAATTCGCCTGGATGCATTTTTTTTACAAATACCCCTTCAGGAAGAGACCACGTCAAATACGATGTTCTGATATCCAGTGAAAGATTGCTTTTCACTAACATGTCCATCTCTCCATAGGGAAAGCATTCATCGTTCGTGAAGAAAAACCAATCCACTTCCGGCAGGATCCGTACTTTCCATTGTTCAATGGTGTTCGAAGATAAATCGTACCCTTCAGTCATAAAGCGCTCCCCCTCTGGAAAAGACCTTCACCATCGGCCATTTTTTGTTCCATCCTTTTTCCTGTATTCTCTTCTCATAAACCGTGTATCCAGGTGGCGTTTCTTTAAAATGTGGGGTCGGACGTACTTCCATGTTGACAAGATCCTTGATTCCCCAAGGAGCAAGCAATTGGAGAGCCTGTGAATCATTGATTCGGACTGCTACACTCGTCGCTGTCTCAGGGAATTTTGAGATGGCATCGGCCGTGGATGCATATGGCTCATCCCCATTCACCTCATGCATCCTTGCCTGATTCTTCACCGACCAAGGAGCATGGGGAACAGATTGCAGAAGCTGAAGTTCCATCTTTTTCTCCGTCTCTTCGTCGGTTTCACTAGTGTCATAATACACCACATCGATGTCATTCATTGGTTCCCAACCCCGACCATGGAGATGATTCCACACCTTATTTCGTACAAAGCCTGCGCATACCCAGCAGTCGGGGAGGTCTAATTCGGCTGTGACTTGGAGTATATTCATCATCCATGGATCATTTTTAATTATTTCGGTAATTTCCGACTCTGTCTTCATTTCAATCTCCCCTCTATGAGAAAACAGGCACTCCCCTTAGTAGGGAATGCCTGTCTAATCATTCTTCTTCTGAATCTATAACTTCTTTATCTGTTGATTCGCTGTAATAACCCTTTTTCTCGTATTCCTTTTTCAGCTCGAAGTATTTATCCATGGCTCGTTTGGCCATGGTTTTGTTGACATACGGGTCTCTATCCTGATGAGAGGCAGGCAGTACAACTGCAAATGAAACTTCAGGATTGGCATATGGAGCATATCCTACCAGCGTCGTGTTATAGGTGGCCAGGTTCTTTCCGCGTTCAGGGGCATAATAGAATGCTTCGGCAGTTCCCGATTTTGCAGCGGCGTCATAAGGAGCATTTTTAAAGTTATCCGCCGTTCCTCGAGATCCATGTGCTACTCTATAGAACCCTTGTTGAACAGAAAGTATTTCTTCCTCAGTAGCATCAAGCCTATTGAGAACTTTAGACTCGTGTTCGTATAGTAAGGAGCCGACTTTATCGCTTTCATAGTTTGGCTCCCTGATTTCCTTCATGATATGTGGCTGCATCCGGTATCCTCCATTGGCAATAGTGGATACATATTGAGCCAATTGCATAGGTGTATAGGTATCATACTGTCCAATCGCGAAGTCCATCAAGTTCCCTGGCTTATACCCTGTCCCCTGTAGTCCATCAGCTTCACCTGGTAGATCGATTTCCGTCTTGACGCCCAATCCAAATTGCTTAAAATGATTACGGAACGTGTCGAAGGACTCTCTTTTGATGTTCATCGGTTGGTTTCTTACATAATTCACCCCTGATACTTTGAACGCAACCTTCCACATATATCCATTTGAAGATCTCTCTAAAGCCGTTTTATCTGTCATATACTGTGGGCCCTCATTTTGATAAAACCATGAACGTTTTGGTTTTGTTCCTTTTATTTGAATTTCTTCATCATAAAGCGTTTCTCCTATCGCTAAACTATCCGTCATATAACCAGTTAATACAGTTGCACCTTTTACCGCAGAACCTACACCATATTCGGATGTAAATGTACCTAAAGCATCATCCTGTAGTTCTACTTTTCCATCTTCATCTTTACCGTATTTTTTCCCGACCATTGAGAGTATTTCACCTGTATTTGGATTCATCATGATTAGATATGCACGGTCCAAATAAGGAGACTCCCAATATTTAGCTGCTTGTTTACTAAGTTCCTCCTCAACAATCTTTTCCAGCTCTTTTTGTAGCTTCAAGTCGATTGTAAGGTAAACATCCTTTCCGCTATGTCCTTCCGTGATCAGCTTTGAATCAATCAGGCTTCCACCCTTCGTAATATGTTCAATCTCCTCTTTCTTCCCTTTCAGGAGACTTTCGTACTCTGATTCGAAATAGCTGGTCCCGACACGATCATTCATGGCATAGCCCTTAGACTTGTATTGCTCGACAAGTTCCGTCGGAATGCCCTGTTCGGTTGTAGACACTTTACCTAGAATCGAACGAAGCGTACTTTTTTGCGTGTACTTCCTTTCCCAATCCGTCGTTACGTTCACCCCGGGAAGATTGGATAGGTTTTCGCTCACCCTTGCCATTTCTTCGTCACTTACATCTTTGTTTTTTACGATTTTAGGTGACAAGGCATATCCAGTGTTAAACTGACGGAAGATGGCGAGTACCTTTAGTTCGTCATTTGTATAGGTATCAAACTGTTTTTCGGAAATTCTCTCCAACTGCATTTGGTACACTTTTTTGTTTCGCTCGTCTTCTGCAAGTTCTTCATTGGCTTCGAGTTTCTTTAACTCATCCTTGGTGACTAATTTAGCGGCTTCTTTGCTATTTTGAAGTAACCAATAGTCTTTTTTATCGCGATCAGAAATGCTATCAATCACCTTTTGGTCGATTTCAATCAATTTGGCTAATTCCTTTGCCACTTTCAACATATCTTTAGATGTCGTCGACTGAGTGCTCGTATACGTAATGGCATTCATCGGGACGTTATCGACAATCACATTCCGGTAGCGGTCATAGATCTTGCCTCGGGGTGGATTGCCGTTATCCGACTTGACGTTTTCCGTTCTCGATACTTCCGCTTCATATTGACTTCCTTTGACAATTTGCACGACACCAAGTCGGAGAATGAGCATGGAGAACAGAAAAAACACGGAAACGAACAGCAGATTCATCCGGACCGTCGTCTGATTTTTCTTCGCTTTCTTTTCCTTCATTCGATAACCCCTTTGTACGTTATATTCACTACCTGCGCGTCCGGCAGATAAGACTTCTTCCGCTTCTTATTGTATAGAAAGTCACCCTATTAATCTACCTCTATTTTACAACTATTCCATTATATTTTATATTTTCATGAGGTTAGTGAGCTTAATCGAAAAATGTCGAAAATCTAGTGTAGACATCGTTGATTTCTTTCTTTACAATATAGCTTTGTTAGAGGATAATTCTGCCCATGATCAGATAAATATTATAAAGAAAGCGAGGGTGAGAATGATGTTTGCAAAGTTGATGTGTAAGATGGGGATCGGTGCTGCGAAGATCGATCTTGTATTGCATCGTTCTGCCTATTGTCCAGGAGAACTTATTAAAGGGGAATACGAACTGATCGGCGGTAAAGTCGACCAGAAGCTGAAAAGGATCGAGACGGATCTGCTTCAATACAATGAAAAGACCGAGTGCTCATCCATCCTTCACCAGAATACAATCCTGAGCTCTTCCATTATGAAAGCAGGAGAGCAACGAAAAATCCAATTTGCCTGCCGATTGGCAGATACATTCCCTCCAAGTAAAGAGGGCATCTCGTATAAATTTGTTACTCGTCTCATTTTTGAAGAAGGCATGCATCGCAAAGATCATGACAGCTTCCAAATCATACTTGATTAAAAAACCAAGGGTGTTCCGGTTCAACCGGAACACCCTTTTCAGTATAGTCAGGAGAATGGCCCGTCTAAGGGTTTCCCGATTGAGAATCCCTCGAACAAGCGGCCACCGAACGGACTGAGAGCTTGATTCACCAGAGTGATCACCCCCTTTTTCTCCCCGTGTTTATAATAGGAATCGAATGCATGTACAAAATGTCGTGCATATTCAGGGTCAAATTTCTTCAGTGCCCTCACGATCCATTTGGAACTGCCGATCCAACAACCATTGGTCCTCAGGACAAATTCATGAAGCAGCTCTGCCAGATGGCCGGCAATGAACAATCCTTCTCCCCTATCGTTACAACCGTTGAAATCATCGAGGGCATCGGTTAGAAAATACCGCTTCCTATCAATGGTATCTTCATCCCAGCGTTCCGGTCCGGCACTCAGCAGGCTGTTTGCGGTAGCCTTTAATGAATCGAGGGTTTGATTATTTGTTAGAGGCAGCCCTTCTGAGATCATCCGCGGGAGTGATGGCCTGCCGCGGAGACAATCATCTCTGAAAAAGTCCAGGATCCCCGTCGGGGTGTGGACAAATAGTTCAACCGGCCACCCCTGCCACATCAGGCTTTCCCTGAATGAAGAAGAGAGTTCGTTGATCACGACGACGATATCCAAATCAGAAGTTGCCGTGCCCTGTCCTCTCACCACGCTTCCACTTAATACGGCAGCCTCACATGAAGGGAACCGGACACGGATCAATTCTTTTGCAGCCTTGAGGGCACGCTCGATGGTCATCGTTGCACCTCCGGTTGAGGAAGTACATACGCTACCGTCCCCTCAATTCCTTTATCCTCCAGCAGCTGAACGACGGTTCTCATGTCACGCTCTTCTGTGAGTACTACGTAATTCGGCTGGAAAATCCCCCGTTTCAATAGCAGGCTGACCTTGTAACTATTGTTCAATCGTTCGTCCAACCCATATAATTCGTGCCACTTCACAATTTTCTCCACTTTATAGCCCTTCACCTTATTACACGAGAAGAACCTGCCATTTAAAATGACGCCATCATTCAACAGGTAGATGTTACCCTGATGCCGGATCATGACTAAGAAGGTAAAGAAAATATAACCAAAATTAATGAATGAACCATGCAAAAAATCCATTCCGAATACTAGGATGAATAGAATGCTCATCAGAAGGATGAGGGCAGGCGTTCCCCAGTGGAGGGTCCGATAGGATTTAGAACGTTTATCAAATGGGATCATAGGCTCCCACCTGTCAGGGACGATAATATTATCTAAATTCGTTTGCACTGAAGGATAATAGGCCTCATCTTTACGTTCAACCGCTTTTTTTATATTCAGGCGATAAGAAATCATATAAATGATACAAAAAAGATAGATGATGCTGAAACCGATGCTGATCCACATGTTGACTCCCCCAATTTATGTATGGTTTCTTCTATATACGATATAGCGGGTGGAAAAGTTTCATTTGGGGGTATCATCCATTTTTCAAAACTGAATCATGTGCACAGACGCATTCAGTGGACATGCATATACTGTACTAGATAACAAGACAGGAGGTGAAAATATGGGAATTTTTCTTGATGCGCGTACGTCACAAAATGCGAGCACGTATGGACAGATTTCAACACCAATCCTTGTAGGTCAAAATAGTCTTTTCGGAGTCGTCGGACTAGATGTTACAAAAGCGACTGTCGGGCAGATCAGGGTTCAATTCGAAGGAACGATGGCTGTTCAGCTGCCATTGCTCCCAATTGCGACGAACGTTGATATCACTATCATCCGTGGTACACAACAATCTGGTTTAATTACAGTGTATACAGCAAGGCAAGTTTTGGATTTATCCATTGTAGGTCCACAATTGATCACATTCGCTGGCGCTGACTTCAATCCTGGAATCCCTGCGAGTGGTCCACTGGTTTACTCCGCCTATGTCAGTGCCACAGCATTGGGTACTGTCAGGGTCGGCCCTGAAAGTTTCACGGCATTGGCTACCGCCGGCTAATCCGTGACCGGACAAGCAAGACAAGCATAGATCATGCATTACCCACCTTCCTCCCTAGATAAACGAACGGATAAGGGTGCTTCTTTCGCTGCAGAGGGAGTACTCATAAAAAACCGCCAGGCTGGTCATCCAGCCTGGCGGTCTTTTCAATTTCACCTATTAGAATGTTTTCGCAAGATCTTTTGCACGGGCAATTCCGTTTTCTTTGATCTCTTGCGCTTTTTCAGGCATAGCGTTGTGTCCTTCGATGAAGAGACCTTCGAAGCTAGGTACACCGTAGAACTGCATGATGAGTTCAAGGTAGCGATGTCCCATTTCCATTGCTGCTGCAGGACCTTCAGAGTAGATACCGCCGCGTGCTTGGATATGCAAGGCTTTTTTGTCTGTCAGAAGTCCAACAGGTCCGTGCTCGGTGTATTTGAATGATTTGCCTGCAACAGAGACAGAATCAATATACGCTTTCATAACTGGAGGGAAAGAGAAGTTCCAGAATGGTGTGACGAAAACATATTTGTCAGCTGCAACGAACTGGTCAGATAGTTCGTTCAGACGGGCTACTTTTGCTTGCTCTTCAGCAGACAATGCGTTGAACTCGCTTCCGCTTTGAAGTTTGCCCCATCCGCTGAATACATCTGCATCGATGTGAGGGATGTTTTCTTTGTAAAGGTCGATATGAACAACCTCATCTGATGGATTGGCTTCTTTGTAAGAATCGATGAATGCTTTACCTGCTGCCATGCTGAATGAAGCAGACTCATCATGTGGATGTGCAGTGATGTACAATACTTTTGACATGTGTGTATTCGTTCCTTTCTTATCTTGGGAGTTAATACCTCGTATATCTTGAACTGAGATATTCTTAATTCGAGATTAATCATATAAGATATCCGCCTCGATTGCAAGCCATAAGTTTGCGATGGGGTGGAATATGATTGAAATCTCTAACACAAGAACTCATTTTACCAGCGAAGCAAAAAAGAAAAATCAGTCTTTTGACTGACTCTTCTTCACCCGTTTGCAGGATATTTGGTTTGAAGTTCATGGATCGATAACCGGATCAATTCTTTCAGAATATCCGTGTCTACGCCACTTAACCGATTGATATACACACAGCCCTTTCCGCTTGTGTGTTTGCCAAGTTTCGATAAGAGTTTGTCTTTATCAGTTCCCGTACAGCCCAGATAGATAGAAATCTTGGATTTGCGCGGTGAAAATCCTGCCAATGCCGCATCCCCTTCATGCCCACTTGCATACGTATAGTGGTAGGATCCAAAGCCAATGATGCTCTTCCCCCACATCTTCCCTTCGAAACCTGATGCTTCAGTAAACAGATCCAGCAGTTTGAAAGCATCCTCCCTGCGAATCTCAGGCACGGACGTTTCGATGTATTCCAGGACGTCCGCATCCGTTTCCTTCGTTTTCAGTTCATACATACAATCCCTCCCTATCATGGATATACGACATCCCTCTTCTTAGTCCCTTCTCATCCATATAAAAAAGCCCGGAATGAAAATCCGGGCCTTCTTGATTAATAAGAACGGAACTGTCCAAATTCACCTGATATATATGCTCGTTTCCCATTGTAGATGACTTCCCAGTAGCCGGTAGGACTATTCTTCCCTTTGACCGAGCCAGCAACCCGTATGGTCTGTCCTCGATTGATGGTACCGAGATTGACGGATGCGAGTCGATCCGGCCGGTCTTGGATGATGGCAGCATTCGCCACCCCGATGATGGTGATTTCTCCGATGGCTTTAATCGATGGTGATGATGGGGGCTGAGGTGTACTGGTACCAGCACCGACGACCTTCACAAACTGAGGGGACGCCGTCACATAGTAGGTGTTTCCTTTAGAATTCTTCACTTCATACATCTGGGCACCTTCTACGTTCAGCTTCGCTGTAATAGTAGGAAAGCCAAACCCGAATGCAAGTTTTCCTGCCACGAACGCTTGGTTGAAGGTCGGTTTAGAATAAAAATTCAATTGATCCGCACCTCGGTAGATTGATTCGACACGTTTTCCTATCTCACTCCCAGTTACAGGCTTTTGGGTTGGGGATGGAGCCGGGGCTGGAGCAGGCGCGCTTCCCCCTACATAAGGCACACCGAAATACTCACAGATTCCCTGTGCCTCTTCACGTGCCCTTTCCTGTTGGAAGGTCTGATTGATCATCAGTAAGGATTCCCTGCGGTTATCCATGAATCCATTCTCAATCAAGATGGCCGCATTCTTGAACTCGCGGGTGATATGGAGATTTTGTTCGATAATCCCCCTGAACTTCTGACGGGGATTTTGACGGATATATTTTGCCACCGTTTCTGCGAATTGTCTTCCTACTGCATCTCCCGGGTATATATGGATGGAATGTCCTTCAGGGTCATTGCCACCGGGGTCGAACCGGTCTTTCAAAGCATTGAAATGATTGGATACAAGCGCGTCAGCATTCAGTGAATTGGCGAGATCCGTCCTTTCTTTTAGTGGGGTATCCACATCTGTAGGGGCAGTCAAAACCGTTCGGAAACCACATCTCTCCAGCTCGATCTTCAGATAATTCGTCACAGCAGCATTGAATTCATTTTCTCGGATCTGCCTACCAAGGGATTCAATATAAGGGGTCCTTTTCCCCGCAGTTTCCATTCCATGCCCGTCATCAAGTGCAATCAAAAAGTCACTGGCCTTAGCCATAGTCATCACTCCTTTTACGTTACTATATGAAAAGCTCGTCCTTTTGGGAACGGCTTACATCCATTAACCGTAACATTTGACAGAATAGATATTTCTCCTTATGATAATCTCAACTGAATCCCATAAAGGGGAGTAGCTTATACGATGAGGTCGTCATTACGGGGTGAAGACCCCCGGCTTCATCGGCAACATGGTTGTTAGCGAGACCTTTACCGGAAGTATGTGGCTAAATGTGGCATCTCTTCTTGGTAAAGGTCTTTTACGTTCAATAAATAAAAGGAGGAGCCCTATGTTACTGCGAAAATACATGTCCTTAAACGGTGTCGGCTCAGCAATGATCGATTTGACCCTTCCCAAAGATCATTACCGAAAAGGGGAAAAGCTATCAGGGAAATTCCATATCAACGGGGGGATCGTGGACCAGCTCCTGACAAAAATTGAATGTCAGCTTGTCATGATCTATGAGAACGGCAAGAAAGAAGAGATAATCGATACGAGGATCGTGGCGATCACTCATGCTCTTGAGACTGAAGAGAAGGATATGTATTCATTCGTTTACCAGATTCCAGATGATCTGCCGGTTGAACACGCAGGAGCAAGGTACCTATTCAGGACAAAGCTCAAGTTTGAGGAAGGACAAGATAGCGTGGATGAGGATTACGTCACCATTCATTAGAAAGGATTAAAAACGAAAAAGAGCCCCTTTTGAGGAGCCCTTACATAAAGATTACAGCTGCTTAGACATAATGATATTGGTCGTCTCAAACCCTGTGCCCGTATAAAGGCCGATGGCTGTTTTGTTATGACCGAACACGTGAAGTGAAATTTTCTCCATCCCCATATCCCGGCTGAGCTCTTCCAATGCCTGAAGCGTCTGTTTTCCATACCCCATTCCCCGCTTGCTTTCGAGCATTTCAATATCAAAAATGTAATTTTCCTTCATTTCGTTATTGGCATGAAACCATAACATCCCAACATTCTCTCCCTCGTCCATGACGGTGAACAGATGGTGATCCGGTGTATCCTTCCCTTGTGGCAGAAGCTTTTGAAATTCGCTCTCAGACTCTTCGATTGCCGTTTCTTCCTTAAAATTACCGGCTTTTACTTTCTCAGCGGCATAAGAAGCGACGCTTCTATTCCGCCATGCTTCAAACTCATGATCACTCATTTTCTTCAATTCAACCATGTAGATTCCTCCTAGTTAAAAATAAACCGACCAGATTGTCGAGATTATCGTGATTGTCCCTGTCCAGATAAGGACGGGCGTTACGAGCCACTTACCAAATCGGTTGGCAGCAGCGTACTCCGCCTCTTGATCAAATGGCGCCACTTCAAAGAACCGGTTGCCCATGAGCTTCTTGAAAATGGTATGGAGCCAGAAGGTCATGAAAACGAGGATGCCCCCAAACAGCAACCACTTCAATAAAAGGGGAAGGAACAGAATTCCGCCTGTGGTGATGGAAATCATCTGTATATATGTCCGAAAGAAAGTTCCATTACGTAAAAATGCTTTTAAACATAGTTCCAGGATTCCATTTTCAGCTGTCCGTTCCCGGAATAAACGCCTTGAGTTCCTGAACAAGATCAATGGCCTGCCACGTTTCCCTCCTTTTTCTTTCTCTATTTGAGAGGAAAGGCTATATACCAGGTTTACATATTGATTTCGTTCCGATTGCTCGGTCTCCACTTCACTTTGGAAATCCCCTGTACTTTTCACCCCTTGAACGAAGTAACCAAAGATAGTCGACAGCAGGATCAACACTGCCGCGATCCCATATATCGGAGAATCCGCAACCGTTGAGATCAGTACAAAGGCTGCTACCATGAATAGCATCAAGACTCCCCTTGACCATTGTCCCGCTATGTATTTCTTCATGAGCAGCACTGACCATTTGAGCAAGACGAATAGAATGAAGATCACGGCTATAGTCAAGGGACGTTCATCATATATGTTCACGAATATGGGAAGGGACAGGGCAGCAGGTAAAACGAGTGACATCAGGATCTGTCCCAGGGTGACCATAAGGCCCAGTCTTTTAAGTGCAATGACTTGCTCCTTCTTTTCTATCAGGAACAATAGATCCGGCTCTAGGACATAAGTGCGTATGTTTCCCCCGAGTGTCATGAAGCCCAGTATTGACAGAAGGATCCAGACCGGGATACCAGAAGCCCAATAGGATTCCGTTTCAGTCCACCAATCCCGATAGAAAAAAGGCGCCATGATCGCAAACGGAACTACAAGGTAGAGGGCGATCGTCCAGTCGATGACCGAGCGGATTACCTTCCATTTCTGCCGCCACTCATCCTTGAATCGGTGCCGAAAAATGGGCCAGACCATCATTCTCCTCCCCCTCTGTCAGCGCATCGAAGCAATCGAATAGCGAGCCTGCTGGGAGTCCACTCTTTCTCCGGATGGCCTTCAGGTCCCCCTCGACGATCATTTCCCCTTCTGCTATCAGTACAAAGCGGTCGCAGATCCGCTCGGCGGTGTCAAGGATATGGGTCGACATCAGGACGCCCGCTCCCCTTTTACGCTCAGTTTCCAAAAGGGCGAGGAGTTTTTTCACTGCAGTCGGATCAAGCCCCATGAACGGCTCATCAATGATATAAAGATCCGGTTCTTTCAGAAACGCCAGGATCAGCATCATTTTTTGTTGCATCCCTTTTGAGAACTGATCAGGATAATGATGAAGAACATGGGTCAACCGGAAGTAGCTGACCAGGCTAGTCACTTTTTCTTCAAAGGCTGCCTGTTCTCCATCTAAGGTCGTGTACAGAAAGTCAATATGTTCCCTCATCGTCAGCCGTTCATAAAAAATCGGACGTTCCGGTATATACGCATAGGGAGAAATCTCGACCGTTCCCTTCACATGCTTCATAAGACCCAGGATGGTTTTGATTGTTGTGCTTTTCCCCGCACCGTTGGGCCCGATCAGACCGACAAGCTCACCCTTCCCGACCTCAAATGAAATGTCTTGCAGAATCAGGTCATCCCGGCTGTAACCTGCTTCTTGAATGGTTGTGTTCAATATCATATTCATGCCTCCAAAGACTAACTATCCCTTCTTATTCTACCATTATCATCCAATGTTTGTGGAGTGGGAATTTTCAGGTAAATGGAGATCCCCAGCAGACAGCTCATGTGTACTTGGAAGCCTGCGGAGCTTGGAGACACTCAACCAGAATACCGAAATGAAGACGATTGCGCCCGCTGCCGACATGAAGATGATGCCGCTTCCCCACCGGTCGGCCATAATCCCCCCAAAAAGGGAGCCTAGGGGCATGGCCACAGCACTCATGGACGCGACAACCGAAAATACCCTTCCCATCAGATGCGGTGGCAAGATGGACTGGATGGCAGCCCCCGTAATGACATTCGTTGCACCGATGGGTAGCCAGGCCAGGCCAAACAATATAGCTCCGATTATGGAAATACCCGAAAGGCCCGACACGATCCAGCTGGCCCCGCCTAGAAAATACAATGTAATGGTTAACCGGCCAAGCGGAAATCTGGATAGAACGGGAGCGAACATTGCACCAGACAGAAGACCAAGTGAAATGGCTCCAAGATACCACCCAAACCAGGATGCCCCTGCTGATTCACCCGTGTATACAGGTAGGATGGCATATGTAGCGCCTATTGCCCCATTTGCAATCACGGACGCGACCAAGAAGATGGCCATATATGAGCGAAAAACAATCATCATCCCCTCTGCCAACTCCCCCTTATACAGAATAGTCGATTCCTTCAACGTTCTTTTCCTGGTCCTTTTTTTCTCTGGCAAACGAAGGGAGCTGTACACTAGAGCGGCTGCTAAGAACACAGCAGAATCCATCATAAAGAGGGTTACGGCACCAATCAATGGGAGAAGGATTCCTGTAAGGGCATTGAAGATCATGTCGGCTCCTTGGTAAGCGAATGTAAACAGAGCGTTCCCTTTTACAAGCTGTTCTTTTTTGATGATCCGTGGCAAGGCGGCTGTTTGGGCGGGATACGTAAACTGATTCATCATGGATACTACCGGCATGATCGTCAAGATCACGGCCACATTCAAATAGCCTATGAAATGGGCAACCGGAATCATCAGGATCAGTCCTGCCTGAAGCACCTGTACGTATGTCAGCAGCTTCTTTGTACTGAAACGATCGACCAGTGGACCAATCAAGAACTGCAGAACCGTCGGCAGCATAGTGAGGAAACCGGCCAACCCCGTATAAAAGGCACTTCCTCCCAGTTCGTACACAAGCCACATGGCGGCAACATAGTAGATGCTGTCCCCCATATTCGATAGGATCCTACCTATAAACATGAATCTGAAGTTTCGATTTCTAAACAAATGCTCTTTCATCCCATTCACCATCTCCTGACTGTAAGTTTTTTTGACCATTATAGTAAAAAAATATACTCAGTTAAAATTATTTTACCGTAGTGCTAAAAGAAAAGACCTCTCACTGGTCTTTGTCTTTTACTCTTTCAAAAACAGGCTCTTCTACCCGGAAACCATAGTTGGATACAAAATATCTCTTCTTGACCGACGCCTCTTCTGCTTCCGCGCGGCGATCAAGTTCTTCCATCAGTTTGAATTGTTCCTTGATGTACCATTTGAAGGTATCTTCCGAAGCTTGAATTTCCCAGGAAGACGCCAACATATTCCACTCAGAAGGATCTTCACTCGAATCAACATCTTCAAGAGCTTCAGATGGTGCAGATATTAGCTTTGATGTCGTCTGTTCCATCATTTCAAGCATGAGATATTGTTTCATATCGCTGATTTCCTTCGTGTGTGGGAAAAGACTTGAATGGGGATAGAATCCTGTTGCCACAGACTGATAGAACTTTTGAATAATGCCATTTTTCTCTTCAGTTTTCACGATTTCTGCAAGACCAAGTTTTTCAAGCTCTTTCAGGTGATAATGAATCCGTGCTCGTGAAAGCTCGAAGATTTCGGACAGCTGCTGACCCGTATACGGCCGTTCAATCAGTTTGAACATCAGCCTGACCCGAAACGGATCGCTGAGAGCTTTAAGCTGATCAAGATCTTTGATGATATAGATTCCTGCCATACTGCACACCTCTTTTTACTCGGTAAAAATAATTTAACGGTTATTCCTACTCTAATCCATTAGCGATCGATTTGCAATGGGAGAATGAAAATCGATTGAACATTCTTTCATCTGGATATACTGGTTGGTAAAAGAAAGAAGGTGTCCTGATGGTCCACGAATGTTCGTGCCCAAACTGTCTGTGTGAAACAAAAAAAGAATGCGACTGCCCCTGCTGCTGCGAAAAATAGTAATCGATTACAATGATGTCATCTTGAATTGATAAAAAACTTTGACAACAGTCAAGAAATCATGTACATTACCAATGGACGAACATTTCATTTTCGTCCGACGATAATTATTCGTGTTTAGGAGTGTTCATGATGGAAAACGTGTTCGACTATGAAGATATTCAATTGATTCCAGCCAAATGCATTGTTAACAGCCGTTCAGAATGTGATACAGCCATCACATTAGGTGGACATACATTTAAACTTCCTGTGGTACCTGCCAATATGCAGACCATCATCGATGAGAAGATTGCTATGTACCTTGCAGAACATAACTATTTCTATATTATGCACCGTTTCGAACCTGGGAAAAGGATCAGCTTCATCGAGGATATGCACGCTCGCGGACTGATTGCGTCCATCAGCGTGGGCGTGAAGGAAGAAGAATATAGTTTTGTGGAGGAACTGGCCTCTAAAGGGTTGGTACCTGAATACATCACGATCGATATTGCACATGGCCATTCAAATGCCGTGATCAGCATGATCCAACATATTAAAAAACTCCTGCCTACGAGCTTTGTTATTGCTGGAAACGTGGGGACACCAGAGGCGGTAAGAGAACTTGAACATGCTGGAGCAGATGCGACCAAGGTTGGGATCGGTCCGGGCAAAGTTTGCATCACAAAGATCAAAACCGGTTTTGGAACCGGTGGCTGGCAGCTTGCGGCATTAAGATGGTGCGCAAAAGCTGCAACCAAGCCGATTATCGCTGACGGCGGGATCAGGACCCATGGGGATATCGCGAAAAGCATCCGATTCGGTGCCAGCATGGTCATGATCGGGTCGTTATTCGCAGGGCATGAAGAATCTCCTGGTGAGACGACGGAAATTGATGGAAAACGCGTCAAAGAATACTTCGGTTCTGCCTCTGAATTCCAAAAAGGTGAAAAGAAAAACGTGGAAGGGAAGAAAATGTTCGTTGAGCATAAAGGCTCCCTTCAGGATACCCTGACGGAAATGGAACAGGATCTTCAATCCTCGATCTCCTATGCAGGCGGAACGAAACTCGATGCCATCCGGACCGTCGATTATGTGGTAGTGAAAAATTCGATCTTCAATGGCGACAAAGTTTATTGATAGACTAAAAGAGTTGGGCGATGGACGCCCAACTCTTTTACTTTTTGTTCAGGACCGGGGCAGATCATGCTTGAATAATGCTGCCCATAGTCCATCGGATTCAAATACATCCTGATCGCTATCCCCGACCATTTTCCGTATTTCCACTGGGGTGAAGCACTCAAAAATCCGAATGAGCTTTTCTTCTGTATATCCCATCCCGCCATGGAGCGACCCCTTTTGGTAGATCTCCCAATCTGATAGGGTGGCACCCCCATATTCTCCGTCTTCACAAAAACAGGCGAGGCCATAATATCCATCTTGCTTCAACGCATTCAGGATCACTTCTCTGTACCGGGGTCTTCTGTGTGGAGCAATATGGTGAAAACACCCCGAGTCGTACACTAGATCATATGCATCCTTTTCAATCTGATGTTCGAGGAGGTCTGCCTGGAAGAAGCGGATCGTAGCACCCGCTTCTTCTGCGCGTTCCCCTGCCCACTTTAAGGAAGTCGAAGAAAGGTCCATTGCATCGACCTCCCATCCATTACTGGCGAGATAAATGGCATTCCTTCCGGCACCACAGCCAATATCCAGTGCTTTGCCCGTTTTCAATCGACCACTGTTCACATACGACACAAGGTTCTCATCGGGTCTACTTGTAAAAATAGGAATTTTCCGTTCGCGATTTTCATAAAATCCTTCCCAAAAAGGCTTGGGGTCCCTTAACCATGAATCCAGCATCTTCAATACATCGTTTTCATCTACAATCCATTCTCTCATCGTATATCCCCCCTCCTATTATTGTACAGGAAGGAAAGAATAGGCATGTTACACCCGTATGAAACAATGATGTTTTTCACAGGAAAAGGGTCGGACCCAGGAACTCTCAAATGAGCCGTATGCCCCTCTTCTTTACCTTGATCGGCCGGTAGGATAGGCTGTAGAATCAGGGTAGCCTACCATCTTCCTCCAAAGTTGTAGGTCTTTCTGCGCCTTTTTGGGAGGAGCACCCATGTCTGGCTGGATGTTTTATATGACAATTATGACAAAATGATTACAGGTATTAAGCGGTTAAGTAATCATAAACAAGCTTTCCGATTCTCGAGATCGCCCTCCTTCCATCCTCTGGAGCCTGCAGCTCATCAATCAGAACAGCCACATAAGCAATCTTTCCTGAAGTTGACTCCAAGATCGCACAATCATGTTCAACGCCAGGTAGTTCCCCGGTCTTATTGAAGACTTTTACATCTCCCCCTACCAATGCAGGAAGTTTATCACGAAATTGCTGGCGTGAGAGCATTGTAAGCATTTTTCTCCTGGATGCCTCCTTAAAGGGACCTTCGTTGATTGCTTTAAGACAGCTGACCACGTCCATGGATGACGTCCAATTGTCCTGTCCCATTTCCAACGATCGGAAGTCCATCATCTTACGGTTCAAGAACGTCCGCTTTAGATTCCACGTCAGGCAGAATCTGTTGATTGTATCCTTTCCAATTAGCTCGATCAGCCGGTTGGTGGCTGTGTTGTCTGAGACGGTGATCATGAGCATCAACAAATCTTCAATGGACAGTGTGATTCCATCATGCAATCCATTCAAGACCCCTGCGCCTTCCACATGATCTTCATGACGCAGGACCACCATGGCATCACCATTGAGGCTGCCTGTCTGAATCTGTTCAAATGCAGCCATCATGATCGGCAGCTTGATCAGGCTGGCAGATGATTTGCGCCGGTTCTCTTCCCAAGACAGGGACTCGTCATGTGAGAGGATCGTGAAACTTACACTTCCGGGACACTCATGTACGACCTTCATCAAATCCTCTCTCAAATCTTCCAGTCCTGCGGTTCTCATTTGGTTACGGCCACTTCGTCATGATCTTTGATTATGGTTTCATCGTAAAGGTGACACGCTACAAAATGACTCGGTTCCACTTCTTTCCAAATTGGTTTTTTCTCTGCACAAACATCCATTGCGTGAGGGCAGCGTGTCCTGAATACGCATCCACTCGGGGGATCGATGGGGCTAGGGATCTCACCCTTCAGGATGATCCGCTCCCTCCTGTCCTCCACGTCGGGATCCGGAATCGGGATGGCAGATAGTAGCGCCTGTGTATATGGATGCAGAGGCTTTTTGTACAGTTCCTTACTCTCAGTCAGCTCGACGATCGATCCCAAATACATGACGCCGATCCGATTGCTGATATGCTTCACCATGGATAAGTCATGGGCTATGAACAAGAAGGTAATGCCCTTTTCCTTTTGGAGTTTCCTAAGGAGGTTGACGATTTGGGCTTGTACGGATACGTCAAGCGCTGATATCGGTTCATCTGCGATGATGAACTCTGGATCGAGAGCAAGAGCCCGTGCAATCCCGATCCGCTGCCGCTGTCCGCCGCTGAATTCATGTGGATATCGGTTAGCATGATCCCGGTTCAAACCGACGTCTTCCAGCAACTGATAGACCTTTTCCAACTGTTCCTTCTTATCCTTATAAAGCTGATGGGACTCCATGGGCTCCGCTATGATTTCTTTCACAGTGGATCTGGGATTGAGAGAAGCATAAGGATCCTGGAATATCATCTGGATCTTACGGTGAAATGCATGCTGCTCCTTTGCGCTAAGTGCGTGGAGATTCCGACCCGCATATTCCACCTCCCCGCCCGTACAATCATAGAGCCCGATGATCGTTCGTCCAGTCGTCGATTTTCCGCATCCGGATTCTCCTACAAGCCCGAATGTTTCGCCACGATATATATCAAAGGATATGTCGTCCACCGCTTTCAGTAACTTCCCCTTATCCAGTCGGAAATGTTTTTTGAGCCGTTTCACTTGAAGTAGCTTTTCATTGGTCATCCTTACCGCCTCCTAGTCTTTCCAATAGCGCCTTGCTTCACAAAGTTCTTCCTCATAATACGTTCCTTTCAGCGATAGGGTCTCGATCGTCTTCCCTGTTTTTGGAGAGTGGATCATCACGCCGTCCCCATGGTAGATTCCAACATGATGGACCGCACCCTTGCCTTTCTCATAAGCAAAAAACAGGAGGTCTCCAGGAGCCAATGCATCCAATGGCACCTTCTTTCCGTGCAGGGCCTGATCATTTGCATCCCTTGGGATGATCACACCGTTAGCACGGCACATATTGTAGGAGAAACCTGAGCAATCATATCCGAAAGCGCTCATTCCTCCCCAAAGATAAGGGAGATCCAAAAATTGCTTTCCGTCTTTCACAATCGCAGCACCGTCTCCCTGCACATCCGGTATAGTACGTGAAGAGAAAACGATATCTTCCACTTGTAGGGTACCAGGCCCTTTGGGTGTCTGTACCCGAACGGCTTCCTCCGTTTGATTGATTACCGGAAGGGCAGTCAGATAGCTTAACTTCATTCTTCCATTCTCATATTCCAACTCAGTGAACGGGACAATGACGATGGCATACCCGTCCTTCGGTTCCTTGCATTCATCCCTGCTCAACTGACAGCTCGGGATCCATCCTGGATATCCGTCTGCACATTTGGATGAAGGCTGCTCCGCCACGACTACTTCAGACCATTCCCCTTCTATCCCTACCACGTTTACTTCGGTTCCGAACAAGAGCTGTGATTGGATTAGATTGCGATCGCACAGCTCCAATAGTGATTCATAGTCCTGCGGGGCAATCCACTTTTCCATGTCTACAGGGTCGGACAGGATTTCTTCATCACGTTTTCTCGGGGATTGTGGTGTCGTCCATAAAGTGGCCACGGCCACATTAACTACTGACCTTTCCATCATTGGTTATCCTCCCTTTCTCCAAGTGAATATGTTTAATGCCCATTCCAGGACTTTCAGAAAGCCTGATTTGTTTCCCTTCATAGGTCGCCCCGCCTTCAAGAAAATCGTGCGCTAGCATAAGGGGAGCGTCAAAGTCGTATCGGGTAATATTCCGGCTGCTGGCTGCAAAGTGGGCTGCAGCGGTGATACCTAAACGGGACTCGATCATGCTCCCCACCATGCATTCCATTCCCGCAGCTTCTGCAAGGACGTTGATCTTGATAGCCTGGTGAATCCCACCTGCTTTCATCAGTTTGATATTGATGAGATCCGCACATCGGTGCTTTACCACTTCCAATGCCTGAAGTGGACTGAAGACACTCTCATCGGCCATGATCGGTGTATCGACTTGGTCCGTCACCCATTTGAGTCCGTTCAGGTCATGAGCGGGAACCGGCTGTTCGATCAATTCGATTCCTAGATCAGAGTCTTCCATTTTTTTGATGGCACGGACTGCCTCTTTTGCTCCCCAGCCCTGATTCGCATCGAGCCGGATCTGCACTTCCCTACCAATTGCCTCCCGAATCGCCTGGATCCGGCGGATATCCTTTTCTATGTCATCTTTACCTACCTTGACTTTTAATACATCAAATCCTTCTCTTATGTACTGACGTGCATCATCGGCCATCTCAGACGGCTCATTGACACTGACGGTGAAATCCGTTTCCAATCGGTTCTTGTGCCCTCCAAGAAACTGATAAAGGGGCAGCCCGCTTCGCTGGGCTACTAGATCATAGATTGCCATATCAACGGCTGCTTTTGCACTTCCGTTCCCGGTCATGCATGTTTGGATCCGATGGAATATTTCTTCATGATTCAATAGATCCCCTTTTAACAAGATAGGCTTCAGATGATAGTGGATTGCTCCTTCTATACTTTGAAGGGTCTCTCCTGTTATGACAGCTGTGGGCGGGGCCTCTCCCCACCCGATCCGTCCATCTTCACAGGTGATTTTCACAATGATCGCTTCAGCGGCGGTCACGGTCCTTAGGGCTGTTTTAAATGGCTTGATCAGTGGAACATGGGTTTGAAATGTTTCAATTTTTTGGATGATCATGATCATGACCCCTTTCGAAGCCCAGATTCGATTCTAAAGGAAAGATCCTGTGTATCCATAAAGCCATGTGCACCGAATGGAATGGCAAAGCTAGGTGAAGAATGACCAATCATGAATCCTTTAAGGGTCGGTTTTCCAGCGGGAATGATATGGTGGTTGATCACTTCATCCAAGCTAAGGGAGCGGTCCTGTTTAACTGGATCGCAGTTTTTGAAATCTCCGATGATGATACCGGACGCATCGGCTAATTTCCCGGCCATCTTCAATTGATTGAGCATCCGATCCACTTTATAAGGTTCCTCATCAATCTCTTCGATGAAGAAGAGTTTTCCTTTTGTATCGATCTCATGCGGTGTTCCCAATGAATTGACCAACAGTGTCAAGTTCCCGCCTACAACGGCTCCATCTGCTTTCCCTTCTACCAATGTTTCAATGGTTGAAAGTGACTCTGGATAAATGACATCCTCAGTGCCAAAGAGCTGATCAAAAGATTTCTTTGTCCACTCCGGTACAGAGTCAAGTCCGATATCAGAGCTTAGCATGGGACCGTGGAAAGTTACGAGACCAGTCTGCTGGAATATGGCCGTATGTAAAAATGTGATATCACTATAGCCCCAAAAAATCTTTGGATTGAGGCCGATGAGGCCGAAGTCAAGATCTGAAACGATCCTTCCTGTTCCCACTCCACCACATGCACAAATGATTCCCTTTATTTCGGGATCTCTGAACATGTCATGCAAATCTGCCAGTCGTTCTTCATCCTTGCCTGCAAGGTATCCATTTTTTTCATAAAGGTGCTTTCCGATCACAGGTTCCAGTCCGAGCTCTTTCAGAAAAGGCAGTGCCTTTTTGAAGTTTTCGACATTTGGGGGGCTGGCCGGTGCAATCACACCCACTTTATCTCCCTTTTGTAGAGGTGAAGCTTTCATAGGTAGCACATCCTTTTAGTAGAAAAAGAGGGAGGGACAATGAGATTCCCACTGTCCTTCCCGCTCCTTTTATTTTTTTTCCGCCCATTTGAGCTCCATATAGCCTACTGGATGACGGACGATACCTGAAACATCTTCATTTTGCATATATACGTAGTTGTAGAAATGGATCGGGATGATCGGCATATCGTCCATGAGGATTTTCTCTGCTTCATACATCATGTCGAAACGCTTCTGTTCATCTGCTTCGTTCAAAGCCGATTGGATCAACTCGTCGTATTTCTTATTGCTCCAAGCGGTCCTGTTCATGGAATGCCCCGTCTGGAAGTTTTCAAGGAAGTTGATCGGATCTGCATAATCTGCCAGGAATGAGCTTCTGGAAAGCTGGAATTTACCTGCTTTTTGTTCATCCTGGAACACATTCCACTCCATATTGGCAAGCTTCACTTCAACTCCGAGATTGTCCTTGAACATTTGCTGCATCGCTTCGGCAATTTTCTGATGAGTGTCACTCGTGCTGTAGGTCAAGGTGACGGCAGGAAGCTTTTCATAGCCTTCTTCCTTCATTCCTTTTTCTAAAAGACTCTTGGCTTCCTCTACATCCGTCGCGGTAAGATCACCGCTCGTTTTGCGGAAATCGTTTCCGTCGGCATCATTGAACCCACTCGCGACAAATCCGTAGGCGGCTTCTTCTTTGTTCTTGGTTACATAGTCGACCATCTGCTTCTGATCCACTGCCATGGAGAACGCTTTCCGGATATTTTTATTTTGGAATGGCTCCTGATCAAGATTGAACCTGTAGAAGTACGTACCAGCCTGATCTTCTACGTTGACCTTTCCGTCCTTGAACAGTTCCTCGCTCAGATCTGCCGGTACGTCTGCCGTATCGAGCTCGCCTGTTTTAAATAATTGATAATCTGTGTTGGAGTCATTTACCATGGCCCAGTGGACTTCTTTTAGCTTCACGTTCTCTTTGTCCCAGTATTGATCATTCTTTTCCATTACAAAATGGCTGTCATGCTCCCATTCCTTTAATTTGAAAGGACCATTCGCCACGAAGCTGTCGGCCTCGGCAAACCACTGAGGATTATCGGTGGCGACTTTTTCATTGATCGGGAAGAATGCCGGGTTGGCGATGACGCTCAGGAAGTAAGCCTGAGGGCTTTTCAATGTCACTTCGAACGTTTTTTCATCCACCGCTTTCACTTTTACGTCATCTGCACTGCCCTTTCCGGTATTATATGCTTCACCACCCTCGATAAAGTACCCGAGGAAGGATGCCGGGGATCCGGTTTCTGGATCGAGCAGGCGCTTCCAGGCAAATACGAAATCATTGGCCGTTACATCGTCCCCATTTGACCACTTGGCATTTTCTCTCAGGTGGAAGGTATAGACTTTTCCATCTTCCGATACATCCCACTTTTCAGCCATGGCTCCTTCCGGCTCATGTTTGTCGCTTAGTCTCGTCAACCCTTCCATTAAGTTATTCAGCGCTGTCCATGAATAGGAATCGAATCCGATCGGCGGATCAAAGGATGTCGGCTCCGCTCCATTGTTCAAATAAAGGATCTTTTCCCCTTTCCCGTCCTTTGAATCCTTTCCTTCCGATTTGCTTCCAGCATCTTCGTTGGCCGTACAAGCAGCCAGCATGACAAGGATGATCCCGAAAATAAACAGCTTGCTCCATTTCTTCATCTGATTTCCCCCTTATGATTTTTAATCTATCAATCTGTGAATCTAACGGATCGTTATATTCACAGCTGAAAGCATGGCTTGTTTTGCCCGATCATCCTGCAACCAGCAATCCACATGATGATCCTTTGAAAGGCGGGTCTTCTCAGGGTGCACCCTGTCGCATACCTCCATGGCCATGTCGCATCTTGCAGCGAATGGGCATCCTGCAGGAGGTGCAAATAAATCCGGGGGTGATCCGGGTATGGGAATCAGATTCTCCCCTACGAGATCGAGCCTTGGTACTGAATGGAGAAGTCCCTTCGTATAGGGATGCTGAGGGGTATAAAATATTTCCCTGCGTGTCCCCTCCTCCACGATCTTCCCTGCATACATGACAGCGATCCGATCTGCCACCTGGGCGACAACCCCGAGATCATGGGTGATCAGGATGATGGATACACCCGTCTTGTCTTGGATTTCCTTGAATAGTTCAAGAATCTGAGCTTGTATCGTAACATCAAGGGCGGTGGTCGGTTCATCTGCAATCAGCACATCTGGCTGACAGACAAGGGCCATGGCGATGACGATCCTCTGCCTCATACCACCTGAGAACTGATGGGGATATTGTTTGAGGCGCTCCTCGGGGTTGGGGATGCCCACAAGCTCCAGCATCTTCCGCGCACGCACCCCCGCTTCCTTTCGTGTAACATCCTCATGCTGCAGGATTCCTTCTTTGATCTGCTCCCCTATGGTCAGGGTCGGGTTCAGTGCGGTCATCGGATCCTGAAAGATCATGGAGATATCCTTCCCCCGTATACGCCGCATCTGAGCCTCCGAGCATCTTAAAAGATCTTTTCCTTTGTACAGGACGGACCCTTTTCGGATCCTGCCCGGTGGACTGGGGATGAGCCTCATGATGCTTTGAGATGTCACGCTTTTCCCGCAACCTGATTCCCCGACAATCGCGAGAGTCTCCCCCTTCTTCACCTGGAAACTCACACCACGTACGGCTTGAACTTCGCCTCCATAGGTGGAAAACGATACATGCAGGTCATTCACTGATAGAACTTCTTCCATGGTGTTACCTCCTTAATTTCGGATCCAGCGCGTCCTGCAGACCGTCACCCAGGACATTGAAAGAGAACATGGTGAGGGAGATGAAGAGCGCCGGGAAGAACAATCTCCACCAGTGCCCCGACAGGATCGTCGACAGCCCGTCATTGGCCATGACCCCCCAGCTCGCGTATGGTGCCTGGATCCCCAATCCTAGAAAGCTCAGGAATGCTTCGGCAAAGATGGCACTGGGAACGGTCAGGGTCATTTGGACAATGATCGGTCCCATTGTATTCGGAAGAAGATTCTTCCGGATGATTCTTCCCGTTTTCGTTCCAAAGGTTTTTGAAGCAAGAACGAACTCATAATTCTTGATCTGGAGCACCTGTCCCCTTACGATCCTCGCCATCCCGATCCATCCCGTCACGGTGAGGGCGACGATGATGGTCAACAATCCCGGTCCCATGACGACCATAAGCAGGATCACGACCAGAAGGTAAGGAAGTCCGTAAAGAATCTCGACGATCCTCATCATCACATTATCCGTTTTTCCCCCTTTATAGCCTGATATCCCTCCGTAAAGTATCCCGATGACAAAATCAATGAGAGCCGCCATGAACCCGACAAACAGGGAGATGCGAGCTCCATACCATGTCCGGGTGAAAACATCCCTTCCCATGTCATCCGTTCCGAACCAATGACCGGCTGAAGGCGGGAGGTTCTGGTCGGCAAGAATCTGTTTCGTGACATTGTGAGGAGAGAGGATCGGTCCGAGAATGGCCATGACAATCAGGGCGACCAGAAAAGACAGTCCGAGCATGGCAAGCTTGTTCTTCACGAGTCGCTTCCACGCATCCTGCCAGTAGGAGAGGCTCGGCCTGACGACTGCCTCTCGCTCATTTTTACTCTTATCCAATGGGGCAAACCATTCGTCAGGAACGGTTGTCACTTTTTCTTCTCGTTTGGGGATCGCCATCATCTAGCCTCCTTCTTATGTAGTTTGATCCGCGGATCGAGCAGTCCATATGCCACATCCACCAAGAAAAGCATGACGATCAGGAAGGCACTGTAAAAGACGGTCGTCCCCATGATGACCGGATAATCACGCTGATTGATGCTCTCGACGAAATATTTCCCCATGCCCGGTATGGCAAAGATTTGTTCAATGACGAATGTACCCGTCAATATTCCGGCTGCCAGTGTACCAAGGATGGTCACCACAGGCATGAGGGCATTTCGGAGGGCGTGCTTGAACACGATTTTCCACGGGGAGAGCCCCTTGGCCCGTGCTGTCCGGATATAATCCTGGGTAAGGACTTCGAGCATGCTTGAACGCGTCAGCCTGGCTATGATGGCCATTGGTCCTGTGGCGAGCGCCAAGGTGGGCAGAATCATATGCCTCCAGCTCTGCCAAGTGGCAACCGGTAGAATCTCCCAGTACACTGCGAATTGTTGAATCAGCATGGTAGCCATGACGAAGTTTGGGATCGAGATCCCCAGCACAGCGAATGTCATGGCCATATAATCAATGAATCCGTTATGTCTCAGGGCTGCCACGATACCAAGTGTGATCCCGGAAATGACGGCGATGACCAAGGTG
Source organism: Rossellomorea sp. RS05 (assembly GCF_039822645.1). Taxonomy (NCBI): domain Bacteria; kingdom Bacillati; phylum Bacillota; class Bacilli; order Caryophanales; family Bacillaceae; genus Rossellomorea; species Rossellomorea sp. RS05. The sequence continues at coordinate 764,692 of NZ_JBDKWY010000001.1, read as the reverse complement.
ATCATCCCGAGTTCGAATGAGATCGGAAAGCCTCTGCTCAGCAAATCATTGACCGTCTGGGACGGCTTGGTAATGGAGGGACCAAAATCCAGTGTCATAAGCGATTTCAAATATAGCCCGTATTGGACCATCAGGGGCTCATCGAGGTGATAATGGGCTTCAAGATTTTTTTGGACGGCTTCGCTTGTATTGCGTTCTTCGTTAAATGGTGATCCCGGTATGGCATGCATGAGGAAGAACGTCAATGTGATGATCAGCCACAAGGTGATCACCATGGAAACCAATCGCTTCAACAGGTATGTACTCATCAGCTTCACACTTTCTAACAGAATGTAGTTTTCATTGCAAGTTCGGTCATGACAATCATCGCACGATAAGCTTCAAGGATATCTTTTGCATAAAAGCGGACCGTTGTCGAATCCGGTTCCAGGATTGTGCCTGGCATGGTACTGGCCCATTCAGCCTGACCGTAGTTGGCGAATTCGATGCGAAGGATCGGGTTTTCCGGAGGGATCAGGGGTTTGACAATCGACCGGTTGGAAAGGGCCGACCGGGTTTGTCTGGCAAGCAGGCCCGCGGCCTTCTTCGGCGTAAGGCTTTTGGCTACCGACCTGGTAATGGCCTCTTTCACGATTGCCGTCGTGACCTCTGGGATCAATTCATTTGCTTCAAGGGCTGCCTGATCATCACCCGATACCATGAGAACAGGGACGCCATAGAATCCCGCCACGAGAGCGTTGAATCCCATTTCTCCTATGGCTATGTCATTGATATACATATTCCTCACCCCGAAGGTCATGGAGTGGGACAGCACTCCCTTTTTCGATGCCCGCGCATGATAGCCAATAAAAAAAGCACCCGAAAATGACTCGTCCAACCCCTGTACCATGGAAAACGGCTTTGCTCCACCAGTGATCAGGGATGTGTCGGGATGCAGCAGTTCAATCATCAGATTATTCATTTGTGAATGGCTGTCATTGACGAGGATCTCTTGACAGCCTGCTTCAAAAGCAGCAGTGATGACGGCATTGGCTTCATCCGTCATGATTCTCCTTCCCCTTTCATAATTGTGCATCCTGGAATCAACGTGGGTTTGATCCACAAGCCCCGAGATTCCCTCCATATCCACCGAAATATAAATCTTCACCTTGCGTCCTCCTTTCATAGGAAAATATTATTAAATTTTCTTAATATTATAATAATTAAACAAGGAAGTGACAAGGTATTTCGAGAAAAAAAGGAATAAACTCCTAAAAATAGAGCCATGCCCCACCTCCTTTTCACCCATGGACATCTGAGTATACTCAAATAATGAAAAAAGATTTTCTTTTTTGGTCGTATACTTTAAAATAGAGACTATCACGTGACGGTTAGGAGGAAATCGTTTGGGACAGAGAAACTGAAAATTGGAGAACTAGCCGAGTTGGCGAACGTAACTAAGCGTACGATCGATCATTATACGAATATAGGGATTCTAAAAGTCGAACGCTCTCCTTCTAATTATCGCTATTATGATATTTCATGTTTAAACACGATAAGAGAAGTCAATGATATGAAATCAAGCGGCATGTCTTTGGACATGATAAGGAAGAAAATGATCGAAAAAGATACCGAAGAAATCGACGTACGGGCACTCAGATGGAAACTGAAAGACCTGAACACAGAAGTGACGGAGATTTTGAACCATAAAGAACTTTCACAAGCAAAGAAGGACCTTTCCAAAGAAAGTCAAACGCTTATCCAATCCCTCCTTCTGCTGTTAAACTAAATATTTTACTGGGAGGTGAACGTCTTACGCTTGTAAGACGATTCATTGGACATTGATTCATTATTATTAATTAAGTTAGCAGCAATTTTCGTACTGATCGCCTTGACGGCCTTTTTCGTCGCCACGGAATTTGCCATTGTCAAAGTACGTACATCCAAGATCGACCAACTGATCGCTGAAGGAAAGAAAGGTGCGGTGTCGGCTAAGAAAGTCGTTACACATCTTGATGAGTACCTATCAGCTTGTCAGCTTGGTATCACCGTGACGGCACTCGGCCTCGGGTGGCTCGGGGAACCCACGGTGGAAACCCTGTTACATCCATTATTCGAGTACTTTCACTTGAACGCATCCCTTACTCACATCCTATCGTTCGGAATTGCATTTGCCCTTGTGACATTCCTTCATGTGGTTGTCGGGGAACTAGCACCAAAAACGATGGCGATTCAAAAAGCGGAAACCATCACAATGCTTTTTGCATCTCCGATTATCTGGTTTTACCGCATCATGTTTCCGTTCATCTGGTTCCTGAATGGATCCGCACGTTTCTTCGTCGGACTGTTCGGTTTAAAACCCGCATCGGAGCATGAGTTGGCCCACTCGGAGGAAGAACTTCGCATCCTCCTTTCTGAAAGCTATGAGAGTGGCGAAATCAACCAGTCGGAACTCAAATATGTGAATAACATCTTTGAGTTTGATGAAAGACTTGCGAAGGAAATCATGGTCCCCAGAACGGAAATCATCTCCATCTCAAAAGATGCCACCATGGATGAAGTGATGGACGTCATTACGACAGAGCACTATACCAGATATCCTGTAGTAGACGGAGACAAAGATAATGTTCTCGGTTTTGTGAACGTGAAGGAGCTTCTGACCGCATCAATTCAAACTGCTGATGGAATCGACAATCTTGAGCCATATGTGAATCCTTTGATTCGAGTCATTGAAACCATCCCGATCCATGATCTTCTCGTGAAGATGCAGAAAGAGCGCGTCCACATCGCCATCCTCCTTGATGAATATGGCGGGACATCCGGTATGGTAACCGTCGAGGACATCATCGAAGAAATCGTAGGTGAAATCCGTGATGAATTCGATGATGATGAAGTACCTGAGATCAGGAAGGTAAAAGACGAACACTACATCCTGGATGCCAAACTTCTCATACAGGACGTCAATAATCTCCTGGGTACGAATCTCAGCGATGAGGAAGTGGATACAATAGGAGGATGGTTCCTTTCTGAAAACATCGATTCCAATGCAAGCAAGGAAATCGTCACCGAAGAAGGGTACACCTTCAGGATCCATGATAATGATGGTCATCAGATACACTACCTTGAAGTTGAAAAAACAGTATAAAAAAACAAGAAGGAGCAGGTCATCCCTGCTCCTTCTTGTTTTATCTTTGATTAAAAGATCAGGGGATAATTGTCCAGGCAATCGCTCCCCCTTATGTGAAATTCTTAATAAATAGTCGTACCACATCTGCTCCTCCGATGATGGTACCCAAGGTACTTCCAAGGTTTGCTAACACCACAATTAATAGGACACGGGTCACCTTGTTATTCCAAAATCCCTTTACGCTCAGGACATCTTCCGATAATGTATCAAAATCTTTTACACTCGGACGCTTAAAGTATGCCTGCACGAAACCTGCGAACCACCCCGCAGCGAGAAGCGGATGCAAAGAGGTGATGGGTGCGGCAATGAAAGCCGTCAAAATGGCCAGCGGATGCCCCATCCCGATCAATACCCCAAGTGCTGAAAATCCACCATTCCACAAAATCCAGCTGATGGATTGGTCGAATCCGGCCGAAGGGTTGTTGATAAAGGTATAGACAATCAGCGCGATGATGGCTAGCGGGATTATCCAACCAATGATTTTTGGCGCCTTTGATTTCGTAGGACGCTCAGATAATCGTTTCAAGTCATGCTCTTTATGAATCTCCTTTGTGATGCCTGGAACGTGGGCCGCACCCAGGACAGCGACCACCTTTTCCCCGGGTGCAGTCCTGATCTTTTGGGCCAGATATTGATCACGTTCATCGATGAGTGGTGTCTTTAACTGCGGGAACACCTGGGTAAATTCATTGAGCATGGAGTCAAGCATATCCTTTGATTTGATCCGCTCCAGTTCTTCTTCGGTGATGCTTTCGTCGCTGAAGATGCTGAAAATGATCTGGGTGAGCAATTTTGCTTTACCGGTGAATCCGAGATTATTCCAAATCCGTGAAAATGTGACCTGAATATTTCGATCGGCCAGCACCAGCTCGGCGCCCGTCTCTTTGGCAGATTCAATTCCCTGAATCATTTCTTGCCCCGGTTTGATCCCGAACTGCTTGGCCATCCGTTTCTGGAATGATCCGATGGCAAGGTTCATAAGGAGCAGGGTTGCTTTTCTCTCCTTTATTACTTGGAAGATATCCGTCTGCTTCCATTTGTCTCCTTCGACAATGGATTGATAACGCGGTTCATCAAGCTCAATACATACTGTATCCGGCCTTTCCCGCTCAATAACCTCCTTGACCTGCTCGGCGCTTTGCCTGGAAACATGGGCCGTGCCGATGAGGATGAATTCTTTGTCTTCAATATGTATCCTGGTAATGTTCTGTTCTGATTCAATTGACATAGGGTACCTTCCTTTTCAAGCAATGGACATTCTCTATCATATGATAAACTAGTTTTGGCAAAATTTAAATAAAATCATCTTTTTGCGGCATTCCCCTTTATACCGAAGTTCATCTGAATACCCATTCTGACTCATTTCCTGTCATCATATCCTTGACCATGCAACTCCGGTTTGAAACTTCCCTTTCTCCTATCACCGCTACAAACGGGATCCCTGCCTTACGGGCATAGTCCATGCTTTTTCTTACGGACCTTCCAGACATGTCCACTTCGACCCTGTTCCCTTCTTGTCTAAGAACCCGTGCCATCCGAAAGCAGTGCTCCATTTCTTGGACCGGAATGATCAAGTAATCCACCCAAGGATCGGGGACGGTTTCTTCCTTTTCCAAAAGGGCTGTCAAAATGACATCCAGGCCGAAGGAGATTCCGACAGTGGAATAGGATCCTCCCTCCTCCCCTTTCAACCCGGCAATGGCATTATGATAGCGACCACCGCTTCCGATGCTCGACCGCAGGCTGCCGTCCTTCATGAAGAGTTCATAGATGGTTCCCGTATAAATGTCCAGTCCCCTGGCAAGGTATGGATTGAATTGGCACTGAGCATTCAATCCCAAACCTTCAAGGAGTTGCTCCAGCTCTCTCAGTTCTGCCAGCCCTTCAGAGATCAATGTGTTTTTTTCTATATAGGGTGCAAAGTACTCCAAGCAATTGGGGGCATCCAATATGAACTGCTTTGTTTCATTTAATGCTCCTGTACTAAGTCCTTTTTTCTTCAGTTCCTCTTCACTTGCTTCCAGGCCGATCTTCTCCAATTTATCCAGGACGAGGATCACTTCCCCACTTTTCTCAGGTGGGATGCCGAAGGATTCCAGCATGCCTGCAAGCAGCTTTCGGTTATTGTATTGGATGACCACTTCCATTTCCAGCCGGTCGAACGCATCCAGTGCCATCATGATAAGCTCTGCTTCTGCTGCACATGAATCAATGCCCGTGACGTCTACATCACACTGGGTGAACTCCCTCATCCTTCCTTTTTTGATTGGACCGTCCCTGAACACTTTACCGATTTCATAGCGTTTAAACGGCATTTTCAACGTCGGATTCATGGCCACTACTTTGGCATAAGGGATCGTTAAATCATAACGCAGGGCAAGATCACGTTCCCCCCGGTCGCTCAGCACGTACATCTCCTTCAAGATTTCCGCCCCACCTCCATATTTGGATGCCAACAGATCCGTATAATTTAGAATGGGCGTTTCCAGCGGCTTGCAGCCGTATTGTATGAACACGTCTTCCAGTGTATTCCTCACCTTTCTTCGAATCCCTTCAGCTTCAGGCAAATAATCAGCTGTTCCTCTTACATTCTGATAATCCATCTTTCTCATTTTATCTTCCTCCTTCTTTCATTTTAGTGCCTCTTATCCAGAACACAAAAAACCGCAGCTGATCTAAGCAGAAACTTAAGTCAGATGCGGTTCAATGGGTAATAGCCTTCCTGGTTTTTTTAAAAAACAACCGGCAAGGCTACTTGATATGATGATGGAATTGTGTCTGAGTGAATAAAGTCATAAGAAACACCTCGAATTTTCACAATAATAGCATAATATAAATCACAAGGCAAGATTTCATTTATATAGATTAAAAGGAATCATGCCTTGTCAGGGTCGGCCTTTCAACGCCAAGATTTCTCAAAACACCCATGAGCTCAGGAAGCTGTTCGATGATGGCATCTGCATGATCAGGTACGCTGTACCCATCACCCCGGAGCCATATCGAGGTCATACCTGCATCCTTGGCACCCTTTACATCATTGATGGGGTGGTCGCCCACAAATGCGCATTCCTCAACCTGCACGCCCATTTTGCCTGCAATCGATTGAAAGATTCTCTTATCCGGTTTGCGCATCCCTTCCGATTCTGAAATGAGGATTGTATGTGCATATAAGTGGATGGATAACGCCTTTAGATTGTCAGATTGAAACTGATGATATCCATTTGAGATAACTCCGATGAGTATCCCCTTTGCACACAGTTCCCTCAGCACTTCTTCCACGGGACCCAATGGAATGCAGTGGTGTTGAAAATGTAGTAGATAATCAGACAGAAGCTCTTCTACAGTATGTCCCCTCAGGTCAAATTCTCGAATCAGCGTTTCATACACGGTATCCTTCCATACATTCCCCCGGTCATCAAGCTCGATGAATCGATTCATGTAAAGGTCCTTTTCCACATGATGAAACATATTCAGCCGTGCGTATTGATCCTCCAGGAAGGAATGGAGCGACTTATCCCTGTCCAGAAGAGTATTATCAAGATCAAAACAAACCGCTTTGATCATTGTATCGACCTCCCATGGGTCTGTATTGTCAATGTAAAGCTCAGCCCCTTGAAGCGGTCCATCTTCCATAACCGCTCATTTATCGGCAAGCTAGCCTGACTTGTTCCGTTACATCTTCATCTCCGTCCAGATATACGCTGACAATTTCCGTTTCTCTATATCCGGTCTCCATCTTGATCTGATTGATCCATCGGCAAACCAGTAACGGGACATCCGATCGCTTCCTCACATCAAATTCCCCGCCTTTTCTCATATGTGTCCCATCAATGGACAAAACAAGATCAATCAGCACCTTCATTTCCCTGCACCTTCTCCGCTAAATGATGAAAGGCTTCCACGACGACATCGGGCCGATCAAGATGAACTGCGTGTCCTGATTCTTCCGCTATGATGAACCGGCTGTCGTCAGTCAGCTCTGACTGTTCATACATCAGCTTTTCCCAAAGGGTTTCAAATATTCTTTTCTCCCACTCAGGGAGTCCGTCTTGCTGCCGGATGACATATTCTTTATCACGGGCAACGACTGTTAACGGAATTTGCGGGAATCCAGGACCATTTTTCATAATCATCGCATCTTCCTTCCACCATGTGACCTCTGAGTACATGGCCGCATACATGAGGGGATTCTAATTGAAATCTTCGAGCTTTTCATTCAGTAAGGTGGGCAGGCCAGGAACACAACCGGGGGCAATAACGTCTTTAAGTTCTTCGGAAGTTTTCCCACTATAGATGCGACAGGTTTCGAGCCATGCAGCATCATTGTCTGCGTCCATCACAGGGAGAATGAGGTCGTCCAGTCGGTGAAGGTTGACCGATGTTGAATCCACGAGAAGAAGCGCCTTGATCATGAAGGGGTGCGAACGGGCGAAATGCTGGGCACATAGGCCTCCATAAGAATGTCCGATGAGAGCATTACAGGTTCATGGACCGAAAGCAAAGGAAGCAGCTCAGCCAGTTCTTCAGACAGGGCTCCAGTCCTTCGGATGCCCTCACCTAATTCACTCTTACCAAGACCAGGACGATGAAATAGAATGACACGGTGCTGTACTGAGAGAGCGTGTACAACAGCATGCCATTCCCAAATAGGCGAATTCATGCCAGTTAAGATGATCACTGGAGATCCTTCTCCCATTTCCCATACTTCCATAGCAGCACTCCGGACCTTCACGGAGCGGATCTGTTCTTTCATCCTGCTTGCTTCCTGACCAGCATCTCAATGATGCCATGATGATGGGGATCTCCGTGTGTAAGATCCAGTCGGTAGGATTGAGTCATCACCAGGATCTCGAAACCAGTGAAATACTCAAGGAGTGAATCCTTGGTGAAAAAATGAATGTACGTATCATTCTTCTCTCTATAGAAGGTACCTTCATCTACTTTTGCCGCCATCTTCTCATTTCTGGCATATGCAGGATCGTTGCGATTGAAGGCTTGAATATAGATCATGCCCCCCACAACAAGGCCACTGATCGCCTTTTGAATGATTCGTTGGATCTCATCTGGATGGAAGAAGTTCAGTACATTGCTTATGATAATCAGTGAATACGATGAAGAGGGGACGGGAAACTGCGTGATGTCAGCTACCATCGTTTCCATCTCGAATCCTGACTCAATGCAGAACTCCTGGCAGCGACTAACCGCTGAGGAAGAATAATCGACACCTGTGACGGGATGCCCTTTAGCAGCGAAATAGTGCGCGTTCCTTCCTTCTCCCATCCCGAGGTCTAATACGGCGTCTCCATCATTGAGGAGAGAACTGTATTCGATTAGGGAACAATCAACGCTATCCCCCCAAAGGTTGTCCGTTTTCCGATATGCTTTCTCCCAACTGTTCACACCACCGTGCTCCTTCCCTCTGATTCTTCATGAAATACTACACTTTCCTTCGCAACCGGTTCAAGGGTGATGGTGACGACCGTCCCCCATCCAATCTTGCTTTTCACCTTCATTTGTCCACCATAATCCGCAATCAATTTAAAGCAGATCGTCAAACCGATCCCTGTGCCCTTTTCTTTATTGGTATAGTAAGGCTCACCGATTCGGGATAGTCGTTCTCTCGCAATACCCCGTCCGTTATCCAAAATGCGGATCCTCGTTTTTCTGTTTTTCTCATCAATCTTGATCTTGATTTTCCCCATTTTCGGGAGTGCTTCAAAACTGTTCTTCAATATATTGATGATCACCTGTTTGAAATGGGATTTCTCGAATCGGGCAAGGTGTCCCTGTTCAAGTGTATGGTAAATGCTGATGCTTTTATTTTGTTCCAAGGCAATGGCCTCGAACAGAAGCTTGATGGTATTGACCTCATGAACAACAGATATGGAGGTTGTACTATCCCCGTTTTGTTCCACCTGCGCTTCGGGTTTGGCGAGAAGCAATAATTCCTTCAAGACCTCATTGATACGATCGATTTCTTCAAGGACGATATCTTCATATCCTTTTTCTTTCTGGACTTCCTTTGATAATTGTATAAATCCCCTGACGGTAGTCAATGGATTCCGGATTTCATGGGCGATGCTTGCTGCAAGTTCCCCGATGACTTTTGATTTTTCAGAAACCAGCAACAACCGCTCATTCTCTTTTTGTTTCGAAAAGTCGATTCCATAGAACAGGGTGTGATATTCCTTCTCCGCTTGATCTAATTTTTGAAATCCCCACTGGATATAGTACGGTTTTCCCATTTTATTCATGAATCTCTGCACGTCTTTACGCGATGGGTTGATTGAGTATGGAGGCTCTGCTACTACGCTGAAATCTTTCCCGATGAGTTCATCCTTGCTCACATCCCAAAGCTTTTCAGCAGATTGATTGACCTTGATGATCTGATTCGATTGGTCCATGACGATCAAATAGTTCGGATTCAGATTCATAATGGCTTCCAAGAGTTCACTCTGTTTCGCTAAACGTGTGTTTGCCTGTTTTACACGCGCTGTCTGCATCTGAAAGAATCCGACGAATAAGAGGATGGCAACCAAAATCGAATTGAAACTTGAAAAGAATAAGGGGAATAACCCAAATCCACTTGTCACTCCATTCAAGAATACAAAGAGTGCACCGATGATCAGTTTTCCATAAAAGAGTTTATAGATCGGATCCTTCATCAAGATGGTGACCCTGAGTAGCAGGAATGTGTGAACGAATACAAGAAAAATATTTAGGAGGAACGTCCAGTTCAGTGATCCATAGACCGGAAGCCAGTGGGTAGGGGAATATACCCTCCCCGGGGCAACCATATAGGAAGTGACACCATAGTCCGTGAAGTTGATGATGTAGACCAGGATACTGTATCCGATCATGATACTCAGGCTGCTTCGATTGATCCATTTCCTGTAGCGTCTCAACTCTTCATGCTCACTTACCAGATAATAAATGAAATAATAGATGATCGGCATGATCAGTATCGGACCGATCCTGAAAAATCTGAACAGGCGATCAATCACCGATTCTGGTAGGAGCCCATCTGCATAGAGGGCTGCAATTTCAAGCTGCCAAGCACCGAGCAGCACCAGGAAGCAGGCTAGGGCGATGGAGACGGTCGTTCTGGAGTAGATGGTTAATGATATCGAGATGATGAATGGTATAAATGCAATAGCGACTAATAACATATACTCCATGCTTATCCTCCTCCACTAATGGGGTCATTGGATGGTTTCAAAGGTGCTTGCTTAATAGAATTTCATCCCTTATGGGAATTCCGTTTTCCGCTATATATGGAATGGAAGGTTTATGAATTCTCGCTGTTTCAACAGCGTTGCATTTAAGGTCTACTAATTGGAATCCCCTTCGCTGGTAAAACCCGAGTGCATGGAGATTATCATTTGTCGTAATAACAGAAAGGGAGAGGCACCCATTGATGCTGGCTTCCTCTTCCACCTTTCCAAGAAGGGACGAACCGATGCCGACTCCTTCTCGCAAACTGTCCAATGAAATGATTTCACACTCTTGATTTCCCATCACGAAGGTGATGAGTCCTAGGATCTCGCTGTCTTCTAAACAAGCAAATCCATCCAGATTGACACAATCATGGATGCCTGTAGAGATGACCATTTCTGTGCCTCCCCAGTGTCTAAGGAAAAAGCCCACACGTTCCTTGACTTTCAGCTCCATAACAGGTACCACATTCAAGGCACTCACCACCATTCTTTATATTCGTATAGTGCTCTCTTATAACTTACCATAAATATCCTAAAAATCATGTCTAATTGCATCTTTTTTTGACAAAATGTGTTTTTTTTATCCTGTTTTCATCCATTTCTGGCATATGTTCGTTCCTAACATATCACCCATAATTTTTCCATCAAAAAGAAGCCCTCCTAATGGAGGACCCTATCTTTAATCCATGGTAGCATCTGGTTCTATACAAGGCTTCCGATGTAATCAGACTGCGGCCGGAATATCGTATTATTTTCTGATTGCTCGAGTACATGGGCCGTCCATCCAACCGCCCTTGCTGCTGTAAACGTCGGAGTGAAGAGATTATCGGGGAGATGGATTGCTCTCATGATCGATGCTGCGTAATACTCCACATTCGTGTATAGACCCCTGCCAGGTTTCAATTCTTTAAGAAGCTTCACCGCAATGTCTTCAATTGCAATAGCGAGATCAAGCTCTTCATTTTCACCGTGGAATTCGAGCAATTTTCCTTTAATGGCGGTTGCACGGGGGTCACGCGTCTTATAGATCCTGTGACCGAACCCCATCAATTTCTCTCCTTGGGAAATCTTCTTCCGGATCACACTTTCCGCGTTTTCTTCAGTCCCTATCTCCTCCAGAAGAGCGATAACCCCAGTCGGTGCCCCTCCATGGAGGGGGCCTTTCATCGTGCCGATTGCTGAAATGACAGACGAAATTAAATCCGATTCAGTAGATGCCGTCACTCTGGCAGAAAACGTGGAAGCATTCATCCCGTGCTCCATCGTCAGGATCATATAGGTTTCAAGCGCCTGGGAAACAGTACGGTCGGGTTCCATGCCGGTAAGCATATAAAGATAGTTTGAAACATGTCCCAATTCATCGTGAGGCTTTATGAAAGCTGCCCCTTTTAGATGCCGTTCCCTGTAGGCGATGATGGTCGGAATCAGCGCCGTAATCCGTACTGCTTGATCCAGGGTTGGCTTCCATCCATATTCTGTACCTCCTTCTGCTGACAGCACGGTTCTTAGCACGCTCATGGGATCCATGTTTACAGGAAGATGTGTAAGAACATCAAGCATAGGTTCAGATAGCGTCCGGTTGGTTTTTAACTCCTCACCAAGATGGTTGGCTTCTTCTGTAGAGGGCATCCTCCCGTACCAAAGAATATAAGCAGCTTCTTCAAATGAACATTTTCCCGTAAGTGTCCTTACATCATGTCCTCTATAGATAAGAAGACCCTTTTCTCCATCAATATGACTGATGGCTGTCTGAGCTGCGACGATTCCTTTCAAACCCGGTTGATACATGCTCTTCACTCCTAACTGGTTATTACTCTCAGTTTATAGTAGAGTATCAATTAAGAACATTATATATATTTAAATGAGTTAATTACTTTTTTTAATCAGGGAGGGATCCTATTGGAGTTGAGTTGGTTACGGACGTTTATCGTTGCTTCCCAGACACGCAATTTCAGAAAGGCATCTGAACAATTGTATATCTCTCAGCCATCGGTATCGGTCCATATCAAACAGCTGGAAAAAGAGCTGGGTGTGGCCCTTTTTGAACGGAGCAACAAGAAGGTGGCATTGACCGAAGCAGGTCGATATTTTGTGGGGGAAGCCAAAGAAATGGTGAAGGTTCATGAAGATGGATTGAAGAAGATGCGATCCTTCATGCAAGGGTATACCGCTGCATTAAAGATTGCCATCTCTCCTTTGATAGCCGATACCATCCTGCCTGCCGTATTGAAACGATTCATGAACGAATATCCGTACGTTGAAGTGGACGTGAAAATCATCGAATCCAATGATATTGAACGCGCCGTCATGAACGAAGAAGTTGATATCGGGCTGTCCTGTCTTCCCTCCCTTCATAAAGAGGTGGGAAGCGAAAAACTTTACTCGGATCGGGTCATGCTTGTCGCGCCGCATGATGGGAGAGATTTTGAATCCGCCCTTCCCCTCGATGAAGAAGAAGTTCTCCACCATGCGAGGATCCTCACCCATAACCATCCAGGCTATTGGGAGGAACTGTGCGAGATCCTGAAACATTTTTACCCCAACTCCAAGATGATGAAGGTGTCACAGATTCACATCACCAAACGTTTCATTACCGAGGGGCTTGGCGTATCGTTTTTGCCGTCTTCCACAGTCAGAAGGGAACTTCTTGAAGGGAGACTGATGGAAATTCCTGTCCATTCGTTTGAACTACCGGAAGCAAATGCATACTCCCTTTGGAAATATCCACATGAAACTCAGCAGCAATTTCTTCAATTTTTGTCCCGCTTCCATTATTAACGTGCTCGTCTTTGACTCCTTCATGTGACAGTTATACTGACATTACCCTCGCAACCTCTGGATTCATCCCATGTCACATGTATCTCGAATGTACCTTTTCTCAACAGGTAAGGAAATCGCCTCCTGATGGATGCCTGCATAGGGAGGCCTGGAACGTCGGACAGGGCAATCCACGTGGGGATGCCCTCCGCCGGTTTTTTCAGGAGTTCTCCGGTAAACTCAGTCGCAAGATAATTAAAGATGATAAACCTTTCCATTCTCTCAGGGTTGACATACTCATAAATCCCTTTGTATTGCATGTTCTTTACTCCAAGACCGGTTTCTTCCTTCACCTCGCGGATGGCGGCTTCGGTAAAGGATTCAGGAAACTCTACTTTACCACCCGGAGGGATAAAACCTGTAAAATCATCATGCTGCCGGTCGATCAGCAGTACCCGATTTCCGTCCTTGATCAAGCATAGCGTCCAAAACGTTGTATGTACAATGGTCAACGGTCGGTCACCTTGATTTCCCTGATCACAGAATGCCCCTTCGATCTTGCCTCATCCAGCCATTCCCACTCTTCCTTCAACTCGATTCGGCCGTCCTCCAAAACAGCAGGAGTAGAACGGCATATCCCTCCCCGGATGGCTCCATTCACATTCACATGATTGTACCGGAAGTCAAGACACCCATCTTCGCCCACCAATCCGATAAGGAAGCCTTTTTGTATATCCCCTCCTTCATAGGAACCTGTCAGGAGATCTCCTTCCTGCCGGTATTTGAAAATGGTGCGAGTCGATACCTCCCCGTTTTCTGAGTTTTCAACAGCTGTAAATATGCGATTATGGTAGTTGATCAACAATCTATTCCTCCTTCGATACGATTTTCACAGTATACCAACGAATGTTTCATTTTTCAATATAATCTGATAATAAAGCAGGACACGATTTATACATTTTTTCTTCCTTATACAAAAGCGGTGGCATGCTCTACTAAAAGTAAACAAAAGATAAAAATCTTTGGAACAAATAGAGATTGGGAAAACAAAAAAGGTCCTGACGATCAGTATGGCTTCTTTATACCGCTCATGATTTCCGTTCAAGACTACGCTTTCCGCGGGTAGCCCGTGAGCCTCCTCGGCAAGCCTGCGGGGTCTCACATCTGCTACTCTTCCCGCTGGAGTCTTCGTCTTGCACTCCAATCAACCGCTAGGAACAAGTAAAAAGTAATGGTCATGAAAAAAATCAAAAACCCGAACTATCTCGGGCAGGATAGTTCGGGTTTTACTATAACTAAAACGCTCTTGTCCCAGACTCTTTTCAAATCTATGAACGTTCATAATCAGCGGCCAAGGTGCTGTCGGATATCTTCCTTTGCCATCTGGACGGCTTCATTGAATGTATTGACATTATTTGATGCCCAGGAATTGTAAAGTTTGATCAAATCGGTGCGATTATATACCTGGCCAGCAAATTCCTGATAGAAATAAATCAACAGTACATTGACGACTTCTTTCGGAAGCAGGTTTCGCTTTTCAATCCCTTTGAGCGAGATGATTTCAAGCCCCCTGAGGTCCTCTTTTAAGATTGACCGGGTCATCTCGAATGGATCGGCGCGATAACAGAGTTCAATCTCTTCTGTGCTTAAATTTTGCAGCTCCATGGCCCCCTGCCCCTTTCTCTAACTACCCTGATTATAACAGATTGATGGGTGGGGGTTCCAACTATAATGTGCAGTTGTAACCTAATTGTAAACGTTTGTTCACCCTTTGTTCATCAAACTCCAAGACCTTTTGATAAGGGTTTCATCTTTTCAGTTTTGCCCTTAAATCCTCTAGTTCTTCAAGAGAAAGAGAAGGAAGAAGATGCTGAATTTCCTTTTCCAATGCTTTCTTATTTTCCTCCCGGTACTCCTGCCACCATTCTCGGAGTCCCTCCGTATGCTCCATCAGATACTCGAGGTCAATTTCTTCCACTTCATCATCAGACAAATACTGAAGGGTTGAAGCAAGCAGACTCTCGAGTTTCTTGTATTTCCATTCCAAGCTCTCACTCTTTGATGTCATGCATTCATTCCTCCTTATGTGTAGTATAGCCAGCAGGATTCCTTTCCACACAAAAACGACCAGACCCATATGAGTGAGCCTGGTCTCAACGTTTACTTCTTCTTGAATCGCTTCGTCCATTTGTATGCAAAATAGATCAGTACGAGTGCAATAAGCACATAGGCGACGTAAGAATATACATCCATATATTGAACGATGCTCTCCCATGAATCTCCAACAGCCGATCCCACCCATACCAGAACGGTATTCCATATCAATGTACCAATCAAGGTGAAGAGGAGGAAGTAGATGAATTTCATCTTTGCAACTCCTGCAGGAATGGAAATGAGGCTTCGGATCAACGGTACCATGCGTCCGAGGAGGACGACGCGATACCCATAAAGCTCAAACCATCTATGCGCTTTTCTTATATCTTCCTTTTTGACTCTGAGAATGTGCCCCCATCTATCTACAATCCGTTCAAGTTTGTCTTTTGAGAGTAATACTCCGATTCCATAAAGGATGATGGCCCCTGCCACAGAACCTGCAGTAGATGCGAGAATGACGCCCGGAATCGTCATACTGCTCGTTGTCGTCATGAACCCGCCGAACGTCAGGATGATCTCAGATGGGATGGGTGGGAAGATATTTTCAAGTGCCACCAATAAGAAAATCCCAAGGTAACCGTATTGCTCCATGCTTTCAATAATCCATTTTTCCATGTTTTCCTCCGTATATGGTAGATTAGATTGTTTAGAGAAATGTCACATCCAGATTGCTCTGTCTGTATGTACAACTGGTATAATAAAAAATGGTCAATGAATAGTGCCAGCGTATGTTAACAGATCAAGAGATCTTTCAATGTTTTTTCGTATAATTGTGATGGAACCTGATCTTGTCGGATGAAGGAGTAGATGGATATCCCATTCTCCAGTGATAAGATGGCCCAGGCAAGTTCTTCCGGCGTCAGCTCTTTAGAAGGATATACACCCCCCAGTAGCTTCTTGATGCCTGAAGCAATCTGGTCTACTGAGGCTTGGATGAGGTTAGACCACTTTTCCTTTACGGAAGCATCCCTCATGGCGTAAAGTAGGAATTCTATGTTAAGCAAACAGGATGATCGTTCGAGATTTTTCCGTTGTTCATAGTAATGATTCATGGCTGTCACAAAGTCTTCAATGGTAGCCTGTTGCGTTAGGATCGATTCGATGTCGTTCACGTACCCTTCCATCTGCTGCTGAAGGATTGTCAGGAACAGGTTTTCCTTTGAGTCAAAATGGGCGTAAAATGCACCTTTGCTGTAGCCTGCTTTTTCAGAAATTTTATCTATGGAAGCACCGTGGAAGCCCATTTGTGCAAATAATTCCACTGCTGCACCCAGAAGTGCTTGCCTTGTCTCGTTCCTTCTTTCTTCTTGCGTCATTCTTCTATTCATTATGCCCTCCTGATTTCTTGACAGTTTACGAATATACTATTAATATACCTTATAGTATATATATTCTTTTCGGTATGTGCAAACCGAATTACTATCTTCATAGAATCCAGCTAAGTGAGATGATAATTATGAAAACTCAAGAGCACGTTTTACCAACGAAACGCGCATATACTGAGGTCTTGACTCAAACCATCAAGACCGGGATCATTAAATCCAACCTTATTCCAATGGTTGCCGGATTGACACTGGCAATTTATACGTTCAATTTGAATTTGATCGAGAATTTGCCTAATATTATTTTGGCCGTTCTCGGGTCTGCCCTGGTGATTGGTGCTGCCGGTGCATTCAATAATCTCTATGACCGGGATATCGACATCCTTATGGAGCGGACTAAGAACCGCCCTACTGTCACAGGGGATATTCAGCCGATGACAGTCCTGTGGATGGCGATCAGCATGGCCCTGGTGGGATTGCTACTTTTGGCACTCACGACACCGATGGCTGCTCTTTTCGGTCTACTCGGTCTCTTCTTCTACGTCGTTCCCTATACGATGTGGAGCAAAAGACGATCGATCTATAATACAGAGATAGGGAGTATTTCCGGAGCGATGCCCGTCCTGATCGGGTGGACCGCCGTCCATTCTTCCATCGATCATCCTGCTATTATCAGCCTCTTCGTCATCAGCATGATCTGGCAGATGCCGCATTTCTATGCCATCGCAATCAGGAAGCATGACGATTACAAAGCAGCAAGTGTGCCAATGCTGCCTGTTGTAAAAGGATTCAAGCGCACTGTCATCCAGACGAATGTGTATCTCGTAGTGTTGGCATTGGCAAGTCTCCTTCTTATGCCCTTGAGCATCACCCTCATGACAATCGGACTTGTACTCAGTGCAGGATGGCTTGTTCTGAGCATCTACGGAAGACGTAAAATGGAACAGCGTCAATGGGCAAATACCATGTTCTTTTATTCTTTACTTCACATGACACTGCTATTCTCTGCTGTCATTGTATTTTCCCTGCTGGGCATCATATTTTAAACGGTAAAGACCTGGACTGAGTCCAGGTCTTTTTATCGTTAAAGCCGAATTATAAGTCAAAAAGCTAAATGGGCAACCTACAAAAGTAAGAACGGATTTCGCGGTGTTCCTTTCCGGTAAAACCAGTCCCGTCAATATATTGAATAGGATCAGGAATAATGGAATCACGATCAGGATAAAATCATCCTGTAGCTTTGTAAATCTTTTTCATTTTGAAACAAATACTCAATTGCACCTTGCCATATCAGGAATATTCTGATATCATCAATTCAATCTAAAAGCGATGATGAGACGAGTAGCTAGGGTAAATACAGTAAAGAGACCTCCGGTAGCTGAAAAGGAGGCTGTGGAATCCTAATGAAAAAAACCTCTGAGCTCCACAAGGAATTGAGTTCTCAAGGATGATGTGGCGGATTCCACCGTTAAAAGGATAGGGTATCGCATAAAGCCGTACCTGATAAGGCCGGACAGGTGACTGTAACGGTAAACTGAGGTGGTACCGCGGATGTGTAAGCTTCCGCCCTCAAGATTTCGATCTTGGGGGTGGGAGCTTTTTTGTTGAAAGCAAGATCGTAGATAAAGGAGGATTTCATCATGCACTGGGCTTATGAAATAGCCAAAAGGATCATACTTACTGATCCTGACCTTGAAACCTATACACTCGCTTCCGGTATCAGCCCATCAGGAATCGTTCATATGGGGAATTTCAGGGAAGTAGTAACAACTCATTTTGTGGCACAAGCGTTGAAGGCTATGGGGAAAAACGTCCGTTTCATCTTCTCTTGGGATGATTATGATCGGTTAAGGAAGATCCCCTCCAACATTGATGTTGCCTTTTCTGAACACATAGGAAAGCCATACTCTGAAGTGCCTAATCCATTTGGAGAGGGAACATGGGCGGCTCATTTCGAGAACGAATTTGAAACATCCCTCGAAACGTTCAACATACACCCTGAGTTTATTTATCAACATAAGGAATATTCGTCCGGGAGATATCTTCCCTCGATTGTACGTGCATTGAAAAAACGGAAGGAAATCTACGACATTCTTATGGAGTTCAAGACGAATGAACCGTCCAGGGAAGAGCGCGATGCCTTTTACCCTGCGACTGTTTATTGCAAGACGTGCGGAAAGGACCACGTTCATATCGACTTATTTTCTGAAGAAGCTTTGACACTTACGTATCACTGCAGATGTGGAGTGAAAGAAACGGAAAAACTTGATTCAATTCTGCTTAAATTGAATTGGAAAGTGGATTGGGCCATGAGATGGTCTGTTGAAGGCGTGAAGTTCGAGCCTGGCGGTAGGGATCATTCCTCTGAAAACGGCAGCTTTGCGGTCTCGAAGGTGATTTCCGACAGAATCTTTGATTACAGGGCTCCCCTTTATACCTCATACGAGTTCATCAGCCAGAAGGGATCACACAAGAAAATGTCAAGTTCTTCAGGACAGGTCTTAAAGGCTGAAGATCTATTGGATGTATATCCCCCGGAAGTGGTTCTGTTCCTGTTCGCCCGTCACCGCCCGGAATCTGCTTTTCATATAGGGTTGGATGATGATGTGATCAAAAACCACGCCGAGTTTGCAAGAGTTCTTACTGCCTATCAAGATGGTTCACTGTATGATCCTATCATGAAGCAAGTAGTGGACCTTACCGCTTCCGATGTAACGATGCCAATGGTCTCCTTCAATCAGATCGCTGGCCTGCTTCCCTTGATTTCATTCCGCACCGATCTGCTTGTCTCCATATTGAGCGATCAGGGAATCGCGGTCCAATCTGAAGAACTTGAAGAGGTCTCCACAAGGGTAAAGAACTGGATTCAGAAATGGAATCCAGATAAGGAATTCAAGGTTAATGCCGACAAGGATGTGGCATACTTCCTCACGCTCCCTGATGATGTAAAAAGGCAAGTTCAACTCTTCCGGTCCTCTATCGCAACTGGAGCGGACCCCATGCATTCTGTTTATGAAATCTGTCGTCAGGAAGATAAAAAGAAAATGAAATCAGCACAAAAAACGTTGTTCCAATCCATCTACATGCTTATCCTTGGAAAGAAAAATGGCCCCAGGCTGCCTCTTCTCCTTTCAGCTGTGGGAAAAAACCGGTTCATGGCATTGCTGACATTTTGAACGCATAAAAGACTGCAGGACACCTGCAGTCTTTTGTTTGCGAATGGTGATATACGCACTCTCTTAAGACCAAATGGACTTGAGTGCAGAAGCCTTCCATTCTTTCAAAACGACTTTACCCGTCAAGCTCTTAAATTCAAAATCTAAGCTTTCACCTTCCGGGAATATCAGACTGGTTATCGCCAGTTCACCGTCTGTACTAAACACCTCGATCGATGAAGTATCGATGTAAAGATGGAAACCACCCCGTTCACTTCCTGCATATTCCGCTAGTTGTACTGCCGGAAATGACGTAGAGAATGCATGGATTCCTGATCGACGCCTGTCTAGGGTGAGGGTTCCTTCTTCGACGTGACAGGTTAAGAGTGACACTTCTTCCTTTCCATGACGGATTGTGAGGACCCAGACTGAATTTATATCTGACTCCGTTTCAAAATGGAGATGAGCAATATTTGTCTGCATCTGTTCTTGATAAGTTTCCCCTTCATTTAGTGAATGTGGCGTCATCATCTCTTTTCCGGATCCTGAGATTACAGCCAGTTCACACACTGGATGCTGGACGAGCCGGTATCCCGAAAGCGACCTCTTCAAACCAAGCTCCCTTGGCAGCGTCATGGCGCTCCTCCACCCTTCCGTGGGAACATCATTTGCATAACGCCAATTGCTCATCCATCCGATATAGATCTTCCTCTCATCCTGCAGGTCGGACCAGCTCACCCCTGCATAATTATCCCTGCCATGATCCAGCCATAATATGAGATCGGCTGGATTTTCATTGATGAATGTCTTCCCATCAAAATCCCCTATGAAATACTGGGTCCTAGAACCTTCAAGGGTATCTGGATGATCTCCTATGCTTACGAGCATGACCCATCGCTCTTTCCCATCACATTCAAGACGGAACAAGTCAGGACATTCCCACACCCCTGCATGGGACCCTTCTCCATGACCGAATGCGCTTGCATACGTCCACTGCAACAGATCAGGAGAATGATAGATGGTGATGGATTGACCGGTTGCCAGGACCATCACCCATTGTCCGGATTCCCCATGCCAGAACACTTTCGGGTCGCGGTAATCTGGTTCGGATGCATTTTCCAGAACAGGGTTCCCCTCATATTTTGACCAACTCCGTCCTTTATCTACACTATAGGCGACACTTTGCCGCTGCCTGACGTCTCCCGATATAGGATCGGTATCGTGATTGGTATAGATCGCGACGAGCCCCGGCTTACCATTCTGGAAAAAGCCAGAGGTATTGTGCCAATCCACCACCGCACTTCCGGAAAAGATCGTCCCGAGTTCGTCAGGATAAAGGGCGATGGGAAGTTCCTCCCAATGGACCAAGTCCTTACTGACTGCATGCCCCCAGTGCATCGGGCCCCATGTGTTTCCGTCGGGATGATATTGAAAGAACAAGTGATACTCTCCTTCGAAATACACCATTCCATTCGGATCATTCATCCACTTTTCTCTAGGTGAAAAGTGGAATTGAGGACGGAATTTTTCAGTATAGATTTCCTTTTTAGTCTGATTTTTCATCTTCATGACTCTCCTTTATCTTATTCCTGATTTCGATCATACCCGGCCTGCTTGATTTCCAACCATTCTTGGAGTCCAAGCCGGTCCAATTCCTTCAGATACGCTTCCCACTCCTTATCAATCTTGCCGTTTGTAATCCATTCGGCTTTTTTACGGTTGATATAAGCAAAAAGATCTGTTTCAATCTTGGATAACTTATCGAGGTCCTCCAAGGAGAAAAATACTTTAGGGTAGATATTTTCTGCCTTCATATGAGGGACCATTACATCTTTCATAAGCCCCAGTCTCCATGCAGCATCATCCGGCTTGGTGGTAAAAGGTCCATAATACTCATCCAATATGGCAAGAGGACCACCGATTGAGGTTTTCTCACGGAGCTCAACAGGGGCCGTTCCTTCCAAAGGGAGATGTTTCAATGCTTGATCAGCTTCATTGAATTCAAAGATATTTTGTTGTTTTTCATCACCATACGTTCCCCAATTATCCTGTACGGATTGGAGCGGGTCATACAATTGGTCGATCCATTTTGCGGTAAGCTCCAGATTTTTGTTGGCCGATGTGATGACCATTTTATTCCGGTCGAACCCCATATTATTTGTTCTTGTCACGTTTTTCTCCCCATCAGGCCCTTCTAGTGGAGGCAGAAGATCATACGTGTCGTTCATCCCAGTGATGTTGGCTTTGTCCCAGGTGAAGTACATTCCATATCGCCCTTCTTTTCCTTTTGAAAGGTAGGTATTCCAGTCTTGTTCAAATGCCTCTACATCCATCAGTCCTTCCTTGTAAAGCTCATTCAAATAACGGATTGCCTCCTTATAGCCGTCTTCAGAAGCCGTCATTTTGATTTCACCATCGTCGGTCACCACAGTATGGTCCCCGTTCTCCCCAAGACCGAATGCACCGAAAAGATGTGATACATCTTCTCCTCCATGGTTGATAATGAACGACATCGGGATTTCATCTGCTTTTCCATTCCCATTTGGATCCTGTGTTTTAAACGCTTTCAAAACATTTTTCAGCTCTTCAGTATTTGTGGGCATATCGAGCCCCAACTTATCCAGCCACTCCACATTGATCCATGGGAAATCATCGACAGAGTGGATGCTTTCTTTTCCTGCACCAAGCTCCTCTATCCATGGGAACGAATAGATATGTCCGTCCGGAGCCGTCATCATTGCTTTATACTCAGGGGCATCCTCAAGGACCTTTCTCAAGTTTGGCATATGTTTTTCAATCAGGTCTTCCACCGGTACTATCGCTCCGTCTTTTGCGAGTTTCAGGATTTCATAATCCCCGTACCCTGTGTTCATGATGGCGTCGGGCAAATCACCGCTCGCAACAGCAAGATTCCGTTTCTCATCGAAGGTTTCCCCTGCCGAATAATTGGTCCAATCGATTTCCACGCCTGTTTGCTTCTGCAGCCTCTTCAGGATCAGTTTTTCATTTGGGTCATTCGGTGCAAGTGGTGAACTGGAGGTCATGATTTTCAGACTGACCTCTTCTTTCAAAGGAAATGTGACATCCTTCAGCTCGTAATCTTCGGACGATGCACTCTTACTGTTGTTGCTGCACCCGGCAGTAACAAGGATCCCTGTCAACACTGCAGCTGACATTGTTCTTGACCATTTCTTCATTTTACATTTCCCCCTTGAGATTATTTGAGTGAACCGACCATTACACCCTTTTCAAAGTACTTTTGGAAGAATGGATACATAATGATTAGTGGTAGACTCGCCAAAACGATGGATGAATATTTAATCATTTCTGAAATCCTCTGTAGCTCTGCGGCCGCCTGCTGATCCCCGATCATTCCAGGCTGTACTTCATTTTGTATAAGGATTGATCGCAGGACGAGTTGTAGTGGATAAAGGTCCCTGTCTTCAAGATAGATCATGGCATCGAAATAGGAGTTCCACTGGCCGATGAACGCATACAGTGCAATGACAAAAATGATCGGTTTTGATAGCGGAAATACAATTTTCAGGAAGATTTTGAATTCAGAAGCTCCGTCGATCCTCGCCGCTTCCTTCAGTTCATTGGGTATTGATTTGAAATAGGTTCTCGATAGAATGATGAACCATACATTGATGGCGTTCGGGATGATGATGGCCCAAACGGTATTCAGCATGCCGAGGTTCTTGATCACAAGGTAGGTCGGAATCAGTCCACCATTGAAGAACATCGTAATTAAGAAGAAGATCATGATGAATCGCTTCCCGACCAATTCATCTGATGATAGAGAATAGCCTGCGAGAATGCAGACCGTCACTGTCACCAAGGTAAAACCCGCTGAATATAGCATGGAGTTTATGAATCCCCTTACAATGGACCCATCTTCGAAAATCTTCCGATATCCCTCAAGTGTCCAATCAGAAGAATTGAAGGACAATCCCTTACTCAGCAACACATTCGGTTCCAACAGGGAGGCCAAGAGCACATAGAGTAATGGAAACAGTACCACGACGACGATGCCGCATAACAGGATCTTATTGGTGAATAGAATGAATCGATCTGATTTTGAATAGTTGTTCATCTCAATGCTCCCCTTTCTAAAGAAGTCCTTCCCCCTCATTCAGCTTCTTGACGACGCCGTTGACGAAAACAAGGAGGATGACGTTTACCAGCGCATTGAATAACCCAACAGCCGTTGCAAAGGAATAATCCCCCGCCTGCAGTCCCCGCTTGTACACATAGGTTGAAATGATTTCAGAGGATGGGATATTCATAGACGTCTGCAGCAAGTATGCTTTCTCGAATCCGATGGCCATGATCCCGCCTGCAGCCAGAATGAACAGGACGGCCATTACCGGTTTTAGTGTTGGCAAATCGATATGCCAGATCCTTTGCAGAAGGGATGCTCCATCAACTGTTGCAGCATCATGGAGCTGTGGATCCACATTGGACAATGCAGCCACATAGATGATCGACGCCCATCCCGCACCTTGCCATACACCTGACCATATATAGATGCTACGGAACGCATCGGGGTCTGACATGAATGAGACGGGCTTATCCATAAACAAGGAAAGCATGGCGTTGATCGGGCCGGTTGGAGAAAGGAAAAGGAAAACCATCCCAGATATGACCACCACCGAAATGAAATGGGGTGCATATAGAACGAGCTGTATATTCTTCTTCACACCCGCCCTCCTGATCTGATTAAGCATCAAGGCAAGGATGATCGGAATCGGAAAGCCGATCAACAGTTCAAACGAACTCAGTTTGATCGTGTTAAGGAGGATCTCCATGAAATTCGGGGAAGATAGAAAGCTAGTAAAATGCTTCAACCCTACCCATTCACTCCCCATGATCCCACGGATCGGGCTGAAGTCCTTAAAAGCGATGGATGCACCGTACATCGGTACGTATTTGAATACAATGGTTAACAAAATGGCCGGTGCCAATAACCAATAAAGAAGATGATTTCTCTTAATGGAAGACCACTTGACCTTCAAGCGGCTCTGCGGCTTTGCTGACACGGCAGGTTCGGTACCTGCCTTAGCTATTTCCTGCACATCGTTTCCCCCTTTTTCTCTATTATGTAAGCGATATCACCCTCTACAAATCTCACTTTAAAGGATACCCCACCTAAAAACGTCCACTATTTTCGGCTGATACATTACAACATTTTCGGGTGTAAAGAAAAGCGGAGGGTGCTTGCAATGAGGCGACAAGCATAAGGCGAAGATCTCGGAAAGGCGTCCTTTGCCTTTTTGAGATCTTTGACTTATGACCTCGAGCCTCAAGCACCCGGAACTAGACATGTAGAAAAGCGGAGGGTGCTTGCCCTGACCCGACAAGCATAAGGCAAAGGCTCCGGAAAGGCGTTCTGTGCCTTTTGGGGACTTGGACTAGAAAGCCCTGGACAAATAAAAAAAGAGACCATCCAGGTCCCTTCCCTCTATAGCTATCTTCATTCTTCCATATCCTTGATGCCGTCCTCGATCTTCTTTACGGCTTCATCGGCCGCAGAACCAACATCTTTATTGGCGATTCCCACATCTTCAAACAAGATGCGCATGGCCTCACTCACTACAGGATAAGCGGCTGTAACTGGCCTGTTCCTAGAGTACTCCTGTGCCTGATGGACAAATATATTCTTGGGGTACTCTTTCAGCTCTGGAAAGCTTTTAGCAACAGAATACCTTGCCGGCACATCCCCTGTAATCTCAATATAGCGTCTTGAACCCTCATAGCTCGTCGCATAACGGATGAATTCCCAGGCTTCATCGGGATGTGACGCCTTCGATGAAAGACCAAGGGCCCACCCGCCATTTGGCACGACCCGCTGAACCCCTTTTGGTAAGGATGTGATGCCATATTCTTTTCCAAGCTTGAATTTAGGGTTTTCCTGTTCATAGCTATCTGTCATCCACGATCCTTGTATGACCATCCCCAACTGACCGTTTTCAAATGAATCCGGGGGCATTTCAACTTTCGCTATGCCCCGTTTTTGATACATATCCTGATAAAACTGAAGTGCCTGCAGGCTTTCGGTCGAATTTAGATACCCTTCTGCCGTATGGTTGTCAGGGTCCATGATCTCCCCGCCGAACTGCCAAATGAGCGGGATCTTGTAATATGCGGGTGATTCACCGTCGGGAAACCCTTGAGCAGGATCGATACCTATGATCTCATCTGATAGCGCAGAGATTCGTTCGGCGGCTTCGGCTACCTCATCCCATGTCATGGGATCCTCCGGGTCCTTCGAAGGAAGAGGAACGCCGGCTTTTTCAAATAGCCGGATGTTGTAGAACAATCCGACGCTGGACTCTGCGATGGGAGACAAGTAGATGTCCCCCTCATACATCAATCCTTTCAAAGTGGGCTCAGCCAGATCCTCCACCCGTCCCTCCTTTTTCATATAATCATCGATGGATGTAAGGGCACCGGCACTCGCATACAGGGCCAGCGTCGGTGTATCAATCGTCATGATATCCGGCGGACTCCCTGCAGCAATGGCCGTCCGGAGCTTTAGTTCATAATCCCCGTATGGGATCTGGGTCATCTTCACCTGAATAGTAGAGTGCTCTTCGTTAAACGTCTTGACCAGTTCTTCATACGCCTGATTTTCAAGAGCCGTCCCCTTATTCCTCCAGAAGTTCAGGGTGGTTTCAGGTGTATGCTTGGGGGCGGTTGCCACTTCTTTTCCTCCCTCATTGAAAATCGGTTCAATGGAAAGATACCCGGCTGCCCCCAATACAAGGATGAGTACCAGTAGGATCGGAAGCTTCCATTTCACTTCTCTTCCCCCCCTTGAGTGCCTAGGCCTTTTCTGTAATCAATCGGTTTCACACCGAATTTCTTTTTAAACACCGTACTGAAATAACCTGAACTTGAAAATCCACAAATATGGGCGATATCAATGACTTTCAGCCCGGTATCAACAAGAAGTTCCTTGGCTTTTTTCATGCGCAGAGAAATCAGATAGTCCGTAAAATTTTGCCCTACCTGGGCCTTAAAGAGTTCCGATAAATAGGCTGCATTAATATGGAATTGACCTGCCAGTGTCGCAAGGGACATGTCAGTGGCATAGTGGATGTCCATATATGCTTTGATTTGGGAAACGACCTCTTCTCCATTAGCCGGCGTCTTCAGCTTGCTGGCCATTCTCATGATACGGTTGGATAGCTCCGTCAATTGATGGATTACTTCCTGATATGAGGTTAACTCCCATATACTTATCTGGCATTTCCAAACCTCTTCCCCTACCTCGGCCCTTTTGGGGTCATACTTTCCAGCAAGGAGATTGAGATGCAGGAGGATTCGATTCGCTGTCAGTGTAAAATCCATTACCGATGACTGTCTTTCAAGCAGATTTGTAAGAAACGACTGCAGAAGACTTTCATTACCCTGTTCAATATAAGCGTTAAGCACTTTTACAGCTTCATCGGAAAAATCGGGGTCATTTTCCCTCTTGTTATCATCGATTAATTGTGATTCTATATTGATCGAGCTTTGCCCCCATGCGAGGATGGAAGATTCATAGCCGGTTTTAAGAGCCATCGCCCCCCTCACCGGCTTCCCTAATCCTATCACTGATTCAAGCCCGAGAAATTCCTTTGCAGCTCGTTGTACATCTGTTGCCAGTGTGTTCACATCATCGATCCTGCTTATGTAATGAACCATATGGGGATAGCTCGCGTCTACAAATGAAAGGGCCCTTTCCTCGGCAAGTTCCCGACAGATCATCCGGAAAGGCAGGAAGAGGGCCCTAAGGTCGGACCTGGACATGCTTCCCCTGATCTCAACTGACAGGAACCTCACTTCCTGGTTGCAAAATGTTTCTAAACCCAGGTACATCAACTTCTCTTCACTGATGGAGAGGCCTGCCCATTCATCCCTCACAAGTTGTAGGAGATATTGCTCTCTTATATCCGCAAGCTGATCTTCCATCAATTTTTTTGCTCGTTCTTCCCTATATTCTTCAGCCTTTTCACGGATCAATTCGTCTTTAATATCCTTTAAGGCTGAAGATAATTCCTCGGGATCCACGGGCTTCAGCAAATATCGCTTGACTCCCTCATGCATTGAGGCTCTGACATATTCAAAGTCAGCATATCCCGAAAGGATGATGGTCCTGATCTTCGGATAGCTACTGGCCAGTTCTTTCACCAGCGCAATCCCGTCCATGATCGGCATCCTTACATCCGTCAAGACAATATCAGGCTCTTTTTCCTCCATGAGACGCAGAGCTTCTCTTCCGTTTGACGCCTCCCCGACAACCGTGAACCCCTCCTTCTCCCAATCAAGCTTCCATAGCAGCCCCTTTCGAACCTGAGCTTCATCATCGGTTATCAGCACCTTCATTCTTCACTCTCCTCCTTCTCCATTGCAATTATAAGGGTGATCCGAGTCCCACCGGGATTCTTATTTTCAATCGAATACGAAAAGCGGTTTCCATAGGAAAGCTTCAATCTTCCAAGCACGTTCTTCAGTCCTATGCTCTTGCCCCTGCTGTCCAGTACATTATTTTCGTTTCGATCAATCTTCGCAAGTTCCTTGATGACCGTTCCAGGTATGCCGATTCCATTATCCTCCACAATCAAAACCGCCTCATCTCCGACTTTTCGGGTGGAAATTCCGATGGAAGCCACATCGTTCCGTATAAAGCTATACTTTACTGCATTTTCGACGAGAGGTTGCAGGACGAACTTGATGATCGGTACATTATCGAGTGCTGGATCCTCCTCAATCTGTATTTGTAGGGCATCTTCATGACGAAGTTTCAATACTTCCGTATATCGGCGCATATAGTTTATTTCTTCCCTAATTGTGACAACATCCCTTTCAGTATCAAGGGAATACGAGAGCATCCTCCCCAAGTGGACGGTCACATCAATGACTTTACGATTTTCCCCTTGAGCAGATAGTCCTCCTATCACTTCAAGCGTATTGTTCAGGAAGTGCGGATTGATCTGTAGCAGCAGTGCTTTGTACTCCGCGTCCTTCCTCCTGATCTTTTCCTGATACTCCGTTTTGATCAGTTGGTCCAATGTCTTGGTTGTATTCTTGAATGCCTTTACGGCATAACCGATTTCATCGTTCCTCGTGCGGATCGCCGGAAACCCTTTTTCAGCCTCTGAGAACTTTCCCTTTTCGACAAGTTTCATAGATTCCGTCAATTTCCATAGCGGCTTGACGATATTCGAAGACAGGATGTAAGAAATCAAGATTGTCAGTAAAAAGATCCAGCCGCTGATCAATAAAAGATTCCTCTGCAGTGAGTGGACAGGCGCGTAGAGATCGGATTTTTTTATTTCGCTCATCAGGATCCAATCGCCAACCCCCATTTTTTGATAAAAGACCAGATGCTTGGTTTCCCCCTTAGTCACTTCCACTACACCTGTCCTTCCAGAATGATCCTTCATCTCGTGCAGGCACATCTTCACGATATCGGATGATATATCCGGATTCCCTCCCAACACGTCTCTCCCTTTAGCATCCAGCAATGATACGTGCCCCTCATCTCCAAGCTTTACTTTTTCAAGTGACTCCTCTAGCAGGATGGTAGGAAAATTCACTTTGATGACGCCGGAAAGGTCCATCGTATTCAAATCAAAAAGAGGGAGAAGGTAACTGTTGACTTCATCCTCATTCCACTCATGATGTGACCGCATCCAACGTTGATCATAGTCATAAAATTCCTTGAACCAAACAATCTCCCTAAGAGGAGGAAGCTTCTGTGAAGTACCTGTTCCATCATTTAAATAGACAGATACAGACATTGATTTTGAATTATTCACCATCATTGAGGACAACTCTGTTTTCAGCTGATTCTTCATGTATAGAAGATCTGAATCGGACAGCCCGTTCTCCTCTGATCGCACCCACTCCTGTGTAGCTGGATTCACTAGAACCTGTTTCCCAAGGTCTTCAACCTGAGAGGTCAGCGAATCGGAATATTGAGAAAATTGATCCATCATCTCTACGGTCGCTTCGGTCGTTTTCTTTTCCATGATGGTACCGAACCACTCAGGTACCAGAAGGGACAGGGTAAGGAAAGGAATGGTCAGGACAAGTGTAAAGATTAGTAATAGTCGAATTCTGAGTGATATGTACATGGCCGCTCCCTTTCAACGTTTCTGTCTACTAAATGTATCATAGATCAATAAATTCCAGTAGATACATTTACAGGGCTCGTTCTACCTCCGTGCTTCTCTACATAGGATGGGATAATTGATTTTACGGGGAGGGAAAAGGATGAAAGGCTGCGTCATGGCAATGGAAATCGGAGACGTATTTTATGAAGGCGGCTATACAGGCGCCGTGGTGGGATATTGTTACGAGATGTCTCAAGCGGGAGCCCAACTATTTTACATGATTGAAAACAATGGCCGGCTGCATATTAATGTGGCTTCCAGTGAACCAAATGGTGTGCCCCGTTTCTATCAAACCCGATTTGACCTGCAAGATAGAGTACATCTGCATATAGCCGGAATGCTCAGGACAGCTCTCATTAAAGGAATAGCACTAACCTGGCATGACAACGGCACAAAGGTGACCTACCATGTGGAAGACGGAAATGGAACCCTCCATACCCATATTTCAGAGGAGGATCTCCTGAAATGGAACACACATCACCCGATATAAAAAAAGAAGCCCCCATTTAGAGGAGCTTCCGATCACGCATTAAAAGAATGCTTTTTCCACATTGTATCTTGCTCTAAGCGCATTGATGATATATGTTTCGTAGATTTCACGCTCCATTGCATCCTCTACAAACAAGACATCGATGCGATGAACTTCCTTCCTGTGTTCACGAAGGGGTGAAACTTTATCTTCCAGATGCTTTTTGACACGCTGTCTCAGCTTTCTGGCTTTTCCAACAAACAGAAGTTCGTCCTTGTTATCATAAAAAAGGATGATTCCTCCTTTATCACGTGGAATTTCATGAAGGTCGATAAAACCTTCGATCGGTTGGATTTTGATTTCTTCATTTTCGTTCTGCTTGCGTTCTGTAATGGATACATCCGCTTTTGGAATGGTAATATTGATCATTGAACGTCACGTCCTTTTTATACTGTAAGGGCTAATAGTATCATATAACGGGATAGAAAGCCATCTCATTCACAAAAAACGGAGGCCTACCCGATTGTTGAACGTTTGATTCTTATTCTTGAAGACAAATGCATTTTTCTGAAAATCGATGGTGAGTTCATGATCGTAGGCATCTTCAAAATCATCGTCCACAATGAAGGTGACACCTTTATATTCGATGCTGCGTTCATGGTCTTGAAGCTCTCTGGACGGGACCACTTTCATTTCGTATACATTATTCACAATATCACAGCTCCCCCGGTCGAGGGCAAGCTGCACCAAATGGCCAGGGGGTATGTCTGTCAGCTTATTTAATGCAGGCTCTGTCAAGGTTAAATTCATGCTGATCCTCCTTCTGGAATTCTTATTTTCACGTGACGGGGAAGACTTTTTACAGTCAGCGGCAATGTGCATCCTTCATCCCCATCAATATTCGCCTTCATATCGAATGATGAGGACGCCTCGATCTCTGATGCTTTCAGGTGATGAACCTGAGGGCTTTCTGTCAGTTTACCTGCCAATATTTTGGGAAGTAATAAGAGGAACTTGGGTATCGGCATATCTTCGATGATGTAGACATGAAGTGATCCATCATCTACTTCCGCTTCCGGGGCGATGGATTCGAATCCCCCGATGGAATTCGTCATGGCGATGAGGGTCAATAAGGAATCCCCACTCCAGTTCTGCTCGCCTGACAGGTCTAAAGGAAATGGCTGTTTTTCCTTCATTTTTTTCATACCTTCCACAACATACGCGAGAGGACCGAGCTTTGATTTCTGCTCTGCAGTCGTAGAGAATGAAGCTTCAGCCAATGCACCCACGGCGATGATGTTAATGAAGTAGCGGTCATTCACTTTTCCTATATCGGCTTCCCGGGTATTGGTTGATTTCAGAACCTCGAGGGCCTCCTCAGGTTCGAGCGGCAGTGATATTGCCCTCACAAAATCGTTCACCGTTCCCAGTGGCACCAAAGCAAGCTCTGGGCGATGGGGTTTCTCAGCCATGCCATTGATCACTTCGTTCACGGTTCCATCTCCCCCCATGCAAATGATGAGGTCAAAGCCCCTCTTGCATGCTTCCTCCGCAAACAATGTGGCATCCCCTTCTCCCTTCGTTTCACGCACGAAGACCTCATAGCCTTTGAGATTATGTATAGCTTTTTTCTTGTAGTCCACCGCTTCTTCTTTGCCCGAAGAAGGATTGATAATAATCATCGCCTCTTTCATGCTTTCTCCCCCTGACTGTCATTTCTCATACTATACCCCCTGGACCTATTGATAAATCCTTAAAAAATCATCGGGAAGATGTTTACTCACATTAAAAGGAGGGTAATCATATTTAGGTTTGCAGATTTTTTGCACTCTCTTCTATACATATGAAAAGAAATCATCTTGTTGGAGGCGTCAATCGTGAAACATGCAATCGATATAAGCGGCTCTTTATTCGACTGGGACCTTGTAAACGGGGAAGTTCATTTTGAAAATGAACGGGTCGTATTGTTCTGGGTGGATACGGCATTCAAAACCCTTTTTGATACGATCGAAGAGATAGCAGGCCATAAAGAGTCAAGACTTGTACTGGAAACTTCGGGATACAGGACTGGAACCATCGTAAGTGATTTTTACAAGCGCTCCCTCGGGAAAGTAGATGACATCCTCGGCAAGCTTCCGACAACTTATGTGACAGCGGGCTGGGGTGATACAGAGATCGTATCCTATTCAAAAGAAGAGCTTCATGCAGTGATTCGCGTCCGGAACAGCTGGGAATATCAGGTCAATAAAGAGCAAGGGAAAAATCAAGAAGGCACATTTCTTCCAGGTCACTGGGCCGGGGTCCTGACGGGCTTATTCGGGGAGAAAATGTGGTACAAGGTGAACAGGAGCCAACTGGAAGGCGATCAATATAGTGAGTATGAATTCAATCACTCTGACATCACACCTTCATTGAATGTCAGCGCCTTAATCGAAGAACAAACAAATGAAATGCAGCAAAAGATGGAGCTTGCAACAGCCGAGAGAACACATACTCTTTCCAGTATCATCAAGGAGATTTCTTCTCCGATCATACCCGTCCTCGATTCCATCCTTGTAGTGCCCTTGGTTGGTCGCTATGATGAAACGAGGGGTGAAGAGCTCCTTAACCGTACCCTCCTCAATCTCCCAGGGTATAAGGCGGATTACCTCATCCTCGACGCTACAAGCTTAATCGGTGTGGATGATTTCACTTTGAATTTCATTCAAAAATTTGTAGCAGCCACCTCCCTTCTCGGGACCCGCTGCCTACTGGTAGGAATTTCAGCTGAATTCAGTATCCAAATTGCACAAAGCGGACATGACATCAAGCGGATCCCATGTTTTTCTGTCCTTCAGCAAGGCATCCATTATGCCCTCGATCAAATGGGGCTGTTCATCACAAAGAAGAACCCCGTTTCTTGAACGGGGTTCTTCTTTTTAACCGATGTCGATGATCAATTTCCGGTCATTCAACGTTACTTCCTTTCCACCAGATAATGCTTCTATTTTCATCTCCTTCACCAAAACACTTTCACGTATCAGTGATTCATTGTTTTCGATCGCCTTCCGTATTTCCGGGTCTCCGTCCAACCGAAGGGAAATCCTAGCTTCAATTGGGAGATCGCGTTCTTTCCGCTCGGTCTGGATGGCCCGTATGACCTCACGAGCCAGACCTTCAAGCTTCAATTCCTCTGTGATTTCCGTATTGAGGATAACCTGATAAGAAGCATTTGCTCCCATGGAAAGCCCTTCATCTGCCACCCTCTCCACAAGAAGAAGCTCAAATGGAACAGTCAATGGCTCGCCTTCGATATCCAGATGTAACGTTTCCGCTTGGACAATCTGTTCTGCTTCACTTTGACTTAATTGATCTAAATATTTCTTGACTGCGCCGACTTTTTTTCCTAATACGGGACCGGCTTTTTTGAAATTAAGCTTCACTTCATACGATACAAGATCATTGGATGTTTCCTGCACAAGGACCCGTTTGACGTTGATCTCTTCTTGAATGATCCTTTGATGTTTTTTTAACGCTTCACCGTTATGTGGTTCGGTGGCAATGACGGTCATTTCCGATAGAGGTTGCTTCGTTTTGATCGATTTTGCATTTCTGACGCTCCGAGCGAGTTCAACCACTTGAAGGACGGCAGCCATTTCCCTTTCGATCGATGGATCGCTGTAACCTGTTCCTCCTTTCGGATATTCGGCAAGATGGACGCTTTTGCCCGTAAGGTTAAGGTGGATATCTTCTGCAAGGAATGGGATGTAAGGTGCAGCCAGTTTACTCGTTTCTACCAGCACATAATGGAGTGTGGAGAATGCAGCAAGTTTTGAATCTGACACGCCTTCCTCCCAGAAACGATCCCGAGAGCGGCGGATATACCAGTTACTGATTTCCCCGATGAATACTTCAAGAGCCTGTGCTCCCTTGGTAAAGTCATAGCGATCCAACGCTTCACACATCGTTTGTGATACGCTGTCCAATCTAGAAAGGATCCACCTGTCCAGCAGAGTCCTTTGTCCTTGGCCTAGATCTGAATAGGTGAATGAATCGATTTTTGCATACATGGTGTAGAACGAATGAACATTCACCAGAGTGTCGACAACCTTCGATTTCGCTTCGAGCACTACTCTTTCAGAGAAACGTTTATTATTCCAAGGTGCACTATCGGCAAGGAGAGACCATCTTAGAGCATCGGCACCGAACTTAGTGACAAGGTCCATCGGATTCAATGCATTCCCTTTACTCTTAGACATCTTCCTGCCCTCGCCGTCTAATATATGGCCTGTAGCAAGTACCTTCTTATAAGGAGCCTTCCCCGTGAACAAGGTGGAAACAGCCAATAAGCTGTAGAACCAGCCCCTGGTCTGGTCTATCCCTTCACAGATAAAGTCTGCCGGGAATTGCTTTTCAAATCGTTCCTGATGCTCGAATGGATAATGCTGTTGTGCATAAGGCATGCTTCCACTGTCGAACCAAACATCAATCACCTCGGGTACCCGTGTCATAGAGCCTTCACATTGATCACAGGAGAGATGGATGTGATCGACAAATGGTTTATGCAGCTCAACGGAATCGATCTCTTCCACAGAGCGATTACGCAAGTCTTCGATGCTTGATGGTGCGTATTGATGACTGCAAGATTCGCAGATCCAGACAGGAAGTGGTGTGCCCCAATAGCGATTCCTGCCGATATTCCAATCCACCATATTTTCAAGGAAATGACCGAAACGACCTTCCTTAATATGCTCAGGGTACCATTCCACTTGTTCATTATTTTGGATGAACTGATCCTTCAAAGCCGTCGCGCGGATGAACCAGCTCTCAATTGCGTAGTAAAGAAGCGGTGAATCACAGCGCCAGCAATGGGGATAGCTATGCTCATATTTCTCTTTATGGAACAGGAGCCCTTCGGCTGCAAGATACTTCACGATATCCACGTCGCAGTCTTTGACAAACCGCCCTTGGAATGGGGGGACGGCATCCGTATACTTTCCTTGTCCATCTACGACATTCACAAATGAAAGTCCATGATCTTTCACCAGCTGGTAATCATCTTCTCCGTAAGCAGGAGCGATATGCACGATCCCTGTTCCACTATCGGCAGTGACAAATTCCCCTGAAACTACGATATTTCCTTTTTCAGGACTCACAAATGGAAAAGGTGGGACATAGGCAGTTCCCTCCAATTCACTGCCCTTGAATCGGGATACAATGGGTGCTTCTTCAGAAAAATGCTTGTCTTTCAGGCTTTCGGCAACGATGTACGTATCGCCGTCACTTTTTACTTTTACATATGTGAGCTCCGGATTAACAGCGAGGGCAATATTCGCCGGTAGCGTCCAAGGCGTGGTCGTCCAGCCGAGGATGAATTCATTATCGCTTCCCTCGATGCGGAATTTTGCGGTAGCAGAGAGATCCTTGACATCTTTATAGCCTTGAGCAACTTCATGGGAACTGAGTGTAGTCTGACAGCTCGGGCAATACGGCGTGACCCGATGACCTTTATAAAGGAGATCCCGTTTGTGAAGGTCGCTGAGGATATGCCACACACTCTCGATATAGTCGTTCTCCAAGGTTACATACGGATCATCCATATCTACCCAATACCCTATTGCCTCCGTGAACTCCCTCCACTGTTTCTCATAATGAAAGACGCTGTTCTTGCATTCATTGATGAACTTTTCCACTCCGTAGTCTTCGATCTGCTGTTTACCTGAGATGCCGAGCTGCTTTTCCACTTCCAGCTCAACCGGTAATCCATGGGTATCCCACCCTGCCTTGCGATGCACCTGGAAACCTTGCATCGTTTTGTATCTTGCAACAAAATCTTTGATGACCCGTCCCAGAACATGACCGGCATGGGGCAGGCCGTTGGCTGTCGGTGGTCCCTCATAAAAAACAAATGTTTCTTTTCCTTCCCGCTCTGAAATTGACTTTTCAAACGTATTTGCTTCCTTCCAATAGTTCTGGATCCGCTCTTCACGCTTATGCGCTTTTTCTAATACATCGACTGTTTTCATCTTGTACCCTCTTCCTCCTGGATAATGAAACAAAAAAATCCGCCCCTTATAAAAAGGGACGGATGTTATTCCGCGGTACCACCCATCTTCCGTACATCTGTACGGCACTCGGTCAACACAGTAACGGCTGTGCACCGATCCTGCCTAAGCTTCCTTCAACAGGACTTCTCGGGGGTGATTTTCCGGAAGGTTCTCCACCGCTTTCCACCAACCAGCGGCTCTCTTAAGGAGGATTCCTTCTGTACTCTTCCCGTCATGGAATTTAAATATTTCCAAAAGAATACACCCTCGCCTTGTAAAAGTCAATCAATTCTTCCTTATTCATCCTTTCAGTATTTAAGAAAGGTGGTCACACTACGGTCAGTCAAATACCTTTTGGTGGCCAGGTTATTCAACCATTTTTTTTGATTCAGCTTATAGGTACCATGCTGATCCTGATAGGTCTTTTGATGAAGATTCACCGTTACGGCTTCCTCTCTTCTATTCATGGCCACTACTCCCTTTTTCCCTTCACAATATTCATACAGCTCCACTACATCACCTATTGTCATAAGCTCATTCAACAACATCAACAAAGGAAGGTCATCATCATATGCCTCATAGAGATACGGCAAGGTGACAGGTACATCCTCTCTATAGTGTTCCGCGGAGGTCAGACCGACCCCGAATTCTTCTTCCCATCTGGCGGATTCGGCGTCGATATTCCTGATTGTGGCAATCAAAATGTGACAGGTCACACACATCTTCCTCTCAACAACTCTAAATATAAATGGATTTATTTCCATTATGTATGGAATGACCCGTAATTTTCAAGTAATTCATGCCGTCATTCATTACCATGTTTAACGTTGCTCTAAAGTGGTATCTTATCGTTATCATCAAGAATAGGAGGCGATTGTATGCCATTGCTCACATTCGATCTAATCGAGGGAAGGGACCCTTCAACAGTAAAAAAAATCTTGGATAGCGCCCACCAAGCAGTCCTTGAGGCTTTTGG
The DNA here is from genome assembly GCF_039822645.1 of Rossellomorea sp. RS05. Taxonomy (NCBI): domain Bacteria; kingdom Bacillati; phylum Bacillota; class Bacilli; order Caryophanales; family Bacillaceae; genus Rossellomorea; species Rossellomorea sp. RS05. Next base: position 727,284 of record NZ_JBDKWY010000001.1, on the reverse strand, counting down.
TGTTCCAGAAAGGGACCGCTATCAGATTGTTCACCAACACCCGAAGCATGAGATGATCATTGAAGATACGGGACTCGGATTCAACAGAAGTGATGATGTGGTCGTCATCACCATCACGAGTAAACAACGGACCGATCAACAGAAAAAGAAATTGTATCAATTGTTGGCTGAAAAACTTGAGAAGGATTGCGGTATCTCTCCAGACGATTTGATGGTCTCGATTGTGACGAATCGTGATGCCGATTGGAGTTTCGGTAAAGGGGAAGCTCAATTCCTTACAGGAAAGCTATAAGATCGATTGAAGAGGCTGTGCGGCTGCAGCCTCTTTTTTTGTGCTCCTTTCGTTCAAAAGGAAGACGATGGCTTCTGACAATGGATCAAGAAGCCACTTGGAATAATTTTCGACGGATTGCTCGTGAAGCCGTGCCGCATACTTGTAAGAAGGAACATTATTTGTGATAAACCAAAATGACTATGAGGTGTCAAAATGAACGATCAATCAAAAGTGAGTAACTGGTGTGTCGTCAGTATGGCCTCCATCCCGCTCGTCATGACGCTCGGGAATTCCATGTTGATACCAGTACTTCCGATTTTTGAAAAGAAGGTTGGCATCTCATCCTTCCAAACCAGCATGATCATCACGAGTTACTCAATCGCTTCCATCTTCTTAATTCCCATTGCCGGCTATTTATCGGATCGTTTCGGACGGAAAATGGTCATCCTCCCCAGTCTTGTGTTTTCTTTGATCGGAGGTCTGATTGCAGGTTACGCATCTTGGAAAATGAGTGATCCTTTCCTTTGGATCATTATCGGAAGGATCCTCCAGGGAATCGGAGCGGCAGGAGCAGCCCCCATCATTCTTCCACTGGTGGGTGACCTTTACAAAGATGATGATGAGAAAACAAGCTCTTGCCTTGGCATTATTGAAACGTCTAATACATTTGGCAAGGTGTTGAGTCCAATATTGGGAGCGGCTTTCGCGGCTTTCTTGTGGTTCCTGCCGTTTTTCTCCATCTCTTTTTTCAGTCTTATTTCCATCCTCCTTGTCATATTTTTCATTAAAGTACCCAAGAAGAAGGATCCTCCCATGGAACTTAAGGAGTTCATCCATAAAACGAAAGGGATCTTCAAAGAGCATGGCAAATGGATTTTCACCGTATTTACCATCGGGGCGTATGTGATGCTGGTCCTATTCGGCATTCTTTTTTACTTGAGTGATTCATTCGAAAAAATTCACCACTTGTACGGTGTGAAGAAGGGGTTTGTTCTGGCAATCCCTTTGCTCGCTCTTTGCATCTCTTCTTACATTTCAGGAAAAAACATCAAAGGAAATGTAAAAGTCATGAAGGGCATCATCTTGGGGTGTCTTGCCATTTTGACCCTTTGCGTACCATTTGTCGGGTTTCTCAAAGATCAATTGGTCTTCCTTCTCTGTCTTACAGGTTTTATTGGAATTGCTATCGGGGCCCTACTGCCGACCTTGGATGCGTTGATCACGGAAAACATTGAAAAAGAGGAACGCGGGACTATTTCTTCCCTCTATAGTTCTTCCCGATTTATTGGGGTTGCAGCTGGTCCTCCCCTGGTTTCGCTGGTTATGAAAAATGGATTGAATGTGAGTTTTATCGGGGCGGGACTGTTTGCCGTGATCATCATAGCCTTGGTTATGTTTTGGATCCACACAAATGATAAGAAGAAACCGCAGCCGGCTGAAGGATCATCATGAAGCATTCTTCAGCAGAACCTGCACTTTCGTGGTGGCACCTATCCTTGATCGGTGCTGGGGGTACGGTAGGGACCGGGTATTTCCTGGGTACAGGCATAGCGCTTAAATCGTCGGGGGGCTTCATCATCCCTGCTTTCCTAATCGCAGCATTTGCAACTTGGATTGTGTACAAGCGACTTGCCACGATGACCATGGCCGATCCTTGTGAAGGATCTTTCTGTACTTACGCTGGAAAAGCATATGGAAGTTGGGCTGCCTTCCTGTGCGGCTGGATTTATTGGATTTCTACGATCTTGATCATGGGAGGGCAGTTGACCGCCCTTGGGATTTTGTCCAGGTACTGGTTCCCTTCCATTCCGCTATGGGTTTTCACCCTTATCTTTGCGGTGCTATCCATTTCGGTCGTATTGCTCGGCGCAAGGGGATTCGATGTAGCAGAAGACTTTTTTTCCATCATCAAGCTTTCAGCACTTGTGATCTTTTTATTCATAGGGGCTGCCTGGTTACTGGGGGGCAGAATCCACCTCCCTGAGAATGGTTCAATCCCTTTAAGTGAAGGCTTCAGTGAGGTAAGAACTTCCCTGATTTTTGCATTCTACTCCTTTGCAGGCATCGAAGTCATCGGTCTGATGGCGTCGAGGCTCTCGGAAACCAAAGATATTTTAAAAAGCGGAAGGGCATTGATCATTTGCCTTGGCTCATTGTATGTAATGGCACTCTGGATCACATTGAATCTACAGGCACCTACCCACTTTTCCAGTGAGGAGAGCCCCTTCATATCTGTCCTGAACCGGGGGAATGTTCCGATTGTCGCATCATGTTTTAACGGCGTCATTCTGTTAGCCGGTTTTTCCGCATTGGCTGCAGCGTTATTCAGCGTCACCCGACTCCTACGGTCTATGGCGGATGAAGGTGAAGCCCCTGCAATCTTCAAAAAAAGATGGAAAAGGGATATCCCTCTTCCATCCCTATTACTATCCGTTGCCGGTATGACGAGTGCCATCATTGCTTCTCATCTTTTGCCAGGAATCATTTTTGAAGCATTCATCACTGCCGCCGGCATCCTGTTGCTTTGTAATTGGGCATTCATTCTGCTTTCTTCCTTCAAACTTCTTGACAGGGACGTCATGAGGAACGGAGTGAGCCTCGTTGCACTGGGAATCTTGGTGTTGGCCATCAGCGGAACGTTCACATTGAAGGAGAGCAGATACGGATTCTATCTGAGCATGGTGCTACTATTGGTGATCGGCCTGGCCTCCCTGCTTTTCAGGAGCATGGCCTCACATCGTTCAAAGAAGTCGTGAAGACAGCTGCTCTGCTGTCTTTTTTCCGTTTTGAATGCAGGCACCAATGCCCACACCGTAATAGGAAGCACCCGCTAGCATGATCCCAGGGAATTCAACAGCAAGGCTTGTTTCCAATTGTCTTACTGATTGTGCATGTTCCAGGTTGTAATTGGGCATCAGGCCGGACCAGTCTGTTACTTCTTTTTGAATGGGCTGTACCTCTTTGAGTCCCATCGTCGCTTCTATATCCTTAAGAGCAGTGTGAACCAACTCTACCTCGGTGAGATGTTTAATTTCTTCCCAGTGGGGATTGGAATCCTTATAGAAAAGCCTGACGAGGAGTTGACTATCCACAGACGTGTGTTTCCACTTTCTACTTGTCCACGTGCACGCGTCGCTTTTCACTCCATCTTGATCTTTTGCAACGATGAACCCTGTACCATCTGCAGGCAATACGGTATCAGGAAGGGCGAATCCAAGGTAAATGCTTTTTAACGATTTAGTTTTAAGAAGGGAAAAGCCTTGATTCAGTTCCGGGTGGTTGAGGACTCCCCTTGCACGATTGTGTGGAATGGCTAGGACGGTTGCATCCGCTGATATGGTTTCACCATTGGTGAGTTCCAATGAATACACACGACCGGATTTCTTCAGGGTCTTGAGGCCGATCCCCTTGTACTTTTCTACGTGAGGCGTGCATTCATCCAGCCGATTGATGATGGCTGATAATCCGGTTTTAAACGAAACAAATTTTTTGTTGGATTTCCCCAGATGTTTTTCACGGTTGATCCATAGCCCCTTCATGATACTGCCATAAGTATTCTTATAATCCAATAAGTATGGCAGTGTGGAAGACATGCTCAGTGTATATAAGTCCCCTGAATATACTCCAGATAGCACAGGTGCAATCTGGTTTTGTACGAGCTCTTTTCCTAAGAAAAACTCCAGGAAATCCCCGATGGAATCTTCCTTTGTGAACGTGTCATTCACCGTTTCATAATCCAGTAGTGCAGCCCTTTTTCCTTCGTCGGAAATAAGCGTACTCTCCATCAGGGAATTTCTCGTCATGGGAATCCCAAACACTGAATCTGTTGGAATCTTATGTAGTTTGTCGTGCGTGTAGATGAACGATGTACCCGTTTCGTTATACACAAGTTCATCCATGAGCCCTAATTCCCCGACAAGCTCGAGGACACCCGGATGTCTTGACACAATTGAATCGGCACCAACTTCCATGATGAAGGGATCCGAAGCGATCGACTGGATTTTACCTCCAAGCATATCTTCTCCCTCAATCAATATCAGTCTTACGTCCTCACCTTTCAAGTATTCCTGAAAGTAGTATAGTGTCGTAAGGCCGGTGATACCTCCACCCACAACTGCCACTGTCTTCATCTCTTTCACTCCAAACCGCTTTATTCATTCTATTACATACGGTACCATGATTGACCGGGTAATACGAGTGATTCACTTCATTTTGTGTGTCTGAAATCGCACATTAAACCAAGTTGACAACTTGGTATACTTGGTTTATACTATATTTTATATAACGCTTATCAAGAGAGGCAGAGGGAATGGCCCTGTGAAGCCTCAGCAACAGGTTCCAATTCGGAATACTGTGCTAATTCCACAAGCAGGTGCTTGAAAGATGAGTCGAAGAGTCCGGGCAATCCTTCTTCTTATCCTGAAGAGGGATTTTTATATCCTCTTCCCAACCATTCATGAGGAGTGAGTATGATGGAAACCACGCAAAGAAGAAATGAATTGATCAATAAGTTGATCGTGCACAAAGTGTACAAAAAAGGAGAAAGACAGCTGTTCGAATTGACCCTCGAAGAATTGGAAGAAGAGTTTAGAAGCTTAAAAAAAGAATGCCATCCCCATACCGAGTCGGGCTCCATCCATTGGATCAATTGCACCAAAGTAACCGTTTAGACCGACGATGTCTTCCACATAAAGCAAGATTGGACCATTCAATGATGAGGCATTGAATGGTTTTTTATCGTTTGGTGCGTCTTTCACTCATTTCCGACCGCGGCAATCCCCAATGCATGATGTTCCCATAGCGTCCTGGTCACCCATTCTTCATCCTTTGACCGACAGTTGATAATGAGGATGATTTCAGATGGTTGATGATGATCTTCCAAAATCTGATTCCTCTCTTTGATCTTCACCAAGAACAGGTCGATGAGGAAACCAAGGACCAATCCGCTCCCTGCCCCGATCAACCCCCAATAGATCGGCCCCCATTCCAAAGTAAACCCACGACTTGTGGCAATAACCGAAAAGATCACGGCAAGGAACATGCCTTTATTGAGAAGGGAATGACCATCTGAATAATGGATGGAGTCAAAGAGCCTTGTTTCTCTCTGCCTGCTTTCAAGTGGAATGGCATATAGATCATCCAGCCCCTTCTCTTCAAGCTTGACGATGGCCATTTCGATGTAGGAAGAATGATTGAACGATGCGATGATTTGCACTATCTAACCCTCCATCCTTTGCCAATCAACAAGGATCCTTTTTGGTAATACTCTTTTAAAAGGGCGGACTGTTCCCTGTCAAAAAGTTTGTTATTCTCTACGACCCCCACATACGCGTCATAAATAGTGAAAAAGTAAAAGGATGGCATGTACAATAACCATTGTTTATCGAGTACGTTCACAGAGGTTTCCAATCTTCCCAAGATAAGATAATGAATCCCTTCCAATAGATGGGAATTACAGACATAAATAACAGTGGTCACAAGCGTGAAAAGCCCCGATATGATCCGGTGATTATAAAAATGTCCAACACTCGGTACGGCCATGGACCAAAAAAAAGCTGAAACAGGGCATCTCTTATCAAGATAGTTGATTTCAAGCGGTCGAATGACGAGCCTCCTGTTGATGGTCGACTTTTTTCCTTTATGGCTTAAATAGACTTTATTCAGGTCGACGGCGGTTCTGTGGCTATCCCATATGGCAAACAAGTACACCGGAATGTATAAATGCATGAACTGGATATCGAGAACGCTTTTTGCTGCGTCGATATCACCCATGAACGTGTAAACCATGGCTGTATTCAAGTGAATGGTCTGGTTGATATAGATCTCCCATATCACCAGGGCGAAACCTCTGAGGTATTTTGAAAGCAGAAGATGACCGAATCCTGGGAAGGCCATGGACCAGAGCGCAACAATCATGGGGTTCCTCAAATGAATCTGAGTGGTACCGAATATGCTGACGTACGCAAGATTCCCTTGTTCACCTGCATTATTCAACCGCCTCATAAGATCCCCTCCCTGCTTCATTCTTTGGTTAGTTTCTGCCATGGAATAGGATTCATACCTAATCAAATGAAAATATGGTATGAATCCTTTTCCAAATAAAAAGCTGTCTGTACAGATTTATTGTCAAATCTGTACAGACAGCTTTCAGCTTATTTTTTGGGCTTCTTTGATCAAGTCATTGATTTTCCCTGATAACACCTTTGTCTCTGCTGTCATTTGTTCCTTGTCCTTTGCACGTACGGTGTATGGTTGACCGATGACGATAACGACTTTATGACGGTTACGCAATAATTCTTTAAACGATGTCGGCCCGTGATAGGCTGCCGGTACAATTGGCACCCGGGAGAGGTTTGCTATCGTAATGGCTCCACGTTTCGCTTCGACATCCTCATCTGAACGGGTACCTCCAGGGAAGACTCCTACGATTGCCCCTCCCCGAAGTAGTTTAACAGGCTTTTTGATACTTGAAGGAGAAGGGTTCTCACGGTTCACAGGAAAGGCGTGAATCTTATGTAAAATAAAGGCGGGGATTCTCCGGTCGAATAGTTCCTTCTTTGCCATAAAGTGTACGGGTCCGGGCATACTGAAGCCAAGGGCGACGACATCAAGCCATGTTTTGTGTGAACATGTCACAATATAACCTCCCTCTTCAGGAAGGAGATGGGTATTTCGAATTTCCACTTTTCCAAAAATCAATTTTGCCAGATTTGCAAGAAATGAATACATGAGATCACCCCATCATCTAGTTTTAATACCTGGTACTAATTATAGTCGAAATCAGCCAATTTACAACTGATAATTTCATTTCCTCTCCTCACAGGCGTCCATCTGGTAAAATAAAAAAGGGATATTAAATCATGAACTCAAGGAGGAAGTGTAATGGATTCACAAGGGCAAGAAAAATTTTTATCTTTCATTTTACAACGCGTTCAAGATGGCAAGGAAGAAGAGGCAAAACTAATTCTAATGGAGAACTTCAAAAAGCAACAAGAAGGAACCTTCTCAGAAGAAGACGCACTCTCTTTCCTCCCCAGGATCACGCCATTATTAAAAGATGAAAAAACAAATGAGGTCCATGCTGTAGTAAAACAGTTCTCAAAGACATTCAATCAAGGCGACTCAAGTTGAAACATGCAAAAGGACGGTATGGGGGCATACCGTCCTTTTACCTTTCGTCCCGATCGAGGTCGGGTTGAAACTCTTCTGATGCCTCAGTTTGATAATCCTGCCGGTAAACGGGTGCAGAGGAATCAGGCAAAAAAACATTTTTCCTAAGATGATGGTGAAAAAACCACTCAAATGAGCTTACAGCCACTGCTGCCACAAAAGATCTTACAAGAAAGGTTTGAGAACCAGCCACCAAGGCCGAACTGAGAAAATACACCATGATCGAGCTCAAACCAAAATCTGCAAGCACCGCCCAACCATTCGTGGTCCTTGGCAGGAGATACAAATCACCAAGTAAATAACCGATCAGAACGAGCACACCAGTCAACGCAATGATGGAACCCATCGATAGACCTGTGACCCCTGCCAAAACCGTGTAGAGGATCAGGAATGTGACGACCAGTTTTAATAGAAATGCTGACACATACTTCAAGAACATCCCTCCTGCCTTTAGGATTTACATGGAAGAAGGGATTATGTATCAGACTTTCTACTTTCTTATGGCACCCAATGTACCGAGCATGGTATCCAATAGTCGGTTTCCAGGTTCATCTAGCCATACAGACCTGATCCAGTTTCTCTCAGCCTCAATCAACAACAGAATCTCATAGGCTGCCTGTTGATGTGTGAACGGACCTATAAGCCCCATGATTTTCTTCACTTTCCCGACATGTTCCTCCGGAAGACTAGCTTCGAGCGTCTTAAAGCCAAGCTGCGCCCTATCAGGATTATATCGTTGCAAAAGGACACTGGAGAAATTCCTCATTACGTGCTGTAACATTTCTGCAGCCCATAGATCGTTTCCCCTGCGCATGGCCTTGTAGTATTGAAATAGGAACCAGCCTGTGTCAACAGCAAAGTCGTGAAATTCGGCATCGGATAATAGGAGGTTTTGACCTTCTTCAAATGGACTCATCCTGCACTCTGGATCATGGATGACCTTGAAATAATCTTTTTGCTTGAATGTCTTTTTCGTCACCGTGAAGAGATCGACATGAAGCAGATCCTCATAAACCGCGATGATCTGTGGTGCGATGATGAACAAGTCATCATGGAACAGGAGCTTCCCATAGGCTTCCAAATGTCGAATCCGGTCCTGGACGAAAGACTCCAGATCCACTTCCTCGACAAGGCAATAAAGATCCACATCGGAGAACTCATCTTCCTCTCCCCTCCCCATCGATCCCTTCAAAAATATACTTTTCACCCGCTTATCTTTTTTCAAGCTTTCTGTGATGGCTTCGACAGCGATCCTTTGCTTCATCCTCGACACACTTCCTCTTTTTTTGAATATTACGCCATTATATTCCTTGTTTACGCTTTCTTCAATTCTTTTTTTACACAAAAAAAGAACGAGCCATTAAGGCCCGTTCAATTGTTTACTTCGACTGCATCTTTATGATAATATTCTGCAAAGATTTCTGCAAAAGCTTCTGTAGAATTGTACAGTTCCACCAGGTTATTTTCAACCCCGCCGAATTCGAGTAGCAAAGCCCTTTCCGTCAGATCCTGATTATAAACTCCATTCCCTTCTGCTTTTGTTTTGACGAATACCCCCCTACTGATACCCGGATACTCTTTTTCAAGCTTGGCGTGTAGGTCCCTGGCAATTTTCAAGTTCTTTTCATAATTCTTATTTTCCTTCCCGACGATAAAGAATAGGCGGGCGTATGCTTTTCCGTTAATGGTTTTAGTGGTTACTTTCTTCGGTTGTGAGTCGCGGTGTACATCAATGATATAATTTAGATCTTCGTCTTGGGCGATGGCTTCCTGGACGAGCCCTCTTGATAATTTATAGGATTCGTAATAGCTCCAACTCTTTTCTTTCAGTGCCTGGTTTACATCAGTTTTGTCTTGGATGGTCCCGATCCCTCTTGATTCCAATTCCTGTTTCAGCTTGGCTCCGACTGCGATGACGTTGACTTTTTCGTTCGTGCTGGCCGGGTCGCTCGATTGATTATTCTTTATGAGTGGGCTGAATGCTTCCCAGCTGTGGGAGTGATAGATGAACACTGACTTCTTGTCCACTTCCTTGACACCGTCGTCCTTCGAGTCATTCGCCTGATCAATCTGATCCTGATCAACTTCCTGATTGGTCAGCTGCTCATCGGTTGGGGCTGGTGATTCGTACGGTAGATTTGTAATATCTGTCCCTTTACCAGCTACCGCTATATGTGTATGATAATTTTCAATTCCTGGTATTTCCCTTCCGAATAAACTCCTGGGATCCAATAGGGATACATTCGTGACACTTTCAAGCCAATCGAAATCATGATTGAGCTGATCTTCATTGGCTATCCTCAGTCCCGTCATCTCCTGTGAAAGGAGCATAAGGAAGGTCTGTTTCGGAACCATTTCCGAGACAGAGGAGTACAGGAGGCTATCGACCTTAAGTTTGATGGCCATGGTGGAAATAAGCCAGATAGAGGCATACATCACGACGATTCCAATTATGACGACCCTTATGATTGCTTTCAATGAGACGGCAACGAGTGGAACTAAATTGTTTCGATTTCTAGGAAAATTCGGCATCATAAGATCTCCCATTTTTTAGTTTTACTAGTTCAATCTATGCTCCATTGATGAATAATAGAAGGGATAATTCCCAGCAAATAAAAAAAGCACCCCGAAGGATGCTTTTATACTAGAACCACCTGCAGCCACAGCGGCGGTTGCGGTTCCCACATCGATGGCCGCCGCCATCATATCGATCGCGATCATCATTTGCCGGACGGACCCAGCCGCTTCCAGGACTTACCCTTCTGCAGTCAGGACGATTGACATCTCTTCCACAGTCGTAGTTTTCAACCACTGTTTCGTTGACCTCCCTCGTACGTACAGGGTAGTAGTTTTCATTACGGATAATGGTACGGTTGACATTGATGATTTCAGTCGGGTGGATATTTTTGACGGTACGCGTTTTCGTACGGGTATTCACAACGCGCTGAGTAGGGTTTACGATGACTTCATCACGATCTCTATCACGATCAGGCGAAACTCTTCTGTTGTGTTGGTAATTTCCCACTTATTTTTCCCCCTTTCCTACTAAAATACCTTACTTGATAGAGTATGCTTCATAGAGGAAAAGGTGTGGGATAAGCTCCTATTTTCATAGATTTGGGTATGCTATCTTGCATTCAACTCGTAAGCAGCCCTGATTCCAGATTCAATAGCCCCTTCCATCCATCCGTGGAAGGATGAGGTATGCTCCCCTGCAAAATGAAGTCTTCCCTCAGGTTGCTGGATATAATCAGCAATATCCGTTTCCTGCCCAGGGGTGAATAACGTAAAGCAGCCCGCCGAAAATGGATTGACACTCCAATTGTATACTGCATAAGAGCTGATTTCCATGTAGACCCTGGGGCCATAAAACTTTTCAAGATCTTTCAGAACATTGGCAAGAACATCTTCTTTAGACATGCTATTCAATAGAAGGGCATTCTGACCCCAACTGTAGCTCGCCAGAAGGACTCCGGGCCGGCCACTGCCGATCCCGTTACTCGGCACATACGTGAACCGGGACGGAAGATCTGAGGTGATATTGCCGATCTTCATTTCCTCCCAGAACCTGGTTTTAAACTCTATACCAACCTTGACCGCAGGGACATTGGTCAATTCCGTTATGGCTTGCCACTTCTTAAAGGAAATAGACTGATAGGGTTCAATGTCAATCGTCTGCAAAACCGTGAAAGGAACGGTCACCAGGGCAAAATCCCCCCTGTGGACGCCAGGTTCTCCGTTGCGTGTATATACTTCAACGCCGTCAGGCCCCTGCACGATCCGGTAAACTTGTTGATTCATGAGCAGGTTTTCTTTCAATTCTTCCTTGAAGGCATATGGAAGACGATCATTTCCTCCTGTGATCTGATTGAATTTCGTTTCTTTCCTGAAGATCGGATAAATGATGTCGGTGAGAATATCGGCAAATGAAAACTCCGGGAATCCTTCTATCCCGAGGAGCACGCTGATCATTCTGATGGCATTGAGAGAAAGGGGGTTTCCGTAGGGACTTTCCCGCAGGAATCTGCCCATTGAGTAATTCGAGAATTCCTCAATAAGGCGTTTGCGCTCCTCCCTGCTTCCATTCTGATAAGCTTCGATGAACGGTTTGGTCGTTTCCAGGAAAAGCTGTTCCGCCGTCTTGCCTTTTTCGAATTCGTTCAGTGGAAACTCTAAAACATCCGGATTGTTCTCATACTCTTCAACCGTTTTATAGACCCCATTCACATACAGCTTGTCGTATGGCGTAGTGTTCAAAAAGGCATTGGTCGGCAGGTTGAACATGCGGATGTACTCCATGACCAATCGATGGTTATCCGGAATCCTCATGGCTCCCATATCAAGGTAGTTCCCCTTAGAAAAAGGGGAACGTTTCGTATACACCCTGCCTCCCAGCCGTTTATTACCTTCCAAAAGTGTGACATCATGTCCAGCCTTCTTCAATAATGATGCTGACACTAGGCCACTGAGTCCTGCCCCTATGATCAAGATTTTTTTCTTCCCTTTTCCCTGCGGCAGGCCGCGTTTTATGATGGCGAGCATGTCGTCAGGATAGTCAGGAGACCGTGTCTCCGACCTGATTCTCCACTGATTCATATTCCCTCCCCCTTTCTTTATCCCATCATATGTGCGAGAGGCCAACCCTATACGCAAGAGAACATGCGTTTCTTTTTGTGGATATCTCTGTTATACTGAGGATAGTCATTGGGTCTAAGAGACTGTATTTAGTCAATCCCTTTAGTGATCAAAGGGGGGGAAATCTATGACACGTGATGTTGTAGTCAAACTTTTAAAAACGATGAAGGAGTTCGATGAAAGTGAAATCACTCATACCTTCATGAGTGAAGAACCCAAAGAGATCTCCATTTCATTCGACAGGGAAGGGCAGCTGTTTCTACTGAAGACTGATCCCCATTCTGTAACCTACTATTCAGACATCGAAGACCTCACTTCCATCATCCTGGAACTGACGTCATCCTCATAAGAACAAGTGGGCATCATGTTTAAATGATGTCCATTTTTATTATAAGGAGGTTTTTATGCATACGTTCAGCTATCTGAGAAGCATTATGTTAAAAAGAGAAGAGGTTCCCTCATTTGACCGATACCCATTTAATATCCCGAGCATCCGTACTCTCGACGAAATCAACCTGGACCGTGATGTGACCTTTATTGTCGGTGAAAACGGTATGGGGAAATCAACCCTTCTCGAATCAATAGCTGTGGCCCTTGGATTCAACCCTGAGGGAGGCTCCCTCCACCTTCAGTTTTCAACGTTTGATTCACACAGTGACCTTGATCAATATCTCCGTATCATCCGTGGTCCCAAAAAACCCACAGATGGCTATTTTCTACGTGCCGAAAGCTTTTACAATGTAGCCACCCAGATTTCAAAACTCGATGAAGACCCTTTTGGCGCACCGATCATTGATTCGTATGGCGGCAAATCCCTTCATGAGCAGTCCCATGGGGAAGCATTTTTCTCCACATTCATGAATCGCTTCCGCGGTCACGGGGTCTATATCCTGGATGAACCGGAAGCTGCCCTTTCCCCACTGCGACAAATGTCTATGCTGACAAGGATCCATGAGCTCGTCAATCAAAAATCGCAGTTCATCATTGCCACCCACTCCCCTATTTTGATGGCCTATCCCTCCTCAACCATCATCGAGCTTGGCGAAGACGGTGTAAGGGAAAGGAAATTGGAAGAAGTCGGACATTACCGTATCATGCAACAATTCTTCAATGATCATGAAAGAATGATCCACCATTTGTTGAAAGACGATTAATATTCTTCTAAACGAAGCTGAGACAAAACTTAAAAAGTACAGGTAGAGGTTCTTTAAACGGATTATGATTGCCACGCAAGGCTTCGCTTTCCGCGGGTAGTCCATGAGCCTCCTTGGTCTCGCAGCAGTCTTCTCATTCAACCACTTAAACAATAAAATGGCCATGAAACAAATAGAAAACCCGAACTAACGTTGCCTTATCTCAGGCAAGTAGTTCGGGTTTTACTATGACTGGTACATGTTTGTCCCAGTCTTTTTTGTGCATTTATTTAATCGTCAGCTGTTTCATCGCATCTTCCATCAACAAGGTCTGTGCCTTTGCCGACGCAATGGAATCGCTCAAATTCCGTTCATGCAGAGCCAAAACCATTTGACCGTAAGTGGCTCCGGGCACGGCCCATTTTCCGTTTAACTCTATCCAATCTCGGGCGATCCCCCTTTTCACCAGATTAAAACGTGGATCTACTAGTTGAATGCCCGCTGGCAATGGAGAGGTGGTCGTATAAGCGAATAGATGCTGAAGGTGGGCGTGGACTCCTTCTTCGGCTGTCTTGAATTGAGCACCATCCACACCTGGACCAGTCGTCCCGATACCGGCATAATTATTTTGAGAAGCTTTGACTTGTCCAGTAAATCGGAAGAAGTTCGTCTCATGCAGAGCTTGGGCAAACGCTACATCACCCCGAATGCCATACAATCTTCCCAGGGTGATATAATAGGTTCCCAGAAGAGGTGCAGCAGGGTTCACCTTTCTTGCAAACTCATCGAGTTGATGACCTTTCAACACACTTTCACCCAGGATGGAATACCCCGGTTTTGAAGGAGCCTGTGGCGGTAGGGTCGGTTTTGGGGTGGACGTTGGCGGAGAGGTCGGCTTTGGCGTATTTGTTGGTTTTGGTTGGGAGACGGGAGGAATGGATGAAACGGCTCCTTCAACGACCAAAAAGGCATCAATCTTATACCCCTTCAACGTTTGAACAAGATTTTCAGCATTCTGCCGATCGGCAAATGCCCCTGCTTGAACCCGGAAATATGTTTTTCCATCTAGAAGAAAAGACGTGATGAAAGAATCGATTTTTCTGTTCGAAAGCTCTTCCACCCTCTCTTCAGCGTTCTTCCGATCACCGAAGGACCCCGCAATCACTTTGAAAATGGCCTTTTGTGCATCAGGCAGCGCCAAGGCTTTGGCAAGCCCTTTTCCTAATCCGGAGACTACATCTGATCGGAATGCCGTTGACTGCATCAAGGCGACGTCGGTATCACGATCGATGAAGAGAATCTCCACTAATAGAGCATTCATGGTTGTTTCCCTCAATACATGAAAGTTCGCCCTTTTCTTTCCTCGGTCCACCACATTATATTTGCTGATGGATGAAACGATTTCATTGTGTATGGTAGATTGGAGGGATACCATATCATTTGATACCCTTCCATCATAAATATAGCTTTCGAACCCTGTCCCACCCCCTGCGTTATGGTGGATGGATAAAAAGAAATCAACTTCCCTGGCATTGGCAAGTCGGCTTCTTTCCTCTAAAGATAATTCCCGGTCGGATTCACGGGTCATGATCACGTTGACCTGATAATGTTCCAGCAGGAAATCTCTCAGTCCGAGAGCTATAAGCAGATTATAATATTTCTCTTCATGGCCTTTATAGCTTGCCCCGGGATCGCTTCCACCATGACCGGGATCAATCATTATGACCTTCACTTGTTATTTCCTCCTTTAATCGTTACTACTATAGTATATGCAGGATTATACCAGCTTGTTCGGACAAGCTGCCAATCATTTAGAAACGGAGAGGGCGTGTGGCAAAGCCGAAGTTAGCCATCCTCGGTATCTCCTTTGCCTTTTCTGAATCACGCAGGGGATCTGGATTCGAAGAAAGCGGATTTCTTACGTGTTTCCAAAATGCTTTCACAAGTCTATCACCTCCTCATATACCATATGAACCGGAGGAAGAGTTGGTGTGGATGATTGGATAGTTACTAGATTCGGAATTCTTCGCGGTTTGGAAATAAAGTAAAAATCCGAGCGACCATTCTCAAATGGCCGCTCGGATTAATGTGCTAGGTATTGGATTTCGTGTATTGTGTGTTACGCACTCCCCTTGATTCTTCTGGAACCTGGATTCCTCACAAAGAAAGATAGGATCAGTGCCACGATTGCGGTGATGCCCGCCACCACGAAGGAGACGTTGACCCCGTGGATCATTCCCTCCAACCCTTTTGTTGGAATGACGCTTGTGGTCATGACGGTCACGAGCATCGCCGTACCCATGGCGCCGGAAACCTGACGCATCGTGTTGTTCATGGCCGTACCATGAGGGATCAAATTAGAAGGCAATTGATTGAGTCCTGCTGTTGTAACAGGCATCATCACCATGGCCACCCCGAACATCCTTACTGCATTCCATGTTGCCAAGTAAGCAAATGTGGTTTCTGCAGATAAATTGGTGAACATGAATGTCGATAGAGATAAGATTGTAAGGCCTATGATCGCGAGCCACCTGGCTCCGAATTTATCGAATAATCGGCCAGTTATCGGGTTCATCAATCCCATGATCAAGGCACCCGGCAGGAGCATCAAACCGGATTCAAGCGCTGAAAATCCAAGCATATTCTGCATGTAGAGTGGAAGGACCGTGGCTGCACCGATCATGGCTATGAACACAATCATGCCTAAAGCTGTTGTCAGCGTGAACATTGAATTTTTAAATACTCGGAACTGAAGCATCGGCTCTTTCAATCGTAGCTGCCTAAGGATGAACCAAAGAAGTGATAATCCACCCACAATCATGGATAGGTCCACCTGGTAGCTTCCCCATCCCTTGGATCCTGCGATACTGAATCCATATAGCAAACCGCCAAACCCGAATGAAGACAAGATGACAGACAGGATGTCCAATTTAGGGAATGTACGTTTTGTCACATTTTTCAATAGGAAATAGGCTACGATGAAATCCACGATTACGATCGGCAGGATCACATTAAACAGACTCCTCCAAGGCAGTTCTTCCACCATCCACCCTGAAAGGGATGGTCCGATCGCCGGCGCAAATGAGATAACAAGCCCGAACATCCCCATGGCTGCTCCCCTCTTTTCGACGGGATAAATCATGAACAGGATGGTCTGCATCAACGGAATGATGATACCTGCACCAGAGGCCTGAATGATTCTTCCTACCATCAAAAAGCCAAAGGAAGGCGCGACAGCACAGATGGCTGTCCCAACCGCGAAGAGGCCCATTGCACTGAGGAATAAAGCCCGTGTCGTAAAACGACCGATCAGGAATGCGGTAACCGGGATCATGATCCCGTTGACCAGCATAAAGATCGATGTCAGCCACTGGGCTGTACTTTCATCAAGGTTCAAGTCTTTCATAATATGGGGCAAAGCCGTACCTAATAATGTTTGATTGAGAATGGCGGCAAACGCACCGGAAATCAAGACGATAAGCAGTGGTGTTTTGTTGAATGTTTGTGTTTGTTGCGAATCCTCCATTTTCTATTCTCCTTCTTTCTTCTGGTCTTATTTCACAGGAGATACTTCACATGGAAACCCCTTTCCTTATCATGTGGATCTCCCTGTCATATTTATTCAGCGCTTCCTCTACAGTCAATTCATCCGATATGCTTTTCACAAGGTTATGGAAGGTGATCGCAGTGTTGATCTGGAGTAGATGGTACAGATCCTCCCTCGTCTGGATGTTAAGAAGACTGCGATCAATCAGATGATATACTTCTGCATAGCGCTGATCCAACGTTTCTTTGGTCAAATGCTGGGTAAAGGTCTTTTCAATTTTATAATTCATGTTCAGGATTACATTCCGCATGAAACGGTTTTGGTCACTTGCCCTGGAATGCTGCAAGACCATCCTGAATAATTCCCTGCTTGCTTCAAAAAGGTCGCCTTTATGTTCACGCAATAAGGATGTGAAGTGTTCGAACCTCTCCCTTGCATGTTCTCCCACCATGAAGAAGAATGCGTCTTCCTTATCCTCGAAATACTGATAAAAGCTTCCCCTCGGTATACCCGCCATTTTTAGGATATTTGAAATGGACGCTTCATAAAGGGATACCCGTGAAAACTCTTCACGAGCAGCATCGATCAATCTGCTCCGTTTCTCTTCACGCAAATTAAAAAAAGTCGGTTTGGGCAATTGAGACACTCCTTCTGTGACGGATGTTTGCCACGAAGAAAACTTCAATGGTCTATACCCGCAATGCAATAAAATTAAGACAAAACCCCTCAAGAACTTCCCAATACAAAATGACACGATGTCACATGGAACCTTATCCACTTTATGTGACATCGTGTCATATGTCAACAACTTTGCTCACTTATGAACAATGTTGTTGGATTATTATGTTTTATTTTTTACCTTTCCCTTCAGATAGTAAATGACCCCGATGATCCACGTGGCCAAGATGATTATGCAGATCCCAAGGATTACGGTGCCTGGTTGATTGAACACAATGAGTAACGTATAGGAATTCGTAAGAATAATGAATCCGCCTACAAGCACGCCCAAAAGATACGAAGGAAGTTTCTTGACCAACAGTGCCGCAAGAGGTGCTGCTGCAACGCCACCTATGACGAATGCCGCCATCCACTGCCAATCAAAATTCTCCCACCCTAAAAATAGGACAAACCCTAATGTAGCGGATAACGTCACGGCAAACTCACTTGTATCCACAGTACCGATGACCTCCCGTGGCACCGCTTCCTTCCCCGACAACAAAACGGGTGTTTTGATCGGTCCCCACCCACCTCCTCCTATTGCGTAAAAAAAGTCTGCAGTGGCTCCAAGAGGCAATAAGATTCGTTTTCGCACAGAAGCAGCAGGTTTCGCGCTGTGCTCATCATCAGATGGAGAAGGCCAAAAGAGAAATCGGACGAATATATACAATCCCAATAATAGTAAAAAGGAAGATATTTAAGGTCTGATTGCCTCTCCTGGAATACTGCTTAAAAATGCCGCCCCGATAAAGGCACTGATACTACCAGGAATCATAAGAAGGAAGGCCATCCGCTTGTTGATATTACCGAACTTCCAATGTGCATGCCTGAGGCAGCCGTCGTTGCGATCTCAGACATATGGATGGAAGCCGATGCAATAGCCGGGGCAACACCATAGGCAAGAAGCAGGGTGGAAGACGTCAGTCCGAACGCCATCCCCAGGGAACCATCTACAACCTGTGCAAAAAAACCGACGATGGCAAAAATGATTAATTTACGCATGGCATTCACTTAACACTCCAAAAGCACATACGGAAATACGGCACACGATTTCTCCAAAACAGCTCCTAGCGATCATGTCAAAGCTCTCTTATAAAGCTCCAATGTCTGAGAGACCATGGCATCCAATGTCCAACGCTCATTGGCCCATGCAATCGCGGCCTGCCCCATCCGGCAGCGTCGGTCATCATCATTCAGCAAGGCCTCTATTGCATTCTGTAGGGACTTTGCATCACCCGTCGGAACAATCAGTCCGTTCAATCCATCCTGAATCATCTCCGGAAGCCCGGCAGCATCACTGACGATCGCCGGCAATCCGGCAAACTGACCCTCCACAACCGAAAGGGGCTGTGTATCCTGAAGACTCGGCTGGATGAGAAGATCGCCTTGAGCAAGGATGGCTTCCATGTTCTGCTGATGTCCGAGGAATGAAACGCGGTCATTCAACCCAAGCCGTTTTGCCAACGCCTTTGCCGCCGGTAGATAATCCCCATCCCCGACAATCAGGCATTCCCAGTCCTGACGGCCCAAATTGACCTGGGATAGGGCTTCAAGTAAAAATGTGATCCCCTTAAGATAAATAACCCTTCCAGAGAAAATAAGCACCTTTGACCGATCTTTCTTTGAAATCGGGGTACCGGTTTGCCTGTTATGGATTCCCAATGGGTATGAAATGACCTTTATTGGATTCACCCGGAAATCGGTCTCAATTTGTGACTTCATCCATTTTGATTGGGTGTGGATATATTTGCTCTCTTTATATCCTTCTTTCTCAAGTCGTTTATAATAGTTGAAATCCTTTCCCGTCAGGATGGAATGATCGGATAGGTGGGGATAAACGGATTTTAGTACGAAGAAGATCTCTTTGGTGAGACTGCCATGGGCACTTGTGACTAACGGAATATGAGCAGGCTTCATCGATCCGATGATTTGAGCAGCGGTAACATCTTGTGCATGAATGACATCATATGATTCCAATCCATACTCCCTTAATGTCATTTCAAAATTGAGTCGATAGATCTCTGCTTTCTGAATAATAGGATGCTGTTGATGATATGGTAGTTCTCTGTTGATTCTCGTCATGATCTTCGAACGCATGGACTCGAGCAGCATCCCATGATCAAGATGATGCATGCGATACCCGCTCAAGTCGGGGCGTTGGGAAAACAAATCAACCTGATGACCTAGTGAAAGTAGCTTTTGTTGAAGGTTCGAAACAACCGTCCAAATCCCCCCCGCATAAGGGAGAGGGTAATAGGAAACCAATAGGATTTTCATTCGGATTCACCTTTCATGTCCGGGTTTGCCTTCATTCGAACACCACTCGCTTTAACCTGTTTCCTTGGAAGTTGAGGAAATTTTCAAGCCTAGGGATATAATGATGTTTGATCATAAAGGTTTCTTTCTTGATTCCTTCCTGGTTTTTACTGGTACCTTGATTGGGGTGGGCGCGATAGTTCAACAGGACTTGGTCAAGATAGTAAAATGGAATGCCTTTCAGTAAGATGCGGTACCACATTTCATAATCCTGAGTATAGTTGAACTCCGTAGAAAAATAGCCTACGCGATCGAAGACTTCCCTGTGAAGGATAACGGTGCACCCGTTAATCGGGTTGGATGTCAAAAATGAGCGATATACTCCTTCTGCATGCTGGAATTGTTCTCCGCATTTAGGGATAAGAAGATTATTATCAGGCCCAATGTAGTCATAGTTGGTAAAGCTTGCCTTTGCATGGTGCTTCTTCATGAAGTGGATTTGCTGTTCTACCTTGTGCGGCAGGAAAACATCATCCGAACTCAGCCAGGCGATATACTCCCCATTTGAATGGTGGATACCTGTGTTAATGGCAGATGCTGTCCCCCCATTTGCTTTCCTTACATAGTGAATCGAAGATAGATAAGGATGAATCTGTTCTACTTCTCGATCAGATCCATCGTCCACAAGAATAACCTCGATGTTTGGGTATGACTGTTGCAGGGCGCTCTCAATGGCTTGATCGACGAACGCACAGTTATAAAAAGGGATGATGATTGAAACCAAGGGCTGCATAAAATAATCCTCCTCATTCCGGACAAGTTTTTACATCCTATTCATCCAACGCATCATCTGATTAGACCTTTGCCCATAAGAAAAAAAACTGACCACTGTTGAATGGAAATCACTCAAAGTGGCCAGCAAAGGTACATATTCAGTTCGGCTTAAAATAGAAGTTTACCCTATCATAATGAGCGTGATAATAGACAATCACGTAATCATTCTTTAACGGTTCATTTATTTTTCTGCCGTGGGGAAGGTATGGATATTCTTCGATGATAACATCTTCCCCGGAAAAGTGTTCAGCAATCCATTGTTCAATGTCGTTCTTGATCGTATCCATCCCTCCACCCCTTCAGCGTAATCTGCATTCATATCATACATTACCCTCAAGAACCGCTCTGAAACCCATTTACTGTACGGATAAGGGTTGAAGGTCTACAATGAAGGTAGGCTACAAACCTATTGGAGGTCTAATAATGAAAGAATCCTTTACGTTAATTACAGATATTCGTAAAGAACTTCTCGACGAAATACAAAATCTTACGGATGAAGAGCTTAACCGAACCATCCACCCAAATCGGTGGACGATCATGCAAGTTGTCGATCACCTCTATCTAATGGAAAAGGCTATTACGGCCTCATTGATTCAAACACTTGAACAGGGTGATGAACAAAGTGTCGACGATAAACCGGTGCATCTTACCGTCGACCGCTCGAAAAAAGTTCAAGCCCCCTCATATGTAGAACCTGCTGACGAAATGAAAACGCTCGTTGAGATGAAGGACAGACTTGAAAGCTCGCGCGAGGACCTTCTACATTTCCTTGAATCAATCCCTTCAGAGGATGACTTGAAATCAAAGGCAAACCCTCATCCAGTATTCGGAATGGTGCGATTAGATCAATGGGTGCCTTTTAT
The DNA here is from genome assembly GCF_039822645.1 of Rossellomorea sp. RS05. Taxonomy (NCBI): domain Bacteria; kingdom Bacillati; phylum Bacillota; class Bacilli; order Caryophanales; family Bacillaceae; genus Rossellomorea; species Rossellomorea sp. RS05. The sequence goes on along the minus strand of NZ_JBDKWY010000001.1, from coordinate 705,855 downwards.
CGGGTATCATGAAAAACGGCATATCGATCAGATTCGTGAATTAAAAGCAGATCTGATCTGATTGTAAAAGAGCGCCTGGGAGCCAGGCGCTCTTTTACTCTTCTACTAAGATCTTTAAATCCTCCAGACTCCAGCGGTAATCCTGATCGATCACCTCATGATATAACGCCTTCTTCTTCAACTGAAGTTCATTCATCTTTGCTTCGATTGTTCCTTTAGATAGTAGTCTGACCACTTGGACTTCTTTCGTTTGCCCCATCCTGTGGGCGCGGTCCATTGCTTGATTCTCTACTGCCGGATTCCACCATGTATCATACAAGATGACGGTATCGGCTCCTTGCAGATTCAAACCTGTCCCTCCCGCTTTCAGGGAAATCAAGAAGAAATCTCGTTCCCCCTCATTAAAGCGCCTTGAGAGCTCAACCCTCTCTAGAGGATCGGTTTCACCGCTGAGGTAGAAATACGGCGTGCTTTGTTTCAGCAGCTCGCCCCCGATGATTCTCAGCATACTTGTGAATTGGGAAAAAATCAGGACCCTCCTTCCCTCCGCTTTGGCATCCTTAACGAGAGAAAGGAGATGAAGGAGTTTGGCAGATCCTCCCCGATAGCCCTCTACAAACAGACCCGGATGACAGCAAAGCTGGCGTAGCCTTGTAAGACCCGAAAGGATCTTGATTCGATTCTTGTCCAATGTATGGCGGTCAAGATGCTTTAATTCATCGTGCTTCAGCTTTGCTAAGTAAGACGCATACAATGCCTTCTGTTCAGGTAATAGGTCAATCATTTCAACCGACTCATGTTTTTCTGGCAGCTGTGATAATACGTCCTTCTTCATTCGCCTCAAAATGAACGGGCGCACCTTCCTTGATGCTTCTTTAGGTTGCAGATGGCTAAAATCAGTAATCCCTCCCAAAACACCTGGTGAGATCACATGGAAAATCGACCATAGTTCTTCTAAAGTATTTTCAATCGGGGTGCCCGTCATGGCAAAGATCCGCTGAGAACGGAGTTTCTTCACCGCCCTGCTGGTCTGAGTGAATGTATTTTTGAATGCTTGGGCTTCATCGAAAAATACTGTATGAAATTCCATCTTTTCATACTGCCTATGGTCCATTCTTATGAGGGGGTAAGAAGTAATCCATACATCTGCCTCTGTATTCAACATGAGTTTTTTTCGATTTGCTGGCGCTCCTCCAATTACCTGCACCCTCAAAACGGGGGCGAATTTCTCAACTTCCCTTTGCCAGTTATGAACCAAAGAAGACGGGCACACCACCAGAATCGGACTTTTCGTTTTATTGGATCCTGTTTTTTCAGAGAGGATATAGGCGATTGCCTGCAAGGTTTTTCCTAGTCCCATATCATCAGCGAGCAATCCACCAAATCGGAATGAAGCCAAATATTTCAACCAAGCAAAACCTGTTTCCTGATAGGGCATCAAAACCCCTTTCAATTCTTCAGGAACAGGATAATGCAATGTTTCAGGATGATGGATCCCTTGAATGAATGCATCATATGATTCCTCCCGATGATAGAGGTCACTATCTTCTACGAGGTCAAGAAGTTCAGAGGTTGGTGGGACGGCTATGCCTATTCCATTCAAGAGATCTTGGCGATCGGCTTGGACGGTATGAAGAAACTTCTCCATGTCGCGTATTTCTTTCGATTTCAAGGATAGGAGTGACCCGTTGTTCATCGGATAATAGGCGCGCTTCTCCTCTAATGCCTCCAGGATCCCTTCAATTTCTTTATGTGGGATCCCGTTCATATCAAATGAGAAATGAAGCCAGTTCCCCCGTTCCTTATTCACCTTCACTCGAAGCCTCGGTAATGCCTTGCGCTTATATAGTCGATTGCGGACTGCGGTGGTGGCAAAGATGTCCACATACCCTTTTAGGTCGTTCACCCCGTATGTCAAAAAATCAAATTCCAATTCTTCATTCTGGAGGTATAAACCTTCTTCCGTTCGCGTGAATGGAATCCCATCGATTTTCTCGAGAATGCGCTGTTCCCGGACACGATCTCTCAGGAATTGTCCATCCTCTTGAACAGGAGCAAGCGGATTAATCGAGAGGTGCCCATATTGAAATTCCAATCCAGCCAACAACCTATTCCCTACTCGATCAAGGTATAGCTTCGCTTCCAATGGGGTGCGAGAGAGCAAGGTCATCATCGTTTCAGAGAACGTGACTTCCCCCAGATCTTTCAAGCCTACTGCGACGTTATCAACAAACAGATTGATCTGAGTCTGAGGAATCCTGATCACATCAGTAGATGACCCAAGCAGTTTCTTCATCTCAATCAGTTTTCTTCCATTTTGTGCAGACAATGCCCTGAAGGTCCCGCGATCGATGACCATTCCATAGGAAGGAATGACCTCCAAATCCCGTACACCCCTGATATGAAGGGTAAAGCCTAGATCTGATTGATCAAAATGAAAACCAATGTCCGCCATCTCATGGTTGATACTAAATTCTACACGCTCCCCCTTTGGATATTCGAAGAAAGCCTTAACTGTCTCTAAAAGAGGAAGAATGTCCCTCCATATAGGAACTGTAACAACAAGTGATCCCGCTTTTTGATTGCCTTCCTTCCCACGCTCGAAACAATTTAACAGTTTCATATCTTCCTGCTCTAAGCAATGAGAGGAAGGGAGATAATCGAAATCGTCTGAGATCCTGAAACACTTCCCCTCCTTAACCGCTTGAGTGAAGCCATGGATGTCTTGAACGGGCCTACCTTCGATTTCAAGAGATAGGTATATGATTTCTTCATACTTTATGTACCAATATAACTGCAAGATTTCCCTAGTTTCAAAATGCGACTTGACGGTGGGGACACTTGTATCCTGATTGAAGAGTGCGATCAGTTCTTCAGCTGCCGCCTCATCTCTCATGGTCAGCCACACCGCGGCAATGTGTTGGCATTCTTTTTTGAACGATGCCAGTTTGGGGCATGAACAAGACGCAGAGTCATTGCTCAGGTCGATCATCACAGAAAAGTCCTCATCGCCCTTCACCGTTGCGCTCACATGCCCATCCCCCATAGAGAGGATGGAGACGCGATCGCGTCTAACATACTCTTGCCCTTTTTTATACGATTGATCCCCACAACGATCTTTGATCTTGCGGTCTGTTATTCTGTACATATCTCGATTCCTTTCAGCATTCTACTCCTCATGATACCAACTATCCGTTTGGAACGGAACCAAACAATAAAAAATGGTGCCCTTTTAGGACACCATCAAGTATTACCAGAAGAATCCTGGTCTAGGCCTTCCACATGGACGTGGTGGGCATGGACGAGGCGGGCATGGCGGTGGGCAGTGATGCATCGGCATCATTTGTTGCGGCTCTGCGCATACATGTTCTTCAGAAGCGGAATTGACCACCGATTGTGTGTGTGGATAAGAGTGTACATATTTATAATGTGTGTGATTCACCTGTGTCGTGTGGCTCGGGTGAACCATAGGGATTTGAACTTCCTGGTTTACATTTTCAGTGTATTGTTTTGTTGGGCTGGTCTGGGCAGGCATCATTTGTGTTGGTTTTGTTTGGGCTGGAGAAACCTGCGGATAGCCGCAGTTCATTGGCTGCTGTCCGCTTTGGGCACCTTGGACTCCTTTATTTCCTTTATACATAATCTGTATCCTCCTCTCTTTCTCTGGGTCTAAGATAGTATAAGCAGGACAAGCGTCCATTGTCTGTATGAATACCCATTTCCGAAAGATTTTCATAAAAAAAAGCAGCGCTTCTCACTGCATGATGATGATTACCCTTTATCTTTCCACTTATAGACATGCCAAACCCTACCCCCGAAGAAAGACTGGATGCTCTCAAAGCCAAGGGGACTACATGTATTGTCCTCTCTAGAATATATGTATTGCTGCTGTAGTGGTCAACAGCTCATCCTATTCGATACATGGGAATAGACGTAAGAAGGGTGTTTCAAACTTATAAAATAGTGTAAAGGACACAAGAGAAATTCCCTGCCCATTAAAAAACACCTTCTTATTGTAGAAGGTGTCAATCCATGCCGCATTACTTCTTATAATCCGAGAACATGTCTGTATTGTCAGGCACATTGGCAAGATACGTGATTTTCCCTGAAGTGTCTAGCTTGGCAAAATCTTTCCCTGTCTGGGTGTAGACTTCCCCCGATTTGCGTTTTCCACAAACCGCCCACGGTGTTACATACTGATCTTCTTTCTCATCGTATACCCAGCCTTCAAACATATGCTTAAGGTCGACATTTTCCTGGAACACCATCTTTACGAATTGATTCCATTGATCAATGCCATGTTTTTCATGCCCATTCAATACAAACGTCATGTCTTCTGTAAATAGTCCGCTCAATTCCTCAAACGCTTTTTCACTTGTTCTGGATTGATCGAATAGATCAAAGTATTTTTGTAAATTTTCCATTTTTGTACATCCTCCATTTTCCCATTAAGAAAAGCAGTCCCAAGAGGAACTGCTTCTTATTGATTCATCAATTAAGAAAGTTTCAATTCTTGTCCTTCGAACATGCGCACTGCAAGATGGCCGGCTAAGAAAGCTTGTGCTTTCGCACCAAATGCCTTGAAGTGCTCACTATTATTATGGCTTTGGACTGCATCCATGTCTTTCCATATTTCGATCATAGTGAAATGATTTGGGTTTTCAACATCGCGTTTAAGTGAGTAGTCCACGTTTCCTTCTTCTTGTTTAGAAGCAGCAATGAGTGTACGGATCTCAGCTAGGAATTCTTCTTCTTTTGCAGGGTTCACTTGTAGTTCAGCGTGTGTAATAATCATGGTTCATTCTCCTCTGATGGTTAGTATTGGTTCTGTATTATTTCCATTCTGTGATTTCATCGATTGGAAGGCGGACTGATTGGTACCCGGCGTCTGCAGCTTTACCGATTGAAATCAACATAACTGGATAGTAGCGTTCTTTATCCATTCCATAGGCTTCGGCAATTTGATCTTTTTCATACCCACCGATTGGGTTGGTGTCATACCCGTGGTGACGTGCTGCAAGCATAAGTTGCATGGATACAAGGCCGGCATCAATCAGGTTCATTTCACGCATTTCCTGTACAGGAACCTGACTTAGCATTCCTTTAATCCCAGGAATCTGCCTGTCTCTTACTTCTGCAGGCATAAGGCCTTTTTCTACAGCATCGTTGTAGATGCGATCCGTGTAGTCAAGACTGTTCATATCCACGAAAACAGCAATGACTGCTGAAGATGTATTAACCTGAGTTTGGTTGAATTTTGCAAGTGGTGCAAGAGTGGCTTTTCCTTCTTCACTATCGATGACAAGGAAGCGCCATGGTTGAAGGTTTACAGAAGACGGAGCAAGTGTTGCTTCAGTCAAGATCTCCTTCATTTCCTCTTTGCTGATTTTCACACTCGGATCATAGTTCCTGATGGAACGGCGACCGGTAATGAGGTCTTGGAAGTCGTTATTGCGAATTGAATTCATGATGGTATTCCCCTTTTCTTAATAGTTTATTTTATTGACGTTGTCCTGGATCCTGGAAAGACTGTCGGAAAGATTCTTCATCTCGGCCTCTGAAAAACCGTCCAGGACCCTGCTGATGAATTGCTCTTTCTCCCGCTTAAAGGAATCGATTTTTTCTCTTCCCTCTTTCGTCAGGCGGACGAATGTAAAACGATTATCTGCAGGATTCTTCCTGCGTGAGACCATGCCTTGTGCTTCAAGCTGTTTCAAATGTCTTGTAACGGCAGCACCATCTATACAAACCTCTTTTTGTAGCTGGGTCTGACTGATCTCGTCAACATCAAATAATTTATGGAGAAGCTCGAGGCGTGACTGACTGATACCGGTACAGCGTTCGAACTTGGGACTCATTAATTTATAGATGTCATTCAGCTGATAGATGATCTTACCTTCTTCTGAACAGTGATTCGGCAAAGCATCCCCCTCCTTTAACAATTGATCACTCAATAGTTGATACATCAATTAATATACTATAAAGCGACCTGACTGTCAAGGATGCAGCTCATATTACATGACCCGTCAAACATAGGGTGTAATCTCTTTAAAGCACTGTTTTAAAAGGTTACAAGCATGATGATACTACGATATAATTGATGCGTCAACTAATAAGTTTCAATCAAATACTCAATCGTTGATGTATCAATTGTATTCTCATTTGGTGATGAGGCTTCTGCCTCAACGTCTGGAGAAAGGTCACAGAATAAAAATAAAAACCGGACGATCTCGATATGAATCAACATATCAGCTAATCGTCCGGTCATGTATTGTATTTTAACTGCAGTCCTTCTATTACGCCATAGCTTTCTTGATTTGTTTACTGCGCAATTGACCGCATGCGGCATCAATATCTGAACCTTGTTCCACTCGCACTCCGCAATTGATCCCATTATCCAGGAGAGTTCCGTAGAACTTCACGATGGCATCCTTCGTGCTTCTTTGATATTGATTGTGCTCATCAACCGGATTATATGGAATCAGATTGACGTACGACAGGTGTCGCTTATCCTTCAGGAGCTTGGCAAGTTGCTTCGCTTCTTCGACATGATCATTCACGTCACTCAAGAGGATGTACTCAAACGTAATCCTTCTGTTTGTCTTCTCAAGGTAATAATCGATCGCCGGCATCAGTTTCTCTAGTGGATAGGCACGGTTGATCTTCATGATCCTGGTCCGTAGTTCGTTGTTTGGTGCATGAAGGGATACAGCCAGGTTGATCTGGATGTTTTCATCGGCAAACTTATAAATCTTATCAGCCAAACCACTCGTTGAAACAGTAATGTGACGTGCTCCGATGGATAGGCCCTTCTGGTCATTCACGACCCGGAAGAAGTCCATCATATTCTCATAGTTATCAAATGGCTCGCCGATTCCCATAACCACAATATGACTGACCCTCTCATCCTTGCCGGCAGCATCAAGGTGATGTTGTACATTCATGATCTGCTCCACGATTTCACCACTGGATAAATCGCGATTTTTCTTCAGCAAGCCGCTTGCGCAGAACGTACAACCGATGTTGCACCCTACCTGAGTGGTCACACATACGCTCAGACCATAATTAAAACGCATAAGAACCGTCTCAATCAGGTTCCCATCCTGAAGCTTGAATAGGAATTTGATTGTTCCGTCCTTGGACTCCTGCTTGATTTCCTGTTGAAGGGTTTGAATGTGGAAATGGTTGTCCAACAGTTCGATGCAGGTACTATTCAGGTTTTTCATTTGAGAGAATTCCGTTACTCTCTTCTTATATAACCAGTCCCACACTTGGGCAGCACGGAATTTCTTCTGGCCGTGCTCGACTAGCCAATCTGTGAGCTGATCTATCGTTAATCCGTATATGGATGTTTTCTCCATTTTTATACCCTCATTTCAAAACATTACGATTTTCTACTTATCTATACTACTGAAAGTATCGCAATGTTTCAAGGGATTTATACACAGTCACTGAGGATTACGACTTCATCCGCTCTTGAAAATCGTGTAGTCTTTCAAGACCTTTTATTCGAGCATTGCAAACCATGCTATCCTGACAGACATAGTTCCCTCTGTTCACGTAGGTTCCTTGTTGGGATTTTTTTGATTCTGACATGAACATTCCAATTTCACTGAATGAATGACAGATGGCACAGATCCCTTTTTTATTAGAAGGAGTGAATCTGCCTTTTAAACCTGTCAACTTCCCCTCCCGTTCAATCACTAAATATTTCCGTTCCTGACCGTAATCATTCCATCCGAGATACGAAAGGTTTGTTTCGTTCAACTCCAAAAGATCCGGTATCTTCAGCTTCTTCACTTTTGGAAATAGCTTCTTCAGTTTTGCCTCGGTCAGTGGTGGAAACGGGATCACATAGGGTTCAAGTCCTGAAAGAAAGTCCGATGCCTGCTCAGGGTCCTTTACTGCCTCAATTGCTTTAAGCATTCCCTCCTGATAAACGGTTAGATCGGTAAACAGCCCTGTCACTTTGTCTTTCACAAGTCCCCTTAGGGCGTGCAGAACATTCAGGTCATTCACAGTGGAATAACCATTCAGTAAGATTTGCGTTTGATTTGATATTTCATTATATTGATCATTTCGTATAAATCGTTCCATTACGACCTCTCCTTACGTCTTTTCACCTCTACTATATCCCATTCGTCCACATGTTCATAGGTAAAGAACAATGTTAGAAAGAACGTCACATATATGATAAAAACCGATTTCGGACTACATGAAAGGTGAGTCAAGTTGTCATGAATGATCTTCTGCTTTATGCACCAGGACTCAAGTATCATTTTGGCTCGTAGCCTAAGCCAGTAAAGGTTGTCTCATTTTAAAAAACAGCCTGCTCAGACCCCTTTCGGCCAAAGCAAGCTGTTTCTTATGAATGCTTGATCATCCCGATGTATCGCTTCAGCGCTTACCGTAGACGATTTTCTTTATAGTCTCGATGGATAAAAAGTACCTATCTGAAATGGAAGCAATCGACTCTCCTCCAGTGAAGGCTTCAAGAATCGACGTGTTTCTCCGTTTAAGCGCTTCCCTTCCTCCTGACTTTGAGCCCCAGGCATTATATTCTTCTTTTCGCTTTGGGATATAAATGGTTTGACCTTGAACATAGTTTTGTAATTCTCTCATTAAGTAATCAGGTATTTGGTTTACTGCTTTCAATCGTGTCAGCTCCTTATCATTATTGGATCAATAAGGGACAAAGCCGACATATGAATGGCGATTCATCTATATCTACCGCCCCATGCAAAGGATCGCCGAATCATACAGGCTTTGCATGAGATACTGCAGATTTCGGAAAACGGATTTCCATATGATCACCTCCTAGTATCAGTATACTGATACTAGCAGAAAGATTTCCATAAGAATTTCTTATAGTTACCATAATAATATTATATAAACCTAATAGATTTGATTTTCAATTTGAGAAAATAAGTGACCATTCACCTAGCCTTAAAGTTGCTCAACCCCATAAAACCATGAAACTTTTCATGCCAAACGTTCATTATGCGAAATCTATCAAAAACTGAGAGTGAATTCATTTTTTGATAGAAAATTAAAACTATTCAATATTTTGTCACAACCTGCTAGAATCCTAGGTAATAAGGGTCCCCTACATATCTATCATTCATCACAATGACCTTTGTTCATCTTGAATTCTGAAGGGAGGATCGACCTGCTAATTTGTCGTAAAAAAATAGAAAATGGAGGAATGCTTTTATGAAGTTCAAAAAAATAGCCGCTCTATCCTTAGCAACTTCCCTTGCTTTATTCCCTGCCTTCGGAGGTAGTTCACTGGCCAAGGAAGCACCGAAACCGTTCCAACCTATCAACAAAACTGTGGATAAAGGCGCTTTCGAATCCGGTGAAGTCATCGTCAAATTCAAAGATGGTGTATCCAAAAAGGCACAAGGTTCTGCTCTGAACAAAGCGGAGGCAAATGAACAGAAAGCATCAGCAAAAGATCCATTTCAGGTATTGGAAGTAGCGGACGTCGATCAAGCTGTTAAAGCACTGGAAAACAATCCGAATGTAGAATATGCTGAACCAAACTATACCTTCCAAGCGACTTGGTCACCCAATGACCCTTACTATTCTGCTTACCAGTATGGACCACAAAACACCTCAACCCCTGCTGCCTGGGATGTAACCCGTGGAAGCAGCACTCAAACGGTGGCGGTCCTTGATTCCGGAGTGGATTATAACCACCCTGATCTTGCAAGAAAAGTAATAAAAGGGTACGACTTTATCGACAGGGACAATAACCCAATGGATCTTAACGGACATGGTACCCATGTTGCCGGTACTGTTGCTGCTGATACGAACAATGGAATTGGCGTAGCCGGTATGGCGCCAGATACGAAGATCCTTGCCGTACGGGTCCTTGATGCCAATGGAAGTGGCTCACTTGACAGCATTGCCTCAGGTATCCGCTATGCTGCTGATCAAGGGGCAAAGGTACTCAACCTCTCCCTTGGTTGCGAATGCAACTCCTCAACTCTTAAGAGTGCCGTCGACTATGCATGGAACAAAGGAGCTGTAGTCGTTGCCGCTGCAGGGAATGACAATGTATCCCGTACATTCCAACCAGCTTCTTACCCTAATGCCATTGCAGTAGGTGCCATTGACTCCAATGATCGAAAAGCATCATTCTCCAATTACGGAACGTGGGTGGATGTCACTGCTCCAGGTGTGAACATAGCATCAACCGTTCCGAATAATGGCTACTCCTACATGTCTGGTACGTCCATGGCATCCCCTCACGTGGCCGGTTTGGCTGCTTTGTTGGCAAGTCAAGGTAAGAATAACGTACAAATCCGCCAGGCCATTGAGCAAACCGCCGATAAGATCTCTGGCACTGGAACAAACTTCAAGTATGGTAAAATCAACTCAAACAAAGCTGTAAGATACTAATGGATAAAACAAGAGCCCACCGTGAATGGTGGGCTCTTTCATTATGTTCACTACTGTTTTACGATCTGGCCGTTTTGGTTCAGGTAAACACTCTGGATGATGGTTCTATTAAACGGTTTCCCTTTATAATCAGACTTAATATCCGTTGTCAGGTTGTAGGTTCCTTCTCCTCCATTGAACACTGCACCACTCCCCTTGACAGACTGGGACAAAGATTTTCCCTTAGGGTAGAACTCAAACATTGTGTGCTCGGTGAACCCACTGACGATACTTGATTGAACGCTGACTCCCTTCTCGGTCGTCGTTACCACCAAGTCATCATTCAATGGACTTGTGAAACCAACATTCAGTAAATACGCCCCAGGTTCTTTTGACAAAGATGACACCTTCCACTCGCCTTCAATAGGGTTTTCAACCGTGCCCACATGATGAAACGCACCGTTGAAGTAACTTTCCTGATCCTTTCCAGATGGTTTCAATGCCGTTACCTTCCCATCTGGGCTTGTAAGGTAGACATCTTCCATCGAGTTCGAAGCCAACCAGTCAATCGTAATCCTTTCTGCCCCAACCTCTACCCAGAAAGTTTCATCCGCATGCTCTTTGTACTCACCTCCGCGGATGAAGGATGAAGTATTGGTCTTGAGGGCCGATTCCTTCCTGGATATCGCATCATGAGTGGAGGATGATGATAATAATGACTGAAAAATAGAGAAAGTCGAAGATCCCTCTTTGACTGTTTTATGGTCCCACTTCCCTATGGCCACCTCCTGTGCATTCGACAATCTTGAACTTGCTATGGTCACAGCCCCATCATTACTCCCATATCCAGATAAGTATAAGCCTCCCCAATACAATGATCCCCCGAATCCTCCCCAGGAAGTTCCACCCATCGTGTAAAAAGGTACCTTCCCACTACGTCCATCAGTTTGTGTCCTGAACTGACTCATATACCCGGTCTGTAAAGATGCGGTCGCCTCATTCTTGCTTCCGATGATGGCTGCCAGCCAGCCTGCCCAATTGCTATAAGCCAAATCAGCAAGCTGTGACCCATGATGAGGACTCGATAGTGTGATCACTTTGGAGACATAGCGATCAGCCCCAAAATGGACAAGAGCTGATTGAGTATCGATTCCTCCTTTACTATGAGCCACAACCACCACTTTTTCGCCAAAATAATCATAAATCTCTTCTAGTTTCGCGGCTAACATTGCACCATTGGCCCACATATCTTTTTGTGGATATAAATCGATGAATGCGGTCTTATAACCACTGCGATAAGCAACATCGTACATATCATTCTCATTCCACCATGTATTTGAAGAGCTATTCAACCCATGCACAAACAATATCGGCTGCTTTGGAGCAGCTGGATTCGTTCCGACATACCACTCACCGGGATTGCCCGAAGGATCATCTTTACCAAAATCCCCGGCTAACGACCAAGAAGGAAACAGGAACATGAGAAGTAAACAGGAATAACTGATCTTTCTTTTCAACTTCCTCACTCCTTATTCTAACTATTCTGTCTACTTACTATTATTGTCTATTTTTTGCCAATATGTTGAAGGAATATTGAAAAGAGAAGAAAGAACTAGCCATTCTTGATCATTTCATCCCATGGACCTAATAAAGCCCCTACCTACAGATAGGGGCTTTATTCGTATCCTTTTCACATTATGCGATTCGATATACCGACCAGACAATTCCTTGGCCACCACCGAGATTCAAGTTAACTGTTAGACCGTCGGATACATAAAACAATCCAATTGTATCGTTGGCATTCAGCTGAACATCTCCAGCAAGCGTAACAGTCCCATTTCCTAATATGGTCCTTAGCGTCAACACCAAAGCAATGTTAACATTGAGTACGGGGAACAAACCTGATACGAGTGTCGTACTATCTGCGATCCTTCTGACCACAAATGATGGATTAATTCCCCCACCCAAAGTGACCGAAATGGCAGCTGTCGTCGTATAATTGATGGTTGCCTTTATTGAGTATCTTCCAGTTGCAGGTACTGTATAGGTCCCTGTCGTGGCGTTAAAGTTTGCGTTGCTATAATACGGTGCTGCTACCGAAAAGTTGGCAATCTGTTGGGAAGCTGCTGTTGTAATCCCAGCCGCTCTACCTGAAAAACCTTCTGCCGCGAAAGCTGGCCCCTGTGCGCCCTGTACACCTTGTGGTCCTTGAGTACCTTGTGGACCTTGAGATCCGGTTGTGCCTTGCGGTCCCTGAGCTCCGATTGCACCTTGGGTTCCTTGTGGCCCTTGTGCTCCAGTTACACCTTGTGTTCCTTGTGTTCCTTGTGTTCCTTGTGGTCCTTGAGCGCCAGTAACACCTTGCGTCCCTTGTGGTCCTTGGGCTCCGATTGTGCCTTGTGGTCCTTGAGCTCCGATTGCACCTTGGGTTCCTTGTGGTCCTTGAGCGCCAGTAATACCCTGGTCTCCTTGTGGGCCTTGGGCTCCGGTTACACCTTGCGTTCCTTGTGGCCCTTGAGCCCCCGTAACACCCTGGTCTCCTTGTGGGCCTTGTGCCCCGGTTGCTCCTTGAGTTCCCTGTGGCCCTTGAGCTCCTGTAACACCTTGCGTTCCTTGTGGTCCTTGGGCTCCAGTTACACCTTGCGTTCCTTGTGGTCCCTGCGCTCCGGTTACACCTTGCGTTCCTTGTGGTCCTTGCGTTCCTTGTGGTCCCTGTGCTCCGGTTACACCTTGCGTTCCTTGTGGCCCTTGAGCTCCAGTTACACCCTGGTCTCCTTGTGGGCCTTGTGCCCCGGCTGCGCCTTGATCTCCTTGCGGTCCTTGAGCTCCCGTAACACCCTGATCTCCTTGCGGCCCTTGAGCTCCGGTTACTCCTTGTGTTCCTTGTGTTCCTTGAGCTCCTGTTGCACCCTGTGCTCCGGTAGCTCCTTGCGTCCCCGTTGCGCCTTGAGGTCCTTGAGCCCCAGTTGCACCTTGATCTCCTTGCGGTCCTTGAGCTCCGGTTGCGCCTTGAGTTCCTTGTGGCCCTTGAGCTCCGGTTACTCCTTGAGATCCTTGTGGCCCTTGAGCTCCAGTTACACCCTGGTCTCCTTGTGGGCCTTGTGCCCCGGTTGCGCCTTGATCTCCTTGCGGTCCTTGAGCTCCCGTAACACCCTGATCTCCTTGCGGCCCTTGAGCTCCGGTTACTCCTTGTGTTCCTTGTGTTCCTTGAGCTCCTGTTGCACCCTGTGCTCCGGTAGCTCCTTGAGCCCCAGTTGCACCTTGATCTCCTTGCGGTCCTTGAGCTCCGGTTGCGCCTTGAGTTCCTTGTGGCCCTTGAGCTCCGGTTACTCCTTGAGATCCTTGTGGCCCTTGAGCTCCAGTTACACCCTGGTCTCCTTGTGGGCCTTGTGCCCCGGTTGCGCCTTGATCTCCTTGAGGACCTTGAGACCCTGTTAACCCCTGATCCCCTTGCGGTCCTTGGGATCCGGTTACTCCTTGAGCTCCAGTGACACCTTGATCCCCTTGTGGACCTTGAGACCCTATTAACCCCTGATCCCCTTGAGCTCCTGTTACACCTTGCGTTCCTTGTGGTCCTTGGGCTCCGGTTGCGCCTTGAGCTCCTTGCGGTCCTTGAACTCCCGTAACACCTTGCGCTCCTTGTGGTCCTTGAGCTCCTTGTGCTCCGGTTACGCCTTGATCTCCTTGCAGACCTTGAGCTCCCGTAACACCTTGGTTCCCTTGAAGTCCTTGAGCTCCCGTTAAACCTTGCGTTCCTTGTGGTCCTTGAGCTCCTGTTGCGCCTTGAGTTCCTTGTGGTCCTTGTGGTCCTTGTGCTCCGGTTGCGCCTTGAGTTCCTTGTGGCCCTTGAGCCCCCGTAACACCTTGCGTTCCTTGTGGTCCTTGTGCTCCGGTTGCGCCTTGAGCTCCTTGCGGTCCTTGAACCCCTGTTGCACCTTGATCTCCTTGTGGTCCTTGAGCTCCTGTTGCACCTTGATCTCCTTGCGGCCCTTGTGCTCCAGTTACACCTTGCGTTCCTTGTGGGCCTTGGGCTCCCGTAACACCTTGCGTTCCTTGTGGGCCTTGGGCTCCTGTTGCGCCCTGATCTCCTTGCGGTCCTTGAGCTCCTGTTGCACCTTGATCTCCTTGCGGTCCTTGAGCTCCAGTAACTCCTTGTGTTCCTTGTGGTCCTTGAGCTCCGGTTGCACCCTGGCTTCCTTGTGGTCCTTGAGCTCCGGTTACGCCTTGCGTTCCTTGTGGTCCTTGTGTTCCTGTTGCACCTTGGACTCCTTGTGGTCCTTGAGCGCCAGTTACTCCCTGTGTTCCTTGTGGTCCTTGTGCTCCGGTTGCACCTTGGACTCCTTGTGGTCCTTGAGCTCCGGTTGCACCTTGGTATCCTTGTGATCCTTGAGCGCCAGTTACTCCCTGTGTTCCTTGTGGGCCTTGAGCCCCTGTTACGCCTTGCGTTCCTTGTGGGCCTTGGACTCCAGTAACACCTTGAGTTCCTTGTGGCCCTTGGACTCCAGTAACACCTTGTTCCCCTTGCGGACCTTGAGCTCCGGTTGCACCTTGGTCTCCTTGTGGTCCCTGTGGCCCCTGGGGTCCTGAGGGGCATGGAGAAGAACACTTTGGAAAAATAGAAGGGCAGCCAGTTGGAAAATGATACGGATCCAAATTTATCGATTTTACATAATCAAAACTTTCATTCACATCCATAGAACGGTTGTTTTTAAAATCACCATTAATTTTCATAAACAATACCCCACTAAACAGTTTCATTATCATATTCAATTCAAAAAAAATAGCTTGGATATCTGCCACAGGAGAATATGTTTTTTTGTCCGTCTTCTGAAAAATGAATTGTTAAGATTGTGTAAAATTCCAGAAATCTATAGAAACCGATCAACCATTCCTGATATTATAATTACGAAATTCGATATCGATTTTCGATTTTAACATTCACAAGGAGGTCAATAGCATGGAAGATCGAGTACTCAGGAAGCTCTTTCTAGGATTCATTCATATACACATTCTTCACCATGCCAAAAAAGAGCCCCTATATGTAACGTGGATGCTTCATGAACTTCAAGAGCATGGTTATCAAATGAGCTCGGGAACGTTATACCCTATCTTCCATTCCATGGAAAAAAATGGGCTATTGGAGCGGGAAGACAAAAAGGTGGAAGGTAAAATCAGAAAGTATTACAGCATCACCCCTAAAGGAATCATCGTGCTGGATGAAGCCAGAAATAAAGCTTATGAACTCTTTAAAGAAATAAAGGATTAACGAGGTGATAAGGAAAATGAAATCTAAAATCGTGACTTGGCTTGAGCTATTACTGATCTCTACCAGACTTGGTTTGACTTCATTTGGCGGTCCGATCGCCCATCTGGGTTATTTCCATGAAGAGTATGTGAGAAAAAAGAAATGGATTGATGAAAAAACATATTCGGAACTGGTTGCCCTTTGTCAATTCCTCCCCGGCCCGGCCAGCAGCCAGGTAGGGATCGGAATCGGAATTCTTAAAGGTGGGAAATTTGGGGGGATCATCTCCTTCATAGGATTCACACTTCCTTCTGTAATCGTTTTAACGCTATTTGCTATCTTCCTTGGAAACACGGGCGTAAGTGATGCGGGGTGGCTAAAAGGTCTTAAGATCGTTGCTGTGGCAGTTGTTGCTCATGCCATAATTGGAATGTCCTCTAAACTTACCCCTGACTTGACCAGGAAAGGGATTGCCCTTTTGGCTATTCTTTTCACTTTATTATGGGGATCGGCCTTTTCTCAAGTTACCGTCATCATCCTTGCCGGAGTATGTGGCTTCCTACTTTATAGGAAACACGACGAGCATACTGAACGGCACACACACTCACAGTTCCCCATCAGTAAAACATTCGGGACCGTATGCCTCGTTCTCTTCTTCGTATTATTGGGTGGGCTTCCACTATTAAAAGAAGCCACCTCAACCATGGCGGTGACGTTATTCGATAGCTTCTACCGTGCAGGAGCATTGGTATTCGGTGGGGGGCATGTTGTCCTTCCACTACTGGAAAGAGAATTGGTTCCATCCGGTCTCATATCCGGTCAGGAATTTTTGGCGGGGTATGGTGCTGCCCAGGCAGTCCCAGGTCCTCTCTTTACATTTGCTGCGTTTCTTGGAGGAGCGATTGGCGGATGGGAATATGCTTTATTGGCGACAATCGCCATTTTCCTACCTGCTTTCCTTCTCATCTTCGGAGCCCTTCCCTTCTGGAATGCCCTGAGAAGAAATCCCGGGATGAACGGAGTGTTAATGGGAGTAAATGCTGGTGTAGTCGGGATATTGATCTCTGCATTCTATGACCCCATTTGGACGAGTTCCATAACGTCTCCCCTAAATTTCGGCATGGCTGCCATTCTCTTCAGCATGCTTATGTTCTGGAAGCTTCCTCCATGGGTCATCGTTGTGACCGGAATTGTTGCCGGTTCACTATTTTTATAGAAGAAAGAGCATGATCGGGGGATCATGCTCTTTCTGCTTTATCTTTTCACAAATTTATACGCCAGATAGGCGATATAGAGTGGAGTCGCGATATAGATAAGGTAAGGGAATTGCTCATACGTACCTTTATAGATGACATATAGCATGGCTCCTAGAAAAATGGTTACAATCGTCCCGTACTTCGGCAGAGGAACCTCTTTTAAACTCGGGATGCGGATCCTGCTCACCATCAAGAAACACATGGCCGTGAAAATCACGGTAATGACGATATTCGGTATCATCGATCCGAACAATGTCAATATGGCCATGATTCCACCGGCAGCGGTGATCGGGACCCCGACAAAATAATGGAGAGATGCTTTTTTTGGACTGGTATTGAATCTGGCAAGGCGATATCCGCCAAACAAGGGGAACAATCCGGCAACAATGAAACCGAGCAACCCATAATGGTAAAAAGAAGTATAATACACAAGGAAAGAAGGAGCCACACCGAACGTCACGATATCCGCCAATGAGTCCAATTCTTTTCCTAGCTCACTGTCGGCGTTCAGCATCCTGGCAAGTCTCCCGTCCATACTGTCGAGCATCATGCCGATAATGATCAACACGGCGGCATTTTTAAACTGACCGCTGGCAGCAAAACCTATTGATAAAAAACCACAGTACAGATTCCCAAGTGTGAACATATTGGGTATCATTTTTTTCAATCGCATACATGTCCTCACTATTCTCTAATTTTTAGTACTAGCATATCATGAAATCAGCAGGAAAAGTTCAGGGTGACTTATAAATTATGAAACCAAGACTGCTTTTGATTCGTAGAAATACATGAAACCACTGTCTACTATACGGAGTAGTCTGGTATACTCTTGATAACGGATGAAAAAGCCGAAAGGAGAAATGGATATGACCGGCACAATCGCAGTAATCATGGTGTTTGCCATACCGATCATTGCAATCATCTCAGATCATTTTACAAAACAAACAAAGTATAAACAAAAAATGCTTGAAGATCAGCTCAAGCTCGAACAAATGAAACATGAAAACTTTGTTCTTGAAACGGAGAAAATGAAGCTTGAGCTTCAAAAAATGGAATTGAACAGCCCGTCCTCCAAAAAGGATCAAATCATCTGATAAGCACTGTATCCTCCGGTGCTTATTTTTCTTTTATGAGGTACTCCTTTTCAAGTTTCTCATTTCTATACCTGGCCATACCTGTTTTCAGTGGGGACAGTCCTTGCTTTAAATAAAACCCTTCATTTCCTGTCGTCGCAATCAGATGAACACACGAAACGGGCGCAAGTTGGTCAAGCAAATCGTCCATTATGCGTGCTCCCAATCCCTGTTGTTGAACATCCACGTGGGTCACCACATCATAAATGGCTGCATTGAAAACCCCGTCCGATAACGCTCTTCCCATGCCCCTTACCCGTCCGTCCACATACACCATACTGAAAACATTACTCTTTCGATAGATCTCAAATATTACGTCCATAGAGTGCTTATTCCACCCGACGGAATGATATACTTCTTGAATTTCCATCAATCTTGATTGGTCAAAGTCCCTGGTTACTACAACTCCGTTATGGGGTGGCAGAATCATGTTGATAAACTCGTACTCTCCCCCGTTTGTTCTCTGAACAAAGCTTCCATTCAGTACAAAGCCAACATGAGAATAAAGGGATATGGCCCTTTGATTGAATGATGCCACCGAGAGGGTCAACGCATCAAACGTGTAGTGAGACTGGATAAACGAAATGGCGGACTGCAAAAATCCACGACCCTTCCCTTTTCCTGTCCAATCCGGTTTAAGTCCAAGACCGATATCGATCATCCCATCCAGAACATCCAAGCTAAGAAATCCAATCAGCTCCCCATTTACATACGAGGAAAAAACGTGCTCTCCCCTGGTGTGAGCGTCTGTGAATTCGAGCAGGTCTTCTTCGTCTTCTGTCATATCATAGAATGAATACATACCTTCGTACTTCCATGAATAAGCAATTTCCTCAGCCTCTTTCTGAGTCATCCGTTGAAAAGTAAACATCCTTGGTACCCCCTCATATCTATCAAACTAGTTTAAGGTAAAATAATCCAACTGTAAAGACGATTACTGTATTCCCCTCTTTATAAAAAAAACTGCCTAGGCAGTTTTTTTGTTAATTATTTACATGAAAAAAATCACAATGACCGCCACCAGGACCAACCTATAGATGGCGAAAGGAATAAGCTTGATCCGGCTGATGACCGTTAAGAAGAATCTGATCGATAAGTAGGCAAAGATGAATGCACTAATGAATCCG
The DNA here is from genome assembly GCF_039822645.1 of Rossellomorea sp. RS05. Taxonomy (NCBI): domain Bacteria; kingdom Bacillati; phylum Bacillota; class Bacilli; order Caryophanales; family Bacillaceae; genus Rossellomorea; species Rossellomorea sp. RS05. Next base: position 686,708 of record NZ_JBDKWY010000001.1, on the reverse strand, counting down.
GTGATGAGGAAAGGGGCAAATTCCGGCGTCATATACATCCAGTTCTTCAATAAGGAAATCCCGCTCGCTCCTGCCATGATTGGGACGGCCATGATGAACGTGAAGTCAGAAGCTGCCCTGTAGCTGAGACCGAAGAGGACTCCGGCAGAGATCGTTGAACCCGATCGTGAGAATCCAGGCCAAAGGGCGACGCACTGCATTAGGCCGACCATGAGTGCTTTTTTATAGGTCAGCTGGTCGACGGTCTCGATAACGGGAACCTTGGGGCGAAACATATCGGCGGCTATCATCAGGATCGATCCCGCTGCAAGGCCTATGAGAACCGTTTTAAGGGAAAATAAATGTTCATCGATAAAGTCGTCGAATAATAGACCGAGGACCATGGCTGGCAAAAGGCCAACGATGATGTGACTGAGCTTTAATGTATGTGTTTTTTCTTTTTTTCTTCTTAAACCGAGCATCTCGATGAATCGATCTCTGAATACAATCACAACGGCAAGGATGGATCCCAACTGGACTACGACTTTAAATGTATTAGCTGGATATTTGCCCAGTATCTCCTGTGATTTGATAATCAGGTCATCCACTACGATCAGGTGTCCAGTGGAAGAAACGGGTGCAAATTCGGTCAATCCCTCGACCATTCCAAGGATAAGTGCTTTCAATAGCGTCAACCATTCCATATGTCAGTTCTCCTCTATTACCACATAATAAGTAAGACTTATTTAGTTTACGATTTTAGGAGGCACTGGGCAATAAGAATTTTGGTCGAAGTTGTGAATTAATGAATCGCCTTCTTTTTGAATCTTCCACCCTTTACTTCTGCGATATCAGCGATGGCAAGGAACGCGGTGGGATCGTGTTCCGAAACGATGTCTTTCAGTTTTGCCTCTTCAAGTCTTGTGATGACGCAGAAGATCACTTTTTTATCGTCTCCTGAAAAGGCACCTTCCCCGGACAGATAGGTGACTCCCCTGCCAAGTCTTGAAAGGAGGGCATCACCGATTTTTTGATAATTATCGCTTATGATCCAAACGGATTTGGACTCATCGAGCCCTTTGATGGTGATGTCAATCATCTTGAAGGCTACAAAATACGCAAGGAGCGAATACATGGCCCGGTCCCAACTGAACACAAAGCCGGCACTGGCCAATATAAAGAGATTGATGAACATGATAATTTCACCGACTGAAAACGGTAGACGTTTTGTAAAGAGGATGGCGAGGATTTCTGTACCATCAAGGGATCCTCCATAGCGGATGACCATCCCTACACCGATTCCAAGAACGACTCCCCCGAACAAGGTAGCGAGCATTACATCGCTTGTCAGGGCGGGTACAGGATGAAGGAAGGTGGTAAATGCTGATAACACGGCAATGCCGTATAAGGTGGAGAGGGCAAACGTTTTTCCGATTTGTTTGTATCCAACGAAGAAAAAGGGGATGTTCAGGATGAAAATAAATAGCCCCAACTTGAAGCCTGTAATATGGGCAAGCATAATGGATATGCCGACGATCCCTCCGTCTACGACCTGGTTTGGAACGAGGAAGATTTCCAGCCCTACAGCCATGATGATGGCTCCAAGGGTAATGAAGATCCCCCGTTTGATGATTTCTTTCATCGGAATTTTTTTATGGTTTATGCGCAAATAGTCTACTGAATTTTCCATAGGACCTCCTGGTAAAGTTTAAGACTCGCTCTGTACGATGCGGGTTCTATTAATTAATCAATTCGCCGTGGCGCATGGAAATTCCTTCATTTTTCGACAAATCTCTTCCTAACCTCCCTGATCGTTAACAGAATCGCTGTACTTGATAGGTTGAACGTTTTTTAATCTTGTGCATGTTCACTTTGGTTATAGTGAAAGCCGACGGCTAAATACAGTGCCCGCTGTAAAATCATCGCTTTGCTTTCCGCGGAGAGCATGTCGAGCCTTCATTTCCCCAGGAATTAGATCCTTACCGCTTCAATCCAATCAATGCTATTGGACTTGGGTAGGCTATCGTTTAATTATCAGGAGAAAAGTCACGCTAACATGAAACCAAGATTATGATGTTTTGTTTCGAATGAGCCACTTCCCCTATCATATGCACAAAGTCCAGTAATTTAGTAAAAGCTCTCTCCACATTGGAAAGAGCTTTATACGTTATTCCGCTTTTATAAATCGCAGCAGATCACCATAGATAATATCATCAGATAGCCCAAGTTCCTTCCTTACAATTTCTTTGTAGGGATCACATTTGCTCGTGTTTTCACTTTCTTCAGATTTCCTATTGTAGCAAACGTTATTTTTGTAAAGGAATTTTTCAGTGATAAAATCACCATTCCTAAAGATCACCGGGTGATTTTCCACCCTGGTGAAGAGATTATGCCCGAAAGACAGATTCGACTGGGTTTCGATTCCCATTAAATGAAGAATCGTCGGTCTGATATCGATCTCTCCCCCAAGCGTATCGATTGTTCGTCCTTCCTCACCCGGAACGTGGATGATGAGAGGAACTTGTTGAAGCTTCATATGATTGATGACGGTGTCCTCCATACCAAGGAGTTCGAAGACACCCTTTTCATACTTTTCGGAGATTCCATAATGATCACCGTAAAAAACAAAGACTGTGTCATCGTAGAGTCCCTTCTTCTTGAAATCCTCAATGAGATTCTTGATCGCTTCGTCTTCATATCTTACGGTCGTCACATAGCGATTGACTACTCCTTCACTCGTATCCGCTTCTTCTATGAATTGATCCTCTTCATCGAGAAGAAAAGGAAAGTGATTCGTGAGCATGAGGAACCTGGCGTAAAAAGGTTGAGGAAGATCTTCTACATAGCCCATGGACTGTTGAAAGAATGGAATATCTTTGATGCCGTAATTCACGGAATTATCATCCGTTACTTCATACTCTACTTTGGAAAAGAATCGGTCATAACCCAGCGCTTCGTACATCTTGTCTCGATTCCAGAAAGTTTTATCGTTCCCGTGGAAAACAGCCGTGTAGTAATCCTCCTGCTCATCCAAAAGGTGCGAAAGGGCCCTATATGTATTTTCAGGTCGTTGCACGAAGGTAGATCCGCTGGCAAGGGGATATAATCCATTATCCACCATGAATTCTGAATCAGAAGTCTTCCCTTGGGCCGTTTGATCATAGATTTGACTGAAATAGAAGCTATCCTCGATCAACGAATTGAGAAAGGGAGTAATCTCTTTTCCATTAACCTTTTCACCGATCACGAAATTCTGGGTGGATTCCATACTGACCAGAACAAGATTTTTGCCTTTTGCAATTCCGAACAAGTCGGATTCTTCTTTGTCAGTGGAGTCGATGTATCGTATGGTTTCCTTTGTGTCTGCCTTAGTGGCAAGTGTCCTTGAAAACGGCTTGCCTGCTGCGATTCCAATGTCATAAAGATGATAATTATAAGGGCCGATCGCCTTCACCATCTGCTCCCTATCATAGGATTCAGCGAACATATAGGGCGACTTCAGCAGACCGATTCCGATCGTGACAAGCAAAACGAGGATACTCCCAAGGATGTACCCTGCCTTTTGCTTTCTTTGAACATTCACCCTCATAGCACGAGTCTTCCAGAGATAAACACCGACCACAATCAGATCCAGTAAGAAGAGGATGTCCCAGCCGCTGATCAATTCGAATGTACTGGGTCCGATGCCTCCAACGTTCTTGAACTGAAACAGGATAGGTACCGTCACATAATCGGAGTAAAAGCGGTAATAAAGAAGGTCTCCATACAAAATTCCACTCGCAATGATCATGACGATAAAGATGGTGATGCGACTGATTTTTTTAGTGAAGTAAAAGCTTACTCCCAAAAGGAGGAGAATCGATGCAATCGGATTGATCAGCACAAGCAGTGCATCATGGAGATTGTCGATGTGCAGGGAAAAACCGACGAAAAGCACGATAACGGTCTTGATCCATAAAGCGAACCCCGGGATGAGAACCGGGGTGAAGGTAAACTTCCAATCATTTATCGTGCTCTTTTGATCACCCATGGGAAACAAACTCCCTGTGATAAGTATCCATGCATGACTTGATCCGACCAAGGGCTTCGTTGATCTCAGATTCCTGATAACTTCCCATCAGGGCAAGCTGAATCCAATTCCGCTTCATGAGGTAGTCGCTTTCATAACTCAGGATCAACCCCCTCTTCCGGCATTTATCCCCAAATTCCCTTGAAGGGATTTCCGCTGGTAATGCCACCGTAACGATTCCCGGTGAATAGGTGTCGTCACCCATCACTTGGTAACCTTCGTTGATCAAATGGCGCCTCAGTTCTTCCATTCTAATTGGCCTGGAAGTTGTATCCACCCCATCCAGTGCCGTATTCAGGGCGTTCACCAGGTTGGAAGAGTGGGTATAGGGGATGCTTGCATTCTTATCGTACTGGCCAATGTCCAGATAACGCGGGAGACGTTTGTCGGGTTCGATCGGGTCTCGGTGGAATACGATCGCAAGTCCTGGATAAGCCCCGATCCCCTTACCGCTCACAGTGGTGGCAAGGTATGCACGGCCGAAATCCGAGGGAATGATTCCGACCGAACTGCACGCGTCGATGCACAGGTGTACACCATAACACTCCGACAGGTCAGAGAGACTCTTCACATCATAGACAAAGCCGGTCGAAGTTTCACAGTGTACCGTCCAGATCCATTTAATTTCACCATTCTGCTTCAGGATCCCTTCCACTTCTTTAGAAGAGATTGGTTGTCCCCACTCTTTCGAAATGGTGGTGTACTCCAGACCAAAGCGGTCTGCATGATCCTGAAGACGGTATCCAAATTCACCGTTCGATAAAATCAAACCTGGTCCGGGAAGGGTTGAAAGCTGGGCAGCTACCATATCATTAGACAGAGTGCCCGTACCTACCGCGACCTGTACATGGTTTGCATTTACGAGTTTCTTCAATTTCAAGCAGACTTCGTCCATGTTCTCAATGAATTCTATATTACGATGGGATACCGTCGCATCCTTGAAAGCATCCATAACCTTTTTTCTCATGGGCACAGGGCCCGGAAGAAATGACAGCTCCCTCACACGGTTCTTTCGTTCCATCATCCGGATGAATGCTTTTGTGGATGATTCAAAGCTTTCTTTAGTAAGATACATCGGCTGATAGACGGCATCCCCACTTCCAACCCGTTCACCAAAGGGAATGAATCCCATTCTCTTATAGAGTTTCAGCTGTCTCACGGTACCCGATATGAGGGCCATATCATATCCATGGTCAAGACAATGAGTTACGAGCTGATCGCAAAGTGAAAAGAAGACCCTTGTACTCCTGAATTCTTCTTTCACTGATAGAAGGCGGATTTCACAGGTGCTTGAACCCTTTGGTAAGAATCGATCAAGATCCTCGATCTTGCCGTCAAGGGAGTAAGGGCGGTTACTCCTAAGGGCGATCATGCCCACAACCTCACTGCCCCATTTGGCAATGATATATGTATTCTCGTCATGGAAACGGTCCACGAGGGCCTTCTCCTCATTGGATGTGTGCTGAGGAATTTCTTCTACGAATGTACGATAATTCAACCGGTTAATCTGATCCATCTCTTCTTTTTCAGTTGCCAATTTATAGACGAGAGAATGGCTTTCCATTCTGATTACCTCCTACGCTTTTACATGATGTGATGGTTTCAAATGCATGATCATTACCACTATGAATAGTCCTGCCAATGAGAGCGATATCTCTATGGGATCACCCGTCATATAGGAGGTGACCGGTATGGAGGTCATGGCGATGAAGCCTGCGACCTTGTATTTCCTCAAAGCGAAATAGCATATCCCCATCACCATGATGAAACCCGCAATGGCGAGAGGGGATAAAAATAAGGAGGCAGCCAAGTAGACGACCACCCCTTTCCCTCCGTGAAATCCCAGTTGAAAGGGGAACAAGTGACCGATCATTAAAAAGAATGACGAACCAATCAAATACATATTTCCGTCCGTCATTGCACTCACAATGAATAAGGTGGCAATCACTTTTGCGATATCCACGATCACAGCCAGGACAAATGCCTTTCTGCCTGAGACCCTTAGAGCATTGGTGGCCCCGACATTTCCGCTTCCTTCCTGTCGAATATCAACGCCAGATCCCCTTACCGAATAGTGGGCACCCATGATCCCCCCTGCTAAGTAGGAAAGAACCACCACTGTTATTCCGATGATAAAATTCATGATTTAACGCCTTTCTTTACATAATAGTAGACGAAGAGTAAAAGAAAAAGTTTCCTATTTTAACAAATTCACCTTTTATTATAAAGAAAGAAAGGTAGGTACAAAAGCAGAAAAATAAAAAAAGCAACAAATTCCAAAGAAAGGAGATACCACGGATACGGACCCAGGTAGTCGATCGGACTTAAATTGTATGGTTTATGCGCAAGGAACATATAATTGGCGCCCGTGACCCGATCGATGAAGTACACCACCACTGCAATGGCGTTGAGGGAAACAAACGCCCTTAAAACGGAAGTAAATCTGACGTGGAACCCTTCAATCCAGATCATGTAGAAGGCAGATAGAATGATTGCCGCATGGGCAATGAAGAATTGAAAGTACCGTATATGAGGAAATCCATAAAAAAGCTCGGGAGTAATCATGGCAATGAGCGCACCTGCCATGCTTGCAAAATAGGTTACCTCAAATAGCCTGTAGCTTTTGGTCAATAGCATGATCACACAAAGATAAATCGACAGAGAGCATAGCTGGAAAGGAAGATTCGTTTCAATTGTCCATTCCCCTTTGATGAGATACCACAATTGGAACGTCAATTCAGATAGGAATAGACTAGCGATAAGACAGGTTTTAAGGACCCTTTTCCCTTTGTGACCTATTTTGTTACGGACCAGGAATAGGAACAGGATTCCGACAAGTGTCAACAAGATCGCGGTGACATGGGAAACAGAGAATAATTTAAATGGATAGATGATTACCAGCATGACAGCTCCCCCAGATATGTATGATGTACATCTGCCCAGCCTGATGTTTGAGCGTCAATCATTCTGCGCATCAAGTCGAGTTTCAAGATGGACCGGATATATTTATAGTAGCATAAAACCCCCTTTCCGCTGAAAGAGGGTTGAACCAATCATTCCGATTATATTTTCTTTTGCGGCGGCTCTTCCATCCATCCCCTTCTTACGAACAGATCCAATCCTGTGGACCCAAACTTTAAAATCTCGGTCACGAACATGGCGAATTGTACACCGAGGTCCTTCCTTGTAGACATGGTAATGGCGTGACACATCGTACTTAGTCCCACTGCATTCGAGCTTGTAATGAAGAATACAAGAAGCTTAACGGAAAATGGTGATTCAGTTGAATCCGTTACTTCCATTGTTACCGGGTATGTCGGGAATGCATCATCTTCCATAATGATCTTGTTGAACGCTGTGATCTGTTTTTCACTAAGCTTCTTCCCTTTTTTTAAATAGTCACTTACTTCCCGGTCCTTTACAACCTGCAGGAAACCCTTTAATAGGACGAGGCCGATGCAGTTACGTTCAATGATGAAAAACAGTTCGCTCAATTCGAGTACATTTAACGGACGGTTTTCACCAAGGATCTGACCAATCAAGGAAGGGTTCTCTTTTACAAACCCAACACAATCGGGATATGGGATCTTCGGAGGACGATCATACAAACCTTTTTCAAGCATTAGATTCAACGATGACTTATAAAGTTTCACACTTATTGCCAACGAATCCTCAAAAAAGGACAGCACATCGGCTCGAGCCACGGTCTCTAGCAAGGAAGTGAAATGCTCGTTCGTCACTTGCCCTCCTCTGTACACAAAGCTCAACACGAAGATATCTGTGAAGAGAGGCGGGACAGTCAGATCGACATCAGCAGATGAAAATCCTTTCGGCACAGGAAACCCTTCACATTGAAATATGGACTTTAACTCTTGGATCCACCCTGTATTGGCCTCTGCGTGTTGAACGAGAATATCCCTTATGGCCTCATCCTCCATCTGGATGAGGAAATGCTGGTAAAAGCAATCCATCGCCGTACATTTCATATATGTGGTCCAAAGGGCAGCAATCTCAGCCGTTGTGAGTTGAATGTCTTTAATACTCATAGGGAGTGCTCCTTTATCCTTTTTCAATAGTGTTGTCTTTTTCCCTACTTGTATTCGTATCAGTTACATCAATTAAAAAAGGCGCTTCTCGTAAGAAGCACCTTTTTGCTATCGTTTAGTTGTGGGAACCTCGTAACGTACAAAGGTCGGAAGTGTGAAAGTGATACAGAAAACCACGACCAGTGCGACTCCGAATGTGGCTGGTTTTGACCAACCATTGGCAGGAGCCAAATAAACAATGACCACCAGCGCCAGGAGCAGAACCATAAAGGAAACGATGAATTTCGAAGTGAAATTGATAATATGTTTGGTGTTGCAATGACTGCATGTAATCGGTTTATAGGATTGCCAAATGGAAAATAAAACATCTTTCCAACGGAATGACCGACCGCATTTTTCACATTTTTGCATATCTATTGAAGCCTCCTACAGTGATACCCTCTTCTTAGATTGTATCACTACAATTGGCCGGGGGATAGATGGAATCCCGACTGTACTCCTATTTAACGAAATGGACATGGAACCAACGGGATGCCTCTTCCACTTCATCTCTCCTAAGCTCATGACCGCCATTTGTCCAGTAGTCGGTCACATCAGCACCTGATTCCCTCAAGTTCCGGACCAGCTCTTCCGTTTCCGGCTTAGGGATGATCGGATCCACCGTGCCTGCGCCGATGAAAACTGGTAATTTTTCAAGTGCGGGAATATCCACTCCTCTTCTCGGTACCATGGCATGAAAAAGGATCGCGCCCGCAAGAGAATCTTCATGATGATAGATCATGCTTCCTGCGATGTTCGCTCCGTTCGAGTATCCGATGGCGACCACCTGATCCCGATCGAACCCATACTCTTCCGCGCTATGATCAATAAAGTCTTTCAATTCCTTTGTCCTGAAAACGAGATCCTCTTCGTCAAAAACCCCCTCTGCGAGCCGTGCGAAGAATCTTGGCATCCCGTTTTCACTGACATTCCCCTTCACGCTGAGAACAGATGCGCCGGGGGCAATCATATCAGCGAGAGGCAATAAGTCACGCTCGTCCCCTCCTGTTCCATGCAATAGCAGAAGTGTCGGTGCGTTTTCTTTTGTTCCTTTTTGATAAATATGTTTCATGGTCTCATCCTCCTTAGGATAAAGGTTTTAATGACTGTTCAATCTCATTTCGTCTTGGTTCAAGATGCGGGGGAAGAGCCAGTGATTCTCCTAGCGACTCTAACTCTTCGTCTTGGTCGAATCCCGGTCCATCCGTAGCAAGTTCGAAAAGGATTCCATTCGGATCACGGAAGTAAAGGGATCTGAAGTAGTACCTGTCAACGAATCCCGAGTTTGCATAGCCAGACTTGTTGATTCGGTCAATCCATTTTCGTAGTTCCATTTCATCTTCCACCCTCAGTGCAAGATGGTGAACGCTGCCTCGTCCCGGTCTTTCACCTGGGAGATCCTTGCGCTCTTCTAAGAAAATTTCACTACCCGTTCCGCCTTCCCCTGTTTCAAATACCCTGATATCCTTTTGACCATCCACAGGGGAAGCAAAGGACCTTGTTTCCCTAAAGCCAAGGATTTCAGTTAACACCCTGGCTGTCCGTTCACTCCTTGATACCGTTAGTTGGACCGGCCCGAGACCGGTGATGCCAAAGCGAGCAGGAACTGACGCCTTTTCCCAAGGGATTCCTCCAGGGACACCAGTATTTTCTTCATCCGAAACGAGCATCAATCTCTGACCTTCGGGATCCCGAAAGGAAATCGACGCACGCCCGGTAAAGACTGAAATGCTTTCATGTTCCACGCCAAGCTGTCTAAATCGATCTTCCCAATAAGCCAGCGCTTGATCATCCTTTACCCTAAGGGAGGTCATAGATATACTATTCGTACCGTAATGAGTCCTGGCCGCAGGAGGTATTTCAAAAAAAGTAAAATCCGTACCGGGATTCCCACGTTCATCTGCATAAAAAAGATGATACACCGATGGATCATCCTGATTCACTGTTTTCTTGACTAACCTCATGCCGAGAACACCAGTATAAAAATCCAGGTTTTTGCGCGCGTTCGCTGTGATGGCTGACACATGGTGATGTCCTTTGATTGCTTTTACCTCCATGTTGTCCCCTCCTTTTAGTAAAAGTATAACCGAAAATTATCTTTAATTCAAGATATCAGAAGTCAAAATAAAGAGAAAGCAGAATTGCTTTCTCTAATTTCACCCATTTTCAGAGCCTGTTTAGCGCTTGGGAAAGGGTGGAGGTGATGGTGAGATTATCAAATTTCAATCCCAACTGAACGGCTGTCTGGGCGATTTCAGGCCGGAGTCCGGACAGAATTGGTTTGACACCTATGAGCTGAAGAGCGTCCATGAGATTGAACAGCTGATGCGCCACCATCGTGTCGATCAGTACCACTCCCGATAAATCGATAAATAGTTGAGAGACACCCTTCTCAACGCATTGTTCAAGGGCACTTTCAAGAATATACTCAGCCCTCGTGGGTTCGATATTGCCCACAAGTGGAAGCAGGGCAGTCTGATCATTCAGCTTGATCACAGGAGAACTCAGCTCATTTATGACTTCCTGCTGAGCCTGGAGCTGTTTATTCACTACGGCCGTCTGCATTTCTACGAAGCGGACCATTGCATGATCGAACGATTGAACCAACAGTTTCCACCATTCATTAAAAACATCAAATCCGTCTTCTTCAGAGGACCACCTATCTTTGAATTCCTGTAAAAAGCCGAGGTATTGCTCCCTTACCCTGACAAACTCTTTCAGGATATGATGATTCGGCGTGTCGATGTGTTCTTTGTCTTCTGCAATCGACAGAATCCATTTATCCAGATCGTGTTCGAACTCAAGTCGCTCTTTAATAAAAATACTGCAAAGAATTCCATGGAATTCGAAATTTTGATTTTTAAGATTTTCAATTACTTGTGGATTGGATGAGGAATACACCCCGGATGTATTGCTTTTATCAAGTGAATTATACCAGTCGTCCGTTAACTGTTTTGCCCTCTCGATTAAAAATTCGTAAAAATCCTGATTGCTTGGCATGGTGCTCCTCCTTTAAGGCAGCTCTTCCTGAAACCTTTTGCAGCGACCGGGGGATCTCCCTAGTCGTGTATGTATGAACTATATAAGCATTGCGGCTTTTATCCACTACCCTGCAGGTTCATTAAACTAACCGGTTTGATGATATTAGTATATCTGAAGTCTTTCACATTTTACCAGTATCAAACTCTTTAATACTAGTATGACATTGAACTTTCGACAAATTTTTTTAAAATCCGTGAGAATTTGAAAATACTTCTCTACAATTCCAATTATAAAGTATATAATAGAAATAATAGATTGAATATTTAAACGAATCCCTGTATGGTGTTTGATGATACCTTTCCTTCCTGCATCGGGGTAGATCTCCATCCTGAAGACGGCCAATCCAATGAAGGGGGATGAAACAATTGAAAGAGAAGCTGTCGAGACACTATATCGAATTATTGGCCATCCAAAGCGCCTGCCGATTTTGTAAGTCGCTGGAATTAGCTCCCACCCTTGAAAACCTCGCGATGATCAGCGGTTTTTCAGAAGAAAAAATTTTGATCATCATGGAATCATCGTATCAATCACCTGATTCTATAAGACTTCCCAAAAAGAATCTGAAATCCCACTGACCCCTATTCACCTTCACGAAATACTATATTCCCTATTTAAAAATTACAATTATATTGTGTTTATTTACTCCCCCAACGGGTATAGATAACGAGAGATCGAACTCTATACGAAAGCGAGAGACATATGGACACAAACCTCATCCATCAACACCTCACCCTTGAATTGTGCGATCAGATCGCCGAGGAGTGGGCAAAAGGTTCACCCCAAAGCGACAAACTGAAGGAGGGACTGATCGAGTTCATCCTTCTTCTTCGTTCCACGCCTTTGCCGTCCGATGAGAAAATTATTGGTTGGGCTGAAAAAGCAGTCGATGAAAGACTGGGTCTCTTAAGGCCACCCCGTTTGGAAATTCACGAGCTGAATAGGCTCAAACACATCTTTGTTGATAAGGTAAAGGAAACCCTACCTGATGCATTCGTAGCAGACCCTGTCTTCCTGGAATGGTTGATAGGGGTCAACCGAATATTCGACAAAGTGACCGATGTGTTCCTCGGCACTTTTGAAATCCATTCCAACCGGATTTTGTCCGGTCAGCAGGAGCTGATCAATGAGTTGAGTAGCCCGATCATTGAAGTAGCTCCAAAAGTCGGCATCCTCCCTTTGATCGGGGACATTGACACTCACCGGGCTAAAGCAATCCTCACCCATTCACTCGAGGATAGTTTAAAAAAAGAGCTGGACCTTCTATTCATCGACTTATCAGGCGTAGCAATCGTTGATACAATGGTTGCTCAACAGCTGTTCCGGATCATTTCCGCACTCAACCTCATCGGTGTGGACATCGTTTTATCAGGAATCAGGCCGGAAGTCGCTCAAACAGCTGTTCAAATGGGCATTGATTTTTCATGGTTGAAAGTGAAGCCGACCATCGCCATCGCACTTCAGGAAATGGGTTTTACATTTGTACATAAAACAACGGAAATCCTCTAAAGGATTTCCGTTGTTTTTTCTATAGGACATTAAAATATCGCGCTTCCGGATGGGCGAATACCATGGCAGTAACGGATGCTTCGGGTTCCATCATGCATCCATCGGTGAGGTGGATGCCGATGCGCTCGGGCTGAATCAGTTTGAAAAGCTTGCTCTGATCTTCCAGATCGGGACAAGCGGGATAACCAAAAGAAAATCTTTGTCCCTGATACTTTGTCCTGAATCGGTCTTGCATGCTCATATCGACTGGGTCGGGGAACCCCCATCTGCTCCTCATCATTTCATGAACTCTTTCCGCCAGACCTTCAGCGGTTTCCAGTGCTAACGCTTGGAGGGCGTGGCTTTCCAGGAATCTTCCTTCCTCCTTTAGTTTTTTGGCCCACTGCCGGATTCCATATCCTGCTGTGACGGCAAAGAAGCCTACGTAGTCCATCTCTCCACTTTCAAGCGGCCTCAAGTAATCTGAAAGGCAAAGATACTGATTTCCTTTTTGTCTAGGGAAATGGAATGTTTCGATGATCTTCTGGTGATCTTCGGGATCATAAATCAGAACGTCCTCCCCTGATGCCTGTGCCGGGAAGAACCGATAGAGAGCAGACGCTTGGATCAGTCCGTCCTCTTTCGCTTTCGAAAATAAATCATCAACCATCTTCTTAAGTCCAACCGTCCGCTCATCTCCTTCAGCCAGGAGTCTTGTAATTTTCCCTTTAATTCCGAGATGGTGACCAAGAAGCATCTGCTCATTGATATATGGACGGATATGATCAAGTGAAAATTCCCGGATAATATGATCGCTATAGTCTGGCGGGATGAACACATCGACGTCGGTTGATACCTCCGAACGGACCTTTACCGCGAGACCCCCACCTTCCTCCTCTTTTATGGCAACCGGTTCAGTATGTGCAGCGAGGTCCAATGACCGTTTTTGTTCCAGCTCTTTTCTTTTATCTACATCTTGAATACCATTCATGATGCTGAGACCATCCATGGCATCCTTGGCATATAACACCAGGCCGGCATATTCTTTGGCAATTTTCGTAGAAGTGAATTTGCGGGTAAGAGCGGCCCCTCCGACGACGATGGGAACATCGATTCCAGTTTGTTTCATATCATGGGCAGTAATGACCATCTGCTGAGCGGATTTCACAAGCAGACCCGATAAACCGACGATGTCGGGTTTTTCTTTTTTTATGACCTCAATGAGCTCCTGAGGCGCCACTTTGATCCCGAGGTCATGCACCTCATAGCCGTTGTTACTGAGGATGATGTCAACAAGATTCTTACCAATATCATGTACATCCCCTTTCACAGTGGCAAGGATGACCTTTCCTTTAGAAGATGAAGATTCGCTTTGCTCCATGTGGGGTTCAAGGAAGGCTACAGATGCTTTCATCACTTCTGCACTCTGCAGGACTTCTGCAACAATGAGTTGATTGTCGTTGAAGAGCCTTCCCACTTCACTCATGCCTGCCATCAAGGGGCCATTTATGATGGATAGGGGTGAGTCATATGTTTGTAGTGCTTCTTCCAGATCCGGCAAAAGTCCTTCTTTTGTGCCCTCCACTACATAGTGTCCAAGCCTTTCTTCAAGGGACATGGTATTGACGGGGACCTTCGATTCTTTCTTCTTCCCTCGGTAGAAGGCAGTGAATTCTGCAAGGTTGGCATCGGTGGTATCAAAAAGCAACCGTTCCGCCAGCTTCACCTCTTCTTCGGGAATGGATGCAAATCGTTCGAGTTTTTCCGTATTGACGATGGCGTAGTCCAGTCCTGCCTTCGTACAATGGTAAAGATAAACAGCATTCAGGACTTCCCTCCCCACCGGCGGGAGCCCGAAGGACACATTGCTTACACCGAGAATATGGGGACACTCAGGGAGCACTTCTTTGATCCTCCTGATCCCTTCGATCGTGGCTGAAGCAGAACCGATATACTGTTCGTCCCCTGTACCTACAGGGAATACGAGGGGATCGAATATAATATCTTCTGAACGGATACCGTATTTACCGGTCAAAAGCTTGTGTGAGCGCTGTGCAATTTCCACCTTGCGCTCTGCACTGACGGCCATGCCTTCCTCATCAATCGTTCCCACCACTATGGCTGCTCCGTATTTTTTCACAAGGCCAGCCACCTTTTCAAAACGTTCTTCCCCATCCTCAAGATTGACTGAATTGATGATCACCTTCCCTTGTATGAACCGGAGGGCACCCTCCATCACCTCTTCATCCGTTGAATCGATAACGAGGGGAACCTTCACTTTTTTAACAGCTTCCTGGATGAAAATGTTCATATCTTCAGCTTCATCACGGTCAGGGTCCGCAAGACAGATATCGATCACCTGCGCCCCATTCTTCACCTGTGCCCGGGCGACTTCCGATGCTTCTTCGATCTTCCCTTCTGAAATCAACCTTTTGAATTTTCTTGACCCGATAACATTGGTTCTTTCCCCTACCAAGATGGGGCGATTATCGGGATCGTCGTAGATAAAAGGCTCGATGCCAGATACCGCGTGGGGATGAACCTCTTCCGGTAGTCGCGGTGGCAGATCCTTCACTGCTTCACGAATGGCGCGGATGTGTTCTGGTGTCGTACCGCAACAGCCTCCCACAAGATTCAACCAGCCTTTTTCTGCAAATCCTTTCATCTTGATGCTTAAAGATGCAGGCGTTTCGTTGTAATGGCCTTCTTCATCCGGAAGCCCTGCGTTTGGGTAGCAGCTCACATACGAGGATGAAAGTCCTGAGAGCGTCCTCAGGTGATCGGTCATGAATTCTGGTCCCGTTGCGCAATTCAACCCCACTACAAGGGGATTCAAATGCTCAAGTGATAAATAGAACGCTTCGATATTCTGACCGGCAAGCGTCGTGCCCATAGGCTCGATGGTTCCGGAAAGAAGGATCGGGATTTCTCTGCCTACAGTGGAAAAGGCCTGTCTGATCCCTAAGTTTGCCGCCTTGACGTTCAGGGCGTCCTGACTCGTTTCGAGGAGAAGGACATCCACTCCACCAGCAAGTAGGCCTTCAGCTTGAACTTTGTAATCATCGGCCAGTTCATCGAATGTGATCCCGCCCGTGACAGATAACGTTTTCGTGGTTGGCCCCATCGCTCCGGCAACGAATCTCGGCCAATCTGGCGTGCTGAATGCGTCTACTGCCTTCCTTGCAAGTTCTGCAGCCACACGGTTGATCTCATACGCCTTATGTCCGATCCCGTATTCCTCCAAAACGACAGGGGTCCCTCCGAATGTATTGGTCTCTACGATATCCGCACCTGCACGCAAGTATTCAGAATGAATATGGGTGATAACGTCTGGTGCCGTCAACACCAAATGTTCATTACATCCGTCAAGATCTTCCCCACCGAAATCATCCGGAGAGAGATTCGCTTGCTGAAGCATCGTGCCCATCGCACCGTCAAGAATCATGATTTTCTTCTTGAGCTGTTGTTCAAACAATGTTGTGGTCATATGGTACTTCCCTCTTTTCCTTTTCAATCAAATTAGCATACCTAATCAATTCAATGCTCATATCATAGCGCATGAACGGAGTGATGATGTACAACCCGTTGAACAGTTCCATTGCCGTTTCCACTAATTCCTTTGCAATTTCCATGCCCACCGCCCTGGATTGTAGCGGATCCCCCTCTGCTTCTTTCATCAATTTCCGTGCTTCATCCGGCACCTTGATCCCCGGAACCTCATGATGAAGGAACTCGGCATTGCGCGAACTGATTAATGGCATGATTCCGATGAATAATGGCGCATGCAAATGACTGGTCGCTTCTGCAATTTGTACGAGGTGTTCACAACTGAAAACCGGTTGTGAAATGAAATAGTCCGCTCCGGCGTGCTGTTTTTTCTCGAGACGCTTTACGGAAGCATCCAAATGCCTGAAGTTAGGATTGAAGGCTGCACCGACAGAAAAGTTCGTTCGTTGTCTCAGCGATTTACCAGAAAAAGATAATCCGTCATTATTTTGCTTGATGAGCTCGATCAGTTCGATGGAGGAAAGATCGTATACCGAGGCAGCACCTGGAAAATCACCAATCTTTGCGGGATCGCCTGTTATCGCCAGAATATTATGAATACCAAGGGTATGCAGGCCCATCAAGTGGGATTGCAGGCCGATGAGATTACGATCACGGCAAGTGATATGCACAAGGGGATCAAGGCCAAATTTCTGTTGGACTAGGGTTCCCATTGCATCATTGCTGACCCTGGGGGAAGCAAGCGGATTATCCGCAAGGGTTATCGCATCGATTCCCTCTTCTTTTAGAGCTTTTGCTCCTTGGAAGAACAATCCGGTGTCGAGATGCTTCGGGGGATCCAGTTCAACAATGAGCGTTTTTTTCTCCTTTACCTTTCTATGGAGGAGGTTTTTTTGAATATGGGGATCTTTGAGCTTAATCAGCTCTTGCGTTTTCACCTTTTTTTCTTTAACCGGTTCCCTTGATATCAACCGTTCCTTTACAGCTTTTATATGGGCTGGTGTCGTTCCGCAACAGCCCCCGATGATTCTGGCACCCTGGAGGCGCAATTCATTGCTTATGTCTCCAAAGTAATCAGGCTCTGCCGCATAGTAGAAGCGCCCTTCCTCATAGTTTGGAAGACTTGCGTTCGGATAGACCGACAAAAAGGACGACTTGGGCAAAGGAACTCCCTCCAAGGACTTTACCATATGGAAAGGACCCATCCGGCAGTTGATCCCGACAATATCGGCACCGAGGAGTTCCAATTCCCCAAGGGCGTCCTTTATATCCATCCCGTTTTGCAATACTCCGGTTTCATGCATGGATACCTGTGCGATGACCGGCAGATCGGTCTCTTTCTTCACGATTTGCAAGACGGTTTTGAGCTCTTCAAAGTCGTAATAGGTTTCGAGGAGGATCCCATCGACCCCTTCAAGGAGCAAGCAGTATAGTTGTTCTCTAAAGCCCCTTTTCACTTCTTCAAGGCTGATATGCTGATTGATGGCCCGGATCCCCCCGATGGTCCCGAGGATATATGTTCCTTGCCCGGCTGCCTTTTTCGCCAGTCGTACGGCTGCTTCATTGATTTCTTTCACCTGATCTTGAAGACCATATCTGGAAAGTTTCGCATAATTCGCACCATACGTATTGGTCTGGATAATATCGGCGCCTGCATCTATATATTGCTTATGCACATTGACGATTTCTTCAGGATGGGAAAGATTTAATTCTTCAAAACATCGGTCCACCCCATACGAGTATAGGAGGGTTCCGACCGCACCATCCGCAATCAGTATGTTTTCAGATAGTGCATCCAATAAAGCTCTCATTTTGTTCCATCCCTCCTATAAGTTAATGATCTTTGACGGTTTGTTTGATGTAATGGCATCCAGACCTTTGGAAAGATCCGCAATCAGTTCATCGACATTTTCCAGCCCTACCGAAAGTCTGAGAAGACCATCGGTGATCCCTCTTCTTTCCCTTTCTTCACGAGGCATGGAAGCATGCGACATCCTTGAAGGATAGGATAAAATCGACTCCACTGCACCCAGGCTCACAGCAAATACCGGAATATGGATATGGTCGATGAGCTGCTTTACTTCATCTGCCCCCTTAAGTCGGAAGGAAAGCACCGCTCCCGGCCCTTCGGCCTGCCTTACTTGGATTTCATGACCCTGGTGATACGTGAGGCCCGGATAATATACATGCTCCACTTCACCCCTTTTCTCAAGGAATCTGGCAATCTTGAAGGCTGATTCGGACGACTCTTTCAATCTCACATGAAGAGTCTTCATCCCGCGAAGCAACAGCCAGCAGTCCTGGACACCAAGGACTGCCCCAAAGGAATTCTGCAAAAATGCGAGCTTTTTGGCAATCTCTTCATCTCCTGTAACGGCGAGTCCCGCCAAGACATCACTGTGGCCGGCGAGGAATTTTGTGGCACTGTGAAGGACCACATCCACTCCGAGACTGAGCGGTCTTTGGAGGAGGGGCGTCATGAATGTATTATCAAGGAACGTCATACACCCATGGGCTTTAGCAAGCTTGACGACCCCTTCAATATCGGTGATATTGAGCAGCGGATTGGAGGGGGTCTCCATATAGATCACCTTTGTATTCGGGCGAATGGCGCAGGCGACTTCGTGAAGATCTTTCATGTCGACAAATGAGTACTCGATCCCGAATTTGGTCAATACTTCCGTGATCATCCTATACGTGCCTCCGTACACCTCTTCAGATACCAGGACATGGTCTCCGCCTGATAACAAAAGGAAGCTAGTAGAAATGGCTGCCATACCCGATGAAAAAGCAAACCCTCTTACACCGCCCTCAAGTTCCGCGATGGCTTCTTCGACTTTCTCACGAGTGGGATTACCCGAACGGCTGTAATCATAGTTTCCATACTGATCAAAATCTGATTGGTGGAATGTGGTCGCATGATGAATCGGCGTACTGACGGCGCCGGTCTCTTTATCCACTCCATTACTGTGGATGAGGGATGTCTGGATGCTGAACTCCTTTTTATCACTCATATAAAAACACCTCTTTCTCCAGATTCGTCAATACTTGCTCAAGGTCTTGAATCAGATCGTCTGCATTTTCGATTCCCACTGAAAATCGTAGTAGCCGGTTGCATATTCCGAGAACGATCCGTTCTTCTTCGGGAATATCCGCGTGCGTCTGGGTAGCCGGGTATGTGATGAAACTCTCCACTCCCCCAAGACTTTCAGCGAATGTAATCAACTCCAGGCGCTCCAGGAACGGCCCGACCCACTCCTCTTTCCTCAGACGGAACGAAAGCATTCCGCCTTTCCCTGTATACAGGACATCAGTGATGGATGAGTGACTTTCAAGATACGAAGCAATTTGTTTCGCATTTGATTCGTGCTGTTTCATCCTCAAGCCAAGCGTCTTCATTCCTCTTATCAAGAGCCAACAGTCCAATGGTGCAAGGGTGGCACCGATAGAATTCTGAACCGTATAGATTCGGTCGGCCAGAGATTCTGAGTCGACCACCACTACACCGGCTAGGACATCGTTATGACCTCCAAGATACTTCGTTGCACTATGGACGACGATATGAGCACCCTCTTCAATCGGTCTCTGAATGACCGGGGTATAAAAGGTATTGTCCACAATGAGCAGTACATTATGTTTCCTTGCCACCCGGCTGATTTCCCGGATCGGCGCTTCATTCATCAGTGGATTCGTCGGAGTCTCTACAAATATCCCCTTCGTGGATGGCGTGACAGATGCTTCCACTTCTTCAATGCATGCTGTATCCACAAAGCGGAATTTAATCCCATACTGTGCTTCGTATTGTTTAAACAGCCTGTAGCTTCCCCCATAAAGATCTTTGGAAACGACCAGTTCGTCACCGCTTTGAAATAGGGACAGAACAGCGTGGACCGCAGCCATGCCGGATGAGAAGGCATATGCTTTCTGCCCCCCTTCCAGTTGCGCAAGTATTTCTTCCAATGCACTTCTCGTTGGATTCCCCGTACGTGAATAATCGAAGCCCGTCGACTGCCCGATGCCCTTATGTTCATACGCTGTCGATAAGTGGATGGGGAGACTGACAGCACCTGTTCCTGCATCCTTTCTGTTCCCCGCCTGCACCAGTAATGTTTCAATATGTCGACTCATCGTGACCTCTCCTTTAATCCTATTTACATCAAAAAACCTTCTTATACGAATAAGAAGGTTTGAATGGTTAAGTCCCTCTTATCGCCCAAGCCTGTATCAGCTTGCTGGAATTAGCACCATACCTTGTTCACGGCTGGTTGCTGAGGTGTCATCGGGCCAGTCCCTCTACCTCTCTTGATAAGAATTGCGTATATGATTGTTTAATGGCTTTCCCATAATTTATACCAGTAAAGGGAAAATGTCAATGCGAATTGACGAATTTAAACCAAAACTCAGACTTCTTTCATGGTCATAGATGCATTTTTCACCGCATTCACTTTTTTTATGAAGAAAGGGTGGATGACGATGAAATGCAGTTCTTAGGTTTACCTCACCCCTATTACCTCAAAACAACTACCATAATCATACAAAATATGAATGGAGTGACATCGATGTAAGCAGTAACGTTCCAAGGCAAAGAAAACATGTCGGTGAAGGAAGTCGAAGATCCTGATATCCAGGAAAGCACAGATATGATCGTAAGAATCACGGCAAGCGGAATTTGCGGATCGGACCTGCACTTATATAAGGCAGGAATCGAACCACCACGGGATTATGTGGTCGGTCACGAACCGATGGGAATCGTCGAGGAAGTGGGAGCAGACGTCAAGACATTGAAAAAAGGAGACCGTGTCGTGATCCCTTTCAATATCGGCTGCGGAGAATGCTTCTTCTGTCAGAACCAGATGGAAAGTCAATGTGATGAATCGAACCCCCATGGTGAAGTCGGCGGGCTTTTTGGTTTTACCGAAATGAACGGGAATTACCCTGGTGGACAAGCCGAATACCTGAGGGTCCCTTACGCAGATTTCACCTCGTTCAAAGTCCCCGAAGAAAGTGAACTTTCTGACGAGAATGTGCTTTTCCTTTCAGATGTCATTCCTACTGCATATTGGAGCGTTGAGAACAGCGGTGTATAGGCTGGTGATACCGTCATCATCCTCGGCAGTGGTCCAATCGGACTCATGGCTCAAAAATTCGCCAGGTTAAAAGGGGCAAAAAGAGTCATTGCCGTTGATCAGGTAAGGCATCGCCTTGATCATGCCAAGAAGACGAATGGAGCAGAAATCTATGACTTTTCGGGAAATCCGGACATCGGACAGTTGTTGCACGAAGATACGAATGGAGGAGCAGATGTCGTGATCGACTGCGTCGGGATGGACGGGACTGTTGCTTCCGGTGAATCATTCGGATCTGATTTTGATAATCAGTTCGGTACGATCCGTCCTATCATCACTGCTTCTCAGGCGGTGCGCAAGTTCGGTACTGTTCAGTTGACGGGCGTCTATGCGACTGGAGCAAATGGTTTTCCGATCGGTGACTTCTTCAGCAGGAACGTTTCCCTTAAAATGGGCCAGGCTCCAGTGATTCATCTGATGCCGAAGCTCTACAGCATGATTGAAGATGGAGCTTTTGACCCGACTGATATCATCACCCACTCGCTTCCTCTGGAACAGGCAAGCGAAGGCTATAAAATCTTTGACGAGAAATCCGACGGGAACATCAAAGTGATTCTGAAACCATAAAGAAGCCCGCCCATTAAATCGACCAAGGCCGGACCTCCTTATTACCAGGAAGTCCGGCCTTTTGATTTAAGCAATAGGCATGGGTTCGCATTAAAGAATCCCTATTTTTTTCTTGATTTCTGTCAGAAAAGGAGCGGTTGTCTCCCTTGCCCTTTGTGCTCCGCGGGCCAGTATTGCCTCCATCTTTTCAGGAGAGCCCATCAGTTCCATGTACCTTTCCCTCGGCCCGGTCATTTTTCCATTGATGGCGTGGAACAGTTCCGATTTCGCCTCTCCCCAGCTGATTCCATCCCTGAACCGGTCTTTCATCACGATGACCTCTTCCGGAGAGGCGAATTCCCTGTACAAAGCGAAAATCACAGATTGATCATGGTCCTTAGGGTCTGTCGGAAGCGAAGAATCGGTCTTGATCTTATTGATCAACTTCTTCAGTTTTGCGGGTTCTTCGAAAAGGGGAATGGTATTATTGTATGATTTGCTCATTTTCCTCCCATCCAAACCAGGTACTACAGCCGACTCCTCCTGGATGAAATGTTCAGGAAGTTTGAAGATTTCTCCGTACTGCTTGTTGAAGTATCCTGCAATATCGCGGGCAATTTCGATATGTTGTAACTGATCTTTTCCCACAGGGACCTTGTCTGCCTGGAATAACAGAATATCGGATGCCATGAGGACAGGGTATGTGTAGACACCCATGTTCACGCCATGATCAACTTCCTGTCCAGCCCCCTTGTTGCCATCGGTCATGGCTTTATATGCATGTGCACGGTTCATGAGTCCTTTTGGCGTAACACAGGAGAGGATCCATGTGAGTTCAAAGATCTCCGGTACGTCAGACTGTCTATAAAACGTTACCTTTTCAGGGTCAAGACCCAGTGCTAGCCACGCTGCCGCAATCCCCCTTGTAAGGTTTCTCATTTCTTCCGCATCCTGTACCTTGGTCATCCCGTGATAGTCGGCGATGAAGTAAGATGCCTGATATTCCTCAGATTCCGCCAGCTTCAGTGCAGGCTTGATGGCACCAACGTAGTTCCCTAAATGAATTCTCCCTGTAGGTTTGATACCTGTTAACACCCTTTGTTTCATCTTAGTCTTTCCCCCCTGTGATTGTCGCCTTCTCTAAATGCTGATGAAATTGATTTCTCTATAAACAAAAAAGTCCCCCGTCCTCGGAAAAGGACGGGAGACCCGTGGTGCCACCTTCATTCATGCATCAAGCATGCGCTTATCGGCCAACGGTGACCATCCACCGTCGGACTCCCTTTTATCGGTGGGAAATCCGCCCATTCCGGGAAGCTCCAAAGTCCATTCAACGGCCATATGCACTGATTCACACCAACCATCAGCTCTCTGCGGCATCTGTTCCGTTTACTACTCTTTATCGACGCTCAACTATCGTTTTTATTATCATACAGAATCAGGTTCTCCCAGTCAATCTTTTCCATCATTTTAAATTTCTTTAGAAGAGAGGGGAAGAAAAAGTTTCACTCCCTTTTTATTGAATGGGAGAAACTTCATATCCCCGATCAGATGACTGATATAGCCGATCATGGCTGCCTGAAACAAGCCATCCACCATCACAGCACCCTGAAAGGCAAGAGCCACGAAATAAAAATAGATGATACCCAGGATGGAATGTGTATACGTCCGGTGTGAAACCAACGAGGCGATGATCACGTAGATCCCCATCAGCCACATCCATGATGTATCAAGCTGAAAACCGCAGGCCGCTATCCCAATGCCGGTGATGGTGAGCATCCTTCTTTGAGTGATGAATGTCGAGAAGATCAGGATGAGGACACCATACCCGATCCCCAGCCATCTTTCATTCCCCGTTCCCTCTAAGTAGCTGTATAGCATCACCAACAATGAAACCACCTGGACCGCAGACCTCACCATTTTGGAGGAGAAAGTCACTTTATTGCTGAGCTTGCCATTCACATCAAGATCCGGAATAAGCGCAGACACCCCTCCTGCAGCGACAAGTGAGGCAGTATCGACTGCATCCGCTCCGTACGTTTGGGCAATGATGAATCCGACAGCCGCTCCCACTGTCATATGTGCCGTTCCATTCAAGTCATTTCCCTCTTTCGCTATAAAAATATGTAGGATTACTCTCTTAATCTATCACGTATGCGATCAATCACCTGCAGCATGTAAGATGATTCATGTGGAACAAATGCTTCCCACGCTACCTTTGAACTGATGTATTCCTTCTTCCCTTTTCGAATCCTGAATCCGTCCACTGGGATGGAATCCTTCCCACCTTTGATCAGACTCTCCACATCATCAAGACCGGCAGCAAATATCCCTGCCACTTCCTCTTCTTGAAGATGAAATGCTTCAAATGGGACATGCTGTTCAAGAAGGAAAACATTCGTCCATTCCCTATCGATCAGTGGCCCATCGATCAATTCCTCTTTCAACGCTCCCAGAGGGTTAAGCTCTTCAAATGTAAGCGCAAGCCCAAGCTCCTCATAGACTTCCCTGATCCCATCCGAAACTTCCTCATGGTCCAAGAGATGCCCGGCTGCGGTTATATCCAGCAGACCTGGAAAGTCCCTCTTCCCCATGCTTCTCAGTTGAAAATAAACCATGTCCCTTCCCTGATCCCGGAAGGCAATCCAACAGTGAAACGTCTCATGCCAAAATCCTTTTGAGTGGATCTCTTCACGATCAGCGCTTCCGATACGATCGTATCGATCATTGAATATGGAGAGTATCTCCTTTTCTTTCATACTGTACCCCTTCCCTTATCGCCTCTAAGTAGGATTTGAGTTGTATCGGCCTTTCTAGAAAAACATCCGCCCCCTCCTCTGAAGACAGATCCCCGATACAGATGGTCATACAGTCCATCTCTGAGAGCTTTGTTCCAGTTCCTCCCACAAGGATTCCTTTGGAAGAGTCCGTCAACTCTGAGGGAAGAGATGCATCCCTATCATAAAAATCACTTACATATTCCAGCAAGCCAAGTTCATGAAAATAATCCTTCGCCTGTTTCATCATCGGACAGTTCACGGCCAATATCCTATACCCGCTTGCGGATAGATAGTGAATAAGCTCTGGAGCTTCTTCTTTCCACACCTCTTTCATGTCGTCCTCTCTCATAAATGTTTCATTCATATCAAATATCACTGCCGAGTCCATTCATATTCTCCTTTTGTTGCGTTTCAATCTTCTTTCTGCTCCCGACTATTGATCACGGGCAGAAAAAACCATTTATACATTGTAACACATTCCCTTCTAAAAGTAGCGAAAAACCCACTTTGGTGTGTACTGAAGACCTTTTTGCCACAGGGGAATTCTTTCAAAATCCTTGAATGACAGCCGGCGGCCATCCTCCATATCCTTCAGAACCAGCTGTTCGAGTTCTGCTGCCATCTTCCCTTTGATTATACAGTTGCTTTCGTCATTCAGGAACAAGCTTCGCGGGTCCCAATTTGCCGTTCCAACGTCTGCCCACTGATGGTCGATGATCATGACCTTCCCATGAAAGAAACCTTTCTCATACAGATATACACTTGCTCCTGCCTCCAGGAGCTCTTTTTCGATTTTATAACCTGGTGGCTTCGTGAACCAGGCATCAGTCTCATCCGGGACAAGGATGCGCACATCCACTCCCCTCGAAATGGCACGTTTCAGAGAGTGCATGAGGGAATCAGTCGGAATGAAATAGGGAGTGGCGACAATCAGGCTTTCCTCTGCGTCATCAATCCAATCAATCATCCGTCCTTCCAGATCCCCACCTGTACTGAATAGCAGGGAATAAAGGGAATCCCCGGAACGTATGGTCGATTTCCCTTCTGTTAGTTGCTTTCCCTTCCCACCATCTTCTTTCCAATCACGATTAAATTGAAGGGAGGCTTCCCTGGAAACACCACCTTGGATCCGAAGATGATAATCCCTCCAGTAGCCAAGGTCGGGATCTTTCCCAATATACTCTTTACCCAGATTAAATCCACCTATATAGGTGATGGCATCATCAATGACGATAATGCGCCTATGGTTCCGGTGATGCAGCCGATAAAATATATGTTCCGGTTTGACGGATCGGCTTTTGAGGAATTTCACCCCGCTTGCTTTCAATCCTTCGATCGTCCTGCCTTTCATATCTGATCCGATCGCGTCCACCGATAACCGAATATCTACTCCTTCCTCTGCCTTTCTTTGTAGCAAAGAGAAGAAGGGGCGGGTCACTTCATCATCCCGTATGATAAAGAAATGAATGCTCACGGATTGACTGGCGTTCTCCACATCTGCTGTTAAGGAAGAGTAAAATGATTTTCCATCATTCAAAATGGATGCCTTACCATGATAAAAGGACGTCTGGACCGGTGGATGATTTTGTTCATATTCTGCCGCTCCTTTTTTCACATCCACATTCATCAGCCAGAGTAAATACGATAGGAACAGGCAGAGGCTCAGAATCCAAATCAACGATTTTTTCATTTTATCCCTCCTCCTTTTTCCTATAGCATTTGTCTTAAGGAGGGGCGTGATACATAAGAAAGGAAGGCCGTAGTCTACGGCCTTCCCCTTCTCCAGTTGTTCTTTACTATTCTATATAGGCTCTTGCCGACCTGAAACAAGAGGACCCCCACCAAGGCACCCAGGGTGTTCATCATCCAATCATCGATATCTGTCGCCCTTCCGAGAGGGAACACATACTGACATACTTCAATGATCAAGGATAGAAGCGCTCCAGCACCCGTCACTTTCCACCACAATGCCTTTTTCCGTTTCATCCACCAGGCTGCGAAAAAACCGAACGGGACGAACAAAAGGACGTTAGCCAATAGATTCCGAATTGGAACTTCAATGTGCGCCCCATGGAGATTCAACTTCAAGTTTGAAAACGGCTCAAAATTGGTTTGTCCTTCCGATATATTCGGTCCATCCAGAGGGGTCAATGTCAGGAGGCAGACGGCACCGATTGAAAGAATCGTGAACACTTTCGGAAGAAGATCCCTCTTTCGGGATCGCCCTTGATTCGTGATGATGATCATGATCAAGGCGGTGGCGGCCGTAAGCAAGATCGGCACCGACCAGCCGAATGAACGCCAAAGTTCCATCATATTACTCCATCACCATCCTCATTTCTTCTGCCTGAAGCGAAAAAGGAACACTCCGGCCATGATGAGAAAACAAAGTACAAACAAGATCCCTTTAATGACTTCTCCATTCAAAAAAGCATTCAATCCCCAAAGTAGAATAAAGAATGTTATAAGACAATCCACAATAAATATACCCTTATTCCTCATGTTCCTTCACCTGCGCTTTTCAAACTATCTTCATTACTCTATCATACCGAAACCGCAATCGGCCACTTTTACCACGTCGTCCACTATCCAGTCTATGACAGTCCACACCATGATAGAAATATCTTTCATGAGACAGAACTAAAAAGGCATCACTTAATGACGGACAGGATCCGTATAGGTACTTCCTATCGCTGATGTTTTCCGTTCAGGACTAAATAGAAACGATGACACAGCATAATAAAACCCGACCTATTCTGCCTTTTCTCAAGCAAATACAGTTCGGGTTTTACTATGTCTACTATGCATTTGTCTCGGCCTTATTCAGGCTTATTTTTTCCCTTCTTTTATAAGGGCTTTCATATCTGAAACCATTTCATCATATGGAACATCCGAATTCCCACTATAGGTTTTCACGACGGTCCCCTCTTGGTCAACCAGGTAGAAACTGGTCCCATGTATCTTTTGATCGGAATCTGATACATTGGCCACGACCGATTTGAAGGATTTCTCGGCCAGATTTTTAATTTTGTCGAATTCATAGCCTGTAAGAAGATCCCATTTATCGGTATTTGCTTCAAAGTTGCCTATGTAATCCGTTAATTTCTCGGGCGTATCATTCTCGGGATCAACGCTGAAGGATACGATGCGATAATCCTCTACCCCTTCATCCTTCAGTTCCTTTTGAAGCTTGGTGAGATTGAATGTCATCGGTGGACAGACCGTTTCACAATTGGTGAAGATAAAATCAGCAATCCACACCTTTCCCTTCAGATCATCCAAGGACACGGTATCACCCTTTTGATTGATGAATGAAAAATTCCCCACTTTATAATTGGTATCTGCTTGGAAACCGCTGTTGCTACAAGCTGACAGAAGGATCATGATAAGTCCGATTACCGATAAAAACGCTTTCCTTTTCAAAGCCATACCCCCTCTGATTCTGTTCTCCACATTCTATGTTAGTAAAGAATGGGTACAAATACAATCACCGCCAGCTGATTATCATTGACCATTTTGTGAATTCAACCCTTTGATATAGGCTCCGATGGCTCCTGCATACCCACCGTTATCAGGGAAAACAGGCTCATACCCTAACCATGCCTTGAAACTTCCCAAATCTGCTTGAAGCGCTGCATTTCCCTCCACACCATTTCCGACAAACACAAGTACGGGCTTGGGCAAATGGGTGGCGATGCTCATTGATAAAAGGATTAAGGTTTCCGCCATCATATTCGTTAACGATCTCAGTCGATCTCCCGGGCTTTCAGTGGAAGAAGGAGATTTCCCGAAATTTGCCGCCGTCAAATGCGGTGCGATGCCCACCTCTTCTTCCCTGTATATATCCCCGACGAGAAGGTCGGCATTCTGCCGTGTCCCTCCTCCGGCAAGTCTCGCCAGTTCCTGAAAGTCGGTCACCCCTGTTAACCTCGTGCCTAATCCCATGAACATCCCACCGCCGATCCCACTGCCTAACATCCGTTCATACTCGTCTTTTTTCACTTGGAAGAAGGATGTCCCTGTTCCGATATTGACTAATATGAACTCGTCCAGGGATTTCCCTTGAAGTTTCAGCAGCTCACGGGTTCCCTGTGTGACGGCATCAAATTCATGAAGAGGGACGCATTGCGCTTCCCTCCACAGGTCTGCCCTTCCACCTGTCACCACCACTGAATCAGCAGCACCAAGCTTAAGGAAATTCCGGATTGAAAGATGATCATACGTAGGGAATTTTTTGTAGTGCATTCTTCCATCCTCTTCATAAACAAGCTTGGTCAACGTACTGCCTGCATCTACACCGATCACCCGTTTCATCATACATCCTCCTATCCTGAAATCCTGAATTCTGTGTGGCTCCCATTCTGGGAAGAAATGACCTCAAGTCTTGCATCGATGCGTTCCTTCAATTCAGGGACGTGTGATATGATCCCGACGAGTCTTCCGCTGCTTTGAATATCCATTAGAGCTTCGATGGCATGATCTAGTGATTCAGGGTCCAGGGTACCGAATCCTTCATCTATGAACATGGTCTCAAGGGACACTCCCCCGGCATGCTGTTGAACGATATCGGCAAGCCCCAACGCCAGTGCGAGGGACGCTTTGAAACTCTCTCCACCAGATAAGGTCTTCACATGCCGCTCCTGTCCTGTGAACTGGTCGAAAACCAGCAGTTCCAGCCCACTCTGCACGTTCCCCTTACTTCTGTCATTTTTCCTGATCAACTCATATCTGCCCGAAGTCATCTTCCTCAGTCGGTCATTTGCCACCAATAAGATATCTTCAAGGAAAGAAGCGAGTACATACCGTTCAAACGTAATACGATTCGTGTTCTGTCCACGGGCGATTTCCGCCAGGTGACCCACGGTAAAATATTGTTCCTCAAGTTCCTTGATTCCTTCATTGATGTCATTGACCCTATGAAAGATTCCTTCATTCTGGGATATATCGGTCTGAATGCGATTAAGTTCTTGATTGGCCGTTTTCCATTCTTCGGTACAGAGGATGAGGTTTTGATTCAAGGACTCGAGGTCAGGACGTTCCCTCCCATCAAGATGCTTCATGAGGTCAGACAGACGATCATGGACCGACCGCATTTCTTCTCCGTGCTTTCTCACCTGATCAGTAAGATGAAGGATTTGTTCTTCGTTTCTTTTGGCTTCTATATATGCACCATAGTCCTTGAAGCCCTGCTTATCCAACATATCTTTGAAATGTTGCCTTTCTTCCTCCATTTCTTCCTGCAAGGAAGTGAGCAATTGTTGTTTATCTGCAATCTGCCCTTGTTTGATCTGTTCTTCGTTTTGAAGTTTGTTAAAGGCTTCTTGGGCCAGCTCATGAGCGCGTTGCAGCTCTTCTTTTTGTTTTTTAGCTTTGAATAGTTCGGTCCTGAATGCATCAGGGGAGCGAAGGTTCTCCGGTATGGAGGAGGTGATCTCCACCAGTTTCGCATGAGAGGTAACATACGCAGATTTTGCGTTTTCCAGTTGATTCTCAGCGTCTAGGATCACCTTTTGGAGTTCTTCAAGCTTCACTCTCTGATGTTTCACTTCCTCTTTAAGGACCCTCACCCTCTCTTCACGTGATTTCAAGTGGTTCAGTTTTAAGCTGAGGTTAATGATTTCTTCACGATTCTCCTGTGATTTCACTTGGATTTCATCCCGTTCAAATGGACCCATCCGCTCTTTCAAGCGCTCGGACCTGTCCCGGCACTGATCCTGGATTCCTTGTAGCCTGCCTTCTTCCCGGCCGATTTCGATGGAGAGCTTCCCTTTCACTTCCTCGAGGGCTTCCTTTGCTTCCCTTGCTGCCTCCAACTCCGATTCTGAAGGTAATTCTGATTGACCTGTTGCAGGTTCAGGGTGGTGAAGGGACCCGCAGACCGGACAGGGCTGGTTCGTTTCCAGCAGAGCCGAGAGCCGGTCTGCATGAGCGGAATTACGTTTGTCCTCAAGATAAAGGAAGGTGGACCGTGCATCGGACAAGCGGGCATCATTAGAAGCCTCGTCCCTCCTGAGTGCCCTGACTGAATTCAATAGTGCTTCTTCCTTTTGAAAAAGGCTGGACAACTCTTCTAAAAGGTCCTGCTTTTCCTTCTTCTCACGGATAGTCTCTTCGACACCATGAATCTCTTTAAACAGTTCATCCTCCTTTTCAAGCTCAGCTTCCCGTTCTTTCATTCCTTCTCTGACACCGTCGGCCTGTTTTTTTGTGTTATGGACATTGTAAAGGAACTGATCCTGTTCTTGCTTCAACTTGGCTGTGTTCCTTTGAAGGTCATCGATGGATTGGACCTGTTTTTCCATTCCTTCAAGTTCCAGCACATAACGTGCCACCTGATCACGCTCTTCCTGTCTTTTTGCCTCTTCTTCAAAATACGCTTTGGCCTTGACGAGACGGGCATCAATTTGTTTCTTCGTGTCCGTAAGCTGCTGGAGTATGTCTTCTTCCGCTTTCAGCTTTTTGTTCAGTTTTTTACAGTAATCGTCCTGCTGTACCAGGAGAGCTGCATAGTTGGCCAGTTTGATTTCCCTTTCCAACTGCTCTATACGGGGTTTACCCCCTTCCAGTTCTCCTTTCTTCCGGAGGAGGGTTTCTTTTAAATTGAACTGCTCGTCCAGTGACTTGGCCTCGGCAAGTTCCCGTTGGAGGGCATCCCTTTTTTCTTGGATTTCCACCAGTTCCACTTCGATCTTACCCTTTGACTCGTTCAATGAATCGATGTGGGCCGGGAGAAGCTCCATAATGGCCTTATCCTTCAGGGGATCGGAGAGGAGCAGTTCTCGCATGCTTTCATTGTCAACAAAACGAATGTTCAATAGCTCCCGGGTGCGATCCTCAACGGAGGACGATACCCGATTCTTGAGGAGGTCGGCTTCTTCCTTCAGTTGTTCTTGGACAGCTCTGTACAATTCAGTATGGAAAAGCCTTTGAAGGATGATTTCTTTATCCTTACTATCCGAAGTGAGAAGCTTCCTGAATTCTCCCTGTGGAATCATAAGGATTTGACGGAACTGGTTGGCATCGAGTTGAATCATACTGCGGATCTTTTCGTCTACCTCACGCACATTTGCCGCAAGCAGTTCATCTCCATCGCCACCGAGTCGATAAAGCTCGGAGCGTGCATTCATAGTCGTGAATCCTTCTCCTCTTTCCTTCTTTTTCTCTTGCTGCGGGGAACGCCATATTCTATAGGTTTCTCCACGCAGGGTGAATAGAAGCTCCACTTCCGTCAACTCTTCTTCCTTGGCAAATTGACTCCTCAGATCAACGGGATTGCGGTCTTCCCCACTTGCTTTTCCGTATATGGCATATGAAATCCCATCGAAGATCGTCGTCTTTCCTGCACCCGTCTTACCGGAGATGACAAACATCGTCCGATTCTCCAGTTCCCTGAAGTCGATGACTTCCCTGGATGCATAGGGACCGAAAGCCTGCATGGTCAGCTGTAATGGCTTCATCGTGTTTCTACCTCCTTTGTGGCTTTTTCCAGGACCTTTTGGATGAGGACTTCTTTTTCATGAGTAAATTCACTGCTGGTCATTTCGTTATAAAAGTCTTTGAACAGGTCGATACCCGATGTCTGTTTATGTTGCTGTAGACGTACGAGTTGCTTCTTTTTTTCGTCTGTACGTTCAATCTTCCGTTCCAGATGAAGGACATTTGGATATACTTGACGCAATTTATTGATGGGGTCGATCAGGGCTCCCTGGTCTCTCAGAGTTATTTTGAGGTAATCCCCCACTTCCTGTTCTGTATAAAAAGCAGGATCGAGGAGCTCATCCAGATACCCTTCCAGTTCCCTCATATCATTACGGGGTTTAAGGATCTTCTCTTTTAGTTGAAATTCCCCATCACGGTCCATCTCAACAATGGCGACGCATTTTCTTTGGGCCGCTTCAGAAAATGAATATTTCATCAAGGATCCCGAGTAGCGGATTTTATCATGCTTAATGGCATCAGGACTGTGAAGATGTCCCAGGGCCGTGTAATCGAAGGCATCAAATAATTCAGCCCCGACACACCCTGAACCTCCCACTGACAATATCCTTTCTGAATCAGTGGTTTGGCCGCCAAGTACAAAAGCATGTCCGACCAGTACATTGGGTCCATCCCCCAGATTTTCTTTGATGCGCGATACGATCGCTTCCATGGCCGTATGATGAGAAGTGATACGTTCATCCTTGAGTTGATGTTTGACCGTACCTGGCTCACAGTAAGGTACACAGTGAAAATGCACCCCGTTGATCGTCACAGGCGTGAAATCGTCCGTCAGCTTCCCCTTCAAGTGAAAACCGCTATGTTTATACCACGAAGAACCGAATGACAGCCTTTCTGCACTATCGTGATTACCTGAAATGGCCACAATGGGGGTATTCAGATCCACATTGATTTTGTATAAGGTTTCATCCAGCAGCTCGACCGCTTCTGTCGGAGGGACACTGCGGTCGTATAAATCACCGGCAATGACGACGGCATCCGGCTTCTCCTCCTCTACAAGCTCAACGAACCTGTCCAGGACGTAGCGCTGTTCTTCTGTCATATAGATACCGTGTACAAGCTTGCCGAGATGCCAGTCGGCAGTATGTATGAACTTCACATGATCTCTTCCTTTCTCGTAATCTGTTATCTCAAATTATATCAGACAGGACAAGCTCCTGTCCCACTATCAGCCGGAGGCCATAACAAAAAGGGGATCACTCCCCCTTTTCAATCCTTCATCCGGTCGGGCAGCGTCTGCAACGAAGTAATGACAGCATCTAGCTTGGTTTCGATCCGATACAGCAGATACATGGTTACGACGATGGGAAAGCCGACTTCCGATATGAATGAAATGAACGCATCCATCTTGAGCACCTCCTTTCCTTTACTATAGGAAGCTTTGCAGATTGAAGGTACCCTTGAAACAAAAAAAGGACCTTCCTGTAATAGGAGGTCCCTTCTGTATTAACCGTTAAGATCAGTTGCAAGACTTGGGCTTGTTAGTCCTTCATCTTCAAGGATCTTGGCAATTTGAGATTCTGCTTCCGTGAATTTCTTGTCGGCTTCTTCTGTGTTGGCATCATCCTTCGCCAATTCTTCCGACTTCATTTTGTAGGATTCAGCTAGGGTAGATTGGAATTTCTCCAAGTCTGCCTTCTGGTCATCCAGTCCTTTCGGAATATCCATTCCCTCTACCGCAGTAGCTGTTTCTGAAGCTGATGCAGCAGCAGCGTCTTGAAGGGTTTTGAGCTCATCGCCTTTAGGTGGCTCTTCGCCTGCGATCGCACCCTCATACGCGTTCAAATCTCCATCCACACCATTTACAGTTGTGGTAAGGTTCAAGTAGTAATCCATTAGATCGCCTTTAGCGTCTGCTTTTTCTTCTGATTTGTTTGTGCTTTCCTTTTTGTCTTCATCGGCATTGGAACAACCGACAAGTGCAAGTGAAAGTCCCAATCCTGCAATCAACCATTTTTTCATGTTTGTTTCCCCTCTCGTACATTCATATGTAAGGTCTTACACTTTGTTCAACAAATGCCTGATCCAGCACTGGAACATTGTGTAAAGTCCACAAAATGTATAGTATCATGGGGTCAAAGCTGAAGTAAAGGAATATTTCCTAATTTCTCCAAAGTTATAATTTTAAGAATTTTCAATTCATATCAGGTGATAAGAGTGACCTTTTTCCTGCGCTTATTTTCACCGCACAGATGCCTGAGCATCAGCTTTTTCACGTTTTTTCCGGGTGGGAGGGCCAGCAGATTCAAAGGATAGGAAAAATTTCGTTCCTTCTCCCGGCTCACTGTTCACCCTGACATCTGCCCGGTGATCCCTCAAGATCCTGAGGCAGATCGTCAAACCCAGCCCTGTCCCCTTCGTTTTGGTTGTGAAAAAAGGTTCCCCGAGCTTATCGAGGATATCCCGCTTCATCCCCACACCCTGGTCTTCAAACGTCAATACGACCTTATTGTGTTTGTTAAGCAGCCCTTTAAGCGTGATAGTCCCTCCCCTGGGCATGGATTCAATCCCGTTTTTAATCAGGTTGATGAACACTTGCTTCAACTGGTTTTCATCCCCTTTAATAAAAAGGTCGTCAGATGAAAATTCCGTCCGAATATCGATGTTATAGAGGATGGCATTGGTGTTCAACAGCTTCTGCACATGCACAAGCGTTTCTTTGACATCAATATGGCGATATGAAACGGTCTGGGGCTTTGCGAGGATCAATAACTCACTCAGGACCAATTCGATTCGCTTGATTTCCGAAAAGATGATTTCAAGATAATCTTTCGTCTTTTCATCTGCATCATCCCTGATAAGCTGTAGAAATCCGTTAATGGAAGTAAGGGGATTCCTCACTTCGTGGGCGATGCCCGCAGCAAGCTGACCGGCTACTGAAAGCTTTTGCGATTCAATCGCCAGTGTTTCATTCAGCTCCTTCAGCTCTTCTTCCGTATGGATGCGATCTGTCACGTCGGAAATCGTTCCCACCGTCCCCACAAGCCTGCCTGCCTGATCATAGTTCAGCTTGATGTTCATTTCTCCCCAGCGTTGTGTTCCATCGCGCTTCTGATAGGAAAAATCCATTTTGAATTTTGGTTTGCCCTGATCGATATGCTGTCTGATCATACGCAACACTTCATGTCTCTCATGCAAGGAAATAAAGTGAAGGGCATTTTTCTGAAGGCTTTCTTTCACCGAATATCCGCTGAATTCCGCCCAGGATCGGTTTAGAAATTGAAAGCACCCCTTGGCATCTGTATGAAAAACAACTTCTTCAATGCTTTGAAGCACATGCTGCATCTCTTCATTGATGATCTTCATCTCGTCTTTACTATCTTTATAGGATGCTATTTTCTCTGATTTCTTATCCAGATAACCGCCCGCCCAATACAAGACGATTAATAAGATGCATGAGGACAAGATATTTAATACCGCATCCATCTGCAGATTCATCTCAATGTAATAAACAATATCCCATATAAGAATGAAGATGATCCCGATCAACGTCATTGATACCCTTCCCCGATACCTCATCACAGAACGACTCCTTCTTCTAACACTTCGTAAAATTAAAAAATGTCATTACTAGAAAGAATTTACATGAACGCTATCATCAGTATATCATTTCTTATTGAGAACATCATACAATTCGTCGAATTTTGCGCATCATCTTGTCACATTTCACCAGCTTGATTATAATAATGTAAGGGAATACACGAAATGTTGAGGTGATCACGTGCTTGAAGGATGGTTTCTCTACTTTATTTTGTTTTGGGTCGTATTTCTCACAGCCTCATTTGCCATCGGGGGATTTTTCATGTTCAGAAAATTCCTCAAACGGTTTCCTAAGGAAGATGGAAAGTCGGATATGGACTGGGAAGAGCATTATGTGAATGAAACGATTCATCTATGGAATGATGATGGGAAGAAAATGCTCAATGAACTCGTCACTCCGGTACCTGAGTTGTTCCGAGATGTGGCGAAGCATAAAATAGCAGGCAAGATCGGGGAATTAGCCGTTTCAGAACATGCAGAAGATATATCGGAGGATCTGATCATCAAGGGATATATTATGGCGACACCGAAAAGGGATCATAAATTCCTTCTGAAGAAACTGGATGAAATGGAAATCGATGCATCTCCATACAGGCATCTGTTTTGAATATGGGCCCGAT
The DNA here is from genome assembly GCF_039822645.1 of Rossellomorea sp. RS05. Lineage (NCBI taxonomy): Bacteria > Bacillati > Bacillota > Bacilli > Caryophanales > Bacillaceae > Rossellomorea > Rossellomorea sp. RS05. The sequence goes on along the minus strand of NZ_JBDKWY010000001.1, from coordinate 650,432 downwards.
CCTTCTACTACCGATTTTACTTTATTTGCTCGTCCTTACTTCTGGTGGAATCTTCTTCTACCGAAAGATCAAGAAGGACAGGAAATGACAAAAAGGCTGTCGCATCTGGTTGCGACAGCCTTTTTTTAAATCGTTGAAAAGCTCTGGTGTTCCTGATGGATCTTCTTATATTGGATATACATCACTATGCGCCAAGGTACGATCATTCCGAATGCGAGGATCCAGAACATACCGCTTAGTTCCCCATAGTCGATGGAGGTGCTCAATAAGACTTTCCCGACAATCCTGATAATCAGCAACCCGATTAAAATAAATGCGAATGCCTTTGACCGCTTAAGGTAAATATCATCATCCCTGATCTCAAATTTGGACGTTTTGATCAATAGGATGGAGAAAACCATTCCAACAAACAGCGCCTCTATGATTTGAGGAGGATGAACCCTGAAGAAGGGGGATATGAACATAAGGGCCCCTGTACTCATGAACACCGGAGGCAATATGATTTTTTTTGCGCTTACTGGTTTCTTTTGGGCTTTCGTGCGGATAAAGATCACCATGAACCCCATAAGAATCGCTGCTATGGATGAAGCAATCACCATAACCATCATCATCCTTTATCTTCTACTTTCTAGCTTATCATCAGTATAACATGATTCTTCTATAAAACGAAAACACTTCATCCGTATTTTATGTAAACCCTTACGAAAGTATGCGCCCTATTGCTTCTAAGACCCTGCTCTCTTCAAAGGGCTTGACGATGAAGTCTTTTGCCCCGGCCTCGATTGCGTCCATTACTACACGTTGTTGACCCATGGCAGAACACATGATGATCACAGCACCTGGATAGTCATCAATGATCCGTTTCACTGCTTGAATCCCGTCCATCTCCGGCATTGTGACATCCATGGTGACAAGATCGGGTTGAAGATCCTTGAATTTCTCTACCGCTTCGAGTCCGTTCTCTGCTTCCCCCACCACGACATGTCCTCCGGAGCGTACCATATTCCCCAAGGTGACCCTCATGAACTTTGCATCGTCCACAATCAGAATGCCCGCCACGTTTCGCCCCCCTCTCTTCCTTGTTCTATCTAAATGTGTAACTTATTGGAATTTGACGCTTTCACTATATCATAGATTGGAAAGGATTAGAAGCCTGTGAAATCAAAGACGTAAATCAGGTATCCAAGAAGTTTGGTCATCCAATCGAAGAATAGCATGATCCCCACGACAATCATGATGTATCCGCCGATTTTCATAATCCTGCCGGTATTCCTTCTGATCCACTGCATTTTCCCCAAGAAGAATGATAAAACGAAGAACGGGATGGCAAAACCCAGAACGTAGGCCAGCATATAAATCATACCCGACCCAGGATTGCTCGACGCCAGCGCGATAACAGAAGCTAAGATTGGTCCCGTGCACGGTGTCCAGCCTGCAGCAAACGCCATCCCGATCAAGATCGACCCTAAAAAACCGGCAGGACGATTCTTGAATTCAAATCGTCTTTCCTTCATCAGACTCTCAGGCTTGAACACACCAATCACCATCAAACCGAAAATCACAATGAAGATCGCACCGATTTGCCGGATGAGATCCTGATATTGTGTGAAGAATCCACTGACAAAAGAAGAGGTGAATCCTATGGCAACGAAGATAATGGAAAAGCCGATCAAAAAGAACAGCGTATGGAGCAGGCTCCTTTTTTGAAGCATGGCGTTTTCGGTTTTCAGCTCGCTTACACTCATTCCGGTTATGTATGATAGAAAAGCCGGATAGAGCGGAAGACAGCACGGGGAAATGAAGCTAAGGACCCCTGCGCCGAACGCAAGAAAAATATTTACATCAGACAAGTTGACATCCCCCTTATATTTATTTTATATTTCTATTCTATCAGACAAAAATGAACTTTATGAGAAATGTTCATGTGAAAGGTTTATGTCGGTACGATTACAGTGAACAAGCATTGTTAACAAAAACATTAAAGACTCTTATCTTTTTAATAAAAACGAATTTTTACTTTGAAAAAAACTTCGTTTTTCGATATACTAATAAAAAAGTTACAGTTATTACTAGTTTTGTATAGACCTTGTCAGGTTATACAAAAGAAAGGAAACAGCCGTGTCTAAAAAAGAGCTACTTGATCGAATTGAACTCAAACGCGCCCAACTCATTGCCATCGTCGCCGAGAATGGATTGACGTCTCCTCAAGCCATCCAGTTCAGCCAGGAACTCGATCGCCTCTTGAACCGTTATAATGCGCAATACATAAAAAATGCTGTTGTCCTTCATTGAGCCGGCCATATCCATTATAATTTTTGATTAATAGTATTCTAATATACGGAAAAAACAGGCAGCCCCGACAGGGCTGCCTGTTTGAATCCCGTCAGGTCATGGCATCTTCCATCCCTTCAACCATCCCATTCTGGAGCAGATACATTTTGTGATAGATTCCTCTACCGTCCAGTAATTCCTTATGGGTACCCCTCTCGACGATCTCCCCTTTATGGAGGACAAGGATCAGATCGGCATCTTGGATAGTGGAAAGCCTGTGGGCAATGGCAATGGTCGTGCGTCCTTCTCTCATCTTGGAGAGTGCTCCCTGAATGGCTTCTTCCGTTTCAGTATCAATATTCGCCGTTGCTTCATCCAATATAAGGATTTTTGGTTTGGTGGCAATCGTGCGTGCAAAGGCGATAAGCTGCCGCTGACCGCTTGAGAACGTCGAGCCCCTTTCGACAACAGGATCATCATACCCCTGCGGTAGGTTTCGGATAAAGCTGTCTGCCTGGACGAATTCCGCTGCCGCTTTTACCTCTTCATCACTCAGTTGCTCATTGTACAATCGGATATTCGTTTTCACATCACCATAGAATAGAAACGGATCCTGTAAGACGAGCCCGAGCTTTCTTCTTATTTCTTGAACGGGATATGACTTGATGCTCTCACCGTCAATCATGATCCTTCCCCGCTCGAATTCGTAGAATCTCATCAAAAGATTGATAATCGAACTCTTTCCACTTCCCGTATGACCGACGAGGGCTACTGTTTCCCCAGGGTTTGCTGTAAACGAGATGTTCTTCAACACATCCTGCTTCCCGTCATACGAGAAAGATACGTTATCAAACACAACCTTCCCATCGCTGATTTTCAACGATTGCCCGTCTTTTCCCTGGGAAGGATTCAATTCTTGTTCATCCAGAAGGGTGAACACCCTGTTCGAAGCGATGATGGCCTGCTGGAACAGACTGAGCCTCATCATGATCTGGTTGACGGGTTCAAAGAAACGATCCAGATAGTTCACAAATGCATACAAAACCCCGATTTCAATCGGACGATCCCATGAGGCCACCCCGAAATAGGTCAATACGACCATAAGGGCCGCTGCATAGACCAGGTCGATAGCCGGTCTCAGAAGAAGACCATCTACTTTGATATTTCTCATATTCGCATTGAAATGCTGTTCATTGGTTTCTCCGAATTCTTCCCTCATCCGCTTTTCCTGCCTGAATATTTGAATGATGGACATCCCGGAGAGAGATTCACTCAGCTTTGCGTTTAACTGGCTCAGTCTCTCCCTCATATCTTGATAAAAAACGGAGCTATACTTCCTGTACAGGCTCATGATCCAGATCAATACAGGGAGGATGAACAAACAAAAGACTGCAAGCTTTGCATTGAGGACAAACATGGCAATGAAGATACCGATGATCAAGAATCCTCCCTGGATGAAAGAAGCGAGGACGCTTACGAACATATCCTTTATCGCTTCCGTATCATTGGTGACCCTGGAGACAATGCTGCCTGCAGGAGTATGATCAAAATATCTCATCCCGAGCCCTTGGACTTTGGTGAACACATCGACCCTTAGCTGCTGGATGATCTTCAGGGCGATTTCTTGGAACTTCAGCAGTTGGAAGTAGGAGACCACGACATTGCCCAGTTGAATGAGGAGATAACCCGTGCCCAGGGCTACTAGTGGGCCATATGGGAAGACTCCCGGTGTCAGATAGTCATCGATGAATACCTTTATGAGGATGGGACCGAACACATCCCCGATCGTTGTTAACAAGAGTAAAAAGAAAGCCAAATAAATTGTCTTTCGATGCGGCGTTGCATACCCCATCAGGCGGAAAAAGATCTTTCGCTGATCCTTGGGGCTAAGTGCAGGTATCGGTTCCATCTGCTCACCCTCCATATTCTACAATATCCTCTAATTGCTGACGGAGATACATTTCCTTATACCAGCCGTCTTCCATCATCAGCTCTTCGTGTCTACCCCTTTGGATCACCGCGCCTCCATCCATGACCAGGATCAGATCAGCATGAACGATGGCGCTCAGGCGATGGGAGGTAATGATGGTGGTCTTTCCTTCACGCTCTTTCCTCAGTGAAGTAAGGATGGCTTCTTCCGTCTTCGCATCGACAGCAGAGAGGGAATCGTCGAGTATCAACAATTCCGGTTCCATCAGCAATGCCCGGGCGATGGATATCCGCTGTTTTTGTCCTCCTGAAAGAGAGACTCCCCTTTCTCCGACAACGGTATCGTACCCTTGAGAGAACCCTTCTATATCATGATGGATCTGGGCAGACTCTGCGGCTCGTTTCACCTTCTCCATGGATGACAGCGGATCAGTGAAGGCGATATTTTCCTTGATCGTCGCTGAGAACAAGAAGTGATCCTGAGGAACATATCCAATCGATTGCCGTAATGAATCAAGCGTATACGCTGTAATTGGTAGACCTGCAAAGTGAACTTCTCCGGAATAGCCTTCGAATTCTCTGAGTAGAAGTTTCAGAAGAGACGTTTTTCCTGATCCGGTTTTCCCGACCACACCTAGGGTTTGGCCATTTGCCAAAGTAAAGTGGATATCTTTGAGAGCGGGGTGCTCTTCTCCTGGAAAAGCGAATGATTCGATGTTAAATTCGATATCACCTTTCGGCTGCTCCCTAACTGTTCCATCTGCAATTTCGACTTCTTCCCCCAATAATCTCGACACCCGGTCGTAGGAAGCCCTCCCACGCTCGACGATATTGAATAACCAACCAAATGCAAGCATCGGCCAAATGAGCAAACCAAGATAGGTTGTGAATGATATGAGCTCTCCTATCGTCAGTTCACCGCTCAGCACAAACCTCGATCCGAATACAACGGAAAGGAAAAACGAAAGACCTACAATGATGGAAATGGTGGGATCGAACAATGAGTCTACCCTTGCCACACTCATATTTTTTTGCACGACGTCTTCCGACTCACGTTTAAAGGATTGGATATCCTCTTTTTCCTGACCAAACGTCTTCAGCACCTTGACTCCAGTCACACTTTCCTGAGTCTTATCATTCAGCGATGAGAACGCTTCCTGTGCCTTATGGAAGCGTTTATGAAGAAGCGTTCCATAGTAACTTGTCAGAATGGCCATGAAGGGCATTGGGATCAATGCTATCAGCGTGAGTTTCCAACTGATCGTGAAGGCCATGGCGATGATGACGAATCCACCTGTTGACAAGGAATCAACAAGGGTCAATACGCCCGAACCTGCCGTTTGCTGGATGGCCTGCAAATCGTTTGTGGCATGAGCCATTAGGTCTCCAACACGCCTTTTCTGAAAAAACGAAGAAGCCATCCTCGTAAAATGGTGATAAAGCTTGTTCCTGAGAAGCTTTGAAAGTCGATTCGCTGAACCGAATATCATGATTCTCCATACATATCTCAACCCGTACATAGCCACTGCCGTTCCCGCAAGAAGCAGCATCCACCTTATAATATCGGAACGTGTTAGGGTTCCATCCTTGATCCCATCCACAACGATCCCGACGACTTTAGGTGGGATCAACTGCAAGAAGGCTACCATCAAAAGGATCAAAATCCCCGTGATATATGACTTTTTCTCTTGAAGAAAAAACCACTTTAAATCTAAAAATACCCTCATAACTACTCCCCCATAATTTTCTTAAGACTCTTTATTTTACCAAATACTCAGGTGGTAATAAACGAAAAAAACAGCCATTTCAAAAGAAAACGCCCGGATTACAGCGCAAAAAAAAGCACCTCCGAAGAGATGCTCATTGAATGTCCACAAACGGTTCCTGGTCCACTTCTTTTACCATCGTGGCCTTGACCCCTTTAGGTGTTTTAACGTACACATACACAGGGATATTAGGGAAATAATCGACGATTTCAGTGCCGAACACTTGGGAAAATCCGATTAGTTCTGCCTCTTTGACCATACCTGTGTTCACCTCGATCACAAGCTTATTCATTGAATCATTGGAGTACAGTGCTTTACCGACCAGTTTGATATCCTGGTGCGAGAAGTACTTGGATACCTCATCTTCAAGGTTCAACAGGTTCTTCGCCAGGTCCCGGTTTTTCTCTTCCCCTTTGTCACTTGGGAAGTAATAGTATTCTTCATCGAGGTCACTCCACTTCTTGATGGAGTTGTCGTTGCCATCGATAAATGCCGTGGTGAAGTAATTTCCGGGCACGACGCTATTGGTCGGCTGGAGTTTATAAAGGGAAATCATAATAGGAACATCTTTTAATTTCGAGTTTTTCCTGATTCGCTTCACGATCGTTTCGGCTGCCTTTTTCCCGTATGCAGCCATTTCTTTTGAACTGATTTGCTTTTCGTCAAAGTGCATAAGCTTTTGACTGTCCTGCACCCTGATATAATCGACCGAGTTCATGGCTAGCCCCAAGGAGATCCCTTGAATCTTTCCATCAGAATCTACGTAGTTCTGTTCATGTATGTAAGCAAGATAGGCAGGATTGTCCTTTTCGAGCTTCACCTGATCCTCCCATCCCATACCGTCCTCTATCTCCAATTCAGGATTCAAACCTGTTTTATTTGAAGAAGACTTACGTTTGATCCAATCCTTGATGCCGGTCAGGTATTGACCTTCCTGATAGTTTACTTTATCGGGGGGAAAGTATTTAATCGACTGAGACATCAAGCCCGTTTCAATTTCATCCATATCGCTGCGGTTATTCACCGTCTGCGTGATCAGTCCACGATTGACGGACTTTTTTTCTTGATCAATTTTATAGGTTAAATATTCTCTCGCCTTACCGGCTGCCTTGCTTTGTGCTTCAAGTGTTTCATCATTAATAACTTCAGAAGGCTTATTCGCGCATCCTGATGCGAAGATCAATAGTGAAAGTGAAGCAATCATCCATTTTTTCATATAACAACCTCCGGACTATAGTTTACCACAAATCAAATTGGTTGAAGAATGATATTCATCCTAATTTGTGAAATCCATCATTTTAGAGAACCTTCACCTTTCCTTCCCGCAAAAAAGCCACTTCCCGATGGAAAGTGGCTTTTTGCGATAAAACGGATAAACCAATCTGACAGCAATTCCAGTAGAAAAGTCTTACTCTCCAATAAAACGTAGCGAAATGATTTATCTCAGTCCCATCGAACAGGGATGATTATTTCATGTTTTGTTCATAGCATTCATTATTTGATTGATTTTTTTCTGAGACGGTTTCTGTCCCATTTGCATCAAATATTGTTAAATCAACATTCATAAGGAATCCAAAATCACTTTTCCTATTATGAAGAATTTACCATGGAAATAAATAAGTGTCCACCAAGAATTAAGGAATTGCCTTTATTTCGATTTATCTTTCTTCTATTAATATATAGGCTGCCTTTCTATCCATTCCAATAGAAACTCCCTAGTTTTTTGCGCTGGAAACATCCACTTACCGCCTACTTTATATTTTGGGGAAATCTTGGTTAAAAAAGAATGTCCTTTGAATAGTACTGAGCGATAGGTTAGTCTGCCGTACCAACTCTTTCATGTCCCAGAAAATTGTCTGCTTCTCAGCTTCCTTAATTGCTCTCTTTAGTTCCTCTAGGTATAACTCTTTAACTTCTTCCTGATTTACCTTTACATCAATCATCTTCCTCACCTTCTATCCAGTCCAAAAATACACGTTTAGATACCTTATATCGTCTTCCTACTCTCGCTACATGGAATGGTGGATTCTCCTAGATATTTTTCTACATGAATTGGTGACATTACCTCTGGCAGCTCATTTCTATTCACCAATTGTCCCTCCATTATCAAACCATTCGAAGGAGCTTTTTTTTGAAATTTTATGTAGCCTTCCTACCCTCACTGAGTGAAAAGGTGGTTTTTCCATCATTTCGTAAGTTTGTTTCTTTCCAATACCTAAAAATGACTTTACATCTATAGGTGACATTACATCTGGTAATTCTTCTCTTGTCATCTGTTGCTCACTCATGTTGTTTCCTCCTCTACAAGACACGATTGTATTCCGGAATAATTATTAAATCAAAGAAAATTCAAAATAGTAAAATAAACAAACAAAAAATACTCTACCATTTCATACCTAAAATATACCAAAATGAGGTGGTGTGAACACAGGTGGTTATAGGATTTTACTAATGTAAATAAAATAAACAAATATAAATTCCACTTAATAATCGACCAAAAAACAGTACTAAAGTATTGTGCGGATTTTAATGATAATAATAGAACTTTTTTGTATAACTCCATAAAAAATGCCCTCTAAAAAGAGAGCATCCATTGGGTTTTTACCTATTGATAATTACTTTCGTATCTGTTGCACCGATATGGTTTTTTCTATTTGAATCCGAGTAAAGATCAATTCTTATTCTATAAGAATTATACGGTTCTGACTTCCCAATCTGACTAATTGCGAATGCCTTGGTAGGCGTTTGTCGGCTAAAGCTTCCTGTAAATTGTTGTTTTCCTGCAGAATGCCCTGAGTCACCATATTTAACGGTCATTTTATAGTACATTGTTTTACATGTACCTGTTGCAGTTGCCCAACTATCGACAGTGGATGCGGTCTTGGAATATGTGTAGTAATCCGTGTACATGCGAACTGTACATTTACCACCATTTGTCTTGATATAGCCATTATTGCTACTTGCTGCTTCGGCTTTGCTCCCAACAACGCCGAAGAACCCACTACCTACTAAAGCGAAGATAAACAAAAACTTGACTAGCTTCTTTCCCATTCTACAATCCTCTCCTCTTTTTGTATTATTTTGTAACATTGTAAGACTAACACTATTTAAGAGATAATTGTCCAAATAGTCGCAGAAGAATATTTTCATGATAAACTTGAGATAATATTTATGACACTATACGTTTTAATAATTTGAAATGGGTGAAAATTTTCGATTTACAGTGGATTTCAAGTATGAAGTCGATGGGTTTGGTGTAACTCAGTTTACGGATATCAACACTACCCGAGAAAAGCAACCAGGTGAAATTCAGAAATGGATCCATAAGATTAGAGTGAATAATGGATATAGAGATTTGACGATTTCCATAGCCCTTAATCCAAGATCAGTCATTATAGATAACATTGCTCTGTTTCTTGCCTCTAAATAGGTCTTATAAGAAAAAGCGTTAATTATCCTATAAACTTCATCAGTAGTAAGCCCTTCAACTATCCTTTTCGGTACTTTAGGTAACTCAACTTTAATAGATGGGTTTACTCTAATGTATTCCTCTTTCTCACACCAAGAAAAAAACGCCCTTATTACCTTGAACAGTGTCACAGTACTTTGCGGTTTTAAACCAATTTGAACCTTGAACCTTACATAAGCCCTTAAATCATGTACGGTTACATTATCAAGGCTCAATATCCCTCTTTTGTCTTGAAGGTAACACTTAGCTTGTTGCAATTCAAAACGCTTATTTATCATTGTCTTCTGTGTATATCCCTTAGCTTGACAATGATATAGATACTCATTAATCACATCTTCTAGAAGCAACAAAAAAACCACCCCCCCTGCTTAATTTTTCACAGGAAAAGTGGTTGTTTTTGAATTATACGAAAGATTAACCATATCAAATGCAATTAATAGAAGAAGGTTTAACCTTTCTGTAAAGATTATCTTCAATCTATATAAGAAGTCATCAAATGAAGTGCAGTCAACCCTAGGTATATCAGGGATGATTATTTCATGTTTTTGTTCATAGCATTCATCATTTGATTGATTTTTTTCTGAGACGGTTTCTGTCCCATTTGCATCATCATCATGCGTAGCATTTGTTCGTTAATCGGCGGGTTTTTCTTAAGATAGCTCATCATGTACTTACGAGCGATGAAGAACCCTAGCGCAACTCCGGCAAGCAGTGCGATCACGCCGACCAGAATAGCTATAGCGGTCGTTGACATACGTTTACTTCCTCCTTCATGTTGTCCTTATAAAAGTGTACTAAACCAAAGAAGATTATACAATATTTCTGTCATAATTTCTTAATTAATATATAAATTTTCTTTGTTTTATTGGCTTTAACCAACCAAATCGTTCATTTTGGATGTCTACAGCCAATAAGTATCCCATATGTCTTCTTAGGATTTCAAAGAAAATATACTCTGATTCATCCAAACCCCATGCATGAATCGTCAACGCTCTCTCTTTTAATTCGAGAGAGACCCCGGATGACTCCTGTTGGATCATGGCTTTATCATCGTCCCAACCGGAACCTTGTACCGATAGTAATTCATTTTGTATAAAGCGTCTCGTAGGGAGGTATGGAATCGGTCTTGTAATATACTCTACTTGTTTTGAAATGATGGTGTGCAGCTCCCCGGTGGAACTCTCCATCTCGTTGAAAAGCTGGTGAAACATCCGTTCCCTACCGTAAAAATGCTGGGCAAACTCCTCTGCAATCCAATAGACCTGATAGCGTCGCACAGTTACTCCCCCTCCCATTATACTATTCAGTATACCCAAACATAGAAAAGGGAGTTGTCAGAATTTGTTGAGAAGATGGACTAGTTTTGTCGAATCGCCGTTTCATACCAATTCTTTTTTCAGCATCACCATGTCCAACCCTCTTATTCCATTTTCATAGAATGGCTCCGGATAGTCGAGGAAGAAATCCTTTTTGATAGCTTCGAAGCGAAAACCGCATTTTTGATAGAACATCAGATTGCCGATGGACGAATTGGATGTCCCCACAAGGATGGTCCGATATCTCGAATTCCTGACCTTCTTTTCTATTGACTCGATCATTTGCCGGCCGATCCCCTGTCCACGGAATGAGGCTACTACAGCCATGTTTTTTATCTCGATTATGGTTGAATCCAATTCCACTATGAGCATGATCCCGACGATTTCTCCATTGTATGAGAAGGTGTACACTTCCCCATCTTCAAGATAACTTCTTACTGCAGCTTCTGATTCATCGGCAAGCATCAACAGAGGGACGAAGGCACTCCGCTCTTTTTGATGTTCACATTTAATCTCCATCATGTACACCACCTAAAAAAAGCCGGCTCAATGGATGAGCCGGCTCAGGATGTTTTACTTTTGAAGTAAGGCTTTAATACGGGACACAACATTATTTGTTGTAAATCCGTACTCTTCCATCACTTTTTCTCCAGGCGCTGAGGCACCGAATCCGTCAATAGCGAGGATGTCACCTTCATCACCGACGTAACGGTCCCATCCGAGTGGAGAGCCCATTTCGATGGCAAGACGTTTCTTCACGCTCTTCGGAAGGATGGATTCCTTGTATTCCGCAGATTGTTTTTCGAAACGATCCCATGAAGGCATGCTGACAACCGATGCATTGATCCCGTCTTTTTCAAGTGCTTTTTGAGCGTCCATGGCAAGACCCACTTCCGAACCGGTAGCAATCAAAATCGCATCAGGCTGTTCCTTACCAGCCGGGGATGCTACATACGCACCCTTACTTACACCGTTATACGCTTTATCAGCAGAAGACTTCATGGTCGGCAGATTCTGACGTGAAAGGACAAGCATGGTCGGCTGATCTTTCGACTCAACAGCAAGTCTCCACGCAGCTGCTACTTCGTTGCCATCTGCCGGTCTGATGACAGATAGATTCGGAAGTGCACGAAGTGATGCAAGCTGTTCTACAGGCTCATGCGTAGGTCCATCTTCTCCAACTGCGATACTGTCATGAGTGAATACGTATGTGACCGGTAGTCCCATCAGAGCCGCCAAACGGATGGCAGGACGCAAATAATCACTGAACACAAAGAATGTTCCGCCAAACACCTGCAGGCCGCCGTGAAGGGCCATACCGTTCATAGCCGCACCCATGGCAAATTCACGGACACCGAACCAGATGTTGCGCCCATCATACGATTCTGCAGAGAAGTCTGTTTCACCCTTGATGTTCGTTTTGTTTGAACCCGCAAGGTCAGCAGATCCACCGATGAACGTCGGCAGGTTTTTAGCGATGGCATTCAGTACGTCTCCTGAAGAAGCACGGCTTGCCAATGAACTGCCCTCTTCGTAAACAGGGATTTCTTTATCCCATCCTTCAGCCAATTCGCCTCTGATGGCTGTTTCAAGCTGTGCTGAAAGTTCTGGAAGAGCATCTTGATATGCCACGAATTTCTTCGCCCATGCTTCCTCTTTCTCACTTCCAGCCTGTTGGATTTTCTCTTCAAAACGGGCGTAGACTTCATCCGGAACATGGAAGTCTTGATCGAACGTCCATTTATAGTAGTCCTTGGTGAGTTTCATCTCGTCTTCCCCTAGTGGAGCACCATGGACAGCAGACTTACCAGATTTATTAGGTGCACCGTAGCCGATGACCGTTTTGACCTCGATCATGGTAGGGCGGTTTGTATCACCCTGTGCTTCTTCAATGGCTTTAGAGATTTCCTCAAGATCATTTCCATCTTCCACGCGGACATATTGCCAGCCGTAGGATTCGAAACGTCCTTTGACGCTTTCAGAGAATGATTTGTCAAGTTCCCCATCAAGGGAAATATCATTTGAATCATAAAGAACGACCAAGCGGCCCAATTTCAAGTGAGCAGCAAGTGAAGCTGCTTCAGCTGAAACGCCCTCCATCAAATCTCCGTCTCCACAGATGGAGTATGTAAAGTGATCGATGATGTCGTGGCCCTCTTTGTTATAAGTAGCTGCCATATGTCTCTCAGCCATAGCCATACCAACCGCCATCGCGATTCCTTGTCCAAGCGGGCCTGTTGTAGCTTCTACACCTGCTGTATGTTTATACTCAGGGTGTCCAGGTGTTTTACTTCCCCACTGACGGAAATTCTTCAAGTCGTCCATGGAAACATCGTAGCCTGAAAGGTGAAGCAAGCTGTATAAAAGCATTGACCCATGCCCTGCAGAGAGAACAAAACGGTCACGGTTAAACCAATGAGGATTTTTTGGGTTATGGTTCATGAAGCGTGTCCATAAGGCATACGCCATAGGGGCTGCACCCATCGGCATTCCCGGATGACCGGAGTTTGCCTTTTCGATCGCGTCGATCGATAACGTTCGGATTGTGTTAATTGCTAATTGATCTGTTTTATCAAACATGTCAGACATCCTTCCTTTTCAATCTCTACTTAATATTAATCTTCTTTGGCTGTTTATACAACTATCTTGAATGATACCACGTCTCTCTTTTTGTTAAAACCGATATCCATTCTGAATTCACCACTGCCTCATTCATTCGACATAATCAAAAAGGACCACGCTTAAAAGGCAGCGTGATCCAGTATTGACTTACAATCAGTGTTTCTTTTTGTTTTGAATATCTTGTATCTTCTTGGGCGTCACTTCATTCCCATCAGGATCAAAGATTCTGGTATTCTCTATGGTCCCTTTCATGGATTGACGGAACGTCTCAAGATATTCTTTCCTCAACCTGGTCTGTTCCTTCGCTTCATCTGCTGAAAGCCCGGTAGACTTGGATTTTTTGGACAATTCATTGATCCGGTTCATTTTTTCTTTTGAAAGCATCTATAAAACCCCTTTGATTTCGGTAACGTATAACGACATGTTACTAAATATAAAGGGTGATGACAAGGGTTACGCTTGATCGATGGAGTCCATATGTTCTTTATAGCGCCGATGAACGGTTGCCTTCGAAACGTCGTAGCCAAACCCACGCAAAGTAGCGGCAATTTCTGCAAATGTTAGCTCATTTTTGCGCAGCCTGACGATTTCTTCGACGGGGACTTCCTTTCGTTCCCTGCCTTCGATATTCCCTTTGTTCTTCAGATTCTTCTGGGGACGGAACCCATTCGCAACTGCCCTTTTCATCCCCCTTTTGATCTTCAGGTTATGCAGCTTGCGCTGATATTCCTCCACCATGCTTACGATATTGATGACCATGGAGTCGGAGTCCGATAGGTGGAGCTCGCCGCTGTGGGATTGACTGATAATTTTGACCTCTTCTTTCAACAGGCAATGGATCAGGGCAATCTTCGCATTGCCCCTTCCAATCCTCGTCTCATCCTGGATCAACACCGCATCGATCGACTGATCCCTTACTATGTCCAGCATCTCGAGGACGCCTGGCCGGTCAAGATCATAACCGCTTGCCTGATCCTTTATGACCGATGTCACCTGCATCCCATACTCCAGCGCAAGCTTGGACAGTTCTTCTTCCTGACGTTCGAGTGATGTTTCTTGTGTATCTTTCTTCGTACTCACCCGACAGTAGATGATCGCATTCATTTAAAATCCCTCTATTCCTCGTTCATGACATACTGATAATCCCCGTTGATCCCGAGCTTCTTTTCGACTGGAAGCACTAGTGAATCACCTGCAGAAATTGTATAAGTGGAAAGATTATTCCTTTCTCCCACCCACTTGATAAATTCATCGGTGGACATGGAAGAGTCGCTGCTGTATTCCTCTGCTATGGTCCAGAGCGTATCACCATCCTGCACCTCGATACTATGATAAGATACTCCGCCTCCCATTTGAAGAATGAAATAGATTGAAGCCATAAGTGCCAAACCAAAAAATACGAGTATATATGAGTAATTCGCCCAAAGTTTTCCTGCCATAATGTTCCCCTCCATACGAATGTTTGTTCTGCTTGTTGTATCCATCATAATACGAACATCCGTTTGGAGTCAATCGAAAATTCGAACTTATGTTTGTATCGTTCCCATCCCCATGTTATAATGGGAACATAAGATCGATAGATTGAGGTGCGTGACTATGACAAAACTATCCAAACGGCAGCAGGATATCTTGGAATATATCAAAAGCTCCGTAAAAGAAAAGGGCTATCCGCCTTCCGTACGTGAGATCGGGGAAGCCGTTGGACTTGCCTCAAGCTCCACTGTCCACGGCCATCTGGCCCGACTCGAAAGCAAAGGCCTCATCCGCCGGGATCCGACCAAGCCAAGAGCCATCGAGATCCTCGACCTGGTGGAAGACTCGATCCCCCGCCATAATGTTGTGAATGTTCCCCTCATCGGGAAAGTCACAGCCGGTCAACCGATCACAGCGGTTGAAAATGTCGAAGAGTACTTTCCTCTCCCGGAAAGAATGGCTCCTGCTGACGAGCATACTTTCATGCTGGAAATCATGGGTGACAGTATGATCGAAGCCGGTATCCTCGACGGGGATTTCGTCATCGTAAGGCAACAGCAAACCGCCAACAATGGGGAGATCGTAGTCGCCATGACGGAAGAAGATGAAGCGACCGTGAAACGATTCTTCAAAGAAAGAGATTTCGTGAGGCTCCAGCCTGAAAATTCCTCCATGGATCCGATCATCCTACGCAATGTATCCATTTTGGGCAAGGTCGTCGGTGTCTACCGTCAAGTTCATTAAAATGACAAGCAAAAAGGAGCTTCCGTCACATGTGGCGGAAGCTCCTTTTCTTCTATCTTTCAAGATAGCGGTATAAAGTGGACTTACTGATGCCCGTTTTTTCTTTTATTTCCGCCAGGCTGTACGTTTTTGATTCATACATGGCGATGGCCTTTTTTACATTTTCATCAGGCTTGCGCGGTCGTCCCGTACTGACTCCCTTCTCTTTAGCTTCTCCTAAGCCCTTTTTTGTCCTTTCACTGATCACATCGCTTTGAAAGCTTATAAGATGCTCCAATACCTCCTGAAAACGGTACGTCTTCCCAGGACTGGTCGACAGCCCTTCAGATATGGAAATGAACTGTGTCCCTTTCGTTTCTAACTCGTTTAAAAGTTCCAATAGCTGCCGGGTGGAATCAGCGAAGTCGATTAGAGAAGCCACGACGACCGTATCCCCCTGCCCTGCTTCTGCAAGCAGCGCTTCCAAGTTCACTCTCCTCTTCGGTGAAGAATGTTCCTCCTTGTATAAAACCGTGCATTTTTTCTCCAGTAGTTTTTTCTCCTGGATCCGTCCTTCAGGATCATCATTGCTCGGTCTGTAGTATCCGATGATCATACCTATCTCCTTCCCCTTCACCTGTTTGTAATTACTTTTCCCGAAAAGGTTTACTTTTGGGAAAATCGGTGATAAACTGTTTTCTATTGAATTAAAATATATGATTTTTTTGAGGTGACAATATGAAGAATACCATAAAACAACAATGGTTTTCGAATGTCAGGGGAGACATCCTTTCCGGGATCGTCGTAGCCCTTGCGCTCATTCCTGAGGCCATTGCCTTTTCCATCATAGCGGGTGTCGATCCTATGGTCGGGCTATACGCTTCTTTTTGTATTGCCGTCATCATTTCCTTTGTCGGCGGAAGACCTGCCATGATTTCTGCTGCTACCGGTGCCATGGCCCTTGTCATGGTCCCTCTTGTCAAAGATTATGGGTTAAACTATCTGTTGGCAGCCACTATCCTGACAGGAGTCATCCAACTCTTGTTCGGTGTATGTAAAATCGCAAGGCTCATGAAATTCATCCCACGCGCTGTGATGATCGGATTCGTGAATGCTTTGGCCATCCTGATTTTTTCAGCCCAAGTGCCTCACTTTTTCAACATTAATGGGATGACCTATGTATTTGTGGCGGTGACATTGGTGGTTGTGTATGTGCTGCCCCGATTCGTAAAATCCATCCCCGCCCCCCTAGTGGCTATTGTGGTGCTTACTGCCGTTGCCTTGATTTCAAAGGCAGACTTAAGGACCGTGGGAGATCTCGGGACGATACGTCAGACCTTGCCATCGTTCTTCCTTCCCGATATCCCGTTCTCACTTGAGACATTGAGTATCATTTTACCCTACTCACTCGCACTCGCGATTGTAGGACTACTCGAATCCCTTATGACGGCTTCCATCGTAGATGACATGACGGATACGGACAGCAATAAAAATCAGGAAGCAAGGGGTCAGGGAATCGCCAATATCATCAATGGATTCTTCGGTGGGATGGCCGGATGCGCGATGATCGGTCAGTCGGTGATCAATGTAAAATCCGGTGGACGGGGACGTTTATCCACCTTTGTTGCAGGCTCTTTCCTGATGTTCCTAATCATCGTACTTGGGGATTTCGTCGTGAAGATCCCCATGGCGGTTCTCGCCGGAATCATGATCATGGTCTCTATCGGTACGTTCGACTGGTCATCATTCCGTTACATCAGGAAAGCTCCTAAAGCAGATGCCGCAGTGATGCTCATCACCGTCGCCATCGTGGTTGCCACTCACGATCTCTCAAAAGGGGTCATTGCAGGGGTATTGCTCAGCGCCATGTTCTTTGTGGCCAAGATATCCACGCTGAAGGTGACGGAAAAAGTTGAGGGTGTGAATCGTCATTTTAAAGTGGAGGGTCAATTGTTCTTTGCATCCGTGGAGACGTTTGTGGGTGCATTCCAATTGTCTGATGAGGTACAACATGTAAAAATCGATTTTACCGGTGCACAGATCTGGGATGAGTCCGCTGTGGCAGCCTTCGAAAAAGTCTTGTCAAAGTGCAGAGACCAAGGCTGTGATGTGGAGACGGTCGGACTAAGCTCATCGAGTAAAAAGATTCAGGACTCCCTCTTACTGTTGATAGACCAAAAAACGACTCTATCAGCTTAATATACAAAACGGATGCTGCGGCATCCGTTTTTAGTGTCACCGTCGTCTTATGGGACAGACAACGGTCTACATTAGATTCATCTCACTCATTGTGTCATATAGAAGCAGTTTCAATTCTCCCAATGAGGAAGTTTATTTCCTGAACCCCTATGCGCAGGGTGTATGCGATATGTATTCTAATCAAATTGTAAAAAAATCCCCCTGAAGGGTGCAACCCTTCAGGGGGATTTTTAGATAGATTAATACATTTGAATATATTGCTCGCGCTCCCAAGGGTGAACTTGTGTACGGATTAGAATTCTGGGGAGAATTCCGTATAATAACTTTGATTAATTGTTGATATAATGGGGATTTCAAAAAAACTCTTTCAATATTATATCGTAACTTTTATTAAAAGTGTGTGTGTTTTGTTGGTGGAATCGTGAGTGGATTCACCTCCGTAATTCCACCCTTTTTTCATATAGCATTGGAACATTTAAAAAGGGCGTACCTATATTTCTCTATTTTCATATGTTGATGGTGAAGATTTGACTTATTTACTGAGAGGAGAAACGCAATTGTTTAATGAAGAAAAAAAAGATAATGTTGAAAATTTATGTATTCAAAAGTTAGCTCCAAAAGGCTGTCCTGACATTTTTCCTGCGGATTGTATAAACCCCATGATCCAGTTGGATCAAATCGTAGCCATTAGCTGCACTGGGACCATTACTGGACGGGTGTTATGTGATATGCGACCTCTAAGTTTACAAATTGTAGAGTTGTCATCGTCTTTTCCAGGGTTGATTTTTGCTAATCCACGACCTGTTACTAATCGTTTTGGTCAATTCACCACAACCGTTACCATTCCGAGAGGTACTCCCATTACTCCAAATGTCATCATCACGGCTTCCACTGAAATAAATGGACGAACCGATACCACAAGTATAACCACCAGGGTCGGGTGTATAGTATGTCAAAACCCTACGTTAACGATTAACGCCATTACCGAAGTAGTGACGTGTCAAGGTGCTCAAATCAGTGGAAGATTGACTTGTGATGGCCAATCTATACCAAGTGCAGCTATTAGCTTCACTGTTCAGAGCTCTTCGGGAAGGGTCGTTGTCAATCCCAATCCATCTATCACTGGAGTTAACGGGGAATATACAGCCACCCTCCTTCCATTTAGGGGAGTAGATGAAACCATTACATTAACGGCCACAACCACTGTAGGTGGCATAGTCGTCAGCACCACTCCCCAATCCATTCGAGTCATTTGCCCACCATGTGATAATCCGACCATTGATTTGGATGAGGTTATGCAAATCAGCTGTAATGGCACCCTTTCAGGTCGTTTAACATGCAACGGCACTCCGATACCGAATTTACCCGTCACTTTTTCCGGAAATCCTATCTTAAATTTCACCACTCCGACCTCTGTGACAGATCAAAACGGTGAATTTTCAAGTGCTGTCACCGTTGCACCAGGAACTCCAAATCAAACTGTTTCTTATACCGCAACTGCAACTCCTTTTGGTATACCTGTTTCTGCAACTGGTACGGTTATTGCTGGGTGTGAAAATTGTACCAATCCAATTCTTACGTTAAACGTACCGGCAGAGACAGTAGGATGTGAGGGGGCGCAAATCACAGGCCAACTCACTTGTGACGGTCAGCCGATCTCAGGCGCACCGATTTCTTTCACCATTTTCCCACCTCAGGCCGAAGTTATCATATCTCCAAATCCGGCCATAACCGGGGCAGATGGAACATATACAGCTACAATCCTTCCAAGTGTCGGAGCTAGCGAGCTTATTACCATCCAAGCCTCTACAATAGTAGGTGGCATTCCGACTTCATCCCCTACAAGAAATGTCCTAGTCGATTGTGAATGCGTGAATCCAATCATTCAGCTCGATAACCCATCTCCAATCAGTTGCAGCAAGCCAATCACTGGTCGAGTGTTATGCGAAGGCACACCGGTTCCAAATGTTGAAGTAACGCTTTCCAGTTCCTTGGTCGAGTTTACACCATCTCAAGTCTTAACCGATCAAAACGGAGAATTCCAAAGTCTTGCTACGGTTCCATTTGGCACAGATGTGCAGGAGGGAGTACCGATCACTGCCAGTGCTGAAGTCAATAATATCCCGATTTCCACGACAGCTTACGTCCGTGCCAGTTGCCTTGAATGTGCGAATCCTTCCTTAACCCTAGTTCCTCCAGGTATCGTAGTGGGGTGTGACGGAGCTCCTATAAACGGCACTTTATTATGTGACGGTTCTCCAGTGGCTGGCATACCGGTATTCTTCACGGTCGCTTCCCCTGGCAACAATGTCTTTGTTAATCCTAATCCAGCCATCACTCAGGCTGACGGGTCTTACACTGCCACCGTTCAACCTGCAGTTGGTGCTGTGGAGACGGTGACGATTACGGCCTCCGCAACGGTTGGTGGGCAAGACGTCACGGCCGGTCCTGTTAACGTATCGGTTGATTGTCCATTTCCTCCGGAAGATTGCCCATGTCGTTTCAGATTAAATACCCAAGGCGGAGCTCAGCCGGGCGCCCAAATACGGGTTACCCAATTTGGCAACACAACCGATTACACCGGCACACTGAACATTACAGTCGTTGAGTGTGGAGAAGGAATACAGGGTATATGCAATCCAGCAGTCGATAATTTCAACTTCGTCTTTAACGCGGGTAACGGAGAGAACTTTCAGTTTACACAGGGACGACGCACGTCAATTACTTGTGGGGCCGGGTTAACGATCGCTACTGTTGAGGGGGTTATTAACGGGCGGATAAATAATGGTCCTTCACGAACATTCGAAGCGCAAGTGACCGCTACTCTGAATACAGTAACTGGTCAGATTACTTGGGAAATCTTCGCTACCGATAATACGACCACTACTTTCCAAACCCTTGTTCCGTTTGTATCGCAAGGCAGTCCAACCTCATTTATTACAAACTGCGACTTAATTTAAATAAGAAAGAGAATGCAAACTAATTAATTGCATTCTCTTTTATTTACATTTAAAATTTCACCAAATACGCTCAAACAAGTCTTCCCAACCAATTTCTAAGTAAAAAAAATTATAGTCAATTTCATTAAAGAGGAATTCTTTTTTCCATTTTCAATTTGTGATAGGTAATTGAGAGATATACCTGTCATTACACTTAATTTCCTAAGTGTAATGTCCTTTGACCTTCGAGTCCTTTGAATATGATTGCCTACTGTTTTTTTTGTATATCAATTATTTTAACTCACCTATTAAAAAAAATGAAATCATTTAGGTTATTTTATAGTCTATACTAACTTCAGTATTCTAGTTAACAATCACATTATAATGTAATTATTATTTCTTACCAACCCTCTTTTGTTATTCCTGAAATCCTTATATTAAAAACTCAAGATTAAAAAGCCCCGAAAGAGTTCGAGGCTCAAATTTATTAGTACTTTTTACAAACTCTTTCAAAGGTATAGTGCAATTGAATCTTTAACGAACCATTATAGGTTCTCTCAGGAGCAGTACCAGTAGTCGCAATTCTAATTAGATTATCGTAGACAAAAGTAATAGAACTATGGGGTGCTATTAGAATAATTATTGGAGCACTATTCTCTCTTTCAAAACGAACGTTAAATGATTGATCACTGAAATTTTCGATAGTCCCTGCAGCTGTTACATGAAGACTATTGGGCTCAACATCAAAAATTACATTTACGTCCCTGTTTCCACTACCTGAAATAGGAGCACAGTTCTCAAAATGAGCGTCTTTACATTCCCTTTTTGGCCTTTGAGGACATTTAACATCTTTTCCTAGAGGTTTACTGAAGCAATCCATATTATTTCACCACCTTTCTTTTCTATAGAATATGTGGTTAAATATTTTATGCTTGTACGCTTGCCCCATTTACTCTCAATTAACTTAATAGAATAGTCTTAATTTCTACTTGCAAATTCAAAATAATAGTTAATTAACGAAAAAAACTCTTTCTCTAATAGAATTAGAGAAAGAGTAAAGATCTGGCCGATCCCCAGCAAACTTGCAAAAGGATTGATGACCAATCAATCCTTACATTAAACATTTTATGCGACTTCATGAAAATTGTTCGTTAGAATTTACTATCCAAATATTAAGGATGTTATTTTTACTCTTCTGGTCAGAGTTCTGGTACTCTCTAAACAATCTGTTACAATTAGTGAATAATTTACAAGCAATCCATTTTCGGACGAATATGGATAAGAATTTAGGGTGAAATATCATTCAATATCTTTAAGTTTTTACTGAATTAAAAGGGGTATGGTAAATCGCTTTAATTAATGTTCAGTATTTTTTCAATAAAAGTGTGTTTTTGTTAGTGGATTGAGATGTTCATTCGTAACAGAATGTAATAGAAGATACTTGCATCAAATGCAAAAGCCCATCCCTGACAAAGATGGGCTTTACATATTACCATCTTCATTAGTTAGGTTTAGAAGAATGGCCATCAGAAGGTCGGAAAATTAACCATGTATCAGTACAAGGTCATTTATAGCGTACCCTATTTTTTTACTTCTATTCACGGATAGAAAAGGCACCTATATCAATGCAGCAACATATATTAAGTTTGTAACATCTCCCATAGAAAAAATTCGCCGTAGTCCCAATTTCCATCTGATTCAATTTTGATACCTTCTTCAATGAACTAATATAAAAGGAGCAACCACCTGTACAGTAACAGTTCCTCCTTTTATTTGTTGCTTTTTACAATACCTTTCACAATGAAACTAGAGTATAAACGATTTTTTTGGGTATTATTTTTTAATGAGAAGAGATTGAGCACCCTTTCGCTTCAACTTTGACCGCCTATGCAAAAAGACCCCATTGTGTAGTGTAGAAAATAACCACCCTTTAAGGGTGGTTATTTTTCTTACCTAATCTTAGCAACATCCTGATCCATATCCGTAGCCCGGGCCATATCCATATGAGGGACCGTATCCATAGCCTGCCCCATATCCATAAGACGGTCCGTATGCGTATCCAGCACCATAACCATATCCATATGGTGAAAGCAGTGAAGCTCCTAATAGGCCCCCAGCTACTCCCCCTAAAAATGGGCCACCCCAAAATGGCCTTCCGAATCCAAACGGACGCCCAAACCCATAAGGTCTTCCAAAACCTCCAAACCCACCAAATCCTGGTCTTAACCTTTCGCACTCATCAATATTTATATCGCTCTGATGTTCCTGATACATTAAGCATACCTCCTTATTAGTCAGTTATCATGATATGCATGAATTTAATTTCATGATTGGGCATGATAAGTAGGTCAACAAGCATCGTACCTTTCCGAATAAAAAGAGAATTGAGCTGACCCCGGTTTTCGGACAATAAAAAAGAACCTCCCTATAATATAGAGAAGTTCTAAAATTTGTTTGTTTAAATAAAGCAGGTTTTCTTTTCTTAATAATATACGCGACGAATTTAAGTTTTGACACTTCTCCTCACCCTGTTCCTAGTGAGTCTTCATAGTCTCTATAAGCGAGGACTGCAGCAATAAGAGAACCAATTAGAAATAAAACGGATCCTCCAAGGGTGAATAACCGTCCTACCAGCAACTCAAAATTGCTTTGAATTTGTGTACTTGTATTGGCATTATCCATTTAATCAACTCCTCAAAACTCAGCATATGCCCACTGATTCAGAAGTTGAATACTTCAATAAAGAATTAACGTTTTAATCCATACATCATATATTAGAGTAACTTTATGGGCTGGGAGGAACTCTTATGAAAATAACTGAGTATGGAGCAGTATTGTCTCGAATTGGTAACAGAATTTCGATGATGAGCCAAAGAAATCAAAATGTGGATAACACCTACAGAAAATTAAGAAATAACATTGAGGCTTGTAATTCTGCCGTCAGTGACTTGTTAGAGGTGAAACCTCCAAAGATTCTAATTGAAGATCACAAAATCTTAATAGGTATCTTTGAGCAATTAATATCTGCCTACATGCTTCAACAAGACCATATTAATCCAGGGTTAGAAAAAATTAAAGATAAAAATGAGTTCATCAGGGCTAAAAACTTAGAGAATCTACAAACAAGAAAACTTGGCACAGCTCTTACAAATATATTAACGAAATGTAGTAAACATCAAATAAACCATTTTCTAAAAACTGATGGGTAGGTGACTTTAATGAAAGGAAGCCGAAATAGCAAGAAACCTTATATCGATACACTATTGCTTGAAGAAAAAGCAGGATATGAGCAACAGGTCGCTGTTGCCCAATGGATTCAAGCTTTTGGCGTATTTTATGAAGCCATTTTACTCAGTAAACTATATTCCTTTACTGAAGAATCGGGCGGAGATACAAAAATTATTATTGGGATCTGGGTTCAAACTTTAGGGCAACTTGTAGAGGCTTCAGCTGTTTCAGCTCAGTTGACCGCACTTAGTGAGTCTGCACTTTTAAAAGCACAGCAATTTGCTGTTTCAGGTGATTTATTACAATCTGTAGGAGCAGGATTACAAGCTATAGGGGGAGAAGAGATATTGGCAGCTGATGGTATAGGCAACGTCTCTCCTGAAATAATCCCTTAAATTAAGGGGTTATTTTTTTGAAAGAAGGCAATAACTGAAGAAAAAAGCAAACGGAGTAGCTGCTAATGGAAGGCTTTGTTATAACTCTTTCAAGAACAATTATTAGCTTTATTTTATTGATTCTTATTACCTCGATAATCGGAAAACACATAAATTCTCATAAGAACCACTATAGCTTTGCCCTTTCCGTCACGATTGGTTCTTCTATAGCGAATATGGGATTTGACACTAACTTGAAATTCTTTGAAATGCTCTTCTCTTTTATCGCTTTAATCTTTTTATTTTATTTATCAATGGTGATTTCTTCAAAAAGCCGTCACCTTAGAAAATGGCTATCCGGCAGACCTACAGTTTTTATAGAAAACGGAAGAATATTGGATCATAATATGAAGAAGACAAATTTCTCTCTTGATGATTTAAATCAACTACTTCGTGAAAAAGATATCTTTGATATTTCCGAAGTTGAATATGCAATCCTTGAAGTGAGTGGTGACTTATCTATATTGAAGAAAGAAGCTTTCCAAAACCCAAGCAAGAGTGATCTTCACATTTCTTCGTCTCCAAGTATGCTTCCTATTGAGTTGATCATGGAAGGTGAAGTTATTAAGAAAAACACAAATAATACATACACAGAAGATTGGATAGTAAATCAATGCAGCAATCGCCATGTGCAGGTTAGAGATGTGTATTATGGAGTTATTAACAGCAAAGGAAATTTAATTATTGATTTGTACTCAGATCGCTTGTCTAATCCAACGGATATAGAATAATCGATTATTAAACAGTTGGTAGTTATTTTAATCATTTACAGACAAACAGGGTGTTTTGTGGGTGCCCTGTGGGTAGTATATAAAAATTGACTTTCATCCTCAAATAAAAAACCCCTCAATACCAATGGTATCAAGAGGTTTGATAGATTAATACATTTGAATATATTGCTCGCGCTCCCAAGGGTGAACTTGTGTACGGAACATATCCCACTCGATTTCCTTCGCTTCCACAAAGTGTTCGAAGATATGCTCACCAAGAGCACCGACGATGACTTCATTTGTTTTCAACTGCTCAAGGGCAGCATGAAGGGTTGCCGGTAGATCAGTGATTCCTGCCTCTTCACGCTCTTTTTTGTCCATAACGTAGATGTTACGGTCGATTGGCTTTGGCGCTTCCAGGTTGTTCTTGATTCCATCAAGACCTGCGGCAAGCAGTACACTCATTGCAAGGTATGGATTGGCAGCCGGATCGACGCTTCGCACTTCAACGCGCGTGCTGAGTCCGCGTGATGCTGGGATACGAATTAGAGGGCTACGGTTGCGAGCTGACCACGCAACGTAACATGGTGCCTCATATCCAGGAACAAGACGTTTATAAGAGTTGACCGTAGGGTTCGTGATGGCCGTGAAGCTCGTAGCATGCTTGATGATACCGGCGAGGAATTGACGCGCTGTATCGCTCAATTGAAGATCGCCTTTTTCATCGAAGAATGAGTTCACTCCGCTTTTGAATAGTGACATATTGCAGTGCATTCCAGAACCGTTCACTCCGAACAACGGTTTCGGCATGAAGGTAGCATGCAGACCGTGTTTGCGGGCAATGGTCTTAACAACCAGCTTGAATGTTTGAATATCGTCACATGCCTTGAGTGCATTGGCATATTTGAAATCGATCTCGTGCTGACCAGGAGCAACCTCATGGTGGGAAGCTTCGATTTCAAAGCCCATTTCTTCAAGCTCAAGGGCGATATCACGACGGCAGTTTTCTCCAAGATCCGTAGGTGCAAGATCGAAGTAGCCTCCGTTATCATTCAATTCAAGAGTAGGTTCACCATTCACATCCAGCTTGAATAGGAAGAATTCCGGTTCAGGCCCGAGGTTGAAATCCGTAAATCCAAGCTCTTCCATCTGGCTTAGAATACGTTTGAGGTTATTACGCGGATCTCCTTCAAACGGAGTTCCATCTGGGTTATAGATGTCACAGATCAAACGGGCAACCTTCCCTTTTTCAGCTGTCCAAGGGAATACCAACCACGTATCAAGATCAGGGAAAAGATACATATCCGATTCCTCAATACGTACAAATCCTTCAATGGAAGAACCATCGAACATCATTTTGTTGTCTAGCGCCTTTTCAAGCTGACTGAAAGGGATTTCTACGTTTTTAATTGTTCCCAGGATGTCTGTAAACTGGAGACGGATGAATTTTACACCTTCTTCATTCGCCAATCTTAGTACATCTTCACGAGTATACTTTGCCATTTTGCGTAATTCCTCCTCAGGTTTAGTAAAGGTTTTTATTTAATGAAAGAAGCGTGACATGTCACCTTGACGAAGAGATGTTTTACTGAAGCGCCCGGAGTGCATCAATTCATTCCGGAGCAGCTTGCGGAGATCATCGTCAGAAAGATCCTGCCGTGCTTTTTCTTCCTTCTTGCCATTAACGTCAGATGCTACTTTCGTTTCCTGACCCGAGACAGCGAAAATCCTTTTAATTCCGGCCATGTTGATCCCTTGTTCCAAAAGATCCTTGACCTCCAGGAGTTTATCGATGTCGTTCAGGGAGAAGAGCCTGCGATTTCCTTCCGTACGGGCCGGATTGATCAATTCATGCTCTTCATAGTATCGAATCTGACGAGCCGTCAAGTCCGTGAGCTGCATGACAATGCTGATTGGAAACAATGCCATCGTTCGACGAATTTCACTTCCGCTCATCGTGATTCCCCCTTTGTTGTTCGTTCATGTGTTCATTATATTCAATGTCAGGAATTCTGTCAATAATATGTTAGCTTTCCTTACATATTTTTTGAGTGTCCTTTTTGAATAGTTCGATTTTTCATCTGAAGTGCGCTGAACAATCATAAAAGGATAGCCATTGATCGACTATCCTTTTGTACATATCTTATTAACCTTTTATATGGGGCATAAAACCTTTTTCGATCAATTCATCGACGGCCGTGCATACCGCGATCTTCACATGGGAGTAAGTTAGTCCTCCCTGTACATACGCAACGTATGGTGGCCTCAATGGTCCGTCTGCCGATAATTCGATGCTCGCCCCCTGTATGAACGTGCCTGCAGCCATGATGACATCGTCAACATAACCCGGCATATAGTTCGGATATGGGGTGAAATGAGAGTTCACAGGGGATGCGAATTGAATCGCCTGGCAGAAGGCGACCATCCGGTCCCTGTCCCCGAATTGGACAGATTGGATCAGATCGGTCCGTGGAGCATCGGGTGCCGGATTCGTATCCATCCCGAGCTCTGTCAGGAATGCGCTGGTGAAGACGGCCCCTTTCAAGGATTGGGCCACCACGTGGGGAGCGAGGAAAAATCCTTGATACATTTCCTGGAGACTATAGAGGGAAGCACCCGCCTCAGCACCGATACCAGGTGAGGTCATCCTGTACGAACACGCTTCGACCAGTTCTTTTTTCCCTACGATATATCCTCCCGTTTTCGCAAGTCCGCCTCCGGGATTCTTAATGAGCGATCCCGCCATAAGATCGGCACCGACATGGCATGGTTCACGGTCTTCAACAAATTCACCGTAGCAGTTATCAACGAAAACGACGATCGATGGATCGATCGCTTTGACGAAATCAATCATGCCTTTGATCTCTTCCACTGTGAAGGAAGGACGGTTGGCGTATCCCTTCGAACGCTGGATCCCCACCATTTTCGTTTTCGTGCTCAGCGCAGATCTTACTGCCTCGAAGTCTACTTTCCCGTCGGAAGTAAGGTCGATGCTCCGGTAGTCGATATTGAAGTCCTTCAGGGAGCCTGCTCCCTTCCCTCTGATCCCGACGATTTCTTCAAGGGTGTCGTAAGGCTTTCCTGTTATGTATACCAATTCATCTCCAGGACGGAGGATGCCGAAGAGCGCGATGGATATCGCATGTGTGCCCGAAATGATCTGGGGACGGACGAGTCCCGCCTCTCCGCCGAACACATCTGCGTAAATGCTCTCTAACGTATCCCTTCCTGCATCATCGTACCCGTACCCTGTCGAAGGGTTGAAATGGGAGTCGCTCACCCGATGCTTCTGAAAAGAAGTTAATACATTAAATTGATTTCGTTCTGCCCGCTCATCGATGGCTGCATGGATGTGGGCTATGGATTGTTCAACGGATCGGGCTAGCGGCTGCAGGACCTCTCCGTGTTTTAATTGATCAAACATGTCTATAAAATCCCTTCTGCTTTCAAATTCCTTTGCGCCGGCTCACAGTCAATCTGAATGCTGCGGACCAACAGACCAATCATATCAAATAATCCTTCCAAACACTATGGCAAAAATGGTTGCAAATCCATGTTCCCATGATACAATCAGATAGGTTTAAAGAGTACGAGCAGGAGAGGAAGACCAGGGTATGACATGGGAAGTATTGAGTATCATCGGCACTGTTGCCTTCGCGGTGTCAGGTGCGATTGTAGCGATGGAAGAAGAATATGACATATTGGGTGTATACGTACTCGGTATTGTCACGGCTTTCGGTGGCGGAGCGATCCGGAATTTATTGATCGGAGTACCCATTTCCGCCCTATGGGAGCAGGGCATGCTTTTTCAGATCGCCCTCCTCGCCATTACCGCCGTCTTTCTATTCCCTCACAATTTATTGAAGCATTGGAAACGGTGGGGCAACTTCTTTGATGCCATCGGTTTGTCTGCATTCGCCATCCAGGGTGCCTTGTATGCCGTCAACATGGATCATCCCATGAGCGCAGTGATCGTGGCCGCTGTGCTGACGGGTACGGGAGGCGGGATAGTCAGGGATTTGCTTGCCGGCAGGAAACCCCTTGTATTCAGATCTGAGATTTACGCGGTATGGGCCGTCGTCTCAGGTGTGGCTGTCGGGTTCGGGATGGCCGAATCACCGATCGAATTATATGCCCTCTTCGTCATCACCACGGCGTTACGTGTGTTTTCCTATTTATATAAATGGAAACTGCCGAATAAGAGGCTCCAATCGGAAGCCTGAAAAAACATGCATTCATCACGAATGCATGTTTTTTTAATCACTGTCCTTCCGTGTGAAGACAAGATCGTTGCTCCTCAATGTCATTAATTCATGCCGATCATAATTATTTTCCATGAGAAGACGCATGGCATGGGCACGAATGGACTTCTCAAGGATATTCCGTACATACCGGCCATTGGAAAATGCGTTTGCCGTAATGGCATTCTTCACCCCGTGAAGATGCTCCCGTATTTTCCGTTCGGCATCATGGCTGAGCATATATTCCTTTTCCTTCAGCATGAGCTTGCTGATGTCCATCAGCTGATCGACGGAATAATCGGGAAAATGAAACACGAGGGGAAACCTTGACTGAAGACCTGGATTCAGCGTGAGAAAGTGATCCATTTCCTTGGAATACCCCGCTAGGATCAAGATGAACTCATGCTGTTTATCCTCCATATGCTTCACCAGAGTATCGATGGCTTCTTTTCCAAAATCCTTCTCTCCTCCACGCCCAAGTGAGTAGGCTTCATCGACAAACAAAATCCCGCCCAGCGCTTTTTTGACTAGATCACGGGTCTTCTGAGCGGTATGACCAATGTATTCTCCTACCAAATCCGCTCTCTCGGCTTCTATAAGATGTCCCTTCGACAGCACGTTCATCTTCAGGAACAGCTTGCCTATGATCCGTGCCACAGTTGTCTTCCCTGTTCCGGGATTTCCTTTGAACATCATATGAAGTGCTTGCTTGCCCGCTTTTAACCCCATCATTTCCCGTTTTTTATTCACGTATATCCAAGCATAGATTTCCTTCACCATTTTCTTCATTTCGTCCATTCCGATGAGCGTACCCAATTCTTCTTCTATTTCCTTCAAAGCTGCATGCTCCTGAGGCATGGACTGAGGAATGGATTCCTGTATCATCGTATCCCGCAGCGGATTCCGTTTTTGTGAATTGAGGACGATGCTGATCTGACCGTTGTTCTTCATTCGCATCGGTTGTTGGTCCAAAGGGTTCACCTCGCCATTCTATATGCAAACACATTCTGCGGATTTTCACCCCCGGTACGCTTCGACAAAGGAACATTCTTTTGTCAGTTCCTGCGCTTTCCCGAGAAATAAATCGTCCGTCATTCTTGATCAAGGCAGCAATTATCGTATCCCCCTCATATCATTCTATTCAATAGATGAGGATTCATTAATCCTATTTTCATCAGAAACTATATTTTCCACGGGTACAACCGGCCGGTACGAACACATAAGGCTGGGTGCGCCATTTTTTGAAAATGAAAAAAGGACCGCTGAGCGGCCCCCATTCCAGAACTATGATCACACGTTTTGCTCATCGAAATTCAGTTGAACATTTCGCTGAGGTGCAAAAGTGGAAATGGCATGCTTATAAACAAGCTGTTGCTTCCCTTCCGTTTCAAATAACACGGTGAAATTATCAAACCCTTTCACCTGACCTCGGATTTGGAAACCATTCAATAGGAAAACAGTAACTGGTGACCCATCTTTACGCAGTTGATTCAAGAATTGATCCTGAATGTTAATGGATTGTTTCATCGAGCATCCTCCTCTATATCTCTATATACTATTTATTCGACTCTAAGTCGAGCTTTCCTGCAATGAATTTCGAAATGTCGGCGATTATTTCATCACGGTGCTCCGATGCAGTCATATCGAACCAGTCGACATCCATTTTGTTCCGGAACCACGTGAGCTGACGTTTCGCATACCTTCGAGAGTTCTGTTTCAGATTCTCCACGGCCTCTTCAAGGCTCACCTTACCGTCAAGGTAGTCGTAGATCTCTTTGTACCCGATCGCCTGCACCGATTGGACACCCCTGATCCCATCTTCATACAGAGATCTCACCTCGGGCAAAAGCCCGTCGTCCATCATCATGTCCACCCTGAGATTGATCCGCTCGTAAAGCTTGTCCCGATCCATGGTCAAGCCGATGAGAGCCACATCATACTGGAGATCCCGGGATTGCTGCTTTTGATACTCTGTCATGGTCTTTCCTGTAGTGTGGTGGATCTCCAGGGCACGGATCACCCGGCGTATATTGTTCGGATGGATCTGAGAGGCCGCTTCAGAGTCCACATCAGCCAATCTGCGATGCATGGCTTCATGACCGAGCTCACGTGATTCGGCCTCCAAGCGCTCCCTGAACGCTTCGTCTCCCGGCGTTTCCGTGAATCGGTAGTCATAGAGGACCGATTGTATGTAAAGACCGGTCCCTCCGGCGATAATGGGCATTTTACCCCTCGCATGGATTTCGGTGATCAATTTCCTGACCGTCTGCTGAAACTCTGCAGCCGAATACGATTCAACGGGATCTTTAATATCGATGAGATGGTGGAGGATTCCTTCCATTTCATCATGGCGGATTTTCGCCGTTCCGATATCCATCCCCCTGTAGATCTGCATGGAGTCCCCACTGATGATTTCGCCATCGAATGCCTTCGCCAATTCGATGCTCGTCTTCGTCTTCCCTACGGCCGTCGGACCGATCAAGACGATTAGCTTTTCTTTGTTCAACGTATATCCACTGCCTTCTATGTAGTCATTCCTCATTCGCTATCGTACCATAATGATACGTAAAGATGTATTATATCTTCAAATTATCGTCATGATCGAGAAAATTGATACTCTTTTCCCTGATGGAAGAAGTCATATAAACGGCAAAATCCGTCAAAGAAGCCTCTTCCTCAACGGCTGTTTGCCACATTTCCCCCGTTTCATACACCTTAAGTGCTTTTTGGATGATGGGATGAAAACGTACCGGCAGGGATTGGAGTCCCCACTCTCCTCCCTCTTTTTTTGAAGCGACAGACTGTTTGATACAAAATTGATACACCCGGCACAGGTTAAGGATCATATAGGTCGGCTGTTTCAAAATATCCGCTTCCGCATCGTGAATGTCGTAATAAATGGACTTCATATAGTAATTGTATGGAACAGGGGCAAAAACCGCTTCGATCGGCTCACCAATCAATGCCTTCCCCCGCGTACGGATGACGGCGATATGGGCGGCAATGTCTGGGTCTGTTGCTGGGAAAGTAGCCGCCCCCTGTCTTATGTCGTCTATATGCATATCTGAAAAGTGATACTCAAAAGGTGTCGGATACAGCAAGGGGCGGACATTCCTCCTTCTCAAGACGCTGGCTTCCAACCCTTTTGCTGGAAGGTGATCGCCTCTGTATTCCTTTAGGAACAAGTCATCGAGCGCCTTTTTTTCATCGTTACTGATTCCATCCTCCACGATGATGAGAAAATCGACATCACTGATTCTGGGATTGAAGCAGTCCATGGCCAATGAGCCATGAAGATAGACCCCCGTCAGCTTATTTCCGAACAGCCCACTGATCCGTTTTGCAAGTGATGTTGCATACTCCTCCATTAACCTTCCTCCCGTTGGACAGGGACCGGACTCTCCGGCCCCACTTTATGTTTTCGGTACCAAGCGGAGCTGTTTGCCGTCCGCAGGTGGTTTAAGTGTCGTTTCATGATACTTTCCTTCTATCCAGTCATCGATTTGATCATCATACCAAGGGCTCTTAAAATGACCGGACTGACCAGGTCCCACGATATGGTCGGCCTTGGACATATCTCCTGTATCGATGATGAATCGCCACGAGCCCCCGTGATTGACGATCCCTTCATCATTATAGCTTGCTGCCCCCACGGTGACCCGACTACCTCCGACTGGTTCAGGGCTTCTCCGGTTCAGGAACCATTCAAGGATGGATGAAGCCGAGGAAAGGGGATTTTCAAAGTAGACTCTGTGATAATCTCCCCATGCCCACTCGTCCATATTTGAACCGTATCGATCAAAACCATCCTCCAGTGTATCTGACAGACTTTCGGCAAGAAATGATTCGAATCCACCCTGTTCCGTAAACCATGGGGAAACCTTCCCCTTCGCTGCCTTCCTGATCAGTTCGTCCACTACGTTCTGTTTTCCTTCAAACAGCTTCATCATATCGTTCGGGATGCTGTCATCAAAAAGCTCATTGCTCATCCGGTCCATCCAATGATGGAATAAAAGCGGAGCGGCTTCATCGGCATCATCCTCATAATCCCAATCCGCGAGCAGCTGAAGGGCTTCCCGGGATTGCACAGAAACCTCCTTTCCTTCCAGTGCATCCAAGAGGAGAGGAACGAACTCCCTTGCCTGTAAATTCATATGATCATGTTGCAGGTCCTTCATATCCTGCTTCGTCAGCTTCTCTTTTGATTCAAGTACCTCGCTTATCCTCATGTACCGATAAGGACCCGCCCAATGATGACTGATATGATAAGGATACTCATCCCCGATTACCTTATTGTTAGCGGTGGCGATGTATCCTTCGGCAGGGTTCACGACCCTAGGCAGTTCTTCATACGGAATGAATCCCGTCCACTCATAATCCGATGTCCATCCTGGTACCGGCAGGAGTCCGTCCCCTTTCTTCCGGATGGGTATTTTGCCGTTTGCTTTGTATGCGATCGTCCCATCGTTGTCAGCGAATACGAAGTTCTGGGTAGGCGTATGAAAATCTTCCATTGCCTTTTCGAATTCGGTCCAATTGGACGCCTTATTCATGTCGATGATGGCTTGCAACTCGAGACTCGGATCAAGGGCGGTCCATCTCATGGATAGCGCGTTTTCGCTATCATCCTGATTCGCGAATTCCGATACGATGGGGCCGTGTCGTGTAACCGTGACCTCATACGGAATCGTCTCGCTGTCTTTTACAGCAATGGGCTCCTTGATCACCTCGGCCTCTTCCCATTTCCCATCATAGAGGAAGTCATTCTTTTTCTCTTTGTGGCGCTTTTCAATGTAAAGGTCCTGGACATCCGGACCGGTGTTGGTCACACCCCAGGCAATCGTTTCATTATGACCGAGTATGATGCCTGGAATCCCCGCAAAGATCACCCCGCTCACATTCACGTCTGGCGATTCAAGATGCATCTGATACCAAATGGACGGACTTCCCAACGAAAGGTGGGGATCATCCGCGAGCATGGGATGCCCGCTTGCCGATTTCGAGCCGCTCACTACCCAATTATTGCTTCCGTTCATCTCAGGTGGAATGACAGGCTCTGCGATGGCATCTCCCCATTTCATGGAAAGCTCTTTCGTTTCATGTATGATCGTGGGAGCATCTTGCGGATAAGAGGGGAAAAGATCCATCGCCTTTTCCTCCGGTAACGATTGCAATGCCCAATACCTGAAAGCCTGCCCTTGCCAGTGGCCGCCGAGATCAAAGGCCATGTACTTTCCGATTGTCAAAGAATCCACTTCCGTCCATTTCTCAGGTTCATAGCCCAATAGGGTGAACTCGGCCGGCAAGGACTTGTTCTTCTTCGATTCTTCTATATAGGCATTCACTCCATCCGCAAACCAGGTCAGCACCTCCTTGACTTCAGGTGAATATCCTTCAAGGGAAGCTTCGGCAGCCCGCCTGAGACCGAGGGTACGGAAGAACTTGTCCCGGTCAACGGCCTTTTCCCCCACCACCTCGCTCAATCGGCCTGATGCCTGCCTTCGGCTGAGGTCCATCTGGAACAGCCGATCTTGCGCCTGAATGTATCCTTGCGCCAAATAAAGGTCGCGGTCATTGGAAGCAGCGAGATGGGGGACGCCTTTGCTGTCCCTGACCACCTCTACCTCTTCAGAGAGGCCGGGAACGCTCAATTTTCCTTCGATCTGAGGAAGTGAGCGTCCAATGAACGAATCGGCATAAAGGATGAGAGAAGTCATGCATAGAAACAAGAAGGCGATTCCACCTATGATGATTGTTCTTTTTCGATTCTTCTTGAGTTTTATCTCCAAGATAACACCTCCCTATCTCGCCTTTGCGATAATCCCGTTATGCACTTTGATGTATCCATGCTGGAGGATGTCGGCCCCGTTTTCATACAGATAGAGTCCCATCTGTTCTACCGTCATGAGCTCACGGTACGTATGGTTCATCACATCTGCCATAAGATCGTAATACACCTTTGACTTCCACTGGGCTCTCGGGGTCGTCAGGATCATATATCCTCCAGGCTTAAGGAATTTCCGGTGCCAATCGACGACTTCAGGCTTATGCTCATCGGGGAAATGCTCCAATAACCCGACACTCAGGACAATATCAAACTCCTTAGCATAGGAAAGCTCCCTGATATCACTGATTACATAGTCTGTAGGGAAATCGCTCTTATGGTAGACTTTCATTCCGCCGGTATCGGGATTTTCTCCGAGAAAGGGATAGGATTCAGGGAAATCCTCATACCGGGTGTCCTTACAAAAAGGATCATAATCTACCATCACGATGCTGCTTCCCGTGTACATGGCGGCCAACTGCATCGCTTCATACCCTTCTGCTGCACCAAGAAATAAGATTTTTGGCTTCTTGACATCCAATCCCTTGAACAACTCCCGTTTCCCCCTGGGGTCCCATATTCCATCCTGGATCCGGTGGACATAATTCCATAAGTGCAGGCGCAAATGATCGTTCATCGCTTCCACAGATGATGTCAGATGAAGCTTTAGGGCCTCCCCCACAATCTTCTTTCTGTTGTGACTCAGACTGTCCGGTACATCTTTCACGAACCACTCATGGAAGGAACGATTGAACATCTCCCATGAAGCATGGACAGGCAAGGCTTTCCCCTCCCTCAGCTCCCACTCTTTCTTCTCTTTGGAAACCCGGGTCACCTCGAAGGGTCTTCCCACCTGATCCCACGAGACGCCTGACCAATCCCTTACTCCTTTCAGCTTCACAAAACGATTGTGCTCCCTTTTTGTAAAACTGCGCTTGTCCACTCGATAAGAAGGTTCCATATATGTATCTTTCTTCTTTCCATTCATCTCCTACACCCCTCCCGCTCATAATAAAGCGTTCTCATTCCTTCTATATACTATTATCCTTTCTTTCTCTAAATTCCTTCAAAGGAGAATCCGTTTCCCACCTGGGAGGATGGGGTAAATGGGCCATAGGAGGTGAAGTGATGGCTTTTGACTATTCCCTAGACTATAAACAGATTGATTTCAGGGAGTCCCCTGAGCTTTATCGCGTCGGCCGGGGGGAACAAGGAGTCCTGATGGTCGAACCATATAAAAGCGAAATCCTGCCGCATTGGAAGTTCAAGACGCCGGCGATTGCACAGGAATCATCTGAGAAAATCCATGCTATGTTCCTGGACTATCAGAAGAAAGATGATTTTGTGGGGATGGATATGGCTCGGAAGTTCCTGCAGATGGGGTATACAAGGGCAAGGAGGTATGCCAACTACCCTGGTGGTAAGAAATACGACAAAGATGGAAATGTGAATGATAGGGAAATAGATGATGAAAAAGCAGAATCCGCTTCTATTTTTGAAGAAAAGTGGATACAAGTAAGAGAGGATCCGGATTACCTCAAGAGGAAAAAACAGCATCAGAAAAAGTACGGATAAAAAGAAAGCAGGGGGATGCGCCGCATCTCCCTGCTTTCTTTTACATGATCCGCTTAAACATTTTTTCCATCTCATAGACGGAATAGTGAATGATGATCGGTCGTCCGTGCGGACAAGTGAACGGATCCGACGTACTTCTCAGCTCATCAAGAAGGGAAAGGATCTCGTCATTCCGAAGATGATGGTTTGCCTTGATGGAACCCTTACAACTCATCATGATGGCCGCTTCTTCTCGCAGCTTCTTGATATCGACGCGGCTCATCTTCAGGACCTGTTCAATCATATCCTCGATCGTTTCCTGCTCTTCACCCTTAGGGAACCACTGCGGGTGAGACCTGACGATGAAGCTGTTATGACCGAAGTCCTCAAGGAACACCCCGACCTCTTCGAGCATACCCCTGCATTCATTGATTTTGATGAATTCATCAGTGGAAAACTCAAGGGTCATGGGCACAAGCATTTCCTGCAGCTCCTTGGCCACTTCGCCTACTTTTTCTTTAAAGAATTCATATTTGATCCGCTCCTGAGCGGCATGCTGGTCGATGATATACAGACCCTGGTCATTCTGTGCAAAGATATAGGTTCCATGCATCTGTCCGACTGGATAAAGGGGCGGGATCCTTGAGTGTTCCTCTCTTTCATCCGGTTCCACAGCTGTTTCGACGGGAACAGTGTTCAGGAATTTCTCCGTCTCATGAGGGACTTCCATGGAGACTGGCTTTGAGTATGCCTCTTCCTTCGTCACAGTCTCCACCATCACCGGCTGCCGTTCCTTTACCATCTCAGGAATAGTCGGCTTCGGGCGAGAAACATGGTCGAGGGTCATGAAGGTTTGCTCAGACTTGGGTGCCATCGATTTCGGTGCGACAGACCCGGTCGGAATGAGTTCCTTCTTTTTGAATACGGTTTTGATCCCCTCACTGATCAAGGCGTTAAGCTCCTGCTCCTTGCTGATCCTTACCTCCATTTTGGAAGGATGGACGTTGACATCGACGAGGACCGGATCCATGTCAATATTCAACAGGACAATGGGATGCCGGCCAATTGGTAAAAGGGTGTGATATCCTTCTCCGATTGCTTTGGCCAATGCATAATTCTTTATGAATCGTCCATTGATCATCGTTGAAATGTAGTTGCGTGAAGCTCTGGTGATCTCAGGCATGGATACATAGCCTGTGACCTTGAAATCCAGGGATTGTACATGGATCGGCACCATATTCTTCGCAATCGCGAGTCCGTAGATCGATGCCAGGACCTGCCTCACATCTCCGTTCCCATTCGTATGGAGGAGTGACTTTCCGTTGTGAAGGAGTTTGATGGAAATCTCAGGGTGAGACAGAGCAATGCGGTTGACCACATCGGTGATATTGCCCAGTTCCGTATGAATCGTCTTCATATATTTCAACCTTGCAGGTGTATTGAAGAACAGTTGGGACACCGTGATATCGGTGCCTTTGCGAGAAGAAGTTTTCTCAAACGCTTCTTCAATACCACCTGCAAGTTCTATTTTGGTTCCAGGCCCATTTCCCGTGCAGGTCTTCATCGTGAAGTAGGAGACAGAGGCGATACTTGGCAGGGCCTCTCCCCTGAACCCGAGGGTGCGGATGCGGAAGAGATCGTTCTCATCCTTGATCTTTGATGTGGCATGTCGCTTGAATGCCGTTTTGACATCTTCTTCATCGATCCCATCCCCGTTATCAATGATGCGGATGGAGTTCAGTCCTGCCTCCTCCACATGGATTTCAATGATGGTGCCTCCTGCATCGATACTATTTTCAAGGAGTTCCTTCACCACGGATGCAGGGCGCTCCACCACTTCCCCGGCTGCTATTTTATTTGATAGGGAGTCATCGAGCTGAAAGATCTTCACGATACTGCCTCCTTATTTCTTCAGTTTCTTATGGATTCCGTAAATGGTGTTCATGGCATCGATCGGAGTCATATCAAGAATGTCCAATTTCTTAAGCTCATCCAAAATTTTTGTTTCCTTTGTGGATAGCTCTTTTGCAACGGTCTTCTGTTTCTTTCCTTCTTCGAAGAAAGAAAGCTGGCCAGGCTCATCCTCCTTTACAATGGTTGCCGCTGATTCTTCCATCCCTTTTTTGCTTTCTAGGGTCGAAAGGATCTCATTGGCTCTTGTAATGAGGATCTCCGGAAGCTCGGCAAGTTCCGCCACATGGATCCCGTAGCTTCGATCTGCCGCCCCTTCTTTGATTTTGTGAAGGAACACCAGTTTCCCACTCTGCTCCATGGCACTCACATGAACATTTTTGACTTTAGGCAGTTCGGTTTCCAGTACTGTCAGTTCATGATAGTGAGTCGAAAACAACGTCTTGGCACCGATATGCCCATGGATGTACTCAATGATTGCCTGTGCCAGGGCCATTCCATCGTAAGTGGACGTCCCGCGTCCGATTTCGTCAAACAGGATCAGACTTGCCTCCGTCGCATTGATGATGGCGTTCCTCGCTTCAAGCATTTCCACCATGAACGTGCTCTGTCCTGATATCAGATCGTCTGCCGCTCCGATCCGCGTGAATACCTGATCGAATATCGGAAGATCTGCTTCAGCAGCCGGAACATAGCAGCCAATCTGGGCCAGGATGCTTGTAAGGGCAAGCTGCCTCATATACGTACTTTTCCCAGACATATTCGGTCCGGTGATCAGGAGGATTTCCCGCTCGCTGTCCATGTAGGAATCATTGGGCACATACCCATCCGCCCCCATGACCTTTTCAACCACCGGGTGGCGGCCATCCTTGACGGCGATCCGTCTTTCATCATTGAAGGCAGGCTTGCTGTAGTGCCGCTTTTCGCTGACTGTGGCAAAACATTGAAGAACATCGAGTTCACTCACAACTTTTGCCAGTCGTTGAAGGCGCGGGATGAATTCCTTCACCTGTTCCCTGATCCCGATGAATAATTCATATTCAAGGTCCACGCTGCGTTCATCTGCCTGCAGGATCAGCGCTTCTTTTTCTTTCAACTCTGGTGTAATGAAACGCTCAGCGTTAGTGAGCGTCTGCTTTCTCTCATACCTTCCTTCTTCAAGGTGGTGAAGGTTCGCCCTTGTTACTTCAATATAATAGCCGAAGACACGATTGAAGCCGACCTTTAGGGAACGGATCCCTGTGCGTTCGCGCTCATCCCGTTCAAGAGCAGCAATCCACGATTTTCCGTTGCGGCTGGCATCACGATATTGATCAAGCTCATCGTGATACCCATCCCGGATCAAGCTGCCTTCTTTGATGGAAAGCGGAGGATTTTCCACGAGGGCAAGCTCCAGAAGATCCGTCAGTTCTTCACACGGATCAAGTTCCTTACTGTAGCGATAGATGGAGTAATGATCCAGTGATGCAATGAGGGATTTTAAAATCGGAATCTGCTGGAGGGATTTCTTCAACTGGATCAAATCCCTTGCATTCACGTTTCCAAATGCCACTCTTCCTGCGAGTCTTTCAAGGTCATAGACTTCTTTCAGCCTTTCCCTCAGGTCCTGTCTTTCAAAGAACCGTTCAAGGAATACTTCGACGACCATCTGCCTCTTTTCAATCTCCCCGCGAGAGATGAGAGGCCGGTCAATCCATTGCTTGAGAAGACGCGCTCCCATTGCGGTCATGGTTTCATCCAGGAGCCAGAGCAACGAACCTTTCTTGCCTTTTGAACGGATGGTTTCCGTCAGCTCAAGATTTCGTTTGGAATAGTAATCCATTTTCATGAAATGGTTCAATTGATATGTCTCAACTTTTTGCAGATGATCCAGGCTCCGCTTTTGAGTCCTGAACAGATAATGCATGAGAAGAGCTGCCGTCTGTTTTAATTTTTCCTGTTTCA
Organism: Rossellomorea sp. RS05; assembly: GCF_039822645.1. Classification (NCBI taxonomy): domain Bacteria; kingdom Bacillati; phylum Bacillota; class Bacilli; order Caryophanales; family Bacillaceae; genus Rossellomorea; species Rossellomorea sp. RS05. Next base: position 609,879 of record NZ_JBDKWY010000001.1, on the reverse strand, counting down.
GCCTTTCCAGTAAGTGCTCGAACGCATCACTTGGTCCTTGACCTGCCTCGAATGAGAGAGTCACGTCAAGACGTTCTTTGAGCTTGAGCTGTTGCTCCTCCTCCATATCCGGCGTTATGACTACCTCCTTGGCCCCGATGGTGGACAGTTCATTCAATAGCTGCCCCGCGCCATCGGCTACAAGGGTGACGTTGGTTTCACCCGTCGACAGATCGCTGTAGGCAAGGCCGTATGTGTCATCTTCAAAGGAAACCACTCCGGCGATATAGTTGTTTTCTTTATCGCTCAGGCCTTTGCCTTCCATCACGGTACCCGGCGTGATGAGCTGTACGACTTCACGCTTTACGACCCCTTTGGCATGCTTCGGGTCTTCTGTTTGTTCACAAATGGCAACCTTGTATCCTTTATTGATCAGTTGCTCTATGTAATTGGGCGCAGAATGGTATGGAACTCCGCACATCGGGATCCGTTCTTTCCCTCCACCGTCCCTGCTTGTCAGGGTGATTTCCAGTTCCTGAGAAGCTGAAATGGCATCATCGAAGAACATTTCATAAAAGTCCCCTAAACGAAAAAATAAAAAGGCATCTTGATATTCTGCCTTCACCTGTAAGTATTGTTTAATCATTGGCGTGTATTGAGTCATGGGTTCATTCAAACCTTTCCGTATTCTGCTAGACGTCTCATTATATCATATCCCACCGTGTGGTTTCATTCCGGAAACAATGGAAACAGGCGGATGAAAGGATATCATCCGCCTACTACCAATCATGATCAAAAGGAACCGTTCAGTTCTTTCCCGTCAACCTTCCAACCTGATATTCCTTCCGGCTGATGGAGAGTTAAATCCAAATCAGAATGATGGACTCCACGTTTCCCATCCGTCCACTTCAACTTGATTGTGATACTAGCCAGGAACGGGCTTAGTTCTTTCGCTTCATATGAAGATATCTTCATCGTTTTTACTTTTTTCAAAAGGGTTTCCGAATCCTTCCCCTTGCCTTCCATGAGCATATTTCCCAGCAACTCTTCATCCCGTTGTTTCACAGCCATTTCAACTACCCTCATGGCTCCCTCCGGTTTCAGGGATGCAAGGAACTCCGGAAGTTCTCCGGCAGCTTTATGAATCATCAGGGTATGAGCGTAATCCGGACGCGGGGTTTTATGGGTCGTACTTCCAAGAAAATGGACACAGAAATGTCCCGGGAATCCATTCTGAAGAGCTCCTCCCCCGTGAGGCATTCCATTCATGGAAGCAGGAATGAGGAGGTTTCCCGACTTCACCAGGATCGCTCTTCTGTTCCAGCTCCAATGTCCGCCGTAGATTTCTTTCATCACTTTCGTGTCCGCCTCTGACACCGGTTGTACATCCGCATGTTTATTCCCCGCACGGCGTTGGACTTGAAACTTTTTGCCTGTTTCCACGTCGATGACCTCGAAATAAGAATACTTGGGGAGAAGCAGGTTCGTCTCTTTCCAAGGAAGCGTGTCGGTCATATAGTCCATTCTTAAGGGTACCGCCCCTATAATGGTGGCGGTTATGAGTACTTTCATCATCAATGCCATCAGAGGCCTCCTTTTTTTGTTAATTTCATCCATATGTTTACACGCACTCTTCCTTCTACTTTTTCGTTAATTGACCTGTTCCATAACCATTAATTTTTGGAAATCAGCCTTCACCCGCATGACCGTATACGTGGGGACCATACTAAAAGGGAAAGGGTGATAACGATGGCATGGACCACTTTTTACCTTGCTGCCATGATCGGACTATCGAATCAGCAGCCCCTTGAACTCGATACGGGGAATGAAATCATTACCGTCAAGGAAGAATCGCTTACACTTCCCTACCTGGATGTACCGATACTTAATGAAGACCATTTTAATCATCTTGTTTCACTTCTTCAGGAAAAGGCGTATAAAGCCCCGGTCAATGCCAAAATTGACGAACATAACCGGATCATCCCCGGGCAAACCGGCCTTATCCTTGACAGCACCGCATTCAAAGAAGCCGTTATGAACTACCTTTACAGAGGGGTGACTCCCACAGAGGTCCCAACCCTGAAAACCTACCCGAAGGTTGATACCGAAATCCTCGCCCATATACGAACGAATCGTATTGGCTCCTATGTAACGTATTTCAATAAAAGAAATGAAGAACGAACGAACAATATCATCCTTGCTTCTGATCAAATCAACAATACGGTCATCTTTCCCGGCGAAACGTTCTCATTCAATAAAACGGTGGGTAAACGTACAAAAGGAAAGGGCTATATGAAGGCTCCCGTCATCGTCAAAGGGGAATTATCAGAGGATATCGGGGGAGGGATCTGCCAGGTTTCATCTACTCTCTTCAATGCCGTTGATCGTGCAGGGGTGAAGATCGTGGAACGCTATCACCATTCCAAAAGGGTCCCGTACGTCCCGAAAGGCAGAGACGCGACCGTCAGCTGGTATGGACCAGATTTTGCGTTCCGCAACCCATATCATCAGCCGATCCTGATCCGGTCAAAAGTCATCGGGGGACAAATGATCGTCACCATTTTTTCATCCGATCAAGTAGAAGCCGAGAAGAGGAGCGTCCCAGGCGCATCGCCTGCCAAACCATCAGGAGAACGACCTTGATTGTAACGGTAAAAGCCCTCGCAACCGCGAGGGCTTTTACCGTATTATAGACGGCTGATCCCTTCCACTATGGTTTCAAGCATCAGCTCAAGATCGTTCTCTTCAATGACAAGGGGTGGCGAGAGGGCAAGTACGTTATTGAATCCCGCTACGGTGGCTCCATTTTTACCGATCAGGATACCCTTTTGTTTACAATAATCCACTACGCTGCTTACGGATTTCCCGTCAAGGGGCTCTTTTGTCGACTTATCCTTCACCAGCTCGATTCCAAGGAGCAAGCCTTTTCCCCTAACATCACCGACCCGGGCATGAGTGGCCAGTTTTCTACGTAGGTAGTTTAAGGCCTTCTCTCCAAGCCTCGCAGACCGGTCAATAAGCTTTTCCTTTTGGATTATGTCGATGTTTTTCACGGCCACGGCACATGACGCCGGGCTTCCCCCGAATGTATTGATATGCCGGAAGTAATCGTATTCTTCACTACCCTTGAAGGCCTCGTACACCTCTCTCCTGACTGCCGTCGCAGAAAGTGGAAGATATGCTGAGGTGATTCCCTTCGCCATCGTGATGATATCCGGCTTGATCCCGTAATGCATGAATCCGAATGCCTTTCCCGTTCGTCCGAATCCTGTAATGACTTCATCCACGATCAGAAGGGCACCATGGGCTTCACAAACTTCTTTCGCTGCCTTCATATAGCCATCTTGGGGCATGACGATCCCACCGCCTGTGATAATCGGTTCCATGATGACAGCTGCAATCGTCTCACTGAGTTCCCATGTCAGTGTTTCGTCCAGCGCCTGAACGGCAGGGAGATTTTTTCCGGTAGATCCGGTTGCATCCCTGTAAGCATCCGGCGGCCTCACATGGATGAATCCCGGTGCCAGAGGTTCGTACTTATATTTCCTCTGGGCCTGACCGGTTGCAGATAAAGCCCCAAGGGTATTCCCGTGGTACCCTCTGTATCTTGCCACGATTTTATACCGATTCCCTTCACCCTTTTGCTGATGATACTGACGGGCTATCTTGAATGCCGTCTCATTTGCTTCTGAACCGCTATTGGAAAAAAAGAACACATAATCATCCCCGATGAGCTCGGTCAGCTTTTCCGCCAGTTCGATTGCTGGCCGATGACTTTGAGTAAGGGGATAATATGGCATTTCCCTTAGTTGTTCATAAGCTGCAACCGCCAGCTCCTCTCTTCCGTATCCTATGTTCACACACCATAACCCCGCCATTCCATCGAGGAAACGTGCCCCTTCATGATCGGTCACCCACGCACCGGCTGCTTTGGTCACCACCATGGTCGAATCTGGATTATATGGCTTCATGGAATGCCATACACTTCGCTCATCTTGTAACAGATCTTTGTGTTGATCCACCACCATCGCTCCTTCCTGATTGGTATTCCCCTACTCATCTTTATTCGGGGCTGTCCACCTTTAGAAGCGGTGGTTTCCGAACAGGTTCTCCCGTTAACGGGCTGCGGGGATAAGCTGAGACAAATTAAGAAGCCGGACGGTTTGACTAACCGTCCGACTCTATGACCAATCCCTTCAGGAATGAAGTGTTTCAGGGCTGAGGGAGCGGATCGGCCGGCTCATCTTCCATTGACGGAGGAACCAGATCAGGACTGCCACCCAAATCACCGTTCCAAGAATCATGGACAGCTTATAATCGAGTCCGAATCCTTCAGGCACATAAAAAGATATACACACTCACGACCGCGGTCATGAATAGGGCAGGAATCGTGCATATCCAGTGTAATGCAGCCTTCCTCAGTAAATAAATGGAACCCGTCCACAGCATGAACGCAATCTTATTATGATTCGACAAGTGAATAAACCAAATATTAAAAATAATTAAACTTATTGCTTTTTACCCATAGAAAAAGACGGCCCAAAGACCGTCTTTACATTTATTGATCAAGCTTTAATTTAGCAAGTGCATCGGCAAGAGCCGTATTGACCGGTTCGTCCTTTTGCTGGGTTTTCAAGTACTGATTGACATCCCTTTTTGTTGCTTTACCGCCCTTTTCCTTCTTCCTCCTCTGATTGAAGGTAGAAAGCTTTTCTTTGTGACCGCACACGCATACGAACAGTTGTCCATCGCCTTCTCCCTTAAGTTCAAGGCGCTTGTGGCAGTTCGGGCAGCGTGCATTCGTCTTTTTACTGACGTTTTTGCGATGTCCACACTCACGATCCTGACAAACGAGCATTTTCCCATTGCGATTCTTAATTTCAAGCATGAGATTCCCGCAATCCGGGCATCTCGTTCCTGTGATATTGTCATGGGAGAATTTTTTAGTGGATTGCTTGATTTCATGGACCGACTTTTTCGTATATTCCTTGATTTCCTTCATGAATTCTTGTTTGCTCAGTTTGCCACTGGCAATCTGCTCCAACTTCATTTCCCATTCTGCAGTCAGTGTCGGAGACCTCAACTCAGAGGGCGCCAGATCAAGCAGCTGTTTCCCTTTGGACGTGATGGTGATTTCTTTCCCCGTCTCTTCGATGAGAGCCGTGTGGAATAGCTTTTCAATGATGTCGGCACGAGTCGCCACGGTACCAAGTCCCCCGGTTTCCGATATTGCCTCCAACAAATTCTGATCGCTGCCCTTCATGTACTTGCGTGGGTTTTCCATGGCGGTCAGAAGGGTTCCTTCATTGAATCTTCCTGGCGGCGTGGTCCTGCCTTCCGTATGCTTTACCGATAACAGGGGCAGACTCTCCCCTTCAGCTATCGCAGCCTTCAAGCCTTCGACGATTTCATTCTCATAAACGGCCTTCCAGCCTTGATCCAGTACCCTATTCCCCTTGAGTTGGAACCGGTTCTGATCGATACTAGCCGTGACGGTGGTCTGCTCATAAGAATACGGAGCATAGAAAGCAGCGACGAAACGCTTCACGATCAGATCATAGATTTTCCGTTCCCTGTCCTGGAGCTTCTGAAGAAAAGGTGTTTCCTCCGTTGGGATGATGGCATGGTGATCACTCACCTTGGCGTCATCTACATACGCTTTTGAAAGGGTAAGCTTTCCTTTCAATGCATGATGCACGATTCCCCTGTACTCTTGGACATTGACGGCCATCAGCCGATCTTTCAATGTATCGACCATATCACTCGAGAGATGCCTGCTGTCAGTCCTGGGGTATGTGACCAATTTATGCTGTTCATAAAGCTTCTGCATGATCGACAGCGTTTCCTTTGCCGAAAAACCATATACTTTATGGGCATCACGCTGGAGCTCAGTCAAATCATAAAACGAAGGTGCAGGATTCTTTTTCGTTGCTTTTTTGACCGTATCGATCGTAAGCGGTTTTTTTTGCGCTTTCAAGGCAGCTTCTACCCGTTCCACTTCTTCTTTTGAAAACGACCTTGATTCTTGACCTTTGAGCCATGTAAAGGTCCCTTTTGAGGTGACCGCTTGGATACCATAGTACGGGACGGGCTTGAAGTTCCTGATTTCCTCTTCCCGCTGCGCAATGATACTGAGTGTCGGAGTTTGTACACGACCACAGGAAAGCTGGGCATTATGTTTGGTTGTCAAAGCCCTTGTGGCATTCATGCCGACATACCAATCCGCTTCTGACCTTGCCTCTGCAGCCCTATAGAGATTTTCATAGGCTTTTCCATCTTTTAAACGGCTGAAACCTTGCTGAATGGCTTTGTCGGTTACGGATGAAATCCATAAACGCTTCAACGGCTTTTGCGGCTTCGCCTTTTCCAGGATCCACCTGGCGACGAGTTCTCCTTCACGCCCGGCATCCGTTGCTATGACGATTTCTTTTACATCCGGCCGATTCATCTGTGTTTTTACGGCATTGAATTGTTTTCCTGTTTTTTTGATCACTACCAGCTTAAGATCTTTCGGAAGCATCGGCAGGTCTTCTATCTTCCACGTTTTATACTTATCATCATAGGTTTCGGGGTCTGCAAGGGTAACGAGATGCCCAAGGGCCCAGGTTACGATGTACTCTTTTCCTTCCATGAATCCATTCCCTTTTTGTGTGCAGTTAAGCACCCGTGCGATATCTCTTCCGACAGAAGGCTTTTCTGCCAGAACCACTGTTTTTTTCATGTTTAAAAATCCTTTCATGATCGGTCTTCCCACCCATTTTAGCATACTTCCATGCAATCGGGCAGGTGCTTGCCACAAAGAAAAAACCATCCGTTCGGATGGTTTCATAAAAAAACTAGGAAGAGGCCGTCTTCCTAGCAATCTTTACTCTTCGATGCCTTCAAGGAATTCCGGATCCAATTCTTCAAACTCTTCGTCATCCAGGTCGCAGTCCCAATCATGATCATCACAGCCGTCAGGATTCACCAGGACACATACTTTTGTTTCACCGATCACTTCCACCAGGAATTCACGTTCTACATGAACGATGATTTTATTCCCATTCGGTGAGATGACCGCTTCGCAGCAGTTCGGCTGTTGGAGTACGCGGGCGCACACTTCAAGATCATCCGAGCAATCAGGATCGCGGTATTTCAATTTGATGACGTCTGTATATTCGACTCGCTCAGTGACCACGGATGTCTTCGTGTTGTCGCTGTGGGAGTACCATACGTTGATATCATAACAACCCTGAATCTCTACTTTTTTCCCTACTTTGTGTGCCTTGTACTCGTGATTGATGATCCAGCAGCCTAAAATGCTCGATGGGTGATGCGGCGGGCAAATCGTATGATGGGACTGAGTGAATTTGCGTCCCTTCGCTACGACCGCTTTTGTAATGATCTCTCTATATTCTGCCATTCGAGCGTACCTCCTCATTCATTTTCAATTCATCTTATGCGATGACTTAGGTGTTTGTGCGAGTAAATTGGATTGCATGAAAGGATTGTTGCGAGATACTGTATTGTATGCGAATACCCAAGGGATGTTACGAAAAGGAGAGCGTTTGCGAGGCGCAGCTATGGAGGAAGAGGGTTGGGATAAAACAAAAAAGGTACAATCTAATGACGGACACGATCCATTTCGGTTCTTTAAACCGATTTCTCTGCAAGTTTTCGCTTTCTGCGGGGAGCTGGCGATCCACCCCACATGCCTTCAGGGTACGATTCTTCCCGCAGTTGTCTTTTCCTTGCTCTCCAGTCCACCGTTAGACACCATAAAAATGTTCATTAAATAAATGAAAAACCCGAATTGTTGCCTTGCAGCAGGCAACAATTCGGGTTTTTCGATGACTAAAACATGTTTGTTTCAGCCTTATCTAATGGGAAACTTATGAGCAGCTGCCCGGCATGGAATTCCGGACCTGAGACCCGGTTTCTCCCCTTAGGATGTCCCCGCCGGTCGTTTCGATGATGTGATCGGTCACATTGTTGGAGATGACCGATGCTACGATCTGAAGCAGATCATTCACATCCTCTTGAGATTCTTTAAACTGTTGGACAATAGGAATAGCGTCAATTTCTTTTTCCAGGTTTTCAATTTTTGCTTCAACCATCTTCAGTGCTTCACTTTTGCCGTAGTGTTGGAAGTTGACCGCCTGCTTTTGAAGGCTCTTGATGCTTGCAATCATTTCTCTCACTTTTTGATTTTCGTGAATCTGTGCCTCTGCACGTTTGAAGAAGTCCACTTCTTCTGTATCTGCGATCATTTGTGCAAGATCGCCTGCATGCTTGATAATATCGTCTTTTGTATATTTCGCCATATCAGTTCACCTCTGCCGGTATTTGAAATTCAGATCCGATTAGACCTTCTTCGATCATTTCCCCATCGAGCGACCAGCTTTTGGTATCCGTGATCTTCACCTTCACGATTTTGCCAATGGCCGTCTTGGGTGCCTTGAAATTCACTAGTTTGCTCCTTCTTGTATATCCGGCGAGCACCTCCGGATTCTTCTTACTCTCCCCTTCTACAAGGACTTCCACGATTTCGCCTTTATAGGGCAGGAGGGATTTCCCGGAAAACTCATTGACCACTGCGTTCAGTCTGCGCAAACGGTCTTTTTTCACATCGTCAGGAACATTATCCGTCATTTTGGCCGCAGGGGTGCCTTCCCGCGGGGAGTAGATGTACGTGTAGGCCGATTCGAAGCCCACCTCCCTGTACAAGGAGAGGGTCTCTTCGAATTGCTCTTCTGTTTCATTCGGATAACCGACGATGATGTCTGTGGTTAGGGCAACATCCGGCATGGCCGTCTTGATCCTCGACACGAGGTCAAGGAAGACCTCACGGGAATACTTTCTGGCCATGATTTTCAGGACAGAAGTGGATCCGGACTGAACAGGAAGATGAATGTGTTCAACGAGATTCCCTTTCTTCGAAAGCACTTCGATCAGATGATCATCAAAATCGCGTGGATGACTGGTCGTAAAGCGGATCCTAGGGATATCGATCTTCCTCAATTCGTCCATCAGGTCCCCGAGTCCGTAGTCCATATCTTCAATATCCTTACCGTATGCATTGACGTTCTGGCCAAGAAGGGTGACTTCCTGATACCCTTGAGCAGCCAGCGACCGTACTTCCAGAATGATCTCTTCCGGTCTTCTGCTCCGTTCTTTCCCGCGTGTATAGGGTACGATGCAGTACGTGCAAAACTTATCGCAGCCATACATGATATTCACCCAAGCCTTGATGTTTCCCCTGCGCACCTTCGGAAGGTTCTCGATCACATCCCCTTCCTTTGACCAGACCTCCACGACCATGGCCTTGGACATATATGCCTCTGAAAGGATTTCAGGGAGTCTGTGGATATTATGGGTACCAAAGATCATATCGACTTGCTGATACGTTTTCAAAATCTTTTTGACGACGGATTCTTCCTGTGACATGCACCCGCATACGCCGATGAGCAGTCCCGGATTCTCCCGTTTCAGCGCTTTAAGGTGACCGAGCTCCCCGAACACTTTGTTCTCCGCATTCTCCCGGATGGCACATGTATTCAGAAGGATTACATCCGCATCATCCGTGTTATTCGTTGCCTCATAGCCCAGGGCCATGAAGATCCCGGCCATGACCTCGGTATCGTGTTCGTTCATCTGACAACCGTATGTACGTATGTAGAATTTCCTTCCTGTTCCAAGGCCTTTGAATTTACCATCAATGGTGAAGTCATTATGATACTGGACTTCCTCTTTCCCGCGTTTTTTTGCTTCTTTCAACGAAGGCGGAATATAGACGCTCTGAAAATATTGACTGTAATCCTTCTCGCTTTTAGCTGATGTCGGATTAGCCTGCTGTCCATGTTTTCGCTGTTCCTCATTCATGAGTAGTCCCCTTTCAAGCTTTGTAACGAGAGAACGACCTCCCCGCACTGTAACCGCTTCAATAAGAAGGTATTCTGCTTGTTTAAGTATATCGGTTTTTGGAAGATCATACAATAGCTCCCTGCATCTATCAACAATGCAGCACAAATTGGGCATTCTCCCCGGTTGCGCCGCGAGGAAGGGTGCATACGGTAAAAATAACAAACGATCGAGGAGGAGAAGGTCATCAGACAGGATGAAAAACAACCCTCGTATTATATCGAAAACGGGGAAACCATCTATTTAAAATCACAGTTGCACCTATTGAAACAAGAAATTGCCCGTCTGAGTCGGGGGGTATTGTTTGCAGAAGCAGCTTTTTATAAGAAGCGCCTATCAGAAGTTCAGTTACAATGGGAAGCCTCTCTGGACGAAATCGCATCTCAGCAGGCGATCGAGGAAGAATTAATCAGGGATCGGAATCATTTCCTCCAAATATCAGAGGAGATCACCGCAGAAGCAGCCAATCTACGTGAGCAATTATTAGCCTCTGAAACATCCCTGCATCATTGGAAGGAAAAAGCCCTCACCATACAGAGTGAAGTCAACATCCTGAAGGAGAAAAATGCTCAACTGAACGGAACGATCTCAACATGGGAGCAGGAAGTCTCTGCTCTTACTGATGAGAATGATACATTGAGAGAATGGTATGATCGCATCAAAACCGATGCGTTGAAGAAGGATGAGAAATTGCTCAATCAACAAGCCCATATCGAAGATTTGAGAAAAGCTCTCTGCCGTTCGGAGGATTCCAAGAATGACCTTTTCAAAAGCCTGATTACCAAAACGGAACAGTTCGAGGAGTTGGTATCGGAGCGTACCTTCGCCCTAACTTCCCTTGAACGAGCAAAAGAACAGTTGAAAGTAGCCGAAATCGAAAAGATGACGTTCATCAAAGAAATGATGGCAGGGATCCAGCAGGAAATGAAGGATTACGAATGGCTCATGGAATCAAGATTCGGGGATATAGATCAAAATAGGAAAGAACAGGAAGGGCGGTTGGATGATATAGAAGCTCTCCAGATACTCGGCATCCAGCGACAGCATGTATTCATGCAGGAGCTGATCGAAGAAACGGATCGACGATTCTTTGACGAAATTCAGTCCATCCGCTCAACGAATCATTCCCTATCTTCTCAGGTTCAAGAACTGAAGGGGATGATCGAGCATCATCGCAGGCGCCAGACCAAACCCAGTACCATACGGACCTCCAAATCCGAATCATAAAAGAAGAGGCTGTCGAACTAGGTACCATTTAATGAGACCTACGATCCCTATATTCCTGAAAATTCCAGTGCAAGACCTGCCTTTCTGCTGGTAGCCTGTGAGTCTCCTCTGCAATCCTACGGTGTGCCACTCTTTTCCCAGGAGTCTTCGCCTTGCACTCCAATCATGCACAAGATGCAATGTAAATGTTCTTAAAGAAAGGAAAGACCCGAATTCATTCACCTTATTTCTGGTAAATGAATTCGGGTCTTTCCATGACTTAAACACGTTTGTCCCAGCCTATCTATTAAAATGTAATGAGGATTTTGTTTTGTGACTGAATCTGTAGATTCTCCCCTTCCACATATACAAACCCCACGATCGTGGCAGCAGTTTGTTCATCGAGAGATTCGATTGAAAACTGTACGCCTTCCACCTTGATGGTCTCCCCCGGAGCCATTTGAAGAGGTTGAATGGATTCAATCCAGTATTCCCCTGTTTCATACGCCTTTTCAAGCCAATCCTTGCCTGCATACTGCCATCCTTGCGCTCCGGTCTGGCCTTGGAGGGAGAAAAGCTCACTCATTTCAGGAGGCAGTATTTGACCGCCGATTTCGACCCGGTCATGAGGATCGACCCTAAAACAGAGCTTTGGATTTTGGAGAACGGCTGTCCCTGTATTTTTAATGAAAAAATCTGCTTTCACCGTATACTTATCCAGCTTCCGATTCGGCAAAACATTGTAATCAAAGTAAGAATGAGCGCTCACGATTTTCTCGGTGCGCTGTTGCTGTTTCCTTCTCTTCGCTTCTTCATATTCCCTGTCTTCGATTTCCTGCACCCTTGCTTCTTTTACCGGGGGGTCGGTCGGCTTCATAGGTGGAGGCGATCCTCCGATGGACAAAAGGGTCAGGTATGGAATCAAATCCGTCTTCAAGATGGATTTCAGCATGCAGTTCGCCACGATGGACGGGGCTTCCACAGAAAGGAAGTCATCCCACTCCCTGCCTTTGAAAACAAAGCGATATCGATGGTCAAAAGGTCTTCCTGGCAGCACGTTGATGCTCCCGAATTTAATATCTCCTTGATAGATTTTAATAAGACTTTTCACATCGACTGCCTCCACAGCATTGGAAAACCCGAACGAGAGTGATCGTTCTTTATCTTCCGTCTGAGCAAATTGGACATCGATGAATTTGTCCGGTGGTTCCTCTTCCTTGTTATGTGCTGTGCGAACTTTCATTCCATTAAACTCCATAATGGATTTGAACACACGAAAAAAAGCTTCTTCTTTGATCCCGGTTACAGCTACCTCCACTTTTTTTCCAAACAATGGTGAAAATACCTCCATCTCTCCTGATGGATCCCTTTTATACTCGAACTTATACTCTGCGCAAAACCATTGAATATACGGAAGGAGGTGATCTGCAAGCTCCCCCATCTCTCTTCCGTCCACTTTCCATTTCACCATGTGCATCACCCAATACTCATCTTATGAACTCATCCCCTGACTTATGTTATCTGCATGATTCACGGTCGGACCGAAGCCACATACACTGATTCAGAGGCATGTAGTAAAGGAGCGTCGAGATGAGCAGGCATATACCCAAAGTTTCCGTTGTATTCCCTGTGAAGAACGAAGGAAAGAATGTAAAGATGACGTTGGATTCCCTTTTCAACGTCAAGACGAATGTCGAGGTCGAGGCGATCCTTGTGGACGATGCATCCACCGATGAGGGCTTCGCCTTTCTCTCAACCTATGAACATAAACAAAAAGTGATCTATGTACGTGCAGAAGGGGTAGGTCCCTCTGTTGCTAGGAATCTGGGGGCGGAAGCTGCGCACTTCCCTTATATCGCTTTTTGTGATGCCCATATGACCTTTGAACATTTCTGGTTGGACCGTCTTGTCTATCCACTGGCAAGCGGGGTGACAGATGCCGTTTGTCCAGCCATCGGTTCACTGGAAGACCCCTCCATCGTAGGATACGGACAATCCTTGACTCCTTCACTGAAGATTAAGTGGAACCCCAGAGGGAGGGGGCTTTTTGAAACAGCTATTCTTCCCGGTGCATGCATTGTCATGAAGAAAGAGACATTCGATGATATCGGCGGTTTTGAACCTGGATTTTATTCGTGGGGGCACGAAGATGTAGAAATTTCGATCAAACTTTGGCTTTTCGGATACCGATGCCACTGCGATCCTACGGTGACCATCCTTCATTTGTTCAGGACGGCCCACCCGTACAGTGTGAACTACGAGGGGATCTACTACAATCTCATGAGGATGGCCTATCTTCATTTTGATGATGCCAGGATTGAAAGGGCCAAATCCCTGATTGTGCATGGTTCATCCATCAAGATTGACCGAAAGGTGCTCCAGGATGGGGTGCTCCAAAAAAGAACAGAGTATATGAAAAAAAGGAAGACCAGCATCGATACACTATTCAAGAAATTTTCGATCTACTTCTGACCTTGCGAAAACAACAAAAAGGTAATCATCCCGATTACCTTTTTGTTGTTTTCATATAGTCATGGATATCTTCCAATGTTTGTGTGAACGGAATGGCCGGTTCCCATCCCAGACCCCGGGTTTCTACCGCAGGGTACAGCTCCTGGACAGTTCGCTGAAAGAGGTCTGTACTGAAGGTGATTCCGCTTCCAGCTATATCCCTTATAGCCCTCGCTACTTCCAGAAGAGTCCGGTTCCGACCGGAGGCCACTGTATAATTACCTCCGCGCTCTCCGTTTGCAATAATCCTCTCATAGGCACAAACCGCATCCCTGACGTCTAGGAAATCCCTTTGATCGAGTATATTGGCAAAGTGAAAAGCTTTCTTCTCTTCCACACAGCTCCTTGCTAAAAGAGAACAGATGCCAGTTGATTCTCCCGGACCGCATAAGTTAGAGGAGCGGGCAATCCGAACATCCAATCCGAAAAGTGTAGACCAGGAGGAAGCAAGGCCCGTCTGCATGAGCTTGGATACGCCATATGGATGCGCCGGCTGATAGCCGGCGTTCCATTCCAGTACCGAACCCGTGATCAATATGATAGACTTCGGTGCGCAGATCCTAAAAGCTTCCAACAGATTCAAGGTTCCCAGTACATTTATGCGGAATGTGAAAGCAGGCTTCTCCCAGGCAACACCACCGTGATTCTGAGCAGCAAGATGAAGCGTGATGTCGGGGTTCACCTCTTTCACCACCCGTTTGACTTGCTGTTCATCCATAATATCGCATGGTACAAGCGTCACATCTTTCATCATTGTCGATTTCCTCACTAGACCGTACACTGTGTGACCCATGCCTGCAAACAAGGCACAAGCATGACGTCCCGTGAATCCCGAGGCTCCGGTCACAAGGACCCGTTTCATTTTTGTCGCATCCATTCGACCATTTCTATGAGCATGTTTTTGTAATCCTGAACCGGATATTGAACGTCTTTCCGGGTATGCACGAGCGTCTTATCATGAACTGGAGTCAGTGACGCTGTGATGGTCACGTCATCTTTTTTGAGAACTTCTTTGAAAAGTTGAAGGAGCTCATACTTACTGATTCTTCCCGGTGTGCACAGATGATAGAGTCCTGTTGCACCAGTGGGGATCAAGTGATCGATGGCTTTGGCGAGTTCGAGGGTGGTCACACCGTTCCAAAATACATTCGCATATCCTTTCACTTCACCTTGTTGCTTTAAGAACCAGTGAAAGAGACCGATTCCATTCTCCTTCAATTCAGGTCCGATGATCGAAGTCCTTATGGTCAGATGAGGTGAGCGGGTCACCTCACCGATCGCCTTCGTCTTGGAATAGGCAGTGGTGCCATCCTTCTCATCATTCTCTACATAGCTTCCCTTTTCTCCTGAAAAGACGCAATCCGTACTGATATGGATAAGTTTTCCACCGTATTCATCCAGTACTTCCGTCAAAAAATGGGGCAGAAGG
This sequence comes from Rossellomorea sp. RS05, assembly GCF_039822645.1. Taxonomy (NCBI): domain Bacteria; kingdom Bacillati; phylum Bacillota; class Bacilli; order Caryophanales; family Bacillaceae; genus Rossellomorea; species Rossellomorea sp. RS05. Next base: position 594,854 of record NZ_JBDKWY010000001.1, on the reverse strand, counting down.
CCATTGACGATGATGGCGTCCTTGAGTCTGGCCTCTGCATCCCCATTCAGGAGTCCAACGGCGTTGATGAGCACATCCGGCTTGTGATGCAAGATGACGTTCCTTACACCGGCAAGGCTTGTTACATCAAGTTGGATCCCGTCTTCATTCCTGGTGGTGTAGAGGACGTCATGTCCCTGCTTTTTCATATAGGAGGTGATGACATGGCCAGCCATGCCCCTGCCCCCCAATACGAGGATCCTCATTCCAGAAAGCCCCCGTCCTTCAGCATGGACTTGATCTGATCGTAATTGATGATATTATCACTTGAGGAATACGTATCAAGATCAACCTGCGGGAAGTCTTTGTAAAATTCTGTTAATCCTTCGATATGAATCGTCGGGAGAATGACGAAGTATTCGTTGTCATACACGATGGTATTGTGGCTTTCAAACTCCGTCAGAAGCAATTCATGCAGTTTTTCCCCCGGTCGGATCCCTAGTTCCTCCACTGTCACTTCTTGATCAGGGGAATATCGATCGATGAGAACTTGAGCCAGATCCATGATCTTGCACGTCGGCATCTTCATGACGAAGATTTCTCCCCCGTGGCTTTCGTAGGTGGCTTTGAACAAAAGCTTGATGGCATCTTTGATGGTGAGGAAGAAACGGGTCATGTTTTTATCCGTTATCCCGATTTTCGACTTTTCCTTGATGCCATGCTTGAAGACGTGGATGACGCTTCCATTTGTCCCTAGTACATTCCCACCCCGTACGCAAACAAATTTCGTTTTATCCGTCAGCACATTGGCATTGATGATCAGTTTTTCTCCCATGGCTTTCGTGAATCCATAGAAATTGGACGGATTGGCCGCTTTGTCAGTGGAGATATTGATTACCTTCTCCACTTCATTTTCAATGGCGGCGTCGATGATATTCTGGGTACCCATCACATTCGTTTTCAGTGCTTCAAGTGGCTGATGCTCACACACCGGTACATGTTTTAGTGCCGCAAGATGGAAGATATAATCGACTTTCTGAGCCGCTTCCATCACTGCTTCCTTATCACGTACGTCCCCGATCAGGAACGTCAGGCGCGGGTCGTTCTCGAATTTTTGCTTTGTCAGTACCTGACTGGTTTCATTCCGGGAGAAGATCCTGATTTCCTTCGGATTTTTCTCAAGAAGCTGGGATACGAGTTCGTTACCCCACGATCCCGTTCCTCCCGTTACTAAGATGGTTTTATTAGTAAACAATTTCTGTCCCTCCTAAAAGTATATTGATCACTTTATCCGACACATGTTCATCCAAGTATTCTGCAGGACACTTCCAATTCGCAGCCTTGGAACACATGACGTTCACACCGTTCACGATGTTCGCTTCCACCAGGCCGGAAATGAAGTTACTGCCACAGTCAACCGTTTCCGGTCTTTCGGTCGTCTTCCTGACTGTTACGGCCGGCACATGGAAGATACAGCACTCTTCCTGGACCGTTCCGCTATCGGTCAATACGCAATACGCCTTTTTTTCGAGTTGTATGAAATCAAAGAATCCGAATGGTTCATGGAATTCAATTCTTGGATCGATGGATAGATCAGGCATGGCCAGTAACTTGGAGCGTGTTCTCGGATGTGCGCTGAAGATGATTCTTTTTTTGTAGGTGGTCGCAATGGTGTTCATGGCTTGGATGATGGAGGTAAGGTGGTGGGGGTTGTCTACGTTTTCTGCCCTGTGGATCGTAGCCAGGAAATAGTCCCTTTCTTCTAATGAAAGGTCTTTAAGTATGGTGCTGGAATCAATGTCCGTTTCATAATGCTTCAGAACTTCATAGATGGGATTGCCGGTTGTGATGATTTTGCTTGGTGTCATTCCTTCATTGAGAAGATTGGTTTTGCTATACGGAGTATAAACGAGATTGAATGATGAGACGGAATCGATGATCCTCCGATTCTTCTCTTCCGGTACATTCAAATCGAAGCAGCGGTTCCCTGCTTCCATGTGGACGACAGGAATCATCATCCGTTCGGCCAGGATGGCACTCAGCCCGCTATTCGTGTCGCCAAGCACAAGCACTTTATCCGGCTTCTCACGGATCAGTATCTCTTCAAGTCCTTCATATAAGGCAGATAGCTGCTTGCCAAGCGACTGCTGTTTATCCGACAGGACGTAGTCGGGCGCACGCAGGCCAAGCTCCTGATAGAACACACCGTTCAATGAGTGGGTGAAGTTCTGCCCTGTGTGCACGATGACATGCCGATCCGCAAGCTGATCAAGCTTTTTCATGATGAGGCTCAGCCTGATGATCTCCGGCCTCGTCCCCAGTACTGTTACGATTTTCACCTGTGACCTCTCCTTTCTGTTTCGTCTTAATACTTTATGATAAAATGCGGGAGCTGTCCTAGACTCTTCACCATGTTTTGATAAAAAGGCGCATCCATCAGGTATTCAGGTTCATCGCTGATTGATAGAATGCCCCAGCATTCTCAATGAGGGATGGGAGACCCCATTTTTCCCTGCTCCGTTTCCAAGCTTGCTGCCCCATACGATCCCGTTCCGCTGGGTGTCGGATGATAAGATCCAATGCATTGGAGAGCTGGAAGCTGTTCCCTTTTTCCACGATCAGACCCGTTCCCTGATGATCGACCATTTCCGGAAGACCTCCAGCGTTGGAGGCAATGACCGGTACCCCCATCATTTGCGCCTCGATGACGGCGAACGGCTGATTTTCCTGAAGGCTCGGAATGACCAGAACGTCTGCCTTCTGCAGAATCTGCACAACGTCATTCCGGTTACCAAGGAAGCTCACATTGGATTCAATCCCAAGCTGCCTTGCCTGAGCCACCAGTCTCTCCTGCATCTCACCTTCTCCGAGGATCTGGCATTCCCATTCCAGTGAGGGAGAAAGCATTTCGAGCGACTCCAGAAGGTGGTGGAGGCCTTTCAGGTACACTAATCTGCTGATGGCCACAATGGTACACTTTCCTGAAGGACGCTTTCCGGGATAGGCAGGGAATTGTTCAATGGGAACCCCATAGTTGAAGGTCATGATCTTATAAGAAGGTACGCTGTATTGATTCAGCAGGATGCCCCTCATCCACCTGCTTGACGTATGGAGAGATGTACTGCTGTCATAGCCGATTTTCTCCAACCTGGCGTAATACTGAAGGACGAAACTGCTCCAGATGTCACCGTCGGATCTGCCGGGATTAGTCGCTTTGATTTGATGGAAGATCGCTCCGGACAAAAAACCATGGATGGATGTAACCATGGGGGTATGGGCAGGTTTCATCCTGCTGATCGATACCGCCGACAGAACATCCTGACAATGGATGAGGTCATATTGCGACAAATCATGTTCTGCCAGTCCACGTTCAAAAAGATATCTGTTCACTTCTGCATGATACACCCATGGATCCTCAATCAATCTCGGAATGGACTTCCTGAGTTTCCGCTCGATCATGGGCCGGAAGGGTAAAAGTTCGGTCGTATTCCCTTTTAAGAGGTTCAATACTTGAGTGTTTGTAGAGTTCGAGCAGATGATATCGACAGAGTGCCCTTTTGCAACAAGACCATCATGAAGATTGGAGACAAATGACCAAATGCCACCTCCGGGTAATGGGAAGATGGTAGCAATCAGGATTTTCATCGGTTCACCATCCCCCTGCATGCCGGTCGAGCAGTTCTCTCAGCCGTGGATCTGGGATGGCATACTTCGGCTGTGTATTCGAATGGGGTCTCGGGAGCGGTTTTTTAGCCGAAATGGGCGTGCTCCTGACAGGGAAGCGATACGTATTTTTTCTGGGCAACAACTCTTCCACTCTCCTTTAATCAGCTAATTGAATAGATGGCATTCATTCCATAGGGCTCAAGATCTTTCTCCCACATCAAAGCCATCTCCTTGATGTTATAACAGGCTATACGGGTTGGAAGGACTCCGTGCTGTCCGTAATACTCCCTGGAGCCGTCTTCATTCACCCTGCTTGACGGTCTGATCCGTGTGAATCCCACCAGGATGATGTCCTCTGTAAGCGGTTTGATGCCCCTGCACCAACCTAGTTTTTCCTCATGTGAGCCCACGGTTGTGAGGTCGATATCCTGAACGACCTGCAGGCTCCCTGCATTCACTTTGATGATGTGGCCGTCCACCTGCGTGAAATACAAATGGTTTTTATAAAGGACTCCGTCATGGATGAACTGTCTGCCGATCGTGATTTCTTTCCAAGGATCGGTCAAACAGATCGCGTCTTTCTGCAGGCATCTTGTGACCCATATTTCATCCTCCAGTTCAAACACAAAGTTCGGGTGGTGCTTATGGGGTTTGGTCGTAGAGACTTTCCGGTAGTCAATCGATGGATCAAACGCTTTCCACGGCCCGCCCCTGCCTACATTCCACTCGTTCAAAATCACACCTTTAGGGGACGTTTCAATCACCATATCAAGCCCTGTGTTACAAATAAGCAGATTCCCGTTGTTTCTTGGATACACGTGATGAACATCATTCAATGAAGGATAGGTGAAATACTTCTCGAGCTGATAGGTATTCAAATCGTATACCAATATTTCGGTATGCGTCGGAACATAGAGCTTGTTCTTCCTCAGCGTAGCGGCCGTAAACGATATTGAGGGGTCACCATCAGCACACACGTCCGGTGGTGAGATATATTCAATCACTTTTTGAATCTGCTGCGATCTTGTGTGAAACGAAAGCACGAGCCCTTTTTTAAATTGCTCCCAATCCTTCTTCAGACCGGCTTTCTGGGTGGCACCCGAAAGGATGAGTTCTCTCAATCTTCTTCACTCCTTTTCTCTCTATACAGCAACTGCAGTTCATTCGTTTCCCGGCCAATATCAGCTTGATAGTTCATGCTACCCGACGCCGGATGGGTGCGGTACTTGATGAGGGGCAAATGAAGATAACCAAATGAGGATCCCTTCATCATCAGCCGCATCCACATCTCATAATCATGGGTGAAACGGTACTTCGGCTCGAAGAATCCTGCTTCCTTGAATATCTTCCTCTTCATGAGCATCGTAGAACCGTTAATGGGATTACGATAAGCCAGAACGTCTTTCAGCCTTTTTATATCCTCGAAGGATTCATTGACCGACCACATCCATTCTGTTCCTTTATCCGTAATGAGAAGGTAATCGCTGAAGCAAAGGTCGATCCGGTTCCGCTCCAAGTACTCTACCTGCAGAGAAATCTTCTCCGGAAGGAACAGATCATCTGAGCTTAGCCACGCGGTATAGGTCCCAGTCGCAGTATCCATCCCCCAGTTCAATGCTGTTGCCGTTCCTCCGTTGACTTTGTGGAGGACCGTAATCCGATCGGCATAAGGTTCAAGCTTTTCCAGATGCATGGTGGAGCCATCGTCCACCACAATCACTTCGATTGACGGATACGATTGATTAAGGGCGCTCTCGATTGCCTGATCCACGTAAGCACAATTATAGAACGGAATGATAATAGACACTTTTGGAATCATCCTTTCACCCCCTCATAAGCTTTTCTTCTCCATACTATGTAATGCTTGTTTCCGTTGACAGTAAAATCAGGAATTTCAGCGGTTATTCCCTGAATGTCCTGTACAACTTCCCGCCTCTTACATATACCTGATAATAAGGACCTACAAGTCCATTCGGTTAAAGGAGGATATCATCTTGAATGTATTATTTGTCTTCTATGTCCCAAGTGGCGGTGTAGAAACGCTGAATCGACAGAGGGCTGCCGCTTTGCGTTGTGCAGGGATCCAGAGCGACTTTCTCTACTACAGCAAGAAAAGGGATCTATTGAACCACGAAGAAAGCAATGTGTATATCGCTGATCAGGATGCAGACATCCAGAGGATCCTAAAAAAAGGCCGGTACGATGCCATCATCATAACATCCGACTACAGAGGCATGGAAAGATTCCGGAAACTTGGTTACAAGGGGAAGATTCTATTGGAGATACAAGGATATGGTCCCCAGGCAACAGCACGGGCTGAAATGAAAAATGCCATTCCCTATGTCAATCAATTCTGCGATGGGTTGCTCTATCCGAAAACACCGCATATCGGAGCTATATTCAATGAGTTTTTCCCTGGTACCCCAACATTCGGATTCAATAACTGCTTTGATGCGGATGCCTTTGCCTACAGGGCGCTCCCGAAGCACCCATCCCCGATCATCGCATGGATCGGCAGGCTCGAGGATAATAAAAACTGGAGGGAATTCCTGCACATCGGGCACGAGATGATCAAAAGGAAGCCTGGAGTCCAGCTATATATGTTCGAAGATCCAAGTCTATCCACACCAAAAGAACGTCAGGATTTCAACACGCTGAAATCGATTTTAAAACTTGATGACCACCTTCACCTCCTTCAGAATGTCCCCCATTCCCAGATGCCTCATTATTTCTCGAGGATTGGTGATTCCGGAGGATTCCTGTGCTGCACGTCCAAGGTCGAAGGAGCCCCTTATTCCCCTTTGGAAGCGATGAGTTGCAGATGTCCCGTCCTCACATCAGATTCAGACGGGATCAGAAGCGCCGTGCTCCATAACCAAACGGGAAAATATTATTCAATCGGGAACGTCCAGACAGCAGTCGAGCAGGCGGTGCAGCTGATGGATGATGGACAGCTGCGTTCGTACATCATCGAAAATGCCCTTCTCCACCTCAAATCGCAGTTTGGGCACGAAGCTTATAGAATTCACTTCTACGGCATGCTCAAAACTTTAGGCATCTAAAACACCCTTACATGGGCGTGCTGTTCACCCCGAATCATCTTTTTTGCATAGGGTATTAAAAACAGAGGTGAATACTATGGAAAAAGCTATTGTAACCGGTGGAGCGGGTTTCATCGGCTCTCATCTGGCAGACAATTTGATCAAAGAGGGCTTGGACGTTCATATCATCGATGATCTGAGCAGCGGAAAAGTAAAGCATCTGCCTGCTTCCGCTTCGTTTCATCAGTTGGATATAAGATCTCAAGAAGCAAGGGAACTCATCACTTCCATTAAACCGGATGTTATCTATCACCTTGCAGCCCAGGCAGATGTGAACCGGTCATTGAATGATCCGCACATGGATATGTTGGTGAATGTGGGAGGCACAATCAATATCTTGGAAGCGTGCAGGAATTTGTCCCTGAAGAAATTTGTCTTTTCTTCCACTTCTGCTGTATACGGAAATTCATCCGAGTCTGTGCTCACCGAGGATGTGCCTCCTTCTCCCCTTTCATATTATGGCCTCTCCAAGCTAGCAGCTGAACGATATATCACCCTCTATCACGACCTCTTTTCTATCCCTTACACCATTTTGAGATACGGAAATGTTTATGGTCCTAGACAGACGGCAAAAGGGGAAGGCGGTGTCATCGCCGTCTTTAGCGACAAACTCTCTAAAGGAGAATCGTTAAAGGTGAATGGAGACGGATTGCAGACAAGGGACTATGTATATGTGCAAGACATCGTTTCTGCCAACATGGCGGCTGGTAAGGCACCGGATGTGGGAACGTTTGTAGTAGGGACCGGTATCCCCACATCACTTCTCGACGTTATCAAGATCCTTGAGACTACCACAGGGAAATCCATTCACTATATCCACGGTCAGGATCGGCCGGGGGATATTAAACACAGCTGTCTGGATCCTGCTTTAATCAGCCGGGTCCTCAGCTGGACTCCCCGATTCAACATGGACATGGGCATTTCCGAAACGGTCTGTCGTTAATGGAATGACAGAGATCATCCACTTCAACTACCCACTAGGAACAAGTATTTCTTAATAGTCATAACAGAAATGAAAAAAACCGAACTCCTTTGCCTGATAAAAGGAGTTCGGGTTTTACTATGACTAAAATATGTTTGTCCCAGCCTCTTTCTATTTTTTCCGTCTGGGAGATTGAAAGAGTTTGCTGTACGTTTGTTGAATCTGTTGTGCTTCGTTTGCTATCCCGCCTGCAAAACGGGCCGTTCCCATCCCCGGGTGCACACGGTATAACACGAGGGATTCATCAAAGTAATGCATGGGCGTAAACAAACTGAGTCGGCACCACATTTCATAATCCTGTGCAAATTTATATCCTTCATCAAACCAGCCTGCTTGCTTCATAAGGGAAATTTCTGCCATGACCGTACACCCATTCACCGGGCACCCTTGAAGCAGCCGCTGCTTGAATGTCCCATGCCTCATAGGGGCAGAACGTATTTCGCTAATAATCGTATTGTTTGAATCAACCGTTTTAAATGCCGTATAGGAGAGTCTTGATCCATTCCTCTGCATAAACGTCACTTGCTTTTGTACTTTATCGGCAACAAATTGATCATCGGAGCTCAGCCAGGCGAAGTAATGACCTGTTGCATGCCGCAATCCTTCATTAAGTGCCGAAGCAGTTCCTCCGTTCGATTTCCGGATGTATTTGATTCGGTGTCTGTAAGGGTCGATCTTCTCGGTGAACTTGGTAGAACCATCGTCCACTACAATGACTTCAATATCAGGATAGGTTTGATGGATGGCACTTCGTATCGCCTGATCGACATATGGACAATTGTAAAATGGGATGATGATTGAGACTTTCACATAATCACCTCTTTCCTGCTTGTCTCCCTATACTATATGCATTCAGTAGTAAACCCGCTTGTGCGTTTCACCGTCTCTCGTAATCTACCCTTTCAATTAAAAGACAAATGGGAATAAGAGTGCCGATGCACTCTTATTCCACAATGATGGTCAAATGCATGACCTGCCTTCCACGGATTCTATAGCAGCGGATCCCTTCTTCCGCTCCTCCAACGGAAATGATGAAGTAGAATACATCTGGTGCATGATCAATATCATCTTGAGAAGGGACAGGCAGTCCATTCGGATGAGAATGGTATAATCCGATAAATGCCTCATTGCGTTCATGCATTTCCCTGACCGCACGTTCCTTTTCCCCTTCATCAATGGCAAAGGAAAACGGGGACGGTTCAGTATTTCTCATAGGCCATACCCTTGTGCATTTGGATCCGCTTCCTGATAAGAGACCGCATGCTTCATTCGGCATGGAAGATTTCGCCTCCAGGATCAACCTGCTATAGAGATTCTTTGAAAGAAAGACTGACTCTTTACGCGTTGCACCCACACCCTTTAAACTTGAACTTGGTGCGCTCTGCTGCGATTTTTTCCATTTGTTCTTTTTTGATGCCGATGGGTATGCTTTTTTTCTGTCTGTAAATTTGGTTTTGATCTTTTTTCATCATGGTGGTTCACCCCCTTCCATGGGTCATCGGAAGTACTTTTGCGGATTGAACATCGTCTTCTTGGAATCGGAGGGGAGGGGAATGTTTCCATACTCATCAAATTCCGGGTTCACCTGCGGGACTTCCGCTTTTTTCTGGGATTTCATCTGGTTATACAGATCATTTTTTTTGTTTGATTGTTGTTTGATTCTACTTTTTAAAGCTTCAATCTCAGATTCCAATTCAAGCTCCCTTGCACTTTGTTTAGGAGCCCTTTGTTGCTGATCATGCAGAAGGGTGATTTCCCTTTCCAGCTCCCCTTCCCGCTCCTTGAAGTGGTCGATCTGTTGCTTGAGGCTTTGGATTTCTTCCTCATAATAGGTTTCAATTTTATTGATTTCTTCTTGGATCTTCTTCACTTCGGTGAGATGATTTTGAGCGGATTCGTTTATGCTTTGCTGCTCGGCTATCGCACCCTTCACTTCTGTGAACTTTGCTGAATATTCTCGAAGCTGCCCATCGATTTCCTCCAGCCTCTTTAAGATCTCAGCATTCATTTCTGCGTGCTCCTTACCGGATAAAAAATGCCACATTGTATATCTCCACCTTTCCGAATGAGATTTCAGCTGTTGATAAAACAGCTCCACCATCTTTCTATTCGTCTCCAACCCCATGAGGATACCACCGCAGTCAATCCTGACAACATCACTGGATGGAGTTTCACATACGAGTTTAACCACCCTCTCCTTCACTGCTTTCAGCATTTCGGGTCCCTTGGTCTCGATCATGATGACTTCCACTGAAGGGGGCGATGGCCTTCCTCCTTTCACTCTTTCCTGATGAATCGTTTCCTTTAGCTGCTCCATTTTTCTTTTCAGGGTAAGAATTACTTCACCTTGCTCCCTTTCCCGGGTCTTCCATTCTCTCAATTGAGCCTGTAGGGATTCAACGACACGGTGGCCACCTGCTTCCTCCGGCATCCTTGCCTTCTCCATGCGGCCTGGACCGCGTTCTGCCAATTCCCCGAACAACGATTCCACTTCTTCCGATATGACCCGAATATCATCGAGTGCCTTCAATGCTTCACCTTTATCCACCACCCGCAAACACCCCCATCAATCTCTTTCCTTCATCATATGTACAGATTCTTTCCATGTTAAAAAAAGGAGGGAGAGTTTCCCCTCTCTCCCTAATCATTAGCCGTTCAATAGGTCATTGAATGTTTGACACTCGCTGAATTCAACGAGGGCTTCTACAACTCCACTGTCGAAGATAACGGCATTGGCTGTGTTACGAAGGATCAGGCGGAAGCCTTCTGCAATCGGTCCAAGCAGGCCAGTGAAGATTTGAAGTTCGTAGAACAATTGCTCAGGGGCGCCATCGAAGTAGCGGATCCCTTCTCCAACTGCAGTCAATGCATCTGTTCCGCAAGTTACGCGGTCGATGGAAGACGGGTTGAAGCTGAAGCTGAAGTCCGGTTGGAATCCAGTTGCAGTCGGTGCAGGAGTCGGTCCGACCTCAGTATCAACAAAGGAGTAAGACCATGTGCTGTCCCCAAGGGAACATTCTTGACAGATTTCCGCTCTGAGAGTGGATAGACCTGTAACAAGTTCTGCCGCTGCTCCGGTACCGAATGTGGCTTCGGTATCTTCATTTCTTGCAAGAGCTGTACCTTGACACTCACAGTTGGCAACCGGGAACAAGCCAGGGCATTGACGTGGGAACTCAAGAAGGCTCAGGTCACACTGAAGTTGCTCTTCTGGTACTGGAATGTTATTTGGACGTGGGAAGCAGAACTTAGCCAGTACTTCCAACTTCACAGGGAATTCCACTTGAACATCTTTACAAAGGACAACACGAAGCGGAATCATCGGTCCGAATGGATCTGGTCCCATAAGGACGCCACCGGAAGAGGCGATGACTTGCGTTGCACGGATGTTCAGGTTGGCATTCGTGATGCCAGTCGGCACACAAAGCATGATTTCATCAGTGAATTGAGTGCGGACTGTGAACGTACAAGCTGGTACACCTGCGATAAGGATGGTGACTTCTACTGGAACTGTCCATACGATCAGGACGCGGCCAGGGTTACCATTTTCAAGGATGGTACCAGTCACACTGACGCTAGCAGGATCTACCGGAGCTGTCTGTACTTCCACACGTTGACCGGCCGCTAGTGCTGCACTGACGGCTGCACGGCAGTCTTCATCAGGGATGAAGTTTTTGTTTTCGTATCGATTGGCATAAAACACCCAATCATACACTTTGTCGACACGAATACATTCTGGAGCCAGATCATTTGGATCCAATGGAATTGGAGATGGTGATGGTGTTGGCGTAGGAGTCTGGGAACCCCTAAGTTGTTTACGCTTATTCAAACAAATCCTTCCTTTCGTCTACATGAATATTTATTTAACACTACATCCTATGGGGGCATCGCGAATCGGTATAGAGAAAACACCTAGATTCCCCAAAAAAATATAAACGGCTTGATTTTCAGCATGTAAAAAAAGGCGCAGTCCCCCCTGACACCTATCCAACAATTTTGCGTTGGACGTGCATAGGATGTAAAAGGAAGGTGAAGAACAACCTCTTATGAATGGATTCCATACATGCGCCCGCATCGGGAATAACAATGGTCGCATCATTCAAAGAGATGATGAGATTAAATAAGAATGATCAAACGTTTACGCTTAGAATGAATATTCGTGTGCGGATAAAAATACAGAAAGAAAGCCGAGTAAACGCTGGGAAGTTTACTCAGCTTTATTCATTGGATGGACGAATGACCCGGTTTATACATATATATAGAAGTAAAAGAAACCAGCGAAAGAGAGGTGACCCGCATGAATCGGCTCGATCCCATCCAGCTCAATCAGCTGATCATCCATTATAAATCGGAAATGCAAAGGTTCAAACAGGAATATGAGGCATTGGAGTTCACTTTATCAAGAAAGGCAATCCTGACACTGAAGCGCCAAGTCGAGGAGCTGAAGGAAGAAAACAGGCAGCTGACCGAACGAATCGCCAAGGAAGAAATCGGACGCCACAGCCTTTCTTTCCTTATCAGGGATAATGAAGGCATCGTGAAGAACGATAAGGCGGAGATCGAAAGGCTGAAAGAGACAGTCCTACAACTGGAGGCAGAACTCGCGAAGGAAAGGCATCACAAGGAATCAACACACGGAGAGTTTACAAAGATCATTGATGAGAAGAATGAAGAGATCAGGAAGTTGATCACCTCTATAAACGAGGAAAAGAAAAGACAAAACGAAGTAGCCGAGACACTGGAACGCTTGAAGCAAAGATTCCTGGTTCTAAAAGCGGGCTACATGAGAAGCATGCAGCGTGGTCAGCGATGAGCAGAGCCGGATGTTCCGTTCTGTGCACATAAAGAAACCGGACTCTTCCGTAGAGAGCCCGGTTTCTTTTACATAAATTCCTTCACCAATTGATCGAACGTAGCTTCTTCGAGACGAATATCATGAGAACTCAATGGTTCTTCCGAGTAGTCGGGGATCAATTCCTGATAGGAAGGTTGATGGCTGTTCTGATAGATGAGGCCCGTCACGAGTCCCTGTTTCTCCATTAGGAGGCTCATGGCTTCTTCCTTATTTGAAGGATCATATCCTTCCACATCGGAAAGCTTGGTGAGGTTTTCCTTGAACCAGTCGTACGTATTGATCTTATTATAGGTCACACATGGACTGAATACGTTGATCAGAGAAAACCCTTCATGGTTCAACCCGGCTTCAATCAGTGCAGTCAGTTCCTTCAGGTCAGAAGAAAAGCTTTGTGCGACAAATGTGGCACCGGCGGTCAAAGCCATCTCCATCGGTGCAAGAGCAGGTTCGATGCTCCCTTGAGGAGTGGATTTTGTTTTAAAACCGGTAGAAGACCTTGGGGAAGTCTGTCCTTTAGTCAATCCGTATATTTGGTTATCCATGACGATATACGTAATGTTGACGTTTCTCCGGATTGCATGGATCGTATGACCGAGCCCGATGGCAAAACCATCGCCATCACCTCCGGATGCAATTACCGTCAACTCCCTATTTGCCATTTTCAGCCCCTGAGCTATAGGCAGGGAACGACCATGGATCCCGTGGAAACCGAATGAATTGATATAGCCGGAAATCCTGCCGGAACAACCGATACCTGAAACGACGGCCAGCTGTTCCGGATCCAGTCCTACATTCGCAGAAGCACGCTGTATGGCGGCCTGGACAGAGAAGTCACCGCATCCGGGACACCAGTTCGGCTTGACATTATTCCTGAAATCTTTAAATGTTGCCATTTTGCTTCAGCTCCTTACATCTTTCATGTATTTCATGCGGGAGGAAAGGTGTCCCGTCATATTTGGTCATATTGACGACCTTTTGGCCGTATCCTGCATTCATCTTCAAGATATTCGCCAGCTGTCCGGTAGCATTATTCTCGATGACAACCACTTTTTTCGCGACTGCAAGCTGAGGCTGTATGGCTTCCGTAGGGAAAGGGTGAATGAGGCGGATATGGGCATGGTTGACTGAGATCCCCTCTTTCTCCAAACGCACCATGGCTTCTTCGATCGCTCCCCTGGTGGAATTGAATCCCACGAGGAGGAGATCGGGCTCCTCATGTCGTGCCTGAATATGAACCGGTGTGTCAAAGCGGATATCATTCAGCTTGCGCATCCTCTTATCCATCTGTGCCTGCCTGTTCACCGGCGATTCCGACGGTTTCCCCGTTTCGTCATGCTCCACCCCGGTAACATGGTGAATGCCGTTTTTCATTCCTGGAATTACCCTTGGAGACACGCCATCTCCGGTCACTTCATAGCGCTTGAAGTAGTGCTTCGGCTCAAGTTCATCCAGCTCTTCGTCCGCAAGCTTCCCCCTCCTGATCTCCACTTTTGAATAATCAAGCGGCTCCACGGTCTGTTTACCTAATGAAAGCTGCAGGTCGGAAAGGATGATGACAGGGCACTGATACTCCTCGGCGAGATTGAAGGCTTCAACCGTATCATAAAACGCTTCCTGCACCGTACTTGGAGCGAGGACGATTTTAGGAATTTCGCCGTGCGTCCCGTAAATCATCGCCATCAGATCGGATTGTTCCTGCTTTGTAGGAAGTCCGGTGGACGGTCCTCCCCTTTGCGTATCCACCACGACTAGAGGCTGTTCGGTCATGCCGGATAATCCGATAGCCTCCATCATGAGTGAAAGGCCAGGTCCTGCAGATGCCGTGAATGATCGGATTCCGCCATAGTTGGCACCGATTGCCATCGTCGCCGCAGCAATCTCATCCTCGGTCTGAATCACCGTCCCGCCAACGAGTGGCAACTTCTTGATCAGATACTCCATGATCTCCGAGGCCGGCGTGATGGGGTAAGCAGCCATTAAGCGCACTCCTCCTGCAAGGGCACCGAGAGCAATGGCGTCATTCCCAATCATGAACATACGCTTATTCCCATCTGCCGCTTCCAACTGAAGGGAACCGGCTTTGTCACCTAGATCGGCATTCATCTTCTCAAACCCCTGCCTGATCGCCTCCATATTCTTGTCGACCACGGCATCCCCTTTACGACCGAAGATTTCAACGACCACTTCTTTGAATACAGATGGGTCCAGGTTCATCACTGCGCAAGTGGAGCCGACCGCAACCATATTCTTCATCAGGGAAGTCCCAAGCTCTGTGGCAAGCTCCGTGAAAGGAACCACATATAGTTCTGCGGCTGTATCCTCAGGTTTGATCGGGTTGAATTTCGCATCGGCAATGATGATGCCTTCATTATGTAATTCCTTATAGTTCACATCGATCGTCTCTTGATCGAATGCAACGAGAATATCAAGATCATCGGCAATCGCCCTTACCTGCGTGGTTGAGACGCGAATCTTGTTATTCGTATGTCCTCCCTTGATCCTAGAGGAGAAATGACGATATCCATATAAATAATAACCGAGGCGGTTCAAAGCCATGGAGAAGATTTCTCCTGTACTCTCGATCCCTTCTCCTTGTTGTCCGCCGACCTTCCAGGAAAGCTGATGCTTCATTCCATTCAATCCCTTCCATAGCAAACTATTAAATGGGAAAACGGTCTCCCCCTATACCTTACTCACTTAAACAGTGTATCACTTTTACCTAAAAATCACTACCTGCAATTCGCACCATTCCACTGTGGATTACACGATTTCAGGAAGCCTTTTCAGCGCATTTCCACCAATGAATTTTCGCACTTGAGCTTCTGAAAAATAACGAAGAAGCATACCGATCAGCGAGCCATAATCAGAAAAGCTGCTTAACCCGCTCACTGTTTGATCGATCCCGTCAAAATCAGAGCCAAAACCGATATGGTCCTCGCCGCCTAGACTGCACACATGATCGACATGGCGGATCACGTCATTCATGGAGGCCTCTTTCGCCGTATTCAAGAATGGAGGGACGAAGGTGATGCCGATGAACCCGTCCTTTGCAATCAGCCCCTCTATTTGCTCATTCTTTAAATTTCGTGGGTTTTGACAAATCGTATAGGCGTTCGAATGGGAAGCGATAGGATGTTCGGCAACAGGCAGTGCATCCCAAAATGCTTTTTCACTGAGATGTGACATGTCCGTCCACATCCCATGACCATTGAGGAACGTGATGATCTCCATCCCGAACTTCGTCAGGCCCGCCCCCCTCGGTTCAAGAGCCCCGTCTGCTGCGGCATTGGCCCAGTTCCAGGTCAGACCGACTGACGCCACCCCCAGGCGATAGAGAATCTCCAATTTCTCCATATCCTCTTCGATTGCTTCAATGCCTTCCAGAGACAGCATGGCACCGATTTCACCTTCTTGCAAAGCGAGTACGTCCTTCCTTGACCGTACCATCACCATCTTCTCATTAGGAGCGATCACTTGACGGTGAAAGAGATTGACCATCGTCAGGGCAGCCTGAAACCGTTCGCCAGGCTTCAGATGTGTGGGTACAAATATGGCGAAGAGCTGCACCCGACTGTTTTGCTGCTTCAGCTGTGGGTAGGTGATCATCAATCCATTTTTTGTATTGAATAAATGTCGACCCGGACCCATGTACAGTTTCATTAGTACGTCACAATGTGTATCGATGATCATACAAGCACCTCCCAGTAATTATATCTATCGTAATCAACGAAATAAGGGCTGTCCACCTTGGCGGACAGCCCTTGACGTTCTTTATCTTGGTTCTACAATCAACTTGATCGCGGTTCGTTCTTCTCCGTCGATCAGGATATCTGTGAATGCCGGAATACAGATCAAATCTAAACCACTCGGAGCCACAAATCCGCGGGCGATGGCAACGGCCTTTACAGCTTGGTTCAGTGCACCGGCACCGATTGCCTGGATTTCAGCTCCCCCTCTCTCACGAAGAACACCGGCAAGTGCACCTGCTACAGAATTAGGATTAGATTTTGCTGAAACTTTTAATATTTCCATTCCTTTTCCTCCTTGTCATTTCCCCTATACCGTATGCTTGTGGTAAAGAACAAACTTGGTATAAACAATTCCACTGCTACTATATTCAGGAAATGGACAAATCATTCCGGTATGGATGAAAAAGGAGTGAATTTTAGTATTCAGTCATGAACGGATGATCTTGATTGATGAGGATGCGTTCAATCTTCGATGCCTTTCCGGTTTTTTGATCAATATCGATCAAGCAGGCACTCAGGGTTTTCCTAC
This sequence comes from Rossellomorea sp. RS05, assembly GCF_039822645.1. Lineage (NCBI taxonomy): Bacteria > Bacillati > Bacillota > Bacilli > Caryophanales > Bacillaceae > Rossellomorea > Rossellomorea sp. RS05. The sequence continues at coordinate 577,993 of NZ_JBDKWY010000001.1, read as the reverse complement.
CGGTCTTAGGTACTTCGAAGCGCACAGGAAGACTCGTCTGGAATCGTTTGATCACCGAGTCTTTGTTCATTCCGAGTACTTCATCATAGGGACCCGTCATGCCGACATCACACATGAATGCCGTCCCGTTCGGCAATATCCGGTTGTCTGCTGTCTGCACATGGGTGTGTGTTCCGATGACAGCAGATACCCTGCCATCGAGGAACCAGCCCACCGCCTGTTTTTCACTTGTTGCTTCGGCATGAAAATCAACGAAAACGATCGGCGTCCGTTTCCTTGCTTCGGTCACCAAGTCGTCGAGAACAGCAAAAGGATCATCGAGTGGGGGCATGAATGTCCTACCCTGTGCATTGATCACCGCAACTTCCTTGCCGTGTACTTGGGCAAATACCAATCCTTGCCCAGGTGTACCCTCAGGGAAATTCGCAGGTCGAACAATCTGCTTTGCTCCGTCGATGAAGTCAAAAACATCTCTGTTATCCCATGCATGGTTCCCAAGGGTCACCATGTTGGCTCCATCTTGAATGAACTGCTTGTATATCTTTTCCGTGATTCCCCGGCCTGAGGCTGCATTCTCCCCGTTTACAATCGTAAAATCCGGAAGATGTTTTTTCTTCAATTTAGGTAAATATTCAGAGATCATTTCCCGGCCCATTGAGCCTACGACATCTCCTACAAATAATAATTTCATAAAAAAATCCCTTCTGTTTGCTTCATTACGTTATTGTATCACATCCGGAAGCATTTGAATCAATAAAAAAGCTGACTCAGAAAGGGGAGCCCCTCCTGAGTCAACCTGTTATTTCGCGTATTCTACTGCCCTTGTCTCACGAATCACCGTAACTTTTATATGTCCCGGATAATCCAATTCACTTTCGATCCGTTTTCGGATGTCCCGTGCAAGTCTGTGAGATTCCAGATCGTCGATGGCTTCCGGCCGGACCATGATCCGGACTTCACGCCCTGCCTGGATGGCAAATGACTTCTCGACCCCTTCATAGGACTCTGAGATCTCTTCGAGTTTCTCAAGGCGTCGGATATAGTTCTCAAGGGTTTCGCTTCTTGCGCCCGGTCTTGCTGCAGAAAGAGCATCTGCTGCAGCGACGAGGACTGCAATGATAGACGTCGGCTCAGTATCCCCGTGATGGGATGCGATACTGTTCACGACAACCGGATGTTCCTTGTACTTGGTGGCAAGTTCAACGCCGATTTCAACGTGACTTCCTTCCACTTCGTGGTCAATGGCCTTACCGATATCGTGAAGAAGGCCTGCCCGTTTTGCCAAACGTTCATCTTCACCAAGTTCTGCCGCCAATAGCCCGGATAGATGAGCTACTTCGATGGAATGCTTTAAGACGTTCTGTCCATAGCTCGTACGGTACTTCAAGCGACCGAGGATCTTGATGAGGTCAGGATGCAATCCGTGGACACCTACTTCGAATGTGGTCTGCTCACCGATCTCGCGGATGTATTCATCCACTTCACGACGGGATTTGTCGACCATTTCTTCGATGCGTGCCGGATGGATACGACCATCCTGGACCAATTTCTCAAGTGCGATTCGAGCAGTCTCCCTGCGGATCGGGTCGAATCCTGAAAGAATGACCGCCTCTGGGGTATCATCGATAATGAGATCAATTCCTGTTAGTGTTTCCAGAGTACGGATGTTTCTTCCTTCCCTTCCGATGATACGACCTTTCATCTCATCGTTAGGCAGGTTCACGACGCTGACAGTCGTTTCAGCCACATGTTCTGCGGCACAACGCTGAATTGCGAGGGATAGAACTTCCTTCGCCTTCTTGTCTGCGTCTTCCTTAGCACGGGTTTCATGTTCGCGAACCATGATGGCAATATCATGGGACAGTTCATTTTCCACACGCTCAAGAATGATGCCCTTCGCTTCTTCTCGCGTCAGGCTCGAGATGCGTTCAAGCTCCGTTTGCTGCAATCTTACCATCTCGTCCACTTTGCTTTCCATCTCTTCAATATGTTGTTGTCTCTCGTTTAGAGTACCTTCTCTGCGTTCAAGCTGAGATTCCCGTTTGTCGAGCGTCTCATCTTTACGGTCCAGATTCTCCTCTTTTTGCATCAAACGATTTTCTTGTTTTTGCAGTTCATTTCTTCGTTCACGGAGTTCATTTTCCATTTCAGTGCGAAGTTTATGATTTTCGTCCTTTGCCTCAAGCAAGGCCTCTTTTTTCAGAGCATCCGCTTCACGCCTGGCCTCTTCCAAAATCTGCTCTGCGGAACCTTTGGCTCCTGCAATCTTCGCTTCGGCAATGGATCTGCGAATAAAGTATCCAACAACGACACCGACGATAAGGCTAAGCAAAATGGAGATGAGTGTTATAGGTTGCATCATTTCACCTCCTCTTGCTATCACTTTCATCATGTTTTTTACATGTCGGCTTGTACATTGCACAAATTGATCTCAACATACAGCGCAAGGCTTTCAAATGTCATTCGAAAATATTGTAAAATATACATGTTAATTTTAAATCTCAGAAAATTTATTGTCAAGGGGTTGGGAGCTTTGTGTCCAGATTTATGAAGCAATCCCATCAATCGGCACGTTTTATACTCCTGAATGAATGACATTAGTATCATTGTGGTCACTTCCCGGACAATTCATTCCTTAAAAAGCAGAAAAGCAGACTGGCCATAACCAGTCCGCTTTTCATAAAGCCGTGCTCTGCCCTTTCCCCCGCAAACAAGGTACGATGACTCTTGGGGGTGGAAAGTGCAGCCAAAGCCAAGGAGGAGTGCATCAGTCGTCTAAAAGACTCATTTCTCCCGTCTCCTCTGTCTCGGCACGGCCTGTATCCAACCCATAGTGATCACGGATCTTCAGCATGATTTCATTGCGGATGTCCGGATTCTCTTTGAGGAATACTTTTGCATTTTCACGTCCTTGACCAAGACGCTCTTCATTATAGGAATACCAGGCACCGCTCTTGAGGATGATATCAAGTTCTGAACCAAGGTCGACGATTTCACCTTCTTTGGAAATCCCTTCTCCGTACATGATATCTACTTCTGCAACACGGAATGGAGGAGCAACTTTGTTCTTGACGACTTTGATCTTTGTCTTGTTCCCTACCATTTCATTTCCCTGTTTAAGGGTCTCGGCACGACGGACTTCAAGACGGACGGAAGAGTAGAATTTAAGTGCGCGTCCACCAGGTGTCGTTTCCGGGTTTCCGAACATAACCCCGACCTTTTCACGGATCTGGTTGATGAAGATGGCGATGGTCTTGGATTTGTTGATGGCACCAGAAAGCTTCCTCAAGGCCTGGGACATGAGACGAGCTTGGAGACCAACGTGGGAATCCCCCATCTCCCCTTCAATCTCGGCTTTAGGCACCAGGGCAGCCACAGAGTCAATAACAATCGCATCGACTGCACCGCTTCGTACGAGGGCTTCAGCGATTTCCAATGCCTGTTCACCCGTATCCGGCTGTGAAAGCAGGAGTTCGTCGATATTGACTCCCAATTTTTGTGCGTAAACGGGATCCAGTGCGTGCTCAGCATCTATGAATGCTGCTTGGCCACCTTGGGCCTGTACTTCTGCAATGGCGTGAAGGGCAACGGTTGTCTTACCAGAAGATTCCGGTCCATAGACTTCGACAATCCTACCACGTGGATAACCGCCTACCCCAAGCGCTGCGTCAAGGGCAAGTGATCCACTTGGTACCGTTACGATTTCCCTGTCGGTCTTTTCTCCCAATTTCATAATGGAACCTTTACCGAATTGTTTCTCTATTTGTTTTAAAGCCATATCCAAGGCTGCTTTACGTTCACTCACAAATGATTCCTCCTTCAGAATGGTTAACTGGTTAACAATCTATACGCTTGTCTCACTTCCAACCTATCTATAACTATAAAGGTTTTTTTAATAGAAAACAAGCAAAAAGTCGAACATTCATTCGGTTTTTTATCCTTCGCCTATTTTAAGGGTTCTCTTACTTTTTCCAATCCTATGAAAAAATGGGTGCCCTGCAGGCACCCATACGATTTCTTATGCTTTGTATTCCTTCACCAAGTAATGCCACCCGTATTTTACTGTCCGGCTGCGATTCCCGTTTCGGCTTCCAGCCAGTGTGAGCTTGTATGCCCTCGGCTCTTCATCACCTGAGGCGATGCCGATCCAAACGGTTCCAGGAGGCAGATCCCCTTGCGCTTCTGGTCCTGCTACACCAGTGAAACTGATGCCTATATCGGATTTGAACAAGGTTCTCACATTGGCCGCAAGCTCGATGGCGCATTCACGACTGACCGCACCGTGATTCTTCAACGTTTCCTCCCGTACGTTCAGCACATTCCTCTTCACAGAATCCTGATAGCATACCACTCCCCCCTCAAGGACGGAAGAAGCACCTGCGATCGAGGCAAAGCTGGATTGGAACAAGCCTGCCGTGAGGCTTTCAGCTGCCGCAAGGGTCAGGCCTTTTTCTTTCAGGAGCCTGAAGCCCACCCCCTCAAGGGAGTCCTGGTCGTATCCGTATAGGTACTCCCCGACTGTTTGCCGAATTTCCGATTCCAACTCATTCAAGAGAGTCTCTGCGACATTTTTTGACTCGTGCTTGGCCGTCAATCGCAAAGTAACCTCTCCGTCCCCGGCAAGAGGGGCGATCGTCGGATTCGTCTGCCGGTCGATGAGTTCTTCAAGGTCGGCTTCGAGCTGCGACTCCCCGATCCCGAAGAATCGAAGTACACGGGAATGGATCACTTCTTTTCGTTTCATGAGGCCCATGACGGCAGGAACCCCGTACGTACTGAACATCGGCCTCATCTCAGAAGGCGGGCCAGGCAGCAGGATATACGCTTTCCCGGACTGTTGGAACACCATACCGGGTGCCATGCCGAAATCATTTTTCAATGGCACCGAACCTTCGAGAATCAGTGCCTGCTTTTCGTTGTTGGGAGTCATCACCCTGCCGACTTTTTCGAAATAAGTCCTGATGGAGTCCATGGCTTCTTCATCCATGGAGAGGCTGACACCCAGACTCCTTGCAATGGTCTCTTTGGTCAGATCATCCTTGGTCGGTCCGAGACCTCCCGTGAAGATAAGAAGGTCCGCCCTCTCTTCTGCATGTTTGATGACCTCTTCAAGTCTCGCCGGGTTATCTCCAACGCTTGTATGATAAAACACGTTCACTCCGATCTCGGCAAGCCTTTCTGAGATGAACTGGGCATTGGTATTAGCAATCTGCCCCAAAAGTAATTCCGATCCAACTGCGATAATTTCTGCATTCATGATTATTTCCTCCCGGTGAAAGAAGAAAGGGATGATTCCAATTGAATCAGCCCCTTCCATCCGTTATTTTGAATTAACAAACGCTTTGCGATTATGGTAAAAATAGTCCCAACCGGACCAGATGGTGAAGAACATGGCAATCCAAAGGGCAATGACATCGAACGGCAAGTTCATGAGCTCGAAGATGGCATTATTCAACAGCAATGCCGATATGGCAATGATCTGTGCCCACGTCTTGATCTTACCGAGCTGACCTGCAGCTACCACTTCGCCTTCTCCTGCCAGCACAAGTCGTAGACCCGTCACGGCAAATTCACGGCTGATAATGATGATGACAATCCATGAAGGCGCCACTCCCATTTCAACCAGTACGATCAAGGCTGCAGATACAAGTAGCTTATCCGCTAGGGGATCAAGGAACTTCCCGAGATTGGTGACGAGATCCAATTTCCTCGCGTAATATCCATCGATCCAGTCTGTCGTAGACGCGATGATGAATATGAGAGCCCCTACGAATTGATTGACCGGAAGATCCGCGCCAAGGAAGCGCATATCCCCCCAGTTCCAGGGAACCAGCATGATAATGAGGAAGAGCGGGATCAGAATGATCCGGGAAATGGTGATTTTATTAGGTAAATTCAATGTATTGCCTCCAATCCAGTGCACTAGAAGAAAGGGAAGGCGCCCCTTTCTCCTTACTCTGAAGATTCTTTGCTGTAATTAATGATAACATCCTGCCTGACCACATCGGTTGGGATTCCAAACTCGACTTCCTCCCCGTTGATGGTGATACCTGTGTTGGCAGCATTCCCGATGATGAGATAGGCCTGGGACTCATCTGAAAGATCAATGTCCTCCTGCCCACCCTTCTTAAGGGTCCCTTCAAACAAAATCTTTTCATCTTGATTATACACGCGAATCCACGAATCACCGTCAGCAGATAACGAAAGTTTGAATTGATCTGTTCCATTCAGTTCGTAAGTGGTCTTATATCCCTGGACAGATGTCTGCTTGAGTGTTTGTTCATCTTCCTTTTTAGTATCTTTTGAATCATCTTCTTTATCCTGCTTTTTATCCTTATCGGCTGCAGGCTTTTCTTCTTTGTCAGATGATGTTTTTTCACCATCGTCTTCCTTCGGTACATCCTTCTCGTCTACCGCTACCTGGCTGTTTTTATTCGTATCGTTATCTGCAGCATCATCGTTACCCATTTTCCCTTGGATGAAAACCCACAGGACAAAGAGGATGCCGATGATCACCACCACGATGAGCAGGGTCGGGATGAAATCGAGGACCTTCGAGGAACTTTCGGACACCGTCTTTCTTGTCTGAACCCTTGAAAGGGAATCAGGAATTTCTTCGTGCTGTGTGACAGGGATTTCGGACTTGTACTCTTCAAAGATTTCTTCAGGTGGCAGGCCGACTGCTTCACAGTACTGCTTGATGAAGGCCCTCACATAAAATTTACCGGGCATGGAATCATACGAACCTTCCTCGATTCCGGTCAAATAGCGTTTCTGGATCTTCGTGATCCGCTGCAGATCGTCGAGGCTATAGCCTTTAGACTCCCTTGCATCCTTTAAACGTTTTCCTAATTCAGACACTTTTTAACACCTTCCAATATCAAAAATCAAAACCGCCGAAATCGGAATTTTGAAATAAATTATTTTGTTCAACCAACTCATATGTAATTTCCTCTTCAGGATTGTTCCGCAATTCGATGATGTAATCGAAATCCTCCAGGGTATACTCGGAGTTTTGGACAAACACATCAGGGTGCTCGATCACTTTGACCGCCGGCATGCGCATGATTTCCCTGACAAGCTGCCAATGCTGTTCATTTGCCCTCCGGGTAGAGACGATTCCGTCAATGATGAAGAGATTATCGTCTGAATATTCATCTTCGATCAGTTTGCTTCTGATGGTCTGTTTTAATAAAGTGGAAGATACGAATAGCCATTTTTTGTTGGCACAGACGCTCGAAGCGACGATAGATTCCGTTTTCCCCACGCGGGGCATACCACGCAGCCCCACAAGCTTGTGTCCTTCCTGCTTGAATAGTTCTGCAAGGAAATCGACAAGAAGTCCGAGCTCATCCCGAACGAAACGGAACGTCTTTTTATCATCTGCATCCCGCTGGATGTAACGTCCATGCCTGACAGCCAGGCGATCCCTCAGTTTCGGTTCTCGAAGCTTGGTTACATTGATGGTATCCATCGTCTGCAGGATCGATTCGAGTCTTCCGATCTGCTCATCCGTGTCAGCAAGGAGCAGCATTCCCCGTCTCCCTTCGTCCACCCCATTGATGGTGACGATATTGATCGAGAGCATCCCAAGCAGGGAAGAAATATCCCCCAACAGGCCGGGTCGGTTCTTTTGAATCTCATATTCCAGGTACCATTCTTTCCTTTCCATCGGGTTTCCTCCTTCAAAGGCAATGATCCAGATTCGGGGATTTTAAACTCTAGGTATTATAATAAAGTATTTTTTTCTAATATAAAAGAAAAACCTACATAATTGCCTACATTTTCTCTATTTTTCACGTTGGATGGGACAATGTAAAAAAGAGAGGGAAAATCCCCTCTCTTTAGCGAGTTCCGTTATTGTTGACAAGCTTGACCATCATGTTGGCGATAGCATGCTGCTCATCAGGTGAAGCGACAGACCAAAGATCTGCAAGGACTCTTTCTTGATCGTTCTTAGCTTCCACCTGTTTGGAAAGGTAGTCACCGATTTGATAAGCAAGATCATTCACGGTTTCGTTTTCCATACCGCTGTGCTGAGCCTGGTGCAAGCGATCACCCAAGAAGTTTTTCCAATCAGACCAGTTTTCTAATACTGACATGTCATATGACCTCCTTTATTGAGATACAAGCTTAGTTTGCATCTTTTCAAGGGAATTATGCGTCCGGTCTCAAATTTCAATGGAGGCATTGTCGGGTCAGATTTCCCCGGCTCCGCTTTTCTCTTTGTCCAGCTCCTCAAGGGTGACCCTCGAGGTCATAAGTCCCTCAGACCATAAAGGCAAGGGACGCCTTTATGTCCTGACGTTCCTATGCTTGTCGGGTCAGTTCTCCCCGGCTCCGCTTTTCTCTTTGTCCAGCTCCTCCGGGGTGACCCTCGAGGTCATAAGTCCCTCAGACCATAAAGGCAAGGGACGCCTTTCTGTCCTGACGTCCTTATGCTTGTCGGGTCAGTTCTCCCCGGCTCCGCTTTTCTAGGTGTACCAGCCCCCGTTGACGGATAGGGTTTGGCCGGTTATGTATGCTGCTTTTGGTGAGAGGAGGAAGTCCACGGCGTCTGCTATTTGGTCGGGGTGGGCGAGTTCCCCCATGGGAATTTCGTCTCTGATTCCCTGGACGTCTTCTTCTGTAAAACCGGAGAGCATATTGGTGCTCACAGCACCGGGGGCCACGGCGTTGACCCTTACCCCGCTAAGGGCGACCTCTTTGCTAAGGGCCTTTACAAATGAAAGCTGGGCTCCTTTCACAGCAGAATAAACAACTTCGCAGGATGCACCCGTCTGGCCCCAGATGGAGCTCATGAGTACAATGGATCCTTTTTTCCTGACCAACTTCGGAAGTAAGGCTTGTACTAGGAGCATCGGGCTCTTTACATGCAAGCTGATCATCTCATCCATGCTTTCTTCGGACTGATCTTGGAACAGTCCCCAGTGAGACGTTCCGCTGCAGTACACAATGGCGTCCAGATCAAAGATCTGTTCAGTCAATTTCCCCACTCCCCCGGAGGAAGTGAGATCCGCTTTGACCGGTATTACATCCACTCCTTTAATCTCCTCCATCAATGTAGTGATGGCTTCTTCATTTCGATGATAATGGAGATAGAGACTCCATCCCTCACTGGCAAGCTTCTTTGCCGTGCTTTTACCGATACCTCCAGAAGCACCGGTAATTAGAGCGAATTTCATGATCGTTCCTCCTTTACACAAGAAGGGGAACTGCCGGTTATGGACAGTTCCCCTTCAAGCATCATGAATTTGGTACAACCTGGCATACGGTCATCCGTTTTTCATCAATCAGACCTGCAGCTGCATTGGTGATGTCGTCCACTGACAGACTTTCAAGTGTCGGTACGACATCGAATAGATCCATTTCATTGAATGCATAGCGGGTAAACTGATTGGCAATGAACTCGGGAGAATTGATGGCACGGAGAAAGGCTCCGATTTTCTTCTTCTTCGTCCTCGCCAGGTTTTCTTCGGTTACGATCGGTTCGTTCACAGCCTTCAGAAGGAGACCCTGAATGCGTTCGGCCAATTCATCCGGCTTCTCCGTATCCCCACCGGCAGTTAGGAAACCAAACCCATTTTCCTGGGTATAATCATAACTGAACGTTTCATCGATCAGTCCGTCATTATAAAGGTCCGAATAGTGATTTGAACTTTTCCCGAACAAAATATCAAGGAAAACGTTAATGGAAAGCTCCTGCTTCAGCATTTCCTTGCCTTGCTGATGTGGGTCGGATGCCTTCAGGCCAACCAAACATTTTGGGCTTTGCACGTTCATTTTCAGGACTTTTTTCTTTTCTGCCACTTCATCGGGTTCCTGATCGAATTCCCTTTTGATTTCAGGCATCTTTTCATAATCCTTTTTGCCTTGATTTTCCCTGACCTGATTCATAATAGCCTCAGGGTCCACGGAACCGACAACGAACAGCAACATATTACTCGGATGATAGAACGTGCCGTAGCACTGATAGAGCATGTCTTTCGTGATAGGTGTAATGGACTCGATCGTCCCTGCTATATCAATCTTGACAGGATGATTTTTGTACATATTTTCAATCACGCCGAAATACAGGCGCCAATCGGGGTTATCATCATACATGGTGATTTCCTGTCCGATGATCCCCTTTTCTTTTTCAACTGTTTTTTCCGTAAAGTAAGGATCCTGCACAAAGTCGATCAGTGTTTCCAGATTCCGCTCCACGTTAGTGGTACTGGAGAAAAGATAGGCTGTGCGCGTGAATGACGTGAAGGCGTTGGCAGAAGCGCCTTGCTTACTGAACTGCTGGAACACATCTCCGTCTTCTTTTTCAAAAAGCTTATGCTCGAGGAAATGGGCGATGCCGTCTGGAACTTTGACCAATTCTTCCTCTCCGAGAGGGGCGAAATGGTTATCGATGCTTCCATATTTTGTTGTGAAGGTTGCATAGGTTTTATTGAATCCTTCCTTAGGAAGGATGTACACATCCAACCCGTTTGCCATCTTCTCATAATAAAGGTTTTCCTGCAGCTGATCGAAGGTAATCTTCTTCATATCATTACCCCTCCGTTCCTGTTAAAAAGTAAATCGTATCAAGTTCGACTTTATTGGCCGCTTTCACCACTTCATCCTTTGTGGCTGCGTCGATTTTTGCGAGCCAGTCATTCAAGCCGATATCGATCCCGGCAAAGGCGTTTTGGTACAGGACTTCCACAAGACCACGCGGAGTATCGATGGTTTCAAGCATTTGATTGCGCATGACTGCTTTGGTTTGATCCAACTCATCACTAGTGAAATCACCAGCCTTCATGGCTTGAAGCTGCTCATCGATGATTCCCACCGCTTGATCATAATTCTTCGACTCGATTCCACTCATGACCATGAGTAGCCCTTTGTGGCTTTCGAGGCGACTTGCTGCATAGTAGGCAAGGCTTGCTTTTTCACGTACATTGATGAACAGTTTGGAGTGGGAAAATCCACCGAATATCCCATTGAAGACCTGAAGCGCAAAATAGTCCTCATCGCCATATTGAGTATGGGTACGGTAGCCGATATTCAATTTTCCCTGTTTGACATCCTGCTGTTCCTTGATGACATTTTCCTTCTGGATTTGCTTTTGAATACCTTGGTCGACACGCTTAGGATCCCGTTCGGAAAGATTCATGAGACCATCGCACAGCTTTTCTACTTCATCCGCATCGACGTCGCCGATCACATAAAGATCAAATTGATCTTCCTGCATGACGCGCTCATAGTAATCATAAAGCGCCTTCGGTGTAATCGCATCGACTTCGTCCTTCTCTCCGTTGACGTGAAGGGCGAATCGCTCGCCTTTACACATTTCCTCCACCAGACGGGAGTTCGCATACCTCATTTTGTCATCGTAGACCGATTGAATCCGGATTTTTTGATTCCGCTTCTCTTTCTCGACCGTTGCAGGGTCGAATTCATCGGTGGCATGGGGATTGAAAAGGACCTCCGTTAAAAATTCGATTCCTTTTTGAAGGAGTGGTTCAGAATCAGCGAGAAACTTTTCATTGGCTATCTCAACAGACATGCTGACGATATGGTACTCGCCCTTCTTTCCAAGGTCGACAAAAAAGTTCGCCCCATATAGTTCATCAAGGTGGGAACGCAGTGTAGTCGTGGACGGGTAGGATTTAGTACTGCTTTGCATCACATGCGGCAGCAGCCCTCTCAATGTCACGGTATCTTGATCCAAAGGCGCCTTCATTTTAAAGACGATGCTGTTTGTTTTGAATTTTTCAGTTTTGACGATATGTAGCGTATATCCGTTCTTCTTCTTGATCACTTCATTAATATCAGACATTCGGCTCAAGCCTCCTTCATATCTTGCATAAACACCTTTATTTTACGGGTATTTACGTCTAACTATACATGTTTGCCACACGCGTTTTCAAGCATCTTCCTCCGCTGGTAAAACCTTAATGGGCTATTATATGAAAAAAACACGGAAAACATGCAAAAGGAGCCCTTGATGAAGGGCTCCTTTCCATTAACGACTTCCTTTGATATAAGGTGTTCCAAGAGCTTTTGGTGCATCTGCACGTCCGATGAACCCTGTCAAAGCCAGGATCGTAAGAACGTAAGGTGCGATCAAGAGGTACACGCTCGGAATATTTTCGAATAGCGGAAGGCTGCTTCCGATAATGCTGAGGCTCTGAGCGAATCCGAAGAAGATCGCTGCACCCATGGCACCAAGTGGATGCCATTTTCCGAAGATCAGTGCAGCCAGGGCCATGAAACCTTGTCCACTGATGGTAGCATGACTGAAATCGGATGAAATCGACTGGGCATATACCCCGCCCCCGATTCCAGCGAAGGCTCCAGAGAGGATGACTCCGATATATCTCATACGTGTCACGTTGATGCCCATCGTGTCGGCAGCCATAGGGTGTTCCCCGACAGAGCGCAGACGCAAACCGAATGGCGTTTTGAACATGATGAACCACACAAGGAATGCCGCAATGATCGCCACAAACGGTGGCCAGTACGTATTACTGAAGAAGATGTCTCCAATCACCGGTATCTTATGGAGAACAGGCACATCGATTTTCGAGAAGCCTTCTGAAATGATGTCTGTCTGGCCTTTTCCATAAATGCGCTTTACGAGGAAAAGCGTCAAACCGACAGCAAGGAGATTGATGGCCACACCTGATACAGTTTGGTCTGCCCTGAAGCTGATCGATGCGACAGCGTGCAGGACGGAGATCAATGCTCCGGCAAGCATACCGACAAGAAGGGACACCCACGGGGTGGCAGCTCCGAAGGTATCAGCAAATGCAAGGTTAAAGACGATGGAGGAGAAGGCTCCGATGACCATCAATCCCTCCAAGCCGATATTGACGACCCCTGATCGCTCTGAAAATGCTCCACCAAGTGAAGTGAAAATAAGTGGTGATGCCCACAATAATGTTGATGGAATAAGTATGGTTAAGATATCGATGAACCCCACTTATTTCACCCCCTTTTTCCTGAATCGTTGAATCATATAGCGGATGATATAACCTGATGCCACAAAGAAGATGATAAGGGCGATAATGATATCGACCAGCTCATTCGGAATGCCTGCATCAAGCGGCATATTCAGGGCTCCGACCTTCAAGCCACCGAAAAGCAGTGCCGCGAAGATGACCCCGATTGCTGCATTTCCGCCCAAGAGCGCTACAGCGATTCCATCAAAACCGACTCCTGTGAAGCCTCCCTTGATGGAAGCATAACCGAATGTACCGAGAGCTTCCATGGAACCGGCAAGCCCTGCAAACGCTCCTGAAATCACCATGGACAAAATGATATTTCCATTCACGTTCATTCCTGCATATTGAGATGCGTTCTGATTGTATCCTACAGCGCGCAATTCATATCCACGTGACGTCTTCTCAAGAAGGAACCACATGATGAATGCACACGCAAGGGCAATGATGATTCCCCAGTGCAGGCGTGAGAAGTCTGTGATGGATTCAAGGAATGGCGACTTCAGGGAAGCTGATTCCGCTACATAATCCGTCCGTTCCTTCCTGTCAGTCAACACATCACGCACGATAGCATTCGATGCCTGCAGGGCGATATAGTTCATCATGATGGTTACGATGACTTCGTGCACCCTGAACCGGGCTTTCAAAAGTCCTGGAACGAATCCCCATAAGGCCCCGGCCAGTGCGGCTGCGATGACAGCGAGCGGCAGATGGATGAACTTTGGCAGATCGCCGAAGGATGTACCCACCCACACGGCTGCAAGCCAGCCCACGATAAGCTGTCCTTCAACCCCGATATTGAACAAGCCTGTCCTGAATGCAAATGCAACGGCTAGACCCGCTAGGATCAGAGGGGTCATCTGACGGAGGGTTTCCCCGACGAAGTAGACTTCCCCGAAGATCCCGTCCCATAGGGCGGAATACCCTTCGATCGGATTATACCCGCTCACGAGCATGATGATGGTACCGGCAAGGATGCCAAGGACCACTGATATGATAGGGATCAATATATTAGTTAGACGATTAGACATGTGATGTTTCCCCCGTTCCTTTCCCTTTCGAACCAGCCATCAAGAGGCCGAGCTCCTGTTCCGTCGTGTCTTTTGGATCGACGATCGCGACAATCTGTCCTTCATAAATCACAGCAATACGGTCGCTTACATTCAGGATTTCATCCAGTTCGAAAGAAAGCAGCAATACGGCTTTTCCGTTGTCCCGCTGTTCGATGAGACGCCTGTGAATGAATTCGATCGCCCCTACGTCCAACCCGCGGGTAGGCTGTGCAGCGATGAGAAGATCCGGATCTTTATCCACTTCCCTGCCGATGATGGCTTTTTGCTGATTCCCCCCGGACAAAGATCGTGCCAGGGTGTATTCAGACGGCGTACGAACATCAAACTCTGCGATGATCTTCCTTGCATGATTGTAAATATTTTTATAGCTCAGAATTCCCTTATTTGAATACGGTTTTTTATAGTAGTTTTGAAGAACGATATTTTCACCGATCGGGAAGTCCAGTACCAATCCGTGCTTATGACGATCCTGCGGGATATGTCCGACACCCGCTTCATAGATTTTCCTCGGTCTCATGTTCAAAATCTCTTTACCATTCAGTTTGATCGAACCGCTGTCTGCTTTCATGAGGCCGGTGATGGCTTCGATCAGTTCACTTTGACCGTTACCATCGACTCCTGCAATACCGAGGATCTCACCTGCTTTCAGGTCCAGATTCAATCCTTTCACGACCGGAACATTCCGGGAGTCCTTCACTTGAAGGTCGCGAACCTCGAGAACCACTTCCTTAGGGGATGCAGGGATCTTTTCCGTTTTGAACGTGACTTCCCTTCCGACCATAAGGCTTGCCAGATCATTGGGGTTCGTGTCTGACACGCTGACAGTCCCGATCCCTTTTCCTTTTCTGATAACGGTTACATTATCACACACTTCCATGATTTCCTTCAGTTTGTGAGTGATAAGGATGATGGATTTCCCTTCTTTGATCAAGGTTTTCATGATCTGGATCAGCTCTTTGATTTCCTGTGGCGTCAGGACGGCGGTCGGCTCATCGAAGATCAGGATTTCAGCTCCGCGATAGAGCGTTTTAAGGATCTCCACCCTCTGCTGCATCCCTACTGATATATCTGATATCTTGGCAGAAGGGTCGACCCTAAGGCCATATTTCTCAGATATATCCGATATTTCTTTTTCAGCTTTTTTAATATCCACCGTGGCACCCGATTTTGGTTCCCTGCCGAGGATAATGTTCTCCGTTACAGTGAACGTATCAACGAGCATGAAATGCTGGTGGACCATTCCGATCCCGAGATCATTTGCAATGTTGGGATTCGTGATGTCCACCTTTTTCCCTCGCACGCGGATCTCACCCTGTTCGGGTTGGTAGAGACCGAACAACACGTTCATCAACGTGGACTTACCGGCTCCATTTTCACCAAGAAGCGCATGAATTTCACCTTGTTTGAGCTGGAGAGTAATATTGTCGTTAGCTACGATGCCAGGGAACTCCTTGCGGATATTCAGCATCTCGATTACATAATCCATTTTATTCACTCCTTGCGATAGGCTAGGGACAATTTATCTAGTAGTTAGAGGTCAGACCTTAAGATCGATTTCCCTTGTAAAAAACTAAGTGAAAGATAGAATGGGCTTCTACCCTTCAATTAGATTTTCAATTTTCTTATATTTTGCTGCAAAAAAGGGATAAGAGACCGGCTATCCTTGGCCCGCTTATCCCCAATGAACTATAATCAGTTAGCTTTGAAGCTTTCGGCGTCTTTGATGGAAGAAGGAACTTCCACGTCACCGCTCTTGATTTTTTCTTTCCACTCATCAACGGCTTTCACGACTTCGTCTTTGTTGGAAAGTTCTTCATTCACTTCCGCAAGACCTACACCGTCTTCTTTAAGACCGAACAAGATTTCTTTCCCACCAGGGAAATCCCCGTCCTTCGCTTGAGTCGCGACATCTTTCACTGCGTTGTCCACTCGCTTAAGGGCAGAAGTCAGGACGATGTTGTGGTCTCCCACTTTTCCTTCGTCTACCTGGTCAGAGTCGACACCGATCGCCCAAAGCTCACGGGAAGGATCTTTTGCTTTCAGATCACGTGCTTCTTTGAATAATCCGTTACCTGTTCCACCAGCTGCGTGGAAGATGACATCTACTTTAGAAGAGTACATTTTTGAAGCAATCGTTTGACCAAGCTCTGCTTTATCGAAAGCACCTGCATAGTCCGCAACGATTTCTGCATCAGGGTTGCTTGCTTTGACACCGGCGATGAATCCTGAATGGAAGCGCTCGATAACCGGGCTTTCCACTCCGCCGATGAATCCGATTTTATTGGTTTTGGTTGCAAGACCGGCCGCTACTCCCGCTAGGAAAGAAGCTTCCTGCTCTTTGAACATGATGCTGGCAACATTCGGTTGATCTACAACTTCATCCACAAGGGCGAAGTGAGAATCCTTCTGTTGGCTGGCGATATCTTCGATCGCACCTTTCATCATGAATCCAATTCCATATATCAAGTCAAAGTCTTGGCGAGCCAAGTTGTTCAGGTTGGTAGCATAATCAGCATCGGATTGGGATTGAAGGTAATCGAATCCTTTTTTCCCTTTTTCCAAGTCATTTTCTTTACCATAAGCTTGAAGGCCTTCCCAAGCTGATTGGTTGAATGATTTATCATCAACACCGCCGACATCTGTTACCATTGCCACTGTGAAGTTATCATCCTTGCCTTTCCCGTCACTTGCATTATCTTTGTCATCGCTTGTTCCACATGCACCTAGAATTGTTCCTGCAGCCAACACGAATGACATCGCCATACCAAATTTACGCTTTTTCACCTGAGTACCCCCTAGTATTGTTATAAATTAGTAGAAAGGCGGATCATACACGCTTCCTAAGCACGTGAAAGCTGAACTTATCCGAGCGGAAGTAGTTCACCGAATAGAGGATTGGTTCATCATTCTCACTGAAGTGCATCTGTTTCAGCACAAGAAGTGCCGTTTCAGGCTCGCAGTTCAGGATCGGGGAGATTTTATCATGATACCCGAGAGGCTCGATATGTGCCCCCGCATATGTGATTCTCTTATTCTCCCTTTTCTCCAGAACGGAGAAGATGGAATTGTCTTCATGGGTGAAGTTCCGCGGCATGATTCTAGCCGGTATCTTATCCATGCAGTAGACGACAGGTTCCCCATTCGCCGTACGCACCCTCTCGATGAGGATGACATCCTCCGGTTCTTCCAATGAGAAGCGTTTCATATCTTCCTCGGTTGCTTCCTGGGTCGTCGAGCTCAAAAAAATAGTCCCCGGATCCATCCCAGCCTGCCTGATCATATTGGTCACGCTGCTGAGCTGTTCGATGCCCGAAGTGAAGAGGGGTTTGGCATTGACAAATGTACCGACTCCATGCCGCCTGACGATGACACTCTCTTCCTCAAGGATCCTGAGTGCCTCCCTCAGCGTAGCGCGACTAACGCCGAGCTGTTTGGAAAGGTCGAATTCGGAAGGAAGTTTTTCTTTCTCTCTGTACATCCCCGCTTCGATGTCTTTCTTCAAGCGATCAATGACCTGCAAATACAAATGCCGATTGTCTGTCTTAATTGTCAACGGAACCACCACCAAATTTTCTCAAGTCATCAGACCTCTGATGTATATCTTTCCTACTAATCGAAAATACTATAACACTTTTCAAAACATAAATAAATAGCATTGTGTGATTTTGTCGAAAAAAATGATTTATTAAAAAATTTATCTTCCAAATGCCCTTCTTTATGGAAAAACCCCTTGATTTTTTCATGTTTTTATCATTAAACGTCCTGGTTTTTACATTTCCAACGCCTATATGTAGCAATGTTCACACTAATGAAATAATGCATGTTTTTAGGAAGCGTTGCCAATAGTATAACTCATTGGTGGATAACTTTTTGATTTTAATAAAAAAACCGCTTGAGCAGATGCTCAAGCGGGGTCTTTCAGCTCATGTCTCAAGAGGTATGGGCTCTTAGGAGGATTGTTCTTCGGAGGGCTTGCCGACAAGTACGGTCCGTGGCTTGCTTCCTTCATAAGGTCCGACTACTCCCCGTACCTCCATTTCATCGATGATCCTGGCGGCTCTCGTATAGCCGATCCTGAACCGGCGCTGCAGCATGGAAACAGACGCAGTCTGCATTTCAGCAATCAATTGGACTGCATCATCATACAGCTCATCTTCCGCTTCCCCGCTGCCGGACTCTTCCTGGACTTCATCCGGGATCATTTCTTCCTGATACTGTGCTTTTTGCTGCGATATGACGAAGTCGACGACTTCTTCTACTTCTTCATCGGATAAGAAGGCCCCCTGTACCCTTGTCGGCTTGGAAGCACCGACAGGCATGAAGAGCATATCCCCCCTTCCAAGGAGTTTTTCTGCGCCTCCAGAATCTAGGATGGTTCGTGAATCGGTCATGGAAGAGACAGCAAAGGCAATCCTTGAAGGGATGTTTGCCTTGATGACACCGGTAATGACATCCACCGACGGTCGCTGTGTGGCGATGATCAAATGAATCCCTGCCGCACGGGCCATCTGCGCAAGGCGGGTGATGGCATCTTCTACATCATTCGATGCGACCATCATCAAGTCAGCGAGCTCATCGACGATGACGACGATATAAGGAAGAAGGGGCTGTTTGTCTTCGTTCTCAAGGTTTTGTCTTTTGACATAATCATTGTATCCTTCAATATTACGTGTGCCTGTATGGGAGAAAAGCTCATATCTTCGCTCCATTTCATTCACGACTTTTTTTAACGCCTGAGAGGCACGCTTCGGCTCCGTCACGACGGGTGCCAGCAAGTGGGGAACTCCGTTATACACATTGAGCTCAACCATTTTGGGGTCGATCATCATGAGTTTGACTTCATGGGGCTTGGCCCTCATAAGGATACTCGTGATGATGCCGTTGATACAAACACTCTTCCCGCTACCCGTGGCTCCCGCTACAAGGAGATGGGGCATCTTATTCAGTTCGGCAAGTACGGCTTCCCCTGTAATATCCCTGCCCAGTCCGATCTGGAGTTTTGACTCAGGCTTGTTTTTTTCCTTTGATTCGAGCACTTCCCTGAGGGATACCATGGCCACTTCCGAATTCGGCACTTCGATTCCAATGGCGGATTTCCCCGGTATCGGTGCTTCGATCCTGATGTCTTTTGCAGCGAGCGCCAATGCGAGATCATCGCTGAGATTGACAATACGGCTCACCTTCACCCCGACATCCGGGTGCACTTCATATTTGGTTACGGCAGGCCCTAGATGGACCTGGGTCACCTTCGCTTTGACGCCAAAGCTTTGGAAGGTGCGTTCGAGCTTCGCTGCATTGGCATGGATCAGCTGATATTCATTGCTCTGATCTGTCTTTTTCGGACTTTTCAACAGCGAAATCGACGGAAGCTTATAATCTTTATTCTCGACTTCGGTGAAGGTGATCGGAGGAGCATCGTCTTGAACGCCCTTATCAGTTGAATCATCTTTCGCCTCCCCTGCTGCCGGTTCTTCTTTATCGGTCCGTTCATGGGCATAGGCCTTCTCGGCAAAATTCGATATGATCGGTTCCCGGATATCGACCTGAGGCTCAACATCTGGTATCGGATCGACGGAAGGCACCTTCGTTTCCTTCTCCTGCACTTTCTTTTCAACAGCTGGCTTTTCCAGCTTCTTTTTTGCTTTTTCTTCTTTCCATTCTGCCATATCCACCTTGAATGCTTCCCACTGGGAGGTGATGAATGCTCCGAATCTTTTTCCGATCCGACCGAGTACATCCCCAAGGGATCGACCGGTCACCAGGATGATCCCGATGATGATGAAGGTCGCACTCATAATCCGTGCCCCCTGTGAATCAAAGAGGAAATAGGACACGGCGAACAGGACGCTGCCGATCATCCCACCTCCGATGTCGGAGGTACTGGATTCTCCCCTGATATCCATCCAATAGAGATCCCATGTGTTCATGATGACACTAGGGTGCTCGAAGGCACCATCATTGCTCAGCAGATCGAAAAGCTTCACGTGGCTGAGGAGCAGGAAGCTCGCCACGATGATATATATCCCTACCAATCTCCTGCTGAAGAGAAGCGGTACTTCCCGTTTCACCATCAGGTATCCCGCGATGTAGATCATGAGAAGCAGAGCTGCCATATACCATTCACCCATGAAGAACCTGAAGAAATGGACGACGGCCCTACCCACCGCCCCCAACTTGATGACGGATATCAAACTGAGCGTCAACAGCATCAAGCCGGTAATTTCATATTTTATAGTCTGCTTCAGTGCGTTGGTGTTCGATACCTTTTTTTTCCTTTTCTTTTTTTTCGCCAATTCAATTCACCTAAATTCTTAAGAAGTCTTACGGATTATGTACGTGAAGATGAAGAAAGGGCTGACCCTTATCGGCATCCTTCTTCGCCACAGGTGTCAGTCCCCATCCGTCATGTTCAACTTATGTCTCCTTTTTAGTATACCATACCCTACATGGTGAAAGAATCCTCTTTATTCCTTAATTACCAAGGATCATACCAGGAGAAAAGCGATTGTCGAGGAAATGGGAAGGATCACTGCTCATCACCCTCAATACCCGGTAATTCTCCTCTTCCTTCTGGACCATCAGCGGCACTCCTTCATAGTCGATCATCATCTGGGAGGCATATACTTCTGGGTCCGTCGCGAATACGGCTTCCTGGGGAATGATGGTGTAGAGGATCATTGGATCAGTCCCTCCCCTTCATCCGTATGGTTCAGTTCGATCAGCTCATTGATTTTCTTGATGGCTTGACCGATCCCTCCGATCCCATTGATGAGACCGTATTTGACCGCATCATCACCAACGACGTTCGTCCCGATATCCCGTGTCAGGTTCCCCTTTGCGAACATAAGGTCCTTGAAATCTGTTTCAGAAATGTTACTGTGCTTGGTTACAAAGCTCACGACGCGATCCTGCATCTTGTCCAGATACTCGAATGTCTGCGGCACTCCGATCACAAGACCGGTCAATCGAACAGGATGGATTGTCATGGTGGCAGTGCTCGCGATGAATGAATAGTCACACGAAACGGCAATTGGGACACCTATGCTGTGCCCTCCGCCAAGAACAAGGGATACTGTCGGCTTAGAAAGCGATGCGATCATCTCTGATATGGCAAGACCCGCTTCCACATCTCCGCCGACGGTGTTGAGTATGACGACGAGCCCTTCGATTTTAGGATTCTGTTCAATGGCCACGAGCTGAGGAAGGATATGCTCATATTTCGTTGTTTTATTTTGTGGTGGGAGCTGCATATGACCCTCGATCTGTCCCACGATTGTCAGACAGTGAATATTTGAGTCCTGTGAAAGCTGTGGCACATTGGTTTGTCCCAGCTGTTGGATCTTCTCCATCAAGCCTGACGGTTTATCTTTATCATCCTTGCCCGGCTGATCTTCCTGTTCCATTCTTGTATCCATAAGTCCAACTCCTTTTCGCTTGGTGCATACCATTATTATTCAATAAAGGAGAGGATTTATACCCCTGCGTAAAACGGAAAGGCTATCTGCATGGACAACAGATAGCCTTCTTGGATTAAACTTCCATGATGATCGGGAGAATCATCGGTCTTCTTCTGGTTTTATTGTATAAGAAGTAGTTGAGCTGGTCCCTTACATCCTGCTTGATGGTCGTCCATTCGAATGACCCTTTCTGCAGATAATTATGGACCACACTTTCGACGATTTCTGACGCTTTCTCGATGAGAGCTTCCGATTCCCTCACGTATACGAACCCTCTAGAGATGATTTCCGGTCCTGCTACAATGCTCTTGGACTTCCGGTTGATCGTGACGACGACAGTGAATACACCATCTTCAGATAGGAGTCTTCTGTCCCTGAGGACGATATTGCCGACATCTCCTACTCCGATCCCATCGATCAGTACATTGCCGGCCTGGACCCGGCCGCCCATCCTCATCTTCCCGTCTTTATACTGTAGGATATCTCCCTTGTCGAGGATGAAGATTTGCTTGAAAGGAAGCCCGATACCATGAGCGATTTTACTATGGGCAATAAGCATTTTATATTCCCCTTGGATCGGAACGAAGTATTTCGGTTTCATGATATTGAGCATAAGTTTCAGATCTTCCTGTGACCCATGACCGGAAACATGTACTTTCTTATCAGCGGTCAATACTTCTGCTCCCGCTCTGTACACCATGTCGATCGTTCTTCCAGCGATCACTTCCATGCCAGGTGATGGCGTTGCCGTAATCAATACGGTATCACCCTTCTCGATGTTCACATGTCTGTGGGAACGCTTGGCCATACGCTGAAGGGCCTCGAATGGTTCTCCATGTGAGCCGGTGGCAAGGATGACCACCTCGTCACTTGAGAAATCACCGATCTGGTCGATGCCTATGATCAAGTCTTCGCGGACATGGAGATACCCGAGCTTCAGCGCGATATCGTAAACTCTCTTCAGGCTTTTGCCTACAACCACGACTTTCCGCTTGTTCTGTTCAGCTGCATCAAATACCTGTTGGAGCCTGATGAGATTTGATGCAAAGCAGGCAACGATCACTCTGCCCTTGGCTTTTCTGAATGCACTATTCAGATGCATTTCAATGACCGATTCCGAGGTGGTAAAACCAGGTCTTTCTGCTTCAGTACTGTCCGATAGGAGACAGAGGACTCCCTTCTCACCAATCTGCGCCATCTTTCCAAGGTCGGGACGATAAAAGTGCTTAGCAGATTGATCGAATTTGAATTCACCTGTATGCACGATGGCTCCTTGTGAGGTATGGATGCAAACTCCCACAGAGTCCGGTATACTGTGAGTCGTCTTGAAGAACGTCACATCCACACCGTTGAACTGGAGCCTGCTGTCCGAGTGAATGGTGTAGAACTTTACATCCGTGCGCACCTGCTCATCTTTCAGCCTTGCCTTCACGAGTGCATTGGTCAATCTTGTACCGTAAACCGGTGCCCTCACTTTATCCAATAGGTAAGAAATGGCCCCGATGCTGTCTTCATGACCATGGGTAAGGAAAATGCCTTTTACTCTCCCGCGGTTTTGTTCAAGGTATTGGATGTCCGGTATGACGATATCGATCCCGAGCATTTCATTTTCAGGGAACATCAGCCCTGCATCGATGACGAAAATATCTTCATCGACTTCTACAATATACATATTTTTACCGATTTCCCCTACTCCGCCCAAGGGGATGATCTTGATTTCTTCATGTTTCACTTTGCTATTACTCACCATTATGTCCTCCTATGTTGTGCTTTCCCCGATCTTATATCAGTTAAAATCATTATAAAGGAAACCCTTTTCATAATACAACCAAAATTATCCTCTACCTTCTGGTTGACGTCTATGTAGAAAAGTGCACGTTCGAATATGTACTATTTCGAGAATGGCTGTGAGGAATCCTTCTTTGACCTAGAAATTTATCACAGAGTACACCTCTATATGATGAATGGCCCCGACATCCATGCCGGGGCCACTTGAGTTTTCATGATAAAAGTTTGCTGAGGCTCTTCCTTTCATCTTCCGTCAGTGGAATCAGCGGAAGGCGGACAGAACCGACATCAAGACCCTTAAGCTGCAGGGCGGTTTTGACAGGTCCTGGGCTCGGGGTTGCAAATAGACCTTCCATCAAAGGTAGCAACTCCTGATGCAGTTTCGCTGCACGACTTGTATCTCCAGAGAGATGGGCCTCTGCCATCTGCTGCATTTCTTTCCCGATGATGTGGGAAGCAACAGAGACGATTCCATCGGCACCGATCGATAGGGCAGGCAGGGTCAAACCATCATCTCCACAATATACGAGGAAGTCGTCAGCTGTGGACGCGATGATCTTCGTCATGGCACCAAGGTCGCCGCTTGCCTCTTTTACCGACATGATATTCGGAACCCCCGATAGTCGGATGATGGTGTCCGGTGAAATGGTGACGGCGGACCTTCCAGGGACATTATAGAGCATGACCGGCAATGTGACGGCGTCAGCCACTTCTTTAAAGTGAAGGAACATGCCTTCCTGACTTGGTTTACTATAATATGGTGCTACAAGCATGATGGCATCGACACCGATTGCTTCCGCTTTTTTGGACAGATCGATGGATTCCTTCGTATTATTGCTTCCGGTACCTGCAATGACAGGGATCCGGCCATCTGCGATTTTGACTGCATGACGAAATAATGCAAGTTTCTCTTCCTTTGTAAGCGTCGGGGATTCTCCTGTTGTCCCGGCAATCACGAGAGAATCAGTCCCATGTTCGATCAGGTAGTTGATCAACTGTGTCGTTTTATTAAAATCGATATTCCCTTTACGATCAAACGGTGTGACCATCGCTGTTGATACACGGCCAAAATTCACAACTATTCACTCTCCTCAAATTGATGCGCTAACCAGGCAGCATCCCTCTCTTGCAGTTGAAAGGCATCATGAAGGGCATTGATGGCATTCACAAGATCATGCTCTTTTACGAGTACCCAGATGGTTGTATGGCTGTCGGCAGACTGCAGGATCCTGATACCAAGATCAGAAAGGGAGGACACGATGACGGATGTGATACCCGGAACACCGGTCATTCCCGCTCCAACCACGGATACCTTGGCGCACTCCCGTTCCACATGGGGAACATGACCGAGATTCTTAAGAACGGTAATGGCACGGTCGCTCAAAGTGGAAGAAACCGTATAAACGACTCCCCGAGGGGAAATGTTGATAAAATCCACGGAGATGCCTTCCCTCGCCATCGCCTTGAACACTTCCGCCTGCAAATCATATTGATCCTCCCTTGCGAATACCTTGATCTGTGTAAGAGACTGTACATGGGCTATGCCTGTGACGGGGTGACTTCTGAAATGTTCATGATCCTTCATGAAGCTCGGTGTGGTGACGAGGGTACCCGGATCTTTCGAATACGTGGACCGGATCCTGATGGGTACATTCGAGTTCATGGCGATTTCAACCGCTCGCGGATGAATGACCTTTGCTCCCTGGTACGCCATATTGCATACTTCATTATAGGATACGACCTTAATGGGCCGCGCCCTGGATGAAATGCGTGGGTCCGCCGTCATGATTCCCTCCACATCGGTGAAGATATCGATAAACTCTGCCTCCAATGCGACGCCGAGTGCGGAGGCTGAGGTATCGCTCCCACCCCTGCCGATCGTCGTAATATCACCCCTGGGGGTCGCTCCTTGAAACCCGGCTACCACTACGGCGTCATGAAGATCAAGTTCTTTTTTAATCCTTTCGCAATCCATTTCCATGATCCTGGCATTGCCAAAGTCATCATTGGTGCGAAACCCTGCCTGAGCCCCGGTCAGCGCCGTGGAACACACCCCATTCTGCAGGAGCATATTGGAAAAGACGAGACTCGAAATGATTTCTCCGCATGATAATAATAAGTCCTGTTCCCTTTTGCTGATTCTCGTGTTCCCTTCTCCTATGAGTCCGAGTAGGGAGTCGGTTGCATACGGCTCCCCTTTTCTGCCCATGGCGGAGACGACCACGACCACCTTATACCCTTCACTGATGGCTTCTTTTGTATGAGCAATGGCTTTCAGCCTTGTTGATTCATCCCTTACGGAAGTACCTCCGAATTTCTGGACGATCACTTTCATGTCTACACCTCTTCATCAATGGTCAAGAGGTAGGGGGATGGTTGCTTGAGTTAGTCGTCGTATGTTGTTATGATCCTCTTCTGCTTATTTAACCAGACCCAATTTCAATAGGCTTTCAGCAATCTGCACTGAATTCCAGGCAGCGCCTTTCAAAAGGTTATCGGATACGATCCACATGTGGAATCCGTTGTCCTCATCAAGGTCTTTTCTCACGCGTCCGACAAAAACATCCGGCTTCCCTACTGCATCGGCAGGCATCGGATAAATTTGTTCTTCGGGTACATCCTGAAGGGTTACACCCGGAGCTGCCGTGAGTTGCGCATGAATATCCCCCACCGAAATGGAGTCCTTATCAATCTCAATATATACACTTTCAGAGTGACCTGTTACTACTGGGAGTCTCACACATGTGGCTGACACCTTCAAATCAGGTTGATGCATGATCTTTTTTGTTTCATTGATCATCTTCATTTCTTCGAATGTAAAACCATTTTCCTGGAACAGATCAATCTGAGGGATCACATTATAGGCAATCTGATAATGTTTTTTATCCCCTTTGACCGGCAGGACATTCGGCTCAAAGGAATCGCCCGACAGGATCGCCTGCGCCTGATCATTTAATTCATCTATGGCGACTGCACCGGCTCCGGATACAGCTTGATAGGTAGAAACGATCACCTTTTTCAGTCCATAGGCTTTACGCAGTGGCTCTAGAGCGGCAACCATCTGGATTGTCGAACAGTTGGGATTGGCAATGATGCCTTTATGAAGTTTCAGATCTTCCTCATTTACTTCAGGCACAACGAGCGGAACTTCGGGATCCATACGGTAGGCACTTGTATTGTCGACTACGATGGCCCCCCTTTTCACTGCCTCTGGAGCAAGAAGCTTTGATACGCTTCCCCCTGCACTGAACAAGGCAATATCCACCCCTTCAAAGCTTTCGGGCTTCGCTTCTTTCACCGTATACTCTTTTCCTCTAAAAGATACTGTTGAACCTGCCGAACGGGCAGAAGATAGTAAGATCAGATTTTTTATCGGAAAATCCCTTTTTTCTAATGTTTCCAGCATTTGTTGTCCGACTGCCCCGGTTGCACCGACGACTGCCACGTTTAATTCCGTTGTATTCAAAATCCTCTCTCCTTCCAAAACTTTTCATAATAGCAATTTAGCCATTTACTATAATAAAGTATATTCTAACATAAAGAATCTTCTTTCAATAGACTCTTTTTCGTACAAGGAAAAGAAGGCTATCCATGCGGAAGCCTTCCCTTGCAATCAATCCAGATACCGTTCAATCACGACAGGTTGGAGCTGCCTTCCCTCCATCGCGGCTTCGATTGTCTCCTGAGTCAAGCTCATCCGTGCCACCATGGATTTCGGTTTTTGCTCCGGTGCATCTTGGCCGAATGGGATGAAATAGATATCCTTTGTGGAAATCAGCCTCATCAAATTGATACCGTTAAGCCCCAAGGCATCATTTGTTGAGATCCCAAGTACAACGGGGCGATGATTCCTCAAAGTAGCCTTTGCCGCCATCAGGACCGGGGAGTCGGTCATGGCGTTGGCGAATTTACTCATGGTATTGCCTGTAAGGGGTGAAATCACCATACAGTCCAGGGGAATCTTCGGACCGAGCGGCTCTGCTTTCACGATTGAATCAATCACTTTGTGCCCCGTCACGTCTTCAATTCTCTTGACCCAGTCCTCCCCTTTTCCGAACCGCGTGTTCGTGTTCATCATGGTTGATGATACGACTGGAAGAACATCCGCGCCTCCGTTGACCAGTTTCTCGATTTGCGGAAATACTTCATCATAGGTACAGTGCGAACCAGTCAGACCAAATCCGATTCTTTTTCCTTTAATGCTCACGTAGAACTCCCCTTTCCTTTGTTTCGATCATCCATCAGCTTGCATAGAACATTGGCCAGTATCTGACCTGCCGTCTTCGGTGCCACAATACCCGGGAGACCCGGGGCAAGGAGCGCCTTGATCCCACGCTTCTCGGCAAATCTGAAGTCGGTCCCTCCCGGTTTGGAAGCAAGGTCGATAACGAGGATATGAGAGGGCATCTTTGCAATGACCCCTGGTGTGATGATGGGAGCCGGAATGGTATTGATGCAGATATCACATTGTCCGACATGCTTTTCCAGCTGACCTAATTGGAAGGAATCCAGTCCCATCTCTGATGCCCTTGCCAAGTGCTCCGTTTTCCTGGCGCCTACTTTCACCCTGCCCCCGAGATGATGGAAGGTCCTGGCCACGCTCATCCCCACACGACCAAGCCCGAGGATGACGATATTCGAACCATGGATGGTGAAATCCGTATGTTGAATGGCCATCATGATTGTGCCTTCTACTGTCGGGATGGAATTATAGATGGCGACGTCATCCCTTTCGAACAGCTGAATAAGATCGCGTTTTGACGCATCCACGATCCCGCTTAAATAATCATTGGTGATTCCGGAGTAGATTGTGCAATGGTCAGGGGTCCTGCTTAAGATTTCTTCTGTCAACACGACTTTTTCATTTGAAAAGATGGTTTCGATCTCCCCTTGAAGATTGGTACCCGGAACCGGTAAAATGATGGCGTCCATCATGGAAAAATCAATTTCACTCATTTTCTCTTTCGTAGCCCCGGTGAATGCATGATCCAATTGTTCAAAACCGACAAGGGATATCTTCGCATCCAACTCAGTAAGTTTACGGATAATCTCCAATTGGCGAGCATCTCCACCCAGAACTGCGATGTGCATTCCGGTCAACATCAGTGCTTTCACCTACTTTTACCATAATCGCATCTTCATGAAGCCTTTCACTTCTTCAGTCTATGTATAGAGCACGTAAAGGGTGAGGAGATGCCTCTTGCATTCCTTCCTTACACTTTTGGGAGCGCGTCACAAGAAAGCAAAAAAAAACGGGCTTCCCCGTTTTTTCATTCCCTTGCCACTTCCAGTATGATCATATCCGTTCCGATGGTCCTGATCATATGCCATGGGACCAGTATTTCACCGCTTTGCTTGCGCATCCACTTGCCCATGGGAATGATCAAGGCATCGATCTGACCCGATCGATGATCAAATTCGAGATCAGTATGTCCCAGAACCCCCAATCTTTCAGCCCTTCCGTAGTCCACGATTTCCTTTCCGCTCAGTTCACTCAATCTCACTGGCTTCCCCTCCCTTTATTATTAATGTATACAACCCTCTTCACAATCAGAATCAAAAAAAAGGCCAGCATGTGCTGACCTTTTTGATTATTTTCTCATATTGGACGGCAGGTTCCCATCAGGACTGATCAATGCAGCTGCATAGTCGTCCGTGAAAATCTCATGGGTCAATTGATTCACCTTATCGATGGTGACGCCATCGATTTCATCGACGATCTCATCCAGCGTCCGGTGCTGTTTCAACAACAGTTCATTTTTCCCGTTGCGGCTCATCCGGCTGTTGGTGCTTTCAAGGCTCAGCATCAGATTTCCTTTCAACTGTTCCTTGCTGTTAAGGAGTTCCTTTTCCGTGATGCCCTCTGCCTTTAGGCTTTTCAATGTGGAGTCGATCGTATCGAACAGCTCATCAAGCTGATTGGCTCCTGTCCCTCCATAGATGGTGACCATTCCACTATCTTCATGGGAGGAGTGATAGGAGAATACTGAGTACGCCAGTCCACGCTGCTCCCTTACTTCTTGGAAGAGGCGTGAAGACATGCTGCCTCCTAGTACATTGTTCAGGATGATGAGGTTATAGATGTCGGGATGACCGATTTGAAGGCCGTTATACCCAAGGCATAAATGAGCCTGCTCCGTATCCTTCTTCCGTGCAAGTTTATTATAGAAGAATTGGGGCTGTTCACGATCGTCGCGGCCTTTTCCTCCCTCATAGGATCCGAAAAGCTTCTCCACCTCTTTGATGAAGGACTCGTCGACGTTGCCTGCAATGGACACCACTACCTGATCCGGAGTATACATATCATGCATATACTGCTTCAACTTTGCCTGGTTGAACGTATCCAGTGTTTCTTCCGTTCCGAGGATCGGATAGCCCAGTGGGTGATCTTCATATATGGCTTTACTCAAGAGATCATGCACGATGTCATCAGGTGTATCTTCGTACATTTTGATCTCTTCGTATACCACATTCTTTTCCTTTTTCAATTCCTCTTCCACATAAGTGGAATGGAAGAACATATCTGCTAGCGTATGTAAGGCGTAGCCGGCATGGTTATCGAGCACCTTCGCATAATAGCACGTGTATTCCTTTGATGTGAAGGCATTAACCTGACCGCCTATACTGTCGAATGACTCGGCGATTTCCCTTGCCGTCTTCGTTTTCGTCCCCTTGAAAAACATATGTTCAAGAAAATGTGAGATCCCGTTGTTTTCTTTTGTTTCATTGCGTGAACCTGCACCGATC
Organism: Rossellomorea sp. RS05; assembly: GCF_039822645.1. Classification (NCBI taxonomy): domain Bacteria; kingdom Bacillati; phylum Bacillota; class Bacilli; order Caryophanales; family Bacillaceae; genus Rossellomorea; species Rossellomorea sp. RS05. Next base: position 547,951 of record NZ_JBDKWY010000001.1, on the reverse strand, counting down.
CAAACCCCGATGGCAACCGATCGGACCGTCGGGATTTGTTCGAGCACAATTCGCAGTCCATTTTGGCAAGTATATTTCTTAATCAAAAAAGTTCCTCCTAGTCTTGATGTACCTGTCCTTACTATTTCCTCACTCAAGGAGAATTATCTCCTTCTTCAAGGATTCTTTCTTCTTTCATTAAACTAGAGACCGTCCCTAGTCTCAATTCCTTTTCTTTCACCTGAACGATGAGGGCGTTCAGGGCGTTTGCCGTAGACGCAGTGGGATGCATAAGGACGATTGCCCCTTTATGCATTTTTCCCATCACGCGGTCGATCAACACATCCGGACTCGGTTTTTGCCAATCAATCGTATCCACACTCCACATGATGGTCCTCATATCCATTTCATCGGCAATTTCGACCACTTCGTCCCGATAGCTCCCGCTCGGAGGGGCAAACCACTTAACCTTTTCTCCAGTGGTCACCTCGATGATATCATTCGTACGTTTCAATTCATCTCTCACCTTGGAGGTTTGCAGGGATTTCATATCAGGGTGGGAATAGGAATGATTCCCTACTTCATGACCCGCCTCGACAATCATCCTGGCAAGCTTCGGATTATTCTTTACCCACCGTCCTTCAAGGAAGAAGGTGGCGTATACCTGGTGCTTCTTGAGCGTCTCCAGCATATCAGGGATATACTCGTTACCCCAGGCAACATTGATGATAAATGCAGCCATCGGTTTCTCCGGATTCCCTCTGTACACAGGGGAAGGCGGAAGGTCCTCCAGATGCTTAGAAGGCTTCAACTGCTTCCACACAAGTTTATCATCATCAAAGGTTCCTGTCTTCTTCATTTGCTTATAGGAAGCATCAATATCCAGATCGATACCATTATAGCCGGGTGTTGCCTTCCATACCGGATCAATCATGGCATCTTGCGGCTTGATCCCCCCGGATGCCTTTTCCTCGATTTGTTGCATGAGGTTGCTCTTATTAGAAGTTGTCGTCACCGACTGGCCTTTAAGATGCGCGACATACTGATTGGTCAAAGGGTTTTGTACAGCCGCTAAAGTCAGAATAGCAATTACAGGTAGTGCTATCAAGTATTTTCTCCCCATTTGCATTCACCGTCCTCCCTATTAATAGTATGAAGGACTGGGACAAGGTAGAACGCGGGCAAAAAAAAGCCGCCTTGCGGGATGGAATCCCACCAAGACGACTTGATCAGCAACATTATGCCTGGTTTTGCTCTTCTTTTTCACGCTGTTCTTTAAGGACGGCCTTCCTTGATAGGTTGACACGGCCTTGATTATCGATATCCAACACCTTCACAAGAAGCTGATCACCGACAGCGACAACGTCTTCCGTTTTACGGACGCGCTCTTCAGCAAGCTCTGAAATGTGTACGAGTCCATCTTTTCCTGCGAAGATTTCGACGAACGCTCCGAACTTCTCTACGCGCTTGACTTTCCCAAGATACATTTGGCCAGGCTCGACTTCCCTGACAATATCTTCGATCGTCTTTTTCGCTTTTTTGTTGCTCTCTTCATCAGTGGACGAAATGAAGATGGTTCCATCCTGCTCGATGTCGATCTTCACGCCTGTCTCATCGATGATCTTATTGATTTGTTTACCGCTTGGCCCGATGACGTCGCGGATCTTATCCGGATTGATGTGCATCGTAAGGATCTTAGGAGCATAGGCGGATAGGGACGTCCTTGATTCTGAGATCGTTGCAAGCATGCTGTCCAAGATCTGCATACGGCCTTTTTTCGCTTGTTGGAGTGCTTCCTCAAGGATTTCCCTTGAAAGTCCATCGATTTTGATGTCCATTTGCAGGGCAGTAACCCCTTTGGATGTACCTGCCACCTTGAAGTCCATGTCTCCAAGATGATCCTCCATGCCCTGGATATCGGTCAGGATGGAATAATGTTCGCCTGATTTGATCAGACCCATTGCAATACCTGCAACCGGTGCCTTGATCGGAACACCCGCATCCATCATCGCCAGGGTGCTTGCACAGATACTTGCCTGGGATGTGGATCCGTTGGATTCAAGTACTTCGGATACAAGACGGATTGTATATGGGAAGTCGGATTCATCCGGGATGATCGGATCAAGAGCTCTTTCTCCGAGCGCTCCGTGTCCGATTTCACGACGGCCAGGGCCACGGATCGGACCAGTTTCTCCCACACTGAATTGAGGGAAGTTATAGTGATGCATGAATCGCTTGGATTCTTCGATACCCAGACCATCAAGGACCTGAACGTCACCAAGTGCACCAAGCGTACAGATGCTGAGGGCCTGGGTTTGTCCACGTGTGAACAAGCCTGAACCATGCGTTCTAGGAAGAAGGCCGACTTCAGAGGAAAGGGGACGGATTTCATCCACTCCACGCCCATCAGGACGGACTTTATCTTCCGTGATCAAACGGCGCACTTCGTTTTTCACAAGTTTGTCCAATACCTTTTTGACCTGTTTCAACGTAGCGTCATCTGCTTCTTTTTCTTCGTAAACAGAGATGACTTTATTTTTCACTTCTTTGATTGCTTCTTCACGTGCGTGTTTTTCCTGGACCTGGATCGCCGGGATCAATTCGCTCTCACATAGGGAGCGCACTTCCGTTTCGATGACTTCATCCAGTTCGAACAGTTTGATCTCAAGTTTTTCTTTACCCATCTTTGCGATGATTTCTTCCTGGAAGGCAATCAGCTTTTTGATCTCTTCATGCCCGAACATGATCGCCTCAAGCATCGTCTCTTCAGGAACTTCATCTGCCCCTGCCTCAACCATGTTGATGGCGTCCTTCGTACCAGCTACAGAAAGGTGGATTTCACTCTTCTCAAGCTGCGCGACTGTCGGATTGATCATGAATTCTCCATCGATCAGCCCAACGACGACTCCTGCGATCGGTCCTTCGAACGGGATATCCGATACAGAAAGCGCCAAAGAAGACCCGAACATAGCAGCCATTTCGGATGAGCAGTCCTGATCGACACTCATGACCATGGAGATGACTTGGACTTCATTACGGAAACCATCGGCAAATAGCGGTCGGATCGGTCTATCGATCAGTCGGCTGGCAAGGATGGCTCTCTCACTCGGGCGTCCTTCACGTTTGATGAAGCCTCCAGGGATTTTACCTACTGCATATAGTCTTTCTTCATAGTTAACTGTCAAAGGGAAGAAATCAAGTGGTTTCGGTTCCTTTGACGCTGTAGCACTGCTCAGGACAGCGGTATCTCCATATCTTATCAGTGCAGCACCATTGGCTTGCTTGGCAAGCTGGCCGACTTCGACGGTCAATTCACGTCCGGCCCAATCAATGGAAAATGTTTGTTTGGTCTGTTCCATCTTTTGTACCCCTCTCTTTATATATCACTTAAAGGCATAGATGACGCATGCCTGTATGATTGTTACGAACATTTTTTATAAAAAGGAGCCTCGTCACCTCAGGTACGGATCAGGCGGAAGGCTTACCTCGTTCATCCTATTATGTATTGTAGACAAAATCGATTGCTTTCTTTCATGATGAATGGATAGGATTATGAAAACTAAAGAAAAAGCGGGAAAAATTCCCGCTTCCTTTTGTCTGATTATCGACGTAAACCAAGTTTTGTGATTAACTCACGGTAGCGTTGTACATCTTTCTTACGTAGGTAAGATAGAAGATTACGACGGTGACCTACCATTTTAAGAAGACCGCGACGAGAGTGGTGGTCCTTCTTGTGAACGCGCAAGTGATCGTTCAGGTTGTTAATTTCTTCTGTTAGGACAGCAATTTGAACTTCTGGAGATCCAGTATCGTTCTCATGTGTTTTGTACTCACTGATTAGTTCGTTTTTACGCTCTTTAGTGATAGCCATCCTTTTCACCTCCATTCATTTCTTTCAAATCCCCTGTTACCCAGCAGTCGTTGGTGAATCGATGTGCCAAGCAAAGGTTCATTTCATACGCTTTTAAGAATACTACTATTCCAGTCAAAAATCAAGGGCAATCTCAAATTCCTTTAAAATAAGCAATGGCTGAGTCCTTATCTTTCTGGATCTGGGCGATCAGTTCTTCTATTCCATTGAACTTCTTCTCATCCCTGATCCACTTATGCCACTGAAGATAAATTTCTTCCCCGTATATGGAAGAGTCGAAATCGAACACATGGGTTTCAATCGAAAGACTGTATTCATCGGGATTTTTAAACGTCGGTTTGTACCCTATGTTGCATACTCCGTCATACCACCGGCCTTTGATCTTCATCTTGACGGCATACACGCCCACCTTTGGTGTAAGATAGTCATCGGCCAGGTCGATATTTGCCGTGGGGAACCCGATCTTCCGTCCCCTCTTCTCCCCGTGGACGACCATTCCCCTCATCGTATAGGGCCTTCCAAGGAGTTTATTCACTTCAGCGATGGCTCCTTCATCAAGGGAGTGGCGGATCAAGGTCGAGCTTACCTTCGTATCGGATTCAGTCAGCTTATTCACTACCGTAGAACCGAAATGATCCCGGGAATGGAATGGCAGGCTGTCCATCGATCCCTTGCCGAGGCGGCCGTAGGAATAATCGAATCCGGCCACTACGTGGATGGCATTCATCCCGATCAGATACAGGTCCACGAATTCCTGCGGGGTGAGATCGGCGAACTCGGATGTGAACCGGACCACAAACAGATAGTCCACGCCCAACCCCTTGATCTGCTCAATCTTGTCTTCCATCGGAGTAATGTATTTTATATGCTTCCGTTTATGTCCAAGGACCACGGAGGGATGGGGATCGAACGTCATGACTGCACTTGAGGCCCCAAGCTCCCCTGCTTTCTCGACGGCAGTGGTGATGACCTGTCGATGCCCCCGGTGAACCCCATCGAAATAACCGAGTGCCACTACGAGCGGCGGAAGGTCCAGTCCATCGAACGATGGGGGATGATGTAGCGTTATCACTTTCACAGCAGTTCACCTTTTTCATTAGTCATTGAACAGGACTTTGACAGGCTTGATGATCCCACCCTTTGACGGATGACGCTGATAGATGGCGATCGCCTTTCCTTCATGCACCATCATCACCTGTTCCTCTTGCGGCCATTCAGCCGGTTCTTCCAAGCGTGCCCCGTTCTTTACTTTCAATGCTAATGTATCATTTATCACCCATTTCGGCAAATGAGAAAGCCCGAATTCGAGAGGGATCAACAGCTCTTCCGGTTGGCTAGTTTTCAGCGCTTCTTCTACCTGGGCAAGACTCAGGCAGTCCTCTTTGACGAAGGATGCCGATCTTGTACGGGTTAGGGATGACATATGTGATGGGTAGCCAAGCCGTTGCCCGATTTCGACGGCAAGCGTACGTACATAGGTCCCTTTTGAACACCCTACCTTGAACGTGAACGATGGTTGTTCTCCTTCGAGGGTTTCCCATTCTCCGATGATCTCGAAGTGGTGGATCGTCACTTCACGTGATGGTCTGTCCACTTCGATCCCCTGCCTGGCATACTCGTAGAGACGCTTGCCGTTTACCTTGATCGCCGAGAACATGGGAGGCGTCTGTCGGATGACCCCGGTCATGGCGCCAAGGACCTCTTCCACTTCCCTTCGGGTGATGCTCCTTTCCACAGGGGCTTCCTCCACCTTTTCACCCGTCGCATCCTCGGTTGTCGTAGAGAGGCCAAGGGTCACTTCACCCACATATTCCTTGCCGGAATCCGTGATATATTCTGCAACCTTGGTCGCCCTTCCGATGCAAATGGGGAGGACGCCTTCGACTTCGGGATCGAGCGTACCTGTATGCCCCACCTTTTTCGTGCGCAGCAGCTTCCTCAGCTTGAACACGCAATCATGCGACGTCATTCCCCGTTCCTTCCATAGAGGCAAGATGCCATTCATGTTCCTTCACTCCTTCATAGGGAAAATGAAAGGGCTGATCCGATTTGGATCAGCCCCATGCATTACTTATCGGTATTCGTTGAATCTCCTGGTTCGTCCTGAACGCTTTTCAACAGGGATTCGATATGATTGCCGTAGTCGATCGATTCGTCGAACTCAAAAATGATCTCTGGCGTCTTGCGGAGCCGGATCCTTTGTCCCACTTCGGAACGGATGAAGCCTTTCGCTTTGGCAAGACCTTTTAAGGTATCTTCCCTTTGAGCTTCACCACCAAGGACGGTAATATACACTTTGGCCTGCTGAAGGTCCCCGGTTACCTGAACATCCGTGACCGTCACAAACCCTATGCGCGGATCTTTGATCTTGCGCCCGATGATATCACCCAGCTCTTTTTTCATTTGTTCGCCAACTCGATTAGCACGATGGCTCATACTATCACCTCAAAAACGAATTATGATGAATCACTGGTGCTACAGTGATTCGATTGTTGTAAGCAGTCTCTCCCACTCAGGGAAGGAATCGACAAAGGCAAGCGCCCTGTCCACTTCCTTTTGACTGGCCGCTTTCGTGGAAGCCACAGAGACGATGGCAAGGGACGTCCGCTGCCATGCATCCTGATGCCCCACTTCAGCAACTGAGACATTATACTTTTGCTTGAGCCTGGTCATGATCCGCTGCAGGACCGCCCGTTTTTCCTTGAGCGACCCTGATTGATGGATCATGCATTCGAATTCGGCGCAGGTGATCATGAACGGGAGATTTCCTCCATGACGAAGGCTTCGATGACGTCGCCTTCTTTTACATCATTGAAGTTTTTGATGGTAATCCCACACTCATATCCACGAGCTACTTCCTTCGCATCATCTTTGAAACGCTTGAGTGCATCAAGCTCCCCTTCGAAGATGACAATTCCATCACGGATTAGACGCACGCCGCTATCACGGGAAATCTTCCCTTCTGTTACATAGCTTCCTGCAATTGTACCCACTTTGGATACTTTGAAGGTTTGACGCACTTCTGCCTGACCGATGATTTTCTCTTCAAATTCAGGATCAAGCATCCCTTTCATGGCTGCTTCGATCTCTTCCATCACTTTGTAGATGATACGGTGAAGACGAATTTCAACACCCTCTGCTTCAGCCGTACGTTTAGCATTCACATCCGGACGGACGTTGAATCCGATCACGATGGCGTTGGAAGCTGAGGCAAGTGTGATATCAGACTCATTGATGGCCCCTACACCGGTATGGATGATGCGGATATTGACACCTTCCACCTCGATTTTAAGTAGGGATGCAGCAAGTGCTTCAACAGAACCTTGAACATCTGCTTTAAGAACAAGGTTCAGGTCTTTCATTTCCCCTTGTTTCATTTGTTCAAACAGAGTTTCTAGGCTGACTTTGGATTTTTCGCCACGCTGTGCCTGAAGGGCCTGTGTAGCACGTGCCTCACCAACAGAACGAGCCGTTTTTTCGTCTTCGAATACGACGAAGCGGTCTCCTGCTTGAGGTACATCGTTCAGACCAGTGATTTCAACAGGCGCAGATGGACCGGCATCCTTCACACGGCGTCCGAGATCATTGACCATGGCACGAACGCGGCCATACGTGTTACCTACCACGATAGGGTCCCCGACTTTGAGCGTTCCATTCTGTACGAGGAGTGTCGCGACGGAGCCACGTCCTTTATCAAGCTGTGCTTCGATGACCGTACCCAGTGCAAGACGTTTTGGATTCGCTTTTAGCTCCTCTACCTCAGTCACAAGGATGATCATTTCAAGAAGGTTGTCGATCCCTTCTCCAGATAGGGCGGATAATGGAACGAAGATCGTATCCCCACCCCACGCTTCCGGAACCAGCTCATACTCTGTAAGTTCCTGCATGACACGGTCAGGATTGGCAGCTTCTTTATCCATTTTGTTCACGGCAATGATAATTGGAACTTCAGCGGCTTTCGCATGGTTGATCGCTTCGACCGTCTGTGGCATTACACCGTCGTCTGCAGCTACTACGATGATCGCGATATCAGTCACTTTCGCACCACGTGCACGCATTGTAGTGAAGGCTGCGTGTCCAGGGGTATCAAGGAATGTGATTTTCTTGCCTTCCACTTCCACTTGATAAGCACCGATATGCTGCGTGATTCCTCCTGCTTCTCCTGCCGTCACTTTCGTATTACGGATGGAATCAAGCAATGTCGTTTTCCCGTGGTCAACGTGTCCCATGATGGTCACGACGGAAGGACGTTCCTGTACCTGCTCTGCATCATCTTCTGTGAAGTAGACTTCAAGATCCGTTGCATCGATCCTGATTTCCTCTTCGACTTCCACTCCGTACTCACCGGCGATCAATTCGATGGAATCTTTGTCAAGTTCCTGATTGATCGTAGCCATGACTCCGAGCATGAAGAGTTTTTTGATGATTTCAGAAGGCTCTTTATAAAGCTTTTTCGCAAGCTCTGCTACCGTCAAGGAATCCGTGAAGGTAATTTTGGCTGGAAGCTCTTTTTTCTTCACAGGTTGTTGCTGTGGAGCAGGCTTTGTGTTGCGATTCTGTTTATTTCGGTTGTTATTATTCTTGTTATTGCGGTTAAAGTTGTTCGGACCTTTTTTATTGTTGTTGTTGCCGCGATTCTGTGGTCCTTTGTTGTTTTTCTGAGCCGCCGGAGCAGGTTTTTTGCTGTCGCCTTGGCCAGACTGTGCTGCAGGTTTTTGATCTTTGCTCCCTGCTGCGGGCTTTTTGCCTTCGTATGTTTTATCCAATTTTTTGATTGTACCGTCTTCTAAAGTTGCCATATGATTTGATACCTCAATATTCAATTCCTTTAATTTGTCGATCACATTTTTACTTGAAACATTATGTTTTTTCGCATATTCATATACACGGATCTTGCTCATATGTTCACCCCCACTGAGATTCATCGAGCATTTCGGAAAGCTTGCCGGCAAACCCCGCTTCCATGACGGCGACGACCACCCTTTGATCCTTCCCTATGGCCTGGCCAAGAAGGGATCGATCCGGGGCGAACCGGACCGGGACCTTATAATGGGTGCATTTATCCGTCACTTTCTTACGGGTGTTTTCGGAAGCATCCCGGGCCAGGATCACAAGCTTCGTCCGACCCTTGCGGACTTCCCTGATCACCAGTTCTTCACCGGATACGGTCTTACGTGCCCGATTGGCCAATCCTAAAAGGGACATCCAACGATTCTGCTCCATACGCTAAATGTTACTCCTTTTCTACAAGACGTATCAACTCATCATACAATGAATCATCTATCTTCGCTTGAAGTTGATTGGCTAACGTATTCTTCTTTTTCGCTTGTAAAATGATGTCCCGATCTTTAGAAAGATAGGCGCCGCGCCCGGACTTCTTACCGGTCGGGTCCACGGACACCTCCCCCTCTTTCGATCGGACGATTCGGATCATGTCTTTCTTCGGTTTCATTTCACCGGTCGCTACGCATTTGCGGAGCGGGATTTTCTTATTGGTACTCATGTGTCCACCTCTTAATCTTGATCGTTGAAATCAATATTCAAAGGCTCATCCGCGTCGTACTCTTCTTCTTCTGGAAGGAAGGATTCCTCGCGGGGATAGAGACCAAGTTCCCTGGCATCTGTTTCACTTTTGATATCAATTTTCCAGTTTGTGAGCTTGGCGGCAAGACGGGCATTTTGACCGCGCTTCCCGATGGCAAGGGAAAGTTGGTAATCCGGCACGATGACGCGTGTGGACTTCTCTTCCTCATTCACCTGTACATCAAGTACCTTGGAAGGGCTCAATGCGTTCGCAACGAATGTGACAGGATCTTCGGACCATTGCACGATATCGATCTTTTCCCCTTTGAGTTCGTTGACGATTGCCTGAACCCTGGCACCCTTGGTTCCGACACAGGCACCGACGGGATCGATTTCACCATTATCTGCGTGAACGGAGATCTTGGAGCGATCTCCGGCTTCGCGTGCAACAGATTTGATTTCGACCGTACCATCGAAGATTTCAGGCACTTCGATTTCGAAGAGGCGCTTCAACAGACCTGGATGAGTACGGGAAACAAAGATCTGAGGTCCCTTGGTCGTCTTCTCGACTTTGGTGATGAAGACCTTGATGCGGTCATGGGGCTTGTAAGTCTCATTCGGCATCTGTTCGCTTACAGGAAGCAATGCTTCGATTTTACCTAGAGCCACATAGATGAAGCGGTTATCCTGACGCTGGACGATGCCTGTCATGATATCCTCTTCACGATCTACGAACTCAGAGTAGATGATGCCGCGTTCCGCCTCGCGTACACGCTGTGTGACGACCTGCTTGGCCGTCTGGGCTGCGATCCGTCCGAAGTCCTTCGGAGTGACCTCAAGCTCCACCACATCGCCTACTTCATAGCTTGGATTGATGTCTGTTGCATCCGGCACGGAAATCTCAAGACGGGAATCGAATACTTCATCCACGACTTCCTTGCGGGCGAAGACCCTCATGGTACCTGTGTCCAGGTTCAAGTCCACCCTTACATTCTGTGCCTGATTGAAATTCCGTTTATAGGCCGATACAAGAGCGGCTTCGATCGCTTCGATGATCACATCTCTCGCAATGCCTTTTTCTTTCTCTAATACAGTTAGAGCATCTAATAACTGCGTGCTCATGACGGTTTTATCCCCCTTTATTTTGCGGTTGTTCAGTTAGGAAAAGGTTACGGCAAGTCTTGCAGCCGCGACTTTATCCATCGGTATTTCAACCTTCTTTTTACGCGTTTTGATCGTCAGTTCAAGTTCTAGCTTCTCGGGCGTATATGATAACAGCAAACCTTCGAATGCTTTTTCTCCATCCATCGGTTCATATAGTTTCACGTATACATTCTTTCCGATGGACTTCTCAAAGTCCTTCTCTTTTTTGAGAGGGCGCTCTGCTCCCGGTGAGGAGACCTCCAGGAAATAATTGTGCTGGATCGGGTCGAGCTCATCCAGCTTCTCGCTGAGGCGTTCGCTGACGATTCCGCATTCCTCGATATCAACACCGCTGTCCTTATCGATAAAAATGCGAAGGAACCAGTTTGATCCCTCTTTCACGTACTCCATATCGATCAGTTCTAGTGAAAGATCATCCAATATGGGTGTGACAAGTTCTTCTACAAGTGTTGTAATTTTACTCATACTTACCTCCTGGTCTATATGAAAAATCTTGCACCAAGACTATAAAAGATAGAAAAAATCTCCAAGTAATAACGAAAGAGTGGGGTGCGACCCCACTCTTCGACGTTAGAGCTATCCTTAGTATTTCCAATAAAAATATACCATAACCGATATTTTTATGCAAATAAATTTCCCTTACATCATGGTCAGAACAAGGACAGCTGATTTTTCTCCGGCAGGGACTCCAGACATCCGTGATTATCCAGATATTCGATGATGGTCTTGGATACCCGTCCCCTTTGCTGTAGATCCTCTTTCGAAAGGAATTCTCCATTTTCCCTCGCCTTCACGATATTGAGGGCGGCATTCGTCCCAAGACCCGGAATCGCATTGAATGGTGGGATTAGGGTATCGCCGTCAATGACGAATTCGGAGGCTTCCGAGCGGTATAGATCCACCTTCTGGAATTGGTAGCCCCTCTCACACATCTCAAGGGCAAGCTCAAGGACGGTGAGCGTGTTCTTTTCTTTTGGTGAGGCGTCCAGTCCTTTGGCATTGATCTCTTCGATCTTGGCCCTTACAGCTTGAGAGCCCCTCACCATGGCTTCGATGTCGAAGTCTTCAGCACGAACGGTGAAGTAGGCGGCATAATACAGAAGGGCATGGTGGACTTTGAAGTATGCAATCCTCACTGCCATCAGAACGTAGGCGGCAGCATGGGCTTTCGGGAACATGTACTTGATTTTCAGGCAGGAGTCGATATACCAATCCGGTACACCGTTATTCTTCATTTCATCCACCCATTCATCCTGAAGCCCTTTTCCTTTTCGGACGAACTCCATGATCTTGAATGCCAATGAAGGATCAAGACCCTGATAGATGAGGTAGACCATGATATCATCACGGCATCCGATAACCTCACTGAGATTGCATATTTTATTATGAATCAATTCCTGTGCATTCCCAAGCCATACATCGGTCCCGTGGGAAAGACCGGAGATCTGCACAAGTTCAGAGAATGTTGTCGGCTTCGTATCCTCAAGCATCTGCCGGACGAATCTGGTTCCGAACTCTGGAATTCCCAGGGTCCCCGTTTTACACATGATCTGCTCTTCGGTGACTCCGAGGGACTCCGTGCCACTGAATATCTTCATGACTTCAGGATCATCCGTCGGAATCGTCTTAGGATCGATCCCCGATAAGTCCTGGAGCATCCTGATCACCGTCGGATCATCGTGTCCGAGGATATCGAGCTTCAGGAGATTATCATGGATGGAATGGAAATCGAAGTGAGTGGTGCGCCACTCCGAATCACTCGCATCCGCAGGGAACTGGATCGGTGAGAAATCATAAATATCCATATAATCCGGTACAACGATGATCCCCCCGGGATGCTGCCCGGTGGTCCGCTTCACGCCTGTACACCCGCTGACGAGGCGATCGACCTCTGCGCCGCGGATCTGCAGGTTATTGTCTCCTGCGTACCCTTTAACATATCCATAGGCTGTTTTCTCGGCTACTGTACCGATCGTCCCCGCACGATAGACGTTGTCTTCTCCGAACAGCACCTTCGTATAATCATGGGCTTTCGGCTGGTATTCCCCCGAGAAGTTCAAATCGATATCGGGAACCTTATCCCCCTTGAATCCCAGGAATGTCTCAAACGGGATATCGTGTCCGTCTTTTTTGAATGGAATCGCACAATCCGGACAGTCTTTATTCGGCAGATCGAATCCTGAACCAACGGAACCGTCATCGAAGAACTCCGACTTCTTGCAGGACGGGCACACGTAATGCGGAGGAAGTGGATTCACTTCTGTGATCTCCGTCATGGTGGCAACGAATGATGAGCCGACGGATCCACGGGATCCAACAAGATATCCGTCCTCCAGTGACTTCTTAACGAGTTTAGCAGAAATGAGATAGATGACGGCGAATCCATGGCCGATGATGCTCTTCAGCTCTTTTTCAAGGCGCGCTTCGACGATTTCAGGAAGGTCTTCCCCGTAAATGCTTTTGGCCATCTCATAGCTCATGCGACGCATTTCCTCGTCTGCCCCTTCGATCTTAGGGGTGAAAAGGTCATCTTTGATCGGTTTGATGGAGTCGATCATGTCAGCGATCTTATTTGAGTTCTCGACCACGATCTCCTCGGCCTTGTCTTTCCCGAGGAAGGAGAAGGCATCCAGCATCTCATTCGTTGTACGGAAATGGACATCGGGAAGTTCATGACGATTAAGCGGGTTTGCCCCACCTTGGGAACTCACGAGGATCTTCCGATAAATCTTGTCTGTTTCATTCAAATAATGCACGTTCCCTGTTGCCACAACGGGCTTATTGATCCGTTCTCCGAGATCGACGATATTCTTGATGATGTCTTCCAGATTCTTCGTACTCTGCACGAGATCCAGTTCAATCAGATGCTGATAGACTTCTTTCGGATGAACCTCAAGGTAATCATAGAATTCAGCTGTTTCGAGCACTTCCTCGATGCCTTTTTGCATCATGCCTTCGAACACTTCCCCTTTATCGCAACCCGAACCAACCAGGATGCCAGCGCGATATTTTTGGAGCTGTGACCTCGGGATGCGGGGGACACGGAAGAAATAATGCATGTGGGAAATCGATACGAGCTTGAACAGATTCTTCAGTCCTTCTTCCGTCTGGGCAAGCAGGGTACAGTGGTAAGGTCTTGAACGCTTATAGGCGTCCCCTTTCCCCATGTAATCATTGAACTGATTATGATTCATGATCCCCTTCTCCGATGCATCCTTCAGCATTTTGAGAAGTAGATATCCAGTGGCTTCCGCATCATAGATCGCCCTGTGATGCTGGGTGAGCTCGACATCGAATTTCTTCGCCAGGGTATTCAAGCGGTGATTCTTGAATTGAGGATAAAGGAGCCTTGCCAGTTCCAGCGTATCGATGACCGGATTTGACGCTTTCGGAAGGTCTGCTTTCTTGTATCCTGCATTCAGGAACCCCATATCGAATGATGCATTGTGGGCAACCAGGATATCATCTTCCACCCATGCATGGAATTCCTTCAGCACATCGTTGATCTCAGGGGCATTCCTCACCATATCATCGGTGATGCCAGTCAGTTCGATGGTTGTAGCAGAAAGGGGATGATGAGGATTGGCAAAGCGCTCGAACTTGTCGATCACTTCCCCGTCCCTGATCTTTACGGCTGCGAGTTCGATAATCGTATCGTATACCGCGGAAAGACCTGTCGTTTCCACATCGAATACGATATACGTGCTGTCTTCTAGTATGCGGTCCCTGTCGTTATAGGCAATGGGGACCCCGTCATCGACGAGGTTTGCCTCGATGCCGTACAGCACCTTGATATCATTCTTTTTGCTTGCACTGAACGCTTCCGGAAAGGATTGTGCCACGGCATGATCCGTGATGGCAACCGCCTTATGACCCCATTTCTTTGCTTGCGAAACAAGGGAACTGACGGACGATACTGCGTCCATTTGACTCATCGGGGTATGCATGTGGAGTTCTACCCTCTTCTTGTCTTCAGGTGCCGTATCGAGTCTCAGAACCGGTTTGATTTCATTGACATCGTTGGCGATCATGACGAGGTCGCGGACGAATGTATCATTTTGGATGCTTCCCCTGCAGCGGACCCACATCCCCTTCTTCATCGTATTCATGATGGCTGCATCATCTTTGTCACGGGAGAACATCTTCACAAGGATCGAGCTTGAATAATCCGTCACCTTGAATGTGAGGAGGGTACGGCCGCTTCTCAGCTCACGCGTTTCACAGTCGAACACATAGCCTTCGACGGCAATGCGCCTCTCCTCATCGAGGATGTCTTCGATCTTCCTGAACTCAGTGTCATCCTTGATCGATAAACCAAGCATGAAGGGCCCGCTCGGAATCCCTGCGGCTTCTTCCTTCTCAGCTTTCTCCATTTCAATGAGAGCCTGTTTTGCCCGCTCTTGATCTTCCTTGAGCTTTTCTTCAAGAAATTTCTCATAGTCACTGTTTTGAGCTTCAGCCTGTCCTACCTCTGCATCCAGCATGAGGCGGGGAAATCCAAACTGTTCGAATGCCGAACAGATGATATCACTATATTTTTTCTTCAACTGTGTCGCTTCTGTATCGTTGGAAGCCTGCACGACAATTTTATTACCCTGTATCTTAGGCTTCTGTGTATTGAGGATCTTCAATAATGGCGGTGATATGCCCTGCACTTCCTTGATGCATTCTGTCCAGTAATCAAGGATATGCTGTTCGGTTGCTTCCGTATTGAGGACCTTCACCGAAAATCCTACCTGGGCGATATGCTTGAACGAAGACCTTAGAGCATTTGAAAACTGGTTCATCACCTTGCAGGGAATGATCTGATCCAGCGCGAAATGAAAATGCCATTTTTTCTCTTTTCTATAAACGGATAATTTTTCAATTTCAGCATTGTTGAAGTACTGAACCACATCATCCCCGGTCATCCCTAGCTGGGATAGTAATACTTGAAATCGCTCTTTCTTGCTCAGGGATCTCTCTTCCATTTCTCTCACTCCCCCTTTAGTGCCTTTCTATATCCTCAGAGGAAAAGGGCCGACGGCAGAGGTACAACCACTGGAGTCAAGCCCTTCATCCCTTTAATTTGTTTCAGAAAGTTCTTGAAGTGTTTTCACTAATTCATCTTTATGAACTTCAAGCATATCACCTGTTTTCCTGACTTTCAATTCAATGATTCCTTCAGCAGCCTTCTTGCCGACCGTGATGCGGTACGGGAGGCCGATCAGATCGGAATCGGCGAATTTAACGCCCGGCCGCTCCGCACGGTCGTCCATTAGGACATCATATCGTGCGTGTTTTAGCGTACCGTATAATTCTTCAGCAAGCTCTCTCTGGGCATCATCTTTCATATTGACCGGAATTACATGGGCATCATATGGAGCTAGGTCCAGCGGCCATACAAGACCTCTGTCATCGTTGAACTGTTCGGCTACCGCCGCAACCGTCCTTGAAACCCCGATTCCATAACAACCCATGATAATGGACTGTGAACGGCCGTTTTCATCCAGATAGGTGCTGCCCATGCTGTCGGAATACTTTGTTCCAAGCTTGAAGACATGTCCTACTTCGATGCCTCTTGCAAATTGGATCGTTCCCTTACCATCCGGTGAAGGGTCTCCTTCTTGAATGAAGCGCAGATCTGTGAATGTGATGGCATCCACATCTCTTTCCACATTCACATTCAAGTAGTGGAAGCCTGTTTCATTGGCACCTGCCGCACCATTGCGGACATACTTCACGGCCTGATCGGCGATGATCTTCACTTCAGCAGGAAGGGAGAACGGACCTACGGAACCTACTTCGCTACCAAGTACGCTTACTGTTTCTTCAGCTGTGGCAAGCTCGACCTGATCAGCACCGAGAAGGTTCTTCAGTTTGATGTCATTGATTTCATGATCACCGCGCACCAGGACGAGTACATACTCTTCATCCGCTTTGAACAAAAGGCTTTTGATGCACTCTTCAGGCTGCTTATCAAACAACGCACAAACGTCATCGATGGTCTTCGTATCAGGCGTTGAAATCTTTTCGAGATCCAGCATGTCTTCCTTTGAAGGCTCATACGTATCTGCGACTTCCGCCATTTCAATATTGGCAGCAAAATCGGATGTATCAGAATAAGCAATCGTGTCTTCACCGATTTCTGAAAGGACCATGAATTCATGGGTATCCTTGCCCCCCATGGCCCCTGAATCTGCGATAACGGCCCTGAAATCCAATCCACAGCGTGTGAAGATATTCGAATAGGCTTGGAATAGTCGATCATAGGTTTCATCGAGACTTTCCTGTGAAGAGTGGAAGGAATAGGCATCTTTCATGATGAATTCCCTTCCTCGCAGAAGGCCGAATCGTGGACGCTTTTCGTCACGATATTTCGTTTGGATCTGATAAAGGGTCAAAGGAAGTCGTTTGTACGATTTTATTTCGTCCCTGATCAGGCTCGTGATCATTTCTTCATGGGTTGCTCCCAGTGCGAACTCACGGTCATGGCGGTCATTCATCCTCATCAGTTCAGGACCATATGTCCCCCAGCGTCCAGATTCCTTCCATAGTTCAGAAGGTTGCAAGGCCGGCATCAACAGTTCTGCTGCCCCCGCTGCTTCAAGCTCCTCGCGGATGATCGCTTCTACCTTCTTCAATACTTTCGTTCCGAGTGGCAGGTAGCTATAGATTCCGCTTGCATTTTGCCTCATATATCCCGCGCGAAGGAGAAGCTGATGACTTTTGACCTCTGCATCGGCCGGAACTTCCCTCAAGGTTGGGATCAACGTTTGTGATTGTTTCATTCAGAGCACCTCAGTTACCATAATATTTTTATTGTTTATTTGTATGTACCCGTTTTTCCCCGAGCAATGCAAGAGGCAGTATCACCCACTAGGATGAAACTGCCAAACATGCTAATTCTGTATAAAGAATCGTTGTATATCATTCCATGTGACAACGAGCATCAGGACCATCAGGAGGGCGAAGCCTACAAAATGAACCATTCCTTCCATCTTGCGGTCCACCGGTTTTCCCCTCAGCGCTTCCACTGCGAAGAACAGGAGTCTTCCTCCGTCCAAGGCCGGGATCGGCAGGAGGTTCATGATGCCGAGGTTGATGCTGAGTATGGCTGCCCATCTCATCAAATCATAGATACCCGACTGTGCAACGACATCGGTGGACTGATAAATCCCAACCGGTCCGCTCAAGGCATCAATGGAGAATTCACCTGTAACAAGCTTGCCTAAGAGGACGAAGATCAGCTTGCCCATTTCGTAGGTTTGCTCCGCACTTGAAGATACGACCTTCAGCGGCGATTTTTCCATAGGATTGTGAACGCCGATCTTTCCGATTTCTTCTTGCCCTTCTACCTTCTGAGGCTCTGGCGTTACAGAGATATCCTGTGTCGCTCCTCCCCTTTCGACGGTGAAGACGAGTTCATCACCGGGGTGCTTCTGGATCACACCGACAATATCTTCCCACGTGGAGATTTCACTATCGTCGATGCTCAGGACCACATCCCCTTTTTGAAGGCCTGATCCTTTGGCTGCGCCATCATCCGTCAGATCACCAAGGACGGGATCGTTGGTCGGTACCCCTTGAAGGAACCCGACCAGAATGAAAATGAAGAAAGCCAGGATGAAGTTGAAGAGTGGACCTGCGAAAATGGCCATCGCCCTCTTCGGCAGGGATTTCGAACCGAATTGACGATCCCATGGCGCAATCAATGATTCTGTGCCGTCTTCGACGATGACAGCGTTTCGTGAAATAGGGAATGTTTTCAATTCTTCTTCGTCATCTTCATACCCTTTGATGATGAGTTCCCTTTCAAGATCCGCCGTTTCCACCTCGATGACGCGGATGTTCGGATAGCGGTCCTTGTTGTTCAGAACGATCTTGGAAGCTTTCTCATCCTGATCAAATAGGAGACCGATGCGATGGCCCGCCTTCAGTTCGACCATTTCTGGATCTTCACCCGCCATCCGGACGAAACCTCCCAATGGAAGCAGGCGGATCGTATAGACGGTTTCATTTTTCTTGAATGAGAAAACCTTTGGACCGAAGCCGATGGCAAACTCGCGGCAGAGGATCCCTGCACGCTTGGCAAAAATCAGATGCCCCAGTTCATGGAAAAAAACCAATGCCCCGAAGATCACGATAAAGGCTATGACTGTCTGCATGTAAATAACCACCTTTGTAACCTGTCAAACTGCACAGATTTAAATGTAAATGAAGGGTTGTACATAATCATCATACGTATCATCGCGGGAAAACATACCCTTTACACCCAGGAATCGACCAGCTTCCTCGTGTTCCGGTCGATCTCATGGATCGTCCCGAGGTCCGGCCTTTGTATCGTGACGTGCCCGTTCAATGCCCGCTCCACGAGGTCGTCGATTTGCAGGAATGAGATAGCCCCTTTAAGGAAGAGTGCCACAGCTGCTTCATTGGCTGCATTCAGGACTGTCGGCATGCTCCCGCCTTCCCTGCCGGCTGCATAGGCAAATCCGAGGCATTTGAACCGGTCCGTATCCATTTCTTCGAAGTGAAGCTTCCCGATTTCCACCAAGTCCAGTCTCTTCCCTTTAGGATGGGGCATCCTGTCTGGATACGTGAGGGCATATTGGATCGGTACCCTCATATCAGGTGTTCCCAGCTGAGCCATGACCGAAGAATCGTGGAACTGGATCATAGAATGAATGATGCTTTCACGGTGAAGTACCACGTCAATCTGATCATAAGGCAGATCAAAGAGCCAGTGGGCTTCGATGACTTCAAGTCCTTTATTCATCATGGTTGCCGAATCGATGGTGATTTTCGCCCCCATGGACCAGTTCGGATGATTCAGCGCATCGTCTACCGTCACGCCGACAAGCTCATCTCTTGATTTATCACGGAAGCTCCCTCCGGAAGCGGTAATGATGAGTTTTTCGATATTTTTCGGATTCTCCCCTTGAAGTGCCTGAAAGATCGCGGAGTGTTCACTATCAACGGGAAGAAGCTGTACACCCTTCTTCCGAGCCGCTTCCATGACCAGATGCCCTGCTGTTACGAGGGTCTCCTTGTTGGCGATGGCGATGGTCTTGCCCGCATCGATGGCCTTCAAAGTCGGATGGAGGCCCACGCTACCGAGCACCGCGTTGACCAAGACGTCGGCTTCATGGAAGCACGCTGTCTCGATCAGACCATCTTCTCCATGGAGAACGGTGATATCACCAAATTCTGAGCGGAGCTTCTCTGCATCCTCTTTCAGTTGGACAGAGACGAGTGACGGCATGAACTCACGGATGATGTCCCTTGTCTTTTCCATGTTGCGGCCTGCCGATACAGCCGATAGATGGAACTCTTCGGGGTGCTGCCGGATGACATCGAGTGTCTGGATCCCGATGGAACCGGTGGCCCCCATTAAACTAATACTCTTCAATGACTCCACTCCTTACAGATGTGTTGCTCTCTTTATCTTTATAATAGAAAATGCAGCAGTGGCAGTACGAATAACAAACTGTCGAAACGATCGAGCATCCCACCGTGTCCCGGAAGGAGATTCCCGGAATCCTTGACTCCGTAGTGCCTTTTAAGGGCAGATTCCACCAGATCCCCCATTTGACCGAATACGGAGAGTATCGCCGTGATGATGATTAGCTTTGGCATCGAGATGCCGAGGTCGGTGAAAAATGTGATGATGATACCGACAATGACAGCCGAAACGATTCCGCCGATGAACCCTTCAACTGTTTTATTCGGAGAAATATGCGGCCAGAGTTTTTTCTTCCCCATGGCCCGTCCGATAAAGTAGGCTCCGGAATCCGTAGCCCAGATGATGAATAGGGCATAGAAGATGAGCTGTGCGCCATTCGACAGCATGCGGATCTCGATGAAATAGAAATAACCGATTCCTACATATAATAGGCTCAATAAGTGAAAACCGACGTCGTCATAGGTGAAGCGGTTCTTCGTGATCACCGTATAGACCAGCAATAATAAAACGGCGATGAACACAAACTCCATTTTGGAGTATCCGAAGTCCGCAATGACATCGATGGTTTCATTCGGGATCAAAAAGATCCATAGGAGGGCAAGGGATAATAAACCTGGTATCGTCATGATCCCGTGGCCCCTCATTTTAAGTGCTTCATAGAGACTGATGGATGCAATGGCATACATCAGGATGATGAATGGTATCTTACCAACCAAGATGATCGGCAAGAAGATCGCCGCTGCGACGACCGCTGTAATAATTCGCTGTTTCATTAGGACTCCTCGCTTTGTAACCCGCCGAATCTCCTTGAGCGGCCCTGATAGGCCTCAATGGCTTCCACAAGCTCTTCCTTGCCGAAGTCGGGCCACAATACATCCGTGAACCAGAATTCAGTATATGCGAGCTGCCAAAGCATGAAATTACTCAAACGTATTTCTCCGCTTGTCCGTATGAGCAGATCGGGATCCTTGAGGTTCTTTGTCATTAAATAAGTGGAAAACACGTCTTCTGTCAATTGTTCTTCATCCAGTATTCCACTTCTTACATCATTTAAGACATGCTTCACACCGTCGAGGATTTCAGATCTGCTTCCATAGTTCAGAGCGAAGTTCAAGATAAGGCCGTCATTCTCTTTAGTCTCTTCGATTGCTTTCTGTACTGCCCGCTTGGTGTGCTCAGGGATGGCGTCTGTTGCACCCATCATCTTCACCTGAACGTTTTCCTCGATCAACTCCGGAAGGAATGTTCCAAGGAATTCTTCGGGAAGCTTCATCAGGAACTCTACTTCCATTTTCGGGCGCTTCCAGTTTTCTGTAGAGAAAGCATATAAAGTCAAGGTGCCCACGCCGAGCTCATTTGCCAGCCTGGTCACCCTCCTTACACATTTCATTCCTTCATGATGGCCGGCAACCCTGGGCATGGCCCTTTTCTTGGCCCATCTCCCGTTACCATCCATGATGATGGCGATATGTTCCGGGATCGGGTGATTCCTCAACTCCCTATACCGTTCATCATAGTCTTCTGAACCTTGCTGCCGCTTCCATTGCTTAAGCTTGTTTAGCATAAAAATCCTCCACCAACAATCCTAAAAATATTTACCTCTACTATCATAACAAAAATCACAAAAGATATCTCCATGAAATTCGATTATACCATTCCCTGCCAGTCCTTTTCAGACATTTTTAAGGGGAAAGATCCAAGGGATGCCGGTGGGTGTGCAATCAATATGTAGTGTAAAAAAAGCCGACCAAGCGGGTTTCGCTTATAGGTCGGCGGTACTCGTTCATTATACTTCTAGCATTTCCTGCTCTTTATCTTTTGCGATACCGTCAATCTTCACAATGCTTTCATCCGTTGCCTTCTGGACATCTTCTGAGTAGCTGCGAAGATCATCTTCCGTGATCTCGCCCGCTTTTTCCTGTTTCTTCAGTTCTTCATTTGCATCGCGGCGAATGTTACGGATGGCAACTTTCGCATCTTCCGCTTCTTTCTTCACACGTTTGACCAGTTCTTTACGACGCTCTTCAGTCAAAGCAGGAATGATGATGCGAAGGATATTCCCGTCACTGTTCGGAGTGATACCGAGATCGGATTTGAGGATCGCTTTCTCGATGTCGCCCAATGCTGTTTTATCATAAGGTTGGATGACAAGCATACGGGCCTCAGGAATCGAGATACCTGCCAGTTGGTTCACCGGTGTAGGCGCACCATAATAATCGACGGTGATCTTATCAAGAAGGGATGCGTTCGCGCGTCCCGCCCGGATTGTCGCCAGTTCACGTGAATACGTTTGGATTGCTTTAGTCATTCTTTCCTTTGCGTTTGAAATGATTGCTTCTGCCATTATTCTTTCCCCCTTACGATTGTACCGATATTTTCGCCTGTTACGGCTTTTTTGATGTTTCCATCTTCCATAATAGAGAATACAATAAGCGGTATATCATTGTCCATACATAAGGATGAAGCCGTTGAATCCATGACCGCCAAGCCCTCTTTCAACACATCAAGATAGGAAAGCTTGTCATATTTCACTGCATTGGCGTCCTTCATCGGATCGGCAGAATAGACGCCATCGACATTGTTTTTCGCCATCAGGATGACTTCTGCTTCGATTTCTGCTGCACGAAGAGCCGCTGTGGTATCTGTTGAGAAGTAAGGGTTTCCGGTACCGGCTGCAAAGATGACTACCCTCTTCTTCTCCAGGTGGCGGATCGCTCTTCTTCTGATATATGGTTCGGCTACCTGACGCATATCGATGGAAGTCTGCACCCGCGTTTCGACACCGACCTGCTCCAGGCTGTCCTGAAGGGCCAATGAGTTCATGACGGTCGCCAGCATCCCCATATAGTCGGCAGAAGCACGGTCCATACCCATCTCACTGCCGATTTTCCCTCTCCAGATGTTTCCGCCGCCAACGACGACTGCGACTTCCACACCTAGTTCGGCAATTTCTTTCACATCTTCCGCCACGTTTTTGATTACGGACGGGTTGATGCCGAAGCCGTCTTCACCGGCTAAGGCTTCTCCACTTAATTTAAGCACGACACGTTTATATTTTGGAACGCTCATGGGAACCTCCGTATGTAAATAAGATTTTTCTTGAAAAATAGGGAACACACGATGTGTTCCCTACAGCGAATCGGTTGATTATTTCTTCACTTGGCTCATAACTTCTTCAGCGAAGTTTTCTTGACGTTTCTCAAGGCCTTCCCCTACTTCGTAACGAGTGAAGTCTGTGAGGGTAGCTTTGTGAGACTCAAGGAATTGACGTACTTTTTGATCTGGATTCTTAACGAAAGGCTGGTCAAGGATGCAGATATCTTCGAAGTACTTGCTTAGGCGACCTTCCACCATTTTTTCAACGATGTTTTCAGGTTTGCCTTCGTTAAGTGCTTGTTGTTTAAGCACTTCACGCTCATGCGCTACTTCTTCAGCAGACACTTGATCACGTGAAACGTATTTAGGGTTAAGGGCTGCAGCATGCATAGCCACGTCTTTTGCTACAGCAGCATCAGTCGTGCCTTCAACTACAGCAAGAACAGCGATGCGTCCACCCATGTGGAGGTACTCACCGAACGCTGCGTTGTCATCTTTAGTGCGGATTTCGAAACGACGAAGAGTGATTTTCTCTCCGATTTTCGCGATTGCCGCATTGATGAACTCACTAACAACTGAACCGTTCTCCATTTTTTGATCCATCGCTTCTTCAACAGAAGCAGGCTTTGTAGCCAATAGGTGAGAAGAAAGTTCTTTAACAAGGTTTTGGAAGTTTTCGTTTTTCGCAACGAAATCCGTTTCAGCATTCACTTCAAGGATGATTGCTGTGTTTCCTTCGCTCGCGATGAACGTTGTACCTTCAGCTGCGATACGATCAGCTTTTTTAGCTGCTTTCGCGATTCCTTTTTCACGAAGGAAGTCGATTGCTTTCTCCATGTCTCCGCCAGTTTCTGTTAGCGCTTTTTTACAGTCCATCATTCCAGCGCCGGTTTTTTCACGAAGTTCTTTAACCATTTGTGCAGTGATTGCCATAGTAGGTTTCCTCCTTAGATTATCTATCGCAGGTTTCCCTGCTGTGAACTACCTGAAAAGATAGTCTGATTCCTCTTTAAAAAAAGGTGATAAGGGTAAGCCCTCTTATCACCTTTTCGTCATTACTCAGCTGCTTCAGCTGCTTCTTCACCTTGTTTCGCTTCAAGGATGGCATCTGCCATTTTCCCTGTAAGAAGCTTAACCGCACGGATCGCGTCATCATTCGCAGGGATGACAACATCGATTTCATCCGGATCACAGTTTGTATCAACGATACCTACGATAGGGATGTTAAGCTTGCGTGCTTCCGCAACAGCGATACGCTCTTTACGAGGATCGATGATGAATAGTGCATCAGGCAGTGTGTTCATATCTTTGATTCCGCCTAGGAATTTCACAAGACGTTCATGTTCTTTTTTCAGTTGTACTACTTCTTTCTTAGGTAGTACTTCGAACGTACCGTCTTCTTCCATCTTTTCGATTTGCTTAAGACGTGAAATACGTTTTTGGATTGTTTCGAAGTTAGTAAGTGTTCCACCCAACCAACGTTGGTTGATGTAGTACATACCAGCGCGCTCCGCTTCATCTTTAACAGATTCTTGCGCTTGTTTTTTTGTTCCTACGAAAAGAACTTTACCGCCGTTACCAGCTAGTTCTTTCACGAAGTTGTAAGCTTCTTCAACCTTTTTAACGGTTTTTTGAAGGTCGATGATGTAGATGCCGTTACGCTCTGTGAAGATGTATCTCTTCATCTTAGGGTTCCAACGGCGAGTTTGGTGTCCGAAGTGTACACCAGCTTCAAGCAATTGTTTCATTGAAATGACTGACATGTGTGGTTCCTCCTAATGGTTTTTGTTTTTATCCTCCGTCTCCTTCATCTTGGGGCAGAAACTATTAAAAATAGCACCATCCACCTCAATCAGGAAACGTGTGTAATCACACCATGAATACTATAGCATACCTCTTTTATCCAATCAAGGGCTTGCCGCGATTTTCGAGGAAAATTATTCGATATTCTTATTGAATTTCAGGAAAAGCTCTACTTCCGTCCTCCCAACACCAGCGGCTTTTGCGATTTCATCAATCGAAAAGCCCGCGCGATGCATACTCACCATATCAAGTTCCGCCATATCAGAATGATCGGACGGATCGATGGTAGGGTCGATGGTCGGAACCGACTGATAGGCTTCCATTGCTTTCATCCGAACCTTGGAAGGAGGTTCTGCCACACGTTCCTTTGCAACAGGCTCATCCTTTTTCAGAGATAAGAGAAAAGCATCATTCTCTTCCTTCAATTCTTCCATATAAGCAGACATCAGCTCTTCCATTTCTGCCACCCTTCTCTTTTGCTGGTTGTCAAGGGCCAGGAGGCGGTTCTGCCTTACGTATAGCAGGATGATGGCAAATAGAGCGACGAGATTCAATAAAATGGATAGTACTATTGCGAAAATCATTAATGGATCACCCTGTTATCTTTTCATATTTGAGTTCTAACGTCAGCTCAACAAGGAAAAACTGTCCCGGTTTCCTCCGGAACAGTCGTTCTATCATCCACTGTAATCGATTGCCTTCCCTTTAAACGGATGATGCCCTTCACGCTTCCCCTCTTCGTAACGGGGATCTTTCCCGCTGCGTGACAAGGGAGCCTTCCCTTTCATGCGATTGACCGTATGACGTTCTTTATATGTCTTCTTTTCCATCCCGAGGGATGCGGCATGATTGACTGACTGACCGAGCTGCTGTGCTTGTTCTGTCATTTTTCCCGCTTCGAATGTCCTCGGCAGTGCCACCTGGAGTTCGATCGCCTTGAGAGTCACCTTATCATCCCCCTGCTTCAGGTTTCAGGAAATTCCTCAACTTGAAAATGGCCTTGGAGTGAATCTGCGAAATGCGCGATGTGGATAAACTCATAACATGACCAATTTCGGTCAAAGTCAGTTCTTC
This sequence comes from Rossellomorea sp. RS05, assembly GCF_039822645.1. Lineage (NCBI taxonomy): Bacteria > Bacillati > Bacillota > Bacilli > Caryophanales > Bacillaceae > Rossellomorea > Rossellomorea sp. RS05. The sequence goes on along the minus strand of NZ_JBDKWY010000001.1, from coordinate 521,996 downwards.
TTTATAAAACAAGCTTAGCACGAGCTGCTCTTTCTCTGAAAGTTTTAATATCATCTTTTCAAGCTCTTCCACGTTCTCTTGTTTGACGGTCGCTTCTTCCGGGGAAAAGACCCGTTCATCCTTCAGAGAAAAGGAGGAAGATTCACTTTCATCAGCAGAAAGCTGTTCATCCATGGATAAGACATTTGCAAAGAAATGCTCATTGGCTGCCTGATAGACTTCATCGGTTGTCATTTCAAGCGATGCGGCAACTTCTTCCGGTGTCACGTGGCGTAAAAGGGATTGTTCGAGCTCCAATGTCCTTGCTTCAATCTTTTTCGCCTTATCCCTTGTGGAGCGTGGAAGCCAGTCTTCTTTCCTGAGGCCGTCCAGGATGGCTCCCCTGACCCTGAAGGATGCATATGTATCAAACTTGAGATCTCTCGTGGGATCGAATTTTTGCAGTGCATCCAATAGGCCCATGAGACCGAGGCTTTTGATATCTTCTCTTGAAACGTTTTTCGGGAGGCCGACTGAAATTCGTTGAACATGATAAGAAACAAGGGGCATATATTTCTTCACGAGCATATCCCCTGCCTCTGTATCGCGGTTGTGGATCCATCTATCCCAGTAGGGTTGTTCTTCGTTCCGATCCGGTTGTCGGGACATGTTAACCCTCCTTTCCAAGAGCTAGTCTTCGTCCTCACATTTCCTTTGTTCCTGCATACACCGTCCTCACATGCATCATTCCGGTTTCAGGGAAAAATTCAATGGTTCTTCCTTTATTACCCCCGAGGTCTTCAGCGATGATGCTGATATTCAGTTTTTGTAGCTGCTCCTTGACCGCTTCAACATTCCTGGGGCCAATCCGCATGATATCGCTCCCGGATGCCGCCTGGAACATCTGTGCACCGCCTGCCATTTTGCATACGAGCCTCGAAGTGTCCGCACCATGTCGATTCAAGAGGGCTACAAGACCCGGTATGGCCAGATCTGCATATTTGCCTGGGTTGATTGTCGCTTCTTTTGTAAAGGATGAGTCCGGTAGCATGACATGGGCCATACCTGCCAATCGAAGCTGTCCATCATAGAGGACAAGCCCTACACAAGACCCAAGACCCGTCGTCCGGATCGACCCTTTATCCCTGACGAACTTCATGTCAGCAATCCCTACTTTGACAACCGAATCCGTCCCCATCATGCGTCCACTCCCAAGGAATTGAACACGATGGAGAATGACTCGGGATCAAGAATAAGGTAGAAGTTCCCCTTGACGCCCTGTGTACCCTCTTCATTGAGAGCGGTATCGATTACGAGGGCGTGATCACCGACCTTGGATATCTCGAGAAGACCGTAACCGACCATTGCCCCTGCCATGTCGACCGAAACGGCAGGTACGGAAGATTGGATCGATAATCCCGTGAAGTCGGATAGAGAAGAGAGATAGGCGCCGGATACGATGTTGCCAAGCTCCTGGATGGCAGATAGGGCGATATCTTCGTATGGTGGTTCCTGGAATGTGTGGGACGGATCTTTCAGCATGATTTGAACATAGCGGGTGGCCTGTTCCAGAGGAAGCAGGAAGAACATGTTACCCGTTACCTCCCCCTGGATCATTAGAAAGATTCCGACTACAATCGTTTCGGCCCCTCCTGCAAGCTCCGTCATGTCATCAAAAGAAACCATGTCGACCGCTGGCACCTTCATATCAATCTTCTTATCTAGCAGGAACGAGAGGGATGTTGCTGCGTGGCCAGCCCCGATGTTCCCTATCTCTTTCAATACATCCAGATGCCCTGTTGTAATATGGTGATATCCCACGTCAGAGCGCCTGAAGGACCTTATCCAAGTGAAGTAGTATCAAGAGCCTCTTATCCAATTTCACCACGCCGGCCACATAATCTGCTTCCTGGACACCTGCCACATCTGGAGAATCCTCGATATCTTCAGTGTGGACATCAAGGACATCGTTTGCAGCATCGACAATGAGCCCGACCTCCTTATCATCGAGAATCACCATGATGACGCGCGTATGTTCCGTATCCTGAATGGACGACAGTCCGAAGCGCACACGCAGATCGACGATGGGTGTCACTACACCCCTGAGATTGATGACTCCCTTTACGTAGTCAGGTGTTTTCGGTACCCGGGTGATGTGCTCCAATTTTTCAATGGAGCGGACATTTTCCACTTCCAATGCATATTCCTTATCATGAAGCTGAAACACGATCAGTTTGGTTTGTTCTGTCATGACATCGGTCATAGTGCCGACCTCCTTAATTGATTAATGCGTTGCAATCGATAATCAAAGCCACTTGCCCATCTCCGAGAATCGTAGCTCCGGAAATGGCAAAGATATCGTTTAGATAATGACCGAGTGATTTCAGTACGACCTCCTGCTGTCCGATGAATGAATCGACCACCAACGCAGCCGTCTTCTCTCCCTTGCGCACGAGTACGATGGAATATTGATCAGCTTCATCCTCTTCAGAAGGGACTTCGAACACTTCTTCGAGGAATAGGAGCGGAACGACCTTGCCCCTGAAGTCGATGACTTTTTGATTGTGCGCATGGAGGACATCTTCTTTTTTGATGATGGCCGTTTCGATTATGGATGACAGTGGAATAGCATACTTTTCAGACTTCACATCGACGAGCATTACGGCGATGATTGACAGCGTAAGAGGCAGCTGGATGGAAAATCTTGATCCCTCTCCACCAGTCGAATCAATCGTGATGGAACCTCCAAGTGATTCGATCGTAGATCTTACAACATCCAAGCCCACTCCACGTCCGGAAATATCCGATAATTTTTCCGCAGTTGAGAATCCAGACGATAGGATCAGCTCATAAATTTGACGGTCAGAAAGCGTCAGTGCCTGCTCAGAAGAGACAACGCCTTTATCGATCGCTTTTTGCAGGACTCTTTCTTTATTGATTCCAGCCCCATCATCTTCCAGTTCGATGAACACATGATTTCCGCTGTGATAGGCTTTCAGTTTGACTGTTCCGAAAGGCTCTTTTCCGTGTTTCGTTCTGACTTCTGGTGTCTCGATTCCGTGATCAATGGCATTCCGGATCAAGTGGACGAGTGGATCGCCGATTTCATCGATGACCGTGCGATCGAGCTCCGTCTCTGCTCCTTCGATTTCCAGTTCGATCTGCTTGTCAAGGTCCTTGGCGAGCTGGCGTACCATTCGAGGGAACCGGTTGAATACGGTCTCCACCGGAACCATCCTCATGTTCAGGATGATGGATTGCAAATCGCCGGAAATCCTCGTCATCCGTTCAACCGTTTCATTCAGTTCCGGATTATCGAATTGTTTGGAGATTTCCTCAAGCCTTCCACGGTCGATGACCAGTTCTTCGAATAGATTCATGAGGATATCGAGCCTGTCGATGTTGACTCTGATTGTCTTTGAGGAAGGTGCTGCCTTCTTCACGTTTTCTGCACTCTCTTCCTTTGAATGGGGATCCGGCTCGCCTGAAAGATCCTGCTGGATTTTCTCTGTAACAGGTTTCACGATGTTTTCTTCAGCGCTTCGGAAACTTCCCGATTCGATAGGAGAAATGCTCACCCTCTCGATTTCAGACACCTTTTCAACTTTCCCGCCAATGCTTTCAGCCGTTTCCATCGTGAGGATCGAGACCGTGAAATCCCGATCGAACCGCTCTTCTTCCAGCTGATCCACCGGAGGATCTGACTTGATCACTTCCCCGTCTTTCTCAAGGAGCTCGAATACCATATATACGCGAGCAGCCTTCAGAAGGCAGTCCTCCCGAAGGGACACCGAGATTTCATAGCATTTAAAACCTTGTTCGATCGCATCCTCGATCACAGTCTGTTCATATGCTTCATATGTAAGTCGTGCGGAAAGGGCTGTTGCTGTTGCTGTTGCAGCCACTTCCTGTTTTGCTGCAGTCACCGGGGTTTCTCCACTCTCGATTTCCTGCAATAAACGGACCACATTGGAGACATCCCGCTTGCCGTCTCCGCCGTCGGCAATGGAAAGTACCATTGCTTCCAGATCGTCCACGGCCTGAAAAACGACATCCAATACCCCGGGTGTCACGGCCAGCACACCGTTTCTTATCCCGTCCAGAACGTTTTCCATCTTATGAGTGAGATTCGCCAGATCATCGTACCCCATCGTTGCCGCCATTCCCTTTAGTGTATGGGCTGCACGGAAAATCTCATTGACAATCGAAAGATCATTCGGATGCTTCTCCAGTGCCAGCAATTGTTCGTTGCACGCCTGAAGATTTTCCTTGCTTTCTTCTATAAATATTTCCAGGTATTGACTCATCTCCATCAGCTTTACACTCCCTTACCTCAAATAATTCAGGATGGAATGAGAAATCTCTCCCAGTTCCACCGATTGATCCACATACCCGCCTGCCACGGCAGCCTTAGGCATTCCATACACGATACAGGTTTCTTCCGCTTCTGCGATGACCCTTGCCCTTCCCATTCTTTTCAAGGAGGCTAGTCCTTTCGTTCCATCAGAACCCATGCCCGTCATAATGACCGCAATGGTGTTCTGATGGCCAAGGGCGGCAATGGATCCAAATAATACATCAACGGAAGGCCGGTGCCCGTTTACAGGCTCTCCCTCATCAAGCTGAGCAAAAAGGTCGTCTCCCTTGGAAACGATTTTGAGATGTTGCCCGCCCGGGGCGATATATGCCGTCCCCTTTTTCAGCTTCTCTCCTTGCTCTGCTTCCTTAATGGTGATGTCACTCAGACCGTCAAGCCTGGTAGCAAGCGACTTCGTGAATCCCGGGGGCATATGTTGCACGATGACGATTGGAGCCGGGATGGCACGCGGCAGTTCGCCAAGGACCTTTTGGAGAGCCCGCGGTCCCCCCGTAGAGGTTCCGATGGCAATCAGGGCGTTTTTGGCAGACAGCCCTTTAAGCTTCGGCCCTTCAACGAGACTGATACGGCTCTTCTCTGGCACCAATTTCCCTATATTCACCTTGCTCGCTTCAATCACCTTACTGACTATATCGGATTGCACTTTATACAAATCAAGGGAAATCGTGCCCGAAGGCTTGGCAAGAAAATCCACAGCCCCGATGCTCATGGCTTTCACGGTTTCATCCGCGCCTTCTTTCGTCGTAGAAGAGAGCATCACAACGGGGACTGGATGTTCATCCATGATGACCTTGAGTGCTTCCAGCCCGTTCATGACGGGCATTTCGATATCCAATGTCACTACATCTGGCCGCAGCCTTTTGATCTTCTTGATGGCATCCTCCCCGTTGCGGGCGGTACCGATGACTTCAATCGAACTTTCGGACCGGAGATAGTCGCTGATGAGCTTCCTCATGAACGCAGAATCATCCACCACCAACACGTTAATCAACAGCATCCACCCCTTTGAAAAACTTTCGGAATCCTTCTATAAAAGAAGACTTCTTCACCTGTGCACCCGCAGGGATCAGACAATCGAGCACGTCCATGAGACTTTTCGATACGGCGGAAGAAGGATATCCGATGACCAGAGGCACCTGATTGATCACGGCTTTTCGTACAGTAGGATCTTCAGGGAGGAATCCGAGGTCAGATACTTCCTTCAAGAGGAACTTTCCTACTGTATGTTTAAGCCTGAGCAGTGTTTCCCTTCCTTCTCTTTTCGTCGCGGCGCGATTGCATATAATCGAAATCTCCTTAGATCGGTCTTTAAGGAAAATATACTTCATCATGGAATATACATCGGTCATGGCCGTTGGCTCAGGTGTGGTCACGGCAATGATTTCATCGACAGACAGCAGGAATTCAATGGTCGCACTCGAAGCCCCGGCGCCCATATCGAATAAAATATAATCATAATGCCGCATGAGCTCTTTCAAGCCTTCGAAGAATCGTTCCATCCGTTCACCGTGCCATTCCACCAGGTCTTTCAATCCATTGCCCCCGGAGATATAGGAGATACCGTGCACGTCTTTACATACCACATCGTGAATCGTCTTATGTCCATCGTCTATATAATCCATCACGGAGTACTTCCTGTGGCTACCCAGGAGAAGATGCACATTCCCCATGCCGATATCCATATCGAATAGAAGGACCCGATTCCCTCTTTTCGCCATAAGGATGGCCAGGTTCGTCGTGATATTAGACTTCCCGACTCCACCCTTGCCGCTCACGACGGCAAAGGTCCTCGCACTCTCATTCATCCTTTGTCTGAGTTTATGTGCCTGATCATTCATGGACGGATCCCTTTCATCAGTAGCCGTGCAATGTCTTTGGCCAAGAGTGGTTCAATGTCTTCAGGAACACCCTGCCCTGTCGTCACATATGCGGCACCGATCCCCGTCTCAAGGATAAGGTTGAAAATTGCCCCCATACTCGATGTTTCATCCAGTTTGGTAAATATGAACCGGTCGATTTTCATAGACGAGAACGCTGTGGCGATCTCCCTCATATCTTCTTCCTTGCTGGTGAGCGAGAGAACGAGGTATGATTCCATATCGGTACTGAAGTCAATCAGGTTATGAAGTTCCGTCACATAATGTTCTTCCCGGTAGTTCCGGCCGGCCGTATCGATGAAGAGATGATCGTAGTCCCGGAACTTCTCAATCGCAGCACTGTAATCATCTGCCTTATAGATCACTTCAACCGGAACGTTCAGCAGGGACGCATAGGTTTTCAACTGTTCGATCGCAGCGATCCGGTAAGTATCGGTCGTCAGGAAAGCAACTTTCTTCCTTTTCTCGATCACGGCTTCTGCCGCCAATTTCGCAAGGGTCGTGGTCTTTCCTACCCCGGTCGGTCCCATGAGATTGATATATTTATGAGTGAAGGTCATCCCACCCATGGGTACAGTATCCATACGCTCGCTTAGGAAAGCTTCTGTGCTTTCGATGTAGGTTTCTTCAGGAAGCCGCTGAAGCCGGTTCCCGAGCTCCAACAGGTATTCTTCCTTCATCCCCTGTTTTTTTAAGGAATCCAGGATATCCGATACAGAAGAAGGGAAATGGTCCGTCATCGATGAGGACAATGCTGCGATCATGCCTTTCAGTTCACCAAGCTGCTGATTGATGACCGGATGTGGCGTGGGATCCTGGATTCTTTCCATTTTTACGTGATCCTCCGTCTCCGTGTGATCGGGATCGAGAGCAGCAATGACCTCCACGCCTCTTTTTTTGAATAAACCGAGGATGCCTCCTGATTGAATCTGTTTCGAATGAAGAATCACTGCATCTGATCCAAGATCCTTTCGAACCTTCGCCATGGCATCATTCATTGAATCGGCTCTATATTTTTTGACCATCATGAGATATTCACCACCCCTAGACTTTGTACTTCGACGTTTGCTTCGAGCTCATTATACGAAAGGATCGGAACGTGCGGGAAGTAGCGCTCGGTCATTTGTCTGACGTACATACGGACAGCCGGGGAACAGAGAATGACCGGTGATTCTTCCATGAGGGAAACCTGTTCGACCTGAGATGCCACACTTTCAAGAATCTCTTGTGAGTCACCGGGATCAAGGGACAGGAAGTTTCCATGCTCGGTCTGTTGAATACTGTCGGCAATTTTCTTTTCGACCTTCCCTGAAACGGTCACAACCTTAAGCATGGCATCACCGCCTGCGTACTGGCTTGTGATCTGTCTAGCCAGGGCTTGTCTTACGTACTCTGCCAACAAATCGGTATCGGAGCTCATTTTCCCGTAATCGGCGAGGGTCTCGAAGATCACCGGTAGATTCCTGATTGAAACATGTTCCTTCAATAATTTGGCCAGCACTTTTTGTATCTCACCTATGGAAAGTGGATTCGGTGTTACTTCCTCCACCAGGATCGGATATGATTCCTTCAGATGATCGATCAGCTGCTTCGTTTCCTGCCGTCCAAGAAGATCATGTGCGTTCGTCTTGATGATTTCCGTTAAATGCGTGGAAACAACAGAAGGCGGGTCGACCACCGTATAACCGAAGATTTCGGCCTGTTCCTTCATTTCCTCGGAGATCCATTTGGCCGGGAGTCCGAATGACGGTTCAATCGTATCAATTCCTTCAACTGATCCATCATCGATCCCTGGACTCATGGCGAGATAGTGATCGAGAAGAAGTTCACCCTTCGCCATTTCATTTCCTTTGATCTTCAGACGGTACTCATTCGGCTGAAGCTGGATATTATCCCTGATTCTCACAACCGGGATCACGAGGCCCATTTCGATGGCAAGCTGCCTCCTGATCATGACGATGCGGTCAAGGAGGTCCCCCCCTTGATTAGAATCTGCAAGGGGAATGAGCCCGTACCCGAATTCGAATTCGATTGGGTCTACATTCAACAGGTTTACAACACTTTCGGGACTTTTCATTTCTTCATGTTCCATCTCTTCTTCGAGCTCCATCAGATCGGATTCATCCTCCTTAGGCGCTCTCGAGACCATGTAGCCGCCAAGTGCAAGGGCGGCTGCTATGGGCACCGTGACGAGGAATGAAATTGGTGTGAACACACCGAGTAAAAAGATCGTTGAGGCCGCCACATAAAGCATGACGGGGTAAGCCAAGAGCTGATTCATGATATCCTCCCCGAGGTTCCCTTCAGAGGCAGCACGTGTAACGACGATTCCTGTTGCCGTTGAAATCAATAGGGCCGGGATTTGACTAACGATTCCATCACCGACGGTCAAAAGTGAGAATTTTGTGGCAGCATCTGCGATGGGAAGACCCATCTGGGTCATCCCGATGATGATCCCCATGATCAGATTGATCATGACGATGACGATTCCGGCAATGGCATCCCCTTTGACGAACTTGGATGCTCCGTCCATGGCTCCGTAGAAGTCTGCCTCCCTCCCGACTTTTTCACGCCGGGTTCGGGCATCTTGTTCAGATATCATCCCGGCATTCAGATCGGCATCGATGCTCATCTGTTTTCCTGGCATCGCGTCAAGGGTGAAACGGGCAGCCACTTCGGATACACGCTCTGATCCCTTTGTAATGACAATGAACTGAATCACGATCAAGATGACGAATACCACGAGGCCCACCAGGACATTTCCTCCGACCACAAACGTTCCAAATGTTTCCACAACGCCTCCTGCTTCCCCTTTACTAAGGATCGACCTCGTTGTGGAAACATTTAGACCTAGTCTGAACAGCGTCAGTAGCAACAGAAGCGACGGGAATATCGAGAATTGCAATGGTTCATTCATATTCATGGAGATCAGGAGCACAAGGAGGGCAAGTGAAATATTGATAATGATCAATACGCTCAGCAGCCACCCCGGAAATGGGATGATCAGCATGGCGACGATCAAGATGACACTTGCTAAAACGGATAGATCTCTTGCTGGCATAGTTCTCACTCCTTATGTAGGGCATGTGTTTTTTTGGTTTTGTATACGTACGCAAGGATTTCTGCCACAGCCTTAAAAAATTCTTCCGGGACAGCATCCCCTATATCAGCTGCATCATAGAGGGCTCTTGCCAGCGGTCGATTTTCAATGGTGACAACATCATGCTCACTTGCGATGAATTTGATTTTTTGCGCCAGGAAGTCAACACCCTTTGCCACAACGAAAGGAGCGTCCATTTTCGTTTCATCGTATTTAAGGGCGATGGCAAAATGCGTCGGATTGGTGATGATGACGTCGGCCTGGGGAACCTCCTGCATCATCCTTCGCATGGCCATTTCCCGCTGTCTCTGCTTGATTTTCGACTTGATCAGCGGATCGCCTTCGATGTTTTTATGTTCATCCTTCAGATCCTGCTTTGACATCCTGATATTCTTTTCGAAGTCATATCTCTGATAGAGGAAATCGAACAGAGAAAGGAACAGGAGCGCAATCGAGGCTGCGATACCCATCTGGACGGTAAGCTTTCCCATTGTGAGCAACGAATCACCGACTGATTTAAACGAAAGGCTCAGTACCTTATCGATATTGATCCAGAGGACCACGAATGTAATGGTTCCCACGAAACCGATCTTGAGGATCGATTTTACGAGCTCAACGATCGCCCTCAGGGAAAAGATCCGTTTAAATCCCTTAATCGGATCGATCTTTTCCAACTTTGGTTGGATCGGCTCAACCGTGAACATCACTCCCACCTGGATATAGTTCGCCACAAGTCCGGCAAGCAATGCGACAAGCATGATGGGGCCGAGAAGCAAAGCGAGCTCTTTCATTATATCCAGGGTGATTACACGAATGCTTTTCTCGGTCAGGTCCATGAGCATGTACTCCTGGAACGTCTGATGGAACAGATCGAATACAACATCTCCAAGGAAGGATGCCCCGAAAAGCATAAACATGAATACCGACAGGAGGATGATCGCCGTATTCACATCCTGACTCTTAGCGGTCTGCCCTTTCTTGCGTGCATCGTCCCTTTTTTTCGGTGTTGCCTTCTCGGTCTTCTCCCCACTGAAAAACTGCAGGTCCAGTTTCAAAAGCTTCAATTTATGTGCCTCCAATGATGTTCATTAAGTCCCTCATGGTGACGAGCATCATCCCGAACAACTTTTGCATCACGGCAAACATGACGCCCATGACAATGAAGAGAATGATAAACGAAACCGCAATCTTGATCGGGAATCCGACTACAAAAATGTTGAGCTGCGGGACGGTACGTGCCACGATCCCCAACGCCACATCGACAAGGAAAAGTGTGGCAACAACGGGAATCGACATTTGAAAGGCGACGATGAACATGGAATTGAATGCCTTCAGAACGTAATCCACCATATCTTCGTTGCCGAAGGGAATCCACGCCTGATCGATGGGTATGAGCTTATAGCTGTAAAAGATCCCATCGAGCAAGAGATGATGACCGTTCAATGTCAACAACAGCAGCAGGGCGAATGTATAGAGGTATTGCCCCATGAGCGGACTTTGAGCACCCGTCTGAGGGTCAATCACATTCGCGATGGCAAACCCCATCTGAAAATCAATCAATCCCCCGGCAATCTGCACGGCGGATAGGATCATATAGGCGATAAATCCGATCAGGAGGCCGACAAGGGCTTCCTTCATGATCAACAGGATGTATTCACCGTTGATATCAAACGCCGAAGCTTCCACGGAATAATACATCACCCATGAAATGACAGCGGAAAACGCGATTCGATGCTGAGCAGGTATGGTTCTATAGGAAAACAGGGGCATGGTAATAAAAAAAGATGAAACCCTGACAAATATCAATAAATATACCGATAATAACGGGACAAGCTGCTCCATGCCCTTAGCCTACGAACCTGGTTAAATCTGAAAATATCTGTGATGTATAGGTCAACATCTTTGTCAGCATCCAGGGACCGAAAAAGATGATCCCCAGGAGCACGGCCACAATCTTCGGTATGAAGGCAAGCGTCTGCTCCTGTATCTGCGTCGTTGCTTGGAAAATACTCACGATCAGCCCCACGACCAGTGCCAATAATAGCAATGGTCCAGAGACGATCAAGGTCGTATAAATCCCTCTTTCAGCCAAGGAAATTACGGATTCTACACTCAATTGCTTCACCTTCTTAAAAACTTTGTAGGAGAGATTTCACGACCAGATACCACCCGTCTACAAGTACGAAGAGGAGAATCTTGAACGGAAGGGAAATCATCACCGGTGGAAGCATCATCATACCCATGGACATAAGGATGCTCGCGACCACCATATCGATCACCAGAAACGGTATGAAGATCATGAACCCGATCTGAAAGGCGGTCTTGATTTCACTCAGTGCGAAAGCTGGTACCAGGGACGTAAGAGGAATCTCTTCGATCGACTCGGGTTGCTCAGCACCTGAATAGTTCAAGAACAACTCCAGGTCCTTTTGCCGGGTGTGGCCGCTCATGAATTCCTTGAATGGCACCGATGCCCGGTCATACGCCTGCTCCAAGTTGATCTCTTCATTGAATAACGGTGTCAAAGCGTCTTTATTCACCTGTTGGAACGTCGGAGCCATGATGAAGAAGGTCAAGAAAAGCGAAAGACCGATCAACACCTGATTCGGGGGCATCTGCTGGGTCGCAAGGGACGTCCTCACAAATGAAAGCACGATGATGATCCTGGTAAAACACGTCATGAGGATCAGAATGCTCGGTGCAAGGGACAGCACGGTAAACAATAAGAGAAGTTTTACGCTGGTGGAGACATTATCTGCTGAACTCGTATTGAAGAACTCCATGAATTCATTCATCTGACTGATCCCTCTTCTTCTTCCACTCACCAAGCATCGTCTTTCGTCCCCGCTTCATTTCTTCCAGCTGTTCTTTCAAATGGGCTTGAAACGATCCTGTCCCTTTTGGGGTTGTGAATTTAGATACCCAGTTTGCGGGAGAGACTGATTTGTCTTCATAAAAAGAGAGGATTTTCTCTTTTTGAGAGGGATCCTCTACCTCTTTTAACAACTGGATGTTCTCTCCGACCCCTACCACGAGGATCTCATCCCCCACTTTTATGAGCTGTACGGAACGATTACCTCCCAGGGTGGTCCCCCCAAGGTTATGGATCAATTTTGATTGTTGATACGATTTCCCTTTTTGATTGATGAACTTCAATAGGCCGTAGATCAATGCGATGACAAACAGCAAGGCACCGACCATTTTGACGTAATCCACGAATGTAACAGACGTATCGCCTGCTACATTTGCGGGTGTTTCATCGGATTGATTGCATTTATCCGGATTCTCGATGCAAAATTTCGTGCTATCCTCCACCGCAAGGGCCGTATGCCCCCAGATGGCCACAAGGGCCATCATGATGCATAGGGTTACTAATAGTTTTCTCACTGCATGCACACCTTCTTAAATCACCTTTAGCTCAATGCTTTTTGGATTGCTTCGATTACACGGTCTGCCTGGAACGGTTTGACAATGAAGTCCTTTGCCCCCGCCTGGATGGCATCAATGACCATGGCCTGTTGACCCATGGCCGAGCACATGATGATTTTAGCGCCAGGATCGCTCGCTTTGATTTCTTTCAACGCGGCGATACCGTCTTTTTCAGGCATGGTGATATCCATCGTCACAAGATCAGGCTTCAACTCTTTATACTTGTCAACTGCCTGGGACCCATCTGCTGCTTCTCCCACTACGTCAAAACCATTTTTTGTTAAAATATCCTTGATCATCATTCGCATGAATGCTGCATCATCTACAATAAGAATTTTATTAGCCATTCTGGTCTACCTCCATCATTCTTTTTACTTTAATCGCTTTAGACGATCGCTTTGGCTGACGATATCAGTGATCCTCACGCCGAAGTTCTCATCGATGACTACGACCTCGCCTTTGGCCATGAGCTGGCTGTTGACGAGGATATCAACCGGTTCTCCTGCAAGCTTATCAAGTTCAATGATGGAACCCGATGATAGCTCAAGGATTTCCTTGACAGATCTGTTCGTCCTTCCGAGCTCTACTGTCACCTGTAACGGGATATCCAAAAGCATATTCAGGTTCTGGGCTTCATGGGCACCGAGCTGCGGTGATTCAAAATCTGCAAATGCCGCCGGCTGCACGTTCACACTCGGCTCCTCCACCCTCGGCGCTTCCACTGTCTGTGCTGCTGCCACTTCCCTTTCTGCCTGATACGGTTCCTCGGTTGGTATAGAGGGAGTATGTATGTCCACTTCTTCTGGAGCCATAAGCTCATCCACGAGACTTTTGGCGAATTTCAAAGGAAGGAGCTGCATGATGCTCGAATCGATCAGTTCTCCGATCTTAAGGGCAAACGATACCTTGACGAGCAAATCCTCTTCAGGAAGATTTTCTTTTCCTTCTCCTTTCGGGATAAACATGAGATCGATGGAAGGTGGTGAAATGTCCACCTTTTTCCGGAACACCGTCGACATGGACGTGGCAGCGGAACCCATCATCTGATTCATCGCCTCCTGCACAGCACTCAATTGAATCTCTCCGAGGTCTTGTGACGGGGAAATGCCATCACCACCAAGCATCAGATCCGCGATGATCGAAGCATCGGACTGTCTGATGACGAGCAGATTGGCGCCAGAGAATCCTTCGGTGTACTGTACTTGTATCGCAACATAAGGATGCGGGAATTCTTCTTCAAGCAGATTGCGGTCTACGATCGATACCTGCGGGGTTGTGATTTCCACTTTTTGATTCAAAAGAGTGGATAGGGCTGTTGCTGAACTTCCGAAAGAGATGTTCCCGATTTCCCCCAATGCATCGACTTCTACAATGGAAATGTGGTCATCGGTCCGGATCTCAGGTTTTTCATTCGTTTCATCGGATTCGGCAGAGCCCCTTAGCAACGCATCAATTTCATCCTGTGATAGCATGTCACTCATCACCATCTCCTCCTTTCAATGTTTCCAAAATTTGTACAGCCAGTTTTTTCTTGGAGCGGCCAGGTTGTGCAATGAATTTAGGCACATTCCCGACGCAGACGGTCAAGGGATCTCCTATGCCGGTACCGAGATCGAGGACATCGCCGACTCCCATAGATAGGAAGTCCTCGATGGTGACCTCCGTCTTCCCCAGTTGAGCTACAACGGGCACCTTCGCCTTCTTGATGCCCTCTCGGAGTTGGGTCACTTCAGAAGAGCTGCTTTCTTTCCGCTTGCTCTCCATCCAGTAGCTCCCTGAGAGTTTCGGCAAAATCGGTTCAAGGACGACATGAGGGATGCAGATATTGATCATCCCGCTAGTTTCTGCAATTGTCGTGTTCAACGAAATGACCACCACGGTTTCATTCGGGGAGACCATCTGCAGGAACTGGGGATTCACTTCGAACTCATCGAAGACAGGATCAACGTCTACGACAGTACTCCAGGCTTCCCTCAAGCTCTCGAAGGCTTTTTCGAAGAGCTGGCTCATGATGCTCGTCTCGATTTCCGTGAGATTCTCCACCTTATTGATGGACACTCCTTTTCCACCCATGACGCGGTCCATCATCGAGTAAGCAATATTGGGATTGATCTCGATGAGGATCCGCCCATCGAGTGGAGGCAGTTCATACACATTCAATATCGTCATCTTCGGGACAGACCGTATGAACTCCTCATATGGAATCTGATCGGCCGATGCGACATTGATATGGACATAGGTCCTTAACTGTGCAGAGAAGTAAGTAGTCAGGATTCGTGCGAAGTTTTCATGTATCCTTGTCAAACTCCTGATTTGATCCTTGGAAAAACGGAGTGCCCGTTTAAAATCATAGACCTTTACTTTTCGCTCTTCTTCTTCTTTTTTAAAATCATCCGCACTCATTTCCCCGGTATTGATCGCGGAAAGGAGGGCATCGATTTCACTTTGTGATAAGATTTCATTGGCCAAATTCATTCACCTCCCTACCAATCAAAACAGGTATCCCTATTGGATCATCATCGATGTAATATAAACTTTTTCGACGGATCCTTCCTGCATAAGGGAGTCGACTCTTTTACGAATGGTTGTTTCGATCAGTTCTTTGCCTTTCTTGCCTTTCAGATCGGTTGCATTCAGCTCGGATAGCTCCTCAATGATGATATTATTAACCATGAAGTCCCGCTGCTGTAATTCCTCTTTTGCCTTCTTTCCATCGGTCTGGATCTTGAATGAGATACGAATGAAATCATTGCTCGACAGATTGGTCGTCAACTCCGGTACATCAACCGAGTAAGAGAGCACCTCTTCAATGCTCTGCTCCTTGGCTTCTGCTTTCGGTGACATCTGCTTCACGACCACCCAGCCTACAGCCCCCAAAAGGACACAAGTAGCGACAATGACCATGGTGATGGTGATGGCTTTATTCTTCATCGTTCATTCCTCCCTTGGGTCCATTCCCGTGGAGCTGGACACGTCGATAAAATTCTGTTGAGAGGGCTTGCACCTCCACCACTGATTCCTTTACCACATATCGTCTACCATTGGTGAGAAGAATGGCCGTGTCCGGGAATGATTCAATGGTTTCAATGAATAATGCATTGATCGTGAGCGCTTTGCCGTTCAACCTAGTTAACGTAATCATGTTATGTGACCGAGGGGAAACTCAGTCCTTCCCTCCTTATGTCAGACGATTATCGTTTCAGGTTCACAAGTTCCTGAAGGATTTCATCCGAAGTGGTGATGATTCTTGTATTTGCCTGGAAACCACGCTGTGCCGTGATCATTTCCGTAAATTCTTCGGAAAGATCGACGTTGGACATTTCCAGTGCGCCTGCCTGAAGCATTCCGCGACCTTCCCCCGGTACACCGGTATTCGGAAGGCCGGAGTTATTCGAAGCCTGGAACAGGTTGCCCCCTGCTTTCATCAGTCCCCCCGGATTCGAGAATGTTGCAACCGCAAGCTGACTCAGAACCCTAACTTCACCGTTTGAAAATACGCCGTTCACTTCACCGGATGACCCGATATTGAAGCTTTCCAGATACCCTTCTGCATTTCCATCCACCGTATCCGTGTTGGCGGAAGATGAGCTGTCGAACTGGGTGATCTTGGAGAAATCAAGCTCGATAGGCTGGGTAGGATTCGCTCCTGTCGTATTGTTGAGTGAGATGTTGGAAGATGTAGGGTTCGTCAGGTTCCCTTGATTATCGAATGTAAACGTCCTGGTAGTACCCGTTGCCACGGTCACGCCAGGTGTAAGACTCGAAATGGCTACATCCCATTGGTTATTGACACCGGTCTTCGTCATCGTGATCTTCAGGCTTACATCCTTGCCGAGCGAATCTTTCACCTTTGTTTCAACTTCGACTTCGGTTCCTTGTGCGGCACTTGCTTTTAAATTACCGTTATACGTGGCAAGTGAGGATGCTTGTGGAGCCATCGTTGCATTAGTATCCACCTTGATATTAGTTGCTCCACTTCGGTTAACGACACCCTGAGCATTGACGGGATAGCCTTGCACAAGGTTCCCTTGTGCCGTGACCAGGCTTCCATTAGAATCCAGATAGAAGTTCCCTGAACGGGTATACATCGTGTTATTACCGGTCTTGACCACGAAGAACCCGTCGCCAGATACAGCCACATCCAAATCCCTTGCCGTCGTTTGAAGGCTCCCTTGGGTTTGGATCGAGTCAATCGTTGCAAGTGAACTTCCAAGGCCCACCTGCTTGGCATTTTGACCACCACGGTCATTTGTGGCACGACTGGCACCGGAAACTGTCTGGCTCATAAGATCCTGGAAGGTGACCCTGCCCTTTTTGTAGCCGAACGTATTGACATTGGCGATGTTATTACCGATTACATCCAGTTTCGTTTGGAAATTCTTCATTCCGCTGATACCTGAGTACATTGAACGTAACATGTTTTTTCCCCTCTCTTTTTCTCTCTTAGGCTTTAGGCGTCTCGATTGCCGTCAAATCACCTGATTTGATTTTCTCTCCAGAGCTCAAATGGATCCAGATATCCGAATCTTTCTTGGAAACGGACTGGACGACCCCTTGCTTGACCTCTTCCCCGTCCTGCCATGATACCAATTTGCCGATCAGCATCGTAGCATTTACTAAAGCGGTATCACCAGGTGCAGTCTGATTCACCTGTGAGATATTGGCCGGCGTAAGGATACTATCGTCTTCCATGATGAATTCAACCGATTGGTTCTTGAAACGCACCCCCTTGATGATTCCATCCCCCTGCTCGATGGACGCATCTTCTCCTTCACCTGAAAGCTTGTGCCAGGTGACATGCTTCCCGACGAATGAATTATAGGAAATCAAGCGGCTCTGAGCCTCTGCTTCCACAAACCCTTCCATCGTCTTATTCAGATTGGTCATTTGCTCTAGAGAAGAGAAAGTGGCCATCTGAGCAATGAAATCTTTGTCCTGCATAGGATTCATGGGATCCTGATTCTGAAGCTGGGTCATCAGGATTTTGAGAAAGTCATCTTTGCCGAGGATATCATTCGCTCCGGAACGTTTCTCCGGTTGAAGATTTGAGTAAAGTAGACCGGGATCGATTTTCGTCATGTTATCACCTGTTCATTCTTTATGAGTAACTCCTTGAAATCCGTGTCTATATCTGCATCTTGTTCCCTATCGTGTCCGCCTTGTTTTTGACCATGTTCTTTGGGCTGCTGGTGTGATTGACCCTTGAACGCCCTTTCAGGATCGCTCAGACTCTGTGACACTTCGATTTTATCCACTTGGATATTTTGAGAGTGAAAAGCCTGCTTCAATCCTTGCAGATGGGAATCAAGCATTTCCTTTGCCGATGCCGAAGATGCCAAGATCTTTGCTGTCATCACACCGTTTTGCTGAAGGAGCTCGATCCTGACGGAACCCAAATGCTCGGGGTAAAGCTTGATGAACAGCTTGCTCATCGAGCCCATGGAAGAAAACTGTGACTTGCCTAACAGGCTCTGAAACTGCTGAACTACGCTCTCAGGCTGTTCGGGTTTTATGAATAAACTCGCTTTCACTGTGGCTGTGGATATACCTTGTGAAGAAGTGGCAGGTTGAAAAGCATTCAAACCGGCCGGCACATCTCGTGATACCTTGTCTCCCTGGTTCCTGGCCTTCAGTTCGGGTTCTTTCCGAGTTACCGCTTGACCTGTTCCTTCCATCCTGATCAGAAGCTCCTTGAGCGCCTCTTTGATCTGGGCCGATTCAAACGTGTCATTCCACTCGGATTTACCCGAAGCGCTCAAAAGCTGCATTGCCTGGATCAGT
Source organism: Rossellomorea sp. RS05 (assembly GCF_039822645.1). Lineage (NCBI taxonomy): Bacteria > Bacillati > Bacillota > Bacilli > Caryophanales > Bacillaceae > Rossellomorea > Rossellomorea sp. RS05. The sequence continues at coordinate 503,452 of NZ_JBDKWY010000001.1, read as the reverse complement.
TTGACTGCCTGTTCAAGTGGCTGAGACTTGATTGCGGGGGGAAGCTCCTTCGAAAGTTGCAGGATTCCTGCTACAAGCTCTTGAAGATCATCAGGGGGCTCGACACTGCCTGAGGTGATGTGCATCTCTTTCAGCAGTGCAGCATGAAAGGCCTGGAGAGCTTCCACATCGATTCCAAGTAGCTCTGCCATGTCTTCCATCGTCACCTCTTCACCATCTGACTGTGCATCCAACTCTCCTTCGGGTACTCCGAGTCCCGACAGGCTATCTGTTTGAAGGAGTAGATGAAGGTTCTGCAGGAGGGAAGGCTGTTCAGCTTCGGCGGGCGTAGTTCCTCCAACCTGCACTTGTCCCAGGAAGCCCAGAAGCTGAGAAGTGAAGAGCGCATCCCCACCTACTACTACTCCAGGCGCTTCGGAGGAAGCGGATAAGGCACCTAACTGATTCATCAATGGTGTGATCTGCATCATTGGTTCCCTCCTTCTTCCGCAGTGATCAAGGCCGTATATTTTGCTGCATCAGCCGGGGGCATTTTTTCAAGGATGGATGCCAATGTCGCCGGCTTGACGCTCGACAGGATCCTGACTGCATCATCATCTTTTAAATTCAAGATGACCGGTGCCGCATTTTTTGCCGACATTGCTTCATAGGTGGAGATGATCTCTTTGAAGGAACGCTTGCTTTCTTCTCCCGTTTGACGGAGTTCCTCCATTTCGGAAGCTTGTTGCTCCAAGGATGCATTCAGCCCGTCCGCTTCCTTCGTTTTCTGCTCCAGGGAAGAGTTCAACTGGGCGATTTCAGCTTTTTGATCTTCTATGACCACCTTGAGGGCATCCGTATCTTCTTTCTCAGTATCAGCGGATGCTGGTTCCTTATCGTCGGTAAACGGAAGATGAATTCCCAGTGATTGTGCTTTTTCGAATACGTTTGTTCCCGTTGCCGTCAAGACCACCAGCGTCACGACAATGATGAACAGGATCGGGATCAGGACGATGAATACAAATTTTTGGAATCGTCCGTGAGGCTGTGGGTTATCTATTCCTTTTGATTTTGCCATTTTCTCGTCACCTGACTTCCTGCTTCATGTACTGGGTCACGGAAACTTCGTCCAGCTGCTTATTTTCTTCCGCCTGAAGACGGACCAAGAAGGCTTTGAAATCCTTCTCTTTCAATCTTTCATACTTCTTAACTTCCATGTTCATCTCAATCATTTTTTCCTCATACCAGTTCATCCTGTTCCTGGCCTGGACCACGAGGTTCTGAAAGTAAGAAATGGTCTTCTCGAGATTCGTGATGAACTGCTGGTGATGCCTGATGTCGAGGATCGATAACCCTGTTGAAAGCTTCTCTACCTGCATCGCCTCCAGGGTTTCTTTCTTCTTCAACGCCCCATATAATTGTTCCGCAGCTTCTTGGAATTTTGACACACTGGATTTGTATTGCTCCTGCATGTCTTCTTTTTCCTGCTCCTTTAAGGTAAGGATCCGCTCGAATCGATATTCATAGGTCATTCTTTCATTCACCCGTTTCCGCCAGTTGTATTAGCCCTTCCACACTTTCCTTGAAAGAGCGCTTCTCCATGACATCCTGTTTCAAGTAAGAAATGATGTTCGGATAATAGTCGATCGCTTCATCCACTTCTTTGGACGAGCCTTTTTTGTATGCTCCGATCTGAATGAGGTCTTCCGATTTCAAATACGTACTGAGAAGTTCCCTAATACGGGTTGCAGCTTGTTTGTGTGAAGGGTCCGCAAGGTGATTCATCAATCTGCTTACGCTTTTCAGAAGATTGATGGCCGGGTATTGCCCCCTATTGGCAATGTCCCGATCAAGGACGATATGGCCGTCCAAAATCCCCCTCACCGTGTCGGAGATCGGCTCGTTGAGGTCATCTCCGTCCACCAGTACGGTGTAAAAAGCCGTGATGCTTCCGTTTGTATTGGTCCCGGTCCGTTCCAAAAGTTTTGGGAGGATGGCGAATACAGAAGGGGTATATCCTTTCGTGGTGGGTGGTTCTCCCACGGCAAGGCCGATTTCACGCTGCGCCATCGCCACCCTTGTGGCGGAGTCCATCATCAGCATCACATTCATCCCCTTATCACGGAAATATTCCGCGATGGCCGTAGCCGTAAAGGCACCTTTGATCCTTTTAAGGGCGGGCTGATCCGAAGTGGCTGCTACGACGATGGTCCGCTTCAGACCTTCCTCGCCAAGGTCTCTCTCAATGAATTCCCTCACCTCTCTGCCTCGCTCCCCGACGAGGGCGATGACGTTCAGGTCAGCTTTCGTATTCCTGGCAATCATTCCTAGCAAGGTGCTTTTCCCAACCCCGCTCCCGGCAAATATACCGATCCTTTGTCCTTTCCCAACCGTAAGCATACTGTCGATCGCCTTGACGCCGACTTCCATTACTTCATCGATCGGGGGACGGGACAGGGGATTAGGCGAATCTTTTTCCGTATGGACCGAACTCAGTCCATACGGTAGGGTACTGCCATCGAGGGGATTTCCAAGGGAGTCGATCACCTTCCCGATCAAGGAAGGGCCGACCTTGATTTCAAGTGGTTTTTCGGTGGCTTCCACTAGGCTACCCGGTGAAATATCCTGCATACTCGTGTACGGCATCAAAATGACGAGTTCCCCATTGAATCCGACCACTTCCGCCGGGATGATCTTCTCTTTCCCCCTGCTTTTCATATGGATATGGCATACTTCTCCCACGGAACTTTCGGGTCCTTGTGATTCAATCATCAATCCTACTACACGATGGACTTTTCCGTATTTTTTGAATGTCGGCGTCTTCGGGATGATATCGAGAAGTTCACTTGCTTTCATCCTTCCTCCTCCATCCGCTCTAGAAGCTTCCTTTTCAGCTCTTCAAGCTGGGAATCAACGGAAAGAATGATTCTACCCTGCTTGGTTTCCATGTAACACTCCAATGGATCGAGATCATCGTTTGAATAAACAAATAATTGCACGTCTGCCGGAAACATCGCTTCCAGTTCACTTTTATGTTCCATGATAAGGTGGTGCCTGGACGGATGGATGTGAATTCGCACTTCTGGAAGATCCCTGACTTCCTTCAGTCCCCTCTGAAGGATAGGGATGAAACGCTCTTCGTCTTCCAGTTCCTGATGGAGGATTGTCTCTGCACTACGGACAGCGAGGGAGAGGATGACCTTCTCAGCACGCTCGATGTAAGAGTAATAGTGTTCTCGGTTTTCCTCGACAATGCGGTTCGCTTCTTCGATGATTCCAGTGTAAGCACTATAACCAGACTGTTTCCCTTCCTGCTCCCCCAGCAAGTAGCCTTCGTTGTATGCTTCTTCCATCAGTCGTTCCCTTTCCTTTTCCCATTCGCTTCTAGCCGTTTGAATCGATTCTTGGGTGCGTTGATGTTCACGCCGTGCGTCTTCAAGGACACGGTCTGCTTCGATTCTCGCATTCTCCAGGATGGCATCGGTATCAGCACTGTGATCTTGACTATCAGCCACCCGTGAAAGGAGGATTCTTCTCGGTTCAATGATCTTACTGCCACGCTCAGAGACATTTTTGATGATCTTAGACAATGATATCGTCTCCCCCGCCTCTGGCGATGATGATTTCTCCCGAGTCCTCGAGTCGTCTGATAATGGATACGATCCTTGATTGAGCTTCTTCTACATCTTTCAGGCGAACCGGTCCCATGAATTCCATCTCTTCTTTGATTGTTTCGACCATTCGACTCGACATATTCTTGAACACTACATTCTTCACATCATCAGCCGAGACTTTAAGGGCAAGAAGAAGGTCTTCATTTTCACAATCCCGTATGACGCGTTGGATGGAGCGGCTGTCAAGGGTGACGATATCTTCAAAGACGAACATCCGCTTCTTGATTTCCTCAGCCAACTCCGGATCTTGTATTTCAAGTGAATCGAGGATCGTTTTTTCCGTGGCACGATCTACTCCGTTCAACACTTCCACTACTGCCTCGACTCCGCCTGTCTGCGTATAATCCTGTGTGACTGTAGCCGATAGTTTTTTCTCGAGAATGGCTTCCACTTCACTGATCACTTCAGGAGAGGTCCCATCCATCAGGGCGATCCTGCGCGCAATATCCGCTTGTACCTCTTGAGGAAGTTCAGAAAGGATCTGACCTGCCTGCTGCGGATCAAGGTAGGAAAGAATGAGTGCAATCGTCTGTGGATGTTCATTCTGGATAAAATTCAGTATTTGCGCAGCATCGGCCTTCCGTGCAAAATCGAATGGCCTGACTTGTAGGGAAGACGTTAGGCGATTGATGATGGCCGTCGCTTGATCAGCCCCCAACGCCTTTTCTAAAACGGTCTTCGCATATCCTATACCGCCCTGAGAGATATAATCCTGTGCCATGGCGATATGATGGAACTCTTCCATGATCCCTTCCTTTGCTTCGGTCTCCACCTTTTTCACACCGGAGATCTCAAGGGTCAGCTTTTCAATTTCTTCCTCTGACAGATGCTTGTACACCGATGCCGATACATCCGGCCCAAGGGAGATCAGGAGAATTGCTGCTTTTTGCTTACCTGTTAGTCCTTTTTCTCTTCTCATACCGATCCCCCTATTCTTCCGCTAGCCACGTGCGCAGTAATTTTGCAAATTCTTCAGGTTTATCCTTGGCCATCTTTTCAAGTTGTTTCCTCCTGATGGTGGCCTCTGTTTCCTGTTTAGGCTCTATATCAGGGATGGATGCGAGCTCCACTTTCTCTTCTACGATCAGCTCTTCCACTTCTTCTTCGTTTTTCCTTGAACGAATGATCATGATGACGAGGAGAATGATCACTAAGAGAAGCACCCCTCCGACTGCATAAATCCACCAAGGCAGGCCAGTGGTTTTCTCGTCGTCCATCTCCACCTTGCCGTTGAAGGGCTGGACAGAAACGACGACCTTGTCACTCAGTTCCTGATCCGTAAGGTCTGGAACTTCATCTTTGTCGATGGACGTGCGGATGATCGTTGAGAGAACCTGCTGAATGTCATCCACCCGCGATTGCGGAAGTGAGTTCAAGTTATCGGGCTCGGGTGGTTCGACCATGACTTGGATTCCGATATCCCTTACCTTATAGGGACTCTCGGTAATTTCTTTCTTGATTCTGTTCACTTCGTTATTGATGGTTTCTTCCATTTTTTCGTAGTCACCATTGGACTCGCTACCAGCTCCATATGTGACACCGCTGTTGGTCGGTTCATTGCCGTCACCCGCACCAGGTGTCCCCCCGTCGGTTGCGCCTTCACCGGAGTATGTTTCATTGATCCGCTGTGCACTGACTGCAATTCCTTCCATATTTTCTTCATCTACCGGAGTTACGAGGTTTTCTTCCCTATTTTCCTGGGTAAAGTCAATATCAGTTGTAACGGAAACGACGACCTTATTGAAGCCGATCATCGTGCCAAGCATATTCTGGACCTGGCGCTGAAGATCACGCTCCACTTCCTTTTTGATCTCCATCTGGCCGGCGACTGCATTGCTACCTGCATTTTGCGAATCAAGATCAAAGTACTCGAAATTTTGATTCATGATTACGATATTGTCTGTAGGAAGTTTGGGTACGCTTTTTGACACCAAATGATAAAGGGATTTGATCTGTCTCTGGTCCATCGTGAATCCTGGGTTGGTATTCAATACGATGGATGCAGAGCCCTGCTGATTTTCATCGCTCACGAATACCTGCTCGGCCGGCATGTTGATCATGACCTTTGCATCTTTCACCCCGTCGATGCTTTTCATTAGATCCGCCAGTTCGGTCTGCATGGCATCCAGTTTCAATACATTGAATTCATTATCCGTCATTCCGAAACCGGCGTTTTGACTAAAGAAGGAATAATCGATGCTTCCTGAATTGGGGATCCCCTCTGCGGCAAGCTCCACCTTCAATGTGTCCACCTGTTCCTTCGGGACCATGATCGTCGTTCCACCGTCTGAAATTTCCGAAGTGATTCCCCGCCCGTCAAGGTTTTCCTTGATCGTACCCGTTTCGGACACAGAGAGATTGCTGTATAAAGGCACCAGATCTGTTCTGGTGGCAAAGAAACTGATGATAGCGATCAAGATGAGGATAAGCAGTAGACCGATCCCCATCCCGGCTTTTTGTTTTCGGGAACGACTGCCCCAAAACGTTTTTATCTGATCTTTATATTTCGTAAGCGATTCATTCATTACAATCCTCCGGTACTATAGCCAATCTACTTACATTGGCATTCTCATGATTTCCTGATAGGCTTCAATCACTTTGTTTCTCACTTCCATGGTAGTCTGCATGGTGATGCTGGCTTTTTGGGATGCAATCATGACGGAATGCAGGTCCACATTTTCCCCCATCACCAATTTTTTGGTCATTTCATCGGATTGAAGCTGGCTCTTGTTCACTTCATCGATCGTATCCTTCAGTAACTTGCCGAACCCCGCTTCTCCGGTTTTCGTTTCATTTATCTTGACTGACGGTATCATCATACCGCCTTGTACAGAATTGACTCCTGAGATTGCCAAGTGCTTCCCCTCCTTTATTTACCTATTTCAAGTGCCTTTGACAGCATGGATTTATTGGCATTGAACACCGTTACATTCGCTTCATAGGAGCGAGTAGCCGAGATGAGATCGACCATTTCACGCAAAGGGTCGACATTCGGCAGCCTTACATACCCTTCAGCATCGGCATCCGGATTTTCCGGGTCATACTGCATCTTATAGGGTGTTTGCGTGTCTTCTTCAATCCTTGAGACCTGAACACCGCTTCCAGGAGAATCCGTCTTGCCCATCGCCTGGTTCAAGAATGAAGTGAACCCTCCACCTTTACTTTCCATCACGACGCTCTTGCGTGTATAGGGTTGCCACACTCCATCTACCATCTTTCCTCTGGTAGTATCAACATTGGCCATATTGGACGAAATCGTATCCATCCTGAGCCTCTGGGCAGTAAGGGCCGAAGCCGTGGTGTTCATCCCTGCAAAAATGGTCATGCTCATTTCCCTCCTTTAATGACTGACTGGAGGCTGTTGAATTTACCGCTCAGTCTATCTGTCACGGCATTATAATAGATTTGATTGGAAGCAAGGTCTGACATTTCCCGATCCAAGTCGACCCCGTTCCCGTTATGATTGTATTCATTGGGTTGTTTGATTGAAATTCGACTGCTAGAGGGCTGTGATTGGAAGGCGAAGTGCCTGGAGTCCGTCCTGGTTGCTTCTAAGGCATTCATTGAATCCTGAAGCACTTGACTGAACTCTGCTTTTTTCGCTTTATAATTCGGGGTATCCACGTTGGCGATGTTTTGCGATATGGTCCGCTGATTAAGCGAAGCATAGTCAAGGCCCCGTTCAAGAACTGAAAATGTATTGGAAAAAATGTTCACTATATCCACCTCTAACTAGTTATTTTACAAATTACTACTTAGTTTGACATATTTATCATGCAACAGTATTTATTGTAATGTTTCACTCGAGTAGTGTCTATGAAATTTCCGTAAAAATGATAGAACTTTGTCGATAATTGAAAAAAATATGACTTATATACTATGTAAAATCCTTTTGTTCCCATCGTATCCACTTGGAAAATCAGTTCATCAGTACAAAAAAAGTTCCCTCACTCCTTATTACACGTGGTTTTATGTTAGTAAACGCTCTCTATATCATGCCATTAAATGTAATTTTATAGCTTTCACAGTCGAATGCCGTCGTACAAGGAATTAATTTAATTGTACTATTCAACAAATGTTTAACAAGGGCTAAAGATTCACCTCGTCTAGTACTTTTGCTTTATTTTAGAGAACTGATATTTGATTTCCGCATGGTTTTACAAAGAAGAATCTGAATAAACGCTGTCATAATAGTCATATTCCTGATAAATCTCATAAATAGTTTTTTAAGCATATAATAGGTGTATCCAACGCAAAAAACCCCATCACCGGATAACGACGATGGGGTTTTAGTAATTGCGGAACTATTAGTTGGTACGAAGCTTATCCAATTCCACGAGGAATTTGTTGTTCAGCACTTTGATGTACGTTCCCTTCATACCAAGGGAACGTGACTCGATCACACCGGCACTTTCAAGCTTACGGAGTGCGTTGACAATGACTGAGCGGGTAATCCCTACACGATCGGCAATTTTGGATGCTACAAGCAACCCTTCATTGCCATCAAGTTCTTCGAAGATGTGCTCGATTGCTTCCAACTCACTGTAGGAGAGGGAGCTGATGGCCATTTGAACAACCGCTTTGCTTCGGGCTTCTACTTCGATCTCATCTGCTTTCTCACGAAGGATTTCCATCCCTACGACCGTTGCACCATATTCTCCGAGAATGAGGTCATCGTCTTCGAATGAAGCCTCCAAGCGGGCTAGGATCAGTGTCCCAAGACGCTCTCCTCCACCGATGATCGGGACGATCGTTGTAAGACCACTATTGAACAATTCTTTGTTCTCTACTGGGAACGCAGTATATTCACTGTTCACATCTAAGTTTGGAGATGTTTCCTGGACATTGAAGAGGTTTTGAGTATACTCTTCAGGGAATTGTCTGTCTGCAAGCATCTGCTTCATGCGTTCATTTTCGATTTGTTGGTTGATTGCATAGCCAAGAAGTTTCCCTCTTCTGCTTACAACGAAGACATTCGCTTCGATGACCTGGCTCAATGTTTCGGACATTTCTTTAAAGTTAACTGGTTTACCCGCTGCATTTTGCAGCATGGCATTAATGGTTCTTGTTTTCGCTAGTAAATTCATACTATTTCCTCCTACTACGGCTAAAGTGTTTCTTCTTCAATATATAATGGAATGAATTCATGTTTCTTTACCCACATTCACACTAAAAAAAACTTATAGTATAAATTGGCTGAGGTCTTTATCCTTTGCGATGGCTTTCAGTTTTTCGTCGACGTAGCCCGGAGTGATCGAAACGGTTCCCATCGAAATATCAGGGGCTTCGAACGACAGATCTTCGAGAAGTTTCTCCATGATGGTATGAAGCCTCCTTGCACCGATATTGTCTGTTTCCTGATTCACGTCATAGGCGATTTCGGCGAGTCTACGAATAGCATCGTCAGAAAATTCGATTTGTATACCTTCTGTTTCCAGCAACGCAATATATTGCTTGATGATTGCATTATCAGGTTCAACCAGGATCTTCACGAAGTCATCCGTGGACAGCTTTTGAAGTTCCACCCTGATCGGGAAACGTCCCTGAAGTTCGGGGATGAGATCAGACGGCTTACTCATATGGAAAGCACCCGCTGCGATGAATAGGACATGGTCCGTTTTCACGGAGCCATACTTGGTAACGATCGTGGAGCCCTCGACGATCGGCAGGATATCACGTTGTACGCCTTCTCTCGATACATCTGCTGAAGACTGACCGGAACCCTTGCTCGCGATCTTATCGATCTCATCGATGAAGATGATACCCGACTGCTCTGCCCTTAGGACGGCATCCTGCGTCACCTCATCCATATCGATCAGTTTCTGGGCCTCTTCACTCGTCAATACGGCACGTGCTTCCTTCACCTTGAGCTTCCTCTTTTTCTTCTTTTTAGGAACAAGATTGCTCAAGGCATCCTGCATGTTCATCCCCATCTGTTCCATTCCGGAACCTTGCAGCATATCGAACATGGATGCCTGTTGTTCTTCCACCTCAATGGTGACATACTCTTCTTCGAGTTCACCGTTGCGAAGCTTTTCCTCAATGACCTTCCGTTTTTCCTGGAGGGACATCTCTTCCTGCTTTTCCTGATCATCATCAGACGGCTGGGCTTGGTTCCCTCCAAAGATCATTTCGAAGGGATTTTTATAGGATGAAGATTTTTTCTTTGAAGGAACGACCAGCTCGACGAGGCGTTGATCAGCGTTTTTCCTCGCTGCCTCCTGCACGCCTGTCATCTTCTCTTCCTTCACGAGACGCACCGACGTTTCCACCAGGTCCCTGACCATTGATTCAACATCTCGTCCTACATACCCAACTTCAGTGAATTTTGTTGCTTCCACCTTAATAAAAGGTGCACGAACCAGCTTGGCGATCCTTCTGGCAATCTCGGTTTTCCCGACTCCGGTAGGGCCCATCATCAGGATATTCTTCGGGATCACTTCGTCCTTCAGTTCATCTGAGAGAAGACTTCTCCGGTATCTGTTGCGAAGAGCGACCGCTACAGCCCTCTTGGCATCTTTCTGACCGATGATGAATTGGTCGAGACGCTCAACGATTTGCCTCGGCGTTAAATGTTCCGAATTCTTCATTCTCTACACACTCCTTTGCCCCATACGGGAATCTATATCAAAGCTCTTCAACGATGATTTGACTATTCGTATAAACGCAAATTTCAGATGCAATATTCAGAGATGACCGGGCAATTTCCTTTGCCGTCAGGTGCTCACCGGCATACTGCTTCAGTGCGCGTCCAGCGGAAAGGGCGTAATTGCCCCCTGATCCGATGGCAAGGATCCCGTCATCCGGTTCAATGACTTCCCCAGTTCCTGATATCAACAATAGGTGTTCCTGATCCATCACGATAAGCATGGCCTCTAGCTTTCTCAGGATTTTGTCGCTCCTCCATTGCTTTGCAAGTTCAACGGCAGCCCTGGGGAGATTTCCGTTAAACTCCTGAAGCTTTCCTTCGAACATTTCAGAAAGGGTGAATGCATCGGCAACCGATCCGGCGAATCCAGCAAGAACCTTACCATTGAAAAGCTTCCTTACTTTCCTGGCCGTATGTTTCATGACGACTGCATTACCGAATGTCACCTGACCGTCACCGCTCATGGCACATTGACCGTTATGTTGAACGGCGAATATCGTTGTTGCATGAAATTGTTCCATCCTACTCATTCCCTTCTCCATTATGCACGTGGATGATGCGCGAGGTATGACTTCCTCAATTGGTCCTTCGATACATGCGTATACACCTGGGTGGAAGAAAGAGAGGCATGCCCAAGGAGATCCTGCACAGCCCTCAGATCCGCACCGTTGTTCAATAAATGCGTGGCGAATGTGTGCCTGAGCATATGAGGGTGAATCTTCCTTGTCAGGGAGGCTTTGTCGATCAGCTTGGTCAGGATCAGTCTGATCCCCCTTTGAGTCAGGGGACCGCCCCGATGATTCAGGAAGAGATGTTTCTCTGACGCATGTTTGGTCAAAGTCGTCCTCGAACGGTTTATGTATTCCTCCAGTGCGTCATGGGCAAAACTACCGAACGGCACATACCTCTCCTTTCCCCCTTTCCCTCGGACCAAGAGGATCGACAAGGAGAAATCCAGATCATCCAGCGTAAGACCCGAGCATTCACTTACCCTCATGCCCGTTGCGTACAGAAGCTCGAATAATGCCCTGTTCCTGATTTCGAGCGGAGTGGAATCCCCACAGGCATCAAGGAGAGCTTGTATTTCTTCTTCATAAAAAAACTTCGGCAGCCTTTGCTCCCGCTTTGGAAGGTTCACATAAGAAAATGGATTTTCCAGGATACGGGCCTCCCTGTTCAAGAAACGATAAAAGCTTCTTATGCTCGATACTTTCCTCGCGACAGAAGCTCTCTTCAAACCTTGATCATGGAGTTTGGTCAAAAACAGCCTTGCATCAGAATACTCGACATCTTTCAAAGAACCTATACCCTGCTCTTTCATAAATACGTAAAACTCTTCAATATCATGACGATAATGTTCAAATGTATAAGAAGAATAATGCTTCTCTATTTTCAGATAATCGATAAAGGATTGTAGTGAATGTTCTTCATTCATTCGTTAAACACCTCACAAGGGCTACTAAATAGTAACACAACCCCATGGGGCTTGCAATTCATTTCACCCTTTTTTCACAAAGTTCTGAATTGTTTATCCCAACGGGCCACCTTTTCACATCCAACCCCTTAAAACAGGGTCCACGGGCTGGTCGTCTACCATGAAGAATTGTACACCAATTGCGTAAAATAAAAAAGTTTTAAGTATTTTGTAAATTTATGTATAAGGTGGAAACAACAAAAGAACTGACCTGAAATGGCATTGAGCTTTCAGGACAGTCCCTTGTTTATTCTATGCTTTTAGAATGCATTCTTCAATAGGAAGAATGACCCTCTGATCACTTTTGTTCTTCTTCCTTGTAATCACAGTTGACACATTGGATCTGATTTCCTTTTTTAAGCTTCTTCTCCAAGAGCATTTCGGAACATTTCGGACATTTCCGCTCAATCGGCTTATCCCAGGAAAGGAAGTCACACTCAGGATATTGGTCACATCCGTAGAAGATTCGCTTCTTCTTGCTCTTCCTCTCGATGATATTCCCTTTTTCACACTTCGGACATTTCACGCCGATTTCCTTGACGATCGGCTTTGTGTTCCGACAGTCAGGGAAATTGCTGCACGCCATGAACTTCCCGTAGCGTCCCATTTTGAATACCATCGGGTGACCGCACTCTTCGCAGTCTTCCCCGGCCGGTTCATCCCGGATTTCGACTTTTTCCATTTCATTCTCGGCGATTTCAAGATGCTTCTCGAAATCTTTATAGAAGTGCTCAATGATTTTTTCCCATTTTTCATTGCCTTCTTCTATATTATCCAGGCTTTTCTCCATATTGGCGGTAAATTCAACATCGATGATATCCGGGAAGAATTCCCGCACGAGTTCAAGGACGATCTCACCAAGTTCGGTAGGGATGAATCGCTTGTTATCAAGGGAAACATATCCCCTTCTCTGAATGGTGTCCAAGGTCGGGGCATATGTGGAAGGACGACCGATCCCCAACTCTTCAAGGGTCTTGACGAGCCTTGCCTCTGTGTATCTTGGAGGTGGCTGGGTGAAATGCTGATTCGGGTCGATGGCTTCCGAAGTCACTTTATCTCCTTCTTTAAGAGCGGGAAGGATATTATCTTTCTCTTCCTTCTGGTCATCCGATCCTTCTACGTAAACCTTCATGAATCCTGGGAACTTCACCTTGGAACCCGTCGCCCTGAAGAATACTCCACCATTGACGAGGTCTACACTCATTGTATCCATGACGGCAGGTGCCATCTCGCTTGATATGAACCGCTCCCAGATCAGCTTGTAAAGGCGATGCTGATCCCGCGAGAGGAATTCCTTCACCGATGAAGGGTCCCTCAGGGTGCTGGTCGGACGGATTGCTTCATGGGCATCTTGGGCTTTCTGCTGCTTTTTATCCTTACGAGGGCTGGTTTTGAGGAACTCTTCCCCGTATTTCCCCGTGATGTACTCACCGGCCTCTTTTTGAGCGACTTCGGAGATCCTGGTCGAATCGGTTCTCATATAGGTGATGAAACCGACGGTTCCTTCTTTGCCGCCCATCTCGATTCCTTCATAGAGTTGCTGGGCGAGCATCATGGTTTTCTTTGCCCTGAAGTTGAGTTTACGAGCTGCTTCCTGTTGGAGGGAAGAAGTAGTGAACGGAGGAGCGGGATTACGCTTTCGTTCCTTCTTCGTCACCTTATCAACAGAGAACGACTTCCCTTTCATCTGTGAAAGGACGTCTTTCACTTCATCTTCATTCTTCAGTTCCACTTTCTTACCATCGATTCCGTAGAATGCTGCCGAGAAGATGTCTTTCCCTTTTTTGAACTGAGCATCGATGGACCAGTATTCTTCAGGAGTAAACTCTTTGATCTCATTTTCCCTGTCGATGATCAACCGGACCGCAACCGACTGTACCCGTCCTGCACTCAGCCCCTTCTTCACTTTTTTCCATAGGAGCGGGCTGATATTGTACCCGACGAGTCGGTCGAGGATTCTCCTTGCTTGCTGTGCATCGACCAGGTCCATATTGATAGCTCTCGGGTGCTTGAATGATTCTTTGATGGCATCCTTCGTGATTTCATTGAATACTACCCGGCAATCTGATGCGACATCAAGGTCCAGACTATGGGCGAGGTGCCAAGCTATGGCTTCCCCTTCCCTGTCGGGGTCAGCCGCGAGATAGATTTTCTTCACTTTTTTTGCGGCTGTTTTCAGTTCTTTCAACACGGGGCCTTTCCCGCGGATTGTAATATATTTCGGTTCGAATTCATTTTCAACGTCGACACCCATCTGGGACTTCGGCAAATCCCTGATATGCCCCATGGATGCACGTACTTTATATTTTTTTCCTAAGTAACGCTCAATTGTTTTTGCCTTCGCTGGCGATTCTACGATTACCAAATAATCTGCCATTCATGGGCCTCCTTAAAGAGGAAAATGATCCTTTTTCAATCTTAATTCCCTTAATCTCCCTCCATCATACAATTGAGGGAAACGTTTTCAGCAATTGTTGCAAAGCTGGAACAGGGATCCGATTTCTTCATTATGTCTCTCTTCTATTGTTTTTGATACCTGATGCAAAATGTATAACAGTTTCATCATAAATGCAACCATTTTGTACAAAAACCTGTTAAATCATCGCACCGAAAGGTCCGGTCTTCATCACATTCGAGCCAATTCTACAAGAATATCTTCAGCTGAAACCACCATTTTGGCACCCTCCTGGATGAGGCTGTTCGTCCCTTCGGACATGGGTGCGAATAGGGGCCCGGGGATGCAGAATACATCTCTCCCCTCATTCAGTGCATAGTCTGCCGTACTATAGGTACCACTCTTCCGCTGTGCCTCCGTCACCAATACGGCATGGCTCAAGCCGCTGATGATCCGATTTCGTAGTGGGAACTGCCATTTTTCAGGTCTTGTATGGGGAGGGAATTCACTGATCATGAGATGGTGATCCATCATGTGATTCGCTAGGGGCACATTTTCTTTCGGATAAATATTATCGAACCCCCCGGCAATGACTCCGATGGTTTTTCCACCGCTTCGGATTGATGTTTCATGAGCAATCGTATCGGCACCCCGGGCAAGCCCGGATATGATCGTCACGCGGTGTTGAGTAAGGGATGGGATGAGATGGGAGAGGACTTTCCCAGTGTAGGGTGTGCATTTTCTAGCCCCGATGATAGCTAGTTTCATAGGAGCGTGCATGAGCTCGGTATCCCCCTTACAGAATAGGAGCAGGGGCGGATCATAGACCTCCTTGAGCAGATCAGGATACCCTTCATCGGCAATTGTGAACCACTTTATCCCTTTATCTGCATAGTGCAGCTTGAGTTTGGTAAAAGGGATGGAATGAAATTCTTTATGGAGTTTAGATGCTTTTTCAATGGAGATGGAGAGTATCAGTTGGAGTGCGGAAATGTGGGGGAGGACTGATGTGGGGGCTTGCAGTGATGAAATAAGCTTCAATTTTCGTGAGGTGCCGATCTCTCGGCAATGAGACAAGCGGAATATTGCTTCACGTATTTCCAGTGAAAGGACCTCCTTTAATAGGTATGGTAAAAAGGGCTGAGTCCATCAGCCCTTTCCCTTGATTAATGAGTTTTACATTTATCGTAGATGCCTTTGTCCTTCAGTACGGATATGAGGGTTTCACCCATCTCGGAAGGAGTCGGCGACACTTCGATCCCGCACTCATTCATGACGCGGATCTTTTCGTCAGCTGTCCCTTTACCACCTGAAATGATTGCCCCTGCATGTCCCATACGCTTTCCTGGAGGTGCAGTGCGTCCACCGATGAATCCGACGACCGGTTTGGTCATATTCGCCTTGACCCACTCAGCCGCTTCTTCTTCTGCCGTTCCACCAATCTCACCGATCATGATGACAGCATACGTTTCTTCGTCTTCATTGAAGGCTTTCAACACATCGATGAAGTCCGTTCCATTGACGGGGTCTCCTCCGATACCGACTGCCGTCGTCTGACCGATTCCGGCCTGTGACAGCTGATGAACCGCCTCATACGTCAATGTACCGGAGCGGGATACCACACCGACGTGACCTTTTGTATGAATATATCCAGGCATGATACCGATTTTACATTCATCCGGAGTGATGACACCAGGACAGTTAGGGCCGACAAGACGGGTCTTCTTGCCTTCCATATAACGTTTCACCTTCACCATATCAAGTACCGGGATATGCTCTGTGATACAGATGGCAAGATCCAGTTCAGCATCGACCGCTTCGAGGATCGCGTCCGCCGCGAACGGGGCAGGAACATAAATGACAGAAGCATTGGCATTGGTTGCCTTTTTCGCTTCTTCGACTGTATTGAATACAGGCACGCCTTCGACTTCTGTTCCGCCTTTACCAGGAGTCACACCAGCTACGATCTGAGTACCGTACTCAAGCATTTGCTTCGTGTGGAAAAGCGCTGTTGAACCGGTAATTCCCTGTACGATGACTTTTGTATCTTTATTAATAAATACGCTCATTTTTCTCCCGCCTTTCTCAGCCTACTTGCTCAACGATTTTTTGTGCGCCGTCAGCCATTGATTCGGCTGCAATGATATTCAAGCCTGATTGATTCAGGATTTCTTTACCGAGGTCTACGTTCGTACCTTCAAGACGTACAACAAGTGGAACGTCCAGGCCGATTTGTTTCGCCGCTTCCACGACACCAGTTGCAATGACGTCACACTTCATGATTCCTCCGAAGATATTGACGAAAATCCCTTTTACGTTCTCATCGGAAAGGATGATTTTGAAGGCTTCGGTTACTTTCTCTGCCGTTGCGCCGCCCCCAACATCAAGGAAGTTGGCGGGATCGCCACCATAATGCTTGACGATATCCATTGTGGCCATGGCAAGTCCAGCTCCATTGACCATGCAGCCGATATTTCCATCAAGGGAGATATAGCTTAAATCATATTTCGATGCTTCGATTTCTTTTGCGTCTTCTTCTTCCAAGTCACGAAGTGCAAGGACGTCTTTATGACGATATAGAGCATTGGAATCGAAGTTGAATTTTGCATCTAGCGCCATCACATTGCCGTCACCCGTAACAACCAGAGGGTTGATTTCAACAATGGAAGCGTCTTTTTCCAGGTACACCTGATAAAGCCCGAGCATGAACTTGGCTGCTTTACCGACCAATTCCTTAGGGATATTGATGTTGAATGCAATGCGTCTTGCCTGAAAACCAGTAAGACCCACTACCGGATCGATGTACTCTTTGAAGATTTTTTCAGGTGTTTGTTCCGCTACTTCCTCGATCTCTGTACCGCCTTCTTCAGATGCCATGAGCACGACTTGAGAAGTTGCACGATCAAGAACAAGACCGACATAATATTCTTTTTTGATGTCGCAGCCTTCTTCGATAAGTAAGCGCTTTACTTCCTTCCCTTCAGGACCTGTTTGGTGTGTCACCAATGTTTTTCCTAGAAGTTCATCGGCATATGTACGAACATCATCCAAGCTTTTCGCTATTTTGACTCCGCCCGCTTTTCCGCGGCCGCCTGCATGGATCTGAGCTTTTACTACATACACACTTGATTCGAGTGTCTTTGCAGCTTCGACCGCTTCATCGGCAGTGAAGGCCACTTTACCGTTTGGCACGGATACCCCGTTATTTCTGAGGATTTCTTTACCTTGATATTCATGGATATTCATTTTCCATCCTCCTATCGAACTCTTCAAAAAATAGACTGCGCTTTCATTGTATAAAATGATAGATTAGATGTCTACCATTATACTAAAAATATTATATTAATTTAAAAATTCCAACATTTTAAGCGAGGCAGAGGCGCCTGTCGAGGAAGTGTCCTCCAAGAATATATTATACTTGAAAACCAATTACTTCTCTTCGTGGAATGATTTATCCACGCGATAAATGAAGGCGAACACCTCGGCAACCGCTCCGTAAAGCTCCTCAGGTATCGACTCATTGATATCAAGCTGTCCCAAGAGACCTACCAGCGTTTCATCCTCCTGAACAGGGATGTCATGCTCTACAGCCCTCCTGAGGATCTCTTCGGCAATCAGGCCCTTCCCCCTGGCCATGACACGGGGAGACCCGTCGATTGTACGGTCATATCCAAGCGCTACTGCCGCTTTACGCTTTTGTTCCCTGCTCATATGCGGATATCCACTCCTTTGTGCACGCCTGGGTGCTGATCGGTCACGCTTGCAGGTCCCGGACGTGATTCCGGGACTTTGAAGAGTATGGAGGAGAATGTATAACCGTTCTCTTCAATGCCCTTTTTAAGGGCAGGCAGGAATTCGCGGGCAAGATCCTTTATATTCGGATGCTCATTCCATACGACGATTTGCAGGACCCCCTGCTGGATCTGCAGGTCGACGATGGTCTCGTCCAAATGACCGAGATGAAGGTAGAACATCACTCTGCATTGGCTACTGTCGATCTGGCCATCATCGGTTTTCTTCCCGCTCCACTGGATGGTCACATCGGTCTGGCCCGCTGCGTGATAGAGGGGGATCTGATGGACAATGGTGAGAAAACCGGACTGATCCTGTGACATGAGGGCAGGGTGATTCATTTTCAGGACGATTTCATCGGCACTTTCCCTAATGGAAGCCACCGGATGCCCCTGACTGAGCTGAATCAGCTGCCGTTTGGCTGAATCCACGAAGGGATCGGTTTCAAAATTCAACCCGAGGGATGAGACCGCCCTTTTAAGCAACTTTGATATGTCCCTACCATGAATGGCATCTTTCAGTTCATCAAGCACGATGGTTCGGAGCTGTGAAAGGAGCGAATCCTTGTTCGTCATGCTATCATGCCCTTCAAATTGTCCCGCAGCGGTTCTAACCACTATAGGTGAATGCACAGATGAGATGAGTTCCTTTTTTGCCGTGATGATGGCATCTATCACCCTGCGGGCAGTAACGTTCAGGTCCTCAGGCGAACGGGGGACTGACGGTTGCTTGGATACTGCACGATCTCCCGTAAGTCCGGCTCCCAGTTTGGCCAACCCTTCTTCAGCAGCTAGCGCATCAGGGAAAGACTTCAGAATGGTTTTCACCAGTTCTTCCTTCCATTGACCCATCCTGCTATGATCGTGCAGGACTCCAAGCTCCCTTAAAAGGTCAAGGGCAGCCAGCCGCTGCGGGAAAGGCTGTGCATCGTCTGCCAATATCCACAGTGCCCGGTCAGCAACCTTCCCCCCTACCAGGGTTTCAAGGGGTGCTTGAACGTTCTTCATGAGTTTCTCTGCCTCTGAAGTCGAGCCAACGGCAATCAGTTGATTCTTCAATCCTTCAATGCCGGCTAAAAGTGTTGGTTGTTTCCCACCAGCCTCTAGGGATCTATATACTCGATCTACAAATGGGAGATGCTGTCTCTCCATCTTCAGGATAATGTCGGGGTTCAAGCGATCTCCGACTGACGTTGCAAATTCAATCATGGCCCTTGAGATCGGTACATTGAGCCTCAGGGCCTCTGCGATCAGCTCCTTGATTGGCCCTTCTCGTTTAAGTGAATAGTGAGAGAGGAGGGAATTCAGGGTATGTCCTCCCTCTCCTTGGGAGCGGTCCATAAGAACCGAGAGACCAATTCCATTTCCGGTCTGCTTCGTCTCCACCCAGTAGCTTTCCCCTGCTTTTAAGCCGGTCTGGACGCTGGCGATGAAACGATGCCCACCTGAGGAGACTTCTGCGGTCCCGTCTCCAAGCATGCGGTCGACGCGGATGAGCAGGACCCGTCCTGGTAATAAGGTCAAGGGTTTGGGTTCTTGTCCCGGTATTTGTTCTGCCCTTCCGTGGATCCGTTCCATAGCATCAGCTCCCTTTACGTGATTCTTTCTCTAACCGGTGCAAAACTGGCTCTATGTATGGGTGTCACTCCGTACTGATCCAACCCTCTCAAGTGATCCGCCGTTCCATACCCCGCATTTTTTTCAAAACCATATCCAGGATAAGTGACGGCATACTCCTTCATCAGGCGGTCCCTTGTCACCTTCGCGATGATGGAAGCAGCCGCAATCGAGATGCTGGTGGCATCTCCCTTGATGATGGATCTGCTCGGGTATGGTGTCGTAAGCGGCATGGCATCGATCAATAGATGATCGGGCTGTACCGAAAGTTCCCCGATTGCTGCACTCATCGCTTTTTTTGTCGCTTCATATATATTGATATCATCGATTACTTCCGGTCCGATGATACTGATACCGATCGCAATCGACTGCTCCATGATCGTGTTGAAGAATGCTTCGCGTTTCCGTTCAGGCACCTTTTTGCTGTCCGTGAGTCCCGGGAGGTAGAAATCGTGAGGAAGGATGACAGCAGCGGCCACTACGGGCCCAGCAAGTGGTCCTCTGCCGACTTCGTCTATTCCTGCAATATGATCATACCCGGCGTTCCATAATTCGTTTTCATGGATGGACATGCGCATAAACTCGGCAATCTCCTTCGCCTTTTTCTCACGGGAGGTTTCCGCACTTCTGACCAACTGACGGACACTCTTGCGCGGGTCGAGCTTCAGTTGATCCCAGAGGGGATCATCTTCTGCCAGTTGTTTAAGTGTTTCTTTTATCTCGGACACTGTTAAATCAATTCGTTCCATCGGTTGTACCTCTCTTCTCTATATCGGTTGGATCTCGGGAAATTAAACAGGCTGCAGCAGGGTCATCCCTTTTGCAGCCTGTTTATCAATCTTCGACCTTGACTTCCACACGGTCTAACGTAATGGGACCGAGTTGAACGTTCCGGATGTCCCTCACGATCACTTCGGCCGTCTTATCATAGTTGATTTCTCCTCCGGCCATGAGGCATCCCCTTCTGGCACCGATATGATTGAAGCTTTCCACCACATCTTCAGGGATTTCCTTGATCCCATAACGAGACTCCAATCGGTCGGGATAGGTTGCTTCTAGGAACCTGAGGGCATAGACCGCTATATCCTGCAGATTGAGGATCGTATCTTTGATGGCTCCTGTGAGGGCCAGCTTGTAGCCTACTTCCTGATCTTCGAACTTCGGCCACAGGATCCCCGGCGTATCGAGGAGCTCCAGTTCCTTGCCGACTTTGATCCACTGTTGAGCTTTGGTCACTCCCGGTGTATTGCCGGTTTTGGCTATGTTCTTCTTGACGAGACGGTTGATGAGGGTCGACTTCCCTACGTTGGGGATTCCGACGATCATCGCCCTGATGGCCCTCGGGCGCATTCCTCTTGACTTCATGCGGTCGAATTTCGCCTTCAGGATCTCTTTTGCACCACTGACGATCGCTTGCAGCCCTTTCCCTGCCTGGGCATTGACTGCCAGGGCCATGATCCCTTGCTCTTCGAAATAGTGGATCCACTGCTTCGTTTTAGCCGGATCCGCCATGTCGGCTTTGTTTAATAGGACAAGCCTCGGCTTTTCACCGATGATCTCCTCGATCATGGGATTTCGGGATGACAGGGGGATGCGCGCGTCCACCAGTTCAATGACGATATCTACGAGTTTCAGCTTTTCCGTTACCTGTCTTCTTGCTTTTGCCATATGGCCTGGAAACCATTGAATGGTCATATGACCACCTCCAAACGTTCTTTGCTTATTCCACCATGCCCATGTCTTTGATCGGCCATACTACCACGCTTGTAATGCCGACCACCTCTTCAAGGGGCACTGTGCCGATATGCCGGCTGTCTTTACTGTATCTGCGGTTATCACCCATCACGAAAATCTCTCCATCTGGAACCGTCTCTTGATCGATGATCTCGTCCAACGTGAAATCATCCGTCAGGAGTCCTTCTTGGAGCGCAGCTTTACTATCTTTTAAATAAGGTTCCTCATATGCTTTCCCATTTATATATAGGGTATCATCTTTGTATTCGATTTTATCACCGGGCAAGCCGATCACGCGCTTGATATAGTCTTTACGCTCCGGTGCATGGAACACCACGATGTCGAATCGATCAGGCGTGCCGAACTTGCTGACGATCATACGATCTCCATTATGGAGTGTAGGAGTCATTGAAAGGCCGTCCACAACGATGGGCGCGAACAAGAAATACCTGATTACGATGACCAGTATCAATGCAATGCCCAAGGCTTTCGTCCATTCCCGCCATTCACTTTTCTCCTTTTCCATATTCCCACCGCCTTATGTATGGATACCATCTTTTGTTCATTCTACTAGAAAACCACCCTGTTCTCATCAAAAAAGAGAGGTTTAGTTCGAAATACACAGAAAGCCGGCAACAGGAACATGCTCACCGGTTCATTTGAACGTCAGTAAGACCAAAAAAACCCTAAAGAAAAGGAGCTTGTCTCCAAGCTCCTTCTTCTTCGTTCATTATCGAATTTCTTTAATCCGAGCCTTTTTACCACGTAGGTTACGCAAGTAGTAAAGTTTCGCACGACGGACTTTACCGCGACGAATGACTTCTAGTTTAGCGATTTTTGGTGTGTGTACAGGGAATGTACGTTCAACACCTACACCGTAAGAAATTTTACGAACTGTGAATGTTTCGCTGATACCGCCACCGCGGCGTTTGATTACGACACCTTCATAAACCTGGACACGTTCACGAGTACCCTCCACGATGTTAACGTGTACGCGTACTGTATCACCAGGACGGAAAGATGGTAGATCAGAGCGAAGTTGTTCTTTCGTAATATCTTCGATTAATTTGTGCATCTTATTCAACTCCTTCCAACAGATGCTCATACAAAAGCGATGTATTGCAGCGGAACATCGGGATCAGTGGTCAAGCTTTCGCTCAAGCCACAAAGAATATAATAGCATAAACCAATGGGCGTTGCAATAGGTCACTTCGACTTTTTCAACTCTTCCACCAAGGCTGCCTGCTTTTCAGTGAGAGGATAGTTTTCAAGTAGATCCGGACGCCTCTCAAGGGTCCTTCGGAAGCTTTCCTTCTCCCGCCATTCTTCAATCAGCTTATGATTGCCGGATAACAGCGGCTGCGGGACTTCCATCCCCCTGAAGTCAGAGGGTCTCGTATAATGCGGATGCTCGAGTAGACCCGAAGAGAAGGAATCAAGGACAGGTGAATCTTCATTCCCGAGTACCCCCGGGATCAGCCTCACCACAGAATCGATGACCACCATGGCCCCCAATTCGCCCCCGGTCAGGACATAATCGCCGATGGATATCTCATCCGTCACCACATGCTCCCTGATGCGTTCATCGTACCCTTCATAGTGGCCGCAGATAAAGATGAGATGCTCTTCCTTTGCAAGCTCCTCGGCCTTAGCCTGGGTATATCGCTCACCCTGAGGGCACATGAGGATCACACGAGGTTTAGCATCCCCCTTCAGGGAATCAACGGCATCGAAGACAGGCTGCGGCTTGAGGACCATACCTGCTCCACCACCGTATGGATAATCATCCACCTGCTTATGCTTGTTGTCCGAGAATTCCCGGAAATTGACGACCTGATAGTTCACAGCTTCCTTTTCAGCTGCTTTCTTCAGAATTGATTCTCCGAATACCCCTTCGAACATGGCAGGGAAAAGGGACAGTACATCGATCTTCATCATGACAGAAGCCCTTCCATCGGTTCAATGATGATCTCCTTTTGAGCAATATCGACCTTTTTTACGATATCCTCGATATAAGGGATGAGATGCTCTCTCCCCCGGGGGGCTTTGACCACCCAAACATCGTTTGCACCCGGGCTGAGGATTTCCTTTACGACACCGAGCTCGTCGCCAGACGTCGTCCTGACCACACAGCCAATGATTTCATGGAAATAGAACTCTCCTTCATCAAGGTCTTGAAGCTGACTTTCATCGACTTTCAAGATCCCTTGCTTGAACCCTTCCACTTCATTGATATCGCTGTAGCCTTCAAACATCAACAAGTCGAAATTCTTGTGTTTACGGTAAGAAGCGATCGTCAGTGATTTCGGTTCCTTTCCTTCGATGAAGAGGGTCAGTTCATTTCCCTTTTGGTACCGCTCTTCAGGAAAATCGGTCATGGAGAGGACTTTCAGCTCCCCTTTTATCCCGTGAGTATTTACAATCTTGCCGACATTGAACCATTTTTCCATATCCATTCACCTCTTGCATTCAGCGTATTTCTTTGATAATCCCATCTTCAATGATGATCGTCCTTTGAATCTCGTCATTCCAATTGTCACCCACCTGCACCCTCGATATACTCTGAACTTCCTTCTCTTTCAGTTCACTCCCGAGGGGCAGGAGGTCCAGCTGATCGAGCTGGAATTCAAGCAGCTTGATCTTCTCGGCTCGCTCATCCAACTCTTTATCGAAATGCTGCCTGAGCTTTTCTGACGGATACTTCTTTGCCCGTTCGATCTTTTTCATCTCGAACCTCAGCTGATCGCATTCTTTCGCTAGTTGCGCTGCCTGTTCTTGATAGCGCGTCACAAGACGCCCCTTGCTTGTTTCAGTCAGGATTTGTTTAACCGTCACCTTATGTATGATATCCAATCGGCCACTCCTCCTCATTGATTCCGCCGCATCACCAAGAACATCGGCGAATGATAAAAAAAGGACTGACAAAGTAGGGGCAAGCTTTCACTCCTTCGCTGGTCAGTCCTTTGTTCCCGGAAGCGGGACCCGATCATCACCGGGTCATTCCACAATCTCCAGGAAGATTTTCTTCTGTTGTGAAGATCCTGCTGCAGCGTATACCACAGTTCGAATCGATTTTGCTACGCGCCCTTGCTTGCCGATGACTTTACCCATATCCTCCGGATGTACCGAGAGTTTGTATGTCATTCCATTAGGTCCTTCCTCCGTCTCGATCGAGACAGCGTCAGGATGGTCGACCAGGGGTTTCACAATCGTCAGAATAAGATCTTTCATCAAATCAGTCGATTACTTGCTGTTTTTGGCATTGTGGAATTTTTCCATGATGCCTTGTTTTGAGAATAGGTTACGGACTGTGTCAGATGGTTTCGCACCATTTGAAAGCCATTTAAGAGCCAATTCTTCGTCGATTTTAACTTCAGCTGGTTGAACAACCGGGTTGTATGTTCCAACTGTTTCGATTTGACGACCGTCACGTGGTGAACGAGAGTCTGCAACTACGATACGATAGAAAGGAGATTTTTTTGCTCCCATACGTTTTAATCTGATTTTAACTGCCATTATTAAAGCACCTCCGAATAGTTTCACACAAGATAGTATGATATCAAAAACCTAATTTGTTTGTAAAGGGTTTTTTCTTAACAGTTCTTTTTTTCTTCAAAAAAAGTGCTAAGATCGGTTACATGAACGGGAATTTCATTCCCTTTTTCTTGCCTTTACCCTGCATACCGCTCATTTGTTTCATCATTTTTTTCATGTCTTCAAATTGCTTCAGCAAGCGATTGACCTCCTGGATGGATGTCCCGCTTCCTTTAGCAATCCGTTTGCGCCTGCTCGCATTGATGACTTCAGGATTGGTTTTTTCTTTCTTGCTCATGGACTGGATGATCGCTTCCACATGGACGATCTGTTTGTCATCCACCTGAAGCTTATCGAGCCCTTTCATCTTGTTGGCGCCGGGCATCATCTTCAGGAGTTCATCCAATGGCCCCATCTGCTTCACCTGTCCGAGTTGCTCGAGGAAGTCATCGAACGTAAAGGACATGGTACGCATCTTTTGCTCCAGTTCCTTCGCCTTCTCTTCATCGACGTTGGCTTGTGCCTTCTCGATCAGGGATAGGACGTCACCCATCCCGAGGATCCTTGACGCCATGCGCTCAGGATGGAACGCCTCGAGGGCATCCATCTTCTCACCCATACCGACGAATTTGATCGGCTTTTCCGTGACGGAACGAATCGAAAGGGCCGCTCCACCACGGGTATCACCGTCCAGCTTCGTCAGGACCACCCCGCTGATGCCAAGGGCTTCATTGAAGCTTTCAGCTACGTTGACGGCATCCTGACCGGTCATGGCATCGACAACGAGGAAGATTTCATCCGGGTTTGACAGCTCTTTGATATCCTTGAGCTCCCCCATGAGGTTTTCATCGATGTGAAGACGGCCGGCCGTATCGATCAGCACATAATCATGGTGTTCTTCTTTCGCCTTTTCGATTGCCTGCTTGGCAATTTCGACGGGGCTGACCTGATCTCCCAGTGAGAATACCGGCAGGTCAAGCTGTTTACCGACGGTTTCAAGCTGCTTTATGGCAGCGGGACGGTAAATATCAGCCGCGACAAGAAGAGGTTTTCGATTGTGTTTCTTACGAAGCAGGTTCGCAAGCTTCCCGGTGGTCGTCGTCTTACCGGCACCCTGTAGTCCCACCATCATGATGACGGTCGGAGGGCGTTTGGAGACAGCAATCTGACTCTGTTCGCCGCCCATCAGTTCGGTCAGTTCTTCCTTGACCACCTTGATGACCTGCTGGCCGGGTGTAAGACTCTTCATGACTTCTTGCCCGACAGCCCGTTCGCTTACTTTTTTGACAAATTGCTTGACCACTTTAAAGTTAACGTCTGCTTCCAAAAGGGCGAGACGGACCTCACGCATCATTTCTTTAACATCCGCTTCGGAGATCTTCCCCTTACCACGGATTTTCTGTATTGTGCCTTGCAGTCGGTCGGCTAATCCTTCAAATGCCATTCATGCCGCCTCCTAATCCAAAATTTCAAGGTCGTCAATCAGTTTTAAACAGTCCGCAGAGTCGATATCCGACTCTTCAAGGCTTTTTCTCAACCGATTCAGGATGAGATTCCGCTCTTGGAACTTGTTGAATAATAAAAGTTTCTCTTCATACTCTTCCAGCATGGCCTCAGTACGCTTGATATTATCATAGACCGCCTGACGGCTTACGCTGTACTCTTCTGCAATCTCTCCAAGGGAGAAATCATCGAGGTAGTAAAGGGACATGTAACTCCGTTGCTTGGGAGTCAGTAGTGACTGGTAGAAATCGTAGAGATAGTTCATCCTGGTCGTTTTCTCCAGCATGGTCATCCCTCCTTGTTAAGTGAAAAACCTTTACATATGAAGAATACAGATTTCAAGCGAC
Organism: Rossellomorea sp. RS05; assembly: GCF_039822645.1. Lineage (NCBI taxonomy): Bacteria > Bacillati > Bacillota > Bacilli > Caryophanales > Bacillaceae > Rossellomorea > Rossellomorea sp. RS05. The sequence goes on along the minus strand of NZ_JBDKWY010000001.1, from coordinate 476,755 downwards.
TTTGTCAAGGATGCCCCATGAAAAACTTTCACTTTTAGAGATAAAAAGTCCGGTCGATTCATCGACCGGACTTTCCCTTATTCTTCGTTATTGTCTACTTCATTTGAAAACAAGCCGTACACATATTTTTCGGCATCGAATGGCTGCAGATCGTCCATCTGTTCTCCGAGACCGACAAATTTCACGGGAATATCAAGTTCGTTGCGGATCGCAAGGACGATCCCGCCTTTGGCTGTCCCATCGAGCTTCGTAAGGACGATTCCCGACACATCCGTGGCTTCTTTGAACGTTTTCGCCTGCACCATGGCATTTTGACCCGTCGTCGCATCCAATACGAGCAGGACCTCATGCGGGGCTCCCGGAACTTCACGCTCGATGACGCGCTTGACTTTCTCGAGTTCCTTCATCAGATTGACCTTATTCTGCAGTCGACCTGCCGTATCGCAGATGAGGATGTCGGCCTTCTTCGCCTTGGCCGATTGTACGGCATCATACATGACCGCTGCGGGATCACTTCCCGCCCCCTGTTTGATGACAGGCACACCGACCCGCTCACCCCACACTTCAAGCTGTTCGATGGCACCGGCCCTGAACGTATCTCCTGCTGCAAGGATGACATTCTTCCCTTCACTCTTGAGCATATGGGCCATCTTGCCGATCGTCGTCGTTTTCCCCACGCCGTTTACCCCGACGAAAAGAAGGACGGTCAGTTCACCCTCCTGGATATTCAGCTCACTCGATACCTCGGCATCCCCCTGATAGATATCAACCAGTTTCTCAGAAATGACGGACTGGACTTCAACAGGATCGGAGATATTCCTCCTCTTGACCTCGAGCTTCAGTTCATCGATGAGTTCCATGACCGTATCAAACCCGACGTCCGCACCGATGAGGATTTCTTCGAGTTCTTCAAAGAACTCCTCATCGATCTTACGGTATCTTGCGACCAGGTCATTCACCTTTGTAGTGAAGTTGCTCCGGGTTTTGCTCAGCCCGTCTTTAAACTTCCCCGTCACACTGTCGCTTGATTGTGTGAATTTGTCTTTCAGCTTTTTGAAGAAACTCACAATCCATCTACCCCATTCTTTGAATATTCATACTTTCCGGCCTGTTTGCCGCGGCCTTTATGCTTCCAATAGCTCTTGTGTTTCCTGAAGCCTTACTGATACAAGTTTTGAAACACCAGACTCTTGCATGGTCACACCATATAGCACATGTGCTTCCTCCATTGTCCCTTTGCGGTGGGTGATGACGATGAACTGGGTGTCATCACTGAACTTGCGCAGGTACTGGCTGAATCGCTGCACATTGGCTTCATCGAGGGCAGCCTCCACTTCATCGAGGATGCAGAATGGCACCGGTCTTACCTTCAGTATGGAGAAAAGCAGGGCAATGGCCGTGAGCGCACGTTCTCCACCCGACATCAATCCGAGGTTCTGAAGTTTTTTACCGGGCGGTTGGGCTACGATATCCACCCCGGTCCGAAGAAGGTCTTTCGGATCGGTCAGTTTCAGCTCTGCCCGGCCACCTCCGAACAACTCCCTGAATACCTCCCCGAATTGGGCTTGGATCGACGCAAATGTTTCCCCGAACCGCTTCACCATCTCTTCATCCATTTCATGGATCACCTGATAGAGGGTATCTTTGGCCTCGGTGAGATCATTTTTTTGATCAAGGAGGAATTCATATCGTTCCTTCACCCTGTCATATTCATCAATCGCCCCGAGGTTGACGGTTCCCAATTCTTCCAGGGCAAGCTTGATCAGTTTCACTTTTTTCCTCGCTTCATCGATATCGACGGTCAGAGGGTAATGCTCCTTGGCTGCTTCGAACGATAGCATATACTCTGTACGTAAATGCTCCAAGCGATTCTCAAGCTCTACATCGAGGCGGTTGATCTTGACTTCCTCATCCTTCAAGGCATTCAAGAGACCTTTATGCTTTCGTTTCAGCTCTGACAATTCCTCATCTTCCTGTTCTGCCTGTTGCTGCAAACGGGATCGTTCATCCCTTCTTGCCGTGATAAGCTCAGACGTTTCCCGTTTTTGTGTGGCACATTCTTTTGCCTTGACGGTCAAATCCTCTTCTCCAGAGAAATTGTCTTTCATCTGACTCTGAAGCCACTCGAGGTCATCCAGGAGGGCAGACAGTCGTTTCTCAGACTCAACAACGGCTGAGTCCACCCTTCCAAGACGGTCCGCAACACTAAGAAGCTGCTGATTCTTTCCTGCGAGATGGGCTTTCAGGTCGCTTATGGCATTTGTCAGGACGTCCTTCGATGAACGGTCGCTGTTTTTTTGTAGCGTCAACTCTTCAATTTTTTCATCCAGTGCTGCAATGTCTGCGCCGATTTGTGCCAGTAGTGACTCGAGTTCTTCTTTCCGTGCGTGATGTCGCTCCTTCATGGAACTGAAATCACGCTTTTCCATGTCGTATAGAGACAATCTTTCATCGAGGTTTTTCGTGCTCAGTTCGTTCTCCCGGAGCCTGGATTGAAGATCCTGTTCTTGAAGCCGCAATTTCTCTCCTTTGACCCGGAGCTCTTCAAGCTTTTTCGACCTGTACGCCGTCTCTTCTTTCAGATCCTTGACGGATTGCTGAAGTGTACGGGTCTGCTCTTCCATATTCTCGAGCTTCACCTTCATGTCTTCCAGCTCGGTTTTCCGTGATAGAAGCGAGTTTTTCTTTTGCTTGACCATACCGCCCGTCATGGATCCTCCCGGATTGACGACATCCCCATCAAGGGTCACCAGCCGGTAACGATATTGGATGAGCTTTGCGATTTCATTGGCACCCTTGAGGTCCTCTGTGATAATGACATGACCAAGTAAATTGGAAACGATCCTCTCGAAGCGTCCATCGTACTGAACGAGATCACTTCCGATCCCAACGAAGGAAGGGTGGCCCTTCAGCATGGAGAGCTGTGCCCCCTGAAGGGTTTTCCCTTTGATGATATTCATCGGCAGGAAAGTAGCCCTTCCATATTGATTCTGCTTGAGATATGCGATGGCTTTGCGACCGTCCTGCTCGGTTCCGACAACGATATGCTGCATGGACGCGCTTAGGGCGGTTTCCATGGCAGCCTCATATTTCTTCGGTACTGAAATAAGCTCTGCAACGGCTCCTTCGATTCCATCCAGAATCCCGTCCCTTGCCTTCAAGACTTCTTTGACCCCTTGGAAGAAACCACTGTAATCGTCTTCCATCTCCTCAAGCATTTCCTTTCGGGACTTGGCCTGTTGCAGGTATTGATAGGCTTGATAGAGCGTTTTTTCCTGTTTCTCATACTTCAGTTGGGCAGATTCGAGATTCCGTTTCTCATCCCGGTACGCTTGGATATGCTGATCCATGTCGATTTGATGGCTTCCGCGTTCTGCTTTCAGCTTTTCATGATCGCGATATAGCTCTTCACGCTGAGTGATGTATTTTTCGTTTTCAGCTTCAAGACGGCCGCTTCGTCCCGATTGCTGGGTGAGCTGCTGCTCGATATATTGAATCTCGTTTTTGGCGGATGCCTGTTGATTCAATTTTTCAATATAATCACTTTTGTGGGATTCAATTACGTCCTCGATATTTTCACTGAAGAGGGAGAGCTGATTTTGCTTCTGCTTTAGAGCTATCCTTGATTCGTCGACTTCCAGCTGAAGCCCGGCCCTTTCCTTTTCAAGACGCTCTTTCTCTTGTTTCATTTCCCGGATCTGGTCTTCAAGCTCCACGATGGACTGTTTGAGCTGTGTTTCATTCGTGGAAGAGTTCTTTTTCCTCTCAACCAGGACCTGCTTCCTGCCTTCAAGCTTTTCGAGCTCCTCACTTGTGGAAAGAAGCACCTCCTGAAGTCCGGTGATCGATTCATCCAGGGCGGAAATTTTATCCCTTGCTCCTGAAAGGTCCGCTTCCTTGCCGTGAATCACAGCCGACAGATTGCCTTCTTCACGTCCGTGCCTTTCAAATTCTTCGCTCAGGGATTCCCACTGCTTATGTAGATCTTCAATATCATAGACTGTCAAGGACACCTCGAATGTCTCGAGCTCTTCCTTCTTCTCCAAGTAATCCTTCGCCATAGAGGCCTGGATTTTAAGGGGTTCAACCTGCCCTTCAAGTTCGTGGAGGATATCGTTGACACGATTGAGGTTTTCTTGGGTTTCAAACAGCTTATTCTCGGCTTTTTTCTTCCTGGTTTTGTACTTCAGGACACCAGCCGCCTCCTCAAAGATCGTTCGGCGCTCTTCAGGCTTACTGTTCAGGATCTCCTCGACCTTCCCCTGACTGATGATGGAGAACGCTTCCTTCCCGAGTCCGGAATCCATGAAGAGTTCAATGATATCTTTCAGTCTGCAGGGCTGCCTGTTCAATAGGTATTCACTGTCCCCTGATCGGTATACCCGTCTTGTGACACTCACTTCACTGTAATCGATCGGAAGGGTCCCATCTTCATTGTCAAGTACCAGGGTGACTTCTGCTATATTGAGAGCCTTCCTAGAATCACTGCCTCCAAAGATGACATCTTCCATCTTCGAGCCCCTGAGGCTTTTGGCCGACTGCTCGCCCAGAACCCACCTGACTGCATCGATGATATTGCTTTTGCCGCTTCCGTTGGGCCCGACTACCGCCGTCACCCCAGGTACGAATTCCACAGAAATCTTTTCTGCGAATGATTTAAACCCCATCACTTCTAGTTGTTTGAGGAACATCTTCTTTCCCCCTATTTCACATCAAGCTTTTGTTTTAACTTTTCGAGCGCCTTCTGGGCGGCCTTCTGTTCTGCTTCTTTTTTCGATCGACCTTTGCCGACCCCGAGCTCCTCGCCGTTCAAGCATACTCGTGAAATGAACTCACGGTTATGGGCAGGACCGCTCTCATCGAGGATGCTGTACATGATCGTACCCGCGCTTCCTCTCTGTACAAGTTCCTGCAGTTGACTTTTGTAATCCATCACATGAGAAAAAGCACCGGCATTGATCTTCGGATAAACCACCTTTTCAAGAATCGAGACAACCGTTTCGAGTCCCTGATCGAGGTAAAGAGCCCCGATGAAGGCTTCGAATACATCTGCGAGGAGAGCGGGACGCTCCCTTCCACCGGTCATTTCTTCCCCTTTTCCGAGAAGGATCAATTCCCCAAAATTCATTTCCCTGGAGAACTTCACAAGGGACGGTTCGCATACGATCGCCGCCCTGAGCTTTGTCAGTTCCCCTTCACTCATCATGGGATATTTTTTGAAAAGGAATTGTGATACGGTCAATTCCAGTACCGCATCCCCAAGGAACTCGAGGCGTTCGTTGTCTTCATAAGGCTTCCGGCGATGCTCATTCACATAAGATGAATGAGTGAACGCTTGCTTTAATAATTTTTCATCTGAGAAATGGATTTGGAGTTCATCCTGAAAGGCTTTGAACTTTCCATCATATTTGTTTGCTAATCCTTTATTTCTGCTTTGTTTGCGCATGAGGCACTCCACCTTGCTATAAATGTTCTCACTATATACTAATCAAGTTTATGCTAAAAAAAACATTTTCGCAAAAGTTAATTTCACGGGATTGCCGGACATAAAGAAACTTGGTAGAAAGAAGCTTCTACCAAGTCATTGTGTCTTGTACCAAAGATATATGAAGTTCACATGAAAGCAAACCATCTTGGTCGACCCCAAAATTATGTGTTTGCTTTTATGTAGTTCACAGCATCACCGACTGTGCCGATTTTTTCAGCATCATCATCAGAGATTTCCATGTCAAACTCATCCTCAAGCTCCATAACAAGCTCAACTACGTCAAGGGAGTCAGCTCCAAGATCTTCTTTGAAAGAAGCTTCAAGGTTCACTTGTGATTCATCTACACCTAGACGATCAACGATGATCTTTGTTACGCGATCTAGTACTTCTGCCATTATTGTCACCTCCCCTCAAGGTATTATAGTGCATAACCTCCCCGATTGAAAAGGAGAATATCAATTTTTCCGCAATTACATCACCATTCCGCCGTCAATATGAAGGGTTTGACCCGTCATATAGGCAGCTGCATCGGACGCAACGAAGGAGACGGTCTTGGCGATGTCTTTCGGTTCACCAAATCTGCTCAAAGGAATTTGGGAAAGCATTCCATCACGGACTTCTTCCGGTAGTTCATCTGTCATATCCGTAGAGATAAAGCCTGGAGCGATGGCATTTACAGTGATCCCACGCGGAGCAAGTTCACGTGCAGACGTTTTCGTAAGGCCGATCACACCGGATTTGGCGGCCACATAGTTTGCCTGTCCGGCATTCCCGCTTACGCCCACGATGGATGAAATGTTGATGATCCGGCCGCTGCGCTGCTTCATCATTTGACGGGTGACTGCCTTCGTGCAAAGGAATACACCTTTGAGGTTGATGTTGATGACATCGTCCCATTCCTGTTCCTTCATGCGCATGAGGAGATTGTCACGCGTCACCCCTGCGTTATTCACAAGGATATCAATGCGCCCGAAGCGTCCAACCGTCTCTTTAACCATTGCCTGTACCGCTTCACTCTCTGATACATTGCATTGATAGGCTACAGCATCCCTGCCAAGGGCCTTGATCTCATCCACAACCGCATGGGCCTTTGCTTCGCTTCCGGCATAGTTTACGACAACATTACAGCCTTCACGTGCAAGCTCCATGGCAATTTCCCTGCCGATTCCCCGGGAAGCCCCGGTAACCAGTGCCACTTTTCCTTCTAAGTTCATTGCGCTTCCTCCTTCAGTGCTTCGATCGTCTGGATGCACGTTTCCTCATCCTGAACGGCATATGTCTTCACTCTTCTGTTCACTTTTTTGATAAGGCCAGACAACACTTTACCCGGGCCCACTTCGATGAATGTATCCACACCGAGATCAAGCAGTTTTTCGACTGTATCCTCCCAAAGGACAGGAGAGTACAATTGCTGTACGAGTAGGTCTTTGATTTCCTCACCGTTTGTCACCGGTTCGGCCGTCACATTGGCAATGACCGGAACACCCGCTTCATTGAATGTTTTACTGTCGAGCACGCCTTTGAAATCCTCTGCAGCGGGTTTCATCAGGCGGGAATGGAAAGGACCGCTTACTTGAAGGGGAATCACACGTTTAGCTCCCGCTTCCTTGGCTTTTTCCGATGCGAGTTCCACTCCTTTGACCGTACCGGAAATCACGATCTGTCCCGGACAGTTCATGTTGGCAAGATCTACGGCATGACCCTCAGCAGACACTGCTTCCGTTACCTCTTGAAGGGCTGCACGCTCCATGCCTAGTACAGCAGCCATCGTGCCCTCTCCGCTCGGTACGGCTGCTTCCATGAGTTCCCCGCGTTTCCTGACGGTTACCACGGCGTCCTCGAATGAAATCGCACCTGAAGCCACAAGGGCAGAATATTCACCGAGACTATGTCCTGCAGTGAAATCAGGACGGATGCCTGCTGATGTCAGACGATCCACGATGGCCATGCTCGTTGTGAGGAGGGCTGGTTGGGCGTTGAATGTGGCCGTCAATGTTTCCTGTGGTCCGTCGAAGATGACGGAAGACAGATCGATGCCAAGAGCCGCGTCAGCCTTAGTGAAATACTCCTTTGATTCTGGATGGGCATCGGCTAATTGCTGACCCATCCCTACTGTTTGCGAACCTTGCCCTGGAAAAACGAAGGCGATTTTACCCATGATTTTCTTCACTCCCTATTACAGCTTCTTTTATCGTTAGTGCGACCTGATGGCGCACCATTTCCCGCGCCTGTCTCATGGCATTATAGAATGCCGTTTCATTGGAGGAACCATGCGCTTTGATGACAGGGGCTTTCAGACCGAATAGTCCGGCTCCACCATACTCCGAGTAATCCAACATATTTTTCAGGCCTTTTAGATCGTTTTTGATCATACCTGCCGCAATCTTGTTCTTCATTGATGATGTGAGCGTCTCTTTAAGCAGGGAGAAAACCGACAATGCCGTTCCTTCGATGGTCTTGAGGACCATGTTCCCTGTGAATCCATCTGTCACGACTACATCGGCGGGACCGTTCAAAAGATCACGGGATTCAATATTCCCGACGAAATTCACCGGTGTTTCCTTGATGAGCTGGAAGGTTTTCTTCGTGAGTTCATTCCCTTTTTTTTCTTCGGTTCCGATATTCAGGAGACCCACCCTCGGACGGTCGATTCCCCTGACCTTCTCTGCATAGACGCTCCCCATGATGGCATATTGAACGAGATGTTCAGGTTTTGCATCGACGTTAGCCCCAAGGTCAAGCATAAGGAATCCTTTTCCATCCAGTGTCGGAAGTGTCGGTGCCAGCGCCGGCCTTTCTATGCCTTCGATCCTTCCGACGATGAAAAGCCCTGCTGTCATGAGCGCTCCCGTATTACCTGCTGAAATGCATGCATCGGCTTCCCCGTCCTTGACGGCTTGGGCCATCAGCACCATGGAAGCATCCTTCTTCCTTTTAACGGCACGGACCGGTTCATCCGTCCCCTCGATCACTTCATCCGTATGTACGATCGTCAAGCGGTCACCTGGTGTGATCCACTCTTTGATTTGTGTTTCATTCCCATATAATAAGACTTCGATATCATCGAATTCGTCCAGGGCACGCTTCACACCCAGTACGATTTCTTTGGGTGCATGATCTCCACCCATTGCATCAACGGCCAGTTTCATTCTTTCATTCACTCCTTCTCCGGTTTGGTGGAGTGATACATATCAAATTCACCCGTGAACACCAATTCCCCGCCAACGAAGCTATTCACTTCCACCATTGTACGGTCTTTTTGGTCATGGGCATGTACCACCTTCGCTTTCGCTACCACGCGGTCCCCCTGTTTGACGGAACGTGTGAACCTGATCGACGACTTGGCCGTCAGCGCCAGGTCATCATTGATCACGGCAACCGCCAATGAATTGGCCTGTGCGAACAAATGATGCCCACGGGCGATTCCGTTCCTTACAAAAACGTGTTCGGGCTTCACGTCAAATATGGAGATGGCACTGTCCCCCAGATCGATATCGATGATTTCACCGATGATTTCTTCGATTGGAAGTGCCTTTACTTCATCTTCAAAAGACTTCTCAGCTACATGTTTAATTCGTTCCCTGAGTTCAGGGATGGATAATTCCATGCGATCAAGGCGGATTGTCTGTACGCTGACGCCAAACCGCTCGGCCGATTCTTCATCGGTGATGAACGGATTTTCTTTGATTGTATTCACAAGTGCATTCTGCCGCTCTTTCTTAGAAAGTCTCATTATATACACCGTCCAGTATTAGTACTAGGTACTAATAGTAGTATATAGACAAAAAAAGCAGATTGCAAGAGATAATCTTGCAATCCGCCCTGTCTAATCAAGCTTCTCCCCTTCAAGGATCCCCGAGTCTTCCAGGTACCTTCTGAGTGGTGCATATTCGTCGTCTTTCCAAAAAGCGTCTGAATTTGCGAGGGTTGCCGCATCGTCTCTCGCGACCTCCAGCGCTCTATAGTCATGGATCATATCGGCTACCTTGAATTCAGGCATCCCACTTTGCTTCCTTCCGAAGAAATCACCGGGCCCCCGAAGTTCAAGGTCCTTTTCACTAAGGACGAAGCCATCATTCGTCTCGGTCATGATCTTCATCCGCTCCTTGCCGACTTCAGTCTTAGGGTCTGCCAAGAGAATGCAGTAGGATTGATCATCCCCCCGCCCTACACGCCCCCGCAGCTGATGAAGGGTCGACAGCCCGAATCGCTCTGCGTCATAGATGAGCATGAATGTGGCATTCGGAACATTGACCCCGACTTCCACCACCGTCGTGGATACGAGGACTTGTACATCATTCCGACTGAAACTCCTCATGACTTCTTCCTTTTCATCCGGATGCAGTCTCCCGTGCATGAGGCCTACTGAGAATCGTCCCTGGAAATGCTGACTGAGCTGGTTGTACACATCGATGGAGTTCTGCACGTCCAGTTTGTCGGACTCTTCAATTAGGGGGCAGATGACGTACGCCTGCCGGCCGGCTTTCAATTCCTTTTCCATGAAGGCAAGGACCCTGGTAAGCATATCTTCCTTAGCCCAATAGGTTTCGATGGCTTTCCTCCCTGCAGGCATTTCATCGATGATGCTCACATCCATCTCGCCGAAGACCGTAATGGCAAGAGTCCTCGGAATCGGGGTCGCCGTCATGAATAGCACATCAGGGCTCCCGCCTTTTTCCCTGAGCACGCGTCTCTGATTGACGCCGAACCGATGCTGTTCATCGGTGACGACAAGACCCAGGTTCTCGAATTCCACATCTCCCTGGATGAGGGCATGGGTACCGATCAGGATGTCGATCTCCCCTTCCTTCAATTTTTCCAGGAGGAGAGCCCTCCGTTTCCCCTTCACCGAGCTTGTCAAAAGGGCGACAGTTGTCCCGGTCGGTTCAAGGAGCGCACTGAGGGAGTCTGCATGCTGCTCTGCTAGGATCTCAGTCGGAACCATGAGGGCACCCTGATATCCTGCTGTAACCGAGGAATACAGGGCGATGGCAGATACAACGGTCTTCCCTGATCCTACGTCCCCTTGAAGGAGGCGATTCATGCGATAAGGGCTTTTCATATCCGCTGAAATCTCATTGACCACACGTTTTTGAGCATTTGTCAATGGGAATGGCAACGTATCCGTGAAGGATTGGATCTTTTCAATATCATACTGCTGGCTGATCCCGTGTGAATGTTCCCTTTCAAACTTCCGGAGCGCCTGCATCTTGAGCTGGAACAGCAAAAACTCTTCGAATACGAACCTTCTCCTTGCTTGTTTCATGGCTTGCGGTGAGTCTGGAAAGTGCATCTGATAAAGGGCATCGAGGCGACCTGAGAGCTTATACTTTTCAAGATAATAGTTTGGGAGAATCTCTTCGATCAGGTCACTGAAATCATGGAACGCCGCCCTGATATACTTGGTCAGGGCATTTCCTTTGATCGTCCCTTTCAACGCATAGACCGGTTCGAAGTCTCCTTGCTTGTTATGCGGTCCTAGCTGGTGGCTTTGAACCGTGATGATTTGACGATTCTTATCCCATTTCCCTGTGACCGTCACGGTATCATGAAGATTGATTTTCTTTTTCAAATAAGGCTGGTTGAAGAATACGGCCTGAACGAGGACCCTTCCTACGAGGATCCTCAATGTGAGGCGGGATTTTTTCCTGCCGTAAAACATAAGGGCGGGTTCCGAGTGGACCTTCCCTTCTACGGTGACGCGTTCGTCATGAGCAACCTCTTCCAGGTCCCTCAATCTGAAATCATCATAGCGATAAGGAAGATATTCCATCAGATCGACAACGGTCCGTATGCCCATGGCATGTAATTGAACCGCCGTTTCTGACCCTATCCCTTTGATGGATTCAACCGTTGGTGCCTCACTCCACGTCGTCACGTTTATTCAGTGCCACGCCGAAGATTTTCGCCTCTAGCTCCCGCCCCGTCGGTGTAGCAGCCAATCCTCCCAGTGCTGTTTCACGGAGAGCGACCGGCATGGTCTGACCGATCTTGTACATGGCATCAATGACTTCATCACATGGGATCCTGCTCGTGATTCCTGCAAGAGCCATATCGGCTGCCACCATTGCATTTGCCGCCCCCATTGCATTCCGCTTCACGCACGGAACTTCAACAAGCCCTGCTACCGGATCACAAACAAGCCCCAACATGTTTTTCAATGTGATCGCCATGGCTTCAGCAGACTGACTCGGTGTTCCCCCTGCCATTTCGACGATGGCAGCCGCGGCCATACCACTCGCAGAGCCGACCTCCGCCTGACAACCTCCAGCCGCACCGGATATCGAAGCATTATTCGCCACGACAAAGCCAAATGCTCCGGAAGTGAATAAGAAACGGATCATCTCTTCCTTCGTAGGGTTCAATTTGTTTTTGACAGCAAACAACGTACCGGGTACGACACCGGCAGAACCTGCAGTCGGTGTGGCACAGATCGTGCCCATGGCCGCATTCACTTCATTGGTGGCGACCGCTTTACTTACTGCGTCAAGGATGGTTTCACCTGTCAACGACTTGCCCGATTCAATATATTTTTGAAGCAGGACGGCATCCCCACCGGTCAGTCCCGAGTGGGATTTTACACCTTCAAGCCCCCTGGCAACGGCCTTTTCCATCACTTCCAGATTGGTTTCCATCTGCTGATAGACTTCCTCGTAGGTTTTACCAGTGAATTCGATCTCCTGTTCGATCATGATATCTGAAATCTTTTTATTTTGACTTTCTGCGAGTTCAATCAACTCTGCGACATTTCGAAACATAAGTCTACCTCCATAATGTAAACGCTATCATATTTCAATTCTTCAATCGGTGATTTTGGTCACCTGGGTAATATGGGAAAGCGACGACAGCTCCTTGAGCACAGCCTCATCAATCGGCTGATCGACCTCGATCGTCATCAATGCCATTTTTCCCTTTTCCTTCCTTGATACATCCATGTGTCCGATGTTCAATTCGTGCTTGGCAATAATATTTGAAACAGCTGCAATTGCACCAAACCGGTCGTCATGGACAACGAGAATGGCCGGGTGATGTCCAGAGAGCTTTAGTTCGAAGCCATTCAATTCAATGATCTCGACTTTTCCTCCACCGATGGATATTCCAACGAGCTCAATTTCCCCTTCGTCATCACCCATGTGGATCCTAGCTGTATTGGGATGATCCGTTATGGCCTCTTCTTCCCTGAATCTGATTTTGATTCCTTTTTCTCTGGCAGTTTCGATTGAATTGATGATCCGTTCATCGAATGTGTCATAATCGAGGACCCCGCCGATGATGGCCACGTCGGTTCCGTGCCCTTTATATGTTTTTGCGAATGAACCGTAAAAGGAAACATTGACCCATTTCGGTTCTCGACGGAACAGCTCCCTGGCAAGTCTTCCGATGCGGGCGGCTCCCGCAGTATGAGAACTTGATGGACCGATCATGACCGGCCCGATGATATCAAATACGCTTTTATACTTCATCGTCCTCTATCCCTTCATTTTGAGATAATTGAAGGGGACGAGCCCAATCGGACTGTCCCCTTCCTTTCATCCTATTCGACCGAGAAGATATAGGAGTAAAGTGGCTGTTTCCCGTTATGAACTTCCACTTCCACTTCCACTTCCCCATATTTTTGTTCGATATACTCTTGCAGTGACTCAACGTCTTCTTCAGAAACATCTTCTCCGTATATGATGGTCAGAATCTCTGAATCTTCGTCAAGCATTTGCCCAAGCAGGCCGGTTGCCGCCTTCTTGAGGTCTTTCTCTGCAATCACGATCTTTCCTTCATTGATCCCCATGAAATCATCTTTGGAAATCGTGATGCCGTCAATGCTTGTATCCCTGACAGCAAATGTCACCTGACCGCTTTTCACCTGTTTGGCTGCTTCAGACATCCCTGCCTGGTTTTCCGATACGGATGCACCCGGATTGAAAGCCAGTAGAGCAGACATTCCTTGAGGAACGGTTTTCGTCGGCACGACAGCCACTTCCTGTGAAAGGACTTCCGCCGCTTGCTCCGCCGCCATAATGATGTTTTTATTATTCGGCATGATGATCACTTTTTTAGCATTAACCTCTTCCACTGCCTTGACAATATCTTCTGTACTTGGATTCATCGTTTGTCCGCCTTCGATGACGACCGTGGCACCGATGCTCCTGAATAATTCCGCCACACCTTCACCCATTGCTACGGTCACGATGGCAAAGTCGACTTCCTTTTTAGGAGTCTCAGCCTTTGCAGCTGGACGTGATTCACCCACGATGGAGCTGTGCTGCTCCCTCATGTTTTCAATCTTGATCTTGATTAGGCTTCCGTATTGATGACCATAGCTTAGGACATTTCCCGGCTCCTCCGAGTGGATATGGACTTTGGCCAACTCCTCATCACTGATGACAAGGAGGGAATCCCCGTACCCGCTGAGGTCCTGACGGAACGCTTCCTCATCGAACGATTTCTTTCCATCTTCAAAGCGCACCATGAATTCTGTACAATACCCGAATTCGATATCTTCCGTGCTCATGAAGTCTTGGGCAGATTTGTGATGTTCAGCGCTCACAAGATCGTTCATGGATGGAAGGTTCACACGTTCAGAAACCTTCTCCCCCTTCAGCTCTGCAAGAAAGCCTTCATAGACGAACAGCAGTCCTTGACCGCCACTGTCCACAACTCCGACTTCCTTCAGGACAGGAAGGAGATCCGGGGTCCGGTCCAATGACGCCTGCCCTTCCTCGACAATCGCCTGCATCACCTTAATGAAATCGCTCTCGTTTTTCGCAACGGAAACACCCTTTTTCGCCGCATCTTTCGCCACTGTCAAGATCGTTCCCTCTACAGGTTTCATGACAGCTTTGTAGGCTGTATCCACTCCTGCTTGGAGGGCTTGGGTGAACTCTTCTGTCGTAAGGCTGGATTTGCTTTCAATCGCCTTGCCGAATCCCCTGAACAACTGGGAAAGGATGACGCCAGAGTTACCGCGCGCGCCCATCAGCAGTCCCTTAGAAAGGGAGGTGGAGACATTTCCGATATGGGATTGTATGTTTTTTTGAACTTCCTTCGCACCGGAAGTCATGGATAAATTCATATTTGTTCCGGTATCTCCATCAGGAACAGGAAAAACATTCAGTGCATCAACAAGTTGTGCATTCGCAGACAAAAGACTTGCCCCCTGAAGCACCATTTCTGCAAAACGTTTTCCATCCAAAGAAGTAATCGACACGAATCTTCCTCCTCACTACGGGTTCGTTACACGAACCCCTTGTACAAAAATATTTACAGAATCGACCGCCAAGCCGACGGTTTTATCAAGGGTATATTTAACCTTGGATTGTACGTTGTGAGCAATCTCGGAAATCTTCGTACCATAACTCACAATTATATACATATCAATATGTACTTCCTCTGCTTCCTGACGAACGATCACTCCCCGAGTGAAGTTCTCTTTACGCAGAATATCAGTGAAACCGTCCTTGATCTGGTTTTTTGAAGCCATCCCAACAATTCCGTAGCAATCCACCGCTGCACCTCCAGCAATCATTGCAATGACATCATTAGTAATATCAATTTGTCCGTACTGCGTTCTCATTTCGATGGACATGGAATGTGATCCCCCTTCGTTTACATGCTTGGCTACAAACATTTTACTATATAATACCCTATTTTAAAAGCTAAACTGTCAGGTGCCCCATCCAGGACGCCATTCTTTCATTATCTCCAAGCATCATCCGGCCGCAAACATGAAAAAAAGACGTCTAGCAGCTAGACGTCTTTTCAACTTGATTATTAAACGCGTTCAACTTTACCAGATTTCAATGCTCTTGCAGAAACCCAAACCTTTTTAGGTTTACCGTCTACAAGAATACGAACTTTTTGCAGGTTAGCACCCCATGTACGCTTATTCGCATTCATCGCGTGAGAGCGAGCATTACCTGAGCTAGCTTTACGGCCAGTAATTACGCATTGTTTCGCCATAATATATTCCCTCCTCACTAACAAGAAGCTGAAGTAAATTTCAGATTCACATTTCGCTTTTTTTTCATAAAAGATACCTTAATAATTTATCACACAACAAACCACAATGCAATACCACAATCGAACCTTTCAAGAAAAAATACTTTACACCACGAAAAGCGGAGGCGGGTCGCCCTGACCCGACAAGCATAAGGCAAGAACCCGGAAAGGCGTTCTGTGCCTTTTTGGGTTCTTGCCTTATGACCTCGAGGGTCACCCCGCCGGAGCTGGACATCAAGAAAAGCGGAGGGGGCTTGCCCTGAGGCGACAAGCATAAGGCGAAGATCTCGGAAAGGCGTTCTGTGCCTTTATGAGATCTTTGACTTATGACCTCGAGCCTCAAGCCCCCGGAGCTGGACACCACGAAAAGCGCAGGCGGGTCGCCTTGACCCGACAAGCATAAGGCGAAGATCTCGGAAAGGCGTTCTATGCCTTTTTGAGATCTTTGACTTATGACCTCGAGGGTCAACCCGCCGGAGCTGGACACCAAGAAAAGCGCAGGCGGCTCGCCCTGACCCGACAAGCATAAGACGAGAACCTGGAAAGGCGTTCTTTACCTTTTTGAGCTCCAATCAATATCACTTGGACTCCAAGCACAAGACCAGGCATTAAGACGCCCTGCGGCTATGTATAACTCTCACAGTGATCTCATTCTGAGCAGATGATGTTGCAGGTTAACACCTACCTCTGACCTTCCCTTACTGCAGAAGACAAAAAAAAAGAGACGGTTTCCCGCCTCCAGGTGCTATTCTTTCTTGAACGTCCCCAGCATGGCCCTGACAAGGCCTCCAAGAAATTTCGGTAGTTTGATTGTATAGAAACGCATTTTCAAGTCCCTCCCCACAATCTATAGAACATACTCATTACAAATCGCTTATACAAGCCGATCTACACGTTTGGGTCAAGAAGCATCGTTGCTTCTTATCACCATTATTATGCCGTCGGAAAAAGAAAAAGTACCATGCGATTGTATAAGTTCATTACTAATACATAGTGTGGATCCCCAGTAAATATTCCGGTTGGTGAGGGGATATTTGAAGCCGGACAGGGTCAACCCCTTCACAATAGGGCTGATCGGGACGAACGAAATGTACGTGTAGCGGGGGTTCATTTCCACCTCGTGCTCCCCCGGTCTTTTTATATACATTTCATTCAGGGAATCAACGAGACGAACTGAGATCCCTTTCAAGTCATCTTTAAGAAGAAGCTGCACATTTCCCATAAAATGATCCAGACGGCCTCCGGTTGCACCGTAAATGGTGATATCTTCGGGATCCTGTTCAGCGGCCCAGTTCAAAGCGAGTTCGAGGTCGGTTTCGTCCTTCTCCGGCCTATAGCGATTCACTTCTTCAACACAGGAAGAAATCAGTTGCCATTCACGTGGGCTGACTGAATCAAAGTCACCGAAAGCGACATGAGGCTCAATCCCCTTTTCCAGGAGGGTGAATACCCCCCTGTCCACCCCTACCCATATATGAGCATCCATAGGGACATCGACCAGGGGAGGAAGGTAGGGTGTCGGTCCTCCAGCTAAAATCGAGATTTTCATAGGGTCCTCTTTCCAGCAGAGCAGCTACTCTGCTTTCCCCACAGAAGCCGCTGCTTTAAGATCTTCAATTGCTTTTTTACGATCGCTTTGATTGTAAATGGCTGATCCGGCCACAAATACATCTGCTCCAGCTTCGGCACAAACTGCAATGGTCTCGGGATTGATTCCACCGTCGACTTCGATCTCAAGGGCTGGATTCAGTTGATCGGCCCACTTCCTGATTTCTTTGATCTTAGTGACCACGGATGGAATGAACGCCTGACCACCAAAGCCTGGATTGACCGTCATGAGGAGCACCATATCAATATCGGCTATGAGTGGTTTGATCAGCTCTGAGGCCGTGCCTGGATTAAGGACAACTCCTGCTTTCACTCCCCGATTTTTGATCGACTGGATGGTCCTATGAATATGGGGGTCCGCCTCTACATGCACAGTAATATAATCTGCGCCTGCGTCGGCAAATGCGTCCACATACTTGGCCGGTTCCGATATCATCAGATGGACGTCGAGGGGAAGCCCTGTGATGGGACGAATGGCTTTGACGATCGGCGGTCCCAGAGTTATGTTCGGTACAAAGTGACCATCCATCACATCCACGTGAATGTAATCCGCTCCACCCGCTTCAACCTCACGGATATCCTCCCCTAGTTTAGAAAAATCTGCTGACAGAATCGATGGTGCAATCTTCATCATTAATACCTCGGCTTTCTTTCTTTGATTTCCTGATGAAAGGATAGATAATGATCGTATCGATAGGCCGGGATGTCTCCCGCCTCCACTTGCTCTTTCACCGCGCACTTTGGTTCATTCACGTGCAGGCATCCCCTGAATTTGCAAGCTTCAGAAGCCGTCACCATTTCTGGAAAGCATAGAGGCAGATCGGATTCATCAAGCTCCGTGAAGTCCAGTGAACTGAAACCGGGTGTATCTGCCACGAGGCCTCCGTCTACATGGATCAGCTCCACATGACGTGTGGTATGTTTTCCCCTTCCAAGGTGGCTTGAGATCATGGCGGTCTTCAGATCGAGTTCGGGATCAAGTGCGTTGAGCAGAGAGGATTTCCCGACCCCTGACTGACCTGCAAACACCGAAATCTTATCCCTAAGATACGGGGCGAGTTCTTTGACGCCCTGTTCCGTTTTCGAAGAAGTCGTCAGCACTTCATACCCCATCCTCCGGTAGTCGTCTGCGTATCGGTGGATCCTGCCCATCTCCTCCTCCGTAAGAAGGTCCATTTTCGTAATGCAGATGAGCGGGTCGATTTCCTTACTCTCGATAAGTACGAGGAATCGGTCAAGAAGTGTCGTGCTGAAATCCGGCTCGCTCGCCGAAAAGACGAGGATCGCTTGATCCACATTGGCGATCGGTGGCCTGACGAGCTCATTCTTTCGTTCAAAAACCTTCAATATGTATCCATCGGTCACATTGTCCGCCTGGAACTCAACGTGATCCCCAACTAGGGGCGTGATTTTATTTTTCCTGAAGTTCCCTCTACCCCTGCATTGAGTGACGGTCCCTTCAGAAAGTACGTAATAGAAACCGCTGAGCGCTTTCACAATTTTCCCTTCAGCCATTCGCTACCTCCGTTCTGGTTTACATCCTCATTATAATCGAAAATAATGGGACTGTCCCGTCTAAGACGGAGACAGCCCCAACAAGGACTACTCTTATCAATCATTAGGATATTCCACTGTATCTTCTTTATACTCCTTGCCATCTAAAAGGATCCTATACTTTCCTTCTTGCCCTTCTTCAAGAGTGAAGGTCAATGTAACAGAGGTTTCTTCCGTGATGGCCAGAAGTTGATCGCTATCATCCAATTTCTTGTTGGCATCCTCGATATAAATATCGACGGATTGAGGGGTCCCATCTTCCTTTTCATAAGGAATCGAAAGCTCTAGAGGCACTTCTTTCGTCGTTTTAGATGCTGCTGCCTCTTCTTCTTCCTTCTGTTGAGTCGGGTCCGGACCTTTAGAAATCGTCACATAGATGACGTCCCCTTCAAATATCGGCGTTCCCGCTTTGGTTTCCTGGGAGACGACGCTTCCTTCCGGGATATTATCGGAGTAGGCTTCTGCACCTTTTTCGATCGAGATGCCTCTCAAATCCTCGTACTCTTCAAGAAGTTTGCTATCAAAACCGGTAAGGTCCCTGAGATCGAATGAAACGGGGCCCAGACTTACGGTTAGTGTGACTGTCGTTTCGTCCGGTATGACTTCCTCACCTTCCGATGGGTCCTGCCTGAGGATGGTTCCCTCATCCGCCTGGTCATTCACTTCTTCCTTCTCTACCTCAAACCCAAGCTCCTCGAGATCTTTTTTCGCCTCATCATACATGGCATCCGTATAATCCTTCATCTCGATTTTCTCTTTTCCCGAGCTGACATAGAGATCAATGGTGGAGCCTTCTTTAGCCGTCCTCCCTCCCTTGGGGTTGGTTTTGATCACTTCCCCTTCAGGTACGGTCTCGCTCGGCTGCTTTTCGGTCTTGCCCACTACAAACCCTTGAGACACGATGAGGGATGCTGCTTCAGCTGATTCCTTGCCGGATACATCCGGAACCTCGATTTCCTTGGGTCCGAGGAGATCGGGGATGAAATAAACGGCCGCCGCACCCAGCAGCACCAAGAGGAAAAAGAGAGAAACAATCAGGATCGGCCACTTCTTTTTATTTTTGTCTTTCGATTTCTTCTTTTTCTGCTTATCTTTCTTGCCCTTCTTCGCTTCCACTACTGGAGCCGACGGCTTTGTATCCATTTCTTCAGGTGTTGATTGATGATGGACGATCGTATCGTCCAGATTGGAGTGTGCATTCTGGTCGGTTATGACCGGAATGGCCTTCGTTGCTTCATCATCCAGAGGCACGCTGAATCTTGGTTCGTCCAAGCGACCGGGCTCAAGGCATGTCTTTAGCTCTTCCTGCAGTTCATCCAGATTTTCATATCTTCTGAAAGGATCTTTGGCTGTAGCTTTCAGGACGATATTCTCGACGCTCTGTGGGATATGCGGTGCCCACCGCTTCATGGAAGGCGTCTCGGACTGCAAATGCTTCAAAGCAATAGAAACCGCAGATTCTCCAGAAAACGGGAGGCGTCCGGTCAGCAATTCGAACATGACGATCCCAAGAGAATAAATATCCGATTTCTTTGTTGCCATCCCCCCCCTTGCCTGCTCGGGAGACAAATAGTGAACGGACCCGAGAACCGAGTTCGTCTGGGTGATGGAGGTGGCACTCAAGGCCATGGCAATCCCGAAATCGGTAATTTTGACATTGCCTTCTTCGTCCAGAAGGATGTTATGGGGCTTGATATCCCTATGGATGATATGATTCTGGTGGGCGTGTGCGATGGCCATGGTCAACTGCTTCATGATATCGATCGCTTTTTCCACATCCACGGGAGAATGTTGCTGTATGTACTGCTTCAAGGTCATGCCATGGACGTACTCCATCACGATATAAGACAGGTCATCCTCCTCACCGACGTCGTATATGCTGACGATATTCGGGTGAGTAAGGCTTGTGGCAGATTGTGCCTCACGCTGGAAGCGCTTGATGAATTCTTCTTCATTAGCGAAATCCAACCGCAGCGTCTTGATGGCGACTTCCCGGTCAAGGATCATATCATGGGCAAGGTATACATTGGCCATGCCGCCCCCGCCGATCAGTTTGATAATTTTGTAGCGGCCACTGATGCGCTTTCCATTCATCATACGATCACCCGCTTTCCGTTACAGCGGCATACTCAACGATCACTACAGTAATATTATCTTCTCCGCCGTATTCATTGGCGCGATCTACCAGAGCTTCCCCTTTATCCGAGAGTGGATGATCTTCAACCAAAATCCGCTGCATCTCTCTTTCCGATACTTTATTGGATAACCCATCGGAGCATAATAGCAGCACATCTTCTTCTTCAAACATGATTGTCTTGATATCCATGCTGATGGTTTCTTCTGTGCCGATCGCCCTCAGGATGACATTCTTCCTTGGATGATGCTCTGCATCTTCCTTAGTGATTTCTCCGCTCCTGACAAGCTCGTTGACAAGGGTGTGATCTTCCGTCAGCTGATGGAACCCGTTTTCATTAAGGATATAGCCCCTGCTGTCCCCGACATTCACCACAGTGGCGAATAGGGATGTACAGATGGCACCGACAAGCGTCGTACCCATTCCTTCACAATCAGAATTGGACTGCGCATAAGTGAAAACTTCATGATTGACGTCTGCAATGGTCGACCTCAACCAATTTTCAGCTTCATCAGCTGTATGGAACTTTTCTGTCTTCCCCCAGCGTTCATCGAGGAATGATATGGTCAACTGACTGGCAACGTCACCAGCACGATGGCCGCCCATCCCGTCCGCTACCACTGCCAGGTAGTCTCCATGTCCATTGACAAATACACCTGCACTATCTTCGTTAAGCTGTCTCACTTTCCCTTTATCCGAATAATATACCGTTTTCACATAGGTCACCTCGTCTCTACTGGCACTTCCCGGTGAAGGAAAGGGGCTTCCCCTCTTTCCTCCGTCAAAGAAGGCTTTACTACTCTTACGACTCCGATGGCGAATTTTCCTGCTTTACAATACGCTTATCCATTTTTCTTCCTGAAGCATGAGATAAAGAATCCATCCCCTCCGAAATCCTGCGGGAATACCTGCAGCATATGGCCTTGGATGAATGGTTTTACCGCTTTCGGCATGTCATCAAGGTGGTGGGGTTCGAATTCAGGATGATGCCTCAAGAATTCCGTCACGGTACCTTCGTTTTCATTTTGGTCAACTGTACACGTACTATATACAAGGATCCCATCCGTTTTCAGCAGTTTGGATGCAGCATCTAGAATATCAAGCTGGATTTTCTGCAGGGAGTTCAAATCCTGTTCCTTCTTCACATACTTGATATCGGGCTTCCTTCTCAGGACACCAAGTCCTGAACACGGAGCATCAACAAGGACTCGATCAAAGCTTTCTTCTGCGAACACCTCTCCGGCTTTCCGGCTGTCGAGGGTACGTGCATGAACATTGGAAAGACCGAGTCTACCGGCATTTTCAGCGATGAGCTTCACTTTATGGGCATGAAGGTCTAGGGCGTGTACCTCACCTGTATTATTCAACATCTCGGCGATATGGGTCGTTTTCCCACCTGGTGCCGCACAAGCATCGAGTACCTTCATACCTTCTTCTAATTTAAGGGCATGACCCACGAGCATCGAACTTTCATCCTGAACCGTCAACCTTCCATTGCGGTATTCATCCGTCTTAGCAAGGTTTCCCCTCAGTGACTGGATCGCTTCGGGAACGATGGGACTTTCTTGAACGGATTGCCCATGCTCGGTGAGAATTTCCAACAGTTCTTCCCTTGTCCCTTTAAGCGGATTGACCCTTGCCGTCTGATTCGGTGCAAGGAGATTCGTTTCACACATGGCCTTCGTTTTCTCGAGACCGAATTGATCGCTCCATCTTTTCACAAGCCATAGAGGGTGACTCGTTTCAATGGATACTCTCTCGATGGGATCTTGAATGTCTTCAAGGGACGGAAGCCCCTTCCGCTGTACCGAACGGAGCACACCGTTCACCATCCCGGAGATTCCTTTGTGACCTCGTTTTTTAGCAATTTCGACTGCTTCATAAAATACGGCCCGATCGGGGATGCGATCGAGGTACACAAGCTGATAAAGGGACATGCGCAGGAGCTGTCTGACCCAGCTTTCGACCTTTCCTCTTACGAACGGCCTCAAATAATAATCCAGCGTCATCTTCCGCTGGATCGTTCCATATGTAAGCTCGGTAAGGAGACCGACATCCCTTGACGGGATATCGTTCTTCTCGATGACATGATTGAGCAGCAGATTGCTGTAGGATTGGGTTTTTTCAACGGCTTCAATGACTTCCAGTGCGGCTTCCCTGACCGTTTTCTGCTTACTCATGTTCTTCACCGATCCTGTCCCCGACTGTGAGGTGAGAGCCCGCGCCCCTTAAATAGTCCTTGGCACTCATCCGCTTTTTGCCCGAAGGTTGAAGGTCGGTCACTTTGATGGATATATCATCACCTGTAGAAACGATGAATCCATCCTCTTCGATCGCGAGGACCTCCCCGGGTACCGATGAACCATGACCCTTCACCTTTTCACCCCACCAGATTTTCATAACGGCTCCAGCGAGGGTCGTATAAGCCACTGGCCAAGGGTGCAGACCGCGGATATGGTTGTACACTTCCTTCCCGGATTTTGTCCAATCGATCTTTTCCTGCTCACGTTTGATGTTCCACGCGAAGGTGGCCTGTTCTTCGTCTTGTTTGACCGGTGAGACGGATCCATCCAGAAGCTTTGGAAGTGTCTCGATCAGAAGGGCTGAACCCGCTTCGCTCAACTTATCATGGAGGGTCCCCACATGATCCGTTTCTTCGATTTCAACTTCAACCTGGCTGATGATATCGCCTGCATCCAGCTTTTCTACCATATACATGATGGTGATACCAGTGGAGGATTTCCCCTGAAGGATGGAGTAATGGATCGGAGCCCCTCCCCTGAGTTCTGGCAGCAGTGACGCATGGACGTTGATACAGCCATGCTTGGGTGCGTCGAGGAGGCGCTTCGGAAGAATCTGGCCGAATGCTGCCGTTACGATAAAATCAGGTTCTAACGCGAGCACTTCTTCCAGTTCATCGGAACTCTTGATCTTTTCCGGCTGGTAGATGGAGATACCGTGCTTTTCAGCCTCTACCTTGACGGGTGGGGGCGTGAGGATGCGTTTTCTTCCCACGGGACGATCGGGTTGGGTTACAACAGCAACCACTTCATACTCGTTCTCGATC
Source organism: Rossellomorea sp. RS05 (assembly GCF_039822645.1). Classification (NCBI taxonomy): domain Bacteria; kingdom Bacillati; phylum Bacillota; class Bacilli; order Caryophanales; family Bacillaceae; genus Rossellomorea; species Rossellomorea sp. RS05. The sequence goes on along the minus strand of NZ_JBDKWY010000001.1, from coordinate 452,911 downwards.
AACGCTTTCAGGACCGGGACGGAAAAATCCGGGGTCCCCATAAAAATCACTTTGGTCATTCTTCTTCAAACCTTTCTAATTCATCTTCCGTCAGGAGCTTTTCAGTCTTTGTATTGAAAAGGACACCGTGCAAATGATCGATTTCATGCTGGATTGCCCGGGCAAGGAACCCTTCTGCCCTGCCTTCAAGCCATCTTCCCTTCCGGTCCTGCGTCCTGAATGAGATGCTATATGGACGGCTCACTTCCCCGAAAAGACCAGGGAAACTCAGGCATCCTTCAAGATCGGTCTGCTCCCCTGAATGTTCAAAGATTTCGGGATTGATGAGTTCGATTGTGCCTGTTTCATCCCCGATATCCACGACTGCTACTTGGAGGTCAACTCCCACTTGTGGTGCAGCAAGTCCGACACCATCTGCTTCGATCATCGTTTCGTACATATTATCAAGAAGCTTCTTCAATTTTTTATCAAACTCTTTCACCGGTTCACATCGCTTTACGAGGATCGGATCGGGATGCATGACGATCGGTAATACAGCCATTCAAATTCCAACTTTCTATAATTGTTTCGCCAGTAAGGTCACATCATGACATAAGGATTCACATCGATGCTGACCGTGAGGCCTTGTGAAGCGTACTGCTGATGAAATTGTTCAAGCAGCGTCTTCAGCGTCTCCGCCAGTCGCGGTTCCCGCTTGTATTTTATCAAACATTGGTATCGATATCTATTTTTGATCCTGGGGATGGGTGAAGCAACGGGACCAAGGATCTTCGTCGTACCGGATAATCTACTCCTGATGAAGCCCGTCATTTTCTCCGAAACATCCACTACCTTCATCAGGTCTTCATGACTGATCGTGACAAGGGAAATATAATAAAATGGAGGATAAGATCCCATTTTCCTCATCGCCATTTCCTGTTCATAAAATCGCTCATAGTCATGACTCGAAGCGAGTTCAACCGAGTAGTGCTCCGGCGTGTAGGTCTGGATGACGACTTCACCCGGGAGGGAGTGACGCCCCGCCCTGCCGCTCACCTGGGTCAGAAGCTGGAACGTCTTCTCCGCAGAGCGGAAATCGGGGATATGGAGCATCGTGTCCGCACTGAGGACGCCCACAAGGGTGATGTTGGGAAAATCCAATCCTTTCGCTATCATCTGGGTACCCAATAGGATATCGGCCTTTCCTTCCCCGAAGGAAGTCAGCAGCCTTTCATGGGATCCCTTCCTTGTAGTGGTATCCACATCCATCCGGATGATCCGTGCTTGAGGGAGCAGCTTAGTGAGCTCCTCCTCCACTTTTTGCGTTCCCGTGCCGAAATATCTGATATGTTCGCTGGTACACTCCGGACAGGTCTCCGGTACACGCTCTTCGTATCCGCAATAATGGCATTTCATTCCGTTGGAGAAACGATGGTACGTCAACGAGATATCACAATTCGGACACTGCACGACATACCCGCAGTCCCGGCACATGATAAAGGATGAGTGGCCCCTTCTGTTGAGGAAGAGGACCGTCTGCTCTCCTTTAGAAAGGCGGTCCTCCAGTTTTTCAAACAGATTCCTCGAAAACATCGAGCGGTTCCCTTCGCGGAGTTCCTCCCGCATGTCGACAATGTCTACTGAAGGCAGGGGCCCGTCATTCATCCGTTTGCTGAGGTTCAACCGGGTGTATACCCCTTTTGAAGCCCTGGCGAATGATTCCAATGATGGTGTCGCACTTCCTAGAACCACCGGGCATCCATGGTATTCACTTCGCCAAATGGCGACATCACGGGCATGGTATCGGGGATTTTCTTCTTGTTTGTAGCTGGTTTCATGCTCTTCATCGATGATGATAATACCTAGATTTTCAAACGGTGCGAATACGGCAGATCTAGCCCCGACTACAACCCGGACTTCCTTCCGCTCGATCTTTCGCCACTCGTCATATTTCTCTCCTGAAGATAGCCCGCTGTGAAGTACGGCAACCTCATTGCCGAATCGCCCTTTGAAGCGATTCACCATTTGAGGAGTCAGGGCGATTTCAGGAACAAGTACGATGGCTTCCTTTCCCTGTTCAAGCACCCGTTGGATCGATTGAAGGTAGATCTCTGTCTTCCCGCTCCCTGTCACACCATAAAGGAGAAAGGTTTCCTGTATACCGGATTCGATTTTTTCAAGAATGGGGGTGATTGCTTTCCCCTGTTGATCAGTTAAGGGAAGTGGAGTGGTTTGCTTGAACGTCCGATCTTCGAATGGATCCCGGTAAATCTCTTCATCCTGTTGGACGAGGAGTCCCTTTTTCACCAAGGATTGAATGGTGGAAGACGTCGTCCCCGACCGCTCATAAAGCTCTTTCATTGAGAACCCCTGATCGGCATGTTCCTTCCAGAACATGAGGACATCACGTTGTTTCTTAGCCTGCGCCGGGAGGGCGGAAGCTTCCGTTTCGACGGTTTCAGGGGCTATACCAAGATATAGTTTCCTGATCATCTTTTTATTCGTTTTCCCTTTCACCTTATACACGACTTCCAGTATGCCGTTTTTCACTTCATGCTGAGCCAGCGGGAGCAAGCCAGCGGTCTCGATGGATTTCCAAGTGGCGGTCCCTTTAAGGAAATGGGGTCTGAGGGGTTCAGGCAGGTTCTCGACGTGAATACCCTTTTCCACTACCAACTGTTTCTCATATTTTGCTTTCATGGCTGCAGGCAGCATGGCCTGGAGGGCAGAGATCTTAAAGCATAGCGTATTCTCCGTAAGCCAATCTGCCATCGTAAGAAGCTCATTGTTGAGTACCGGTTTCAGATCCATCGGTTCCGCAATCGGTTTGAGTTTCGCCACCTCACTCTTTTCTTTCAGTTCCATGACGAATCCCTGTACTTTTCTGGGACCGAATGGAACGACGACCCTCATCCCCGGCACAATGCTCCCTGTCCATTCAGCAGGTATGAGATAATCAAAGCAGCGGTCCGTCTGCATGGCAGCAACATCAACGATGACGCTTGCTACATTTTTCATCAAGAATCCATCCGTCTCAATGCTTCAAGAAGTATTTCTTCTGCCACTTTTGACTTTGAGAGCATCGGCAATTCACGTATGCCGTCTTCTGTCACAATGGTTACTTTATTTGTATCTGTCCCGAAGCCTGAACCTTCTTCGCTCACATTGTTTGCAACGATCATATCAGCTCTTTTTCTTTCGAGCTTACCTTTGGCGTATTCACCGATTTTGGACGTTTCGGCAGCGAACCCGATAAGGTATTGCCCGTTCTTCCTTTTTCCGAGCTCCATGAGGATATCCTTCGTCCGCTCGAATTCTATGATCAGATTGCCATCTTGTTTTTTCATTTTTTCCTTATGGACTTCCTTTGGACGATAATCGGCGACCGCGGCACTCTTCACCACGATGTCTGCACCCTCGAATTTCGCGAGTACTGCCTCATACATGTCCTCTGCTGTCGTCACCTCGACGAGATGCACCCCACGCGGTGGAGACAGATTGACCGGACCTGATACCAGGGTCACATCGGCGCCCATATTTGCAGCTGCCTCTGCCACGGCAAATCCCATTTTCCCAGTAGAGCGGTTTGAGAAATATCGGACAGGATCAATGATTTCCCTTGTCGGACCGGCAGAAATAAGGACGGTCTTCCCTTTAAGTGGCTGTTCTGTCGGAGAGTGAAAGTGAGCGGCAATCAGTTCTACGATCTTTTCAGGTTCTTCCAGTCGGCCTTTGCCGACGTATCCGCATGCCAAGTACCCTTCACTCGGTTCAACGAACCGGCAGCCATCCTCATGCAGTGTGGCAATGTTCCTCTTGACTGCAGGATGGTCATACATATGGACGTTCATGGCAGGAGCAATCCAAATCTCGGCCTCTGTCGCAAGTAACGTGGTGGAGATCATGTCATCTCCGATACCGCCGGCAAGTTTCCCAATCATATTTGCCGTAGCAGGTGCCACTAGTACAAGGTCTGCCCAATCTGCCAAGTCGATATGGGCGATCTTCGCTGGAATTTTCTCATCGAATGTATCCCAGTAGACATCCTGGCGCGACAATGCCTGGAAGGTGAGCGGGGAAACGAACTCCCTCGCGGATTCCGTCATCATGACCTTTACCTCGAAGCCCGCCTGCACAAGCTTGCTCGTGAGTGCTGCTGCTTTATATACTGCGATCCCACCGGTCACGCACAATAGTATTTTTTTCCCCATATCGTTCATTGCCTCCATTATCTAATCTATTCGTAGCCTCTATTATGAAGGATATTGCCGCAAAAAGAAAATAGGGCTGTACCGGAAAAGTTCATCACTTCCCGGTTCAACCCTCTTCATTTCCTATTTGCCGTACAGATGGGATTTATTCATCCTCATAGATGGCTTTTTCGTCTCTTTCTTTCATGGACAAGTGGCCGGAGTGGATTTCTTCAAGGGCCTTACCAACGAACTTTTCCGACACATATTGTTCCATGCGGAAGTCCTTTTTATCCTGTAGATCACGCGCTCTTTTGGCAGCCACGCTGACCAACGAATATTTCGAATCGATCTTTTTCATTAGTGAATCAATAGATGGATATAACATTCACTCAACCTCCAGCATATTTAGATAGCGTTGTTGTACACGTTCGCGCTTGCAGTGTTCAGCCTGTACGATGGACTTGATCTTACCGACGGCATGTTCGATTTGATCATTTTCAACGATGTAATCATAAAGATTCATCATTTCGATCTCCTTGCGGGCTGTATTCATCCTGCCCTGAATCAGGTCATCTGTCTCAGTCCCACGTGTGACCAGCCGATTCTGAAGCTCCGACAAGCTTGGCGGAGCAAGGAATATGAACAGGCCTTCAGGGAATTTGTCCCTGACCTGCTGCGCACCCTGAACCTCGATTTCAAGAAAAACATCATTTCCTTCTTCAAGGGTCTGGCGGACATAGTCAACAGGCGTGCCATAGTAATTGCCGACAAACTCGGCATACTCCAAAAGTTTGCCCTGCTCGATCAGTGCTTCGAATTCTTCTCTTGTCTTGAAGAAGTAGTCCACACCGTCCACTTCCCCTTCACGCGGATGACGCGTTGTCATAGAAATGGAATATTCGAATTTTGTATCTTCCTGGGAAAAAATCGCCTTTCGAACTGTCCCTTTCCCTACTCCGGAAGGTCCGGATAGAACGATCAGCAATCCTTTTTCTTTCATTTATTTACCCTGCCCTTCTTCTATTAAATCCTCTTTATCAGTCACTCGATGGGCAACGGTCTCGGGTTGGACGGCCGACAGGATGACATGATCGCTGTCTGTGATGATCACGGCCCTCGTCCTTCTTCCATATGTAGCGTCAACTAATGTTCCCCGATCCCTCGCATCCTGCATCAGGCGCTTAATGGGCGCTGATTCCGGACCGACGATCGATATGATTCGGTTTGCTGATACAATATTCCCAAAGCCTATATTGATGAGCTTGATTGACATGACGCTCCTCCTAATCAATAGTTTAGTTTCGCCCGTTCACGTGGAAACTAAACTTCTTATTCAACATTTTGGACCTGCTCCCGCACTTTCTCCAGTGCCGATTTCAACTCGACCACCAGTGTGGAAATGCTGGAGTCATTTGCCTTGGAGCCGATCGTGTTCACTTCCCGGTTCATCTCCTGGATGATGAAATCCAGTTTCCTCCCCATCACACCATCTTGATTCAATGTGGCATGAAAGTACTGAAGATGACTCCCGAGACGCGTCAACTCTTCGGTTATATCAGATTTATCTGCAAATATGGCCACTTCGGAGAGGAGTCTTGCCTCGTCGGGATCTCCTTCACTCCATTCCCGGATCCGCTTGCGGAGTCGTTCCCTGTATTGCAGGGTCACCGCGGGTGCATGGGCTGAAAGTTCGTCTAGACAGATCCTTATTTGATCCAGATGGATAAGGAAGTCGGCATGAAGCGCCTTCCCTTCCTCCACCCTCATCTTCCTTAATTCATCTGAAGCCTTCAGGACTGCCTCCATGACCAGTTCGTCAAGTTCGGCATTCTCCTCTTCCGTTTCTTCCACCGTAACGAATTCCCCTCTGCCGAGAAGGTCCGAGAGGGCGATATCACCCTTGAGTGAGTAAGTATCCTTCACTTTATTTACTAACTGATGATAATCCTCAATGAGTCCCCAGTCAATATGTAAATTCTTATGTATGAGACCTCCGCCGGAAATATCGATGAACAGATCGATTTTTCCCCTGTTAATAAAGGTGGAGAGCTGCTTCTTGATCTTATCTTCAAGCTTCATGAGTTGGCGCGGCATGCGGATATTGAGCTCGCTGAATCGATGGTTCACGGTTTTCATTTCAACAATGACGGTATGTCCCCCCGACTCAATCCGGCTCCGTCCGAAGCCTGTCATGCTGATGACCATTCCAATCACACCCAATCTATGCGACGTGCCTGTCGAATTTCATTCTCGGAACACCTAAAGGCGGCCCGCACTTGCTTATAAAAAAGGTAATAGAGAGCAAACTCTATTACCTTATGGATTATATCATATTCTATTGTTTTTTTCTTGCAAAAAATGAACCTGCCAGTAAAAACGTCGGAATGGAGCTCAAGCCGACAATCAGCAGCCAGTCCCTCGGCTCGATGGACACGGTATGGAAGATCGGTTGAAGACCCGGCAGATAGATCACGACCAGCATCAACACCAGGGATGAAAGCACGGCCCACACCAAGTACATATTGCCGAATGGATTTCTCGAGAACACCGATACCTCACTGCGGCAATCGAATACGTGGATAAGCTGGGCAAGGACCAGGGTCGCAAATGCAATCGTCTGGGCGTACTCAAGCTGATCCGGATGCTGATGATAGGCGATGATGAAGGCAAGAAGGGTGACACCCCCGATAAGGAATCCCCTAGAGACGACCTTCCAGCCGAGTCCCCTTGCAAAGACTCCTTCTTTCGGATGCCGCGGTTTCCGCTTCATCACATCTCCTTCGGGCTTATCAAGGCCGAGGGCCATGGCCGGCAGTCCATCCGTCACTAAATTGACCCACAGGATCTGGATCGGGACCAACGGAAGCGGTAGGGCCAAGAGCATGGCAAACAGCATGACCAGGATCTCACCCACGTTAGAGGCAAGGAGATAGCGGATGAATTTACGGATATTTTCGTAAATGTTCCGCCCTTCCTTGATGGCCGATTTGATGGTTGCAAAGTTATCATCAAGTAGGACGAGGGATGAAGATTCCTTCGCCACATCGGTACCGGTTATGCCCATGGCGATCCCGATATCGGACGTCTTGATGGCCGGTGCATCGTTGACCCCGTCTCCGGTCATTGCAACAATGTGACCGCGGTTCTGCAGGGCTTTTACGATTTTCAATTTATGCTCTGGCGATACCCTGGCGAATACGGAGACATCTTCGACGATTTCTTCAAGTTCTTCAATTTCCATCTCATTCAGCGCCTTACCGTCCATCACCCTGTCGTTTGATTTCAAAATACCGAGCTGTTTGGCAATGGCTTTGGCCGTCAGTACATGATCCCCCGTGATCATCACCGTCTTGATTCCCGCATCACGGCATTCCCTGACCGCCTGTTTGACTTCGGGACGAGGAGGATCGATCATTCCTTGGAGCCCTATGAACGTCACTTCCTTTTCTACCGCAGCCTCTGTGAGCAGATCCAATGATTGACCGTTCAAAGGCTTATAGGCGATGGCGATGGTCCTGAGGGCATTCGAAGACATACCGGAAATCGCCTCTTCCACTGCTTGAAAAGCGGCTTCATCCGCTTTTTGAACCTTTCCGTCCCATATGATGGACGCACTTTTTCCCACGAGGACATCGGGAGCCCCCTTGGTGACTGCAAAAAGCTTTCCAGCAGCATCCTCTGCCACGACCGTCATCATTTTCCGAGTGGAGTCAAACGGGAATTCCTTCACGATCCTGAAGGAGGTCGACAATGCGTCCCGGGTCAATCCCGCCTTCATCCCCGCAACGAGAAGGGCACCTTCCGTCGGGTCACCGTCAAGTATGAGCTCGCCGTCCCTTTCCACTAGTTCTGCATGGTTGCAGAGCATTCCAAACGTCAGAAGCTGTTTCAATGATTGATCAGAAGACGGGGAAACCCTTGATTCTCCGTTGAAGAAATCACCTTGCGGAACATATCCGGTGCCAGACACATCCCACAGCCTTCCTGCACTCCATAACTTGGTGACAGTCATTTTATTCTGGGTGAGGGTCCCTGTCTTATCGGAACAGATCACCGAAGCACAGCCCAGTGTCTCCACGGCAGGAAGCTTTCGGACGATCGCCTTTTGCTTGATCATCCTCTGGACGCCGAGGGACAGGGCAACCGTCACGATCGCCGGAAGCCCCTCAGGTATGGCGGCCACCGCAAGAGATACACCTGCAAGGAACATGGAGTAGATGTCATGTCCCTGGAGCACACCGATTCCAACGACAAGGGCCGTCAGGATGAGGGCAACTGTAATCAAGATCTTGCCGAGCTCCTCGAGCCTGCGCTGAAGCGGGGTAGTCATCGTTTCAGCTTTTTGGATCATATCGGCGATCTGCCCCATGGCCGTATTCATTCCGATGGAAGTGACGACACCCAACCCGTTCCCCCTGGTGACGAGTGTGCCCATGAACGCCATATTTTCCATGTCCCCGAGGTTCAACCCTTTACCGTGGAGAGGCTTGGTCGTTTTAAGGACGGGAAGGGATTCTCCTGTCAGTGCAGACTCTTCGATCTCCAGGTTATTCGTTTCGATCAAACGGATGTCGGCACCGATCCGATCGCCGCTTGAGAACCGGATGATATCTCCGATTGTCACTTCTTTGGAGTGCACCTTCATCCATGATCCATCCCGGAGGACAGAAACCTGGGGTGCTGATAATTCCTTCAGTGCCTGCAGCGATTTCTCAGCTTTTCTTTCCTGAAAGAAACCGAGGAAGCTGTTGACCACTACGATGGCGATGATGGCAATGGCATCGATATACTCACCCAGAAGTCCGGATATGAGGGTCGCCGCCAGCAGCACAAGTACCATGAAATCCTTAAACTGACTGAAAAACACCAATAGGGCCGATTGTTTTTCGGCTTCCTCCAACTGGTTATATCCATACTGCTTCTTCCGGTTTTCGGCGTCTGCAGACGAAAGGCCTTGTTGATAATCCGTATTGATGGCCTTCTCTATATCCTCCTGTCTCATCTCATGAAATTTCATGCACCCATCTCACTCTCCTTCTACGAATACGAAAAGTTGTCCTTCTCTTAGCATTCTTATTCAGACTCGTCCCGAAAAATGATATGATTTAAAGAGGTTTCATTCGTCTCCCGTTCCTTTGTTTTGTAAAAGGAGCCAAGAGGCGCTACAATCAAATGGATGAGTAAAAAAGAAGAGGATGTTTTGCATGTCATTCGACGGACTATTTACAAAAGCCATGACTGAAGAGCTGAAAGAAGCCCTCCTTCACGGCAGAATCAATAAAATACATCAACCTTATAAAAATGAAATCATCATGGTGATCAGGGCCAATGGGAAGAATCATAAGCTCCTCCTATCCGCCCATCCAAGCTATGCCAGGGTTCAACTGACAGGAGAGGAATACGAGAATCCCTCCGTACCCCCGATGTTCTGCATGCTCCTTCGGAAGCATCTAGAAGGCTATATGATCGAGGACATCCACCAGGTCGGCCTCGACCGTATGATCATCCTGGAAGTAAAGGGTAGGAATGACATCGGCGATGTATCCTACAAACAACTGATCATCGAAGTGATGGGAAGGCACAGTAATATCATCCTGGTCGACAAAAGCCGCAATATGATCCTTGACAGCATCAAGCATCTGTCACCAAGCGTGAATTCCCACAGGACCGTGCTCCCTGGGAACGAGTACATCTTCCCACCAAGCCAAGATAAGCTCAATCCCCTGGATGCAGAAGGAGAAGATGTACTGCGTTCACTCGATTTCAATTCAGGTAAATTGGACAAGCAGATCGTGGGGTCCTTCTCAGGTGTTTCTCCCCTTGCAGCCAAAGAAATCGTCCATCGTGCCGGCCTCGGGACACAGGCTGCCATTGCCGACTCGTTCTTGCACTTCATGACGGACCTCAAGGAACACCGTACGTCTCCCACCCTCATCACGGGAGACAAGGAAACATTCTACTGGTGCCCGCTGGATCACGTCGAAGGAGAGCATCAAACCTTCACCACCCTTAGCGGACTTCTCGATCGCTTCTTCTACCAAAAGGCATCAAGGGACCGGGTGAAGCAACAGGGCAATGACCTTGAGCGTTTCATCCGGAACGAGCGCGATAAAAACGAGAATAAGATCGTCAAGCTCGAGCGTACCCTTCAGGAGGCGAAGGATGCCGATCGCTACCAGCTCCTCGGAGAACTGCTCACATCCAATCTATATGCAGTACAGAGAGGAATGGAAGAAGTTTCGGTCGTTAACTACTATGACGAAGAAGGCGGATCGGTGACGATCCCTCTGAATCCTCAAAAATCACCTTCTGAAAATGCTCAGGGTTATTTTTCCCGCTATCAAAAAGCGAAGCACGCTGTACAGGTCGTGCAGGAACAAATCGAAAAAGCAACAGATGAGCTCGCTTATTTCGAGCAGCTCCTCCAGCAGCTCGAATCCGCCTCCACCAGGGACATTGAAGGGATACGTGAAGAGCTCGAGGAAGAAGGATACCTGCGCGTCCGGAAGAACCAGAAAAAGAAAAAGGCAAATGAAAAGCCGATGCTCGAATCCTATACAGCGACAGACGGTACCAAGATCCTCGTCGGCAAGAATAATAAACAGAATGATTATCTGACCAATAAAGTAGCGGCGAAGAGCGACATCTGGCTCCACACGAAGGATATACCCGGTTCTCACGTCGTCATCCGGGATCCTTCCCCTTCAGATGAAACTCTACTCGAGGCCGCCAATCTTGCCGCATACTTCAGCAAGGCGAGGGAGTCGGGATCGGTTCCCGTCGATTACACAGAAGTGCGTCAGGTTAAGAAACCTCGTGGTGCCAAGCCGGGATTTGTCATCTATGAAAATCAGCAGACGGTCTATGTCACCCCTGACCTTGACCAGGTCAGGGCCATGAAAGATCGTTGAATTGCACACATAAGAAAACGCCGGAATCGTTTTGATTCCGGCGTTTTTCATGTTTTTTATATCAATTCACTTGCTTCTTCCAACCCTCGGGATCCCGTCGCCATTCTTTCAATTCAACGAGATCAGCTCCTGAAATCAGTCCTTCTTCCCCTGCTGCTTCTAATAGACTTGAATAGTCGGAGAGGGATACAGCCTCAATCCCATGTTCGCTGAGGGCATCCGTTCCCTTTTGAAGCTCATATGTAAAGATGGCGGCAACCCCCAAGACTTCACATTCCGACTCTCTCAGGGCCTCGACCGCCGTAATGCAGCTGCCACCTGTTGAAATGAGATCTTCTATGACTACCACTTTTTGCCCAGGAAGAACCTTTCCTTCGATCTGGTTCCCTTTTCCGTGTCCCTTTGCCTTGGATCTGACATAGCACATAGGGAGATCCATGTGCTCTGATACCCACGCTGCATGAGGAATTCCGGCCGTTGCCGTTCCTGCGATGACATCGACTTCCGGGAAATGTTCACGGATCATGGAGACAAGTCCATCTGCAATCTGCTTTCTCACGGCAGGGTAGGATAAAGTCAATCGGTTATCGCAATAAATTGGTGATTTAATCCCTGAAGACCATGTGAATGGTTCAGTAGGATTCAAGAATACCGCTTTGATGTTCAACAATTCCTTAGCGATTTGTTTTTTCATAGATGCTTCCCTCCCAATCTTGGCAAATCATTCGGTAAGCGGCAACAGGATCGGCTGCCTTCGTGATGCTCCTGCCCACGACAATATGAGTTGATCCCAATCCCTTAGCATTTCCAGGGGACGTGATGCGCTGTTGATCATCCGCGGCATCGGAGTTCATCCTGATACCCGGTGTGACGCGAAGGAATTCTTCTCCGCAATACTCCTTGATCAAGCCAGCCTCGTGCGGGGAACATACCACCCCTTGAAGTCCGGCGTTTTGAGCAAGGCGGGCATAATGGATGACGGATTCCGTCAGTGGATTCGGGATGAGCTGCTCGGATTGCATCTGCTGTTCAGACGTCGAGGTGAGCTGGGTGACAGCGATGAGCTTCGTCTTGCTGCCCTGAGACTGTATGGCCTCCATCGCCCTCTCCATCATCTCTTTGCCTCCTGCAGCATGGACGTTGATGAGTTCCAGATCCCACTGTCCAAGTCCTTTCATGGCCCCAAACACGGTATTCGGGATATCATGGAGCTTCAGATCAAGGAAGATCCGATGATCCTTTTTCAAAAGGGACTCTACGATGCGAGGTCCATTTTGGAGGTAGAGCTCCATTCCCACCTTGACGTTCAAGGGCTCGTCGAATCGAGATAAAAATGTTTCTGTCATTTCCCATGTTGGGAAATCAAGGGCGATAAACGGCTTGTTCATGCTTCCCCCAGCTCCTTCCGGTCAATTGAGAAATATGGTCCACGTTCAATTCGGCAAGCAGTGCAGGCAGTTCGCGAATGATTTTCTTACAGATGAAAGGATCTACGAAATTGGCCGTGCCGACTGCCACAGCGCTCGCACCCGCATAGAAATATTCAATCACATCCTCTGCAGACTCTACTCCGCCCATTCCGATGATCGGCAGATCGACTGCCTGACTCACCTCATAGATCATCCGGATGGCAACCGGCTTGATGGCAGGACCCGATAGCCCTCCCGTCTTATTGGCAAGGATCGGTCTTCCCGTCTTGAGATCAAGCCTCATGCCTAGTAGCGTATTGATCATCGTCAATCCGTCGGCTCCTCCGAGTTCAACGGCTTTGGCCATCTCCACGATATTGGAGACATTCGGTGAAAGCTTGACGTAAAGGGGAACCTCTGACACGGCTTTCACCTTTCTTGTCAACTCCATTGCAACCTCGGGGATCGTCCCGAAGGCGATTCCACCGGTTTTCACATTCGGACAGGAGATGTTGAGTTCAAGGGCATGTACATTCGGTGCTTTGGAGATTTCACGGGCCACATGAACATAGTCTTCCATCTGCGATCCCGCCACATTGGCGATGATGGGCACATCGAACTGTGAAAGCCACGGAAGCTCCTTGTCCATTACCGCTTCCAGACCAGGATTCTGGAGGCCGATGGCATTCAGCATCCCCGCGTTGGTTTCTGCCACACGGGGCGTCGGGTTGCCGAAACGGGCATGTTCCGTTGTCGCTTTGATCATAATGGCACCGAGTTCGCTCAAGTCATAGAATTGGCTGTACTCCCTGCCGAATCCAAAACATCCTGATGCCGGCATGATCGGATTCTTCAAACTCAAGCCTGGCAGCTCAATCTGTAATTGTTTCATAACGCCACCACCCCTACAGGAAATACCGGTCCGTCGCTGCATACTTTCACATAATCCGTGCCTTCAGGATCATCGGCCAGATGACACACACATGCGAAGCAAGCGCCGATCCCACATCCCATACGTTCTTCAAGTGACAGGTATCCACTTCCCGAAAGGCGGTTTTGCAGAGCCTTCAACATCGGATTCGGTCCGCATGCGAAAAATTGATCATACTGAATTGATTCTTTTTCAATCACATCTGTCACAAAGCCTTTCCGTCCAAGGGAACCATCCACCGTGGCGATATGCGTCGGTCCGAGTTCCCGGAACTGGTCTTCATAAAAACTAACGGCCTCGTCCTGAAACCCAAGGACATGCGTCACCCTCCATCCATTTGATCGAAGGGCTTTTGATAGTCCATAAAGTGGCGGGACGCCGATTCCGCCTCCAATAAGCAGTGCCATCCTACCGTCACCCCGTTCAACACCAAACCCGTTTCCAAGGGGCCCGAGAACATCGACCCTGCCTCCCGCCCCGACAAGGGACAATTGCATTGTCCCTTTGCCTTCGGCGCGGTAAATCAGGCTCATCTTCTTTTCATCCTGATTATGATCGGATATGGAGATCGGCCTTCTTAGAAGGGGATCGATGCCGCTACCGACCTTGACATGTACAAATTGTCCCGGTGCCGAAATCTCCTTTACCAATTCACCTTCCAGGATGAGTTCATAGATGTTCCGAGCAATGAGGCGGTGACTCACCACCATCATCGATTCGTTGACGATCATGAATGGACCGCCTTTCTTGATGGCTTCGCGGCAATTGCCTCGGCGGAGAAGGTCATAGATTCGTAGACTCTCAGGATGGCTTCGGCTGTATCCAGGGAGGTCAGGCATGGAATTCCGTTCTCCACCGATTCCCTTCGGATCCGGAAGCCGTCACGTGCCGGTTGCTTTCCTTTGGTCAGGGTGTTGATGACGAGCTGTGTTTCCCCGCTTTGGATGATGTCGAGCAGAGTCGGTCCGGTCGAGCCGATCTTATCCACTTCTCGGACCTGAATGCCTTGAGAGACAAGGTACGATGCCGTCCCTTTCGTGGCAAGGATCTGATACCCGATGCTTACGAAACGTCTTGCCAGAATGGCCGCTTCTTCCTTGTCCTTGTCTGCTACTGTCATGAGAACCGAACCGTGATCTTTCATCTGCATGCCTGCAGCTACCATGCCTTTGTATAGTGCTTTCTCCAAGGTCTGATCTTTCCCCATGACTTCACCGGTCGATTTCATTTCAGGTCCGAGCGTGATGTCCACCCTTCTCAGTTTGGCAAAAGAGAAGACTGGTACTTTGACATAGACGCCTTCTGCTTCTTCCACGAGACCCGGCTCATATCCCAGTTCACGCAGGGAGATGCCGAGGATCGCCTTTGTGGCAACGTTTGCCATCGGCACGTTGGTGATTTTCGAGATGAATGGAACCGTCCTGCTCGAGCGTGGATTCACTTCGAGTACGTAGACTTCGCCTTTTGAAATGACGTATTGGATGTTCAGAAGCCCGATGATATTCAATCCTTTGGCTAGCCTGGTTGTATAGTCCACGATTGTCCTTTTTTGCTCTTCAGTCAGCTGCTGGGGCGGATAGACGGCGATGGAATCCCCCGAGTGGACCCCTGCCCGTTCGATATGCTCCATGATTCCCGGGATGACGACATCCTCCCCGTCACAGACGGCATCCACTTCGATTTCCTTCCCGATCAAGTAGCGGTCGATGAGGACGGGATGCTGCGGGTTCACTTTCACGGCATTTTCCATATAGTGGAGAAGCTCCTCTTCTCTGTATACGATTTCCATGGCTCTTCCGCCAAGTACATACGATGGTCGGACGAGAACGGGATATCCTATTGAATCTGCGATGGCGATGGCCCCTTCCACCGATACAGCCGTCTTGCCTTCAGGCTGTGGAATGCCGAGTTCCTGGAGGGTCTGCTCGAATTTGTCCCTATTTTCCGCCCGGTCCAGATCTTCCAGTGACGTGCCCATGATGCGCACACCGCGGTTCACAAGTTCATCTGCCAGATTGATGGCGGTTTGCCCTCCGAACTGTACGACGACCCCTTTCGGCTTTTCGAGATCGATGATATGCATCACATCTTCAACCGTCAACGGTTCGAAGTATAATTTATCCGAGATGGAGAAGTCAGTAGAAACCGTTTCGGGATTATTGTTGACGATGATTGCTTCGTAACCAGCTTCCTTGATGGCCCAGACGGAGTGGACGGTGGCGTAGTCGAATTCGACTCCTTGACCGATCCGGATCGGTCCGGACCCAAGCACGATGATGCTCTCGCGCTCTGTTACTTCCGATTCATTTTCATCCTCATACGTTCCGTAGAAGTACGGCGTTTCGGATTCAAATTCCGCGGCACAGGTATCCACCATCTTATAGACCGGTGTGAGTTTCTCCTGCTTCCTCCACTCATATACTTCCCTCTCCGTCACAGACCAGAGGGAGGCAATGGCAATGTCCGAGAAGCCCATGCGCTTTGCTTTGTATGCGATGGAATGATCGAATGGGTGGGTTCTCAGTTGTTCTTCAAAACGGATGATGAGGTCCATTTTATTCAGGAAGAAAAGGTCGATCTTGCTCCAGTCATGAATCGTCTCGATCGTGATGCCGCGCCTGAGGGCTTCGCCGATGAAGAACAGCCTTTCATCCCCTGCTTTGCGGATCCGTTTTTCGATCCATTCAGCTGACTTGCCTTTCAGCTCATCCAATCCGAGGTGATACGTATTGCTCTCGAGTGAACGGATCGCTTTCAGCAGCGACTCTTCAAGGGTCCTTCCGATGGCCATCACTTCCCCTGTAGCCTTCATCTGGGTGCCCAGATTCCGTTTTGCCGATTCAAACTTATCGAATGGCCATCTCGGAATCTTTGTGACCACATAATCAAGGGCAGGTTCGAATGCCGCGTATGTCTTTCCTGTCACAGGATTCATCATTTCATCCAATGTCAACCCGACGGCGATCTTGGCAGCAAGCTTTGCGATCGGATAGCCTGTTGCCTTCGAAGCAAGGGCAGAGGATCTGCTCACACGTGGATTAACCTCGATGATGTAATACTGGAAACTATCAGGATCTAGCGCCAGCTGCACATTGCAGCCGCCTTCGATCCCGAGGGCACGGATGATCTTCAGGCTCGTATTCCGGAGCATCTGATATTCCCTGTCGCTCAGCGTCTGACTCGGGGCGACGACGATGGAATCGCCTGTATGGATCCCTACCGGATCGATGTTTTCCATATTACAAACCACGATGGCGTTATCGGCAGCATCTCGCATCACCTCATATTCAACCTCTTTGAATCCTGCGATGCTTTTCTCCAGGAGACACTGGGTGACAGGACTGTATTTCAATCCGGAGCTGACGATTTCATTCAGTTCTTCTTCGTTGTGGCAGATCCCGCCTCCTGTTCCACCAAGGGTGTATGCAGGGCGAACGATGACCGGGAAGCCCACCTCCTCGACGAATGTGTACGCTTCTGATACCGTGTGGATGATTTCGCTTTGAGGTACCGGTTCCGAAAGCTCATTCATCAGTTTCCGGAACAGATCACGGTCTTCTGCTTGTTCGATGGCGGAAAGCTTGGTGCCGAGAATCTCGACTCCGCATTCTTCCAGTATGCCTGATTGATGGAGTTCGACGGCAAGATTGAGGCCCGTTTGGCCCCCGAGAGTCGGAAGGAGTGCATCCGGTCGTTCTTTACGGATGATGCGGGATACGAATTCAAGGGTCAGGGGCTCGATATAAACCTTATCGGCCATTTCGGCATCGGTCATGATGGTGGCGGGATTCGAGTTCACGAGGATGACCCTGTATCCTTCCTCTTTCAGTGCGATGCAGGCCTGTGTGCCCGCATAGTCGAATTCTGCTGCCTGGCCGATGATGATCGGGCCGCTCCCGATTACAAGGATGCTTTTAATATCTGTACGTTTAGGCATGTTGAATCTCCTTCCTTTTCTCTTCATTCATGAGTGTCAAGAAATCGTCGAACAAGTAATTGGAATCTTCTGGTCCCGGAGAAGCCTCTGGATGGTATTGAACCGTGAAGGCAGGATATTTTTTATGCTTCAACCCTTCGATTGTCCCGTCATTGATGGCGATATGTGTAACTTCTAAATCAGTATCGTCAAGTGATGCTTCATCCACTGCGTACCCGTGGTTCTGGGAAGTCAGGGCCACTTTTTTCGTCAACACATCTTGAACAGGATGATTTCCTCCCCTGTGTCCGAACTTCATCTTGAAGGAATCGGCACCGCATGCGAGAGCGAATAATTGGTGACCGAGGCAGATTCCGAACAGTGGAATCTCACCTAGAAGTTCTTGAACCGTCTGGATGGCTTCCGGTACATCCTTCGGGTCTCCAGGTCCATTCGATAGCATGATGCCATCGGGTTGGAGTCTGCGGATCTCTTCTGAAGAAGTGTTGTGAGGGACGACGATGACATCACAGTTCCGCTTGTTCAGTTCCCGCAGGATTCCGTGCTTCATCCCAAAGTCCATCAGTACGACCCTGAATCCGCGACCGGGACTTGCATACGCGGTCTTTGTGGAAACCTGCGCCACCTGATCGGTTCTCAGGGCGGAGGCGTTCAATCTTTCGATCATAAGGGCAGGATCTTCTTCCACGCTGCAAAGGATACCTTTCATCGATCCCGATTTCCTTATCAGACGGGTCAGCTTCCGTGTATCGACACCGGCAATCCCCGGGATCCCTTTTATCCTGAGCAGCTCATCAAGTGTGGATTCATTTCGCCAGTTGGATGCGAAGTCTGCCGATTCCCGCACAATGAATGCCTTGACTGCAGGAGAAATCGATTCGAAGTCGTCACGATTCACACCGTAGTTTCCGATCAAAGGATAGGTCATGGTGACGAACTGGCCGCAGTAAGAGGGATCGGACAAGATTTCCTGGTACCCTGTCATGCTTGTGTTGAATACGACTTCCCCTATGGCCTCACTGTCTGCACCGAATCCTTCACCGATAAAAATCGTTCCGTCTTCCAGAATGAGCTGTCTGTTCATTATGCTTCTCCTCCATTCCAAACTTGTTGACCTTGATAAAATGTCGCTTGCGGATATCCTGTGCATTCCCACCCCGAGAATGGTGTGTTCTTGCCTTTTGACAGGAAGGATCCCGTATGAATGGTTTCCTTCTTTTCCAAATCGATCAGCGTGAAGTCTGCGTCGCCTCCAACTTTAAGCGTGCCAAACGGTAGATTGAACGCTTCTGAAGGTTTGACGGTCATCCAATCGATGAGCTGCTTCAACGTGATGATTCCTTTTTGAACAAAATGCGTATGGAGTAAAGGAAATGCCGTTTCAAGCCCGACAATCCCGAATGGCGATAATTCCATGCCCTCTCCCTTTTCTTCTGTTGTATGCGGTGCATGATCGGTGGCGATAAAGTCGATGGTGCCGTCCAGAAGCCCTTCGATGAGGGCGTCCCTGTCCTCTTTCCCACGGAGAGGTGGATTCATCTTAAAGTTCGTATCCATCCCCGGGATGTCATCTTCACATAGCAGGAGATGATGCGGGGTCACTTCTGCTGTCACCTTGATCCCGGCCCTCTTTGCATCCCTGACCACTCTGACGGATTCTTTTGTTGAGATGTGGCAGACATGATAATGGGTACCCGCTGCTTCCGCAAGGAGCACATCCCGAGCGATATGAACCGCTTCACATACAGACGGGATCCCATTCAGTCCGTTCAAGGCTGAAAACCTGCCTTCATGGACGGACCCTTTATTGATCAGGGTGTTCTCTTCGCAATGGGCCACGATGGAAGCTCCGATAGCTGCGGCTTTTTTCATGGCTTCGAGCATCATGGCGGCTGACTGCACTCCGACACCGTCATCTGTGAAAGCGAAGGCCCCATGTTGCTTCATCGCTTCGAGGTCGTTCAATTCCTTCCCAGCCTGTCTCTCTGTGATGGCTCCGTAAGGTAGGACCCTGACCGAGGCCGTTTCGTTAATCCGTTTATGTAACCAATCCAGTGTTTCGGTATCATCCGGTACGGGGCGTGTGTTGGGCATCGCCGCAATTGTCGTGTAACCGCCTTTAGCAGCAGCTTTCGTTCCGGTTTCGATCGTTTCTTTATGTTCTCCCCCTGGTTCGCGGAGATGAACGTGGAGGTCGACGAAACCAGGTGATAGCAACATGCCGCGCGCATCATATTCCATCTCACCCGTGTTGGAGAGTTCGGTTCCTATTTCAGCAATCTTATTCCCCTTTGTCTTTACCTCGACCGGTTCCAGTTCCCCTTTTGAATTCAGAATGTTAGCATGTTTGATCAACCAGTTCATGTTGACGTCCTCCTTGTAATTGGAATGCTCTTTTTAGTACCGCCATTCTGACGTATACGCCATTTTCCATTTGTTTGAAGATCCTGGACCGTCCGCATTCCACGAGGGAATCGGCGATCTCGACCCCACGGTTGACAGGTGCCGGGTGCATGATGATGCTTCCATGCGCCATCTTCCTCTCCCTCTCCAAGGTAAGGCCGTATGCCTGGTGATAATCCGCCTTGGACGCAATCGGCGTTCCATGATGCCTTTCGTGCTGGATGCGCAGTAGCATCACGACGTCGGATGAACTCATCGCTTCCTCGATCTCTACATATCGATCCCTGTAGCGCTCTGGGAACCATTCCTCTGGACCAGAGAACCTGACCTCTGCCCCGAGTGCGGTGAGGGCTTCCGCATTGGATCTAGCCACACGGCTGTGGGCGATATCGCCGATGATGGCGACCCGGAGACCCTGAAACCCTCCGAATTCCTGACGGATTGTCATCAGGTCAAGGAGGCATTGAGTCGGATGATTTCCGCATCCATCCCCTCCATTGATGATCCTGACGTCCAGACCTTTGAGCTCATCAAAGTAGCGGTCCCTGCTATGACGGATGACCACGGCTCCCACCCCGATTGATTCCAGTGTTTTCACTGTATCGTAAAGGGTTTCTCCCTTTTGGACGCTCGAGGCATGGGATTCAAACGGAATCACGTCCAGGCCGAGACGCCTTTCCGCCATTTCAAAACTGCATTTCGTCCGTGTACTGGCTTCGAAGAAAAGGTTGGCCACGAAATGATCTGATTCATCTTCCCACCTTTCTCCTGCCTTGAAGCGTTCTGCCTGATCCAAGATTGAGAGGATCTCTCTTTCAGATAAATCCTTCATGGTTAATAAGTGCCCCATCGTACACGCCGCCCTTCTGACTTTTTGTATAAAAAAACACCCTGTGCCTTCTGCTCAGGGTGTTTTCAGCCATAGAGGAACAGACTCGTCCCTATACCGCATCACCCTTATGGACTCTCTGGACCATTGTTAAAAGGTTTTCTATGCTACTTCGTCATTTGCTTGTTTTTGTTCTTCGAATAGATTTCCTGAAGTTTCTTCCCGTCCCGGAAGGACTAGATTCAGTACGACTCCGATGATGGCTGCTAAGGCCATTCCGGAAAGTGAGACGTTTTGTCCCAGTTCCACATAGGCGCCTCCGACTCCGATGACGAGTATGACAGATGAGATGATGAGGTTTCGGTTCTTCCCAAGGTCAACCTTGTAGTCAATGAGCATCCTGAGACCGCTCGATGCGATGATTCCGAAGAGAAGGATGGATACCCCTCCCATGACGGCCGTCGGGATGGAACTGATGAGGGCTGTGATTTTCCCGATGAAACCGAACACGACTGCCAGCACCGCCGTACCCCCGATTACATAGACGCTGTATACTTTCGTAATGGCGAGTACACCGATGTTCTCACCGTATGTGGTAACCGGCGGACCCCCGATGATGGAAGCAATGACTGTCGCCGCCCCGTCACCGAGGATGGATTTATGCAAGCCCGGTTTTTCGATGAAGTTCCTTCCGACAACCTTGCTGAGGACCATCTGATGACCTGTGTGTTCCGCCATCGTCACGACGGCGACCGGCACCATGATCGACATGATGGACCAGGAGAAGGAAGGTGTGTAGTCGACGAATGGAATGAAGAAGTCTGGCATTTTGAATAGTGGTGCATCAAGCACCGGTTGGAAGTCGACGAGCCCGGCGAATATGGCAATGATATAACCGCCTGTTATGCCCGCAAGGATCGGGACCATACCGAGAAAGCCCTTGAAGTAGACCGAGCAGATGATGGTGATAAGCAAGGTGGCGAGCGCCACAAGGATATGCTTGCTGCTATATACCAGGGTATCGGCATAAGGATCGGCATACATGGCCATGTTGACGGCCGTTCCTGCAAGACCCAGTCCGATGACCATGATCACCGGTCCAACCACGACCGGCGGCAGGATTGTGGACAGCCATTTCACTCCGAGCTTCGCGATCAAGAGGGCGACTAGGCCGTACACAATTCCAGCCATGAAGCTCCCCATCATGGCTGCACCGGGACCTCCGAATTGCTTGGCGGCGATGATCGGTGCGATGAACGCAAAGGATGATCCAAGGTAGGCCGGGATCTGACCCCTCGTGATGATGATGTATGCCAGTGTTCCAAGGCCACTCGATACGAGTGCAACCCCGGGGCTCAAATCGACGAGGAACGGTACGAGGACCGTGGCGCCGAACATGGCGAACAGATGCTGAAGGCTCAGGGTGAGCCATTTTCTTGCTGGTGGGACTTCATGTACATCAAGTACGATATCTTGTTTGGTAGTCATATCATTTCCTCCTTGTTTCACCTATTAAAAAAACCCTCTTATCCAAGAGGGCACAAAGAGGGCAGGAGACGGCCATACGCCTTCCCCACCATCCTTTGTCAGCCTCACTGGACCACTCTTAAAAGGATACTTATTCGTTTTCGTAGATGGATACTTCATCCCGGTCATCGACCTCGGACAAAGCAACCGTGATTTTTTCAGAGCTTGAAGTCGGGATATTCTTCCCGACATAGTCGGCACGGATCGGGAGTTCCCGGTGACCGCGATCGACGAGTACGGCTAGCTGAATCTGACCCGGTCGGCCAAGATCCATGAGAGCATCGAGTCCAGCTCTTACCGTTCTCCCTGTAAAGAGGACATCATCGATCAGGATGACTTTTTTGTTGGCGATACCCACTGGAAGATCCGAACCCTTCACTTCTGGTTCGTGGTCTGATGTTTTGACAGACAGATCGTCGCGGTAAAGTGTGATATCAATCTCCCCGACTGGAACCTTCTGTCCTTCAATATCATGAATCCGTTCCGCAAGCCTGCGTGCGATGTGGATGCCCCTTGTTTTGATTCCGACAAGGACGATTTCATCAATCCCTTTATTGCGCTCGATGATCTCATGTGCGATCCTGGTCAGGGCCCTGCGGATGGCAGGCTGGTCGAGAACCGTTGCTTTTTTAGTCATGAGTGGTACCTCCTTCATTGCCATAAAAAAATCCCCTCACCCATGGATGAGAGGATACACTTATCGTATATAAATCTTTGCACACCTAACCTGGTATACAAACTCCTTCTCAGTCTCACGGGACTGTATTAAAGGTCTTATTCAATTACGTTTATCATACAGGTCCCCTGCCCATTTGTCAACGACTATTTTCAAGGCGGGCAATGAGCTTCGTGAATTCTTCAGGAAGCTCTGCGTGGAACTCCATGTATTCTCCAGTACGGGGATGGACGAATCCAAGTGTTCCCGCGTGAAGGGCTTGTCCATTGAGTGGCAGCGTCTTCCTCGGCCCGTATTTCGGATCTCCAGCGAGGGGATATCCGACGTATTTCATATGAACACGGATCTGATGGGTCCGGCCCGTCTCCAGCTCACACTCAACGAGGGTGAAATCCTCATACCGATCCCGCACCCTGAAATGCGTGACAGCTTTTTTACCGTTATCCACGACGGTCATCCTCTGGCGGTCTTTGGGATCCCTGCCAATCGGTGCATCAATCGTACCGTACTCATGAGGAATGTTCCCATGGACGATGGCCGTATATTTACGTGTGACGGTCTTCTCCACTAGCTGGTTGACAAGATGCTCATGGGCCTGGTCGTTCTTTGCAACCATCAGGAGACCAGACGTATCTTTGTCGATCCGGTGTACAATACCAGGGCGCATGACACCGTTGATACCGGAAAGATCTTTGCAGTGATGCATCAGACCGTTCACCATGGTTCCTGAAGAATGTCCGGGTGCCGGATGCACGACCATGCCTTTCGGTTTGTTGACAACGATGACATCCTGATCTTCATATGCAATATCGAGATTGAGATCCTCTGTCTCGACATCCAGCTCTTCTGGGTCAGGGATCGCGATTTCGATCGATGCATCGAGAGGGCATTTGAAGTTGGCCTTCACCACTTCCCCGTTTACTTTCACATGCCCATCCTTGATCCATAATTGAACAAGGGACCGGGACCAGTCTTTATTTAGGGAGCTGACAACTTTGTCGATGCGCTCTCCTTGATTATTTTGATCAATGCTGTGTTGAATGACTTCCATGTTTGTTCTCCTTCTTTGCTTTTCTTTCATCCATGAACATATGCAGGAGCAATAAAATTACACCTATCGTGAGTGATGCATCGGCGATATTGAATATGGGGAAATCGTAAGTGAAAATATATGTATTAAGGAAATCCACCACTTCCTGCCTTGAAACCCGATCGATGAAGTTCCCGATGGCGCCTCCGAGCATGAAAGCAAGACTTGTGCTGAAGAGTGAATGGCCTTTCGCATGCTTTTGCATGTAATACACGATCCCGACGATCACGGCAATGGTAATCACATAGAAAAACCACATTTGACCTGGCAGGATCCCCCACGCCGCACCCGGATTTCTGTGCGAAGTGATATAAAATACATCAGGGATGACCGTGATGCTTTCACCTTGCGTCATATTTTGTACAACCAGCCATTTGGTAAGCTGATCGATCCCGATGACCACTAAAGCGAGAAGATAATAATACACAAAGGCAACCTCCGTATCCATTAGAGATGATTACCTTTGAATTTTAGCATAAACCCGGTGATAAAGACACTTAATCCCTTGTTTTTTAAAAAACAAGGGATCTTATAAATGGAGATGGACTTTCCCATATTTACGCCAATCGTTCATTTCTTGAAGTGTTGATGATGTAGGATTCATTTTCATCAACTCGAATGGGATCAATTCCCCGCTCATTTCACATGTCGCAAATGAATTCATGTCTGCCCGTCCAAGTGCATAGCGTACATCCCTGATTTCATCTTCAATCATTTTCCTTACGATCGGATGGCTTGTATCTGCCGACTCCAATTCCTTCAATGATGATTCCAGTTCTTCAATGATTGCCGGGTATTGGTCATCTGTCATCTTCATCCCTCCATTCATAGTATGGAGGAAAACTCGCTGTTCCCATCTTGCAAGATCTAGCAATTATGGAATGTCAAGCGTTCATCTGCCCGTGCATCAAGGTACCGCTGATCCCTTATGACGAATCAGGTAATATCTTATA
The DNA here is from genome assembly GCF_039822645.1 of Rossellomorea sp. RS05. Lineage (NCBI taxonomy): Bacteria > Bacillati > Bacillota > Bacilli > Caryophanales > Bacillaceae > Rossellomorea > Rossellomorea sp. RS05. Next base: position 428,073 of record NZ_JBDKWY010000001.1, on the reverse strand, counting down.
GATCCATCCAGCAAGAACCGGAATAACAAAAAGGACCGTCTCATTAAGAGACGGTCCTGTTCAATCATGCTAAATGGGAATAGTTTTCTTTGACCACAGATGCACAGCGTGGGCAAAGGGTCGGGTGATCCTGGTCTTCCCCTACGTGAGGAGAAACAGTCCAACAGCGGTCGCAAGTTTCGCCTGCTGCTTTTTCTACCACGATGTTATTCGCACCGAGTGATAAGGCTTCTGCAGGGGCTTCTGACGTGCGTCCGCCGATTTCGAAGGCAGAAACGATGAACAGCTGTTTCAGGTCCTCCTTGATGCTTGAAAGGAGGGCTTCCGTCTTTTCATCCACATAAAGCGTGACTTTAGCGGTAAGGGACTTTCCGATCACTTTTTCATTCCTTGCTTCTTCCAAAGCCTTCAGGACGTCATCGCGGACGTCAAGGAAGGCATTCCATTTTTGCTTCAGCTCATCCGCACCGTCGAATGACTGTACTTCAGGCATATCAGTCAGTTGTACGCTCTCCCCATCGACACCCGGGATATGGACCCATACTTCGTCAGCCGTGTGAGCAAGGATCGGTGACATGAGCTTGGTCAACGATACGAGGCACTCGTACAGGACGGTCTGAATGGCTCTTCGATCATGTTGATCGGCAGATTCGATGTAGAGAATATCTTTCGCAAAATCGAGATAGAAAGAACTCAAATCGAGGGTACAGAAATTATTGACTGCATGATAAATGCCGGCAAACTCGTACTTATCATAAGAATTTTTCACGTTTTTCACAAGGTCATTCAACTTCACGAGCATGAAGCGGTCGACTTCCCTGAGATCGCTGTACGAAACGGCATGCACGCCCGGATCAAAGTCGGACAGGTTACCGAGAAGGAAACGGAATGTGTTACGGATCTTCCGGTATACTTCAGCAACTTGCTTCAGGATTGGATCAGAAACCCGCACATCCGCCTGATAGTCGACGGATGCAACCCAAAGGCGAAGGATATCTGCACCAAGCTGCTTCATGACTTTTTCAGGTACGACGACATTGCCGAGGGATTTACTCATTTTGCGCCCATTGCCATCAAGAGCGAACCCGTGGCTTAAAACGCCTTTGTACGGTGCTTTGCCTGTCACGGCTACGCCGGTAGTCAATGAAGAATTGAACCAGCCGCGGTATTGATCGGATCCTTCGAGATAGAGGTCCGCAGGGCGCTGAAGGCCATCACGTTCTTCAAGGACGGCCTGATGTGAGGACCCTGAATCGAACCAAACATCCATGATGTCGGTTTCTTTCGTGAAGTGGCCGTTCGGGCTTCCTTCATGAGTGAATCCTTCGGGAAGGAGTTCTTTTGCTTCAAGCTCGAACCATATGTTTGATCCATGCTTGCGGAATAGGTCTGACACATGACTGATCGTTTCATCAGTGATGATTTCCTGTCCATTTTCAGCATAGAAGACGGGAATCGGTACGCCCCATGCACGCTGACGTGAGATACACCAGTCTCCACGATCGCGGACCATGTTGTAAAGGCGCGTCTCTCCCCACGCAGGGATCCACTCTGTCTCATTGACTGCCTGTAGCAGTTCGTCACGGAATTTATCAATGGATGCAAACCACTGTGCTGTTGCACGGAAGATGACCGGTTTTTTTGTACGCCAGTCGTGTGGGTAGGAGTGCGTAAAGAACGAAATCTTCAGAAGGGCCCCTACCTCTTCCAGTTTTTCAGTAATCGGTTTATTCGCCTTATCATAGAAGAGACCTTCGAATCCTGGTGCTTCATCTGTCAGTACGCCTTTGTCGTCAACAGGACAAAGAACATCCAGGTTGTATTTTTTCCCGATGATGAAATCATCTTCACCATGACCCGGAGCGGTATGGACACAGCCTGTACCAGAGTCTGTTGTCACATGGTCACCAAGGATGACAAGAGAATCACGATCATAGATCGGATGCTTGGCAACAATGTACTCAAGATCTGATCCCTTGACCGTCTTCTCGACAGAGTGATTTTCCCACTCAAGGACAGAGGCAACTTCCTCAAGGAGATCCTCCGCCACGATGAAGCGCTCGCTTCCAACGCTTACGACCGAGTAATTCAGTTTCCCGTTCACCGCGATGGCGAGATTTGCCGGGATCGTCCAAGGAGTCGTTGTCCAGATGATGAATTTATCACCAGTTGCAAGGACATCCTTACCGTCAGCTACAGGGAATGCCACATAAATCGATGGTGACTTTTTGTCCTGATATTCAATCTCGGCTTCTGCAAGGGCAGACTCACTTGAAGGTGACCAATACACAGGTTTTTTCCCTTTATAGATATACCCTTTCTTCGCCATATCACCGAATACCTTGATCTGCTGTGCTTCGTATTCCGGTTTCAGTGTGATATATGGATTCTCCCAATCGCCGCGAACGCCGAGCTGCTTGAATTGCGCGCGCTGATTGTCCACCTGCTCATATGCATACTCTTCACAAAGCTTCCTGAATTCCGCTACGGTCATTTCCTTGCGCTTGACTCCTTTATTGGTCAAGGCCTGCTCGATCGGCAGCCCATGAGTATCCCAACCTGGTACATACGGTGCATGGAAACCACTCATGGATTTATAGCGGACGATGAAGTCCTTCAGGATCTTATTGAGGGCATGGCCCATGTGGATATTACCATTTGCATATGGGGGTCCATCATGAAGGATGAACAAAGGACGGCCATTTGTCCGTTCCTGTACTCTGTCATAGATCGACATATCGTTCCACTGCTCCTGCATCTTCGGTTCACGATTCGGCAGGTTACCCCTCATGGGGAATTCTGTTTTTGGCATTAATAACGTTTCTTTGTATTCCAATTCAATGGTCCTCCTTCTTCAATTGAACCTGTCATCCAAACCATGAAAAAAAAGCTTCCTCATCCCTAAGAAAGGGACGAGAAAGCTTTTCCCGCGGTACCACCCTCATAAGGGCATGATTGCCCTCACTCGAAAATCCGTAACATGGATCAGTCGCCGTCCGCTAGCATATGTTCACAGACAGGGCTCAAGGGTGATCTTCCGCTTCAATTCCCTACCGGGCTTGCACCGCCCCCGATTCGCTGATAAAGGTTATTGCTGAAACGTACTCTCCCTGTCACAGCCTTTTGATGACAGGTATTCTTTTGGTTTTTCAATTATATGAAAAGACCTGCCTATCCGTCAAGTCAGTGTCTCTTCTTCTTTCAAGGTCTTCAGATCCGTTGCGTCCACATCGAATTCCATGAGCTGATCCCAATCATTCGTATCGAGGAGGTCAAGCTGAGCCTCGATGAGCATTTTGAAGCGTGTGCGGAACACTTTGGACTGCTTTTTGAGTTCTTCGATTTCAATGGCAATCCTGCGGGCTTTCGAAAGTGCTTCATTGACGATACGGTCGGCGTTCTTCTCGGCTTCCTTGATGATGAGCTTCGATTCCTTCATCGCATTGCGCTTCACTTCTTCACCGGCTTCTTGGGCTACGACAATGGATTTATTCAACGTTTCTTCAATCGTCGTGAAGTGTCCAAGGCGTTCGTTCAGGGAATCAAGGCGTTCTTCTGTTTCCTTCTTCTCACGGATCAGGATCTCATAATCCTTGATGATCTGGTCGAGGAATTCATTTACTTCGTCTTCATCATATCCGCGGAATCCACGGCTGAATTCTTTATTATGTATATCTAACGGCGTCAAAGGCATGGGCGCCACCTCCAAAACTTGGTTGATTACTATCATTATAACTAATTTTTCGACAGCTTGTACCGAATTTCCTTTAATTTCGCAAAATTATTTCAAAACACCGAACGTGATCCGCCATTTATCCCGCTTCGTCTTACCGTCGATGGTCAGCAGTTTGCTTCTGCCGAACCCCCGCGTCGAGATGACATCCCCCTCTTCCACCTCGAAGGACGTACTCTCGGTTGCCCTCCAGTTTACCTTCACAAGTGAAGCTTTAATGAGAGCCTGAGCCTTTTGCCGGGAAACCCCCTGAATGGCGGAGAGGATCACATCAAGTCTCAGGGAGCTTACCGTTGTGGTATTTTCACTCCACTTCTCATCCGTGATGAATAGTTCTGCCACCTGACGCTTTTCGAGTGAGACTTTCGCTTTCCCGATCTGCTGCAGCTCCATTTCCAAGTACCCTGAGATTTCATCGGCCGCCACGAGCTGATACCGTTCCCCTTCAGTAGGGATATCCCCGAATTTTTCCCTTTTAAGACCTAGTGACATAAGCGTCCCGAGGATCTGCCTATGCTCTATTGTAACAAACTTAGCAGGGTAGTGAATCTCATACAGGCATATACCATAATCTTCTTCAGAAGGCTCATAATAGTCAGGGTAAATCAGCGCACGCTTGCGCTCCCCTGTTTTCGGAAAAAATGCGACCCTGACGCTGCCTTCGGTCCCGATGATGCTGAGGAGGATGTGCTGCTCCCGGGGATCGAGGAAATCGGTCCGTTTCTGGGCATACTGGCTCTCCACCTGCTCCTTCCATTCGACCACCTGGTCGATGAACCCCCTCTCTTCCGCTCTGAAATGCTGATAAAGTGTCGACATAGGTTTTAACTCCCTCCATGCAAAAGGACTGAACCGGTAAGGGTATCAGTCCTTTTGTTTAACTACATAATCCATAAGAAAATTTGTCTTAATCCATTGCTTGCCAGTCGAAGTACGATGAAGGCGACAATCGGTGAAATATCAATCATCCCAAGGGGAGGGATGAACTTCCGGAACTGTTCCAGATAAGGCTCGCATATGCGGGCGAGGATCTGGCCAATGGAGGTTTCCCGGGCATTGGGGAACCACGACATCAGGATATAGATGATGAGCGCCCACATATAGATATTCAATAGGGACGATAATATTTGATATAGAAGGAACATGATTCAGCTTACCACCTCGATTCTGTAAAGTCTTCTTCACTGAGGAGTTCAGAAATGTTCCCGCTCACCTCGACGTTATCTGGCGTGCACAGGAAAATGTCACTCCCCACCCGCTGGATATCGCCACCGATGGCATATACGGTGCCGCTCAGGAAATCAACGATCCGTTTCGCCTGGTCATGCTGGATTCGCTGCAGGTTCACCAAGACAGAACGGCGATTTTTGAGATGGTCGGCAATTTCCTGGGCCTCTGCGTACACGCGTGGCTCAACAAGGATCACCTTGGATGACTTTTGAACGCTCTGCAGGCTGACAACGTTTTGTTTCGTCTGTGCCGGTGACTGGGATTTCATGGGCTTCTTCTCCTCATGTTCTTCGTATTTCTCTTCCTCTTCGTATTCGTACTCATCTTCATCAAGCAGGAAAAACGTTTTAAATTTTGATTTGATACCCATTTCTACTCATCTCCTCTCAGTCATTTCCAACTAATGCCGTTCCGATACGGACAAATGTGGCTCCTTCTTCGATGGCGATATGAAAATCATTACTCATTCCCATGGACAGTTCCGTACAGGGGGCATGCGGCAGACCAAGTGCCTTGACCTCCTCCTGCAGCCCTCTGAGGCTTCGGAAACAGCTGCGAAGGAATGCTTCATCCTCCGTATGAGGGGCCATCGTCATCAAGCCTATGACGTTGATGTTTTCGAGTTCTTGCAATGATTGGATGAATCCAGATGTTTCTTCCGTGGATATACCGTGTTTTGATTCTTCACCAGACACATTGACCTGAACGAAGCAATTTACTGGCTTGTCCGCCCGCTTGTCGATTTCCACGGCCAAGGAATGGCGATCCAGTGAATGTATGTATGAAACCTTATCGATGATCTGTTTGACTTTCCTGGTCTGGAGGGAGCCGATGAAATGCCAATCGACACGGTTTCCAATGGCCTCATATTTTTCAGTGAGACCGGTGTCCCTGTTTTCCCCAAGATGTGTGATTCCTGCGGTGACGGCTTCTTCTGCCCGTTCAATGCTCACATACTTTGTCACAGCCACGACCTTCACGTCCTCAGGGGACCTGCCGGCATTTTCACATGCCTGCTCTATACTGCTGTTTATTCTATGAAGTCGTTGTTCAACGTTCATGTACATTCTCCTTCCAGCCTATGAAACTCATCATCCTTCCTGTCTTTCCGCCGTCTTGGCGGTACGAATAGAAGTCGTCATGACAGAATGAACAATGACCGGAAGTCCTGATCTGTTCAGCGGAAATACCACTTTGGATCAATAAGAGCCGGTTCAACTGTTTCAAATCCAGATGATATTGACCCTCTTCCTTTAGATTATAGGGGATGTGGGGTCCATCTTCTAGTACTTTTTCAATTTTTCCGATGACAAAATCATCTACCACATAGCAGTCTCCACAAATCGAAGGACCGATTACAACTTCGATATCCGCCTTTGAGGAGCCTGCTGTGACCATGCGATCGATCATGGATGGACCGATTTTGGCCACGGTCCCTTTCCACCCTGCATGGGCAAGACCGATCCGCCTCTTCACTGGGTCATAGAAATACAGGGGCACACAATCTGCATAGCACATCGTCAGGAGCAGATCACCAGAGGAAGCAAGAAAACCGTCCGTATCCGGGACCGCATCGTCATAGGTTTTTGAGCCTTTTCCTGCCTGCAAACCATCGATTAGCTCGATGCAATCTCCATGGGTCTGCTCTGCTGCAACCCAACGTGCAAGGGGGAAGCCGATCAGTTCAGAAAGCCGTCGACGGTTTTCCACGACTGACTCACGATCATCCCCTACATGCAGACCCATATTAAAGGAATGAAAGGGTCCACTGCTTACGCCCCCGTTCTTCGTCGTAATACCGGCGGTGACGCCTTTCCATCCAGGAATCGTATAGTAGGATTCATGTTCTCTTTTGAAAGGTTCCACAGAATGAATCTCCTTTTTTTCTTTTCCTAAGTGTATCATATGCCCGGCAGTGCGTCATTTATCAGTGGAGGATTCCGGCCCCTCGAGCTGAGCCTGTTTGTAATAATGGTCTTGTTGCTCCTTATACCTCACAAGGATGACGTCTTCGCCGATTTTGACGATATTGTTCCATGGAACGACCACTTCTTCGTCCTTCCCGAAGAACCCAAGGAGCTTTCCTCCCCCTCCTATGACGATCGCCTCGATCCTTCCACTGTCGAGATTGATTTCGATATCGGTGATATTCCCGAGTTTCCGTCCATCTGAAACACTGACAACATCCTTCACTTGAAATTCAGAAATCCGTACCACCTGTTCCTTCCCCCTTTTCAGAAAGCACACATTCTCTCTTCTAACTATATGCGAAAAAAAGAAAGACAGACCGGATCCGGTCTGTCTTTCTTGACGCTTCCCCTCTTTACAGGAGGCACGGAAGCGTATGTATGCAGTGAGGTGGGCATATCCCGACACTCCCCGCTCTCTAACGGGCACTTATTGGATATTTTTGTTCATCTGCTTGATGGCTGCCTTCTCAAGACGGGACACTTGAGCCTGCGAAATCCCGATCTCATCCGCTACTTCCATCTGCGTCTTACCCTGGAAGAAGCGCTTACTGATGATCAACTTCTCACGGTCATTCAGCCGTTTCAATCCCTCTTGAAGGGCGATTTCCTCCACCCAATGGTAATCCCTGTTCTTTTCATCACTCAACTGGTCCATTACAAATATGGGGTCTCCGCCATCATTATAGATGGGCTCGAATAGGGAAACCGGATCCTGAATCGCATCGAGGGCAAAAACGATTTCTTCATGGGGTACATCAAGCACCTTGGCAATTTCTTCTGCTGTCGGTTCCTTCGATGTTTCTCCCATCAACCTCTCCCTCACCTGCAGTGCCTTATAGGCAATATCCCTGAGGGAACGGGAAACCCTGATCGGATTATTATCCCGAAGATACCGGCGGATCTCCCCGATGATCATCGGAACGGCGTAAGTGGAAAAACGTACATTCTGGCCAAGATCGAAGTTATCGATTGATTTCATCAAACCGATGCAGCCGACCTGGAACAGGTCGTCAACAAACTCCCCACGATTGTTGAATCGTTGAATTACACTTAAGACGAGGCGTAAATTCCCATTGACGAGTTTTTCCCTTGCAGAAATTTCGCCAGATTGCATTTGCTTGAAAAGCACTCTCATTTCATCGTTCTTCAGCACGGGTAATTTGGAAGTATCCACACCACAAATTTCGACTTTATTGCGTGTCATTCTTTCCCCTCCTTGTAGGAGCTGTTGTACAAAGTTCAGTATCTCCCCGGGCAGGAAAAATATGCATGTCGGGAAATGCAATCAAGGAGGGATCTTCCAAAAAGGTTGCCACGCAGGGCTTAGACAGATGAAAAAAATTTATGTATGACATTTTTCGTCCCCTGATGGCGATAAGGACACAAAAAAACGACTCCTTTGTGCCATAAAAGGAATCGTTCAATCAGTCAAACCATTTTATTGAATTCTTTTTTTAATCGTTTGATAATCCGCTTTTCAAGCCTCGAAATATAGGATTGAGAGATACCGAGCATATCTGCTACGTCTTTTTGCGTTTTCTCTTCTTCCCCCATCAATCCGAACCGGAGTTCCATGATCTGCTTTTCCCGGTCATTGAGCTGATGAAGTGCGCTGAATAGAAGCTTTTTATCCACTGTTGCTTCGAGGTCTTTTGTAATAATATCCTCTTCCGTTCCTAACACGTCGGAAAGAAGAAGTTCATTCCCATCCCAATCGATGTTGAGGGGCTCATCGAATGAAACCTCTGAACGGATTTTATTGTTCCGTCGAAGATACATCAGGATTTCATTTTCAATGCAACGGGACGCATAAGTCGCCAGCTTGATTTTCTTCTCAGGATTGAACGTATTGACGGCTTTGATCAAACCGATGGTTCCGATACTGATCAAATCTTCTATATTGATTCCTGTATTCTCGAACTTCCGCGCGATATAGACAACAAGGCGAAGGTTTCTTTCTATGAGGAGGGATCTTGCCGCTTTATCGCCACTGGGCAGTTTTTGAAGGAGCACTTCCTCTTCGTCTTTCGAAAGGGGTGGTGGGAGGGCTTCACTTCCACCTATGTAGTGGATTTCGTCCGTCTTGAGTCCCAGTTTCAATAAGAGTTTGTACCAATAATACTGTAGTTTCAGCTTAAGTTTCTTCACAATGGGTCCCCCTTATAAGTGCTGTAATAATGAAAGCCGATTTTTTAAGATGCATGATCGACAGGCTTTCTTGCTGCCATTTGCGGATGGATGATCGCTTCAAATTGATGGTCGGGAGACAATGGTTCTTCCCGGAAGGCGATGAGACCATTGGAAACTTCCCATTCTGCTCCGGAATCTTTCAGCATGATGCGATCCGGTTTCAGTGCCGCCAAGAGCTGTCCGGTCTTTCCGATGGACTGCGCTGGTATCAACCGCATTCTGTCGGACCATGTGGACTCAATTGAATCATCACTCAAGAATTCGGTAACGTCCCCGGCAAGCTTGATAAATTCTCCCGGAACTTCGTCCTTCAGATGAGAGAGCGAGAGGATCATGACCGGGTTCTTCCCAATTGGATCCTGCAGCCCGTTCCCGCTATCAATCAGCCCTTTGACACTGATGATATATTCTCCGAAATGGATCGTGACGTCTACCAATTGGTCATACTGAATCTTGGCATACTCCAAGTGGTCTACCCTGCTCTTGGAGAAATACCAGGCAAGGGGCAATACTAGCATGACGAACACCCAACTAATCGGATCACCGAATCCCCTTACAGATGCAATGAGGGTCGAAGCCTCGGCACCCGGGTCGAAGGAGATGAAATAGTGTACCCCGATGAGGATTCCCCCTGTTAAAAATGTTACGAAATAGAACATGAGCAGATTGGCAAGGAAGAATTTCATCCGTTTGAATCCGAATGCAACCCATACCATCACGACGGAGAATGAAAGCTTCACCAACGGACTACCCGATAGATGACTGAGCGGGGAGAACGCCATAAGGATGATGACCGAGCCGATGAGCCCGCCTGAACCGACCCGCCATAAAGCATATTTCCTCTTCAGGATGATTCCGGTCAACCACAGCAGCGCACAATCCACCAGCATATTCAATAACCATATGACATCAAGGTATAAGGTCAATCTCTGCCCTCCTCATCGATGGTTCCTACGACTTACGAGAAGTATATCGCACCTACCATTCGGAAGGTTGTCACTTTTTGTACCAGATAACGGAAAACTTTTCAGGGATTAGTTCGAATCTTGTCAGTAAAAATAGAGGCGTAATAGGAGGAGGATTGGCGGGGAAAATAAAAAACCTGACAGGAAACCCTGTCAGGTTCTATCACCAATTAGCGGCGACGGTTACGGTTGCGAAGGAACGTAGGGATATCCAACGTCTCTTCTGCAGCCTGATTATTATGGTTCGTATTCGATCGAACAGGCTCTTGCTGTTGTGGTTCCTCACGTTTAGGTTGCTGCTCGCGCTTAGGAGCCTGATTCGTGTTTGGCTTAACGCCTCCAAACGTAGGGCGCGTCTGTTTCGGCTGGATCACTTCTTCATTGAAACCAGTCGCGATAACGGTGACAATGATATCATCTTTCAATTCTTCATTGATGACGGATCCGAAGATCATATTGACCTCCTGATCGGATGCTGAAGCCACGATATCGGCAGCCTCCTGCACCTCGTACAGGCTCAATGAAGTACCACCGGTGATGTTCATAAGGACCCCTTGTGCCCCGTCGATGGACGTTTCAAGCAATGGGCTTGAAACAGCCTTCTTGGCAGCTTCCGTTGCCCGGTTTTCGCCTGATGCGGCACCGATTCCCATAAGGGCTGAACCCTTGTTGGACATGATGGTCTTTACATCGGCAAAGTCAAGGTTGATAAGCCCTGGTGTTGCAATCAGATCCGAGATACCTTGTACACCTTGGCGCAATACGTTATCTGCTTCACGGAAGGCTTCAAGCATCGGTGTGCTCTTATCTACGATTTCAAGCAGGCGGTCATTCGGGATGACGATCAGGGTATCGACCCCTTCTTTCATCGCAGCGATCCCACCGCTTGCCTGGTTGGAACGCTTCCTTCCTTCGAAGGTGAACGGACGTGTGACGACCCCGACCGTCAAGGCACCGATCTCGCGTGCAATCTGGGCGATGACTGGAGCAGCACCTGTGCCTGTTCCTCCACCCATTCCAGCGGTAACGAAGACCATATCTGCTCCGCGGAGCGCTTCTTCGATCTGTTCCTTGCTTTCTTCCGCTGCCTTTTTACCGACTTCAGGATTGGCACCTGCACCGAGACCCCTTGTCAATTTTCCACCGATCTGCATTTTGATTTCTGCTTTTGATAGGTTCAGAGCCTGGGCATCCGTATTGACGGCGATGAATTCCACACCTTGTACACCATGTTCGATCATGCGGTTAACGGCATTGTTACCTCCGCCACCGACACCGATTACTTTAATTGTCGCTAATGAATCTAAATTTGTATCAAACTCCAACATGACAAATCCTCCTAACTCATCGAATCCATGGATTCCTATTTAATTCCAGGCTATCTTGATTGTTTTCAGTTTTTAGAGACTGTTATTCAAAGAAATATCCGAAGAATTTTTTCATCTTAGACATTGGTTTATCTTCTTCGTTCACTTCTTCCCTTACCTTTGCAGGCTTGGGCTTTTTAGGGCTGGGCTTTTGCTGTCTTTTTTCACCGGCTTCCACTGCAACCGGCTCTGCGCTTACGACTCTTCCTTGCAGTCTAGCATTCTTTTGAGCGTATTTGATCAATCCCACTGCAGTAGTGTACTGCGGCTCCCTCACCCCGATATAATCAGGGATCGCTACGCGCACACGATTTTGGAAAACGATTTGTGCTAATTCTAACACACCAGGGAGATTAGATACACCTCCAGTCAGAACATATCCTCCAGGAAGATCCCTGATCCCCATACGACGCATTTCATGGCTGATGAGATCGAGAACCTCTTCAAGCCTCGCTTCTATGATATCAGAAATTTCCAACTGATTGAACTGCTGATGTTGATCGCTGCCGATGATCGGCACAGAGAAGACTTCATCTTCAGATGCATGGTCGTAGTAGGCATGACCATACTTCACTTTGATCTTCTCCGCATCTTCCGTCGACGTTCTAAGGCCGATGGACAGATCTTTGGTGATGTGTTCCCCGCCTACAGGGAGCACCGTGGTAGCTTTCAAGTGACCTTGTTCGAATACGGCTATGGTAGTCGACCCCCCGCCGATGTCGATCAAAGCTGCACCAAGGCTCTTCTCATCCTTGGATAGGGCAACCGATCCTGCTGCCAACGGCTGCAGGACGATATCCACTATTTCCAATCCTGCTTTTTCAACACATCGGAGCGTATTATGTAAGATGGTCTTTGATCCCGTGATGATGGTTCCTTCCATTTCAAGCCGGACACCGATCATCCCTCTCGGATCAGTGATTTCATCCAGTCCGTCCACGATGAACTGCCTCGGGATGACGTTGATGATCTCCCTTTCAGGGGGGATTGATACGACCTGTGCCGCATCCATGACCCTTAGTACATCTTCATCCCCGATTTCCCTGTTATCACTGGAGACGGCCACGACACCATGGCAAGATTGAAGGGAAACATGATTACCCGTGATCCCAACGATGACCTGGCTTATGGAGAGGCCGACCATCCTTTCTGCTTGCTCAACCGCCTTTTTGATTGTATGAACAGTTTCGTCTATGTCTACGATGGAACCTTTTCGGATCCCTTCTGAGTTCACATTCCCTACACCGATAATGTTCAGAGAATCATTTGTCATTTCACCGATGATCACTTTCACTGTGGATGTACCGATGTCTAGGCTAACGTAAATTTCATTGCTGTTCACTCTGTGGCACCTCCTTAAAGAATGTTTGTTTCGAACAACAAGCTTAGAATAGTTGATTCTAAGTATATCTTATTATGATATTCGCTGTAATAAAAACGATTCCCTTTTAATATTCTAATTTTTTTCTCTTTTTTCTCGTTTATTTGTCCAATTGCTGATCAGTAGTCGTCGAATGACGGCAATGTTCTGGAACAACCTCACTCCAAAGGCAAAGACCGCCGCCAAGTACAAGTCTACACCAAGATGTACCCCCAGAAAAGCTAAACCTGCCGCTAGGAGGATATTGAAAAAGAAGCCAGAAACAAAGACTTTATCGTCATAGATATTTTGCAGGTGCGCACGTATCCCTCCGAATAATGTATCAAGGGCAGCCAGGACGGCTATGGAAAGATAGTTTGAATACTCATCCGGTATGCGGATGTCCGTCGCAAGGCCCAAAAAGACTCCCACCAGCAACCCTAATAGGGGTAGCCACATCGTTAACCGTTCCCTCCTGTTTCTTTGACTGGTTCCATGAGGCGGACCCTGATCGTATCTTCATAAGCCGGAATCTTAAGATCTTCCAATGGCTTCGAGATATTGACCCTGAGATTATCGATGAAGAAATCCTCCAGCGACTGTGAAACCTGCATCCGGTTATAAAGCTTTTCAGCCGTTGCATAGTCAGCTGTGAGCACCCTCACCTCAAAGGGCAGGGAACGGATCGAGTACCCGTCGACCTTGGTCTCTCCGTTGATGTCCCGGATGACGGATGTATTGACAAGGCGATGTCCGTCTATGGATATATCCGCCGCATCATATTTGTTGAGCTCATTGATGAGCCTTTCAAGAAGCTGTGGTGATACGTTCTTAACCGGTTCACCAAGGAGGAGTTCTTCCTCCACGGGCTCAATCGTGAGTGTGAGCCCGGGCCCTTCTTTTTCTGTCAGCCCCGCTTCGGCCTTAAGCTCCTCGAGGGTCTGCTTCAATGCTTCCTCGGGGCTGGATTCTTGCTGTTCCTTGTACTGTTCAAGCTTCCCTTCCACCGAACGCATTTCTGTATTCAGATTCGAATTGAGCTCTTTTTCTTTCAACAAGGCCTCTCTCAGCTCCCAAACGTCCCTCGTATCCCTTACAACGGGTTCCTGGACCGTCTGGAATTGAATGGCCAGCATAAATCCTATGATTACCGTGACGACGGTGAAGCTCACCTTTAATCTACCGCCCATTGCTTGTCACCTTTCCTTCAATACCTGGTCGGACGCCCAGCGGTTCATGAGTCCCCGAGTAGCGGTCCTAATGCAATCTCCTTTTCTTTCTCCATAGAGACGACGATATTCTCATTGAGCAGTTGATCCTTCACTCCACCATTGATATTCAAAGCGGAATTCAGAACGTCAGCGTCCCCGATTGCCGTGATTTCAAACGGAGCGGGGTAGTCCACCCCGTCCACCTGAATCACCGGACCGTTGCAAAGGACATATGAGTTATGCTTCAGACGCTGTCCGTTGATGGCCACCGCGGAGGCCCCGGCTATATATAATTCATTGATCACCTTGAAAACATGGTGTTCGTGAACGATATAGTTGTTGATGTTTTCCTCTTCAGGGTTATAATCCGCATCCGACAGTGTAACCTTGAGACCCGGGCCTTTTACTTTGGTTTTCCCCAGGTACATCCTGTATCGTTCTGCGTCTTCAGCCAGATTAAAGTAAATCTGCTTTTCCTTTGAAAAGGATTTTTCCATGGTTACCACTTTTTCCTGTTTCTCATAAAGATCTTCCTGCAGCTCATTATTTTTGCGCTGAAAATCAAGAAGTTGATCTCTCAGGGCTTCCTCCTGTTTCAGCTGTCCGTCGGTACGGTTCGATCCCTCATCCTGCTTCGAATTGGCAAGACTGTAGGAAAAGGCGAGTATGAAACCGAGGACGAGGCAGACGAGGGACAGGATCACTTGCTTACTCTTGATTTTGACCCTCTTCATCAGTGCCTTCATCCTCCGTTTCATAAGCTTTGAAAAACGAACCTACCTCCAGGTCGATGACCCCTTTCCTTGATGGATCGAGCTGACTGGCGATGGACGGATAGTGAATCATCTTCTCTGAGAACGTGCGTATGGTGGCACTAACTTCAAAACCATCATTCATATAGAGGGTGACATGATACTGATCCGTGTCCTTCGGCGTCAAATTAATCTCCGATATCATCTGTTGAATTTCAGACGGGAGTTTACCCAACTCCTTCATCATCCTCTCAAGGACTTTATCTTCTTTGAATCCTCGAAGGAGGGGTGCATCGACCGGCATGGCATCTGTCCCTTTATCAAGGATCTTCCCGTTTTCCAGAATCACATAGTAGCGTGAATCACGCGAAAGATACGCTTTTTTGTCGTGCTCCTGTATGGAAATCACATACGTATTGGGAAACGTCAGGCGTACTTCGGCCTTCTTTACTTCAGGCAGTTTCTTCAGCTTGGCTGCGACGGAGTTCTTATTGACTCCCCATACGCTTGTACCTGTTGAGATCCCACCGGCTGCAAGCACCTTTTCATCCGGGATGAGTTCATTCCCGGTCACTTCGACCTTTTTGACATGACTGAGGGGTGATTGGAAATACACCACAGACAAAATCAGGATCAGGAACAAAGTTAAGAGAAAGAAAAGCCGCCGATTCGCTTTCTTTTTCCGATGCTGTTTCAGTTTAGGGATCCTGTCTTCAATCGAAACAACGTTTTCTTTTTTCATGTCAAACGATCTCCTAAGCATCACTAATTTCTGTCATGGATTACAATCCCCATAAATGATCTGACCTTTACGGCGGCATTCATGTAGGAGAATGGAGAAAGAGGTATGTAGGATGGAGCCATTGTTTTCTATGTAAGAGAAAGACACCGGGAACAGCGTGTACCGTTATAATGAACACGGGTTGGCCAGTAAAATGTCCATCCCCTATATATACACTCTTTTCATACATTCTAAACGAGAAATATTCCTTTATGAATGCCTGTCATTGAATTGTAAAAGATTTGGTCTGCAATAGTAATAAATTCTCCTAGTTCCAGTAAAGAAAAGGAGCGACACCCACTATCCATATGTAATTTATTGTAACACCATCTAAGGAATTAGCCTATGCTTTTTTTACTGAAAACACCGTTTTCATAGGGCTTTTCGCTCTTTTTTGACGAATCTCTCCCTCCCGCTTCCGGTTTATGGATAGACGTGGAAGATAATTAGGGAATCCATACGAATTCTACGCGTTCTGAAATGAAATGATCAACCATTGATTCACACCCTTCAAGAAGGAAAAGGGCTCCCTCCCTTCATCCTAAAAGATATGAAAGACCGACCACCATCACGGAATGGCTTAAGCAATATTACCCAATATCGAAATAACGTACCCCACCGACCCATTAAAAGGATATAGGGACAGACTCCCCCCATTAAGCTTCAGATGTTTTAGATTATATTCGCGTCGCCACTCCCCTATCCCGAATCCAACAGTGCAGTGCAGCGGAGGACGACCTACTCCAGCGGGATAGTGGGCTGGTGAGACCCTGCAGGCGCAGCCGAAGCGGCTCACCGTCCATCCCGCAGGAAAGCGGTCGACCGCAGCGAAACGGAACGATCCCTTCCCCACTTACAACCAAAACAGAAAATTGGATGGCTTTTGAATCCATCTATGATGGCACTCCCCTATCCCCATCCAACAGTGCAGTGCAGGGGAGGACGACCGACTCCCGCGGGAATAGTGGACAGGTGAGACCCTGCAGGCGCAGCCGAAGCGGCTCACCGTCCACCCCGCAGGAAAGCGGTCGACCGCAGCGAAACGAAACGGTCCCTTTCTCATTTATAAACCAAAATAAAACATTGAGCGGCTTTCGATCCGATCTACGATGCCACTTCCATATCCCTAATCCAACAGTGCAGTGCAGCGAATGGCGACCGACTCCCGCGGGAATAGTGGGCAGGTGAGACCCTGCAAGCGCAGCTGAAGCGGCTCACCGTCCACCCCGCAGGAAAGCGGTCGACCGCAGCGGAACGGAACGGTCCAGATAGGATTACAAACATCTCTAAAAAAACCCGATTCCAAGTATTATATCCCACCACTCTCTCCAATCTGCCCAAACAAAAAAACCGCCCCTCCTAAGAGAGACGGCTCAATCATCTACGTTTTAGCATACCGGCTGATATTCAACAGCACTCCTACCGCCATCAGCATGAGTGTCAGAGAAGACCCTCCATAGCTCAGAAACGGTAACGTGATCCCCGTCACGGGCATCAGACCCGTCACGACCCCCACATTGATCATCACCTGAATCGCTATCATCGACACGATCCCAAGGGCAAGGAAGCTACCGAACAAGTCGGGTGCACCAAGGGCGATTCGGATCCCCCGCCAAAGGATCAAAGAGAAGAGCAGAAGCACGAGCGTTCCACCGATAAACCCGAGTTCTTCAGCCAAAATGGCAAAAATGAAATCATTTTGAGGTTCCGGGAGATAGAAGAACTTCTGTCTGCTCTGACCCAGACCGAGGCCGAACAACCCGCCCGGCCCGATGGCATATAAGGACTGGATGATCTGAAACCCCGAGTTGAGAGGATCCTGCCACGGGTCTAAAAAGGAAGTAATCCGTTTGATCCGGTAGGGAGCCGATATCACCAGGCCGACGAATCCCAGAAGGCCGATCATACCGAGAAACATAAAGTGTTTGATCCGTGCACCTGAGATGAAGATCATCACGACAGATGTTCCCACCATAACAGTCCCCGTCCCAAGATCCGGCTGCAGCATGATCATCCCGAACGCCGTGAAGACCATGAGGAGGGCCGGCAACACGCCCTTCCTGAAAGAAGTGATGTACTTCTGGTTCTCACTTAAATATTTCGATAAAAAGGCAATCATGGCAATCTTCATGAATTCTGAAGGTTGCACAGAAAAGGCTCCAACACCGATCCAGCTCCTGGACCCATTCCTCAACACCCCTATCCCGGGGATCAGAACCAATACCAGGAGGACGAAGCAGACGATGATCATCACTTTCGACCAGCTTTTCCACGTCCAGTACTCCACATTCATGATGAAGAACATGACGAGCAGTCCCACGCCGGCAAATAGCAGCTGACGTTTGGCAAAGAAAAATGTGTCATCGAATTTATAGTCCGCCCAGACAGCACTTGCACTGTAAACCATGATCAGACCGATGGCAAGCAGGGTCATAGTGACCACGATCAGTATAAAATCGGGTGTCGATTTTTTTAAAGGCAAAGTTATGCACCTCGAATTGACTTATTTGAGCCGTTCGAGCATCCTTCAAGGATTCTGCCTTCCGTACCAGTGTGCGGTTGCTCTATAAGACAAGCTCTTATTTAAGCATATGCACGGCGTCGATAAACATGTCTCCTCGTTCCTCAAAAGTGCGATACTGATCCCAGCTCGCGCATGCAGGCGACAGGAGGATCACATCCCCTGGCCGCGAATGTTCATATGCCACAGGAACAGCTTTTTCAACATTATCGACAGTGATGATGGATTCTATCCCTGCCTTTCTACCTGTTTCTTCGAGCTTCTGGGCCGTTTCACCGAACACGATGAGGGTTGTTACATTTTTCATGTATGGAATAAGATCATCAAAATCATTACCGCGGTCCAATCCACCGGCAAGGAGGATCGTAGGACCTGCGAAGGCATTCAGTGCACTTTTCGTTGCAAGGCTGTTCGTTGCCTTCGAGTCGTTATAGAACTTCCGGCCTTCCACTTCCTTCACGAATTGCGTGCGGTGCTTGACCCCTGCGAAAACGGAAAGAACCTTCCTGATGCTTTCATTCGGCACATCATACAGTTTGCACGCTGCCACTGCGCTCAGGATGTTCTCCAGGTTATGTGCTCCCGGGAGGACGATATCGTCAAGACTCACAATGAACTCATCCTTGAAATAAATCGCGTCTTCCTTGATATAGGCTCCATCAAGGACTTCTTTCGTAGTGGAGAAAGGCACCACTTGTGCCTTTGTATGAGCAACTGCTTGGATCAGATGTGTCTGATCATCATTGATGATGAGGAAGTCATCCTCCGTTTGATTCTTCGTGATGTTCACTTTCGCCTGCCAATAGTCGTGAAGACTGCCATGGTAGTCGAGATGAGCTTCATATAGATTCGTGATAATGGCGATATGCGGTTTGAACTCCTCAATGCCCATCAATTGGAAAGATGAAAGCTCTACCACCATTTTATTATGGGGCCCCGCTTCCTGTGCAACTTCTGAGGCAACCGTACCGATATTCCCGGCAATCAAAGGGTTTTGCCCTCCGTCCGCCAGCATTTCAAATAGCAGCGTCGTAGTCGTGGTCTTTCCATTTGTACCCGTGATCCCGATCATATCGGCTTCCGAGATCAGGTAAGCAAGTTCCACCTCCGTCAAGACCGGGATGCCTTTTTCGAGTGCTTTTTGAATAAGGGGATTGGTATAAGGGATCCCCGGATTTTTGATTACATATTGGAAGCCTTCATCCATAAGTTCGATGGGGTGGCTGCCGGTGATCACTTTGATCCCCTCCTGAAGGAGACCCTGGGCGGCAGGGTTTTCTGAAAGAGGCTTTTGGTCATTCACCGTGACAAAGGCATCCAGCTTATGTAGGAGGGATGCTGCCGTAACACCGCTCTTGGCAAGACCCAGCACTAATACTTTTTTATGTTTGAACTTGACTGATGATTTCACTTATAACCACACCTCGATATAAATTCCCAGGACGGCAAACAATAGGCCCACTGTCCAGAAGGTTACTACTACACGCCACTCGGACCACCCTGATAGTTCATAATGATGGTGGAGTGGACTCATTTTGAAGATTCGCTTGCCCGTTGTCTTGAAGGATGCAACCTGAAGGATGACGGAAAGGGTTTCGATCACAAATACTCCCCCGATCAAGATCAGGATGATCTCGGTCTTCGTCAGGATTGCGACTGTTGCAATCGCTCCTCCAAGTGCAAGCGATCCCGTATCCCCCATGAACACTTTTGCGGGATGGGCATTGAATACGAGGAATCCAAGCACAGCTCCTACAACGGCGACACTGAAGATGGCAACGTCGAATTGGGACTGATTCCATGCAAGTACGGCCATGGCCCCGAAGGCAATGGCGGAGGTTCCCGAAACAAGGCCATCGAGCCCGTCTGTCAGATTGACTGCGTTGGAGAATCCAACAAGCCAGAAGATGATGAATAGGCAGTAGAACCATCCAAGTTCAACGGAGATATCCGTCATCGGGATCGATACGGCCGTTGAGAAGTCATTCTGCTTGAAGATCAGATAAAAGATAATGGAGATGACGATCTGACCTGCTAGCTTCTGTTTCGATGTCAGACCGAGGTTTCGCTTCATGACCACCTTGATGAAATCATCCAGGAATCCAAGCAGTCCGAATCCTACTGTGACAAGGATCATCAGATAGGTTTCTGGACCAATATCGGAGAATCTGCCGGTCATAAGGAAGGTAGTGGCGACGATGGAAAGCAAAAAGACGATCCCTCCCATAGTCGGTGTCCCGGTCTTTTTCTGATGGGACTGGGGACCTTCGTCACGAATGCTCTGACCGAATTTCAACCTTCTAAGGAAGGGGATGAAAATTGGCGCAAGCACGGCTGTTATGATAAATGCTGCGATGATAGTATATAAGATTACTTGTTCCGTCATTCTGAATGTTCGTCCTTTCTCTCTTGCCCCTGGGGATGTTAGCCCCGGGGTGGTTTAATCTGTTTGTCTGATCCACCCTCCCAACAGGCGATCAGCCTCTCATAGGCAAGCTTCATATCATCAACGATGAACAAAGGGAAATGATTGGGGACATGGGCTGGAATGGCCATATCCTTTGGCCACAAGGAAGCGATAGCACCCGATTCGATGGGGCCGAGGAGGTCGGCACCTCCGTCGAGGGGCACATAGAGCCCCTTGCTCATCTTCTCTCCTGGATCAGTTGCAATCATACCGAAGGTCAAACCGGGGAAGCGTATCCCCTTGGCCTCCGGGAAGAGAAGCAGGATATCTTCATAAGAAAGCATGCCTATTCCCCCTTGATGATGAGCTTCGCCACTTCGCGATCATCGAATTCATACACCTGGGACCCGATGATCTGATAGGTTTCGTGGCCCTTTCCGGCAATCAATACCACATCATCGCCTGAAGCCATGGCAATACCGCGGCGGATGGCTTCCTTACGTTCTTCGATCATGACATACTCTTTACCGAATACCCCGGATTCCATATCCTTCAAGATCTGCATCGGATCTTCTCCACGGGGATTATCAGATGTAAAGATGGCAAAATCCCCATACTCGCAGGCGATTTCAGCCATGATCGGTCTTTTGATCTTATCCCTGTCGCCACCGCACCCGACAATGACGATGATTTTTCCTTTTGTAATGGAACGGATCGTCTCCAGGACATTTTTCAATCCATCCGGGGTATGAGCATAATCCACGATTACACTGAATTCCTGTCCGGCAGAAATCGTTTCGAATCTACCCCTCACTCCCGTCGCCCCACTTAGGATCCTTGCGCTTTCAGCCAAGGGTATGCCGGCAGCAGAAGATGAGGCAACGGCAGCGAGTGCATTATAGACATTGAACAGCCCCGGGATGCTGATTGAAAGCTTCTCCGTACCGAAAGGAGTCACCATGGTGAATGAGGTGCCCGATGCCCTCAAGGAGATATCTTTCGCATAAAAATCAGCTTCTTCGGTCAATCCATAGGTGAAAACGTGGGCCGCGGTGGATTTGATATAGTATTCCGCCGCTTCATCGTCCCTGTTAATAATCGCATACTTCGGTGATTTTTTAAAATACGTATTCCCCAATTGTGAAAAAAGCAGGCCCTTTGCGTTCCGATACTCATCCATGGAGCGGTGATAATCCAGATGATCCTGGGTGAGATTGGTAAAGACCGCGATGTCAAAATCACATCCGTGCACCCTTCCCTGGTCCAGCGCATGAGAAGAGACCTCCATGATAGCTGATTGTACGCCTTTGTCCACGAAGTCCTTGAAGGTCCTTTGAAGTGTAAGGCTATCCGGTGTCGTGTTCCGGCTTTTTTGAAGTACATCCCCCACTTTGATATGCAGCGTGCCGATCAAGCCGGTGGTAAGACCGGAACCCGCATAGATCTGTTCAATCAGATGGGTGGTGGTGGTTTTGCCGTTTGTTCCCGTTACCCCGACAAGCAATAAACGGTGGGACGGCTGCTTGAAGAAATAATCAGAGAGGATGGCCATGGCTTTCCTAGTGTCTGGAACAATCACGACCGGTAATCCTGTCTTCACTTCCTTCTCCGCCAGCACCGCGGCAGCCCCGTTCCGCTCCGCTTCCATGACGAGGGAGTGGCTGTCGATTTCAAGACCATTGATACAGATGAATAAATCGCCTTTCTTAACATCCTTATGGTGGTTCACAATATTCGAAATAGATGGATCCCCTTCACCCTGTACTGTGAAAAACGGTAGTACTTCAAGCATTGTGTGCAATCTCATCTTTTCAACTCCTAACAGGCAGAAAGCAACCTTTATATATTTTACAAAAAAAAACGACTGAAAGCTATCAACCTTTTCACTTAGTTCGTGGTTCATCTCGTTTTCTATCGATTTCCCGTCCGATCAAACACGGTAGACTTGACGCGAAAACGCCGGACTTTCACAGGGATCCCTTAAAAGTCCGGCCGTTCCTTATTCAGACATCTGAACCCTTACTGTCGATCCCTCTTTGATCTTGACGCCAGGGTCCGGTGACTGACTCACGACATGGTCCCCCTCACCGCTCACTTCGAGCTTCAAATTCACAAGCTGCTCCTGGAGTTCACTCTTTGATAAACCGACGAGCTCTGGTGTCTTGATGAGCGGGACATCCAGCCATGTCATCTTTTTCTCGATTTGATCCTTTCTCTTCGGCACGCCCATCGCCTCCAAGCTGTCCCCGATGATACTTCCCGCAATCGGCGCGGCCACGACCCCACCGAATTGCACGGTGCCTTTCGGATTGTCGACGGCCACATACACGACGATTTCCGGATCATCCATCGGTGCGACACCCATGAAAGATACGATATGGTTATTTTCCAGATACTTTCCGTCTTTGGCTTTCTGTGCCGTACCTGTCTTGCCACCGACACGATATCCTTCTACGAATGCCTTCCCTCCCGTACCGAGAGCAACGACACTTTCAAGTGCTTCCCTTATCTGTTTCGATGTATCTTCCGATATGACCTTCCTCTTCGCCTCAGGGGTCTTCCTCATCACTACTTCACCCGTCTTCGGGTCGACCAGTTCTTTAGCTATGAACGGTTGATAGAGTGTCCCACCATTCACCGCAGCGGCTACAGCGGCTACCTGCTGGATGGGCGTGACGGCAACACCCTGGCCGAATGCCGTTGTCGCCTGCTCCACCGGGCCTACGCGATCCAGATTGAAGAGCAACCCTTTTCCTTCTCCCTGAAGATCGATTCCTGTCTTCTGTCCAAATCCAAAATCATCGATGTACTCGAACAGCTTCTCTTTCCCCAACCGTTCCCCAAGCTCGACAAATCCAGGGTTACACGAGTTCTGGACCACTTCCAGGAATGTCTGTGTCCCATGTCCCCCCCGCTTCCAGCAGTGAAGCGTGGACCCTGCAACCTCTACATGGCCTGGATCATGAAATGTATCTTTATGGAGATCCACCTTCTTCTCTTCCAAAGCAGCTGCAAGGGTGATGATTTTAAATGTGGAACCGGGCTCATACGTACTCCAGATCGGCAGGTTCCGGTTATAGACTTCCTGCGGCACGTTTTTGAAGTTGGCGGGATCAAAAGTGGGACGGCTTGACATGGCGAGGATTTCACCACTTTTGGGGTTCATGGCAATGGCAATGATCCCATCCGGATCATACGTCTCCTGCGCGATATCCAGCTCCCGCTCGACGATCGTCTGTACTTTGGTATCAATGGTGAGTTTCAGATCAAGTCCATTGTCAGGCTTTTCGAAGTCATCCGCCATATCCGGCATCCGCTTCCCTTTGGCATCAGAAAAGAACTTCACGTATCCCTTTTCCCCGCTGAGCTCCTCATCATAGGATAATTCAAGCCCCATCAGGCCCTGATTATCAATACCAGCAAACCCTAATACATGTGAAAGGTAGCTTCCATACGGGTAATATCTTTTTGAATCCTCCCCTAGGTAAACCCCTTTCAAGTTCATATCACGTACTTCCTTCGCTTTATCATAAGATAGTTTCCTTGCTTCTTTGATCAAGACCATATTTGCCTTCTGTGTTACATATTTATATGCGGCCTCAACGGAAATATTAAGGGTGGCTGCAAGCTTCTCTGCTGTTTCTTTCGGTTCGGTGATTTGTCTCGGTACGACAAATATGGTGGGGGCGCTTTGATTTGCCGCCAGCTCCACACCGTTTCGATCAAGGATCTTACCGCGCTCAGGCTGGAACGGAATATTCCGGCTCCATGAATCCTTCGCAAGGCCCGTGAGCCAGTCCCCTTTGAAAAACTGGACGTACCCGAGTCTCACATCAATGATGGAGAAGATCAGGATCCCTGCAATAAGTGCAATGGCCAGACGCTTCCTCACTGTTACATTCGATACTCTCTTCACTAATGGAACCTCCCCTTCTATGGCTCGTTCTATTATATGCTTGGACCATCGGACGTATGTTCCATAATTTCCGAATCAGTTCATAGAATAAAAGGGACCTGCCGGCTTCGGCAGATCCCCATATTTCGTCCCTTATTCTTTTTTCTTTTCCATCTGTTCTTGAGGCGTCTTGAATGTTACTTCCAGGGCTTGGCCTTCTTTCACCTTGGTCCCCGCTTTGATGCTTTGTTTGACCACATAGCCATTGCCTTCGACCTTCAGTTTCAGGTCGGTCAAACCTGCGACTTTGAAAACGTCCCTGATGGACCAACCCGTCATGTCTGGGAGGGTCGTTTCTCCGTCGGTTTTAATGATGACCCGCTCCCCTTCAAGGATCTTGTCACCAGAAGGCGGCGACTGTTTCGTCACTGTGCTTCCTTTTCCAAGAATGATCGGTTCGACTCCTGCTTTTTCAAGCTCCGCCTTTGCTTCTTTCACCGAAAGGTCCTTTACATCCGGCAGCGATGATTTCTTCAGTGTCACCTTCTCCTGCGGCTTGATGTTCAGGTACTTCAAACTGTTCTGCATGACCGGTTTGAAGACGGCCGCTACTGGATCGGAACCGATTTCCCCTTCCTTCAGCTCCGGCTCTTGAATTCCGACATAGACGATCAGCTCGGGATCATCTGCAGGCGCCATGCCCATGAAGGAGAAGAGATAGTTATTCGTTGCGCCGGATTTGTATCTTCCCGTCGCCGGATCAGGGATTTGTGCAGTCCCTGATTTCCCCGATACCCGGTAATCATCCAGTGCGAATCTTGCTCCGGTTCCTTCAGGAGACGTAACGGTGGTTTCCAAGTACTCCCTCGTTTTCTGGGCAGATTCCTTTGTGATCGGGTTTCCGGCAACTTCCGGTTTTGTTTCTTTGACCACTTTATTCGTATTCGGGTCTACCACTTTGGAGATGACATACGGTTTCATCATCTTTCCGTCATTGGCGATGGCGGACTCCGCCTGAATCATCTGGAGGGGAGTCACGGTCGTCCCCTGCCCAAAGATGGTCGTATACTTCTCGATGGGGTAGTGATACAGAATCGAACCTTCTGCCTCATTCGGCAGCCCCACCCCGGTAGGTTTTCCGAAGCCGAAATCATTCAGGTAGTTTCCGAATGTTTCGAATCCAAGCTTATCAAGGAGGTTCGCAAACGCCACATTGGACGAGTGCTGGACTCCCTCGAGGTACGAGATGGTTCCCCATCCGTTCCCGTAATTATAGTCTTTGATCGGCTGCGGAACTTTGTCCACATAGTACTTACCAGATTCATAGAGTTCATCCGGATTGAATTTCCCTTCATTGACTGCTGCCGCGAGGGAGTACGACTTGAACGTGGAACCAGGTTCGAAGGTCTCTTCCACGATCGTATTGGTCCAGTTGTTCAACAGACCTTCCCTGTCATCGGGATGGAAGGTAGGCCGCTGGGTCATGGCAAGGATCTTGCCCGTTTTAGGGTCAGAGACGATGGCGAACATCTTTTTAGGCTTGTATTCTGTCTCGACTTGACTCATGGCCTCTTCAAGGAACGTCTGCACCTTCTTGTCCAGCGTCAGATAAATATCGTCTCCGTCTTTCGGAGGGGTGACATGCTCTTCAGAATTCGGGAGGAGATATCCCCAAACATCACTCTTATACTGCACCGAGCCGTTTGTACCGCTTAGAATATCATTGAAGCTCTTCTCCACCCCCATCATTCCCGTGGTCTCAGAACTTTCTTCATCTTTCTTCTGTGCAAATCCGATCAGATGGGACGAAAACGTTCCATTCGGGTAAAATCGTTTCGATTCTTTCCGGAAGGTTATGCCAGGCAGATCTTCCTCTTTAATCTCGAGCATCTGCTGATGGGAGATGTCTCTTCCCGCAGAGCCGAACTCGACCTGATAGGGAGCTTTTTCACCTTTTTGATTCAACTTCTTGTAAATTTCGCTTTTATCCATATCAATATACTCAGATAGGATTTCAGCCGTTTTTTCCGGATCTGTAACGTGCTTCGGCTTTTTCGGGTCAGTGGTAACCTGTGAATCCAGGATCGCGACTAGCGTATAGGCGGAAGTGTCTTCTGCGATCACGTCCCCATTATTGTCGTAAATCGATCCCCTCTTGGCCTCGAGGATGTGACCCTTTATGTATTTCTTCGCAGCTTCTGCCGTCAGGGCCTTCCCGTCGACTTCACCCGTGACCTGAATCGTGATGAATCGGACCATAATGATAAAAAAGAGCAGTCCGAATATCCCGAATAGGATGGCTGCTCCGATGTTCATGCTGGATCTTTTTTTCATCATTCTTCCACTACCTTGACATTCTTATCTTTCAAGTTGAGACCCAACTCTTTCGCTTTATCAAGGATGCGGTCATATGCACTCAGTTCACTTACCTGGATCTTGAGATCCGTGTTCGCTTTTTCCTGCTTATCGATGACACCCTCGGCTACTTGCAGTTCCCGATTCACCTGATAGATGGACGCTTCATTCGATACGATTTTCACTGCGAAGAAGCAGAACATGATGGCGAACGCTGCTAGAAGGATTTTTTCTCCGGGAGTGATGACGGATGTCCTTCCCTCACGCAGGCGTTTCGGTTTTGGTTGTGCACTTGTCTCGATCGGTTGTGTTTGATAATTTCTAGCTAAGTTACTCAAGGTGATCCCTCCCATTATTCAATCTTTTTTCTATTTTTTATTTATTTTTTTCTGCTATACGGAGCTTAGCAGAGCGTGCCCTATTATTCATTTCGAGCTCGTCTTCACTAGGAAGGATCGGCTTTCGTGTGATCAGCTTCAACTCAGGCTCGTACCCTTCCGGAATGACGGGTAAGCCGGGAGGAAGCTGCGGTCCTGCAGCCTTTTCCTTGAACATCGTTTTACACATGCGATCTTCGAGGGAATGGAAGGTGATGACGCTGACCCTTCCTCCAGGGGAGAGGATATCGATTGCCTGCTCAAGGGAATCTTCGAATGCACCGAGCTCATCGTTCACGGCAATCCTGATTGCCTGGAAGACACGCTTGGCAGGGTGTCCGCCTTTGCGCCTTGCCGGCGCGGGAATCCCGTCTTTGATCAGTTCGACCAATTCCCCGGTGGTTTCAATCGGTTTCTTTTCGCGAGCCGCCTCGATTTTCCGGGCGATCTGCTTGGAAAACTTCTCTTCTCCGTATCGGTAGAAAATGCGGACAAGATCTTCGAAGGACCAGTGATTCACCACATGGAAGGCACTCAATTCACCTTGAAGGTCCATCCTCATATCCAGTGGAGCATCATGGTGGTAGCTGAATCCTCGTTCAGGCGTGTCCAGCTGCGGGGAAGATACGCCAAGATCATATAGCACCCCGTCTACATTATGTACATCCAGATTCGCTAGTTCCGCTTTCAGATTTCTGAAATTGGATTGAACGAATGTGATGCGATCCGAAAACGCTTCTAATTTTTCTTTGGCATGTGCGATGGCCGTTTCATCCTGGTCGAAGCAGTACAGGTGCCCTTGACTGGAGAGTTGCCCTGCCAGGTATTCGCTGTGTCCCGCTCCCCCGAGGGTGCAATCGACGTAGATGCCGTTAGGCTGGATGTTCAATCCATCTACAGTTTCTTTCAATAATACGGTCGTGTGTTTAAACATGTTGGTTTCACCTTTCCAATCGACTGTTAGTGGTGGGGGATCAGATATCAAATCCGATCATATTCTCTGCAAGTTCTGCAAAGGAATCTTCAGACTGTGTGAAATAGTCTTCCCATATAGCTTTGCTCCAAATCTCGATTCGATTGGAAACACCCAATATAACGCATTCTTTATCAAGTTTTGCATAATTCACAAGCGTGGTGGGAATGTTCACGCGCCCGGTTTTGTCCAATTCGCTTTCCGTGGCTCCTGAAAAGAAGAAACGGGTAAAGGCACGGGCGTCTTTTTTTGTGAGCGGCAGGGCTTTGAGCTTTTCTTCGAGTGCGCGCCATTCATCCATGGGATAACCAAACAGGCATTCATCGAGACCGCGTGTGATGACGAACGCATCACCAAGGTGGTCCCTGAACTTGGCAGGTACGATTAAACGGCCTTTTGTATCAATGTTATGTTGATATTCGCCCATGAACATATGCACTGCCCCCACTTTCTATCACAAATGTACCACATCCCCCCACTTTTCTCCACTCTTTTCTATATTCTTTTCTTGCATATTATTTCCTCTCTAAACCTATCTCTTTTTTCCCTGTTTTCATGACAAGAGACACCATAAAAAAAGGACCGAAATCGCCGTTTCAAGCGAAATCGATCCTTTTATGGTGGTACGTGTCGCTAAATACCTTATAGGTGGACAACTTTATGCGTTCCGTCGAACGTAAAAGGAAGATCGGTGAGCCGGTTAACAAAATCCGGGCCAAATCTGTTCATATAATAGAGGATATTCAGCGTCCGCTCTTGGGGACCGCCGTTCGGCCTGATGCTATTCTCAATGAGATCGAACCTGGAAAGCTGTCGCTCATTCTTATCCCTGATGGATTTTTCCGTCCGCTTTCGCAAGAACTCGAATTGCTTCCGGTGGATTTCAAGGTTCTTATCGACGATTGGCTCAAGGTTGCTGTCCACAGCGGACGCTTCTTTTTTGATGCCTTCATACTTCGCCATCAGATAGGTCTCGATTTCCTGTAATTCTCCCTCGAGATCATTCGGCTTCAGACTGTCCAGGAACTCATTCCGCACATGACTGACCCCGTTCTTTACAACCTCCTGCAAAGAAAGGGAAAGTTCTTCAACCCTTTTGGCAACCGTCCGCTCAAGGATGGTGATGTTCAGTCTCGGCATGACAGGGGGCATATTCATTCCCATGAATTCAAATGCCTTTTTCAGTTCACCCCAATAAGCGATTTCCCCAGGTCCCCCAATAAAGCTCAAAGTAGGGAATAGCCATTCCTGCATGAGGGGTCTCGTGACGACGTTATTACTCAATCTCCCCGGCTGATCATCGAGGATTCCCAGCAGTTCTTCCTTGGTGAAGAAGGAGTCGTTATTCTTATCTTTGAATCCTGAACCATCCCTCTCGAGCAAGGCACGCTCGTTTTGCAGATTCAAGAAGATGTTCGCTGCATCGCTGGAAATCTCAAGCTGCGTATTGAAACCTTCCGCTTGGATGGTTTTCTGTTGGATAAGTACTTGATCTGTGATTTCACGGCTGTTCTCGATAAGGTGGCGGAAATATGGAGCCTCCAGCTTCCTTAAAGCGCCATACGAAGAGTCGATCACCAAGAGCCCGTAGTCCTTGAAAAGGGTCATGATGAAACGGGCAAAAAACGTGACGATATCTTCTCCTTCACGGATAAGGCCGTCCATCTCATCTGCAAGACCAGCCGTGAACTCGGTTTCCCCGAGCACTTTAAGTATGGATGAGATCCAGTTTTTCATCACTGCCGGATCATATTCGACATCGGAAGTCATCCGCTTATCGACGACCTGTTCCGGATAGCCATTCTTCTTGATTTTTCCGTCCTGTTCCAAGAAGATGTGGTTTACTTCCTGATAGTCATGATCTTCCCCGGCAATCCAGAAGACAGGGACGACAGGGTGATTCAGTTTTTGTTCCTGTTCACGGGCAAGTCTGATGACGGATACGATTTTATGTATGGTATAGAGAGGACCGGTCAATAGCCCTGCCTGCTGGCCGGCTACGACGGCCACGGCATCGTTTTTTAATTTTTCCAAGGATGTTTCTACGGCATCGGACGAAGGAAGCGATTCCATATAGGAGGCGATGCACGTTACGAGTCCTTCCCGAGGAAATTCCCTCTCCCCAAGGTCTTCAAGGCGACGGCTGAAGACGTCCTGTTCATTGATATTATAATGAAAGAAAGAAGTGACCGGTTCTTCCTGTTTCATATACTTTGAAGCAAACTGATTGATTGCTGGAATATCCAAGCTTTCCAATTCCATATGAATGACTCCTTTTCTAGCTCATAATTTCCTAACGATGAGTATATCATTCCACAAAAGGAAAAGGAAAAAACTTGCCTAAGACAGGTAAAAAAGTTGAGACTCAGGTGGATTCCATCACCCTGAGAGCGAGACCCGTCACCATAAGGGCAAGATAGGCAAAAGAAAACAAGAGGAAATTGAGCCTCCACGTCCCCCTGATCACTCCCCTGTAATCAACCTCCCCTTTCAGTCTCCAATACACGATGGTGAAAAATAATGCTGAACAGAGTACGGTCAACAGGATCAGCCAGAAATAGGATTGTTCCCAGATGGCGACGATGATGAAATGGACGGAAATCATCAAGAGGATCGTGGTGACGTCGATAGAGATGTGGACGGCTTTACGGTGACTTCCGGTGATCTCCTTCGCCATGATGAAACTGATGAAATAGCCCGCGAACGGAATGAGGACAACGAGCGCCATGATAAAAGAAAATGCAGAAGCCATCTATGTCTGCCTCCCTGCTGATTCCTTCCCCTTCACGAGGAGATAGAGCGTATGGATGACCGGTATATCCAGAGGTGAAGCCTTCCGGATGATTTCTCCAAGAATGGATTCGACTTCGGTCTTCCTGCCGTTTTCCATATCCATGAGCATGGATGACCGGTTTTGAGCGGTATTCAAACATATGCTCTCGATGTCTTCAAGGGAAATCACTGCTTCCATATGGGGGTAAAGATGAAGAAGTTCTTCATAGACCTCCCTGATAAGGGCGTTGTAGTGGGGATTCGACCTCATCTCTCCATTCACACAGCCGGTAATGGCCGTCAATGGATTGATGGCTGCATTGATGAACAGCTTCCTGAGAAGCATCGTTTCATAATCTTCCTCTTCTTCAAAAGGAAAAGCCTCATCCCCGTCTTTCATCAAACATTGCAACGGCCCGCGCACTCCCCGAACCAAGGCGATTTTCGTAACACCCACGCCTTTATGTAAGACGGTATAATCATTCTCCTTGAGGGCGCCATGTTCAACAGATGCCGCCATGACGGTATCGTGAGGAAGTGTCTTCAGGAAATCCAGATGACCGATTCCGTTTTGGAGGAACAGAAGAGGGGTCTCTGTAGGGACGGTGATGAATAGTGACTCAATAAGGTCATACCCCTTTACGGCAAGGATGACAAGATCATGTTGGCTGTCAAGCGAGCTGAGAGACTTTACCCCCACATCGGTCTGCTCTTTTCTCCCTTCGCGCCACACTGTGACACCACTAGTTTCCAAGTGTTCCCTTTGTTCATTTCTCCTTGCATAGACTGTCACGTCATGTCGTTTACCAAGGTAGCCGGCGAACAAAAGTCCGACTGCCCCTGCCCCTATTATCCCGATATCCATCCGATCCCCGCCTTTCAATGTACACTCATTTTACCAAATATTCCTCATTCTTCATACAAAAGGTTTCATATCGACGAGCGCTTGAAAGTACCCCACACTCACGATAAAAAACCCGGAAGAGACATTACTCTTCCTGAGAAGAATAGGGGCTCTTTCCGGGCATGACGCACCGGTCCATCAAACAGGATAAACCGGATGCTTTCTATGGCTGAACTCGACATCCTTTGTTTGGTACATCTCGAATCGCTGGATGAGGACGGAACGCAATTCATTTGCAGCTACGATCTCATCCACGATCATTTCGGAGGCTAGCTTATAAATATCGATATGCTCCTGATACTCCTTTTGTTTCTGTTGGACGTAGGCAATACGCTCTTTTGGATCTTCAATCGCTTGAATCTTGTTGGAGTAGACTGCATTGACTGCTGCCTCCGGACCCATGACGGCAATTTGGGCAGTTGGAAGGGCAATGCACACATCCGGTTCAAATGCAGGGCCTGCCATGGCATAAAGTCCGGCCCCATAAGCTTTCCGGACGATGACGGAGATCTTTGGTACCGTGGCAGAACTCATGGCTGCAATAAACTTTGCACCGTGGCGTATGATCCCTGCCCGCTCCACTTTCGTACCGATCATGAAGCCCGGTACATCGGCCAGGAATAATAGCGGTATATGAAAGGCGTCACAGAGCTGGATGAATTTCGCCCCTTTATCTGCGGAATCATGGAACAGGACGCCTCCTTTTACCTTCGGCTGATTGGCAATGATCCCGACGACCCTGCCATCAAAGCGGGCAAACCCTGTAATAAGCTCGGGAGCGAATAATTTCTTGACCTCAAAGAAGGTTCCCTCATCGATCAGGGCATGGATCCCGTCGTACATATCAAACGGGGCATTTTGATGCTGAGGGATCAAGTCTTCCAAGACCTTGGACGAGTCTGGCGCCCCACCATCGATCAAAGCAGGCTTTTGCTGATAGTTCGCCGGGAAGTAACCCAGATAGCGGCGCGCCTCCCTGATGGCTTCTTCTTCGGATGCAGCAAGTACATCACCACATCCGCTCACGGAGCAGTGCATCCTCGCACCGCCCATTTCTTCAAGGGTAACTTTTTCTCCAATGACCTTTTCCGCCATTCTCGGGGACCCAAGGTACATGGACGCATTTCCTTCTACCATGATCACCAGATCACAGAAGGCGGGAATATATGCTCCACCTGCGGCAGATGGTCCAAAAAGGAGACAAACCTGAGGCACCATGCCGGACATTTTTACCTGGTTATGAAAAATACGCCCTGCCCCACGTCTATTCGGGAACATATCGAGCTGATCCGTGATCCTTGCCCCGGCTGAATCCACCAGGTAGAGGATCGGCACTTTCAGATTCATGGCCGTTTCCTGGATACGGATGATCTTTTCAACGGTTCTCGCTCCCCATGAACCGGCTTTGACGGTGGAATCGTTGGCCATGACGCAGACGGTCTGTCCGCCCACTTTCCCGATAGCCGTCACCACTCCATCAGCAGGGAGGCCATCGGCCGCTGAATTTGCAAACATCCCATCCTCCTGATATTCCCCCTGATCGAAAAGCTGCTCCAGGCGGTTGCGGACGAAAAGCTTGTTTTGCTCCTTCAGCTTTTGATGATACTTCTCTTCTCCCCCGGTACGGATCCTTTCCCTTGTTTCCTCAAGCTTCTCAGTCGTTTTTGATGTCATCATTACACCTCCTCGTTTGTGAATGTCAGTCTTCCAGCAGAATCAGCACATCATCTTCATTAACAAAATCTCCAATACTCACCTTTACCTCTGCTACCGTTCCTCCAGCTTCCGCTTCAACGGGAATTTCCATTTTCATGGATTCAAGCATGAGCACCATTTCCCCCGCCGAAATGCTTTTACCGGTTTCGGTCAATACATTCAATACAGTGCCTGCCATGGTGGCTTTGATTTCTTTCATATTCGTTCCTCCTCATTATGATTGTTGTTGTGCAGACAGGTAATCCTGAAGCCATTTAGTAGAGTAACCCCCATCGATGAACTCATCGGCTGATATTACTTCCCGGATGAGGGGAATATTGGTTTTGACCCCTTGGATCTCTACCCCGCCGAAAAATCTTCTTGCCGTCTCAAGGCAAGCCGCGCGGTCCTGCCCGCTTACGATGCACTTGGCGATCATCGGGTCATAAAACGGTGTCACCTTATTCCCTTGTGCATAACCCGCATCGATCCGCACGCCGTCCTGCTTTTCTCCCCACTCGAGTGTGGCAAGGAGACCAGGGGACGGGAAGAACGTTTTTGGATCTTCGGCATAGATCCTGAACTCAATGGCGTGCCCCCTTGAGAAGATTCCCTCTTGAGCTGAGATGGGCAGTTCTTCGCCTTGGGCGACCTTCAGCTGCCATTTGACAAGATCAAGTTCCGTCACGGCTTCGGTCACCGGATGCTCCACCTGAAGACGTGTATTCATTTCCAGGAAATAGAACTGCTCATCACGGTCCACGATGAATTCTACGGTCCCGGCATTGGTGTAACTGACGGCTTTTCCTGCCTTCACTGCCGCGGCAAGCATCAACTCCTTGGTCTTTTCCGAAAGAGCCGGTGAAGGGGATTCTTCAACCACCTTCTGATTCCTCCGTTGGACGGAACAGTTCCTTTCAAACAGGTGAACAAGATTACCTCGTTGATCTCCGAAGATCTGCACTTCGATATGCCGGCTTTCATCTATACATTTTTCAAGAAATACTTCGTCGTTCCCGAAATACGCTTTTGCACGATTCCGGGTCGAATCAAAATGTTGAACGAGCGCTTGCTCATCGGCACACCGGATCATCCCGATGCCCCCGCCCCCACCGCTCGCCTTGAGCATGACCGGATAGCCGATCTCAGCGGCAAGGAGCTTGGCTGATTCAATCGATTCACAGCCTGATTCACTTCCGGGTACGACAGGTACGCCCGCATCCTTCATGATCTTCCTGGCCTTCACTTTATCGCCCATGACCTCGATGGTTTTCCAATCTGGGCCGACGAAGATGAGCCCCTCTTCTTCTACCAGCTTGGCAAATGAAGCATTTTCAGATAATAGACCATAACCGGGATGGATGGCATCCACCCCTTCACGTTTTGCCACTTCCACGATTGCATCCATCATCAGATAAGAACGGTTCACTTGAGACTCCCCGATCCTGAATGAATGGTCCGCCTCTTTGACGAACGGCATCTCTGCATCTGCATCTGAATAGACTGCTACGGTTTCGATCGATAACTGTTTGCAGGTGGAAATGATCCGTGAAGCGATCTCCCCTCTATTGGCGATGAGTATTTTCTGTATCATCTCTCCCCCTCCTTCATAGTAGGAATTCTACAAAAATCGTGGAATTCCTCTCTAAAATGTAAACGTTTTCTTATTTGAGTGCAGAATTTTTTGTTTATTTGTTATATAATAATAATATATCGGGCAATTAAGGGTAAATACATTGAAAGCGGATCATCCGCAATCATTCAAATGTTTCAGGAGGGATTTCAAATGGCAAATAAAGTAGAGAAGCTGAAAGTTAATTACAAAACTCTCGAAGAGTTTAAGAAGTTTAAAGAATATGGTGTACAAGAGCTTTCCATGCTCGACGATCTTCAGGAAAATATCATTGAAAACGATAGCGAATCCCCGTTTTATGGAATCTATTTCGGCGACACGCTCGTTGCCCGCATGAGTCTTTACCAGCGTGATGCAAGGTTCGACCAGTACTTCAACCCAGCTCAAAATTACCTTGAGTTGTGGAAGCTTGAAGTCCTTCCTAAGTATCAGAACAAAGGATACGGCAGCATCCTCGTGGAATTCGCCAAAAGCTTCGGGCTTCCGATCAAAACGAATTCCCGCATCAAGTCCCAGGGGTTCTGGGAAAGGATGGACTTTCATCAGGTCACGTATGATGTCGAACGGGATCTCAGCGAGAATCCGATGGTGTGGTTCCCTGAGGGAGTATCAGAACAAAAGCATGGTTGATCAACGAAAAAATCCGAACCTTCCCGGCATTCCGGGGGTTCGGATTTTTTTACTTATTTAACCGCTGGAGATTCCCGTTTTTATCCATCTGAAATTTGACTTTATCTTCATTTCCCTGCAAAAGGGCCATCTTCCTTGCTTTTTCGAATATGGCCAGAAGGGATTTGTGGTCCTCTTCAAGAAGAGAATATTTCGACTCATAATTAAAGAGCTGCGTTTCAATTTCTTTCATTTTTTCCTGAAGCTGATCGATTTGGTTAAGGAGTTTCTGATTTTCACTCCTGATCTCTTCTTCATGACGTACAGACTCCTCGGCTCGTTGTAAATAATGAATGATGCTCTCAACCGACAGGTCTGTTGCTTCTTTGATTTGTTCCACTTCAGGGGAGGCTTCTTTTTTAACTTGAGGTGCACCCCTCTTCGTTTGTTTCCGCTGGTTCTTCGCTAGTTCGATTCCTGATTTGTATTGCTTTCGCACGAAGGAGTTCCACCGGAATCCACAGGCGGCTGAAGTCCTTGAAAGTTTCTTCCCCACCTCTTCAAAGGCTTGAAGCTGTGTGCCTCCCTCCCTTATATACCTCAAAACCACTTCCGCCAACAACACATCCTCATCTTGGTTCCAAGCGTCCTGTCTATTCGAAGACATCTCCATCTCCTCCTGTAAAATCCATATACCCATACTTATGCCCTTACTAGAGTAGATAGAATCGCTCTTCCTACTTTTTGTTCAAGAATCTTTCCACCGCTTGATGGTGGTCATCTGATGCCCAGAGCTTGGAACAGCGCCGGATCTCCCTCTCTATATTTCCCATCAGGACAGCCTTGTCCCAGCGGTCGAGAAGCTGCTGTTTATATGCTTTCAGTGTCCCTATACTCTTATCTTCCATGCTTGTTATGATCGGGTGCTCTTCCAATCTATGGGTGGAACTCACCAAAGAATTGATGAATCCGTAGTCATACAAGGTTTCTGCACTCTTGATGGTTCCGGTCATCAAAAGCTCCATGGCACGTGGAGAAGAGATCCTCTCATGGAGCAGGGTACCGCCGCCCCATCCTGTTGAAATGCCTAGTCCCCCTTGGACGAACCCCATCTTCACATCATCTGCCGCGATCCGTAGATCACAGGCTGCCGCAATTTCACAGCCTCCACCTACAGCTGTACCATTGACCAACGCCAAGGTTGGAATGGGCAGGAACGCTAGACGGACCAGTACATCCCCCATCTTCCTGAGCATGCCGTAGCTCTCTTCTTCCGTCTTAAGCCCATGGAATGCAGAAAGGTCTCCTCCTGAACAAAATGAGTCTGTTCCCGCACCGGTTAGTAGGAGCATCTTCACCTCCCCTTTTTCACATTCATCCAGGCATCGGGAAAAAGCCTCGATCAAATCGAAGTTAATGGCGTTCCGCTTTTCGGGACGATTCAAGACAAACCTCATGATTCCGCTTTCATTAGTGTGCATTATAAACGATCCCACGTCTGTTCTCTCCTTAAAATCATTTTTGTCTATGCAAAAAAGCGTGAAGAGCCATGGTCTCTTCACGCTTTTGCAGCAGTCGGCAATTATTTGCTTACTACTTCTTTACCTTTATACGTTCCGCACTCTTTGCAAACACGGTGTGCAAGTTTCATTTCACCACAGTTTGGGCATGCTACCATACCTGGTACACTGAGTTTGAAGTGTGTACGACGTTGTCTTTTTGCTGTTTTAGATGTTCTTCTAAAAGGTACTGCCATTCTTCCCACCTCCTTAAAAGATAGTCGTCTATGAAGCCAGAACGAACTGGTACTTCGCTTTTAAGATTTCTTGTTTTGATCAAGAAGTTTTGCCAAGTCAGCGAGACGAGGATCTACTTTCTTTTCTTCCTCTTTATCGACAGCATGAGCCTGTTCTTCCGTCATTACTTCCCAGTCTTTACCGGAAGGCATTTCATTCTGTTCCCTCGCTTCATCACTGAGTACCTGCATGGGAATCTCAAGTATCAGCAATTCTCTTATAGCTGGTTTTAGGTCAATTACGTCCCCTTCAATGCGATGTATTTCCTCTTCCTCATACATGTCGTACTCCCGTTCATCGAGAAGGTACGTTTCAATCGTATGGAGGTCGACAGGCACATCTACTTCGACGAGGGTCCTTGAGCATGGAAGAACCATTTTCCCTTCAATATGCAGGTGGAAGGTGACACGATTTGAAGCGATGTCGGCCCTGCCTGTCACATGGATCGGGGAAACTCTGATGACTTGCGGATCAATCTCTTTAATATCGTTGAGATCAACCGTTTCATCAATCGGCATTCCTTTATCTCTGTACTTTTGTAATTGAATGATTGACCATTTCAATTTGTCATCACCTCAAGGCAACAAAGGTAATTATAGCTTTCATAATACCGTTTGTCAATATTTTTTCTTTACACGCTTTTCAACGTCAGTGTTGCTATTATAACGTTTATATCGGACTGGTTTCAAATATTTTCTCATATTCCTTTACGGTGCGTTTTGGAGGTGCTGGACGATCTTCGGGTATAATGGGAAAAGAAGCACCACTTATATCCATGAGAAACGGAAAGGATGATTGTATATTGAATGCAACAGGAATCATAGTCGAGTACAATCCATTTCATAACGGCCATTTGCACCATCTGGAAATGACCAAGGAATTGACGGGTGCCGATGTCACCGTGGCCGTCATGTGCGGTTATTTTCTTCAGCGTGGGGAGCCTGCACTCCTCGGCAAATGGGAGAGGGCCGGCATGGCGCTGCACGCTGGAGTGGATCTCGTAATCGAGCTCCCATACAGTTTCGCGACTCAGCATTCATCGGTTTTCGCGAAGGGAGCAGTATCCCTTCTTGATTCTGTCGGGTGTTCAAGTTTCTGTTTTGGAAGTGAGGATGGAAATATTGAAACCTTTGAAGGGACGGCTAATACGCTCCAGAAAAGGCAGACAGAGTACAATGCGGCTATCAGGAAGTATTCTAGGGAAGGATTGAGCTATCCCGCCGCTCTCTCAAAAGCATTCCTTTCTCTCGGATTGAAAGAGCCCTTCATCGATCTGAGCAAGCCCAATAATATCTTGGGCTTCCACTATATCCAGGCAAGGGATGAGATCGACAGCGGGATGAAGGCTTATACCGTTACCAGGAAGGCCGCTGACTATCATGATGAACATTTCGCTTCTCCTTCGATTGCGAGCGCAACGAGTATAAGGAAAGCCCTTTTCGGTGATGGGGACCCGGGGGAGATCCGATCGCACTTACCCCCTGAAAGCATGCGCGCCCTCAAAGCATATGAAGATACATATGGCTCTCTTCAT
The DNA here is from genome assembly GCF_039822645.1 of Rossellomorea sp. RS05. Lineage (NCBI taxonomy): Bacteria > Bacillati > Bacillota > Bacilli > Caryophanales > Bacillaceae > Rossellomorea > Rossellomorea sp. RS05. The sequence continues at coordinate 389,043 of NZ_JBDKWY010000001.1, read as the reverse complement.
CGGTGGGAAGACTATTGGCCGCTGCTTCAATATAAGATCCTCTCCACCCCGATTGATCAACTCCGGAGGATATATGAAATTGAAGAAGGAATCGAACACCGGATCGTGGAATGTGCCAGTCGATCTTCAAGTTTCACAGAGTGTATGAACAGGTTGAAATCAAAGCGGTATACATGGACCAGGCTACAACGGATGCTCCTTCATATCCTGATGAACGTCAGCAAAGAAGAAATGAATGCCCGTAGCGGTCGTCCGTCATACATCAGACTTCTTGCCATGAGCGCCTCTGGACGTGAGTATCTGAGGGAGCACAAAAAAGAAATCTCCCTTCCACTCATCAGCAAATTGTCAAGTGCCGACCCTGTCGAGGCCGCTCTTGATATCAGGGCGGCAAACATGTTCTCCATGGGCCTGAAAGGGATGGGTGCCCGGATGGAATCCATGAAAAAGGAATGGTCCACCCCTCCCCTCCAATTACAAAAAAGCTGACCCCTGACGGGATCAGCTTTTTTTTGCTTTTAACGTTTGAAGGAATGCGATCGCCTCATCGAATGACTTGACCGGTATGATCTTCATGCTGGTATCAATATCCTTTGCCGTCCTGACGGCCCCTTTATAGTTCGACTCAAGGTCGGGGTATTCCTTTTTCATTTCTTTTGTGATCGTTTCGTCCGGGGCCAGGAAGTATTCTGCTCCTGCTTTGTCTGCTGCAACAACCTTCTGTTCGATTCCACCGATCCGTCCCACGGTACCCTCTTCAGAAATGGTCCCGGTGCCGGCAATATCATGCCCTTTCGTCAAATCACCTTTCGTGAGTTGATCATAGATTTCCAGGCTGAACATCAAACCAGCAGAAGGTCCACCAATATCTTCGGTCTTCAGCTTTACCTTCGGATTGGTGATGATTTCCTTGTCGTCCGTGAGGGTGATCCCGAGACCGACTTTATCTTTCATATCAGGAAACTCCTCCAGGGGGACTTCAGCCGTTTCTGTCTTCCCGTTACGCTTATACGTGATCGCAACTTGATCACCCGACTTCTTTCCTTCGACATACGAGATGAATTCTTTGGAAGATTGGAAGGCCTGATCATCGATCTTTGTGATCCGATCTCCTGCTTTCAATACGTCTTCTGCCGGCATGGAAGGATAGATGCTCAGGACATAGATCCCATTATATTGGTATTCATACGGCTTTCCTGCCTTTTCGAATGCCACTTCGACGGCGTTATTCTGGGAATCAGCCATGAGCTGGAGCTGTCTTATATTGTATTCTTCATCCGTTTCATGAGGGCTTCTGATTTCATCCACGGGATATATATGCTCATACTTACTCAGACTCGCCACTATATAGGCGAAAATATTCGCCTTTCCCATCCTGACAGTCGTGAGCATCAGTTCGCCCTTGCTGTCATATCCATCTTCGACTTTTACAATCGGACTGAGTTCATGGGCATCGCCCGGCTTCGTCACATAATAGGGCAGATAATAGAATGATGCGGCCACCATAAGGACCGTCATGATGATCAGAGTCCTGATCAGTGTCTTCATTTTCATTGTTGCTACTCCTTCCAATCGTCCAGTGCTTTTTTGATGGAGGGGATGATTTTCCTTGCTTCATCCTCTCCGATCTCGATGATTTCCTCTATATTCTTGAAAGCCCTAGTGCTGTACATTTCCACATGGGGACGGATCATGAAGTCGGATGAGATCTCCCTGTGCGCGACAATCTCAAGCTGCAGGATATCAATGCTCTGCATGATGACATCATACACGGTCGTGATGTCGGCATTTCGCTTCACGTGGGATACATCCACTCCGATGACGATATCCGCCCCCATTTCTTTCACCACGGACACCGGGACCCGGTCAATCACCCCGCCGTCCACGAGGATCCTCCCATTGATTCTTTCAGGAACGAACACACCCGGGATCGAGATGCTCGCACGCACAGCTTCGGCGATGGGCCCGGACGAGAATACGACCTTTTCGCCGTTCGTGATATCCGTGGCAACGACGCGGACGGGGAGATTGAGATCTTCGATATTTTTCTGATGGGTGAATAATCGGATGAAATCCTTGATTTTCTTTCCTGAAATAAACCCCATCTTCGGGACGGTGAAATCCAAAAAGTATTTTCTTCTGAATGTGGTGGACAGCTTATACAGATCCTCCATTTGATGGCCGACTCCATAAAAACAGCCTACCAGAGCACCCATACTGCTCCCTGCGATCATATCCACCGGGACCCCTTCGTCTACGAAAGCCTTCAGGACACCAAGGTGGGCAAACCCCCTTGCCCCTCCTGAGCCAAGGGCCAATCCAACTTTCGGTCTGTTCATGGCGATCCCCTCCGCATGCTGTTTGTACATCATATGGTCTATTTACAAGTGCTATGAGTATATTGGTTATTAAGAGGACAAGTTACCTTTATTTTATCAAACTTTCACATTATAAGGAAATCCGTAGACAGGGCAGGACGCTCTAGGAGGGTATCGTTTGACTATGACAAAATGGAAAACCGTATTATTATCAGGCGGCGCTCTCATGATGGCAGCCTCACTGATTTCCATGCCGGGAGAATCGCTGGAAGCTTCCACCCGGGGCCTTGATATCTGGTGGAAGATCGTCTTTCCATCCTTATTGCCGTTTTTTATCGTATCGGAACTATTAATAGGATTCGGTGTGGTCAGGTTGATCGGGATACTCCTCGAACCGTTGATGAGACCGCTCTTCAAGGTACCTGGTGTCGGTGGGTTTGCCTGGTCGATGGGAATGGCCTCGGGATTTCCGGCAGGAGCTCGCCTCACCGCGAGGCTCCGGCAGGAAAAACAGTTATCACGGATTGAAGCAGAGCGACTCGTTTCCTTCACCAACTCGTCCAATCCACTCTTCATCTTCGGGGCCGTATCGGCCGGATTCTTCCAAAATGCCTCATTGGGCATCATCCTTGCCCTCTCACACTATCTCGGCAACGTTGTGGTCGGGCTGACAATGCGGTTTTATGGAGGGAATGATCATGAAGGGGCAGAGCGGTCGGTGCGACGGAAATTCTCTGTCAAAGAAGCCTTTAGAGGGCTCCATGAAAGCCGTATGGCTGATCACCGCCCCCTCGGTAAATTGCTTGGCGATGCCGTTAGTTCTTCCATTCAATCCCTGCTCATGATCGGAGGGTTCATCATCCTCTTCTCAGTACTGAACCAGGTTCTCTATCATTTGCATATCACGACAGTACTATCATCAGGTATCTCTTCCCTGCTCTCTTTCTTCCACCTTCCACCTAACCTGAGCATCCCTGTCATACCCGGGTTATTCGAAATCACCCTTGGTTCACAAATGACAAGCGAATTGGCAGAGGTGAGCTTATTTCAACAGGCTGTCTTGGTCAGTTTTCTATTAGGCTTCAGCGGATTCAGCATCCAGGCTCAGGTGGCAAGCATTTTGGCAGAGACCGACATCCGGTTCAAACCATTCTTTTTCGCCCGGATCCTTCATGGAGTCGCTGCTGCCATCATCACGATCTTTTTATTCAAACCCCTCTTTGGCCGACTGGCCGACGGGGAAGCTACAGGAGCCATTCCTGTATTTTCTCAGCAAACAAGTTCCTTCTGGATCGATGCGATGGATATACTAGTAAAGGCTGGTCCCCCGTTGACGATCAGTTGCCTCCTCCTTTACTGCCTGCTATATGTCAAAAGGCTGGGATCCTCATGAAAATCAAGGTGAAAATAAATAAAATCCGAACGGCCACCGGCATTCATTGAATATCGGTTCCGCTCGGATTTTTTTGTAAGGATCTTTAACGTGCCTGCTTATATTTCAGTTTCAGTGCCTCTTCAACCGGCTTCGGGACGAGCTCCGAAATATCTGCTCCATATTTCGAAACCTCCTTCACGATACTCGAGCTCAAAAACGAATATTGATTGTTGGTCATGATGAAAAAGGTTTCAATTTCATCTTCGAGGACACGGTTCATGGATGTAATCTGCATTTCATACTCGAAGTCGGAAACAGCTCTCAAGCCCCTGATGATGGCACTCGCATGGACCTTCTTGGCGTAATCCACCAGAAGCCCTTGAAAGGATGCCACTTCAACATTGGGTAAATGAGCCGTGGATTGACGGATCAGCTCCATCCGTTCATCAACGGTGAATAATGGCTGCTTAGATGAATTGCTCAACACCACGACGTGAACTTTATCAAACACTTTTGCCCCGCGTGTGATGATATCCAAGTGTCCATATGTAATGGGGTCGAAACTCCCCGGACAAACTGCAATGTTGGTCATGATTCTATCCTCCAGATTTTGTTTAATCTTCCTGTTTAAAGATGGAAATACGGATGATCCCGTAGGTTTCTTCTCTACTCTTATGCAAGCTCCCCACCTGATCGGCCAGTCTGATATCAGAACTGTGTTCACACACTATGGAACCGTTTTCATCCAAAAGAGCATGTTCATCGATGACCGTGAGCAGATCATGGAGCTTCTGCTGCTTATAGGGTGGATCAAGGAAAATATAATCGAATGTCATTTCCCTTTTGATCAACGCCTTCACAGCCCTGACCGCGTCATTGCGATACACTTCACTATGATCCCCGAGCGTCAACTCGGCCAGATTCATTTTGATCGTCTTGATTGCCTGTTGGTCCCTGTCCACGAACACGACCTTATCAAGCCCTCTGCTTAAGCCCTCGATCCCGAGGCCACCGCTTCCAGCAAAGAGATCCAGGGCCGTTCCTCCCTCGAAATAGGGACCGATCATATTGAAAAGGGACTCCTTTACTTTATCCGTAGTCGGCCTCGTCCCGCTTCCCGGGACCGCCTTCAACTGTCTACCTTTGAAACTTCCAGAAATTACTCTCATAATCATCCACCATATATGTATTTTTCTTCATTATCCTATCATATTTCAACAAGAATCGCCACAGCCCGATTTTTTCAGATCACAGGTATAATCCAAGGAACATTGGTGATACTGTAGGTAACAGCATCTCTACTGATGTTGTTGCCAACCGCGGAGAAGACTTACGATTCCCCATAAGTTCTTCCTCCGGTTTCTCCTCTCCCTTTGCCTTCGATCCAGAAATGGATATGGAAGGACCCTGCAGTATTGCTGCAGGGCTTTTTATGTTTGGCGCGTCTTTACTATTATGTCCAATTTTGAAATAATGGATTTCAATACATAAAGGAAAAGGGGAATACCATGATTCAACGTTTTATCGAGCTAGGAGAAGGATTTTCTGATATTTATGAGTTGTTGGCACTTGCAGAACACAACCGCGACCGGCTCAAGCATATGATGGCCTTCCATACGGATGTGAAAGACCGCGCCGTGACGTCACTTGCCGTCGTGATGGAGCCCACTACAGAAGGCGGTTTCCAGGCCATTTATATCTGCAGGGAAGGCGTGCCCAATCCACACACCCTACCGAACAAACGATACAGCCTATTTGAAGATACAGCCGGGCGCCTCGGGAAGACGATCATCGAGATGGATGTAAAGCCCTCGACCCTCTATCCTGAAAAGGCTCTCTATTACCAGCATCTGATTGCCATACTCAGATTGAACCATTACATCCCTCCGTTGCAATAGAAAAGAGATGCCGTTTTACGGCATCTCTTAAAAGCCCATCTTATAATCGTACTCCTTCGCCTTATCCGGTCGTGAATTCTCAAACACGGACTTGATAAAAGGCTTGTGAGAAGGATCAACCCGCTTCACATAGGAATATCCCGAAATTTTCTCCATGATGCTTTGGAGATCTTCCTGATTGCAATACAGGACCACATATTTCATCTTCCTTGAAACGTAATGCACATTTCCGAAGCGCCGTAGGGACTTCGCATGCTTCAGACTATGTAAATAAACAACTAAACCTTGTCTCTCCGTCAACATTTTGCTTCCCCTTTAGGAATCACTTTTTTACAAGTCTAGCATAAACCGAATGAAACAATCAAGCGCATGATGATACGTGAACCCAATGCGAACGGAGTGAAATCGATGGACCTCGAAACCATTTGGCAACAGTTCCTCACCCATCTTCAGTCACAAGAGCATATCTTGGACGCAAAGGTCCAAAAGCGAGCCGGAATCCCTTTTTTGTATGTGGAGTCGAAGCTTAGTCGGGAAGAGTTGGATTACCATATCCGGAAATGGTCTGCACGCGCCATGCGCGGAAAAATGCTCCACTCGGAAACCATTTTTTTCAGAGCTTCCGAAGACCTTTCTGTGTACAGGCATCGGTTCTATGTGCCTCAGGAAAAAATGTTCTGTTGCGGAAACCTCTGTCCTGATTGTGTCCGGTTCAAATAAAAAAGATCAGGTGGAATGGGATACATCCACCTGATCTTTTTTTATGCCGAACAACTGCAGCTTCCACCGGATCCACAGCCGCCCCCGCAGGAGCCTCCCCCTGAAGAAAAGAAGGGATTACCAGAAGGAACTTTGACATTGGTCGAAACCGAATGCCCGATTAAGTGACTGACTTCATCGAGGAGATCTTGAAGTTCGTTTTCGGCCCTCCGGAACTCCGCTACGTGGTCATCGAGGTCCATTTCCCGCTTGACCTCACGGATCTCTTTCATCACCGTTTTATAATCGGGATGATAGCGGCCAAAACGCTGAACTTCTTCATACAGGTCCTTCATTTTGGTGAAACGCCTTACCTTGAGCTGCGTTTCTTCGTTGTTTTGCATTTTATATAAACACTTGCGATAGTACTCGACCACCTCTGACTGCAAAATCATCTGAGATAGTTCATCTGCAGTGTCCAGGATTTCCATCCTTTCAATAGTAGCAAGCATCATGCCCACCTCCATATCCGTATTCTAACAGATATAGAGGCAGGAAGCGAATATGCTATGAGATGGTCACATAGAATTTTTTCTTCATGCCCAGGGGCTTATTGTCCATCCCCACGACTTCAAGATCAATCAAATGGGTCCCCTTGGGCATCCCTTTGATGATAAATGCAGCCGTTCGATGCTCTTCATAAACGTTTGCCGTACCGGACCTGATCACGATCTTTCCAGCCGTCGCACCTTTTTGCTTGTTTGTAAACGTCACGCCCGTGGCGATGCACTCCACGAGCACTTCGTTGCCCCGGGTAAGATGTTTCACTGATAAGCTGTTTTCCACATGTGCAGCAGCTGCTATACTTTTCGGCTCAGGCGGGGTATCACGGCATCCCGACAATGTTAGGGAAACAAGCCCAATAGCAAGAAGGGTTCTTTTTTTCATCTTCCATCACTCCTTGCTATTAGCCATCCCCATCCTTTTAATATTTATCCGGAGCTCTTCTCATCAACCACTGTTCATGGCCTGGAACATAGAAATCATCATAGTGGCCATCTGCACGCCGTTGGAAAACTTCTGAACCCGATGGGGGATTGTTTTTTCGAAATGATGAATCGAAGCGATCTCAAACTTTTCCAGCTGATCCGGATTCCTGGAAAGCGTACGGTACCACTGTGGCGCATCCCGAAGATACCGCTTCAGATCATCGCTTGCGTGGATGTATTCGATGATATCACTTCTCAACTCTGGTCCCCTCCTTAATCCTGTCTGAATGAAAACGGGTGAGAAGGCCGTTTGGGTGTTTCTTCCCTTGGCGCTGCATCTCCCTTACCGGATTGAAACTGACTGATGACCCCCTGGACAGTCCCCAGGGCTTCACTAAGATTGGTAATATGCTTCTGCAGCTGATTGGCATCCATTTTCTTGACGATTTCCCCGACCTGGTCCATCCATCCATTCTTGGATTCCTCTGCTTTCTTTTCTTCTTTCTGCTCGGATTTGTCCCTATAGCTGTTCCACCTCGTATCATCTTCTCCGAGAAGATACCAGTCTTCGAACAATTCCTGCCAGCTTGCCTGGCCACTACGCACATCCTTGATGATCTTAGGGTGTTTCTTGACGAATTCCTTGAACTCATTCACTTTCGGATGTAATTTCCCCACTCCCCACACCTCCCATTCAGGCATTTACCTAGTACAGTGTATGAAAGGAGAAAAAGATTGGTGAAACGATCATGGATATAGTACGATGGACGGGACGTAAAACGATTCATCATGAGGAAAGAAGGATGGAATAAGATGAAAGAAGATTTAGCGAAGCTTTTGAATGAATGCATGGAATACGCATCAGTGGAGGACCTAAACTCCCTTGGTCAGATGCTGGCGGGCATGAGGAAAAAGCAGGAGGATGGGGGACCTCTCCTTGGGGGCGTATTTGGAATGGAATGGGGAGAAGAGGATGAGACCCTCACGCTCACAATACCCATCACCCCCCTCACCCATAATTCTCTAGGGTTCGTGCATGGAGGTATCACGGCCACGATGGTGGATACCATCATGGGTACATTGGCCAATCGGGCGCTCCCTTCAGGGTATGGAGCCGTCACAACCAACCTGAATGTCCATTATCTTGCACCGGGAACAGGCGGTGAATTAACTGCGACAGCACAGATTCTCCATCACGGGACGACGACCATGGTCGTCGAAGGAAAAGTGATCAGGTCAGACGGTAAGGTCATCGCCCACTCGACTGGCTCGTTCTTTATATTCAAGAAATGAAGAAAGATCCCGGGGAATCCGGGATCTCTTTAAGGTAGATCGGGCTTTTTGATGAAATTCTGGGTATAGTACCCTTTGTAAACCCCGACACCGATATGGGTGAATGCTTTGTCCAAAAGGATTTTCCTATGCCCATCCGAATTCAACCATCCATGCACGGCTTCAGGACCATCAAGGTACTGGGAAGCGATATTCTCACCAGCCGTTTGATAAGGGACACCCAGTTTATCCAGTCTGTCTTGCAATGAACCCATGGCATCCGATTCATGGGAAAAGTAGTTTTTATCGTGCATTTCCCTGCTGTGGCCCCTGGCGGCGTTCGCCGTGGTTTCATCCCACTGGAGTGTGGATTCTCCATATTGCTTCCTCATGATATTCGTGATGGCATATATCTGCTTTTCGTTCGCTTCGTTTACATCTGCCCACTCTTCTTCAGAAGGCGGCACCTCTTCTGCCAGTTCTCCCCTATACATCATTTCATAAGGATGCATCGCAACAAGGGTTTCACTGTCCATGAATCGGATACTCGATAGTTCACCGGTGAACTTGTCCAGATACAATTGGGCATACAGATCGCCAAGTGGGACCAACAGCCTCGTATTGAGGTCCTCTTCGTTCAGTTCAAACTGATAGGATCCAGAATCAGATTTGACGACGATTTCAGAGTCGACGATGGTGAATCGATAAATGTCCTCAAGCTTTTGTCCTAGTTTATAAGGGGCAACATCAAGGCCGTTCCCGATGGCATAAAGGGATACCACCTTCTTGTCCCTGACCCCGAATTGTATGTATTCCGTATCCGGCACATTGTAGACCCACCAATCATAATTGAACGCACTGTCATCTATACGGTCTGGTTCTCCGAATTCTTTTTTGATTTCACTGACGTTCTTACCGATATAAACGGATAGGCCGGTTTTTGGTCTTTCTCCAGGCGGGGTTTCTGTCGACTGATCCAATTGATCATCTTTGTCCTCCAGCGTCTGAACGTCCGGACCCTTGAGCGGTTCATTTTCCTGTTTTTGATCCTGATAGATTCCAAACACGGTAAAGATGATAAGAATGATACCGATCCTAAGCAAGGTCTTCAGATCTTCCCCCTCCCTTCTCTATTTACTATCATTATATGTTTCAGGTGGTAGAGGTAGTATCCTTTTGTTCAATCTGCCTACAATAAAGGATAGCATATTTTTCACTCTCTCAACACTAAGGATTCTCGGAATCACGAAGAGGATAGTGTCTAAATTCAGAAAATGGGGAAAACATTACGCAAATCGCCATCTTCTTCTACTGGAAGACATTGCATGAAAACGTTTTTTCAACTATTATTAATAGGAGAATATAAGGCACCTTTTCAAAAGGAAAGGCTATCGCTTGACCATCTAGGAGGGAATACAATGCATTTCACTGAAACGGGTTTTGAAGAGATTAAAGTCGACTTGAATCGACTGGATGACATCATGGAGTCCCACGGCCTCGTCCGTGCGGGTCAATGGGATTATGAACGTGTGACCTATGATCGTAAATTTGAAATTCGAGAAGGAATATTTTACCTTCGTCTACAGGGCCTCGCCGTGGAAGGGGATGTGGGCAAACACGATGCCGTCATCCAACTCATGACACCGCTCCTCGGCAAGCACTACTACCCTCACGGCGTGGAATATGGAGAAGGGGAAACCTTCCCGAAGCATTTGATCACGTCATGTGAGAAACTCCTGAACGACGTGAAGAAAGAAGCAGCAGAATTTGCTTGGTAATATATTAAGACTGCCTCAGGGCAGTCTTTTATTATGCCCGTGGCCACCGGTTGGTAATTTCTTTTTCACCATTCAAAATGACGGTTCAACCTTTTAACCTAGACATATAATTATAGAAATAGTGTGTCTTAGGAAGGAGTACTCCATTGGCTAGATTCAAAAACAAAAAATTCCTGGTTTATCTTGGGCTGATAATCGTTCTCATCCTGCTTTGCCTTTTCATCCTTCCCATTTCATTACCATTGATCCTGGCATTCATGACGGCCATGATCCTCGAACCTTCAGTCAGAATGCTTCAGGGACGATTCGATTGGAAGCGCAAGGTGGCGGTTATGAGCATCTTTATCCTCTTTTTGCTCCTTTTGGGAATTACCAGTTATTTCGTGACTACCAAAGTCGTAGGCGAAGGGGTCAAACTCGTTGAAAACACCCCTCACTATATTTCAAAGGTAGGAGACATCTGGGAAGAGTATGAGGATCGCCTTCTTGACTTATCCAAAGACCTCCCCGATACCATCGTGAAGGAATTCTCGAATGATGTGCAGCACTTCCTGGACCGGTCCAAATCCAAGATCTTGCAGTCCTTCAATTTAGAAAAGATAAGCGCTTATCTAACATACATACCCAACTTCCTGGTAAGCCTTCTCGTCTTCCTCATAGCCCTGTTCCTGTTCATGCTCGATCTTCCCCGCATCAAACATATGATCTACAGTCATTTGACCGATGCGACTGCTGAAAAGGTGAACTTTATGATCTCGAGGATGACCGGCGTGTTCTTCGGATTCTTCAAGGCTCAGTTCCTGGTCAGCATCCTGATCTTTATCGTGACGTTGATCGGCTTGCTCATCATCACACCTGAAGTGGCCATTATTATGTCGGTCATCACCTGGTTCATCGATTTCCTGCCCCTGGTCGGTTCCATTGCCATACTTGGACCGTGGGCCCTTTATCACTTCATCACGGGAGATATCAGTCTTGGAACACAGCTTTCCGTGCTCGCTGCCATCCTTCTCATTATTAGAAGGACGGTTGAGCCAAAGGTCATGGGGACGCATATCGGACTCTCTCCACTGGCAACGCTTATCGCCATGTATCTCGGACTTAAGCTTTTCGGAGTCATGGGATTTGTCATTGGTCCGTTTTTGTTGATCCTGTTCAATTCCGCCAAGGAAGCCGGCATCATCAAGCTCAACTTCAAATTGTAACACCATGCAAAAGCAGCCCCATAAAGGCTCCTTTTGTCATTGAATCAGAAAAAATCTTGGAAGCAGGTCTTCCTTGTTGTACGGATCGATTCGAGCCAGGCAACCTCACCAGCGTCGATATGACCCATAGCCTCTAAATCTACCGCACTCAAAAAGCCAAAGGTAAAAGCTGATAATTCCCTGATGCCCAATTCCACATCTGCCGTGCTGCCATCACGTCGTTCCACCCCATTCACAGAAAGATGCCAGACAGCTGAATTCCAAGGTGCATGTTGATCTACTACTTTCAACGTAAAGGCTTCGAATGTTTCTTTATCCCGCAAATACGTTTTTAGGAACGGCTCTACATCCACGACCCTTGTCATGAAATAAGGATAGTCCTCCACCTTGATGCGTGGATTTTTCAGCATCAATGGCAAAACCTCCCCTTCTGCCAGCTTCACCTTAACCGTTAGTACCATGGAATCATGCTGACAAATGAAATTCCAAAGCCCTTTCCTTGCCCCCGGGGTCAGTGGGAGAAATTCATCGACGGTCATCACGCCTTCTGAGATGGTGTATAGTATGTACCCTTGCATTTCGCCTTCATGATAGGTCGCAACGTGCCACTGATCTTCTTTCTTCTTCCACCATCCATTCGTCCGAACGAGCATCCCATTATGTTTCTTTGCGTATCGATCATAGGCTTCCATCACTTCTTTTGTAACTCCTCCACGTCGAATGGTACCCGTGGAGGTTGATAAGGGACTCAATTCCTTCTGATCCACTGTCATCTGGCGATAGGATGCAAATACCTCCCAACCGAATTTCCGATAGAAATCAATATAAAACGGATGGAGCATGGATATGATCTGTCCAGCTTCCTTCATTGCTTCTAGAGAGTGAAGGAGGAGCTTCCTAACATATCCGTTCCTTCGATACTCCGGGTAGGTGGCGACTCCGGCCACACCTCCCATTGGGATCATCCGATCTCCAAACCAGGTCTGGAATGGCATGAGGTGAAGCTTAGCCGCCAGGTGATCGTCGTGGAAAATCCCAAAGATCTTCTGATCCCCCATCTGTTCACGTCTTTGTTCCCGCTCCTCTTCAGATAGCTTATATTGAAACGCGTATTCTGAAAGCTGCAGGGACTGGCTATAGTCCCGTTCTTCAAGGGTTCGTATCATCGTATATCCTCCTTTCACCTTAAACTATTCGGTATAAACCTATGATATCCTCTAATGGATCAAATCCCTTTAACACAGATTTCGATCACTACCATTCTGCAATGAGTGAAAATAAAAAACCGCCAATAAGCTGGCGGCTGCTTGATCAATTTCCAAGGATGGCCTTAATGACGGAAGTCGTCTCCCCTCCATGGTAAAAGACATACAGAAGCAAATAAACTGCTACACCGGTGATCGCGGTAAAGAACCAAATGATGCTCGTGATCGGACCAAGTTTCCTGTGTGTTTTCAGACGATCCTGATAGCCTGTCCATAAGCTCATCAGCCCGAATACCGCACCGATTGTAGCCAATGTGATATGGAAGACGAGGAAAATCGTGTAATAGATTTTCAGATCATCAGGACCTCCGAAGGAAGTGTTCCCAATGAATATCGTACGACTGGCATAGATGATGAAGAAGATGAGGGCAAAGATACCTGCCAACGTCATGGTCTTCTGATGTTTTTCGAATTCCCTTTTCTTTATCTGCCACCACCCGATGGCAACGGTGATCGCACTGAGGACGATAAAGCTCGTGCTGATCGTAGGTAAGACTGGTAACGACATAATCTCAAATCCTCGCTTTTTCTAGTGTAAATATTGCTTTTTACGATTCGGTTGAAGATGGATCAATGACAGGGTCATATGACAGCTTCTCTTGTTTTTCTTGATCACTCCGGTACCATTGGAAAAACAGATTGAACAGCATCACACCGAATACAATCTCCTGGATGATCTTCATGATGACACCACCGAGCTGCTGGTCGTTTTCGATGGACATATTCGTAAATAATTCGGGACCACTGATGCTTAAGCCATCAAGGGTATTCGCAGGAACACAGAGAGCCAACGCTTTCATGAATTCCTGAGGGTCATAGTACGGAGCATACAAAGGATTCTCAGCAAATATAATCAATCCACAGGCAGGTGTCAATAGGACAGCGCTCCCAAGGATATATCCGATCCTTTTCAGTCCGCTGAGATCAATATCCTCATCTCCCGGATTCAAGAGTGGCCACCACATGAAAAGTGAAAGGATGAAGAGGATCGTCATGGCGAGGCCATGCGAAGTCGGATCCGTCCTAACATGGTCGAATACGATCGGAATATGATAAATCGAGAAAATCACATTGAATGACAAAAGAGATATAAGGGGTTTCGTCATGAACCCGAACACGCCTTTGATGACCGGAAGTTTGATGACGGCCTTCCACACCCACGTGGGGATTCCCAAAATGATAAGCGGGGTGACGACCAGATACAGCAGAGCCATCTGGGTCATATGGGCTGAAAACAAGATGGAACTCAACACCTCGACGGGTGAACCCTTGACTACATAGAGGAGCAGCATTCCCAATATAAAGTACACTGCCTGTTTCTTTGTCAGCGGTTCGCTATCCGGAAAGCTTCTTCGCCATTTCACGGTCAGCAAAAAATACACCGCAGTTAAAAATACAAGAGCCACAATGAAAAATGGACTCCACAACGCCATAAATCCAAAAATACCCAAAGGCATTTTCCACACCCCATTTCACTTATAGCACTTACCCTCATTATACTGACTCCCCTCAGGCACTTCAATGTGACCTGTTGACAAAGTCATGAACATTAAGGCAGTACGGTTCAAACACGAAGAAAAATGACCGGCCACAAACTCCGTGGCCGGTCATTCCCTCTTTTAGATCCAAACGATTGTAAGGAAAGCCAAGATCGTGATAAAGGCCACCAGCGCACCTGAATACAGGAAAAGCGACGGGGCTTCATGTCCTTTATGGCTCATATGCATGAAATAATACAATTGGAATACAAGCTGGACCACGGCAAGAAGCAGGATGAAAGGAAGGACGAAATACTTATCGAAATCCCCTGCAACAGCTATGAACGCAATCAATGTCAAGAAGATCATGAGCATGAAGGCGGTGAGTTGCATCCGCATATCTTCTTTATTCTTCCTGCGTCTGTACTCGTAATCCACGCTTGGGTTACCTGAATTTGATTGTTGATTCGCCATCAGTTTATCCCACCATTCCCATTAAATATACTACTGTAAAGATAAATACCCAAACAACGTCGATAAAATGCCAATAGAGTGACGCTAGATAGAATTTCGGAGCGTTGTAAAGGTTCAATCCCCTTTTAGCATTCCTGAGCATGAGTGTGACGATCCAAAGAAGACCGAAGGCCACGTGAGCTCCATGGAAGCCTACAAGGGTGTAGAAAGAAGAACCGAAAGCAGAACTAGTAAAGGTGTGGCCATATTCATGTACATAATGATTGAACTCATAGATTTCCAGTGCAAGGAATGCTGCTCCAAGCAAGACTGTAATCAATAACCAGGCCTGCATCCTCTTAACGTTGTAGTTCTTCATGTGGTACATGGCATAAACGCTTGTCAGTGAGCTGACCAAAAGGAGCATCGTAGCAAGGAATGCCAGCGGCAGATCGAATATATCCTTTGCCAGCGCATGACTGTCACTTGGTACTTTATCCTTCAGTGCCAAATATGTGGCAAACAATGAGCCGAACAGGACGGTTTCCCCACCAAGGAAAAACCAGAAGCCCATAAATTTATTCTTTCCTTCAAGGGTGGCCTTCTCAGGGGAGGCCGGCCAGGTCTTAGGCGTGAATTTTTCATCTGCATGCATTATGCCTTACCCCCTTTATCATCGTCATCAAGCAGATCTTCCTTATGGACGTGGTACCCATGATCATCCAGAACCGAACGGAAGAACATCGCTCCGAGTGTAATCAGCATGCCGATGATGAGGACAGGAAGAGCCCATGCTTTATCATCCACATGATACATGGCACCGAAAGCCGCAATGAACAGACCGAGTGAGACGATAAGCGGGATGATGGAATTATTCGGCATATGGATATCACCGATTGGTTCCGCAGGTGTCAATCCGTCTTTCCCCTCCATCTTCTCCAGCCAGTACGCATCCAACCCACGGATAAGCGGTGTCTGTTTGAAGTTGTAGAATGGCGGCGGTGAAGGAATGGCCCATTCGATGGTACGTCCGTCGCCCCATGGATCATTGCCGACCCGGACACCTTTCACCTGTGTAGAGATGATATTGATCAGCAGGAAGATGACGGCTACGCCCATGAATCCTGCTCCGATGGAAGATACCAGATTTCCATTGTCAAGACCTTGACCAGGAAGGAACTTCCAGATACGACGTGGCATTCCCATCAACCCAAGGAAATGCTGGATGAAGAACGTAAGATGGAAACCGATAAAGAACAACCAGAACGTGATCTTGCCCAAGAAGTCATTCAGCATGGTTCCAAAGATTTTCGGCCAGTAGTAGTGCGTTCCGGCAAGAAGTGCGAATACGACTCCCCCTACGATGACATAGTGGAAATGGGCAACGACGAAATACGTATCATGGAACTGATAATCTGCTGTCGCAGATGCGTTCATGATCCCGGTTACCCCACCCGCTACGAAAGTCGGGATGAAGGCGACCGCATAAAGCATCGGAGTCGTAAAACTGAGACTGCCGCCCCACATCGTGAGGAGCCAGTTGAAGATCTTGATCCCCGTCGGTACCGCGATGGCCATGGTGGCAACGGCGAAGATGGCGTTGGCGATCGGGCCTAGTCCGACTGTGAACATATGGTGGGCCCATACCATGAAGCCGAGGAATCCGATCAATACCGTGGCAAAGACCATGGATGAGTATCCAAATAGCCGCTTCCTCGAGAAGTGAGGAATGATTTCCGAGAATATTCCGAATGCCGGAAGCACAAGGATATATACTTCAGGATGTCCGAATATCCAGAAGAAATGCTCCCAGATGATCGTGTTACCACCATTGGCGACAACGAAGAAGTTAGAACCGAACATGCGGTCGAATAACATCAGGAATAATCCCACTGTCAAAGCCGGGAATGCGAACAAGATGAGAGCGGATGTGACGAATACGGTCCATGTGAACAATGGCATACGCATATAGGTCATTCCAGGAGCCCTCATATTGATGATGGTGACGAGGAAGTTGATCCCCCCGATCAGCGTACCGGCCCCGGATATTTGAAGCCCGAGGACATAGAAGTCGATCCCGTGTCCAGGTGAGTTTAGTGATAAGGACGCATAAGACGTCCACCCTGCATCAGGAGCACCACCCAGGAACCAGGACATGTTCAGGAACACCCCTCCGGCAAAGAACAGCCAGAAGCCCAATGAGTTCAGGAATGGGAATGCTACATCACGCGCGCCGATCTGGAGCGGGACGACCGCATTCATGAATGCAAAAATCAGTGGCATGGCCGCCAAGAAAATCATGGTCGTACCGTGCATGGTCAATACTTCGTTGTACAAACCGGCGCTCACGAAATCATTATTCGGTACCGCCAGCTGTATACGTATGATAAGGGCTTCCAAACCACCGACGAGGAAGAAGAATCCCCCTGCCGCGAGGTAAAGGATGGCGATCTTCTTGTGATCAACTGTTGTCAGGTAATCCCAAAGAGTCGCGCCGAAGCCTTTTTTCTGTGCGTAGCTACTCACGATTAAACCTCCCTTTTACTCTTTCCCCTTTAATCTTGTACCTTCAGACCCATGAGATATTCTGCAAGTGCATCCATCTCATCATCGGTCAATTTGCCGTATGTACCTGTCATCTTATTACCAGGCTTGTATTGGTCCGGATCGCTGAGCCAGTTTTTCAGCTCTTCTTCATTGTGATCCAGGACTCCGGCGATTCTGTTACGTTCACCGAATGTGGCAAGGTTAGGTGCTGTCCGAGCCTGCTCCGGTCGACCGTCCTGTGGTGAAACAGCGTGACAGGCAAGACATTTGTTGTTGAAAATCTCTTGTCCTTCTTTTGCAAGGTCCGAGGAAGGCTCCGGTTCTCCTGCATTTTTCATATCTTCAACCCAGGCAGTGTATTCCTCCTGCGGAAGCGCTTTAACCTTGAAGTCCATCAATGCATGGGACGGTCCACAAAGCTCTGCACATTTCCCGTAGAAGAGCCCTTCTGCTTCCTTCGCTTTTTCCCCATCGAATTGAAGGAAGAACTTATTGACGTTATCCACGTTCGTATCGATCTTTCCGCCTGCTGCCGGAATCCAGAACGAATGCTTCACGTCAGAAGCTGTTACATTGAAGTAAACCCTTTGATCGGTCGGTACAACGAGATCCTGTGAGGTGATGATCTTCTCATCCGGATACTCGAATTCCCACCAGTACAGATTGGCACGGACATTGATTACGAGTGCTTCTCTGTTCCCGTCTGCATCCTTTTTGTCCATCGCCTTTGTATCAGCAAGTTTGAACGTGGATGTAACGGTCGGTACGGCCAGGATCAAAAGAAGGATGATCGGAATGACCGTCCAGATGATTTCGAGTGTGTGACTCCCTTCAACCTGTTTAGGAATCGTTTTGTCCCCTTTTTTCCTGCGAAAACGGATGATGGCGATCATGTAGACGATGACGACCACAATGATGACGAGAACCATGATCAACGTGGACAGGATCATAAGATCGTATTGGTCCTGCGCTACTTCACCCGCAGGCTGTAAAGTGGATAGGAACGGTTCCCCGCAACCTGAAAGGACGAGCGCCACCATCGCGAGGATCGTGAATAGACGCCACTTGGATAGCCTTGCTTTCATAGCTTAATCAAACCCCTCTTTCGTAAAATAGACTCTTGAGTAAAACAAGGACTTAAAAAAAGATCTATTTGGATTTCTTTTAAGAAAGAATTCCTATGTTAAACGACGGTGACAATCACCATCGCTACAAACAAGATGGTCAGGTAGTTCAGAGAATAAACAAACATAAGGCGCGACCATTTGATTTCATCCTTCATCTTATAACCTGCAAGTCCGAGGGCAAGCCACCCGATATTGAATGCCG
Source organism: Rossellomorea sp. RS05 (assembly GCF_039822645.1). Taxonomy (NCBI): domain Bacteria; kingdom Bacillati; phylum Bacillota; class Bacilli; order Caryophanales; family Bacillaceae; genus Rossellomorea; species Rossellomorea sp. RS05. The sequence goes on along the minus strand of NZ_JBDKWY010000001.1, from coordinate 370,437 downwards.
TCGCAAGGATAAAGAACGGAAGACCAAGGTCGAGCAGGAAGAATGGAAGCGGAAGAAGGGCCGCCACCCACCAGACGATGTGATGTTTCGTCACTTTAAAGCCTTTGACTACGGGAAGCATCGGGATATTGGCTGCTCGGTATTCTTCAACCCGTTTCATGGCGAGTGCATAAAAATGCGGAGGTTGCCAGATGAACATGAGGAGGAAAAGCACCCATGCTGTCGTACTCAAGCCACCGTCCACCGCTGCCCACCCGATTAACGGGGGAACCGCACCGGAGATACTGCCCACAATGGTGTTACTGACATATCTCCTCTTCGACCACATCGTATAGAGGAGGACGTAGCAGATGACCCCTATGAGACCGATGACACCTGCTGTGATGGTCGTCATGAATAACATGATGGTGCCGAGTAAGATCATGAACAGTCCGATGGCGAGAGCTTTACCGGAGTGGATCTTACCTGTAACGGTGGGCCTCCCCTTTGTACGGTCCATCACGTGATCGATATCCCGGTCGTACACATTATTCACTGCACAGGAACCGGCAATGATGAAGGATGAACCGACCAGCGTGAGGAAAATGACATCCAAGGATTGAAGAAAATGGGCACCTGAAAAGTAAAAGGCGAGCCACATCCCGGTAAAGGTGGTAATCAGATTGGAATTGACGATCCCAATTTTAATCAATGAAAGGAAATCCTTCCATGCTGAGGACGCAGTCTCCCCCATGGCATCGGTCATCGTTCGACTGTTGCTCATCTACTTCCTCCTCCCCAACGCATGAGGGCCGGGTCCCGACCGCCATAGCAAAGGATATGTTTGACATATTCCTACAATTAAATCGTTTACAAAAACCGACTCGTCTAACCGTAAAGACGCTATCAATATAATATTAAACCATATATATTTCCGTTTTTGGAAGATATTTATCCAATAATGTGAAGAAATTGTGAAGAAAATAAGTTAGGACGGGTCTTTGACAATCATACCATAAATATATGATAAGCGCTTACAGATTTTAATATTCTAGCAATTAGGATAAAACTACTACCGGTTTTCCACTCTTTCTGCATGTAAAGACTTAATCGACGTTCGTTGGAAAAATGTCGATAATTGCTCGAAATTCTGTAACATCTTATTTATTGAGTTTTCACGCCTGGTCCGGTATCATCGAAGAGGCATATATTTTACTACAATACTGATCATATGTGCATTCTATCAGTTAAGAAGGTGAAGAATTTGCATAAAGGTTTAAAATGGCTTGCTGTTCTTACAAGTCTTGGTATGTTATTTGTCCTACTGGGCGGTGCACTCGTAACGAAAACCGGCTCCGGAATGGGCTGCGGTCGTTCCTGGCCCCTATGCCACGGACAATTGATTCCTGATAATATCACCATCGAGCTCGTCATCGAGCTTGCGCACAGGGTTGTTTCCGGCGGAGTCGGACTCCTGCTACTGGCCCTCTCTATCTGGTCGTGGAAGGCGATCGGCCATAAGCGTGAAACGAAGTTTTTGGCGATCCTCTCCTTTTTCTTCCTTGTCCTTCAAGGATTGATCGGCGCTGCGGCGGTTAAATGGGGACAATCTGATTTTGTCCTAGCCATCCACTTCGGCATATCACTCATTTCATTCGCTTCCGTATTACTCTTGACCCTCCTGATTTTCGAAGTTGATCAAAAGTTCGAAGCAGACAAGGTAATTATCGATAAGCGGATGAGATGGCACACAATCGGGGTGACGATTTATACGTATCTGGTCGTCTACACCGGAGCACTCGTCCGACACACTGAATCAAGCCTCGTATGTAAGGATTGGCCGTTCTGCGTGAATTCAAGCATCGGACTCCCGACAAATATGTACGAGTGGATTCAAATGGGGCATCGTACTGCTGCCGCCCTCGTATTTGTCTGGATTGCATACGTCACAGTCTTGGCAGTAAAGAAATACAAACAGCAAAAGGTAGTATATTGGGGATGGGTCATCGCCTTGATTCTCGTGACCCTGCAGGCTACGACCGGTGCGCTGGTCGTCCTGACCAGATTGAACCTGGCAGTTGCCCTCCTGCACGCCCTCATCATCTCCTGCTTGTTCGGACTTCTCTGCTACTTGATCATGCTTGGGTCGAGAAGCAAGAAACGTCAATAAAAACAAAAAAGATTCCGGTCCTCCATGGACCGGAATCTTTTTTGTTATCAGGATTTCTCTACTTCGATCAATAGATCTCCAGGGGAAATGGCATCCCCGTTTGAAACATAGATTTCTTTCACTGTTCCCGCAAACGGGGCTTGAACCGTCGTTTCCATCTTCATCGCTTCTGTAATCATGAGGTGATCTCCTTTTTGGACCTTTTCCCCTTTTTCAGAAACAACTTTGATGACGGTTCCCGGCATGGATGCACCGAGATGTGATTCTTTTTTAGGATCGGCCTTCATTTTGACGGCAACGGTGGATTTAATGCTTTCGTCCCTAATCACCACTTCACGCGGCTGACCGTTCAATTCAAAATAAACGACCCTTGTACCATCCGCCTGAGCTTGTCCGATTGAGACCAATTTGACAATAAGCGTCTTCCCTGTTTCAATCTCGACTTCGATTTCCTCACCAAGCCTCATGCCGAAAAGGAAGGTCGGCGTATCGAGTACGGAAATATCTCCGAATTGATCCACCATACTGGCATATTCCATAAAGACTTTAGGATAAAGGGCATACCCTAGAGCGTCAAAACTCGTCACCTGACGTTTAAGGTCTTCAAATAGTTTCTCTTTCAAAGCGTTGAAGTCCACGTCATCCAGAAGTTCCCCCGGACGGACCGTAATCGGTGTACGGCCTTTGAGGATGACTCGCTGAAGGTCTTCTGGGAAGCCTCCGTGAGGCTGACCTAGGTAGCCTTCGAACAGTTCGATGACTGAGTCAGGGAAATCGATCTTTTCCCCTCTTTCCAGTACCGTCTCCTCGTCCAATTCATTCTGTACCATGAAGAGGGCCATATCCCCCACCACTTTAGAAGACGGGGTAACTTTGACGATATCGCCGAAGAGCTGATTTACCCTCGCGTACATGTCCTTTACTTCTTCCCAGCGATCGCCGAGTCCGACAGCCTTCGCCTGCTGCTGCAAATTGCTGTATTGTCCTCCCGGCATTTCATGCTTATACACTTCCGAATGAGGCGACATCATCCCGCTTTCGAAGTCTGTGTAATACTTACGAACATCCTCCCAATAATGAGACAGGGTCTCGAGGGATTTGATGTCTACCTTCGGCTCCCGCTCCGTCCCCTTCAACGCGTAATAGAGTGTGTTGGCACTAGGCTGGGAGGTCAGGCCGGACATTGTACTGAGAGCTGTATCGACGATGTCCACTCCTGCTTCAACGGCTTTTGCATAAGTATAGATCCCATTCCCGCTTGTGTCATGGGTATGGAGGTGGATCGGCAAGTCAACGGTGCTCTTAAGCTCAGAAATCAGACGATATGCTGACTGAGGCTTGAGGAGACCAGCCATATCTTTGATTGCCAGCATATGGGCCCCGCTTGCTTCCAATTCCCTGGCGATCTCTTTGTAATAATCGATATTATATTTGGCACGCGTTTCGTCTTCAATGTCTCCTGTATAACAGATGGCTGCTTCTGCGATCTTTCCGCTCTGGCGCACCGCATCGATGGCGACTTCCATTCCTTTCACCCAGTTGAGACTGTCAAAGATCCTGAACACATCGATACCTGCATATGATGATTTTTCCACGAACTCACGGATGACATTATCCGGATAGTTTTTGTAGCCTACTGCGTTGGACGCCCTGAGTAGCATCTGGAAGAGGACATTCGGAATACGCTCCCTCAAAGTCAGGAGCCTGTCCCATGGATCTTCCTTCAAGAATCGATACGCAACATCAAAGGTGGCTCCTCCCCACATTTCATAGGAGAAGAGATCCGGCAGCAATTCTGCCGTCGGCTCCGCAATGGCCTTCAGGTCGGTCGTCCTCACGCGGGTCGCGAGAAGCGATTGATGGGCATCACGGAAGGTTGTGTCGGTAAGGAGGACCGACTTCTGCTCCTTCACCCACTCGACAAGGCCATCTGCCCCTTTTTCATCGAGGATCTGTTTCGTCCCCCTTGCCGGTTCAGCTACCGGATTTTGCAAGGAAGGAATACGTGGTTTTGCGAAAACCGGTTTTTTCCTTTTCTCTACACCTGGGAAACCATTGATCGTGACATTCCCGATGTAGGTGAGCATTTTCGTACCCCTATCCTTCCGTTTCGGGAAGAGGAAGAGTTCAGGCGTTGTATCGATGAATGAGGTATCATACTTTCCCGTCACAAATTTTTCGTGTTTCACGACATTTTCAAGGAACGGGATATTGGTCTTGATTCCCCTGATCCTGAATTCCTGGAGGTTCCGCACCATTTTGCTCGCGGCCTGCTCGAACGTGAGGGCCCACGTTGAAAGCTTTACAAGGAGAGAATCATAATATGGGGTGATGACCGCCCCCTGGAAGCCGTTCCCTGCATCGAGCCTTACCCCGAATCCTCCGCCAGAACGGTAGGCCATGATCTTACCTGTATCAGGCATGAATTGATTCAAAGGATCCTCGGTTGTCACACGGGATTGAATCGCAAATCCGTTCGTCCTCACATCTTCTTGTTCAGGGATGCCGAGTTTGTTTCCGTGAAGCGGGTGCCCTTCTGCAATGAGGATCTGCGATTGGACGATATCGACGCCGGTCACCATTTCGGTGATCGTATGCTCGACCTGTACCCGTGGATTGACCTCGATGAAATAAAAGCGTCCGTCTGACACGAGGAACTCGACCGTCCCTGCATTTACATAATCGACGTTTTTCATCAATCTTACTGCTGCTTCACAAATCTCTTCCCTGAGGTCATCTCCTAGGGAAACCGATGGTGCCACCTCGACAACCTTTTGGTGCCTTCTTTGGATCGAGCAGTCCCGCTCATAGAGATGGACGATATTCCCTTCTTCATCCCCGAGGATCTGGACTTCGATATGCTTAGGCTTTTCAACGAATTTCTCAACATAGATCTCATCGTTACCGAAGGCAGCTTTTGCTTCGGATTTAGCACGCTCGTACGCCTCTTTCAGGCTTTCAAGATTCCGTACGATCCGCATTCCGCGTCCGCCCCCGCCCAGGGAAGCTTTGATGATGATCGGGAATCCGTTATCCTTACCGAAGCTGATGACTTCTTCGAGTGACTGAACAGGTCCGTCGGTACCCGGGATGACGGGGATATTGGCTTCTACTGCCTGCTGACGGGCCTTGACCTTGTCACCGAACATATCAAGATGTTTGGTGTGCGGTCCGACGAAGATGATGCCCTCTTCCTCGCATCTCCTGGCAAAATGTATGTTTTCGGATAAGAACCCGTAGCCGGGATGGATCGCATCGACATCTGCCGTCTTGGCGATCCTGATGATATCCTCGATATCAAGGTAGGCGTCGATCGGCTTCTTCCCTTCCCCCACAAGATACGCTTCATCCGCTTTATAGCGATGGTAAGAGCCCGAATCTTCTTTACTGTATACAGCGACAGTGCGGATATTCAGCTCGGTGCATGCCCGAAAGACCCGGATGGCAATTTCTCCACGGTTGGCTACTAATACTTTTTGAATCTTCTTCATACAATCTCTCCTTTTGCTCTTCATGGTTGATGTCTTCATCTATCATTCTATGAAAAAAGGGCTGACCCGAAAGAAGTATCTTAGGGGGCAGACCCTAGACAAAGCAATCATGTTCAACGCATGAATGAATTGGCATTCAATGAGAAAAACCGCATTTTTCTACATTTACATCTTATAAAAATTCCGATTATTAGACATATTCTCCGAAGGAATGTCATTTTCCTTCTTTGTTTTATATTTTTCTTCATAACGATTGAACATTGCGACGTTCACCAGAACGCCCAGTGAAAGGGACAGGACGAGAAGCGATGAGCCTCCATAGCTGATGAATGGTAGCGGGACGCCTGTAATCGGGATGAGTCCTGATACTCCTCCGAGATTGATGAAAGCCTGGATCCCGATCATGCTGGAAATCCCGATGGCGATCATCGTGCCGAAAGGATCTTGGCATTTGACTCCGATGTAGATTCCCCTGAGGACAATATAGGCGAGTCCAAGGATGACAAATGTCACCCCGAAGATGCCGAGCTCTTCGGCTATGATCGCCATGATGAAATCCGTCTGAGGCTCGGGGATATATCCGAGCTTCTGTACGCTCTGGCCTAGACCGAGTCCCTTGACCCCGCCCGATCCGATGGCAAGGTAGGAATTGACGAGCTGGTACCCGATCCCCTGTGCATCCTGGAACGGGGAAAGGTAGGCATTGATCCTGTTCATCCTTACCTCTGTGAAGATATGTCCCCGGGCAAGGTAGATGATCGGTGAGACGATCACTACCAATGCAGCTGCCATCCCGGCTAGCTTGAAGAACGTCTTATGGTTAATTCCGGAACAAAGTATCACGATCAGACCGATGAGGAAGATAATCGCCGCGGTACCGAAGTCTGGCTCCAGGAAGACGATGAAACAGATGAAACCAAGGAATACAAGGGGTGGCGCCAAGCCTCTGTTGAGATCATTTATGTATGCCTGCTTCTTTGAATAGACGGATCCAAGGTAGATGATGACGGCAAGCTTCGCGAACTCGGAAGGTTGAATCCTCATGACTCCGAGGTCGATCCAGCTTTTTGCGTTATTGACGACGCTTCCGAAGAAGTGAACGGATATAAGAAGGGCGATGACCAGAAGCATGAGTGTCTTCAGGACCTTTCCGATTTTGAACGCCTTGTAAGGAAACCAGGCTGCAGCCAGGAAAGCCACAAAGCTGATGACGAGATTCAGCAATTGCTTCTTATAGAAATAATCACTTTCCATACCGAACTTTTCTACAGCAACGACCATGCTGGAGCTGTATACCATCACGAGGCCGAATATGCACAACAGCAGATAGACCCCGATCAGTGAGTAGTCGTATGATTTCAATATTTTTTTGAACATAGCTCTTCAATCCTTTACCATCTATATCTTTATGTATACCGGTTAATAAAAAAACTCAAACAACAGTATGAGGTATTGTTTGAGTTGTCATGTCTATTTTACTTTTTTGTCGATGCTTCATGAAGGGCAGAAAGTTCCCTTTCCAAAGAATCAATTAACTCTTTGCCATCTCTATCATCCACAAGTCCCAAACGGACCGCGAATTCAATTTCACGGGAAAGGCCGAACATCTGAGTGTCCAATACTTCCTCGTACAAAGGACATTGAGGCATCGTTAAATTGTCCATTTGAACTTTGATCAGTTGCAAGATTTTATCTGCATCGGCCTTCAGTAGCTCGTAGGCCTTTTCTCTATGATTGATGGTCATTTCTGACGCCACAGTCGTCCACCCCATTCCGAACAAATAACATTCTGTCTTAAAATTTTATCGTTAAACAGGGTAAAATGCAAGAGAAAACAGAGATTGTGACACCAGTCTATGACAATCATATGAATGAACGGATCGAAGAAATCAGAGATCAGAAAATACTCCAGGAATATTGGGAGCTCAGCATCTCAAGGATCTTCACACCTGCCACGCTGTTTCCCACGTCATCAAGACTAGGACCGAAGAGGCCGATTCCGCATTTGCCGGGTACCGCACCCATCACTCCTCCCGAAACACCGCTTTTGGCAGGAATGCCTACTTTAATGGCAAATTCCCCTGAACGGTTATACATCCCGCATGTCACCATGAAGGTCTTGCAAATCCTTGCCGTATCCTTCGTGATGATGCGCCTGCCCGACCCCGGCTCCACCCCATCATTGGCAAAGACTGCTCCGATCCGCGCCAGATCCATGCAGTTCATTTCAACTGCACATTGTTTCGTATAGAGATCCAGGAGTTCTTCCACATCGATATCGATCACCCCGTGTTGCTTCATGAAATAACAGAGGGCCCTGTTGAGATCGGCGGTTTTGAGCTCAGATTCCGCCACTTCCCGGTTATACGTCACATCATCCCCCGTCATGTGGTTGATGAATGCAATGAGCCGCTCCCACTTTTCACTGCATGTCCCTCCCTTGATCATGGAGGTCACCGCCAGTGCACCGGCATTGATCATGGGGTTGAGCGGTTTTGACGGCTTGTTCGTTTCTAGCTTTGCAATCGAGTTGAAAGGGTCACCCGTAGGCTCCATCCCCACCTTGGAAAATACCTCTTCCTGCCCACAGTCCATCAGGACCAATGCCAGTGTGATCACCTTGGACACACTCTGCAGCGTGAATCTTTTCATATGTGATCCGGCATAGCATGTCCTTCCATCCAGAAAGTGAATGGCAATCGCCAGATCATCCGCATCCTGCTCTTTCAGTGCAGGAATATAATCGGCGACCCGTCCTTCCTTTGTATACGGGGCAGCTTGCCGAATGAGTTCTTCAAGGATCCTTTGTGCTTGTGTCATCGTATCCCCTCCTAAGTATTCATTATCATTCCCTAAAGCCAGCCCTGAAAACACTTCCAATCCATGTGACAAATAGGGGATCAACCTGTATACTTTAGGTATCATCCAGAAGGGGAGATCAATACATGGAAACCATCGTACCAATCAAGGGGAATGTTACATTTCCCATCACATTAGATGCAGGCGTCTGGATCTTTGACGACCGAAAAGTGGATCTTACCACCTATTTCTTACAGACGACAGAAGCGATCGATGAACTTGAAGAATATACGAAAGCCGTATCCCGCCACTGGTCAAGGGAAATCCAGGAAGGTGCCACCTACCCTCCTACACTGAAGACGGAAAAGAAATATGAAAAGGAAAGGGTCTTGACTGGAACGTTCGGCATCCCATTCGCTCCATTCCTGAAAAACGCAGAGCCTCACGCTGATGCTGCCACTGTTGTCATCGAGACGGATAACGGGGAACATGCGATGGCTATGACAGAAGCCCGGGACCTGATCCTCGGCTTCTCGTTGAACGGACGGCCCCTTAAAGAAAACGGGCCGGTCCATGCCTACTACGGAGACGGATCCAATCAAGCAGATCCCATCACATCGGTGAAGGCATTCCGGATCGAATAAACCATACAAAGACGGCCTCGAGGGATACTCACCTCGAGGCCGTCTTTTGCTTCGCCTTGTTATAACAGGTCCGCCGCAAGCTGGGCGAGACCCGATCGCTCACCCTTCATCAATCTGACATGACCGGCGATCGTCTGATCCTTGAACTTTTCCACCACATACGTAAGTCCATTATTGTATTCATCCAGATATGGATGATCAATCTGTGCGGGATCTCCCATCAGGACGATTTTGCTCCTCTCCCCCACCCTGGTGAGGATCGTCTTGACTTCATGCTTCGTCAAGTTCTGAGCCTCATCAATGATGATGAATTGATCCGGGATACTCCTACCACGGATATAGGTGAGGGCCTCCACTTCAATGGAAGCCATGCCGGCAAGGATGTCATCCAGTTCACCGGGCTTCTTGACATTGAACAGATACTCCAGATTATCGAAGATCGGCTGCATCCACGGCCTCAACTTCTCCTGTTTTTCGCCAGGAAGATAGCCGATATCCTTTCCGACGGGCACGATGGGACGCGCCACTAAGAGCTTATTGAATTTGTGGAAGTCCTCGGTCTGAAGCAACCCCGCCGCAAGTGCGAGGAGCGTCTTCCCGGTACCGGCCTTCCCGATCATGGTCACAAGGGAAATGTCGTCCCTCAGGAGCAGTTCCGTCGCCATGAGTTGCTGCACATTCCTCGCCTTGATCCCCCACATATGCTCCTGATCGTATACGAGCTTCCTCAGCTTCTGCCCTTGCTGATCCACCCTCCCGAGTGCCGAAGCCGAACTTCCCAGTGCATCTTTCAAAATGATGAATTCGTGAGGGTATAATCTGTGTGCGCTGACCTCCGACAGGGGAAGCTCCCCCTTCTCGTAAAATCGATCCAATACCTCTTTGTCTACATACACCTCTTCAAAACCGGTGTACACATCATTCACTTCCACCACCCGGTCACTGAGGAAATCCTCCGCAATCAATCCGATGGCATCGGCTTTCACCCTGACAAGGGTATCTTTACTGACAAGGATGACCGTCTTCCCTCCGGTTTTCGCTTCTTCTTCGAGGGAAAGGTTTTTTGCTACTGCTATGATCCTGTTATCATTTGTTTTTTCCACAAAAATATCTTGAAGCTGCTGGAAGGATCGGTGATTCAATTCGATCCGCAGGGAGCCGCCTGTATAGAGAGGAATTTTTTCATGGAGCTTTCCGTTTTGCCGAAGTTGATCTATGAGTTTCGATACATGTCTTGCGTTTCTTCCGACTTCATCCATATAACGCTTCTTCGAATCCACTTCTTCGAGTACAACGGCTGGGATGACCACCTCATTATCCTGGAAGGAAAAGATGGCCTGTGGATCTTGTAATAAGACATTGGTATCCAGTACATAAATTTTATTCAAATCGATGCCTCCTGCTCCTTATTCTTAACACTATTGTATGTAGCCTCTCGACTTCCGGTCATTCCAGCTACCTAATAGGACGGCCCGTTTCTCAAATATATGTACGAGCGTATAAAGATAGAAGAACATTACACAATAAGAAGAAAGAATGATCCAAATCAGGGAGGTTTGTATATGAACAGATTCATCCTGCTCCTTCTGACCCTCACCTTCATCACGGCTTGTGCCCGAAACACCGATGAAGCTCAGGGTGAGCGTTACGGTAATCAGCCGATCACCGTTAACGACAGCAACATCCCCAAGCGGGTGGAACGAAAGTCCGGTCAACAGATTTCAGAACATCTTGTCAACCTGAGCACATCAATCCCCAATGTCCATGATGCCACTGCCGTCGTCATAGGGAAATATGCCTTTGTAGGCATCGATGTCGGTGCCAATGTTGAAAGGTCTCAGGTCGGCACGATTAAATACTCCGTGGCTGAAGCACTTCAGGAAGACCCATATGGTGCACAAGCTGTTATTGTCGCTGATCCCGACATGTATGCCCGACTGAAAGAAATCAGCAAGGATGTCCAAAACGGACGGCCCCTCCAAGGGATCTTCAATGAACTATCCGATATATCGGGAAGGCTGATGCCCGAAGTTCCGAAGTCCCTTAAGGATACGAATCCCGAAAATGGTCCCGATAACCCTAAAGGGGATATGAACAGGTCTAATGACCGACAGCTCAAAAAAGAACAAGAAAAGCAATCCTACGACAAGATTGACTGAACAAAAAGAAGCCATGAAGAGGCATCATGCCTTTTTCATGGCTTCTAACACTTGGCGGTCCAATCTTTCCGCCGCAGATTTATCATAGGTTTTTTCATACACCGGTTCTACAGAGATTTTGGAGCCATAAAACATCACGTCCCTCACTTCATGGATCGCCAGTCTGATGAGCGATACCTTCAGTGGGACTCCTTCCAGGCGCGGCAGTAGAACGGACGACTTTCCTGAAATGGAATAAGAGGACCCGTTCGCAATGACATTGACCACTGTCAGCGGGTTTTGCCCTATGTTTTGAATGATTCTCGATTTTTGGTCTACCGCAAACAGAAGAGACGTTTCGTCCTTTGCATAAATCCATGAAATCGCACTGACATTCGGTCCACCGGTTTCGAAATCCACCGTGGACAGCGTGACGAATCTCTCTGATTGAAAACAATCATATAAATCGGGAAAAAGCGAATGTTCTACCTGGTTTGCCATCCAATCCCCCCTAGACTCTCTAATGTGGCCTCGGAATCTTACACTTTCAGTATATCAGAGCTCTCATACAGTTGCATGTATTTATTTTCCTCATCTTTATGAACCGACGCAAGACGACCGGGACTGCTCATGATATACTATGACTAATGAGAAATTGAATCGAGGTGTCACATATGAGAGTTAAATGCGCACTATGCGATGTAATTGATAACATTGAGGATTATTCGCTTCAAGCAAAACGACTGAGGAATCGCCCTATTCACACATATATGTGTAATCAATGCAATGAACGCATCAAAAAAAGGACCGAAGAACGCGCAGCTTCCGGCAACTTCAAGCTGTACCGTTCCCCTAAAGTGGATGATGACTTTTAATGGGTAAGGGTGCTTTGATCGGGCTGTTGGCAGGAACATTCTTGGGTCTTATATTAAAAGCGTTTCAGTTCATGACCGATATAGGGGTTTATACATTGTTATTGAATGTAGACTTCCTCCCTTTCTTCGGCAGCATCCTTTGGCCAGAATGGATGGAATTTTTGTTTCACCTCATCATCGCCGTCATCATGGGGATGCTCTACGGTTGGGTGCTGGACAAATGGAACCTTAATAAGACTTGGCGTTGGTGGTTTTCCTTCATCTTGACAGCACCGACGATCCTCCTGTATTTCCCTTTGTCTTACCTCGCCCTGAAGGAGGTTCCTCCTATGGACGACATGGCAGCTATCGCCTTATGGACGATCGGTCACCTTGCTTTCGGTGTATCCATGCCTATGCTTTACGAGATGTTTACAAAAAAAAGGCGGCAGTCAATTATATGACTGCTGCCTTTTTGGTTTTCCGTCCCCTTTGACGGTGATGTGGGAGTGCTTCAAGATGATGGGGTACGGTTTCGTCAGATATTCCCTTTTCTCTTTTCGTTGTTCAGGCGCACCTTATAGATGATGAGAATGAGTGCCGCGATGACCAATCCCTCCGCCACCGGGAGGAAAATCCCGAGGAACGTCAAGACCGTGCATCCCATCACAAGGAAAAGATAGATCACAATCGATTTGGCAATCGGAAGTTTCTTGGCGAATCCCAGCTTGTACACAAGGATGGATAGACCGATGATGGTCAGATACAATAGCCACATCCCCAGTTCCGCGTTCTGATCCACACGGTAAAGGGATGCAAAAAAGGATAACCTCTCCGTTACATCCATACCCTACTCCCCCTTAACGCTTATTCCTTACTTATCAGCTGTTTTTTTCTTTTTCTCAGCTCTTTCACGCTCGCTCTTATCAAGGATCTTCTTACGAAGACGGATGGATTCAGGTGTCACTTCGCAATACTCATCATCATTCAGATATTCGAGTGACTCTTCAAGCGTCATGATTCGTGCTTTTTTGATTGTCACCGTTTGATCTTTTGTAGCTGAACGGACGTTCGTCGCTTGCTTCATCTTCGTGATATTGACTGTGATGTCATTTTCACGAGTGTTTTCACCTACGACCATACCTGCATAGATTTCTGTACCGGATTCAACGAAGATCGTACCGCGGTCCTCAACCTGCATGATGCCGTATTGAGTGGTTTTACCTGTTTCCATTGATACAAGGACACCTTGGCGTCTGCCACCTACGCGACCTTGCTGAAGCGGTTGATAGCTGTCGAATGTATGGTTAATGATACCATACCCTCTTGTGAGTGTCATGAACTCAGTAGAGTATCCGATCAATCCACGAGCAGGAACCATGAATACAAGACGAACCTGACCGTTTCCGTTATTGATCATGTCGAGCATTTCACCTTTACGCTGTCCGAGTGATTCGATGACACCGCCCATGAACTCCTCAGGAATATCAATTTGAACGCGTTCAACCGGCTCACATTTCACTCCATCCACTTCACGTACGATGACTTCTGGTTTCGATACTTGAAGCTCATATCCTTCACGGCGCATGTTCTCGATCAAGATGGAAAGGTGAAGCTCCCCACGACCTGATACTGTCCAAGCATCCGGTGAATCAGTCGGCTCGACACGGAGACTTACATCCGTTTGAAGCTGGGATAGAAGTCTTTCTTCGATTTTCCTTGCAGTGACGAATTTACCTTCACGACCTGCAAATGGGCTGTTGTTCACAAGGAACGTCATTTGAAGGGTAGGCTCATCGATACGTAGGACCGGTAGTGGATCTTGATGTTCGACCGGACAAACGGTTTCCCCTACGTTGATGTCTTCCATACCTGATACAGCAATCAAATCTCCCGCATTCGCTTCTTGGATTTCAACCCGTTTCAATCCGAGGAAACCGAAGATCTTGGTAACACGGAATGATTTGATGGATCCATCAAGCTTCATCAATGAAACCTGTTGACCCACTCTCATCGTTCCACGGAATACACGTCCGATACCGATACGTCCCACATAGTCATTGTAATCGAGAAGGGCCACTTGGAATTGAAGTGGGTCTTGACGATTATCAACCGGTGCAGGGATGTTTTCAATGATGGACTCATACAGGCACTGCATGTTCTCATCTTGTTTGGACGGATCCGGATCCGTGCTTGCCGTACCGCTGATGGCCGATGCATAGATTACAGGGAATTCAAGCTGTTCGTCATTGGCATCAAGCTCGATGAATAGTTCCAGTACTTCGTCGATGACTTCTTCCGGACGGGCAGAATCTTTATCGATTTTGTTTACGACTACGATTGGCGTAAGGTTTTGTTCGAGTGCTTTCTTCAGTACGAAACGCGTTTGAGGCATGCAGCCTTCGTATGCATCGACTACAAGAAGGACACCATCGACCATTTTCATGATCCGTTCCACTTCTCCACCGAAATCGGCATGTCCAGGTGTGTCTAGGATGTTGATGCGCGTATCTTTATATTGGATCGCAGTATTTTTCGCAAGGATCGTGATACCGCGTTCGCGTTCAAGGTCGTTTGAATCCATGGCACGTTCCGATACAGTTTCATTTTCACGGAAGATACCGGATTGCTTCAACAGCTCATCAACCAATGTTGTTTTACCATGGTCAACGTGAGCAATAATTGCTATATTTCTAAGATCATTTCTTAAGTTCATATTTCCACTCCTGAATATATTGGATTTCATTCCTGACTTGATTTCTGTTCAACTAGACCATTATAGCACAGCGTTTATAAATCCCCTAATAAATATTTCTCTCGCAAACCCTTACATTTACAGGCTGCAGACATTGCACATTCTTTCCCGCAAGGGTAAAATCATACGTATAGCAAGCATATTCATTCAACGGAGGTATCAAAATGGGGAATATAAAATGGATTTTTGTCCTGTTTTCACTATTAGCGGCCATCTCCCTCATGGGAATTGCCATATCCATAAGTGTTCAAAGCATCTTACTAGCCCTTGGGAGTTTCATCGCCCTCATCATCGTCATGGGATTCGGTTTCAAAACCAAGAAGCGCTATAGGGAAGAAGGAAGATTATAAAAAATAAAGGTGCCGATAGGAGAAATCCCTCCACTCGGCACCTTTTTTATTGAACTACTTTTTGATGTACGTATCCAAGATCGTTTGGTGCAGTTCCGGCTTTCCGACGAACACCGAACTCTTTTTGAGGGGATCCAATTCATTCCCTTCAAGATCGGTCACTACTCCTCCGACCTCCTCGATCAGGATCTTGCCGGCTGCAAAGTCCCAGGGAGCAAGCCTCATGGTCAGATACGCATCAAGCCTGCCGGCAGCGATGTAGGCCATTTCGATCGCCGCAGATCCGTATGACCGGATTCCCCTTGCCTTTTGGACAAGCGGGCCAAGGACTGAAGGGTCGATTCGCTTGTTATCCGTCACCCAAAGGGCGTTGAGGGCAACGATGGCATCCTCTACGGGAACCGCCTCCAGTTCCGGTAGCCTCTGACCATTCATTCACTACCTGGCCGCTGACGCTGCCGGTCTGATAAGATCCAGTTCTACACCCAGTCTGATAGCCTGTCGGGCGTTACTGACGCCCAGTTTCACGACCACATTCTTGATGTGAAACTTCACGGTACTCACAGAAATGCCCGTAATAGCGGCAATCTCAGCATAGGTTTTGCCCATACTCGCCCAGTACAACACCTCATTTTCACGCGAGGAAAATATCGTTTTGTCCGCGCTCTGATTTAACGCCGGGGCTCGCTCGCCTTCGGTACCGGCCAGGCGGTACATCTGCTCGTTAAAATCAATCAGCAGCATCTGCATCGTGCCCTGTTCGGCAGCAAGGCGTTGCTCCAGCGCAGTCTGATCGTTGCCTTTAATGATCACGGACAACAGAGCAAGGTTGTTCATGTGGTCATGCAGGACATAGGTAAAGCCGTTAACGATGTTGTATTGCTTGGATAAAGAGAAAATTTTGGTGAACCGCAGGTCGGACATCAGCGTAATATTCTCATCCCAGGCAAACGGCGAGGTGCGTTTAAAGGCCGTGAGAATAACCGGATCGGTCAGCTGAAAGTTGTTAGCGCGGTATAACCTAATCCATTCGTCAGGATAACTGGAAATAATCAGAACATTTGAAGGATTTTTTTTGCTCACAACAGTGTAAGCGTAATCCGGACTACCCAGCGGAGATAACTTTCTCTGTATGTAAGTCTGAAGCGTATCCGTTATTGTTTGATTTTCAAGGAAAAAAGAAAACATTCAGGCTCCATGCTGCTTCTTTTACTTAACGTGGACTTAACCTGCACTATAGTACAGGCAAGATGATACTTAAGAGTAACTTACAATGAATCATTCAGAGGTTACAATGGCTTCAGTTGTTTAGCGGTAAAAAAAAACCTGACCTGTACGGCCAGGTCGCTAAAACAGCCAACACTAGGGAAAACGTCCGGCCAGACGTCACAAAATATAAAGTGATGCTGGCCGGGACACTCATAGTAACATCTTTGAAACATTTGTACAAACATTCACGGTTACTCAATCTGCAGGAACGCCCCTTCCCCTTTACTGGCGAAGTATAGCTCATCATGCACGACATCATAGATATAACCAAGCTTCCCGACAGCTCCGTCATAGATGCCGATTGAAATGGCGAAATTCCGCTGCTGATGAACGAAATTCATGGTTCCATCGATGGGATCAATGATCCATGTGACTCCTTCAAGTTTATGTAAATCGTCTCCGAAGCCTTCTTCTCCCATAATCTGATGATCGGGGTATGTATGGCGGATGGCTTCAGTGAAATATTTCTCTGTCGCCTCATCCATATCGGTCACAAGATCGTTACGATTAGACTTCGTTTTAATGCTTAACTCCGAATCAAAAGATGTGCGGATGCGCTCTCCGGCTTCCTTGATCCAGCTTCTCACGTTTTGGTCGAGTTCAATCCAGTTTGTCATGCAAGCAATCCTCCTATGTATCGGATGAGCGTGGGCTTCCTTTAGCTCATAAGTGTAATGGAAAAATGAGGCTCTTTCAAGCAACAGCACTTGGCGTTCCTGGCCCGGGCATAAAAATACGGACCTGAGTGACTCCATTCAGGATCCGTTTTTTAACTTGTATTCATCATTTTTAGTATTTACCTCGTTATGAAAGTGATTCTATAAAGCCTTCAGTTTCATCAATTCTTCACGGATGCCCATCAATTTTTGCTTTGAATTGCTCTGAAGTTGTTCATCATTCATCTGGATGGCTTCAAAAAGGACGGCAAGTTCATAGTCCATTTCCAACCTCAACACATTCATCCTTTGCTGTTGGACATCCCTTTTTTTAGACGTATTCATTACCTGTTTCATTTTCCTACACCCCTTCCGGAAGTTTTATCTGATTGTTCTGATAATATTTACTACATGTTATGAGAAATTCTCCATCTTGTAACTAAAATGTGCCATTACCTATCTGCAAAGCATCCCGGCTACACCCTCCCATTCCTATATGCTACGATAGCCTTGTACAAGGAGGGTTAAAGATGAAATTCAATGGATTTACAGAAGAAGATTTTAACGTATTCTCGATCGATGGCCTCGATGCCAGGATGGAAGCGATCGTGGAGAAGGTCCGTCCGAAATTGGACCTCCTCGGGCAACATTTCGCCCATTCCCTTTCGGTTATGACAGGGGATGAAGTCCACTATCATGTTGCAAAGCATGCCAGACGTTCAGTCAACCCGCCCAATGATACGTGGGTGGCATTTGCATCCGATAAGAGGGGGTATAAAAAGCACCCTCACTTCCAGATCGGCTTATGGGGTACTCATCTGTTCATCTGGTTCGCCATGATCTATGAGGCACCTGGCAAGGCTGATTTCGGCCGAAAAATCGAACAGCATGTGGACGAAATTCCAGAGATGATACCAGGGGAATTCGTCTGGTCGGGTGATCACATGAAACCGGGTGCCACCCCTTACGAATCAATGAGCAAGGATGACCTCTTGACCCTTGCCAAAAGGGTTCAAACCGTGAAAAAAGCTGAATTGCTTTGCGGACTCCATCTGGATCGAGATACGGTGACAAAGATGAGCGGTGAGGAATTGATGGACAGAATCACCGTCGCCTTTGAAACACTTTTACCCCTATATAAAATGAGCTAAACCTGTCAGGGACAAGGGAATGGGCTCAAACAAAAGGCGGCCTGCTGAGAAGCAAGGCCGCCTTTTGTTACAATGAGATCCTACCGCTTTCCGGCTGGTCCTTCATCTTTTTGATGACGTGATAGGACGAATAACCGCTCGACTGCTGAAACTCGTCGCAGATTCTCTTTTCATCTGCTTTACCTGGTACGATTTCCTTAAAACGCTTGTATTTCTTCATCAATACATCCCGATCGATGCTTTTTTCATATGCTTGTTCGATTGATTCAAAGAAGGCGATCACGTCGATGACCTCTTCCGTTGTCCAATCAATATCAAAGGGATATTGGTATTCCATTCATCTACACTCCTTACGACCATTTACGACGGATACTCTCACCCTCGAGGATCATACGGGATATCAATTCGTCCACGGTAGGGATATCTTTGATCAATCCCATCACCTGACCTGCCCATGCAAACCCTTCGGCCGTATTTCCTTCTTGAGCAAACTTCCGGTTGGCTTCACCGCTGATGAAATCCTTCAGCCCTTCATATCCCGCATTCTCTTTTTCTCTATCGAGTATCGCCGAAGTCCAGTCATTCAAGATGACCCTCGCCGGGGCTCCGAGAGTTCGTTTAATCACCACTGTACCATTCTCATCCCCTGCAATCAAGGCGCTTTTATACGCATCGGACGCATGTACACATTCTTTTGTAGCGATGAATCTCGTCCCCATCTCGACTCCTTCGGCACCAAAGGAAAGCGCGGCCATCAATCCTCTTCCATCCCCTACACCTCCACTCGCTACAACTGGGATCGACACGGCATCGACCACCTGAGGGATCAATACGAAGGTCCCGACATCTCCTTTGCCGAGATGTCCCCCTCCCTCTTGCCCCACCACCATGACGATATCGGCACCGAGCTGTTCTGCCTTTACAGCCTGTCGTTTCGAAGCCACAAGAACCAATTTAACTATCTCCGTTCCTTCAAGCCTCTCCAATATCGGAGCTGGATTTCCACCAGTTACTGAGATCACCGGGACCCCTTCTTCAATAGCTGCCTCCACATACTCCTTGTATGGACGGCCATGCTGACCGATGGCAAAATTCACACCGAACGGTTTATCTGTCATGGTTTTGATCTTTTGGATTTCACGTTTGACCTCCATAGGGGATTCCATAGACATGGCCGTGATCTGACCAAGGCCCCCCGCATTTGAAACTGCTGCCGCAAGCTCTGCGTAAGCGAGATGAGCCAGCCCCCCTTGAATGATGGGGTATGTAATCTTTAATTTGTCTGTCACCCTTGTACTCCATTCCATCCTTTATCCCTCCTGTCTTACTCACCTATTCTTCAATGAAGGCAAAAATCCTTCCCAGAACCTGCTCATTCAGAATGGAAGTCACACACCACTATGCAAAGAATGGGCGAAATGCTATAATTCATATGTTTGTTAGTACAACTGTCTGATTTCTAGTATAATGAAAAGTTCAAGAAGACTTTAAAGAGGTGTTTACTACATTGTCCCAGCATGATACGCCGTTATTTACCGGCTTAATGAATCATAGTAAAAAAAACCCTGTACAATTCCATATCCCCGGACATAAGAAGGGGGCAGGGATGGACCCTGAATTCAAGGAGTTCATCGGTGAAAATGCCCTTTCCATTGACCTGATCAACATTGCCCCGTTGGATGACTTGCACCAGCCGAAGGGAATGATCAAAGAAGCCCAGGATCTGGCTGCGAAAGCCTTTGGCGCTGATCATACATTCTTCTCTGTGCAAGGGACAAGCGGCGCCATCATGACCATGGTGATGAGTGTATGCGGACCCGGAGATAAAATCATCGTTCCGCGTAATGTTCATAAATCCGTCATGTCCGCCATCGTATTCTCAGGTGCGACCCCTGTTTTCATCCATCCGGATATTGATGAGAATCTAGGGATTTCCCACGGGATCACAACAGATGCCGTTGCCCGCGCCCTGGAACAGAATCCCGATGCGAAAGGCGTTCTCGTCATCAATCCGACGTATTTCGGAATATCGGCAGATCTGAAGAAAATCGTGGAGATCGCACACTCATATGATGTTCCAGTCCTTGTAGATGAAGCGCACGGCGTTCATATCCATTTTCACGATGACCTGCCCCTTTCTGCCATGCAGGCCGGCGCAGATCTCGCTGCAACCAGCGTGCACAAACTGGGAGGGTCCATGACGCAGAGTTCGGTACTCAATATGAAGAACGGTCTTGTCTCTCCGAAAAGGGTTCAGACCATTCTTAGCATGCTGACGACAACATCGACTTCCTACCTGCTTCTTGCCTCATTGGATGTGGCAAGGAAGCGTCTTGCCACTGAAGGTCACGAGCTTATCTCAAGAACCATCGACCTTTCCGAACGCATGCGTGACGAAATCAACGGCATTGAAGGGCTGTATTGCGTAGGGAAAGAAATCCTTGGTACAAAAGCAACTTTCGACTATGATCCAACCAAGCTGATCATCTCTGTAAAGGATCTCGGAATCAGCGGATTCGATGCTGAAAAATGGCTGCGGGAATCCCATAATATTGAGGTTGAATTATCCGATCTTTATAACATTCTTTGTATCATCACACCAGGTGATACTGAAAAGGACGCTTCCACATTGGTAAGTGCACTCAAAGAGCTTACTGAAAAGTTGAAACAGGACGGAGCCCGCGATCCAATCACGGTCATGCTGCCTGACATCCCCGTACTATCCATCACGCCGAGGGATGCCTTTTATGCAGAAACCGAAGTCATCCCCATCGATAAAACGGTGGGAAGGACGATTGCAGAATTCATCATGGTGTACCCTCCCGGCATTCCGATCTTCATTCCAGGTGAGATCATCACGAAGGAAAATATCGAATACATCAAAACGAATATTGAAGCCGGACTGCCTGTACAAGGACCTGAAGATTATGATTTACGCCATCTTCGCGTCATCAAAGAACATCGTGCAATCCGTTGATAAAAAAAGGATGAAGAGCCTATGTGGCTCTTCATCCTTTTCTTTATATCATCGATCAATCATCAAGTTCCACATCATGTTCACAGGTACAGCAGTTAGAGAATAAAACAGAAACCTTTTCATCCTCATAATGCTCAATGGTGTTCAGACATGATTGACAAACGATTGTTCCCATTACGTTCATTCCCTTCTGTTTTGGTGTAAGCGTTTTATCTGATTCTATAATATTATAACACAATTAGAAAATCAACCTTAAATTGTATAACTTTATTCCTCAAAACCCCATTATTCCTCCATACTAATAAGTGTATGTATGCGATTACATTTTGATGTGTGCGATTTCTTTATTTTTTTGAAAATAGACCAAATGTGCTTATGTCCACCCCCCTCAGATTCCAATCGGGCGATTCCATCTGGTACTTTGTCCGAACCCTGTCATTCCGTGAGTGACTGCCTAGCCTCTAATGAAAGGATGATGCCTCCTCAAAGCCAAAAAAATCCGCATCACCTGAATGATGCGGATTTCATGATTTTACGCCTATTCGATTGTTTTGATCTTTGCTGGATTGAGGATTTCAAATCCTTTATCCTGAAGACCTTTCACGATATCGGGAACTGCTTCTGCCGTCCATGTCCGGTCATGCATCAACAGATTTGCTCCATCCCCTAGATAAGGACTGTTGACCATGATGTCCGAGATGGCGGCCTTTGATTGGTACGCCTTCTCCCAGTCATACCCGTATGTCCAGTTCATGAGGGTCATCTTCTCTTCCTTGACTACTTCCCTGCTCTCATCGGTATTCTGTCCGAAGGGTGCACGGAAGAAGACAGGACGTTCACCAATGATCGATTCGACCAGATCATTCAGCTCTACGATTTCCTTCCGTTGCTCCTCAGATGTCAGGTCCTTCAGAGAACTGTGATTATATGTATGGTTGCCGATCTCAAACCCCATATCGTGGATTTTCTTCAACTTTTCCTTTCCTTCATCTGATTGAAGGAAATGTCCGTTTACGAAAAAGATGGCGCCCACACCCATCTCCTTCAAATCTTCGGCAATCTTCACGGCATGCTCGTCGGGAGAATCATCGAATGTGAGGAGGGCGACTTTTTTGTTCGCATCTTTGATGGGATCGATCGTCCACGTGTTTTCATTCACAACGTATTCGGGTTCAACCACTGCAGGAGTTTCTTCTTCCTCTACTTTCTCTTCACTGCTTTCTTCATCCGTGTCTTCCTTTGAAGCAGCCTCTTCTTTTTTTGGTTCTTCCTTCTTTTCTTTTGTAGTGCTTGAAGCCGTTTCACCGTTCGAGCAGGCACCAAGGAACACAAATAAGAACACAATTAATACGACTAATTTCTTCATACCATCAAACACCTTTCCAATGTCACTTTGAACATTTTAACATATACTTGTGACATCTGGAAAATATTCTAATCTTTCCTATCTGTAATCGGTTAAATAAGCTGAAGGACTCCCTCAAACAAAACTTTGAAAGCAAAGAAACAGCAAAGGCTGGAAGAAGTAATGAACAGGGTCAATTTTCTTGATTGGACGATCTTCCCCGCCACGAGGAAGGAAAGATAGAAGAACAGGGCAAACATGATCCATTTATACTCCACATGATCTTTTGTCGAGAACCATTCGGCAATATAAAACACGCTCCATAACATCAGCTGAACGAGGAAGGCAATATATACTTTCATCCGACGACATCCTTTACCATGAAAATGAAGGCCTATATCTATACTATATTCTGCCCAAAGAAATATCAGTATGATTGTCTTTTCAATTCTGTAACATTTCCATGACTTTCCGCATAGAGGATATTTGTATGATAGAATGGTCCATAAGACAGTGTTAATAGTCATTATTTTACATCCCATACCATCCTACATAGAAAGAAGGAAGATGTATGAAGCGCATATGTTTTCTAATGATCGCATCGACAGCTCTCCTCTTAAGTTCCTGCAGTGGGGTCTCTTCCCAAAAAGTGACCCATGCAACTGATGAAATGATCAGGAAGCAGGTGCTGTTCTTCACGGATGATGAAAATCTCACGAGTGAAATCCCCTATTATGATGCCATCCTGGAACTCAAGTCTAAGCATCCGGAGAGCCTGAAGCACCTTAAAGTCGTCAATGCCCGTTCCTCTGAAGATCAGCCCGTGCTGGACAAGACGCCCGATTCCCCTGCCATATTAGTCATAGAAGACAATGAGGTCATATGTGAAATCGAAGGATCAACGAACAAGAATAGCATCGTCAAGCCGGTGGCCCAGGCAATCTCCCATTGGTATGATTAAAAAAAGATGACCCTCTGATGAGGATCATCTTTTTTGTGTATTACATGATGTGAATTGGGCTTCCCATTGCTACTTCAGCAGCTTCCATTGAGATCTCACCAAGAGTCGGGTGAGCATGGATCGTCATGGCAACATCTTCAGCTGTCATACCGGATTCGATTGCAAGACCAAGTTCAGCGATCATATCAGAAGCACCGACACCAACGATTTGAGCACCGATGATGAGTCCGTCTTCTTTACGAGTGATCAGCTTCATGAAGCCTTCTGTTTCATTAAGAGCAAGGGCACGTCCGTTAGCTGCGAACGGGAATTTCGCTGCAACCACTTCAATTCCTTCTTCTTTTGCAGAAGCTTCAGAATGACCAACAGTCGCTAGTTCAGGGTCTGTGAAGCAAACGGCAGGAATTCCAAGGTAGTCAACTTCTGCAGGCTCACCAGAAATGACTTCTGCAGCAATTTTACCTTCATATGAAGCTTTGTGAGCAAGTGGAGGACCATCAACGATGTCTCCAATTGCAAAGATATTTGAAATGTTTGTGCGGCATTGTTTATCGACTTTGATAACACCGCGGTCGCTCATTTCAACACCGATCTCTTCAAGACCGATTTCGTCCGTGTTCGGGCGGCGTCCAACAGTTACAAGAACATAATCCGCTTCAACTGTTTTCTCTTCGCCTTTCACTTCGTATTTCACGACTACGCCGTTGTCGCTTTCTTCAACGCCTTTAGCCATAGCTTTTGTTACAACGTCTACACCTTTTTTCTTAAGGCCTTTTTTCACGATGCTTGTCATTTGCTTTTCGAAGCCCATGAGGATATCGTCAGCGCCTTCAAGGATTGTTACTTCAGAACCAAGGTTAGCATAAGCCGTTCCAAGTTCTGTACCGATGTAACCTCCACCGATGACAACAAGTTTGCCCGGTACTTCTTTAAGAGCTAGAGCTCCAGTAGAATCGATTACACGCTTAGAGAACTTGAAGCTAGGAATTTCGATCGGACGTGATCCAGTAGCCAAAATCAAGTTTTTGAACGTATACGTCTGTGCTGAATTTTCATCCATTACACGAAGAGTGTTGGCATCTACAAGGTATGCTTCGCCGCGGACGATATCCGCTTTGTTTCCTTTAAGAAGGCCTTCAACACCACCGGTAAGTTTTTTAACGACGCCGGCTTTCCACTCTTGAACTTTATCGAAGTTCACTTTTACGTTTTCAGCAACGATACCCATATCATCTGAATGCTGTGCGCTGTGGAAGCGGTGACCAGCTGTGATAAGGGCTTTGGAAGGGATACATCCAACGTTCAGGCAAACCCCGCCAAGATTTTCTTTTTCTACGATTGTTACTTTTTGTCCAAGCTGTGCCGCACGGATCGCAGCTACATATCCACCAGGACCTGCACCGACTACTATAGTATCTGTTTCGATTGGGAAATCTCCTACTACCATTGAATTACGCCTCCATTAATAATAGTTCTGGATCGTTCAACAAACGCTTGATATGGTTTAGTGCGTGTTGAGCAGTAGCACCATCGATCATACGGTGGTCAAAGCTCAATGATAATGCTAACACAGGTGCCGCTACAATTTCACCATTTTTCACTACAGGTTTTTCAGCGATACGGCCAACACCAAGGATGGCAACCTCTGGATGGTTGATAACCGGGGTGAACCATTGTCCGCCTGCAGAACCGATATTGGTGATTGTGCAAGATGCACCTTTCATTTCGTCACCGGCAAGTTTACCGTCACGGGCTTTACCAGCTAGTTCATTGATTTCATTTGAAATATTGAACATAGATTTACGATCTGCATTTTTCACGACTGGTACAAGAAGGCCTTTGTCTGTGTCAGCTGCAATACCGATGTTGTAATAATGTTTTTGAACGATTTCGCTTGTAGCGTCATCGATTGATGTATTAAGAGCCGGATATTCACGAAGGGCACTAGTCAATGCTTTTACGATGTACGGCAAGAATGTAAGCTTAACGCCTTTTTCTGCTGCCACTTCTTTGAACTTCTTACGATGAGCCCAAAGTTTTGTCACATCGATCTCATCCATCAGTGTAACGTGAGGAGCTGTGTGTTTAGAATTCACCATTGCTTTTGCGATGGCTTTACGCATACCGCTCATTTTCTCGCGAGTCTCTGGGTATTCACCTTCTGGAGCTTTAACTGCTGCCGGAGCTTTTTCTTCTTTGGCAGGTGCCTCAGATTTAGCTTCAGTAGCTTGTGGAGCAGATCCTCCATTAGCAAATGCATCGATATCTTCTTTCAGTACGCGTCCGTTTTTACCTGAACCAGATACTTCGCGGATTTCAACACCGTTTTCACGGGCATATTTACGTACAGAAGGCATTGCGATGACACGTTTGTTAGGGTCAACTTCTTCTTTGCTCACTTCTTGACCTTCTTCTGCAGTACCTTGAACCTGAGCTTCTGTTTTTGCATCAGCTTTAGGTTCTTCTTTTTTGTCGCTATCGCTGTCACTGCCCTTGAATTGAAGGTCTTCGTAACCTGGTGCGTCGAAACGGATCAATGTATCGCCTACGACTGCCACAGTTCCTTCTTCTACAAGGACTTCTTCAACCGTACCAGCAACTGGTGACGGGATTTCTACGACAGCTTTATCGTTTTGGACTTCACATAGTACGTCGTCCTCTTCTACTGTATCGCCAGCTTTTACAAACCACTTGACGATTTCACCTTCATGGATACCTTCACCGATATCAGGTAATTTGAATTCAAATGCCATGGATCCTACCTCCTGGTTTTATCATGATTGAATAGATGAATGTAATGGATCTTTTTTTCTCTATATAGTAGAAAATAGAAGGGTGTTGCTTCCCTTCTATTTTCTTTTTCTATCCGAATAGGATTAGAATTCAAGTACTTTCTTAGCTGTTTCGATTACATCTTTGTAATTCGGAAGCCAAACTGTCTCAGCTTGAGAGAACGAGAATACAGTATCAGGTGCCGCTACACGTAGTACTGGCGCCTCAAGGCTAAGGATCGCACGGTCATTGATTTCAGCAACGACGTTAGCAGCGATACCTGCTTGTTTTTGAGCTTCTTGGACAACAATCGCACGGTTTGTCTTTTCGACAGATGCCATGATGGTCTCGATATCAAGCGGGCTCACTGTACGAAGGTCGATGACCTCTACAGAATAGCCTTCTTTTTCAAGTTCATCGGCAGCTTTCAATGACTCATGGACCATTGCACCGTATGTGATGATGGAAAGGTCTGAACCTTCGCGTTTCACAGCGGCTTTACCAAGTTCGATTGTATACTCTTCTTCCGGAACTTCTTCACGGAATGAACGGTATAGTTTCATGTGCTCAAGGAAGATGACAGGATCGTTATCACGGATCGCTGAGATCAAAAGACCTTTAGCCTCATATGGAGTTGATGGAATAACCACCTTAAGACCAGGTTGCTGAGCAACAAGTCCTTCAAGGCTGTCCGCGTGGAGTTCAGGAGTATGAACCCCACCACCGAATGGAGAACGAATCGTGATTGGTGAAGAGTAAGCTCCACCAGAACGATAGCGCATACGAGCCATTTGGCCGGAAATTGAATCCATTACTTCGTATACGAAACCGAAGAATTGGATTTCTGGAACGGGACGGAACCCTTCCAATGCTAGACCGATTGATAGTCCGCCGATACCTGATTCTGCAAGCGGCGTATCGAATACACGGTCTTCACCGAATTCTTTTTGAAGTCCTTCCGTTGCACGGAATACACCACCGTTTAGACCTACGTCTTCACCAAAAACTAGTACGTCTTCGTTGTTGCGTAGTTCTGTGCGCAGTGCATCAGTGATCGCTTGAATCATTGTCATTTGCGCCATGGCTTACTTCGACTCCTTCTCTTTGTAGATTTCTAATTGCTCTTTAAGGTTGTAAGGAAGCTCTTCGAACATGTTGTTGATGAAATCTGTCACTTTTTGTTTAGGAGTTCCATCAGCTTCTTTGATCGCCTGCTTGATATCTTCCTTAGCAGATTCGATGACTTCGTTTTCTTTTTCTTCGCTCCAAAGTCCTTTTGCTTCTAGGAATTTGCGGAAGCGTACCAATGGATCTTTCTTTTCCCAGTCAGTATCCATTTCAGAAGTACGGTAACGAGTCGGATCGTCCCCTGCCATTGTATGTGGACCATAACGGTAGCAAAGTGTCTCGATTAGTGAAGGTCCTTGTCCATCAACTGCACGCTTGCGGGCTTCTGCAGTTGCTGCGAATACGGCAAGTGGATCCATACCGTCTACAAGGATACCAGGGATACCAGCTGCAACCGCTTTTTGAGCGATGGTTTTACCAGCTGTTTGTTTATCGCGAGGAGTTGAGATCGCGAATTGGTTGTTTTGAACCACGAAGATTGCAGGGGCAGCATAAGCACCGGCAAAGTTGATACCTTCGTAGAAGTCACCTTGTGATGAACCACCGTCTCCTGTATATGTTACTGCAACAGCTTTTTTGCCGCGTTTTTTAAGTCCGAGTGCCACACCAGCTGTTTGGATGTATTGAGCACCGATAATGATTTGTGGGGATAGGACGTTCACACCTTCTGGCGCTTGGTTTCCTACGAAATGTCCGCGAGAGAACAAGAAAGCTTTCGTTAGCGGAAGGCCGTGCCAGATGATTTGAGGAACATCACGGTATCCAGGAAGGATCCAGTCCTCTTTCTCAAGTGCAAAGTGTGAAGCGATCTGTGATGCTTCCTGACCTGCTGTCGGAGCGTAGAACCCTAAGCGTCCTTGACGATTCAAGGAGATGGAACGTTGGTCAAGAATACGAGTGTAAACCATACGGCGCATAAGCTCTTGAAGATCCTCATCGGAGATCTCCGGCATTGCGTCTTCATTTACAACTTCGCCTTCTTCGTTCAAAATTTGGAGCATTTCAAACTTGCTTTCAACTTCTTCGAGCGTTTTCACTGCGTCGAATTGTGCCTTCTTTGATTTAGAAGCCATCGAAGTCACCTATCCTTTCTACATGCATTTATTTTGGTTTTTTACATACAAAGTTTAGATTACCCAAATCAAGTATGACTTACCACATATCCGTGGACACACTGTTACTAGTTTTCCACAAATACTCAGAAAGAAAACCCAATTTTAAAATCGGGTTGATCTGTACTACTCAACACTGGATGCTGACTAATACAATATTAAATCACCTCTATTAGTTTACAATACCTATTTTCGGTACGTCAACGACAAAGTGCTATATTTTATAAGTTCTCATTTATATTCAGACAACTTCGAGATTAACGTCTGAAGCCATCTGTATCACTGAGGTCTGACCACCTGTTATATATAATAGTTTCGATTTTGGAGTTCTGTTATAGAGTAACTCTGAAGCAAATAAAAAAGACGGCATTGGGTGCCGTCTTCCATCAATCAATCCTTTTTCTCTTCGAATGCCTCATTGGAATATAGATCTTTTTTTGCTTCATTGTATTCATTCGTCTTGTCATTGTACTCATCATTCAATTTGGAGACTTTTTCATACTCCTTGTTGATCGATGTGACCTGCTTTTCCAGTTGTTCCATGGTGAGGTCTTCTTTTTTTAGCATTTCATACAGTTCCTTATCCCCGTCAAGGACGTTCAAGTAGGATTTCGTCAGCTTGCCGTGGAGCTCATAGCGTGCCTTCATCGTTTTCTCCAGTGACTGGGCCTGTTTTTTAAGATCTGCGTTGTCTAGTTTTTCTATGTATTTGGATGCATCTGCGAACGTCTCTTTAGCCTCGTCCATGGACGTTTGCTCTTTTTGGATATACTCTTTCCTCTTATCGACATTCTTCAAAGCTTCGTCTGAAAGCTCCTGGATCTTGTCCATTTCCTTCATTCCAAGTCCCATGATGCTCTCATACAGGTTTTGCTCTTTCTTTTCCAGCTCCTGCAGCGGCTTTTGGGCTTCAGCGTACGGTTTTTCCTTGGAAACGGTTTCTTCCATGACATCCTGAAGGCTTTCTTCCGGTGATGATGTCGCTGAACATCCCATCAATAAAAGTGCGACTGCACCTGTAACGATTGCAAAACGAAATTTCGACACGATCAGATCCCCCTAACATTTTTTCCATCTTCTACTATATCGATGTCTGCAGATTTTGACAATAGGGAGTTACCCCTGTCGGAATATGTCTACTCACAGGAAACCCGGTACTCTATTACTATGCCTCGCGCTGCACCGGTATTCATGACTCCTGCTAGATTCGTTAACTTTTTGTGTGTGAAGTGTTAAAATAATTCTATTGCACGCATTCCGCGCATCATATTTTCATGTATCAACGGAAACCTTTCCAGAAAGACCGTTGCATTTCGAGGAGGAATAAAACCATTATGATTACAATGAAAGATATCATCCGTGAAGGCCATCCTTCCCTCACATCAGTGGCACAGGAAGTGACATTGCCGCCTTCAAAGGAGGATAAAGAGATCCTCTCAAGCCTTCTTGAGTATGTTAAAAACAGTCAGGATCCCGAGCTTTCCGCACAGTACGGATTAAGGCCGGGCATCGGCCTTGCTGCTCCACAGATCAATGTCCTTAAACGGATGATCGCCGTTAACGTGAGGGACGGTGAACGCCTGTACAGCTATGCGCTCTTCAATCCGAAAATCATCAGTCATTCCATTGAAAAAGCTTTTCTTACGTCAGGTGAAGGATGCTTGTCTGTTGACCGGAACGTACCGGGATTCGTTCCAAGGTATGCCCGCGTGACGGTAAAAGGGTGGGACGTAGACGGAAACGAAGTCAAAATCCGTCTGAAAGGCCTGGCAGCCATCGTATTCCAGCATGAAATCGATCACCTGAACGGGGTGATGTTCTATGACCATATCGATCATGAACATCCGTTCGAACCGATTCCGGACGCTATCCCCATTGAACGATGATAATCGTGAAAAAGGACTCCCCGTTGTTCAGGGGAGTCCTTTTCTGTTAGTTATATCAGGCCCAGTTTACTAAGCGCTTTAGAGATGCCGTCATCTGCTACATCCGCCGTCACGAGGTCGGCATGCCGCTTCAGCTCTTCCACGGCATTCCCCATGGCAACACCTGTTCCGACGCCCTTGATCATTTCAATATCGTTCAACCCGTCACCGAAGGCATATACATCCTCCATCCGGAATCCGAGCTTGTCGATCATCCGTTTGATCCCTTCTGCTTTTGATCCTCCGTCAGGCAGAATGTCCATGGAATGTTCATGCCATCTGATAAAAGAGAATTCCGGGTAGTTTTCGCGGTAAAACGTCTCTTCTTCTTCATCACAGAATAGAAGTGATTGATAGATGTCTCTTCCCTTATAGAACTCGGGCTGGCATTCAGGATGAGTGAACTTGAGGCTTGCCATGCTCTTATTGATATATTCATCATCTTCATGATTGGCCTTCATCGTTTCATGATCAAGATGGACGACGGGATGCCCTTTGGCTTCCGAGTCTTCCAACAAGGCTTCAAGACGGCCGGTATCAAGTGGATTCGTATAGATGACGTTGTTCTCGAATACAACATACTGTCCGTTGAAGGAAACATATGAATCGATCCCAAGTTCTTCCCTCAAGGGTTCATACATGAACGGCGCACGCCCCGTGGCGATGGCTACATACGTGCCATTTTCCTTGAGGCGGCTGATGGCCTGCTTCGTGGAGGACGGGAGTTCTTTATCGTGGTCGAGCAGTGTTCCGTCTATATCAAAAAAAACGATCTTCGACATTATGACTCTCCTCTTTCTAGTAATGGAATAACAAAATGGTAAGACGTTGATAAAGGTACGCTTTCACTGCTAAATTGTCAATGGATGCCGCAACCGCTTCATTTACTATATTTAACCATGTAAGAGATTCGATAAATTCCGTACAATAAAAGGAAGGCATCTTTACTTCAAGCCTTTTTCTCGGTAAAATATAAGTAAGGAGTGATCATCCATGTTCAAGAAGCTGCGCAAAAAGCTTATGAAACAGTGGAAAGAGTTGCTTAAAAAGAAGACGATCGCTTAAATGAAGGAGTCCATCTACATGCATGTCATACTGTCACTTTTCATAAGCAGGGACTGATGCCGTTTTGGGAGTCTTTTCTCCAAGAATGGATCCGTTCCTGCTCTTTATGTGCATGGAATCTTGATAAAACTTTATTTAATAGGAAGAATCCTTTATAATTCATACTATACATATTCATGATAGAGATCCCGGGCCGTTGTCGCCCATCGGAATGAAATGATCTATTTATGGGTAAACCGTATGGTAACAACCCACACATTATGTTGATAACTTTTTTATCATAGAGGAAAGTTAAAGTTTTGAAAACGGATAAGGAGAGAGAAAACACATGATTTACAAAGTATTTTATCAAAAGAGTAAAGAAGAAGTGCCTGTTCGCGAATGCACTGACTCTCTTTACATCGAAGCAGATTCAGAGCGTGAGGTACGCCTCAAGCTGAAAGACAAACCGTACAACATCGAATTCGTGCAAAAGCTCGAGGGCGCTTTTCTAGAACACGAGAAAAACCAAGAATCATTCGAGCTGGAGCAATAATCGGATGAAATTTGTCAAGAATGACCAGACTGCAGTATTTGCCCTCGGTGGTCTAGGTGAAATCGGTAAAAACACATACGCTGTACAGTTCCAGGATGAAATCATCCTAATCGATGCAGGGGTCAAATTCCCTGAGGACGAACTCCTCGGCATCGACTATGTGATCCCTGACTATACGTATCTCGTTAAAAACGTAGATAAAATCAAGGGACTTTTCATCACTCACGGTCACGAAGATCACATCGGGGGGATTCCGTATCTCCTTCGCGAGCTGAACATTCCGATCTATAGCGGAAAGCTTGCCATGGGATTGATCAAGAACAAACTTGAAGAGCACGGACTTCTACGCAATGCCAAGCTCAACATCATCCAGGAAGATGATGTGATCAAGTTCCGGAAAACGTCCGTCACGTTCTTCCGAACCACCCACAGCATCCCGGATTCTTACGGGATCGTGGTCAAGACGCCTCCGGGCAATGTCGTGCACACAGGTGACTTCAAGTTTGATTTCACTCCTGTAGGAGAACCTGCGAACCTGACCAAAATGGCAGAAATCGGAAAAGAAGGCGTCCTGTGCCTGCTTTCCGACAGTACGAATGCTGAGGTACCAAACTTTACAATGAGCGAACGCAAAGTTGGCGAAAGCATTGACGATATCTTCAGGAAAGTGGACGGCCGCGTTATTTTCGCTACATTCGCATCCAACATCCACCGCCTGCAGCAGGTTGTCGAAGCGGCAGTCTACCACAACCGTAAAGTAGCTGTGTTCGGCCGAAGCATGGAGGCGGCCATCACTATCGGCCAGGAACTTGGATACATCAATGCGCCGAAGGAAACCTTCATCGAACATAATCAAATCAACCGGTTGCCTGCGAATGAAGTGGCCATCCTTTGTACAGGTTCTCAAGGGGAACCGATGGCTGCCCTATCCCGTATCGCAAACGGTACACATCGTCAGATCCAGATTCAACCGGGTGACACTGTCGTCTTCTCATCTTCACCGATCCCTGGGAACACGATCAGTGTAAACCGTACGATCAACCTTCTATACCGTGCAGGAGCAGAAGTGGTCCACGGACCACTCAGCAATATCCATACATCCGGACACGGTGGACAACAAGAAATGAAGCTTATGCTTCGTCTGATGAACCCTACATTCTTCATGCCTATTCACGGTGAATATCGCATGCAGAAGATGCACGCTCAGCTTGGCGTCGACTGTGGAGTAGACCCTGATAACTGCTTCATCATGGATAATGGTGATGTACTTGCCCTCAGCAGCGACTCTGCTCAGGTGGCTGGGAAGATTCCTTCAGGGAATGTCTACATCGACGGCAGTGGAATCGGTGACATCGGAAACATCGTCCTCCGTGATCGCCGTATCCTTTCAGAAGAAGGGCTAGTCATCGTCGTGGTCAGCATCAATATGAAGGACTTCAAGATTGCTTCCGGTCCGGATCTGATTTCTCGCGGATTTGTTTATATGCGTGAATCCGGGGACTTGATCAACGAAGCGCAAACCTTGATCTCCAAACACCTGAACAAGGTGCTTGAAAGAAGGACTACTCAATGGTCTGAAATCAAGAATGAAATCACAGACACACTGGCTCCATTCTTATACGAAAAAACCAAACGTCGTCCAATGATCCTTCCGATCATCATGGAAGTCTGATCCATTATAATAGAGCCTGAGACACACGTGCTTAAGTCATAATAAAATCCGGACTACTTTCCCCCTCAGATGGGGAAAAGTAGTCCGGATTTTTCATTTGTTTCATGAGTGGTATCAACTACACTGATTGTGTTCGTCATTACATAGTCACTTTTTATATGCTCAAGTCCCCTATCAAAAGAAGGATGGCCCGCGTAAGCAGTCGGCCATCCTTTTACTATACGCTTTATGTCCACAGGATCTTTTTTTCAAAGCGGTTGATATCGGTGTCCGCTCCGATCACGATGAGAATATCCCCTTCCTGTATCTCTTCTTCGGCCTGGGGAGACACGATGATATCCCGGTCCCTTTTGATTGCCACGATATTGATCCCGTATTTTGCGCGGATATCGAGGTCGATCAAGCTGTTCCCGCTGAGCTTCTCATTGGCAACAAGCTCGACGATGGAATGTTCGTCCGACAGTTCAAGGTAATCCAGTACATTATTCGAAACGATATTATGGGCGATCCTTCTACCCATATCCCTCTCAGGGTGAACCACCTGATTGGCACCGATCTTCCTCAGGACCTTTTCATGGTAATCATTCTGAGCCTTGACGGTGATCTTCTTCACACCGATCTCCTTCAGCATGATGGTGGTGAGTATGCTTGACTGTATATTATCCCCGATGGCAACAATCACGTGATCGAAGTTGCGGATCCCGAGGCTCTTGAGCACCGACTCGTCGGTGGAATCCGCCACGACAGCGTGTGAAGCGGTGGTGGAAAATTCATTCACCTTATCCTCATCCATATCGATGGCCATCACCTCCATCCCCTGCTCGGCGAGGGAGCGTACGATGCTCCCTCCGAAACGACCCAAACCGATGACAACAAACTCTTTTTTCATCTCCCATACCCCCTATTTTGCTATCCTTATTTTAGCATAAAAACCAGGTGAATATGTTTGATCTACCGCCCGGGGCTTATTTTTTCCCTTTCACATAATCTGCGTCGAATAAAAACAGGCGCATCAACAGATACAGGGATGGGATCAGCAACAGCAAGCCGGCAATGAATACGATGATGAGGGCCGTCCCCATCACTTCGTTCGTTACACTTGAACCGATGGTGATAAAAGGCTTCAGGATATACGGCAAATGGGAGGCACCGTACCCGAAGAAAGCGAAAAAGAATTGAAGCATGACCGAAATGAATGCTAGGCCGAATTGTTTGCGGCGATAGATAAGCCATGTGGCGAGAGCAAAGAATAATAGGGATAGGCCGAACATCCACCAAATACCCATCGCATTCATAAAATGCTCTTCGTTGTGATTCTTCAATGACCAGAAAACCCATAGGCTCGCAATGATCGTAGGTGGGCTCCAGAAAAGGGCAAATTTCCTCAAAATCTCCCTGGAAGCCATATCCCCTGCCCTATTGGCATAGTAAGTCAAAAATGCCGCTGAAATGAATAGGACTGAAACGATTGACATAAATACGACACTCCATGAGTAGGGACTGGTCAGAAGCTTTCCGGCCAGGAATGTCACGCCGTCATCGGTTTCCTTTAGGAAGCCACCTTCGGATATGGTGAGCGCCGTGGATAAAGACGCCGGTATCAACAACCCCGTGGCCCCGTAAATGAACAAGTAACCTATATTTTCCTTCGATCCGTAGTTACTGAATGCGTAAAAGCTTCCGCGTATTGCGAGGAGGATGATGGCCACGCTTCCCGGGATGAGGAGGGCCGTCCCGTAATAATAAGCGGTATCCGGAAAGAATCCGACCAGACCGACGAAGAAAAACACGAAAAATACGTTGGTCACCTCCCATACGGGTGACAGATATCTGCTGATGAGCGCATTCATCGTGTGTTCCTTCCCTTTCATCCGGGCATAGAAGGCAAAGAAACCGGCACCGAAATCGATTGATGCTACAATGAGATATCCATACAAAAAGATCCACAGGACGGAAATCCCGATCACTTCCAAACTCATATCCTATTCCTCCTTCCGGTCGGCTGGGAACCTTTTCTCAAGTTCCGCTTCTGCAGGTTTGTTTTTGAACATCCTGATGAGTACCACCACACACAAGATGCCGAGCATCAAGTAAAGGGCGAGGAACATGGCGAAAATCCAAGCGACGCCATCTGCATGGGTGGCTGCCTCGGCAATCTTCATATATCCCCTGAGGATCCAAGGCTGTCTTCCGACTTCTGCGTAGATCCAGCCGAATTCAATGGCCAGCATGGCAAGTGGCCCACTCGCAACGATTCCCCAAAGGAGGGGCTTATTGAATTCATTCCCCTTCTTCCATTTCCACAGGAGGACGAATAGGAAGCTGATGAAAATACTGAACATCCCAATCGACACCATCCCATCGAACATATAGTGTATCCAGAGGGGTGGTCGTTCATCTTCGGGAAAATCGTTCAGGCCGATGACTTCCGTATCGAATGAACTGCCTGCAAGAAAGCTCAAGAATCCTGGCAGTCGGATCTCATTGGAGATTTCATTATTTTCATCGATCGTGCCAAAGACAATGAGATCTGCATTTTTCTCTGTTTCAAAATGCCATTCACCTGCTGCAAGCTTCTCCGGCTGATACTCCGCAAGGAATTTTGCGGAAAGATCACCTGCAAGAGCTGCTCCAAGTGAAAAGACCAATGCCGCTGTCATAGTCATCCGAAGTGCCTTTTTATGATAGTCCCCCCCTTTTTTCATAAGGATGGAATAGGCGGCGATGGCTGCAAGGATAAAGGCCATAGTCATATAAGACGTCGTAAGCACATGAAAGACCTTGGTAGGGGTAGCAGGATTCAGCATGGCTGCAATCGGGTCGATTTCAATTGCTTTGCCGTCCTTGAGCTCGAACCCTTGAGGCGTATTCATGAACGCATTGACGGTCGTAATGAATAAGGCCGAAGCCGAAGAACCGATCATAATGGGCAGATTGAGGAACCAATGGGTCCACTTTCCTTTGAACCGGTCCCACGTATAAAGGAAAATTCCAAGAAATATAGCTTCAAAGAAGAAGGCGAACGTTTCCATGAAAAGCGGTAGGGCAATGATTTGACCTGCCACTTTCATAAATGACGGCCATAGCAATGAAAGCTGCAGACCGATGGCCGTTCCTGTAACGACCCCCACAGCAACAGTAATGGTGAACCCCCTTGCCCATCTTCGGGCCAGAAGGAGATAGTGATTATCGTTCTTCTTTATCCCTATAAACTCTGCGATGGCGATCATTATGGGCATCCCTACCCCGATCGTTGCAAAAATGATGTGGAAGATCAATGTACTCGATGTAAGCAATCTACTGATCATGACGCTATCCAAAACTGATTCCCCCTCGTACGTTATACCCTTATTATAAAACAAACCAAGAGTATGTGAATTAGTGAACATGACTATTTTGTGACAAACTTCACAAACTAACTGTATTCGATGTTATGGTACCATTTCCCTCTCATAGGTAAAAAAAAACATCCCTGCCAGACCGGCCAGGGATGTTTCTTTTATATCGCTTCGATCATTCGGAACTGTGATTCTACGAGGTCGTAATAATCCCCTCTCTGTTCCATCAGCTGATCATGGTTCCCACTTTCTTTTATTCTTCCGTTATCAAGAACGAAGATATTATCAGAGTCCCTGATAGTAGAAAGCCTGTGGGCGATGATGATGGCTGTACGGCCGTTCAATAATTTTTTCAAGGCCGATTGGATTTTCACCTCGGTTTCCGTATCGATGGACGCCGTTGCCTCATCCAAAATGATGATGCGGGGATTGGCAAGCAGGGCTCTCGCGAAAGAAAGAAGCTGCCTTTCCCCCACAGATAGAACGTTTCCACGTTCTTCAACTTCGGTCTCATAGCCATTGGCGAGTTTCCCGATGAAATTGTCCGCTCCGATCGCTTCCGCAGCGAGTCGAACTTCTTCATCTGTCGCATCGGGACGTCCGAACCGGATATTATCCATGATCGTTCCCGAGAATATGAACGTATCTTGTAGAACGATGGAGATCTGGTTACGCAGGCTCGCCACCGATACATCCCTTAAGTCATTCCCATCGATTGTGACCGCTCCCGCCGTCGGATCATAGAAACGACTGATCAAATTGGCGATCGTCGTTTTTCCTGATCCCGTATGTCCCACAAGGGCTACGGTCTGACCGGCCTTCATCTCGAGATTGATGCCTTGAAGGGCCTTTCGCTTATCATCATAAGAAAACTCCACATCGTTGAACTGGATATGACCAGCGATTTCTTTCATGGAAATGGCCTCGTCCTTCTCATGAACAATCGGCTTTTCATCAAGGAATTCAAAGATCCTCTCTGATGAAGCCATCCCGATCAACAGTTGATTATACACCTGCCCGAGACGCGAAATCGGCTCCCAGAACATGCCTAGGTAAAAAGCGAAGGAAACGAATTCTCCCAGTTGCAAAGAACCAGACTGTATCAGATGGGCACCATACCAGATCAAAACGGCCGTACCAACGGCGTTGGTCATTTCAACCAGTGGTCTGAAGATGGCATTCTTTTTGGTGGCCGTTCTCCAGCTCTCGAAGTTCTCCGTATTGATTCCATCGAAGAACGCCATGTTTTCACGCTCCTGGGTGAAGGCTTGTGTCACCCTGACCCCTTGGATGCTCTCATTCAAGTGGGAATTGAGCTTTGCTTGTTTGAGCCGCACCAGCTGCCATGATTTTCGGATGTTCTTCCTCAACGTGGTGGAAATGAAGAACATGATTGGAAGGATGACCATGACGGCAAGGGTGAGCTCTGGGCTTAGAGTGAACAGGAGGACGATGATCCCTGCAAGTAGGATGATATCCATCAATAGATTGATGACCCCGTTTGTAAATAATTCTTGAAGCGAGTTGATGTCGTTCATGATCCTGACAAGGATCGAGCCGGCTGAGCGCTGGTCGAAGAATCGGTGAGACAGGCTTTGCACGTGACTGAACAGATGCTTGCGCAGGTCATAGATCACGCCTTGGCCCAACTGATTCATCCATCGTATCCTGAGGATGTTGGCGAAGTAACTGAGCACATAGAGTCCGGCTATCACACCGATCAAGGTCATCAACAGATTCCCATCCTTCTGGCGGATGGCTTTATCCAGCGTATACACCCCGATCAGAATCGGAATGATCAATCTGACGGCCGTTGTGATCAGGACCGTCAGGATGGACAAAGGCAACAGCTTCTTGGAATACGGTTTCAGATACGTCAGTAGCCGCGAAAGCTGTCCCCAGTTGAATGGTTTGTCGATTACTTGATCGGTTGAGTAGTGGAACCGGTCCATCACTTTTTTGTCATTTTTCATCTTTGTCATACACTCATCACCTCCCAGCCTGCAGAATTTTCTTTTGGTCTTTGTATTGAATATCATAGATGCGCTGATAAGGACCGTTGTTGGCAAGGAGGTCCTCATGTCTACCCCGCTCCGCCACTCTCCCATTTTCAAGAACCAGGATTTCATCAGCGTGCTTCAGTGAAGAAATCCTATGGGCAATGATGAATGTCGTCCGGTCGGACATGACGTTCTTCAGTGCTTTTTGAATACGGAATTCCGTTTCCATGTCCACCGCCGATGTGGCATCGTCAAGAACAAGGATAGAAGGGTCGAGGCAGATGGCCCTCGCAATGGCGATCCGCTGTTTCTGACCCCCAGACAGACCGAGCCCCCTCTCCCCTAGCTTTGTCTCATATCCATCGGGAAGAGTCATGATGAAGTCATGGGCCTGAGCAAGCTTTGCGGCCTTCTCTACGTCTTCCTGAGACGCTTCAGGACGCCCATACGCGATATTCGACCTGATGGTGGAAGAAAACAGGAACGATTCTTGGAGCACGACGCCGATGTTCTGACGAAGGGACTTGATGGAATAGTCACGGATATCCATCCCATCTATGGTGATCCTCCCTTCCTGAGGCTCGTAAAATCGTGTCAAAAGCTGAATGACGCTTGATTTACCTGAACCGGTCCCGCCGATCAGTCCTACGATCCTACCGGGTGGTGCGTTGAATGTAATGGACTCCAGGGCGGCATCTTCATCGAGGTCATTATAATGGAAGGAAACATCTTCGAATCTTACTTCCCCTTTCATGCGTGTTGCTTCAACCGCATGTACACCGTCCTTGATTTTCTCATCGACCTCAAGGATCTCAAGTAGCCTCTCTCCAGAAGCTTTCGATTGAGAGAACTGATTGATGGTGAATCCTAGATTCATGATCGGCCAGATGATATACCAGACCAGGCTGTAGAAGGCAACCAGTTCACCAGGGGCAAGGTTCCCATTCATCACGAGGTATCCTCCATAACCGAGAAGCAGGATGACACTCACATTGCCCAGAAACTCCATCAGTGGGAAATATTTCGCCCAGATATCAGAGGTGAAGAGATATTTATCCTTGTAGTCCCCGTTTGAACGATTGAACTTACCGTTCTGGAATTCTTCCCTTGAAAGGGATTTGACCGTATTGATCCCGCTGATATTTTCCTGGACATTCGTGTTTAATTTCCCGAATGATTTCCTGATCCCCCTGAAAGCAGGATGGACGGCCTTATCGAACTTAAATACCGAAACCGCCAGGAATGGGAGGGTCGCCAACGTGACGAATGTCAGGGAAGGAGAATAGTAGAACATCACACAAAAACTGACGGACACCAATAGGAAAAAACGGAGTAGTTCCGAAAAGCCGAATGAAAGGAAAAACCTGAATGCTTCTACATCGGCAGTCAACCTCGACATGAGGTCACCAGTCTTCGCATTATCATAGTAGCTGAAAGGAAGGAATTGCAGCTTTTGGTACAGCTCATTGCGAAGGCGATATACCGAAGTAATCCCGAACAGATCTCCGAAGTACTGCTGAATGAACGTGCCGATCCCCTTCAGTGCCATGATTCCGATAAAACCGAAGGCAAGGTAAGGAATCCACTGATAGTCGCCTTTTAGAATAACATCATCGATGGTGATTTGAAGGATGATCGGGTACACGACGGTGATACCCGTGACAAAGATGAGGAAAATCATCGAGATGAGGAATTGCGACTTGTACGGCCAGTAAAAATCTTTTAATTTCTTAAACGTATCCATGTATTCTCTCCCTTCAGTAAAAAACAGTGCATTACTAAATATATCGAGTTTCGAAATATTTATCTACCCTTTTTTCACATTTTTTTGTTTTTTTGAAATTGTCCTTCTTTTGTGGAGCAACCTCATTATAATCTTTTCTGTCTGGAAAGGAATCGGTCGGATGACGGAGGGAATGATATGCCGTTCTTCCCTTTTCACGACCTTGCGTTTTGATCTGTTCCTATTCCTTATTTGTCTTCACAAAAGGGATCCCTCCCCTCGAACCGTTTACCGTCAAACGGAATAGGGAATATAGAAAGGGGTTTATGGCAAATCACCCTTTGACATAACCCGGACCCCATTGTGTATACTATAAAAGTTCACCATTTACACAGAAAGGATGTTTTTGCTTGAATTACATACTAGGAAACAGTGCAGTAGGAAAAATCATGGACTTCGATTGGAATACACTTCTTATGAAGATCGGCATCGGAGCCATCCAAATCATCGCCATCTGGATCGCTTTCCTTGTAATCAAAGGGGCTGCCAATAAAATCATCACGCGCGCCTTTGATCGCTACAGTAAAAGGAATGATGTGTCGACCGGACGGGCCCAGACCCTCCAGAGTCTCACGAAGAATATCATCGGTTATGTTCTTATTTTTATCTTTTTCGTTACCATCCTTCAGATCTTCGGCATTCAAGTGACCGCGATCCTCGCTGGGGCTGGAATTGTCGGTTTAGCCGTCGGATTCGGTGCACAGGGCCTCGTGAGCGATATCGTGACTGGATTCTTTATTCTATTGGAGAAACAGGTCGATGTCGGTGACTATGTGACAACTGGCGGGTTCGATGGGATCGTGGAAGAAGTCGGGTTGAGGACAACCCATATAAGGGGATTCGATGGTACCCTCAATTATGTACCGAATCGTGAAATATCAAGCGTCAGCAATCACTCGCGCGGCAATATGCGTGCCCTTGTCGATATCGGCATCTCCTATGATGACAATATTGATGAAGCCATCGTGATCATGCAGGAAGTGTGCGACAGACTGGCGGCAGAAGACGAAAATATCGTTGAAGGTCCGAATGTGGTCGGCGTCCAGAACCTCGGTGACTCGGATGTTGTCCTGAGGGTCCTCTGCAAAACGAAGAATATGGAGCAATGGGGAGTCGAAAGAAAAATACGCAAAGGGATCAAAGAAGCCTTCGATCGCCACGGCATCGACATCCCATTCCCTCATCAGGTCTTCATCGAGAAAAAAGAACAGTAAGCAAAAAGCGAAGGGATCATTTCCCTTCGCTTTTTTTGATCATCATTTATTCCTTCGGTTTTTGGCATCGAGCAGCCTTTTCATCCTGTCAGGATCATGATGGACTTGCGGTTTCGGTTTCAGTTTCGGTTTGGCTGAAGGCTCCGGTTCATCCTGCATGACAGGCACGGATT
The DNA here is from genome assembly GCF_039822645.1 of Rossellomorea sp. RS05. NCBI lineage: Bacteria > Bacillati > Bacillota > Bacilli > Caryophanales > Bacillaceae > Rossellomorea > Rossellomorea sp. RS05. The sequence continues at coordinate 328,181 of NZ_JBDKWY010000001.1, read as the reverse complement.
CCTCGCGTCTTAAATGTGTATCATCCAAGTCTTTTGCAGGCCTTCTTCTCGTTGCTTCCGGTCCATTATTCTTCTGAACCTTCCTCCCAAATTTTTCTCCGAATGTGGCTAAGGCAATAGGCAAACCAAATCGTCTAAGAGCGACCTCCGCAAAGAAGAGCAGGAATGCTACGAGAATAAGGAATGTCCGAATGGACTGTTCATTATACGGTCGATCGTTCATAGATCTGAACGCGTCTATTCCCGAATCGTACGTCTTTCCTCCGGTCTCCTTTACAATGGCTTCCACTGTCCTGGCCGATCCCCCCTGATAAGAATACTCCTCTGAATACGGGACGGCAAAGCCGGTTTCATACGCCTGATTCAGGGCTTGATCTCCGATGCTCATGCTGTATACCCCTGGCGATAGCCTCTCATTGAATTCCACTTCGTGAACGCCCGGTGAAAGGATCCTTGAGGTGGCTTCTACCTGCTTCCCATCCTCAGCCAACACAGAGACGGACAAAGGCATGGTCCCGCTATCAGGCGAAGTGAGAAGGAGCTTTGTCTTCTCACCACTTCCGTCCAACTCGATGGAATAGGGACTAGATTGGATACTGGGGAACGAACGTGTAACCAATTGGTTGATGAACTCCGGCCAGCCTTTCCATGATGCAAAATCGCCCGCCCACTGCCCCTTTGTGTCAGAGGTGAAGGCAAAGGTGGTTCCCAGCCCATACCTCCACGTGGCGAGAATAGGGTCTTTCTTGTCGCTCGCCAATTCCACCTGTGCAGAATCCTTAGGACTGGTGGCGATGTAGGCATTCATTCGAGGCATACCGCCCTCGAAAAGCTTTTGCCATTTGCTCGATTGAATGGTGGGGTAGAAAGGATGATCTTCTATATAAGTCCTTGTCGTGATCACGGTCTCCCTGGTGAGGATGCTTGGAATGACCGATGCATCCACCACATCGTAAAATCGGCCATTCCCCATCTGTGAGAGATCCTCCAAGAGATACCTGTCTGCATCCGAACCTATGGCCACTGTGGAAAGGGTGACCCCCTTCGATAACCCACCTTCGATCAGTGTATCATAATCGCCCCCTGCCGCCGACTGCCCATCTGTCAGGAGGATGATATGCTTCCTCTTCAGCGGCTTGTCTTGCAGGCTAACATACGCTTCTTCAAGAGAAGGATAGATGTTCGTTCCCCCACCCGGTGAAATGGTACGTATTTTCTCTTCCGCTTTTTTCCGGTCTTTGATCGGTTCGGTCGGGACGATCTCCCACGGCCGGTCATCGAATGCGAGTACCCCCAGCGTGTCTTTCTCCCTTAAGAGGGAAACAGTCCTCGCAGCAGCTTCCTTCGCAAGGGAAAGCTTCTGTCCATCCATGCTCCCCGAGCGATCGATGACGAGGACCAGTCCCAGTGAAGGAAGTTCTTTTTTCCCTTTGACCTCCATGTCTACGGGCAACAGCTTCTCAATCGGTGTCTTGAAGTAACCACCCAGAGCAAAGCTTTCATCCCCGCCAAACATGATAAAACCCCTTCCGAATTCCTTCACGGCTTGCTCCATCAGGTTCATCTTCTCTTCAGGTATATCCGTGGCAGCGACATTGTCAAATAGAATCGTTTGATAATCAAGATAGGAGCTGAGTTTGTCGGGAAGCTGTGAGGATTGAAGTGCCTCGACCCTGAATCCCGCAGACTTCAACTGTTCCTCCAACCTACTCTTCTTCCCGTCATCATGGACAAGGAGAACGAGGGGATCCCCTTCGGCCCTCGCTATGGAACTCAGCTGGTTATTCTCCGGTCTTGCATCCGTATCCGAGTAGATCTCTGCTCGATAAACGAGCATTCCTGTCTCGTCAACAGTATGTTGGAACTCGAATTCATTGTTGCCCTCTTGAACCTTGACCTGCTTTCTAGCAATCTTATTCCCGTTAAGGTCAAGCTGCAGGTCGACGCTTGTCTGGGTGGTACTGTGGAGTGTGACACTCACAGTCGCCTCCTCCCCTTTATATTGTAAAGCAGGGGAGTTGACGGATGTCACGGCTACGTCGTCTTGCCCATTGGAAGGACGCTTCACCCAATCTACCTCGATTCCATTGTCCTTCAGTTTAGGGATGATATCCTCGCCTGCTCCGAGGGTTTCGATTCCATCGCTATAGAGGACGATCCTTCCCCCATTGGATGAGCCCAATAGATTCGATGCATACTCGAGGCCGTTCTGAATATTTGTTTCGTCTTCTCCGACCTCCCCAGAGAACCCGGGGACTTCACTTTCCTTGGAAGAAAGACTTTGTTCAAGTGCTGCACCCTTGGCAAATGACACGATACCGTAGGCATCAGTTTCTTTTTTCTTCGTAACCTGATCTTCGATGGCAACCATCATGTCATCAGCGCTATCGTTGATTGATGCAGAACGATCAGCAAGGAATATCACATTCTTCCCTTTTTGGGGCAGTGTCAGATAAGGATCCGTCAAGGCCGTGATCAACAGCAGAAACGTCAGGCACCTGATGATCATGATCATCCGCTTCTCTTTGTTGAACCTTCCTCGCTTAACATACAGATACAGGACAGCGATAACAGGGAGAACCAGTAAAAACCATAATGGCTCATGAATGTTGATTCCCACGTCTATACACCTCCCACTCTATGAATAAGAAAAGGACGGCAAGCGCCAGAAACCAGGAAGTGATGGAAGAAGGAGCGCTTTTTCCTTCCACACCCTTTCCACTCATTGTGAACGATTCCCCTTTTCCAATCATCTTTTCTCTATCATCAATGCTTACAGAAAAATACTTCACATCCTCACCACGAACAGCCTGGTAGATTCCCGGTTCGATTGGTGCAGTGAAGGTGGTGCCCATTTTCCACTCACCGATGTAATCCTGGTTCATGCTGTAGAGATCCCATGTACCCTCTGTCTGGAGGGTCCGTCTTTCACCCGGCAGGAAGTTTCCGATCACCTGCTGATTATCACCCAGGTAATGGTAGACATTGTATAAAAAAATCGGAAAGCCTGGGTATAGCGGAAAATCTGAATCCTTCACCTGAAAATTCATCAGGACCATTTTTTTGCCTTTGATTTCACCGGCTTGCAGGAGGGGAACACGATCTTGCTCCGCAATCGTTGAAAGTCCGGAGATGTTGTGGTCCATCGCTTTTTCTACAAAGATTTTTTCAACGTCGGCATAGCGAAGCAAGGGATGATCCGTCTTTGAAGAGACCGTACCCCCTATCTTCCTTCCCTTTTCTGCTTCATCCGGGACGATCAGGACCGGCAACCCGGTTTGTTCTGCATCCTGTGAGGAGGCGATTAGGATTCCATTATCATCAAGGATGGATGCTTCTTCCACTGTATTCACATTCATTCCCAATGCCTGAAATCCTTTGATGATGAACGGATTGATGTCTCCCATCGCATAAATTTCAGGAGATGAACTCATATTAAGAGCCGTCATGACATTATCATCATGAAAATCATCGTCCACACGGATCTCAGCGGAATACGTTTCTTCCAGGGGAAAATCTGAAAGTGGGATGGTGACGTCTTCCCCGGAGGGAATGGTCACAGCACCCTGATGCACGACGGTCGATCCCCCATGGATGATCAGCGTCCCCTTCCGGTCTTCACCACCTTGATTTGAAATGGTTACAACACCTTCCATCTTTCCCCCGTTCTCCTTGATTCCAAAGCTTCTGATACTAATATTGACGGGATTCTCGATCATCTTGTGTACCGTGACCGTGGCATCCGTTCGAAGGTCTTTAAACATGCTTTTTGTAACAGCATCACTGAATAAATGAACGTCCCCGGCTCCTGCAATGGCAAGTGCCATCTGAATGGCCTTCTGCATATCCTCGTGATCATTTGTCATTTCGAGCTCATTCAATGCTTTCAAAGACATCCGTTTATTCTCCTCTTCGGATATCACTATCGTAATATTCTTCCCCACGCCAAGGATCGTCACGGGGCCTCCAGCTTTCTCAATTACACCCTCTGCTCCCTTCTTGGCAAGATCAAACTGGGTGACTCCACCTTCCACCGCTTTCATGGAAGTGGATGTATCCATGAGGATGACGGTATGACCCCTGGTCCCTGAAAAGCTGGTCAAATAGGGTTTCATCAGTGAAAAGATAAGCAAGGTCAGAATAAGAAGCTGCAGGAACAGCAAGAGATTCCGCTGAAGTTTATGGAACCAGGGTGATGATTGCCACTCGTTCATCGCTTGATTCCACAATAGATTCGATGATACGACTTTCATGTCGTACCGCTTCCTGAAGAAGTACATGAGGACAACAGCGATCAGAAACAGCCCCATCAGGGCATAGAATGGATATTGAATGCCCATGCCCTCACCTCACCATTCCGGACATCTTCAGATCCTTCAGCACCATTTCATTGACCGGCTGTGAAGAAATGAGGTTCCTATATGTAAAGCCAAAGCGCTTGCACTCCCGTTCGATTGCCTCGTTGTGCGAATGAAGGGTTTCAAGGTAGCGATCGATGACAGAATGCTGAAAGGATACATCAATTTCTTCACCCCGCTCACTGTCCTTCAGCTTCCAGTCACCCGTATAGGGTGGGGAAATCTCGTCTTCATGGAGGAGTTGGATGAAATATACCCTTTCCTTCTTGGAAGAAAGCCACTTCAACGCTTCGTATATTTCTGACAGAGGTTCAAGCGCATCCGTGATCAATATCGTGACAGAGCTCTTTGACCGCTGCCTCCCTTTCAGGGAACGCATGAACGGTGTTCGACTATCCCTTTCACCTGGATCGTTCTGCACATTTCCCATGGAGTGCAGGATTCCCTTCGCATCCCGCGTCCCCTTCTTCTTCAACGGAACTGCCTGTTGTCCCACCAAATGGAGGCTCAGACGGTCATCGGAGGAGAGGATCATATAAGCAAGGGATGCCGTGAGCTCCGTCGCCCGCTCCCACTTTACGGACTCGGTTCTCATTGATTCAGTACAATCCAGGTATAAGCTGATAGATACTTCCCGCTCATCCAGATATCGCTTCACATATACCTTTTCTGTCCTTGCATAGACGTTCCAATCAATCTGCCTCACATCGTCACCAAGTTCATACATCTGATAGTCCGAGAATTCAAGTGAACTCCCGTGCCGGGTCGATGTCCTGGCGCCTTTATGCTGACCGGTGCTGATCCGTGAAGGGTTTAACCGATGCCTCTTGAGTTGTGATAGGAATTGCGGACTTAACATGGGCTTCAAGAGCCTGCTCCCCTTTTGATGAGGTCCATCAGGATCTCATCTTCTTTCACATTCATTGCCTCCGCCTCGAAGTTCAATGAAATCCGATGCCTGAGCACCGGGATGGCCGTCTGCTTGATGTCTCCGATGGAAACGTGATATCTCCCGCTGACCAATGCTCGTGCCTTCGCCATCAGGATGAGGTTTTGAAGCCCACGCGGCCCGCTTCCATATTCGATATACTGCTTGACGAGCTCTGACGAAGATTCCCGATCAGGGTGTGTCGACTCCACAAGTAAAATGGCAAAGTCCAATACTTCATCGCCGACCATGATTTCTTTTACCAGCCTTTGTATAGCCAGCAGCTCGGCCCGGTCCATGACGGATTGCAAGTGGATTTCTTCTGTCCCCGTGGTTCGTCGGACGATTTCCTTCAACTCCGCTTTTTGAGGATGGGGAACAAGTAATTTGCACATAAAGCGGTCCATTTGAGCCTCAGGTAGTGGGTATGTACCTTCTAGATCAATGGGATTTTGCGTAGCGAGAACGAAGAATGGCTTCTCAAGCTTCATCGTCTCTCCCACTACCGTCACCGTTTGTTCGGCCATCGCTTCAAGGAGGGCACTTTGTGTCTTCGGTGTGGAGCGGTTGATTTCATCTGCAAGGACCAAATGATGAAAGAGCGGACCTCTATGAAAGGTGAATGGTTCATCCTTGTCATGGCTCATCACCATGGTCCCTGTAATATCCGTCGGCATCAAATCCGGTGTGAACTGGACCCGTGAAAAACTGAGTTCCATGACGTCGGATAAGGAGCGCACAAGCATAGTCTTCCCGAGACCCGGAAGCCCTTCCAGTAGGGCATGGCCCCCGGCCAGGATCGTCAATAAAAGCGTGTCGATAATATCCTTCTGGCCGACGATATAACGGCCGACCTCTCTCTTTACCTGTTCAATCTTTTCTATGGCTTGTTTATAGGCCAGTTCTTTATCTGCTGCGTCCACCCTTTTCACTCTCCCGGATCAATTTCACTAAAATAGGATTCCACCACAGATTCCAAGTCTTTAGGGATCGTCTGTCGGTCTTCACCTTTGCGATAGGAGGAATAGTAGTCCTGGTACACTTCCTCATATGACCGTACAGAACCCCTTTTGACAGGGCCGTCAGAAGAGAATTGTTCGCCCTTCATTCCCCTGTTAAGCTTGCCTGAATCAGTCTCTGTGTTGGTCTTCCCTTCCATTCGTTCTGGTATCGTCAAAAGATCTCTTGATCCCTGACCCAATCCTGCACCCTTTCCAGAGCCGGAGCCACTGCCGCTCCCTGTGCCATTTCCGGTTCCGTTACCATTTCCACTTCCATTTGCTCCTCCACTGCCTTTTCCGCTCCCGTTTCCTGCCCCATTGCCATTTCCAGGAGCATTTGAGCCGCTTCCAGAAGACGGATCTTTGGGCTCCTGATCCGATCCCGGATCGGATTGGTTACCACTCTGTTCCTGTGGTGGCTGTGAATCACCCGTATCTGCAAGATTCATGCTTTCAAGGTCTTTGTCATCAAGGTCCGCGGCCAGGTCCGCGGCTTCCTTGGATAGATTTTCACTCCATTTTGCGAGTGCTTGTGAATCCTTGTCAGCCCCTTCAGCCGCCTTCAATGCGTCTGAGAGTGTCTTTTCCGGATCACTTCCAAGTTGTTTTTTGAGCTGTTCAAGCTGTTCATCGCTCAATGCTTTCACTTCTTTACTCAGTGCTTTTTGGTCGAAGTTTTTCAGAGCTTTCGCCACTCCGTCCGCCTTCGATTGTTCGGCGATCTTCTTGAACCGTTCTAACTCACGCAGTGAAAGATCCGCCTTTTGTTTTTTAAGGTTGTTTTCTTTTACCTTTTTCATAATGGCTTTTTGACGCTCCACTGGGTCCTTTTCTTTTTTGATTTCCTGAAGCTCCTTTGCCAACTCTTTTTTCTTAACAGAATCTTTTATTGCTTCTTGTTCTAGACGCTTATCCGATTCTTTTGTGATCTCACTCTTTTTTTTTAATTCTGCTGCCGTTTCGAATGATGCGTGACCCTGGGTCAGGATCAGGGCAGATCCCCCATAGAGGAGGAGGGCAGCAATCGCCAATCGGGTGTGGAACGACCAGTATCGGCGGCCTTGTACCTTCTCTGCATGTCTGTTCATGGCATCAAGGGCATCCCGCAGGACAAGAGGAAGCAACGGATGATTGCCCTCAAGCTCCGCATTGGCCGTGCTGATAGTGTTCTCACCTTCTGCCTCATCATATATCTTTACGCTTTGCTCAATGGTCGCCCTCCTTCTGTAGAGGTGAATCACCATGCCAAAAATCAGCAGGATCCACAAACCCGCCAAGTAACTCTTCCAGAATGGGAAGGGACGGATCCATACAGCCGCTGTTATAAGCAGTGCAGGGATACTTAAACCGAACACGGTCCATTGCAACTGTTGGATGAACTGTGCATACCGCAGTTTCTTTCTTAATCGGCTCAGGTTTCGAAGGAATTGCACTTTCCCTTCCATCGGCTTACCCCCTTGCCCGGGTCTTCATCCGAGGACGTAATTTCCTGATGCTTCCGAACAAAGCAAGTATGGCCAGGATGCTGTACGTGATGATAAAAGATATCCACAATGGGAATGAGATGCCCGTCATGGAAAGGATTTCATCCATCATACTCGGTTCGAAATGACTATAGAGAACAATGCCCGGGTTGAACATGGCCAGGAAGTAAGCGATCGGGTTTGTCGCTGGTGTACCGTTACTCGAAACGCCTGTAAGCGCCATGGTGAGGGCAAACAGGAAAAGTGATCCCCCTACGAGGAACAAGACGCTTCCGTACGCCGTTACCATGGAGACAATCGTTTTCCGGAGGATCGTGGAGAAAAAGATCCCGAATGACCCGAAAACGAATACAAGGAAAAGGCTGTATCCGAAAATCATGAGTACATCCGTCGGTGCAACCCCTCCGAATAAGAACACGAAACTGTATATCGGAAGGCTCGACAAGATGAGCAGTAGCAGATAGGAAACCGATGACACCAACTTACTCAGGATGATGCTTGTGGAACTTTGTTCAGTGGTGAGCAGCATGCTCAGCGTCTGTTTTTCCCTTTCTCCCGATATTAATCCCCCGGTAAGGCCGGGCGTGATGAATAGGACCAGAATGATCTGCAGGAACGATAGAATCATGAACATCGTCCTGCTTTCGTTCGGACGGAAGTATCCGTTCATGGACATCCGGCTTTGGAAGTAGATGAAACCGATCACAACAATACTGATGGCCATGAGGTAGCAAAAGATCCCGATGAATGATTTGAATGAACGGAACCGAAGCTTGAACTCCTTATTCAGCATCGGATTGATGAACAGTTGCTTCATGACGGCTTCACCCCTTTCGTGATCTCCATGAAGACATCTTCAAGATCCGTTTCCGTCTCCTTGAAGCTGACGACCGCAACCCCATTCAATATCGCCAATCGGAGCAGCTCGGCCTGCTGCACTTCGGAACCTTTATAGAGGAATTTGATTGTCTTCTTCTCTTCATCCATTTCAAGGCTCGATAGATTCGGATCATCTTCAAAGAAAGAGGCAGCCGTTTCAAGCATCCCCCTTACCTTCACCTCGATGATTTTTTCCGCCTCCAATTGCTGCTGGATATCTGCGACGGAGCCATGCGCCACTAGCTTCCCATTATCGATGACGCCGATTTCATCACACATCTCGGCAAGTTCAGGAAGGATATGTGAAGAAATAAGGATGGTTTTGCCCATTTTCTTCAACTCTCTTAAAATCTCACGCATCTCGATTCTTGCCCTCGGGTCCAGTCCGGAAGCCGGTTCATCGAGAATCAGCACTTCAGGATCATGGATGAGGCACCTGGCAAGGCACAGCCTCTGCTTCATCCCCCTTGAAAGTTCATCCACATAGGAATCCTTCTTATGAGTAAGATTCACAAGTTCCAGAAGCTGAGGAATGAGGGCCTCCCTCTCATCGGCCGGAATCTTGTAGCTCGCACCGTAAAAGTCGAGGTATTCTTCTGCCTTCAACTGATCATAAACCCCGAAGAAATCCGGCATATATCCGATTTGACGCCTGACCAACTTCGGTTCTTCACATACATCAAAGCCATTCACTGTCGCCCTTCCCGACGTCGGTGCAAGGAGGGTTGCCAGAATGGAAAATGTCGTAGACTTCCCTGCCCCGTTCTGACCGACAAAACCAAATACTGTCCCTTTTCCGATACTCAGGGTAAGTCCGTCCAGCGCTTGAAAGGAGCCATATGATTTTGATAGGTTCATAAGTTCAATCATTGTTTTGCTTCTCCTTTCAGTGCGATTTTCGGAAGTTGGGTAAAGGTGTCACCCTGGGTGGATTTCACCAATTTAATGACAATCTCCCCATCTTCATTCAAATAATCCGTCAGACGATCCTTCACTTCGAACGTATTGGCTGATTGTTCTTCCAGTTTCTTTTCCTTCCCGTTAGAGGGTGCAATCATGGCGAACTCAAGCGGCGTTTCTGGATATTGCCTGATGCTCAATGAATTCAGTGAAATGTCGGAGTCCTTCATTTGTTCAGGCAATTTAAGGATCATTTCATACGTGCCATCCTCAAGTTCCATTTCTCCGGATCCACCCCATGAGTAGTTATCGATGATCTTTCCGTCAATCGGTTTGACCTCTATATCAAGCTGCTCATTCTTAAGTGAAAACGGTCCGTTGAAATCCCCCAAGGAGGGAATGGATTGATAGACAAGGGAAAGATTATCTTTCTTGGGCTTTCGATCCTTCATGGTTACATCCACGACCCCGTTCTTCGTATAGCCGAAGATGACTGGCCGATTTCCCGACGTTCCATCTTCCATCAGCAAGGAGGCAACTTGTTCAAGGGATTGTTTTCTCTGATCATCCAGACCTTGCTGACCTGTAAATGAAGGTGGAATGGCATTATTGCTGACCGGGCTCGAGAGATAGTCAACAGAGACCTTTTGATCCACTTCGAGGGACTGCCCCGCTTTCACGCTTCCAAGGGAATAAGTGCGTGTTCCGGACCAGAGATACACTTCTTCGAAGTCATACGGGAAGTCATTGCCTATGCTTCCTTTCAGAGTCTTATCTTCCAGTGTGAGTCCTGGGGCGAATGAACCTGCATCACTCTTGTAGGCATCTCCCATAACCGTCCTCGTGGACCAATACTCTACATCTCTCAGCGTCGTATCCGTCGTATTCCTTGTTACTTCGTCCAGGGCGTACTTGTATTGATCGAATTCAGGTGCGTTCATGCTGTTATTGGCATACAGCTCGAGATTATGCCCTGCACTGAGGGTATAGTCACCACTCGAGTTGGAGAAGAATGTGAACGCTGATATCCCTTGAACGGCACCTTTTCCATCCGCTTCAAGGATACTCATCTGATTCATGTGCGGCTTCGTCACGCGGTCTTTAGCTCCCGTAAGGAAAATCCCGAGAGACAGAAGGATAGACACTGTAGGGATGATCCACCACGACTGCTCCCGTTTATCCAACTTACGGAGCAGGAAGTAGAGGACAGGGATCACCAGGATCAGATAGACTGCAACCACCAGGATGAGGGTGCTGACCTTGAATTGATTGGAAGGGAACAGTTCATTGACCATGCCCATCTCATAATAGAAGCCTTGCGCTCTTCCCCCCATGTTATAGAAGTTGGTGCTATATTTGGTTTTTGAATAAAACTCATTGATCCATGGAGTGAAGCCCGCCCAGTCATTCAGCCGGGAATCACTCAATAAGAAGGATGTCTGCCAGACTTCACCTCGTCCCACGGATTTCTTTGCAAGGAGAGGTGATTCCTTCTCTCCGATCACTGCCTCAGCCTCTTGGGTCAGTTCACCTTCGACGGCGGGTAGCGTTTTGAAATTCACTTTGAGATTCTCCTGGGTTTCCAGGGAAGACAGGTCTGAAAGAGTCTGTTCTCCGCCCACCTTGAGGGGAGCGATATCAGCCAGTGGACCCAGGGTCTTCTGGGCATTCACGTCACTTCCAATGAGTACCGTGCCTCCTTTATCCACCCAGCGATTGAAGGCGTCCAGTTGTTTCTTAGAAAATACCGATAGATCAAACCCATCGATCACGATGAAATCGAACATCTGAAGACCCGTGGCATCTCCCGGGAAATTTTTCTCTGAAAGATTCAACACTTCCACTTTGTTGCCGTTGACCTGACTGGCTTTCAATGATTTCAAGCGATCGGCGTCTTTGCTCAATACACCGATCGAAGCATAGTCCATATAAATAAAACTTGGATTCAGCCGCTTATCACCGGTGAACTTCACTTCCTTTCCGGAATTCCAATCTCCTTGGAATAAGTGAATGGTCTCCTTTGACGTGTTACCCCTCAAAGGATCTCCAAACCCCGGAATGGTTAAGGAAAACGTGCGGGTTTCACCGGGCGGGAGGTCGATGGACAACACTCTCCCCCCTCCGGTTTCATAGGATTGAGCGTAATCAAAGACGATATCCCCCTTGAAATGATCGGCTCCATTCTGCACGGTAACGGTGATCGGGAATCCCCGCTCCTCCTTGACCTTTCCATCAATTCCTTCGTCCACGGTGATCTTAATTCCTTCAGCTGCGGAAGATGTGGTTGGAAATAACGGGAATAAACAAAAACATAATAGAATCAGTGCAATCGACTTGGTCACATTCTTCATGACCCATTCCCCCTCTCTTTCTCTCTATATGGTTTAGACGTAACACTCGATAAAAAGTTTCTCTTCTTTCTAATATCATCTGAAATATTTTCCATCGTGCCGATTCCTACCTGAAGGATCTAGTCAAACATAAAGAGGTTGGGATTATCCCTTTAATGATTTCCGTGCAAGACTTCGCATTCCTTGGGTCGCCCGTGAGTCACATCGGAAAGCTTGCAGAGTGCTACTCTTCTCGCAAGAGCCTTCGTCTTGCACTCGAATCAACCGATCGAAACAAGTAACGATAAATGGTCATGAAATAAATAAAAAACCCGAATTCATTGTCCGCAAATGAATTCGGGTTTCACTATGATTAGAACACGTTTGTCCCAGCTTTTTTGCATTCCTATCAGAGGGATTGTGCAAATCGCAGGAGATACCCATCGGGATCTTGCACAAGGAACTCCCGTTGCCGGAACCATTCATCCCCAGCAGCATATTCGGAGACGAACGGTTCCCTGAACAACGGAATCCCTTCCTTTTTCAATCTTTTGAAGATCGGTTCGATTGAATCCACCGTGATTTGAAGGTTCATCCCCCTTCCGAATGGCGGGACCAACTCACCTGTCTCCCAATGACCGTTCACTTCCTCGAGCATGAGGGATGCCTTTCCCATCGACAAGTAAACAAAGCCTTCATCCTGTCGTTCATAAACGATGTGAAAGCCGAGCAGCTCCGTATAGAAAGTTGTAGATACGGATGCATCCCTGACAGAAAGTTCAGGAACGAGTGCGGGGCCCTCCAGACTTTTCATCGCGAGGATTTCATCATTTGAACCTTTTTTCATAGCTGTCCTATATAGCCGGTCATGAGATTAATGGCATGATCAATTGCTTTTTCATCGGGATCAAGCTTCGCATGGTGAAGTCCATATGGAGATCCAACACCAAGCCAGAACATGAACCCGGGAATTTCTTTCAGCATGTAACCGAAATCTTCGCCTGTCATGGCCTCTTTGCAAATGACAGCTTCGGTTTTTCCGCTCTCCTCAATATAATCCAGGAAATCTTGTGTGCATGCCGGGTCATTATACACCTGATGATACATGCTTCCATAATCGACATCAATGGAACAATCGTAGGTTGTCTCAATTCCCTTTATGAGTGCCTCAAGCTTCGCCTTGACCTTTACCATGGAGGCTTCAGAGAGTGTCCTGATCGTTCCTTCAAGACGGGCGTTCTCTGCAATGATGTTTTGAACGGTTCCCGCCTCCATCTTGCCGATCGTGATAACGGCACTGTCCAGCGGATCGACATTCCGAGAGACGATTCCTTGCATCTGCGTGACAAAAGCCGAAGCCGCCACGATCATGTCTTTCGTTTGATGGGGGTAGGCGGCATGCCCCCCCTTCCCTTTGAAGGTCAGGAACAGCTCGGACGTATTGGCGAAAAGAAGACCGGGCTTCAGTGCAATGGCCCCTACCTCATACTCCGGTGCGATATGGAGGGCAAAAATCACATCGGGTTTCCACTCCTTCATCTCATCACTGCGAAGCATTGGTTCCGCTCCCCCAGGACCTTCTTCAGCCGGTTGGAAGATGAAGAGAAGATCGTCCTTTATGGGATGATGAACAAAATGAGTCAGGATGCCGAGTCCGATGGCCATGTGGAAGTCATGTCCGCATGCGTGCATACGACCTTCATGACGGGACGGGAACGGCAGTCCCGTTTGTTCCGTGATGGGCAATCCATCGATATCCGCACGGAAACCGATCGTCTTAGACGGCTCGGTCCCGCGGACTTTGACAAACAATCCTGTCTTCCACTGCTTAAGTTCATACCGATCCCTTGGGAGGGACGAAATGTAGTCCATAAGGTATTTCTGAGTCTTGAATTCCTGGAATCCAAGCTCCGGGATCTGATGAAGATCACGCCTGATCATTTTGAAATCGACAGTTGACATTATATTCCCTCCTTACAAGAAAGAACAGACGAAAAATCGTCCGTTCTCTTTTGAATCAGAGCTGTCTGAGCTCTTGTTTAATTTCTGTTTTAGATTTTGTTTTGGCGTCGATATCTTTCAGCTTCTTCGCCGGTGAACCTGCCACCACCGTATATGGTTCAACATCTTTCACCACGATCGCTCCAGCAGCGACAACAGCGCCTTTTCCTACGGTCACGCCTTCAAGCACGACGGCATTCGCCCCAATTACGACGTCATCTTCAATGACAACCGGCTTCGCGGATGGCGGCTCGATCACTCCTGCAAGAACGGCCCCTGCCCCTATATGGCAGTTCTTTCCTACCGTTGCACGTCCTCCGAGGACAACATTCATGTCGATCATCGTACCCTCACCGATGACTGATCCGATATTGATCACGGCTCCCATCATGATGACGGCATTGTCACCGATCTCTACTTGATCACGGATGAACGCTCCCGGTTCGATACGGGCTTTGATCCCTTTCATATCAAGAAGTGGGATCGCTGAATTCCGGCGGTCATTTTCCACTACATAATCTTCTATGTATTCTTTGTGCTCTTCAAGTACCCCGGCAAGCTCACTCCATTCGCCGAATACAACCCCGCTGTCACCATTCAGGAATGTTTGTGACGATTCCCCGAAGTTAATCCCTTCGAGTTTCCCTTTCACATATACCTTTACAGGTGTTGACTTGGTACTATTTTGAATGAACGAAATAATCTCATTGGCATCCATCATTTTCATCTTAATCCCTCCATTATAAGCAGTAAATTCAGAGTTCTTGAATTACTTTATCATGATAAAGAACGTAACACAACCCGTACCTACCGGTTTTCAATGAGAAAATCGTCCACTACTTCCAGAAACGCCCCAACCTGACGGAGCTGGAAGGCCGACTCATAGCCGAGCAGCCACGTGTCGCGATGAATAAAACCACCCATCTCATCCTTTAAAGGAATTTTGAAGATGTCCTGTTCCATTCCCGTTAAGGTGATTGCCGGGAGAATGGCATATCCGATCCCGTTCAGTGTCATCTGTTTGCATGTTTCGATCTGATCGACGACGATGGTTCGTTTCGGCGTGGTCTGAAAATGCTTCAGCCACCATTCCTGGATCTCTTGAAAGTAATTGGAATCGCTTTTGAACTGAATGAAGGGGCGATCCGTCTTCATGACATCTTCGATGGATTGTATTTCCCGGTCGACAAGGAACAGCGGATCCTCAAAAAGATGGTGCTTTTGCCCTTTCCAATCAGGCGTCCCCCTGATGATACCGATATGGACCTCATTATCATAAATGGCCTTCAGGATTTCACTACTCCATCCGGTGATCAGGGAAATCTTCGCATGAGGATAGGTTTCCACAAATCGTTTAAGCACTTTCGGAAGCCAGTTTTGTCCCACAATTGAAGCGCATGCGATTTTAAGGGTCCCATGAACCTCCGATTCGAGGGCATGGATCTTTTCCCGAACGGATTCTTCTTTTTGGAGAACGTCTTCTGCAAGCTTCACAATCAACTCGCCTGCTGGTGTCAGGGAGAGGCCCTTCTGTGAGCGAAGAAAGATTTTGGTGCCCCAGTCCTTCTCCATATTCTGCAGCCTCTGAGAAAGGGCAGGCTGAGATACAAAGAGCCTTTCGGCCGCTTTCCGCATATTCATCTCATGTGCCAAAACCTGGAGCAGCTGAAATTCAGAAAAAGCCATCTCTTCACCACATTCATAAGTTTTTCTTATATTATAACGTATTTTTGATTCATTTACATAATACACTCATGAATTTGGGCAAAAGAAAAGACCGGGGGAACCCCGATCTTCGAATCATCACCCTGAATGAATCATTTGATATATATGTTTTTTTAGCTCCTTCAGCACGACACGGCGGGTCATGATGCCCTCAAAGTGGCCTTCACTGGATACAACACATAAAAACGGCTGATCGATCAGCAGATTGAAGGCTTCCTTGAACGTTGAAT
The DNA here is from genome assembly GCF_039822645.1 of Rossellomorea sp. RS05. Taxonomy (NCBI): domain Bacteria; kingdom Bacillati; phylum Bacillota; class Bacilli; order Caryophanales; family Bacillaceae; genus Rossellomorea; species Rossellomorea sp. RS05. The sequence continues at coordinate 312,345 of NZ_JBDKWY010000001.1, read as the reverse complement.
CGATGGAGATAGTGGAAAGATCCGTCGACATGACACTTTCGACTTTCCTTTCTTCGAGGTTCTCAAATTCGAAGCGCTCCAATCCAAGGATATTATCGGTAATCAACCTGGAGCTGATGAGGCCGTGAAGGCGGAAGGAGGGATCCAGGACAGGAATAGATGAATAGCCGCTCCTAGTCAACAACAAAAGTGCGTGCTCAAGTGAATTACCTACTTGGACGTGTGCCACTTTCTCTGACGGAATGATGTACTCTTTTATACTTGTTTCAAGTAACTCTTTACTGCTTAAAGAAATCATGTACAACCCCTCAATTTTTTAAAAATGCATTCCTTACCATTTTAACATACTGGAAGAAAAATGTATGAATCAAATTGTAAGCCTTTTCTACATATTATTTTTCACGAACGAACCATGCATATTGAAAGATCGCCGGATTGTGGGAATCGGAGGAAAAGAAAACCGTTCATCATAGCTGAAGGAAGAAGAGCGGAGTGTGGATATGAAAAAAGATAACCCGTCAGGTTACCTTTCCAACATATTTATTCTTGAACTGCTTCTTGCAGTAGCTCAAAAATCTCGATAGCCGTAATGTCTATATTATCGAAAGGGTATGTACTCCCATTCTCTTTCATTACTTCGATTTCAAAGGTATCCTGCTTTGGAAGGTATCGTACCTCACAGATTTTTTTTCCATTGTATTCAAAGTATCGTTGTTGTGTTTCTCCTTGTTCCCCTTGTTCTTGCAGAGACTTTAGTCTTTGTATAATTCCAAGAAGCTGAGACATATCAGGTCTCTCCTTTCCTGTTCTAATTCTTTGTCATAGCTTTTGCATTGTAACAGATTCTATCCTGCAAAATCTAATGATACGCCCTGTTAGACAATGAGTTTTTATCACGCATGTCCAAAAGGTCTCTCTAAGTTAACCACTAATCCGGTCCATATTCAATAAATAATTTTATCCACCATCTAAGACCTCACGATTTACACGGGCACCTGGCTTCTTGTAAAATGGGTTCACATTACCCGAGAGAGAGGATGATCAGAGTGAAGACTGTCACTTTATATACTCAACCCGAGTGCCCCCCTTGCGAAATCGTGAAATTATACTTAAAAGAACAGCAAATCCCCTACATAGAGGTAAACATCAAAGAAGAACCAAACGCCCGGTCCTATATGCTGAACGTGTTGAAAAGCTATTCTACACCAACCGTTACGGTAGACGAACAGGTGATCAAAGGATTTCAGATGGAGGAGTTGGCTCAAGCCCTGGATCTCTCCTAAACAGTATTCTATGTCAACACGACCATCCCTTTGCTCCCCCCGGCCTTTCCTTAAAACACTGAAAAAGAAATTGGGACAAAACAATAAAGGTCATGACGAACAATATCAGTATGGCTTCTTTATACCGCTCATGATTTCCGTGCAAGACTACGCTTTCCGCGGGTAGCCCGTGAGCCTCCTCGGCTAGCCTGCGGGGTCTCACATCAGCTACTCTTCCCGTTGGAGTCTTCGTCTTGCACTCCAATCAACCGCTAGGAACAAGTAAAAAGTATTGGTCATGAAACAAATCAAAAAACCGAACTATCTCAGGCAAGATAGTTCGGATTTTACTATGACTTAAACACTCTTGTCCCAGCCTCCTTTTCTTTAACTCCCTTTTATTCCTGACGGAAGTTCATATGAGATAGAAGAGACCTTCCACTTTCCATCAGTAAAGGATAGTTTGACTACCTCTTCCCCTTGAACCGTGGAAACAGGTCCTTCCTCATCTCCTGATCGTACTTCCCATATGTACCAATGCCCATCATCAAATGCAGCCTTTGTTTCTTTATCAAATGTAAAGAAAGGAATATAGTAAGAGGCAAAATCCGATCCGAATGCACTATACCCATCGCCTTCTTGATAAAGGTTTTCTTCCATGAACCCCTTCACCTGTTCATCCGTGAAATAATCTGAAAGCATCGCTTCTATGTCAGCCTTTTCCCTCGGCTTTTCACTTAAAGAACGTTGAACCTCAAACGCATCTTCCACCAGGGTGACAGCCTGTTTTCCGTCCAATTGATCTACAGTCGTTCCAATTGCCGTGGCCTGTGTGCCGACGGTCAAACTCAACCCAAGGACAAGCGTCAGGATCAACCAGTATTTTCTCACCATATGCCATTCCTCCTTGTATGTATGGTACAAACCTTTTGTCCATTGTCTGACAATTGCTTATTTCTTGTTTTCCCGATCCCCCGCCATTTAAACATAGAAAAGCGAAGGCGGGTCGTTCTGAGGCGACAAGCATAAGACGGGCTTAGCGGAAAGGCGTTCTTGGCCTTTTTGATCAGCACGGCTTATGACCTCGAGCCTCAACCCGCCGGAGCTGGACATGATAGAAAAGCGAAGGCGGGTCGTTCTGAAGCGACAAGCATAAGACAAGACACACGGAAAGGCGTTCTTTGCCTTCTGAATCAGCACGGCTTATGAACTCGACCCCCAACCCGCCAACAAAGCTTCATCTAAAAATACAAGAGTTCCAACCTTTCCGACTCCACCAAAAATAAAACCCACCGAAAGGCGTCCCTGGCCTTCTTGATGGGTTTTAACTCAGGATCATTAAAACCATGATCAACCGTAATACAGAATGATCTGGTACACAATAAATGCCGTGATCAGAACCGTGGCGATCGCAATCGTCACAAATACCGGGTTCAGCAGAATTGGATGTGCCTTTACTGATTCTTGGACATCAGAATCAAATCCGTTGTCCTTCCCCGATTTCGTCTGCCCCGTCACCCTGAACGTATAGTAAAGAGCGTAACCAGCAAGCCCCACACATAAAAAAGACAAAACCCAAACATAAACACTCACCGAAAGCCCCCCTTTCATCATCTTCCCATAACTTCCCCAGAAAAAAGAATGGGTATACAAGAAAAGCGGAAGGGGCTCGCCCTGAGGCGACAAGCATAAGACAAGAAAACCGGAAAGGCGTCCTGTGCCTTTTTGGGGTTCTTGGCTTATAACCTCGAGCCTCAAGCCCCTGGAGCTGGACATGAAGAAAAGCACAAGGGGATTAAAAAGGAAAAAGCTCCCGGTCAACGACCGGGAGCGGATGATTCTTCTAATGGATCAATAAAGCAGGCTGTCTTCTTCAAAAAGAAACTCGTAGGATAAGTCCATGAATAGATAATGTTCATTACCGAGAGGAAAGGAAAACGTCCTGATGGATTCGCCGGAATCGATATCAGAATACATATCGGAGAGAAGTCCTTTTTTATCCATCCTCATCCGGATGATATTCTCGAGAAAGTAAGGACGCCAGCTCCAGTTTTTCCCGATATAGGAAGGGTCCTTCGCCCAGGTGCCTGACACCTTCAAGACGTTGCTGCTCACTTGGAATCCTACTTCGTTGCAAATATAAAGACGGAAGGCTTTGTCGGAAAAATGGTTAGCCAGTTCCATGAGGATGCCGTCGAAATCACCGATTTCTTTCTTAATCCTCAGGAGCTCACTGCCCGTGTCTTTATGTAAAAGATCGGCAAGGTCGTACCCTGCATTGAGGTGCTTGGTTTCGTATCTGATAAAATCACCGTACTTTTGTTTCAGTTTCGGCTTCAGGATATCCGGATCAAGGAAGGTGCTCGACTCCTTGTGAAGGTAGTCCCCTTGATAGAATCGCCCACCGCTTAGCCAGGCGAATTGAAGCTGGTAATTGATCTCGATTCCTTCATATAGCAAGGATGCCCCAATTTTCCTTGCAAGGACTGATAGGCTGTATAAAATGTCCTTGTACACTTTATTACCTGCATCATTTCTTAGCTGATAAAGGTTGACCCTGAGGATATCAGGTGAGAAGAAGGAAAGTTTTTCGAGCTGACCGCCGTTCTCAGCAATATTGTTCATGGAGATTTTGATCCCATAGGTTTTGTAGTAGACGAGCAAATGAACCAATTGTTCAAAATTCCCCGTATAGGCATATTCTGATAGTCCAAGGACAATCCTGTCAAGGGAGAAGCCCCGCTCTTCATATTGCTGAAGGAGCTGCAGGAATGATTCGCCGTGATCAAGCATCAGGAGGCGGGCATCGCGGTGAAGGAAAACGAGTCCCTCCTCTTTTTCATCCAGATATCGTTCGAGTGCAGAGGAAGCAATATGATCGGCAACCTCCACTTTATATTCATCCGGGATTTCATGATCCTCAAAGAAACCTTCGAGACATATTGCAGTCCCGTCCGCCTCAACGAGCCTCCCCCAGACTTCATACCCAGCGATACGATGACCGTCAGCGCTGAAGACCGGCTTAAAGTATGGGATGATTTGTTCTTTGTTGGATAATACGTCCATTGAGTCCATCTCTATCTCCCCCAAAACAATCAGTATATGTATGCATAATTATAACACAGTATTCATTATGATTTGTATCCATTTCCCTCGTCAACTTTGACATCATCCTTCATAGAACGGTTCATCAGGCATGAGCGGGATCTTTACAGTCATAACGTCAAATATCCCGGGGCTTCCATACCCCGGGTACATACTGCATTTTATTGATACTTTTTAAAACGGGAAGGGATTAAGCCATTGGCCCCCATCCATTGTCACACATTCTCCATTAATATAGGCTGCCTGCTCCGAAGAAAGAAAATAGGCTAGCCCTGCAATTTCTTCAGGAGTTCCCAACCTTTTGAGAGGAACGCTGTTCAGCGTCCGTTTGGCTGCTTCTTCCGATTCCCAGAGCTTGTCTGCTCCGCCTGTTCGTTCGATTGGACCCGGTGCGATGGCATTTGTTCTGATGCCATACTTATGTCCCCACTCGACGGCCAGGGTTCTCGTTAATGACAGGACTCCAGCTTTTGCAGCAGCAGAATGGGCAACCCCTGCCCCCGCTCCCCATGCGTAGGTAGCGACGATATTGATGATGGATCCTTTCTTCCCTTCTCCGATCCAATGATTCCCGACCGCATGTGAGCACAGGAAGGTACCATTTAGAACGATATCGATCACCGACTTCCAGCCATTGGCCGACAGTTTTTCAACCGGACAGATGAAATTCCCTGCAGCATTATTGATCAAGACGTCCACCTGACCAAAAGAGCCCAGACAATGAGCAAGCATGGCTTTTACGTGTTCTTCTTCCCTCACGTCCATCTGGAAGATTTCAACGTTCCCTTTCAGTTGTGAGAATTCTTCTTGGACAGCTTCCAAGCGCTCTTTGTTCCTCCCGGTCACCAAGACATCTGCTCCCTCTTCAAGAAACTTATTAGCCATGTATTTCCCCATACCGTTAGATCCACCCGTCACGATTACGACCTGTTTCTCCTCCAACTTGATATCCCCCTCCACATATGAATGAATACTCACTCATTATAGTACCATACTCTCGTCACCCTTTGCATTCACTATCAGATTTTTCAATCACTATAAGGCAAAATAAAAAAGGCTGACGCGTCAGCCTTGATCATATATCCTGATTATTGACGATGGCTTCATGAATCTGTGCCAAAGCCTTGATTATGGTTTTATTCCTTTTGTAACCCTTCACTTCGAACGTGACGTCATGATAAGTTGCAATCACCCGGCCTAGAGATCGAGGAGCTTTAAAGCCGAACACGTATAGCTTTATCGTTCCTTTTTCGGTAGGGAGAAAGAGAACTTCCATTTCTTTTGTCTTTTTCATCGTCCCTCTCCTTTTCAACAAACAGCCTTTATCTGATTGGGGAATGTTCCCTTCCACTAACATAAGACATCAGAAGGCTTCTGTCAAACGCATTGATCCGGAGCCCATTCTATATCAGACATGCTCCCAAGGCATCCTGGGTACATACACTGAAAGGAGTAGAGAGGAGGTTTTCCTATGTATCAAACCTATGCCCCTTACAGAAGCTATCCTTATTATCGAGAATATCAAGGAGATCAACGCTTCTTTCCTTTTTTCGGTCTTCCATTTTTAGCAGGTGGGCTCGCAGGTCTTGCCATCAGCCCATTATTATTCAATCGGCCGCAGTGTTATGGGCCAGGTCCTTGCTATCCCCCTCCGTATCCAGGACCAGGGTATGGACCTTATCCTTATCCACAGGGTCCCGTCCCTTATGGGAACAATATCCAGTCCTCCCCTTATAATTTCACGGAAAACATCAATATTTACCCTCAAAGATAATGCTTGACCCTGGGAGTTTATGACCCCGGGGGAGCTTTTTGGAAGGGACGGGCTATATGCACCACCCCCTTTCCAATCTAAGGAAAATGAGCTATAATAGGTGAGAAATCAATTCTGAAAGGAGATCATCATTTGAACCATTCAAGTAGACAAGCCCCTTCTCCCACATCAACATTAACCCTCTCCCAGGCCATCTTTACCGTGAATCGTCATGCAAAGACAGCCGGCAATCCAAAGTACCTTTACTCTCTGAAAAAACGAGCACTGCTGAAAATGATCAAAGAAGGAAAAGCCAAGAAGGTCGGGTTGCATTTTTCCAACAATCCCCGATTCAGTCAGCAGCAGTCCGATGTCCTGGTCACGTGCGGGGAGTATACCTTCCACATCCCGCCAACCAAGGAAGACTTCAAGGAACTTCCACATCTCGGTTCCCTGGATTCCACTCTCAGGAACCCGCGATGCAAGATGGGACTTCAACAGGCCAAGAGCACTCTTGAACACTACACGGGCATGACAGATCATTCTTCAGGCGGAGATCGGCGTACCTGTTATCAGAAGCCCGTATTCAAAAAGCTGGGGGACAGCTTCTTTTAATCCCTGTAGATTTTAGTGCACTAACGCAAATACTTTGTAAAGGGGATCAGCAGCAGCTGATCCCCTTTATGTATCCTTCTACAAAATATGTTTATCAATGGTTCTGATAAGTTCTGATATTTCAGGCTTGCTGATTTGATCCTCCGCACCCACCTTATGCCCCTTATGCTTAAGATCATTCGTGATGAGGGAAGAGAAGATGATCACCGGCAAATCTTTCAGCCTTTGATCGCTTTTGATCCTCCTCGTCAGGTGATGTCCGTCCATCTGGGGCATTTCGATATCCGTTATGACCAATTGAACCTGATCCGTGACATTCCCGCCCTGGTCAGCAAGGGATTCGAGATAGGCTAGTGCATCCGCTCCATTTTCGAAAAACTCCACATGGCCGTATCCGCCTTCACTCAATGTATCATGAAGGAGCTTCCTCAATAGCGGAGAATCTTCTGCAGCAACAATCTGTTTGTCGCTGCGTTCACGGTGACCGAGCTTCTTCACTTCCTCCACCCTGATTCCCGTCTGAGGATTGATTTCAAGAAGGATGCTCTCAAAGTCGAGAAGAAGGATCATATCCTCCGTCCTTTTGATGACGCCGATGATCGTCGACTGGTCCCCTCCTTGGTACATGGACGTCGGCTTTTCGATATCATTCCAGGAGATCCGGTGAATCTGTGTCACGTTATGCACATGAAAGACCACTTTCTGCTGATTGAATTCTGCCACAATATATTTTGCTTCTGGTGGCGGCACCTCGGTTTTCCCTAGTACTTTGGCCAGGTTGATGAGGGGCAGTACCTCTCCCCTAAGCTGGATGAGACCTTCCACATGAGGGTGGGAATGCGGGACCGGGATGACGGCCGTTGGGAGGATGATCTCCTTCACCTTGATGACATTTATACCAAATTTTCTTTTTTCAATTTCGAATTCTATGATTTCAAGTTCATTCGTCCCACTTTCGAGAAGAATTGATTGTTGATCGTTCATCATGCTCGTCAGTCCAATCTGTTTTCAGAATAAGATAATCTCCTTCCTTATATCGAACAGATCAGGAAAAACTTTAGTTCCATCTCACACCTCATACATTAAAGTTGTCTGTGCACACTATGTATCAAGGAGGTGATCGAATGAATCGTGATGATAAGCATGGTGATATCAGTGCACATATCCAGCCGTTTCAAGGCCCCGCTCCACTTATATCTTTAGGAAAAAACGCAGAAGGCGTCGATGATCCGGATCACTTTACTTTTGTTGAAACCGGGAAAACCGAAGACATGGATGCTTCCAAATAAAAAGGCTGTCTGCATTGAAGCAGACAGCCCTTTCGTATTAAACTCCCCTTTTATTCCCCCACACAAGCGTGTGAAGCTGAGGAAGTACCCGTACATCATTCAACTCCTTTTGCTCACATACAACATCAATCAATCGTTCATAGTCAAGAAGCAGATTGGAAACAAGCCTTGGGGTATCTTCCATCGATACTTCGGGATTTCCGGTCTGGATATAAAACGGTACACCCTCATACCTCCTATGGATCCCCTTTGCATATTCAAGGTCTTTCTCATCGAATACCACGACTTTCAGGCTGAAGTTGGAGCCGTTCTCTTTTAGGCGGGAGACAATGAGATCCAATCGATCATAATCCGTTTCCATTGTGGAGCTTGGTGGTTTGGGTGAAATCGTCAGATCATTGATATCATAGAACCAATCTTGCCAGCGGCTGCCCTGGGTTTCGAGGGCAGAGCCGATTCCATTGGCTTTCAGAATCTCCAGAAGATCACCGATTTGAGGCAATAGCGCTGGATTCCCACCGGAAATGGTCACATGGGAGAAGCGGTCCCCTCCGATTTCCTTCAGCTTGTCCCACACTTCTGTTGCCGCCATCAACCTGATATCATCCTTGGCTGACCCGTCCCAGGTGAAGGCGGAGTCACACCATGCACAGCTGTAATCACAGCCGGCGGTACGGACGAACATCGTCTTCTGGCCGATCATCATTCCTTCACCCTGAATGGTGGGACCGAATACTTCAAGGACAGGGATCTTCCTCATGACCGTCCCCCCTTAGGCCGATAGATGCAGTAGCTCGTCGGGGTTTCACGTAGAAATACTTGAAGGCATTTCGGAGAGTGGGGAAGTGTATCCAAGTGTTCCTGGATAATGTCATACATTACCTTGGCCATGACTTCCGTCGTCGGAAATTTGAGGTCCCCTTGAAACCTCTCGTCATCATTGATGACCGTGTGATCGAAGCGCTTATGGATCAGCTTTTTAATCTGCTGGAAGTTGACAAGGAAACCTGTTTCATCAAGGGCGTCACCGGCAATCGTAATATTGGCGAAATACGTGTGACCATGCATTTCACTGCAGCTTCCTGCAGACTCGGCCGGAATATAGTGAGCGGCAGCAAAGTGCATATCTTTGTTCAATTCGTATTCATACGGATGATTCGGGACAGGGTAGATTTGCTGGATCATTCGGTATCACCCCCTGCTCTTCTCTCAAGGTATTGATCGAGACCCCTTTGTCGGAGTTCGCATGCCGGGCATTCCCCGCAGCCTGCTCCCTTGATGCCGTTATAGCAAGTAAGGGTCTTTTCCTGTACATACTCGAAGGCACCAAGCTGATCGGCAAGCTCCCACGTTTCAGCCTTGTCGATCCACATGAGCGGCGTATGGATCACAAATTCGTCATCCATGGACAGGTTCAACGTTACGTTAAGGGATTTCACGAATACATCGCGGCAATCCGGATATCCACTGAAGTCTGTTTCACATACGCCCGTCACGATGTGCTTTGCTCCGATTTGCTTGGCAAGCACTCCAGCGAATGAAAGAAACATCAGATTCCGGCCTGGAACAAATGTGGATGGCAGCTCGCCATCCTTCTGTACGATGTCCTCATCCCTCGTCAGGGCGCTCGGTGCCAGTTGATTCAAGAGGCTCATGTCGAGAACCTGGTGCGGGATATCAAGCTCCTGCGCAATCTCCCTTGCACAATCAAGTTCGGCTACGTGGCGCTGGCCGTAGTTGAATGTAACGGCCTCCACCTCTTTGAAATTCTTTTTTGCCCAGAACAGGCAGGTTGTACTATCTTGACCGCCGCTGAACACGACGACTGCTTTATCATTTTTCATACTAGATTCTCCTCTCTTTTCTAACGGCAGATGCCCCGAAAAGAAGAAAAAAGATTCCTAATCATGCTCTATAATACCGGCTTCCTTCGCCTAAACAAAAAAACAACGACACCTAAGGATGCCGTTTTCCTTAGTTTTTTATAGAGGGTTGTGCTAGAACCTCTCGGGTACGTCCCAATTTTTCTTCTTTTATCCTAGAATAATATAACGCTTTTTGAGGAAAAAATCCAGTGATTTCCCCGAAATTCACTTCAATCGGAGAAACCGCCGTTTCCTGTTGCGTTTTTTCGAGGAGACACGAAGCCAACCCACTTTAAGGAATAGACCGAACATGATGATGGCAATCATACCCATCACCCCAAGAACAATGAAGTATCCATATGGACTTTGAAGTTCCGGCATGTTGACGAAATTCATCCCATATAAACCGGCAATGAACGTAAGCGGCATGAAGATCGTGGTGATCACGGTCAGGGTCATCATGATGTTATTCATCTTATCGGAATTGATTGAAAGGTAATTATCACGGATATCCGATGAAAATTCACGATACGATTCAAGCATTTCCACAAGCTTCATCAAATGATCATACACATCATTGAAGTAGAGCTTTTCCTCTTTCAGGGCGTTCAGACGTCCGGAATTGATGATTCGGTATAGTAGATCCCTCATCGGAATAAGTGTCCTCCTCAGTTTTGACATCTCATGGCGGATGTCAAAAAGCTGGTCCATCAGATCACTGTCCGAGTCCTGATTGGTATTGTCTTCGATGATATTCAAACGGTCCTCGATGGCATAAACAAGTGGAAAATAGTCATCTACAAGCTGATCTGCAATTCCATGCATCACCTTGAACGGACTCCAATCGTCCCTTTCTTCTTCCACCTGGCTCCAAATGCGGTCCAGTTCCTTTGTCCGTCCTTTATGGAATGTGACGATAAAGCTTGAATTGACAAACATATTCACTTCACTTGCTGCATGGGTTTCATGATCGATGGTATGCAGTAATACGAATATGTATCGTTCATAGAAATCCAGCTTCGGCCGCTGACTGAAATCGTCGAGGCAGTCTTCTATGGCGAGCGGGTGAAACCGGAAATAAAGCTTGAGTATACGGATTTCCTTTTCAGTGGGAGCCGAAAAGTCCACCCAATACCATTTCACATACGGATCTTTTATCATGGACAGGGAGGCATCTTTTACGATTTCCCCATTTTTCAATATCACACTGGTCCGAATCATCTCGTTCTCCTTACCCTCCACATGGGCCGCCAACCGAAACCATGCTGAGCCTTCTTTATAGGTTCATCTTTCCCTCGGAACGTGCATCCGAAACTTGCGGGCGTTACTGATATACTGTACCAAAACCATTCTCATCTTTAAATAGGGGGATCCTTAGTGATACACTAATAGATAAAAATAAACAAAGCAGGTGTGCAGTTTGGAAGAGAAAATGAATCCTAGAGTATTGGAATTGCAACTATCAGGCATCCGGCGTTTCTTCAACATGGTGGCAGGCACCGAAGGCATGATTTCCCTGACGATCGGACAACCCGATTTCCCCACCCCTCTCCACGTGAAAGACGCCGGGAAGCGGGCAATCGATGAAAACTTCACTTCATATACCCATAATGCAGGGATGGTCGAGCTGAGAAAGGCCGCTTCCGACTTCATGAAAGAAAAATATCGTCTGGACTACGATGAAGATGAGGTCATCATCACTTCAGGGGCTTCTCAGGGTATTGATGTCACGCTCAGGTCGATCCTCGTCGAAGGCGATGAATGCATCCTGCCTGGGCCCGTTTACCCCGGGTATGAGCCCATCATTAAACTGTCTGGAGCCAAACCGATCCATATCGATACAACATCAAACGGCTTTAAGCTGGATGCTTCCCTTTTGAAGACCGCCATCACATCAAAAACGAAATGCATCATCCTCCCCTACCCGTCCAATCCCACAGGCGTCAGCCTGACAGCAGAGGAGCTGGAAGAGATTGCCGAATTGGTCCGAGGGCGAGGGATTTTCGTGGTAGCAGATGAGATCTACAGTGAGCTCACCTTCGATCGCAGCCATCGTTCCATCGCAGAATTCCTCCGTGATCAGACCATTGTCATCAACGGTCTCTCGAAGTCACATAGTATGACAGGCTGGCGTATCGGTATGGTCATGGCCCCAAAAGCGATCAGTCAGCATCTATTGAAGGTGCATCAATATAATGTATCCTGCGCCACCTCCGTATCCCAGAAAGCGGCCCTCGCAGCCTTGACTAAGGGGAAAGATGATGCCATCCCCATGAAGGATGCCTACCGCAAAAGACGTGAATATGTATATGAGCGCCTCGTGGGGATGGGCTTCCGGAATGTGATCAAGCCTGACGGAGCTTTCTATTATTTCGTGGAGATCCCTGAAAGATTCAACGGTGATTCCTTTGCATTCTGCTTGGAGCTTGTACAGAAGGAGAAAGTCGCCGTCGTACCAGGAGAGGCATTCTCGGTCATGGGAGAAGGCTATTTCAGGTTGTCTTACGCCTGTTCAATGGAAGAACTCGAAGAAGGGTTGGATCGCATGGAAAACTTCCTTGCATCCTTTTAAGAAAAGAGAAAGGCCTACGCTTTGAGAAGCGAAGGCCTTTCTTTATTTATGCAAAAAAAAGGAACCAGTTCTCGACTGGTTCAAAAAAAGGAAAAGGGGGTGTTAGTGAGAAATTAATCTCCAATTTCATGCTTACTCTAATTCTACCCAGATATCATAAATGTAAACCCGCATTTTAAAAAAATAAATATTTTTTCGGATTCTCTCCTTTTGCATTGGCTCTCATAGTAAAAACCTATAAAAGGTCTATGAAAAAGCGCTTTCATAAAGTATAATACTATAATGATAACGAAGCGAGGGGGACTGTCGGATGTATGTAAAAAAGCAATATGTCTTCCGTCATGGCAATCCGGTACTTGTGACGATACGAAACTACAGGGAAGAAGACTTTGACTCTTTGATCTCGATCCAACAGCGGGCGTTCCCACCTCCATTCCCCCCGGAATTATGGTGGAATAAAGATCAGCTGCACCAGCATGTTGACCGTTTCCCTCTGGGAGCCATCTGTGTAGAGATGGATGGCCTCGTGGTAGGCAGCATGACCAGCCTGATTGTCTCTTACTCCCCGGAAGATCCGGATCATACATGGGATGACATCACAGATGAAGGATATATCACCAATCATTCGGATGACGGGAATACGTTGTATGTGGTTGATTTGTGCATCGACCCGGCCTACAGAGGCTTGAAGCTCGGGAAATGGATGATGGATGCACTCTATGAAATTGTCGTCCATCTGCGCCTTGAGCGCCTTCTCGGCGGTGGACGCATACCGACCTTTCATTCATATCGCGACCGCTACACAGTGGATGAATATGTGGAGAAACTAGCCAGGGGAGAACACAAAGACCCAGTCATCACCTTTCTCCTCCAGTGCGGACGGATGCCTGTGCGAGTCATAAAAGATTATCTCGAAGATGAAGAATCCTGCCATTACGGCATTCTGATGGAGTGGAGAAATCCGTTTTCAAACATAAAAAAGGATTGAAGGAATCGCGTCCTTCAATCCAATAAAAAGGGGGAAATGAGAATGAAAAGGCTCTTGGGGAACCTGTTCGATACTTCTCTTTACCCTTTCCCCCTGTTTTGAAACCTTATTCCATTGATGTTGCTTTTTTAACGACTTCTTGAACAGCATCATTCGTATCAAGTGTCAATACATGTTCAGCCATTTCCTTCATTTCGGCTTTGCTCAGGTTTGAGATCTGAGAGCGGGCACGAAGGATTGACGTGGCACTCATGGAGAACTCATCCAGACCAAGTCCAAGAAGGATCGGCACGGCGATTTCGTCTCCAGCCATTTCTCCACACATTCCAGCCCATTTCCCTTCTTTGTGAGCCGCATCGATGACCATCTTCACAAGGCGAAGGATCGCCGGATTATACGGCTGGTACAGATAGGAAACGCGTTCATTCATGCGGTCGGCCGCCATTGTGTATTGAATCAAATCATTTGTTCCAATCGAGAAGAAGTCCACTTCTTTAGCGAACACATCAGCCATGACCGCTGTAGAAGGAATTTCGACCATGATTCCTACTTCGATATGATCCGAAACTTCTACTCCGTTTTCAAGAAGGGCCTTTTTCTCCTCTTCAAGAACGGCTTTGGCAGCACGGAACTCATCAAGATTTGAAATCATAGGGAACATGATTTTGAGATTACCGAAGGTGCTTGCTTTAAGCAGTGCACGCAATTGTGTACGGAAGATGTCTTGTTCATCAAGGCACAGGCGGATTGCACGATAGCCGAGGAATGGATTCATTTCTTTAGGCAGATTCAAGTATGGAAGCTCTTTATCTCCGCCGATGTCCAGCGTACGCACAACAACAGGTTTTCCTTCCATGCCTTCAAGGACGGCTTTATAAGCTTTGAATTGCTCTTCCTCTGTTGGAAGCTCATCGCGGCCCATGTAAAGGAATTCGGTCCTGTACAGACCCACACCTTCACCGCCATTATTTTTCACACCTTCAAGGTCATTCGGAGTACCGATATTTGCCGCCAGCTCGACATGTTCACCGTCTTTTGAAACAGTCGGTTCATTGACGAGTTTAGCCCATTCGGCTTTTTGCTCCTCATAGCGGGCATGTTCTTCTTTGTACTGAGCCACTACTTCAGGAGTCGGATTGATATGTACTTCTCCATTCAATCCATCCACGATGATGAGATCACCGTTTTCCACTGATGAGGTAACCGTTTTCGTACCAACCACTGCCGGGATTTCCATGGAACGAGCCATGATGGCTGAGTGGGAAGTACGACCACCGATATCAGTGGTGAACCCTTTGACGTATTGACGGTTCAGCTGAGCAGTATCAGAAGGGGTCAAATCTTCTGCGATGACAATCACTTCTTCTGTCACCATGCTTGGATTCGAAATTTGCACGCCAAGTAGATGTGACAGGACACGTTTGGTCACGTCACGGATATCGGCCGCACGTTCTTTCATGTATTCGTTATCCATGGATTCAAACATGGTCACGAACATATCCGCTGTTTCCTTAAGGGCAAATTCAGCGTTTACATTTTCAGATTTCACTTTGTCTTCAATCGGTGTCAGTAGCTCTGGGTCACTAAGAACAAGCAGGTGCGCTTCAAAGATCTGGGCTTTGTCTTCTCCAAGATCCTCCCGTGCTTTATCACGGATAGCTTCAAGTTCGGTTTTTGATGTGGAAATAGCATCCTGAAAACGGGATACCTCTGCCTCGACATTATCAACCGCTTTCTTTTCGAAGCTGAGATCAGGCTCGACCAGGCGGTATGCTTTTGCAATGGCAATCCCGTTGGATGCTGCAATTCCGTTAAGAAGGCTGGACATTACTCAGCAAGACCTTCTTTAGTAAGTGTTTCTTCAAGGCTGTTCAACGCTTCTGCTTCATCGCTACCTTCAGTGATGATTGTGATTTCTGCATCTTTACCGACACCTAGAGACATAACACCCATGATTGATTTCAAGTTTACTTTCTTATCTTTGTATTCAAGATGTACATCGCTATCGAATTTGCTTGCCGTTTGAACCAATAGAGTTGCCGGGCGAGCGTGGATCCCTGTCTCAGCTGTTACTGTGAATGTTTTTTGTGCCATGTGAATCGACTCCTTAATCATATCTGTTTTAGGTTTGATCTATAAAAAGAGTCGGAATGATGATGAAAACGGTTAGCATTTTCTACATTAATCCTTTCTTCCTATAAACCTGTTCAAAAAAAAATAATAGCACGCAATGAGGAGATACACAATTATAAAATCCTGTTTTTTTAGTATTTCTTACATTCAGGGTCAATATGTTCCTTATTATGTTAGAAACTTCAATAATTTTACTTTGTGTATTCCGTTTGTTTCCTTCCTATCATATTGTATCCAATCTTTGCTTTGGCAACCGTCCCTTTTAAGATCCGTTCGGGGTCGCTCTGTTCATCCGCAATGACTGTCACCAGATCACAAATGCATCTTGAATAGACTTCTGCGACTTTCTTCCAATCTTTATCATCCGTAGCGCCACCATCCTTCACAAGCTCTTCCATTCCCTCTAGCACGAGGCTCTTCACCCTCAACGCAAGTTCTGCTTCCCTTTTCATGCTCAACATCCCCTTTTAAGAATTTTGAACCTGATCCAGCTTATTCGGGATCCTGCATCTTCATACAGGATCCCGGGTTCTTACGCTTCTTTTTCTTCAAACAGATTCATGAGGGAGGATGTATGGATCTCCATCCTATGGACAAAGAAATCACCGCCTTCTGGTGGGACTCCTCCCCTGCCGTACCTTACCTGCTCATAAATGGTGAAGAATCGTTCTTCATCCTGCAGGCCAAGCCTCCTGAACCACCCACGCAAGTCCTCATCGGTTTTTCTTCCTGCATTCTTTGAGTGGGCAAAGCGTTCGAATTCTGTCACCGATTCACGGATCCGGTCATCCGCTTGACTGTAGTCGTAATCAGAGCTCAGGTGGCCTTCCACCGGTTTATCAGGATAGGTTTGGACAGAGAACCCCTTCCTTTCCCGTAGGGAGGCGGACGTTCCCCTCCTTTTCATGTAGAAGTACAAAATGATGAGGACGACAGCGATGATACCCGACACCAGCACCAGCCAATCAAGTGACATCCCCTGCGAAATCGGAAGCGGCTCTTCAGCCTCGACCTGCCCTTTTTCGATTGACCCTTCCCCACCATCTCCATACATTTGATTAAACAGGGAAGACGCCACATCCCTCAAATACTCGATGGCATTATAGATGGGATCGACGGCGAAGGAGAATACCCAGAAGATTTTCGAAAACACCCAGTATATCCCTTGCATGAGGACATAGCTCACCATTCCAAGGACCGTTGCCACCCCTGCAATGGCACCCATAAGCGTCAGGGGGACATAATAAGGACGTTTCCCTGACGCATGGGTCATCATCCGCTGAATGGGCGTCACACTGACAGTCAACAACAGGTACAGGAAGATCGAGACAATGACCGGTGTACCGTTCTCCATCCCCCTCATGGGACTCGTCATCATTGACGCTGCGGCAATGGCAAGGAAGATCACCCATGCACCGCTGCTGATTTCAATGTTGGATTCCATGTCCTGTAGGTGGGCATTCATTCTCCAGTAAAGGAACACGAAGGCACCTGCCACGAAGACCAGATTGACCGTGAAAAAGAATACGCCAACCATTAGAATCAGTGCGAACATTCCGTAAAGCGGAAGCGGGTTAACTTTACCCGTGCGTCCAATCATGACTGACCACGCAGATAACGCAATGAAGGATAGCAGCAACAGAGGCAGATAGTCCATAAGAAGAGGATCACTTGGTGCAAAGAAGGTCAAAAGCACAAATGCAAAAAGCGTTTCCACTCCCGCAAAGAAGCAAAGCTTCATGGTCAGGAGCTTTTGGTAATCGGTTGACGCGGAACGGATTTCATATTCCACCGTGACGCCACCCCCTGTTCATTCAATGTAGTAAGCTCAAGGATTTGTGTCCCCCCTGAGGCAATCTGTGTCAGTACACGCTCGATTTCCTGATTCAGCTCTCCGGCAAGAAGGATGACGGGCGGAACCCACTGCCTGCTCCGCATATGCTGAAGGACGAGCTCGAATGGCATGGTGAAGTCATCCGTCGACAGGGTGGATAGTAGTTCCAGCCCCCTCTGCATATGGGGTTTCCCAGATCCCGCTGGCAGGTGGAAGTACGGTGTGGCACCCGGTCCCCTCGTATTGATCACCATGGAGAATGGGATATCCCCTTTTACTGCCAGCTGCATCATGTAGGCAGCTTGGCTTACGATCGACTCCAGCCGGCCCGTGATCGCATAACGGTCGGACAAGTTGATGGCGATCAGCCACTCTTTTTGCGTGGAGGGTGCAAACTGTTTTGTCTGCAGATCCCCGGTCCTCGCTGAAGCTTTCCAGTGGATGTCCTGAAACCTATCCCCTGCTACATACCCCCTCGTACCAACGATTTGAAATGGATCGCTGTACAGGGAATGAGGGGTAAACACATCTCCAAAACGCATCGATATGGGGTGATCCTCCACCACGACAGGAGTAGCATGTGGAAACACCATCAATGTCGAAGGAATCGGATCCATCAGCTGGAGCACAGTCCTCCCGCTCCCGAACAGATGGGGAATATGGAGCTCCATGGAGGTGATCCGGCAGAGTCCCCTCCTTTTCCCAATTACAGGGATGGTGACCTCCACCCGCTCCCCTTTTCCTGCAGAGAACGGAATCGCGACTTCCACCACTCCGGACGATACGTCATATCGCAGCTGTTTGGAGGCGGGTTCTACGATATCCTTGAATTTCAGCTTCAATGAGGCACCCCATACCGGGAGCCCGTCGTTACGGAAGCCTAGCGTCCACTCACCTCCCTCTCCTTCATGCATCCGTACCTTTTTAGGTGTCGAATCAAGCTTCACACCCTCGCCCGCTCTTAAAAGGAACCAGCGGTGGACGCGCACGTAGACGATGCATAAGAGAAGTACCCCGGAAGCGATGTACGATTGTACAAATAAGCTTCCGGCCAGCATGATGACAAGAAGCATCGTGCTCATATTCAGATATGGATCTTCCCCGATATCCCGTTTCCACCTCATCCCCCCTACCTCGCTTCTACCGGTACCATGACACGCTCAAGAACCTGCCGCATCACTTCCCCGGTCGTCTTTGTCATGGAAGCTTCCAAAGTGAGGGAAATCCTGTGTTCAAGTACATAAGGCGCCGTCAGCTCGACATCATGAGGGGTCACATAGTCACGACCGTTGATGAAGGCATATCCTTGAGAGGCCTTCAATAAGGCAAGACTGGCCCTTGGACTCGCCCCCACTTCGATCGACTCATGCTCACGTGTCGCCCTTGTGATTTTGAGTATGTAGGTTTCTATATCAGCAGACACATGGGTTTCTTTCACGTCTTCAGACAAACGCTGGATCGTCGGTAGGTCCAGGACCGCCGTGGTGGCGTCTTTTGCAAGTGGACGCTTGAATCGCCCTAGGATGCTCCTCTCTTCCTCAAAATCCGGATAACCGAAAGGAATCTTCAGCAAAAATCGATCCAGCTGAGCGGCCGGGAGCGGAAATGTTCCCTGCTGGGACTCAATCGGATTTTGGGTGGCAATGACAATGAACGGCGGTTCCAGTACAATGGTTTCCCCATCGATGGTAAACTGCTTTTCTTCCATTACCTCAAGCAGGCTAGCCTGTGTCCTTGGAGTGGCACGATTCACCTCATCAGCAAGAAGGACATTGGTCAGCACCGGCCCTGTCCTGAGCTCAAACTCCTGAGATTTCGGGTTGAAAAATTGGATTCCCGTCACATCACTCGGCAGTACATCCGGTGTGAACTGGATTCGTTTGAAAGAACCACTGATCGATTGTGCAAAGGTTTTAGCCATGAGTGTCTTCCCTGTCCCCGGAACACTCTCCAGGAGCACATGTCCATCCTGAAGAAGGGCGATCATCAAAAGATCGATTTCTTTTTCCCTTCCTACCAGTACTTTTTCCATTTCTTTTTTTAATTCTTGTAATGAAGACATCCGTCTTCCCCCTTTTCCCTTCTATGAGAATGTCTTTAGCTTATTGATTATACCCCCTTAAGTGTAAAACAGTATACAAATATTAGCAATAATCAAATAATTCTATCCATTAACACTAATAAAATGAGGATGGGACTAAACTAAAAAAGGCCCCTTTAGTGCCGAACACGATCAGCATAGAATCTTAAACCGCTCATGATCTCCGTGCAAGACTTCGCTTTCCTCGGGTAGCCCGTGAGCCTCCTCGGCACGCCTGCGGGGTCTCACATCAGCTACTCTTCCCGCAGGAGTCTTCGTCTTGCACTCCGATCAACCGCTGGAAACGATGAAATTTGAAAGTTCATTAAACAAATTTAAAACCCGAATCATTTGCTTTATCGTAGGCAAATGATTCGGGTTTTACTATGACTAAAACATATTTGTCTCAGCCTCCATTTGTTCAATGTTCATAGATCATCTTTCGCGACATCCCGCCATCGATGATGAGATTCTCTCCGGTTATGAAGTCATTTTCCGGGTCTGAGAGGAAAAGGCAGGCTCTGGCGATATCCTCCGGCTTCCCGACCCTCCCGGCAGGGTGCTGGGCATGATCGATGTCCCTCAGGGACTCATAGTCCTCTGTCGCAATCCACCCTGGACTGATGGAGTTGACGCGGATCCCGTACTCGCTCAGCGTGATGGCCAAGGAATGGGACAGACTGTAAATCCCTCCTTTGGTGGCTGAGTAGGCTTCGGTATCCCGTTCGGACATGAAGGCGCGCGTCGAGGACAGGTTGATGATGCTCCCCCCGTCATCCTTCATCAGTTTGGCCGCCTCCCTGCTGCAATGGAAGACACTTCCAAGGTTTACGGAGAGGATGCGGTCCCACTCACCCGGTTCGAGCTCCCAGAACGACTTGAATTTTGAAACACCCGCATTATTGATCATGACGTCCACTCGCCCGTGATCGGCACCGATCTTCGAAAATGCTCCGGCAACGGCAGTGTGATCTGCTACATCGACTTTATGAAAGCGTGTCTTATGACCTTGTCCATTAAGTTCCTCGGCAAATCCAAGCCCACTTTCGTCTATATCCATGAATTCCACGATCCAGCCTTTTTCAGCGAATGCCTTCACGAGACCACGGCCGATCCCATTAGTCCCTCCTGTGATGCAGATGATTCGTTCCATATCCGTTGCTCCCTTCTGACAGTACATTCTCTACAAGCTTACCCGTTATTCTGTGAAAGAAACGTCGCCTGCGGACGTGCAGGTGGTTTTTAACTTCTGGCTGTCTCCAGATAATGATAAACGGCGTGTCCCCCTTGTGCAGCTATGCCTCGGAAGTGCTTGAAATCCTTTTGTTTCACAAGGACTGATCGAAAGGACAAGAAGTCTTCTTTTTTCACATACACTTCATTTAGTTCCCCACTTCGCAATCCTTCCACTAATCCTTCAATCTCTATGACATCCATGGTAGATCCTCCTTTTGATTCTCTTTCTTATTTTATCGGGTCATATTAAAACCTCAAGATTTTTTTCTTGATGAAATTTTCCAAAAACTCTTTACTCTTTCCTTACTTTACGTCAAAATATTAATAATCGTTTGTAGATTTCTGGTAAAAAGGAGATGCCTCTAATGAAAAAAGCGGAGATTGGGAATGTCATTGAATTTAGGAATGGGTTAAAAGGAGTCGTCGAGAAGGTGAATGAAAACTCAGTGATCGTAGATTTAACGTATATGAAGAACTACCGGGATCTTGAGTTAGAGGAAAAGACCGTTGTGAATCATAAAAATTATACCGTCGTGGAAGCATGAGTCGCACAGAACAGGCCGTCAGGGAACTGACGGCCTGTTCTTATCCATATGATCAAGGTACTGACTTATGTCCCTTCTTCCAGGCAACCAAGAGCATAAACAGGATGCTCATATACCCGAATAGCGGATATAAATAGGATAGCAAACGGCTGTATTCAAAAAAGCTCAGGCTGTAAATCACGACAATGATCATAGTGAATACAAAAACTCCCGGGATGGATAGATAGCCCGAAAGCTGTTTTTCCAGACCGAAGATACCGCCAATGACCGACGTGAAGATTTCTCCATAAATAATAATGATATAGAGAAGATACATGCCTGAAGCAAACGTCTTCATCATGACCGCCATGGGAATCTCATAATGGGTGACATCGGGGATCAGGCTAAGCGTCAGATGACTGGAGATGAGGATGACCGTCAACAGGACACCTCCAAGGTATCCGCCATATTTGATCATATTTCGGTCCTTTAATTCACCGGCGATCGGAACGAGGACCGCTTGGGCCATGGCAAGGTTGAAAGCCACATAGGCAAAGGGTGAAAGCACCGTCTTCCACCCCAGACCGTCATCTCCCTTTGAGAGCACCATGCCGAGATCAGGCTGGTGTGTGAAGGAGACATAAAGCAGATACAAATTGAAAAAGATCATCAGGGGCACCACGATGGTATTGACTGCAAATAGTCCCCTGGTCCCCACAAGCATGGTCAGGAACCCTAGACCAAGCGTAAGAACAATACCGAATTGCCTCGATTGACCCAGTTGTTCTTCAAAGACTGCTCCCGCCCCTGCCACCATCACCGCTGAAACCCCGATCAGCATGAGCATCATCAACAGATTCATCCCTTTTGAGAACCACTTGCCGAACACATATTCATTGAACTGCTCATAAGATCTCGCTTTGATATCATGGCTGATCACGAGGATTTTCGTACCGAGCATAATGAACAGCCACCCGCTTACCAGGATGCCCACTAATCCATAAACCCCGAATCTCGTAAAAAATTCAACAATTTCCCTTCCAGTTGCGAATCCGGCACCGATGACCGTCCCCACGTATACGGCGGCGATTTGAAAAGCGCCCGATAATCGTTTCATTCCATCACCTCGTACTTCTACTCTTATAACTGTATGTACAGGCCCCCCGAATCAGAAGTACAGATTACACCCGTTTGTTATGTCTATTTAGAAATAGTGTAAAACGAACATATTCCTATGGGCTTTTTTATGCCTTTGTCATTATAATAAATATAAGTCTTGTGTCCCTTTCCAACATATGAGGGATCACATAAATGAAAACCATACAGAAAAGAGGAATCCACTTGAATTTTTTTACCCGTTTTAGCCTGAGGAATGCAGTAGCGGTCTTTATCATTTCATTCCTTCTCATTCTCGGGGGGTTGTTTTCGTTCCAGAAACTTAAACTGGATCTGCTCCCGAATATCGAGTTTCCTCAGCTTTCAGTTGAAATCGTTTACCCTGGGGCTTCCCCCGACGATCTTGACGATAAAGTGACATCGGATCTCGAGGAGAAATTCAAAGGTGTTGAAGGAGTAAAACAAGTATCAAGCTCCACCTACGAAACGATTTCTGTCATCAACCTTGAATTCCCTTTCAATACAGACATGGATGAAGTGGAAAGGAAAGTGGACTCCCTCATCTCTGACAGCGACCTTCCGGATGAAGTGACCACCGATATCAGCCGTACCTCATTCGGAGCGCTTCCAATCTTCAATATCTCACTATTTGCAAAGGACAATGCTGATTTACAGTCCCTGTTGCAAGATGACGTCATTCCTGAATTGAAGAAAATCGAGGGAGTCAATTCCGTTTCTGTCGGTGGACTGAAGGAAGAACTTCTTCAAATTACCATCGATAAAGATAAAGCAGCTGAAAATGGACTCAGCTTGACGGATATCAAAGACCAGATCAATGAAAAGGACCTTTCTTTCCCCGCTGGGAATCTCGATGGGGATAACATTCAGGTCCCTGTAAGGGTGCAAGAGAAAGTCGATACCATCAACCAGTTGAAAGAGATTGTCCTAACATCGAAGGTCAATCCACAGGCTCCACCAACATCCCTTGGTGATATTGCCAAAATTGAAGAGGTGACCGACCGTCCTGAAATCACCCGTTATAATATGGAAGATTCATTCTCCATGGCCATCACGAAAAAGCAGGACGCCAACACCGTGGAAGTAGCTGATCAGGTTCTTGACGTAATGAAAGATTACCAGGATGACTTTAGTTATGCCATCGGATTCGATTCGGCAGACGGAATCAAAAAATCCGTTGAGACCCTGGTGAAAGAAGGTCTTCTCGGCGCCGTATTCGCCTCTCTGGCCGTTCTTCTGTTCTTACGGAATATCCGTGCGACAATCATCGCCATCATCTCGATTCCCTTGTCGCTGCTCGTGTCTTCTATTTTCCTGGCTCAGCTCGATATCTCACTCAATATCATGACCCTCGGGGGCATGGCCGTGGCAGTGGGACGCGTAGTGGATGACAGTATCGTCGTCATTGAGAATATATTCAGGCGCGTCAGGAAATCAGGTGAAGAGATCAACGATAAAATCATTGAGGACTCGACAAAAGAAATCCTGAAAGCCATCACGTCGTCAACGTTGACGACAGTGGTCGTATTCCTTCCGCTTGGATTCGTCGGCGGAGTGACGGGAGAGTTCTTCCTTCCGTTCGCATTGACCATTGTATTCTCTCTGCTCACATCCCTGCTTGTTGCCATCACCATCGTTCCGATCTTGTCCAAATTCTCATTCAAGAAAGTTCCGCCAGAGGAAAAGGAAGGGAGACTACAACGATGGTATGCACGGGCAATTGAGTGGTCGCTGAACCATAAAACCGTCATTATCGCCCTATCCCTTGTCACCCTTCTCGGGTCTTTTGCACTTGCCGGTAGGCTGGGCTTCACCTTCATTCCAAATGAAGAGCAAAAGCAGCTCGTGGCAAGTGTCCAACTCCCTTCATCCACTTCACTTGAAAGGACCAATGACGTGTCCATGAAGCTGGAAGAATTCTTCGACGGGGAAAAAGAAATCAAAGAAGTGACGGCAGGTATAGGTAGCCGTGATTTCCAAACTGGATTGAAACGGAAAAACCAGGCCAATTACTTCCTTACCCTCGATGAAGATACGAATGTAAATGCTTATCTAGAAGACTTGCAAAAGAATATGGAAGACATTGTATACAAAGATGAACCAGATGCAAAACTCGGCGTCCAGGAGCAGCAGACTGGTGGGCCTCCAAGCAACAACAACGTGGACATCGACCTCTTCTCCAATAATCTTGATTCCCTTCAATCTGCTGCGAAGGAAGTAGAAGCGTACATGAAGGATCAAGATCAATTGAAATATGTGAACAATAACTTCTCTGAAAAACAAAAGCAGATCATCATCGATATCGATCCTGAGAAGGCCGCAAAAGCGGGCGTGTCCGGATTCCAAGTGCTCGGGACCGTGACGGACCAGACAGAACCCGTATCTGTCGGGACTTTGCCACTGGACGGGACGGATCGAAAAGTACAATTAAGCTATGAGGATCAAACATCCTCCAAAGAAGAACTTGAAGATATCACCCTATTCACTGCGAAGGGGCCTGTCCCACTTACAGATATCGCGAAAATTGATGAAGTCGAAGGCTACACGTCCATCCAGAAGCTAGAAGGAAAGATCTATGCGCGTGTCAGCGCACAGATCTCAAGTGATGATATCCGTACCGTGTCACAAGAAACAGTGGATGGTGTGAAGAAGCTCGATCTTCCTGATGATGTGTCATTCGAAGGTGGAGGCGGAAGCGACGAAACGGTACAGACGTTCCAGGATCTCGGTCTCGCCATGCTGATCGCCATCGGTCTCGTCTACATCACCATGCTAATCACATTCGGGAAAGCAAGGATTCCATTCATCATCCTGTCATCCCTGATCTTTGTGCCGATCGGATCTCTGCTCGGACTGTCGGTCGCCAATGAACCACTCAGCGTATCGGTCATGATCGGCCTGCTCATGCTGATCGGGATCGTGACCACCAACGCCATCGTCCTCGTTGACCGCATAGGGCAAAACAGGGAACAAAAAGGAATGACCATCAGGGATTCCCTGATCGAAGGGGGCAAAACGAGGCTCCGTCCGATCCTCATGACGGCCTTTGCGACGATTACGGCCCTTCTACCCCTGGCGTTCACAACATCATCGGGTACGCTCATCTCCAAGGGGCTCGCCATCACCGTGATCGGCGGATTGACGTCGTCAACCCTTTTGACGCTCATCCTTCTACCGGTCCTGTATGAAGTCTTCTTCTACAAAACAGTAAAGAAAGAATTGAAAAAATAAGTATGACAAAGAGGCAGGCGCCTATTGCGCCTGCCTCTTTTCCTTTGCCCTTATAACGATTGATCATCCACTTCATTAAGCCATTTCCGGATCGGAGCGATCACCTTCTCAACAGTGCCTTCCACAAAAGGAGAGTCGAGCTGGACCGCCTCAAGCAGCTCCAGGAAGGACTTGCTCCCACCTAGCTTACAGAGATCCAAATAAGATGCCCACGCACTCTCACGATTTTCATTCATCTTTTTGAAGAATTGGAAGGCACAGATCTGAGCGAGGGTATAATCGATATAGTAGAACGGAGAGTTGTAAATATGCGACTGCCTCTGCCAGAAGCCACCATCCTCGAGGTATCCGAAGCCGTCATAATCACGGTGGGGCAAATACTTCCGTTCGAGGCTCCTCCACATCTGCTTCCTCTCATCTGGAGAAGCATCCGGATTCTCATAGACGAAATGCTGGAATTCATCCACGGCCACTCCATAAGGAAGGAACATCAACGCTTCACTTAAATGGGTGAACTTATATTTCTCTGTATCTTCTTTGAAGAAGTACTCCATCCACGGCCATGTGAAGAATTCCATGCTCATGGAGTGGATCTCACTCGCTTCATAGGTAGCCCAGTGGTATTCAGGGATATCGTAGCCCCTGCTTTTATATACCTGGAAGGCATGCCCTGCCTCATGGGTCAAAACGTCGATATCAGCAGACGTCCCGTTGAAATTGGAAAAGATGAAAGGGGACTCGTATTCAGCGATGTAGGTGCAATACCCACCTCCTGCTTTTCCCTTTTTCGCTTCAAGGTCCAATAGGTTGCGGTCGAGCATGAACGAAATGAATTCAGCCGTCTCCGTGGAAAGTTCCTCATACATCCGTTTCCCGTTAGCGATGATCCATTGGGGATCCCCTTTTGGATCAGCATTGCCCGAAGAGAATTTAAAGCCTTCATCATAAAATGTAAGATGTTGAAGACCGATACGATCTGCCTGCCTATCCTTCAGCTCGACACAAAGGGGCACGATGAATTCTTCTACTTGACGTCTGAAGATCTCCACCATTTCCGGTGTATAATCCGTCCTTGTCATCCGGTGATAGCCTAGTTCGACGAAGTTATCAAAACCGAGGGTCACGGCGATTTCATGTCGCACCTTCACCAGATCATCAAAAATCCGGTCCAGTTCACTTCTGTTCTCTTCAAAGAAAGAGGTTGTAGCTGTTGCCGCCTGCTTCCTCGTTTCCCGGTTTGGAGATTGGCTGAATGGCCCCATCTGGGCAAGCGTCCTCTCCTCCCCTTCAAAAGGAATCTTGGCCGAAGCCATCAGCTTTGTATATTCTGAGGATAGCTTATTCTCCTTTTGGAGGAGTGGGATGATCTCAGGTGAGAAGGTTCTGATTTCACTTTCTGCCAGTGAAAAAAGTTGGTTGCCCCATTTCTCCTCCAATTCTCTGCGATACGGGGACTCAAGCAGTACATGATAGAATTCTGTAACCAGACCGTGCATCTCAGGGGACAGTTCATCCATATAGTCTTGTTCCGCTTTATAAAAGCTATCGTTCGTATCGATGGAATGACGGATATACACGAGGTTCTCCATCGTATCGACTTCCATGCGGATCCTATTAATCTTCTCTATAGCTTCAACCTGCTGGGACATGCTTTCACCTTTTTTCAGTTGATTCAAGGCTTCATAGAATCGTTCTTTTATCTCATCGAGTTCCGGTCTGGCGTATGTATACTCTTCAAATTTTTTCATTGTGACCTCCATTTTGTATAGAATCTATCAGGGCTCTCTAGTACTTCGCCAATGATTGTGCATTTCCTTCCCTACCTCTACTTTTTACCATGAAAAAAAGCCTGCTTTTGCAGGCATTCAGTAGGAAAGATCTTTAATCGACAACCCCAATTTCTTGAGGAGTCCAATCGCTTCCTCTTTTTCATCCGGAGTAAGGGTGGACATCAGTTCATGGATCCTGTTCTCATGATCGGGGAAGATACGGTCGATCATTACCCTGCCATCTTCCGAGATTTGAGCGTATGTGACCCTACGATCATTCGGACAGGCTACGCGATTGAGAAGGCCCTTCTTTTCAAGCTTGTCCACGACATAAGTGATGCTCCCGGACGCAAGAAGGATCTTTCCTCCAATCTGTTGGAGGGGCTGATCTCCTTTATGATAAAGGAGTTCCAGGACGGCAAATTCCGTAGGATTCAATCCATTTTCCTGGATGTGTTTATTTATTTCCTCATTGATGGCTTTGAAGGCCCTCGATAGAACAATGAATAGCTTAAGGGATTGCTTGGATTCACTCATAGTTTTCATTCCTTTAAATATCTCGGTTTCAAACTATTATACAAATCTGCCGTGTTTTTGTCAAAGGAACTGACATTGTTTTTTCCAATACTTAGGGTCTAACGGAAAAAGGACGCCCTATTATGGACGTCCCTTAAGGTAGTAGTCGATGTGATGCGTGTTTTCACGGAGTGATTTTTCTGGAGGATTTCTCAGATGTCATGTTACGATGCGGGTCTTTTGAGCAAATGTCTACTATAGTATTCCATTTCGGCCTCGCTTCGATCCAGGGAAGCCTTATCATACTCATTCAAGAGGCGATCAAGTTCCTGACTGCACGCCAAGGTCTCTCTTGCACCAAGACCGTGCGTTTCCCCAAGAGCGATCATTTCCGATCGCTTTTGATTGATCTTCAGCAATAACCACTTTCTTTTCAGCATTTGGTTCATCCATCTAACCCCTTTTGATAGCTTGCTTTATTTGAGCATTATCTCAGGGTTTACCAGAAAAGTAAATAGAACCGCAAAACAAGACAAAACAATCAGTTATAGCCGAAAATTCGACATTGACTGCCATATTAAAACCCGTTCCTATCAAGAAGGGAACGGGTTTTAGTATGGGTGACCATCAGTAGATCGGCACCCATCCTTCTTTCGTAACGAAGATTCTCACAGCCACTACTTTTTTGTCATCTGATAGTGTGAAATAATGGCGGATGTTCTCCGGTACGGATATAAGGTCCCCAGGATTCAGGTGGACTTCGAAGAAATCACCATCGCTTCCCTGGATGATGAATACCCCATGACCACTGACGATGAAGCGGACCTCGTCATCCGTATGGTGATGTTCCTGCTGGAAATTCTTCAACAGTTCCTCAAGGTTCGGTGTACTGTCTGATAATGAGATGATATCCCACGCTTCATATCCCCGTCTGGCTGAAATATCTTCAATTTCATCCTTGAACGTTGTGAGGATCCTTTCTTTTTCCACGTCAGCCAAATCGAATTTTTCTTGAAGATCGCCGCTCAATTTCCCGATGTCCCAATGTTCATAAATGACGCCTTGCTCCTCCAGATACTGTATCACTTCTTCTTGATTTTCGATGACTTTATTGCTTCCTTGGACCTTGATTGTTGTCATGATTTTTCCTCCTTTTATGATTGAAGTTGAACGGTGGATTTTAGTGATAAGAGAGAAAGCTGATATTGAAATAGGAACTCAGATGCTTCGAGAAGCTTTTTTGCTTCAAAACCGCTCCGTCCCCAAACCGTGATCCCATGATTCCGGATCAGCACGGCGCCGGCGTCTTCATTAACATGATGGGAGAAGGCGCTCGCAAGGGTCGGAATATCCGCGTAATTCGGGATGATGGGAATGATGAGTTCATCATCTTGTCCCCATTTTCCAAACGCTTTTATCAATTCTTGATTTTTGAAGGTGATCTCTCCCTGATCCCCATAAAGCTCACTGACCACATTATTGGCTACGGTATGCACGTGGAGGGAACAGACTGCCTGGGTCCCTTTGAAAATATGCGTGTGGAGGAGGGTTTCTGCTGAGGGCTTGAGTTTCGTTTCCTCCAGAGGATTCCCGTCCAGGTCAACGAGTAGGAAATCCTCTACCGTCCTTTTCCTCTTATCCTTTCCGCTGGCGGTTACCAGGAAGGCACCAGTGGCCGATCCGGCCTTGATGGCCAAGTTGCCTGAAGTGCCCATGAACCAGTCACGGTCTGCGAGTTCCCCCTTGATGGTGGACAGCTCTTCCCACTCTCTTTGGTAACTCATGCCCTCACCCCTTCCTTCAATGCCTCTATACAGTCATGGAATGTTTCAAATGGGATATGGGGAATCCCCAATTCATTGCAAGTGTCAGCAAGATAATCCCTCGCAAGCACCTTGTCAGCCACCTTGGCCATCTCCAAGTCTGTTACAGAGTCACCGATGGCAATCACTTCTGCACCATCCGGTATGGAAAGGGAGCGGAGGACGGACGGTTTGCAGCATCCGCATCCTCCATTCCCGCATTGCCCATCACAGCCATAGGGCCAGTTGATGGAAATGAAGGGACCGGTGAAATCCGCTTCATTGCAGTAGATTCCTGCAAATGGGCCATATCCGTCCAGGAGTGGGCGGACAAAGAAATCGATCCCTCCACTCACGATATATAACGGGATTCCTTCCTCTTTCGCAAATTGAACAAAGTCCCAGAACCCTTCCCGGATGACTGCCGTATGTAAAAGATAGTCCACGAGCTCATCTTTTTGTTGGGAAGGCAGAAGTGCGAACATATCCCCTACCCCTTTCTCGATCGACATCGTCCGGTCAAGTATGGCATCTTTGAGTCCTTCCCATTCCGGAGGGGCAAATTGCTTCATGAGGGAGATGATATTATCTGTTTTCGTAATCGTTCCATCAAAATCACACAAGATGATCCGTTCCGTCATCAGCCCTTCCCTCCCTTGCTCCACAAGCTTAGAGCGACTCTAAGCTCTTCTCCCTGGACTTCTTCAAAGGGAATTCCCGCTTTCACCGCTTCAATTGCCTGTCGGAAGGCGAGCCCTCCGCTTACAGCACCTCCCGGATGTCCGTGGACGCCGCCGCCGGCATTGATCACACACTCCTCACCAAAATCCTCCACAAGATGTGGTACCAGTCCTGGATGGATACCTGCCGATGGGACAGGGAATGTCTTTTTGAACGGTGAAGGCTCATCCGTCAGCTCTCTACTGATGGCGAGTACTTGATCTTTCTCCAGTGCCACACTTCCATAAGGGGAAGGGAACAAGGAAAAATCCGCTCCCGTCATCCGTAAAAATTTCCCTAGCCATAAGGAGTAGGCGACTCCATGATGGGGAGCCTGGGCAACAGCTCCTGCAAAGGCGGGATGGGCCATGAGCGGAAGTCCGATGTTTTCATCTTCCCTGAGTTCTTGAAGTACATCGAGAGAATAAGAAAATACGTTGAATAGCAAGGCATCCGCCCCAAGATCCCGTGCTCTTCTTGCCTTATCGCGAAGCTCAGACGTCCGTCCGGTCAGGTTCACCGCATAGAGCGTCCTCTTACCTGTCTCCTGCTGCACCTCATCAAGGATCCTCCTGCCGTTTTTCACCCGCTCTTCAAAAGGCGTCAGGTGGTTATCAAAAAGGATTTCATCATCCTTCACCAGGTCAACACCTCCGCGAGCCTGGGCACGCAGCTGATCTTCCATGTAAGCGAGATCCCTTCCGATCACTCCCTTGAAAATGCTCATGAGGAGGGGGCGATCCTTGACGCCTGCAAGTTCCCTGATCCCCTCGATACCGTACCGTGGTCCCGGATAGTGACGGTTGAGATCGTCACTGAATTCAAGATTGATAAGCTTTACCTGACCATCCAGGGAGAGTTTCCCGAAGACCGTTGTCAGTATCGCAGGGAGATCATTTGAATAATTGCCACCGGGGTAAGCGATCGAAATTTCTCCCACCCCTTCACCGGCCTCTTCATTGATGGAAACGACCCTTCCCTTGAATTTCAGCAGTTGCTCTTGTTCGAGTTGGGGAAGGTCTGTCCAAGAGCCCACTGTCAAGCCCAAGGCGATGCCTTCTGCCTTTTTTTCGAAAGACCCTTTTGCCCCTGGCAATCTATATGTTGCAATCACTTCACTCATGTTCTGCCTACCTCCTTATACAATCAAAAAAGCCCCTTCCGATAAGAAGAGGCTTTCAATCCATCACTCTATCTTATCTCCCAGCGTCTGCTGCAAGAATTAGCACCGTGCTCGTAATGAGTCGGTTGCCGGGCTTCATCGGGCCAGTCCCTCCGCCTGCTCTTGATAAGAATCTATTCATTTGGTTTCCAGTAGGATTATTGCATCGATCGGGAGTCCTGTCAATCCCTATTATCGAACAAATGTAAATTTTCAATCCTTTCCACTGCTTCCTGAAGCCTTTCCTCACTGGTAAGGAGACCTACCCGGACATACCCTTCCCCGTGATCCCCGAAGCCGATGCCAGGCGCCACGGCTACATGGGCCTTTTCAAGGAGTAGGTTCGAGAAATCCATCGACGTGAAGCCTTCCGGCACTTTGAGCCAAGCGAAAAATGAGCCTGCCGGTGCATCCACATCCCAACCGATGGATCTCAATCCACCGATGAGGGCATTCCTTCTGCTTTCATAGGTCTCAAGCTGGGCCTGGACGCACTCCTGCGATCCGAGGAGCGCCGTCACCGCTGCTTCCTGAATGGCGCCAAAGAGGCTCACATACATATGATCCTGCATGAGATTGATGGCTTCTATCACACTCTCGTTCCCGACGGCAAATCCTACTCGCCACCCCGCCATATTATACGTTTTGGAGAGAGTATAGATTTCAATGCCGACATCCTTAGCTCCATCTGTTTCAAGGAAGCTATTGGGACGCTTGCCTTCAAATCCGATCGCCCCATAAGCAAAATCGTGTACCACGCAGATATCATGGCTACTTGCCAATTTTACCGTTTCCTCAAAAAAGGCTGGTGTGGCTACTGCTCCCGTCGGGTTATTCGGATAATTCAGGAACATAAGCTTGGAACCGTCGAGTTCGGCTTCACTAAACCGGCTGTAATCGGGGAGAAAATCATTTTCCTCAAGTAGCGGCATCAGCTTCATCTCCGCTTCTGCAAGTGCCACCCCTGATAGATAATCAGGATACCCAGGGTCCGGAACCAGCACGGATTCACCCGGATTCACCAGGCACTGCGGAATCTCCACGAGACCCGCCTTCCCCCCGAAGAGGATAGCTACTTCTTTGTCAGGATCCAGTTCCACCCCGTATTCCCTTTTATAGAAAAGCGCTACCGCCTCTTTGAAAGAGGCCATCCCCCTGAAAGGTGAATAGCGATGATTCAATGGGTTTTCGGCCGAAGCCTTCAAACTATCTACAATATGTTCAGGTGTGGGCCTATCAGGGTTACCCTGCCCAAGGTTAATGACATCGTGTCCTTCATTAATGACACGCTGAACGTTGGCTGTCAATTCAGCGAAAAATTGCTTTGGCAGCGAATCGAGGCGATCCGCATATGGGAATGTTTTCATCTCTTCACCTTCTGAATGTTCAAATATTCTTCACTTTCAAATTCTAGCTACAAATGATATAACGGAAAATAACGAATGTAAAGTAAAATCTTACAATTCCCAATGAAAGGTGCTGATCATATGAAGATCGGGCTCGCGCAAATGGACATCCGGTTTGGAGATCCAAAATCCAACTACGCACAAGCAGAAAGATGGTTTCAACAAGCAGAAAGCGAACAATGCGATATCCTTGTCTTCCCTGAGCTTTGGACAACAGGATATGACCTTAAGAGGATAGAGGGAATCGCTGATGAAAACAGTGAAAAGACCATTGCCTTCCTATCCCGTTTTGCAAAACAGTATGGGATAAACGTGATAGGGGGATCCGTTGCAAATAAAACGGAGTCGGGAATCGATAATCGCTTGATCGTGATCGATTCCAAAGGAAACTTCGTCAAAGGGTATTCAAAGCTTCACCTGTTCAAACTGATGGACGAACATCACTACCTCCTGCCGGGAAAAGAGGACGGTCTATTCACGCTTTCCGGCGAGCAGATGGCCGGCCTCATCTGCTATGACATCCGTTTCCCTGAATGGGTGCGTAAGCATGTTCTCTCCGGAGCAAAGATCCTGTTCGTCAGTGCAGAATGGCCTGAACAGCGGATCGACCACTGGAAAGTCCTCCTCCGTGCACGTGCCATTGAAAATCAATGTTATGTTGCTGCATGCAACCGCGTCGGCTCTGATCCGGACAATACGTTCGGAGGATCATCCCTGATCATCGACCCGTGGGGAGAGATCCTTGCTGAAGGCTACCTCCACGAAGAACTTGTGACAGCCGTTGTCAATCTCGATACCGTCGATGAAGTAAGGAAGCAAATCCCGATATTCGACGACCGTCTCCCAGACTTTTACCGTTGACGAGGCGAAAATCGATCAGGATATCTTTTCAAAAAAAGCATTGACACTAAAAAACGCAAGGTGGTATGATGTCAATCAAATGGTAATTTTCTGAACAAATTAAATATGCAACTCTTATCAAGAGCTGGCTGAGGGATTTGGCCCTATGAAGCCCAGCAACCGACCGTAATACCGTTGAAAGACGGGGCGCAGATTCGATGCGCCTGACCAGGGCACGGTGCTAATTCCAACAGAATGATTCCATTCTGAGAGATAAGAGGCGACGAAGTATTCTTCAAGCCTCTTTCACAACTGGAAGAGGCTTTTCTCATTCCACAAGAAAAGCCTCCTGCAAACTATTTTAAGGAGGAACCCCCCATGGCCATCACCCAATTGAAACAGTATCGTTCCCTGACGATCGAATCTGCTATAAACCTTGCCAAAGACCTTTCCCTGTTTGATGCATCGGAAAATCTGACCTGTGAAGAGATCGGAGACGGCAATCTCAATTACGTTTTCCGCATTGTAAGCAGCGAAAGCGGAAAAAGCATCATTATCAAACAAGCACTTCCTTATGCAAAAGTCGTAGGCGAAAGCTGGCCGTTGACCCTTGACCGCGCGAGGATCGAAGCCCGGGCCCTGACTCTCCAGCGTTCCCTTGCTGAGCGTCTTGTCCCTGAGATCTATCATTCCGATGAAGAGCTTGCGATTACAGTCATGGAAGATTTGAGCCATCTTGAAATCGCCAGAAAAGGCCTCAACAAAGGAGGAATCTATCCCTCCCTTTCGAAGGACATCGGGGAATTTCTCGGGGCAACACTGTTCTTCACATCCGACTATGCTCTTCATCCTTTCAAGAAAAAGGGATATGTCAAAGAGTTTTCGAATCCCGAATTATGCAAGATTACTGAGGATCTTGTCTTTACCGACCCGTTCTTCAATAGTGAAACGAATGAATTTGAACAAGCCCTTGAAGAAGAGGTCCGGAATCTTTGGGACGACCTGCCCCTGAAACTGGAAGTCGCTAAACTGAAAAGATCCTTTTTGACCGAGGGGGAAGCCCTTCTCCACGGTGATCTGCATACCGGAAGCATCTTTGCAGGCAAAGAGGAAACTAAGGTCATTGATCCGGAGTTTGCCTTTTACGGTCCTATCGGTTTTGATATCGGACAGTTCCTGGCAAATCTCATTTTCCAGGCTGTGGTCCGCGAAGAAAAGCCAAAGAAGGAAGAGATCCTTCGTCATATTGAAACCACTTGGAACGTATTTGAGTCCACCTTCTCGCAATTCTGGGATCAAAGTGAAGATGCCTACACCAAAATTGATGGATACCTTGAGTATGTTCTAGAAAAAAGCTTTGCAGATACAATCGGTTTCCTCGGTTGCGAACTGATCCGAAGGACGATCGGTCTTGCTCACGTGGAGGATCTTGACTCGGTCCAGGACGAAGAAAAACGGATCTTGTATAAAAAGACGTGCCTTGCCCTCGGAAGGGAATGTATCCTTGAGCGCCAACGCATTCGTTCAATCCAGGATCTACTCGATAAACTTATTTAAAGGAGCTTTCTTAAACCCATGACACCACAACTTACCATACCTACTTCATTGGAGTGGCATGAAGACCACCTGGTCATACTGGACCAGCAAAAACTTCCCGGGGCAGTGGAATATGTCCATCTCTATACCATAAAGGATTACTACGATGCCATCATCACCCTTAAGGTAAGGGGAGCGCCTGCCATCGGCATCACGGCTGCATATGGCCTCGCCCAGGCAGCAGGAGGATATGAAACGGAGTCCCTTGAAGAGTTCAAGACATTGTTCAAGAAGGATAAGGCGCATCTCCTCTCTTCCCGTCCGACGGCGGTAAATCTTTCATGGGCCCTCGAGCGTCTCGAGCGTGAACTGTATCAGGCAGCAACGGTCAATGAAGCCAAGACCGACCTTCTCCATACAGCGATACAGATCCATGCAGAGGATGAGGATATGTGCCGGAGGATCGGGGAGAATGGCCTAGAACTCCTTCACGATGCACATAGGGTCATGACCATCTGCAATGCGGGATCCATCGCTACAAGTAAATATGGAACTGCCTTGGCACCGTTCCATATTGGACGTGAAAAAGACCGGAATTTTCAGGTGTTCGCCTGCGAAACCAGACCCGTTCTTCAGGGGGCGAGGCTAACTGCCTGGGAGCTCCAGCAATCGGGCGTCGATGTCACTCTCATTACAGATAATATGGCTGCCCATACAATGAAAACCAAAGACATAGAAGCGGTCATCGTCGGGGCGGACCGGGTTGCAGCAAACGGGGACACTGCCAATAAAATCGGGACCTCTTCCTTAGCCATCCTGTGCAAACATTTCGGGATTCCTTTCTATGTTGCCGCCCCTTCTTCGACGTTTGACCTGACCATCGACTCGGGAGACGACATTGAAATCGAGGAGCGGTCATCCACCGAAGTAACCACATTGGGCCAAAGCGTCATCGCTCCAGAAGGAGTCCCTGTCTTCAATCCCGCTTTCGATGTGACCCCCCACGACCTGATTTCGGCTATCATCACCGAAAACGGGATCCTTTATCCCGATTTCAAACAGAGCATTGCCGATACACTGAACTAAGTCCAAACCAAAAGCCAAGAATGCAGATTCCTGGCTTTTGGTTTTCCTATGATTTTACACTTCCCCACATTTCCTTTGGGTTTCGTTCATAAATACTGTTTTCCCTGAACATGAATTGATGAATGATGAACTCCCTCCTCACTGTTGCATAATCATCATGGAACTGTTTAATGTAGGCATTGATTTCTTTCTCTTCATACTTTCTCCCAATCTCCAGTCCTTCCACCCAATGTTCCAGCAGGTACAAGCGCTTCTTCTGCTGAGCAGGGAGCTGACTGACCTTCCCATCCTTCCCGATGAAGGCATTCATCACCTTTTGTTTCTCCAGTACCCGTTGATCCATATTCCGTTCCTCCCCTTTCATTCCCTCTGCAAACTGCTGTAGCACCTTACCATGATGCAAAAGGACCTTGGCATTGAGATGGTAATATACTGTATTTTTTTCCCTTCTTGAGTACACCAGGTTACAGTCCTTCAATCGTGATAAGTGATGGGAAATGGTCGGCGCCGTCAAACCAAGCTTTCCCGCCACCGCTCCCACGTGAAGAGGCCCCTCTGACAAAAGGTAAATGATTTTGAGCCTCGTAGGATCCCCAAGCGTTTTATGAAATTCAACCTGCTTATTCAGTTGCACTTACAACCACCCCGACTAATTAGATAAGTATCTATTTAGATGATAATCTAATAATAATAAAAACTCAATCCTTTTTTTCTGAATTTTCATTTCTCGTGTTCACGTCTGTTTCGACGTATTCAGCCATAAAAAAACGCACTGACGATTCCGTTAAGAAATACAGTGCGTTTTTTTGGTATGGTTTTTTGAAATTCCCTTAATTGCAGAATGCTTTTTCCAATTCTAAAAGGACGGATTTCTTATCCACCTGTTTCCCTGCATAACCGGTCAGCTGATTGTTCTTTCCAATGACTCTGTGACACGGTATGACAATGGGAAAACGGTTCGCTTTATTCGCCTGACCAAGGGCCCTGACGGCTTTGGGACGGCGGATCTTTTCAGCCACTTCTTGATAAGAAGCGGTTTTTCCATAGGGGATTTCCTGGAGAGAAGTCCATACCTCCTTCTGGAATGTAGTCCCTTCCAACCTCAGTGGTAGATTGAATGATTTCCGCTCACCTTTGAAGTACTCCAGAAGCTGCGAACTTGTTTCATCTATTATATGGTGACCTGGACCCTCATCAGGTTCTCCTTCGGAAAATTCAATGGAGATGAGGTCTTGGTCGTCTGCAGTGATCTTCAACAGACCGACCGGCGAATCGATCGTCTTATGGATGGGTTCCATTGCCTGATCCCTCCCTTAGTTTTTCGGGAGATAGATATGAAAGGTCGTGCCCCTGCCCACCAGACTCTCAACCTCTACCGTCCCTTTATGCTCCTTGATAATATTAAAGCTTACCATAAGGCCGAGTCCAGTGCCCCGTTCTTTTGTTGTATAAAATGGTTCACCGAGCTTTTTGATCTTATCCTTTGAGATCCCGCTCCCTTCATCCTGGATCTCGATGTGTATCATTCCATTGTCTGTTTCATTGATGGCAATCGAGATAAAGCCACCCTGCGTCATCACTTCAATGGCATTTTTGATGATATTGATGAACACCTGCTTCAATTGATTCGGCTCGGCAATGATGCACGGAAGTCCCTCCTGGTAGTGCTCCCTGTATTGGACATTATGCATCACCGCCTGAGCGTTAAGCAGTTCCACCGTATCTTTCATGATCTTGATGAGGTTGGTTTCCTGGTACTGGATGGCCTGGGGTTTTGCCAGAACAAGGAAATCGGTGATGATGGATTCAATCCGTTGGAATTCAGACGTGATCACGTTGAAGTACATTTCATGTTCATGACCGATGCTGTTTTCGAGAAGCTGGATGAACCCTTTCAATGCTGTCATCGGGTTGCGGATTTCATGGGCGATCCCGGCGGCGAGCTCTCCGACCACGCTCAAGGTGTCGCTTTTCCTCAACTGTTCCTGCATTTCGACTTGCTCTGTAATATCCCTTATAATGGTCAGATTCAAGTTTGAGAGGAGGTTGTACTTCGATGACAGTTCTACATGCTGCAGCCTCCCTTTCTGATACAGGGACTTCTGGTAGGTAGCCTGTCCTTCTTCCTTCAATTGCCGGAGATATCCTGCATATTTTTCTTCCTCAGGGTCAATATTTAATATTTCACGTACATCTTTACCGATCAGGTGTTCCTTCGGTGCATCCAAAATTTCGCTCACTTCGGGATTCGAGTCAACGACAACATAATTGTGGTTGGTCAGTAGCATCCCATCCAGTGACCCCTCAAAAATCTTCCGGAAGCGTTCTTCACTTTCCCGGAGTTCTTTTTCCATCTGATATCGTTCACTCACATTCCGGAAGATGGTCATATTGTACCCGTCGACCGAATGGAGCTTGGATGTGAATTCAAGATGTTTGAGCTGATTATTGGGCATGAGAAATAACACTTCATCCCTTACAGCACCTGAAATCGTTAGTTGCTCCATGAGGAGATCGAACTTTTGCACTTCAAGGGGATAGACGAAATCCTTGATCCTTTTGGACAGGAGTTCCGACAGGGAGCATTCAAAAATTTTCAGGGCGGATGTATTGGCTTTCAGTACCCGTCCATCCTGATCCCACAGGACGATGGCATCGATCGCCTCTTCAAACAACCCTTTGAAAAGCTCCTCATTCCGCTTCAACTGGATCTCCATTTGCCTCTTTTCTGTCACATCCCTCAGGATCGCCATATGGAGCTTATGATGAACATACGGACTCGTAGTGAATTCCACAATGGATACACTGTGCGTTTTACGGATTGGAATCTCTCCCCTTGCCTTCTTATGTTCGACGATCAGCTCTTTGATCTTATCGATCTTGTAATGGGCATTTTCAGGAACAAACCAGCTGATGTTCCGTTTTGTCACATCGTTCTTATCCATGCCCACCTGGATACAGAAGGCCTGATTCACATCGCTGATGTTCCCATCAATATCAAACAAAACGATCCCCTCTGAAGCATTCTGGAAAATATTCGATAGGAGATGGACGTTCATATGATCCTTCCGTTCCTTTTCCTTCAGCTGCGTGACATCCTTGAAGTACAAATAGGCATTGGGAGAAATGGTCGATTTTTTGAGGATCAGCTCCACATGGATGATCTTATCGCCTGTCGTGTTCATGAGCGTTTCATCTTCAAGCGATTTGCCCGTCTCCATCACTTCCTTATAGTGAGAGACGATAGGGGCTGGAACAGGAGTGAAAAACGTGCTGAATAGCTCCCCTATAAGGTCCTCCACAGGGGCGGCAAGGGTCGTGCATGCTCCGCGATTTGCATAATGGATCTTCATTTCCTCATTGATCACCAGCATGGGAAGTGGTGATGCTGAGCAGATTTCCTTATCGATAGGATGACATTCTTCCTTCAATACTTCCAAATCAAGTTTACTGCCGTTAGTCATTTCTACATCCCCCTGCTTCATTAAAGACGACTTTAGTAATACAGTCTGCATATGTTCACAACCCCTTGGCGATAATTAACAATGAAATGAAGGTTTTACCCATAGTATCCTAGGGAAAGTATGAATGAAACAATGAAATCGTTAAAGTTGGTGAGCCTATGAAACAGCGTGATTCATATTTTGATAATGCTAAATTCATCCTGATCTTTCTCGTCGTATTCGGTCACATCATCCGGTCGTATATTGAAAAAGATCCCGTCATCCTTTCCCTTTATAAAACCATCTATACCTTTCACATGCCGGCATTCATCCTGCTTGCAGGATTCTTTGCCAAAGGGTTTTATAAGAAAGGCTATATCCAGAAGCTGGCGAAAAAACTCATTTTGCCTTATATCGTGTTCCAGTTGATTTATACCGTGTACTATTATTTCCTATATGACAGCTCCACTCTTGAGGTCGATCCACTGACGCCACACTGGTCCCTGTGGTTCCTCATCAGCCTGTTCTGCTGGAACGCCCTGCTTTATGCATTCATCAAATGGTTTAAATTCGGTCCTGCGGCAGGACTGACAGTGGCATTTTCACTTGGCCTGATCGTCGGATTCGCAGACAGTATCTCGAGTACGCTCAGTTTGTCGAGGACATTCGTATTCTTCCCGATGTTCC
The DNA here is from genome assembly GCF_039822645.1 of Rossellomorea sp. RS05. Taxonomy (NCBI): domain Bacteria; kingdom Bacillati; phylum Bacillota; class Bacilli; order Caryophanales; family Bacillaceae; genus Rossellomorea; species Rossellomorea sp. RS05. Next base: position 271,757 of record NZ_JBDKWY010000001.1, on the reverse strand, counting down.
TCCTCGGTTACTATCTGAAAAAAGAGCACTTCGATTACTTCAAAACGTCACAGATGCGCTTGGCAGCCGGTCTGACATTCATCATTGTCTTCCTGGGAATGTTCCTCATACCGGAATTTTCGGACAAATGGCTCCTTGGGTCTAAACCTTATGGCGACTTCAACTGGAATAACCTGTACGGAATGGGGATTCGAGCTGCCGTATACGCACTGAATATCATCATGATCTTCAGCTTTTTCTCCTTCGTGCCGACCAAGCAGCAGTTCTTCACGAAATGGGGTAAGAACACCCTCTATGTGTACCTCCTGCATGGATTCCTTGTCAGATTGTTCAGGGTCAGTGCGCTGAAGGATGAAATCAACCCTACCACAAGCATCCTCGTCCTGCTCGGCGTGTCACTTATATTAACGATGCTGTTTTCGACCAAGTTCTTTACGAGCCTGACTCAGCCTCTCGTCGAGTTCAGGACCTCCCGATTTCAAAAGTTATTTTCAAAAAAAGAAATCAACACAAGATAAAACCCAATAGAAAGGGCTGGCTCATTGAGTCAGTCCCTTTTTGGTGGATGAAATGGAACAAAACGAAAATATCTCCCATTTCCCCACTATATGTCATTTCATATGGTTTTATAATACTATTCGAAATCTTTCATCGAAATCCTCCCTTGGAATACAATAAATTTGAATTGATTTTAGACAAAGATTGAGCTTTTTCGCCTTCTCCGCTACAATGGGAACAGTGTGATGCAGTGACCTCGATTGATGAGGAAATAAAGGAGTACAGGTATGAAGAAAGTGGTTTTAAGTACATTGAACGCTAAATATATCCATACAAACCTGGCCATACGATGCCTGAAAGCATATGCCGAGCCAGACTTTGATGTTGAACTTGCCGAGTATACGATTAAAGATCCCGTCTTGAATATCGCAACCGACTTATTCTCAAAGCAGCCCGACGTCATCGGGTTCAGCTGTTATATATGGAACATCGAAGAAACGATCAACGTCATCGGGATACTGAGAAAGATCATGCCCGACGTCAAGATCATCCTCGGTGGTCCTGAAGTGACCTATGACGTTCCCTACTGGCTCGAACGCCTGACGGATGTGGACTTCATCATTTTGGGTGAAGGAGAGGAATCGTTCAAACAGTTCCTTATACAAGCCAATGGAGATGAGAACTGGGATAAGGTTGCCGGTATTGCTTATATGAAAGATGATAAGCCCGTCATCCGGCCACAATCGAACAAGATCGACCTTCGTGAGGTTCCCTCTCCGTTCCGATTTGAAGAAGATCTCGATCAGCTTTCAAAAAGGGTAACCTATATTGAAACGAGCAGAGGCTGTCCGTTCAGATGCCAATTCTGTTTATCTTCCATTGAAGTCGGTGTCCGTTACTTTGACAGAGAGAAGGTCAAAGAAGATATCAGGTTCCTCATGCAGAACGGGGCCAAAACAATCAAGTTTGTGGACCGCACCTTCAATATCAGCCGAAGCTATGCCATGGAGATGTTCCAATTCCTTATTGATGAGCATCTGCCGGGTACCGTCTTCCAGTTCGAGATCACAGCGGACATCATGCGCCCTGAAGTGATCGAGTTCTTGAATCACAACGCCCCTGCCGGTTTATTCCGCTTCGAAATCGGCGTGCAGTCCACCAATGATGAGACCAATGATCTCGTGATGAGAAGGCAGAACTATGATAAATTGACAAGAACCGTCACCATGGTCAAAGATGGCGGAAAGATCGACCAGCATTTGGATCTTATCGCCGGACTGCCGGAAGAAGATTATCATTCGTTCAAAAAGACCTTTAATGATGTATTCCAACTAAGGCCGGAAGAGCTTCAGCTCGGCTTCCTGAAGATGCTGAGGGATACAGGCCTCAGAATACGTGCAAACGATCATCAGTACACCTATATGGACCACTCTCCGTATGAAATACTCGGGAATAATATCCTATCTTTTGACGATATCGTCCGGATCAAACAAGTGGAAGACGTACTGGAAAAATACTGGAACGACCACCGCATGGACCAGACGATTGAATACCTCGTCTCAGAAGTATTCGAGACTCCATTCGATTTCTTCCAGGAGTTCGGTTCCTACTGGGAAGGCAAGGGGTGGTCACGGATCGGTCACCAGCTTGAAGACCTGTTCAAGAGGCTTCGCGAATTCCTCTCGACCAAAGAAGGGTTATCCCTTTCGATTGTTGAAGGCCTTATGAAGTTGGATTATCTCCAAAATCAAAAATACAAGCCGAGAAAACCATGGTGGAGCAACACGATGACCAAGGAACAGCGCTCATCACTCTATCAGGAAATCCTCGCCTCCCCTGTACGCGCGGGAGCAGAGTTCATGGAGATGAACCTTTCGGAGAAAGATCTGTATAAGCATACGATGCTGGAGTCCATTACCGGGACAGATGGGAAGGACGGCTATGTCCTCGCCTATTTCGAACCTTCCACGGGTCGCTCCACCCTCTTCCCCGTCGTTGTTTCCTGATTTCTCTTCAAATAAAAAATGTTAAGCGAAATCGCTTAACATTTTTTATTTGCTTCTTTTTTCTTTAATTCCTTACGGGATGCTTCCATCAATTTGGCTGCATTCATGTCCCCGAACTCAAGACCGAACTCTTCACGTACGTTCAGTTCGTTTTTCTTTTCATGTTTCTTCATTGTCCATTCCCCTGTTTGCCGTGTTTGGAATTGCGGTTTGCCGCCTTCCCTGGATCTTCTCCATTCATGAACTCTGAAGATACTTCTGTTTCCTGTTTATTCTTCTTGGGGGTCTTGTTGTTCTTCTCTGCTGCATCCCATTGGGCTTTTCGTTTCATGTTCATTCAGCTCCTTTAAGGATATCTTCCCCTCAGGTGCTCGGTGACATACTGAAAACGATTGCCAAGAGCGTCTTCAGCATCAACCAATGATCAGACGCTCTTTCGGATAATGATAATTCGCTTTTTTCTCTTTCCCGCCGATCATGAACAGGAATGAAAGGATGCCGACCCGTCCGATGAACATGAGGATCATGATGACACATTTGCCTATGACGCTCAAATCCGGGGTGATTCCAAGGGATAATCCAGTTGTTCCGAAGGCAGAACAAACTTCAAAGATGATTTCAATAAGGGTGTGATCTTCCGTGATGGTCAAAATGATCACAGAGGTGAAGCATAGAAGCACTGCCACCATGGTGACGACCAGGGATTTCAGTACGTCCTGCTGATGGATTTCCCTCCGGAAGATCTTGATGGTCTGATTCCCTTTGGCAAAATGATAAAGGAATAAAAGGTTCAACGCGAAGGTCGTTGTCCTGATTCCCCCTCCAACAGAACTTGGAGAGGCACCGATGAACATCATCCCGCTAAGCATCATGAGCGTCGGAAGTGAAAATTCGGCAAGGTTCATGGTGGCGAGGCCACCGCTCCTTGTCGATGCCGACTGGAAGAACGCATAGAAGAAAGCTTCGTGCCAGCTCATCCCTTGGAAAAAGTGATTGAATTCCATCACGATGATCAAAAGGGTGCCCACGATAAGCAAAAGCCCAAACGTGGTGGTTGTAATCTTCGTAAACAAGGAAAAATGATGGCGTTTCTTTTCTTTATTCATGATGAAATTCTTGACCTCGATCAATACAGGGAACCCGATGGCCCCCAATGTGATCAGGATGACTGTTATTACCTGCACAAAATAATCATGCTTGAATGGTATGAAGGATTGTCCGGTTATATCGAAACCGGCATTGGTGGTGGCACTGACGGATGCGAATAATCCGTGCATATATGCTTCCTGCCAAGATGGATAATAACTTAAGAAATAGGTTCCCAATACAACGGCTCCTACGATTTCAATAAGGATGACCAACAGGAGGATTTGCTTAAGCAGATTGACCAATCCCGAAAGATTCATCTGATTCTGATCGGTCATGATCAACTGTCTTTCTTTGAGCCCGATCCGCTTCCCCAATAACAACCAGAAAAAGGTCCCGAGGGTCATGATTCCGATACCACCGAATTGGAGGACAAAGATCAGTATGAAAATCCCCAGCGTATTGAACGTATCAGGCGTACTGACGACAGCCAGCCCCGTCACGCTTACGGCACTGACCGATGTAAAAAGCGCATCGATGAAGCTCCAATCCGCCCCTCTTTTGTGAGCCACAGGCAGGCTGAGTAATAAGGTTGAAAGGGTGATCGCCAATAAGTAGTAGGTGACGATCACACGCGTTGGTGTTAGTTTGCTTATATGTAATTTGAGTTTGAGCCACATAGCGTCGTTTCCTTTCCAGTATGGTGATTCCTACCTTATCTTAATGAATTCTTGTTGAGATTGAAAGGAAAACCTTTAAATTAGTGTTCCTGAAACTTGATCCTGTGATACCCTGTCCAAACTCTGCAACTTCCTCGAAATTTTACCACACATGAACATCTGCCTTTATCAAATAATATCCTTACAGAAGCATATTGTTTCTAGTACAAACAGACTGGAGGAGACAAGCATGGCACGAAGCAGCAATAAATTATTGGTTCCTGGTGTGGAGCAATACCTTGATCAAGTGAAATATGAAATCGCTCAGGAATTCGGTGTGAACCTTGGTTCAGACACTGTAGCCCGTTCAAACGGATCAGTTGGCGGAGAAATCACTAAGCGTCTGGTACAACAAGCTCAATCACATTTATCTGGACAATCAACTAAATAATATGGATAACAAAAGCCGGCAGTTTCTGCCGGCTTTTCTTTAATCATCTTGTTTATGGTTCTTTTTCCAGCCTTCCTTCTTGCCCTGGTCCTCTCCCCTTTTGCCTGGGTTTTCATCCCCTTTTGGACCTTCTTTTTCCTTCATGCGATGGTCGTGTTTATCTGCTTCCTTCTGTTTGTCGCCCTGTTTGTTCTTTTTTTCCTGCTGGCTCGGGGGTGACCATTCTTCTTGCTTTTTTGTCGTATCTGACTTGTCGTTTCCCCGTTCTTTCTGCTCATGGCGCTTATGAGGCTGAGCAGGTCTTTTTTTCGGTGGGGTGACTTTCTTTTTTTCTTTTTCTTGTTTCCTTTGAGGGTTTGCTTTTTGCTCGGGAACGGCTTCTTTTTCCTCTTCTTTATTTGTATTGTCTTCCCTGCCTGCGGCATCGCTTTTCGTTTTGTCTTTGGCCGGTGGCTGAACAGAAGGCCTGTCACCCTCTTTAGGTTCCACTGTCTTCACCTTATCCTCTGGAGCTTCGTCGACCGTCTTCTCTTGCTCTTTCATCAAGTGCCCTGCCGTCACCCCGTTTTCATGGGCCTCTTTCCGTTCTTCCCGGCTGGCTTCTTTATAGGTGATGGTTACGGGTCTCGATTGATTCTCATCTTCGATCATTGAGTAAATGCTATTAATAAAGCTCTCTTTGGCTTTTCCGTCTTTTTCTTCAGGGAATGAAGAAGTCATATAGATGTGATCCGTTTCAGTGAAGTATCCCAGCTCTTCACATAAATCAAAGATCTTCGCTGTAACCTTCTCTGCTTTTGAGTTTCGCCACTTATGAAGGGACGATAGGATTTCATCTCCTTCTTCATTGTACGAAACGATATCAAGCACCTGTTTTTCTTCATCCAGCGTCAATTCGAGACTCGGATTGATGTCAAGAGACACGTAGGCATATGCCTTTCTATCCTCGGTCAATGTGCTTGGAAGCAAGATTAGCAGAAGAGCAAAGACTGCACATGAAGCGAGAAGAACCTTCCAACGCATCCTTCCTGATCGGCGTCCTGCATAGAACCGTTCTCCCGTCACTGGAAAAAACGGGATCTCTTCACCGATTGAATACTGTTGATGAGGATGCTTCTTCCCTTTGATGAACTCCCCTTCAGCGGTCATCATAACGAGGGCGTCCGACTTGATATCCATGATGATCCCTTTTTTCATCAGCCTAACCTGCCTTTTAAGTAATCCTTTAAATAAACATAATCGCCCATAAGAATCAAGCACATGGCGATGATATACTTACGATTCCGTTCTATGGTCTTCCTGCTCACACTTACCGTCTTTTCTAGTTTTTTTATCGGTAAACGCTTTTTCGCCAGTAGGTAGTCCTTGAATTCCATTTCATTGACGACAATCATGGAAATATTGATGGCATTCATCCGTGCATCTTCATGTTTTGGTGAAGCGTCGATCAGATCTTCAAAGGTAAGATTGTATTCTTCCAGCTGTTTCGTGAACTGTAGAATTTCCTCCCGCCTTAGCCTCGCATCCTCTTTTCTCTGGTACTCATCGACTGCTGCAAGCTGCTCGATATGGAGTGACGGAAGATCTTCATCATCGGTATTGTTCATGTCCACACTTATATCTTGGTACTTTCCATTTTTACGGATATAATCAATGACCTTCCTCTTGATGATCACTTCTGAGAAGCTGATGAATGATGAACCCTTTTCGGTATTGTACTTGACGATCGCATCATGAAAAGCGATCAATCCGATGCTGAACTCATCATCGCTCTCGGTAATATATCGTTTACAGACGGAGGATACCGTCTTTTTTATGAATGGCTTGTATTCATCCAACAAACTTGAAAGTAACTCTTCTTCTCCGTTTTGGATCCGGACCGCTTTTTCCTCGATGGTCGTTTTCCTTTTGACCAGCGAGAGTAATAGTAGATTGAGCATCGGTTCCCCTCCATCCTGCACCCTATTATACTAAGAAGCACCCTAGTTTCAAAGGATATACCCACAGGAAAGGGTTGACATTCAACCTTTTGCTGAAAACAATCGATTGTTTCTATAAAGGGTTTTCGTACAATCCGGAATTTTTGAGGGGGTCATATGTAATAAAAGGTGGTTGGACAAATTTAGAGACGTATCATTTCATGACGAACACGATCACTCTAGGTTCTAAATACCGCTTATAATTTCCGTGCAAGCTTTCGCTCTCGGCGGATAGCTCGTGAGCCTCCACGGCAAGCCTTTCACATGAGCCCGCAGGAGACTTCGTCTTGCACCCCAATCAACCGCTAGTAACAATGAAGTATGACTGGTCATAAAACAAATAAAAAAACCGAATTCAATTGCCTTAGGCAATTGAATTCGGTTTTTACTATGACTATTGTTAAGACCCTGTTTGGGCTGCATTTGCCCGCTTCTTCGACAAGAGGTATCCGCCGATGGAAAGGATGATCAAAACGGTCCAGAAGATCAGTTTCCATACTTTGGACTCTGGGAAATGATGATCCAGTATTGCGACATCCGGATGGGCGAGGGTGAACACGGCAAGCTTGACACCGACCCAGCCTACGATAAGAAATGCTGCAGATTCCAGAGTGGGATATTTTTCTAGAAGCTTGACGAACCATGTAGCGGCGAAACGCATAATCACTAGACCGATGACCCCACCAAGGAACATGATGGTAAACTGTCCACCATCGATCCCTCCGACTTCGAACCATCCTGTCGGTCTCAGCGTTACGGCCAGGGCCACAGCGGCAAGCATGGAGTCTACCGCAAAGGCGATATCAGCAAGCTCAACTTTCAGGACGGTCATCCAGAAACCTGATCCTTTATTCTCAGCGTTATCAACAGCTCCTTCACCCTTACGCTTCTTGATGAAGTGATGGATGGCGACGTAGAACAGGTAGATGGCTCCGATTGCCTGCACCTGCCAAACATTCACAAGGAATGAGATGAGGAAAAGGGCGGCGAAACGGAAGATAAAAGCTCCCATCAATCCATAGAACAACGCTTTCTTCCGCTGCTCTTCAGGTAGATGTTTGACCATGACGGCCATGACGACTGCATTGTCGGCTGCAAGGATTCCTTCCAAACCGATGAGGATGAGGAGTACCCATCCATATTCTAATAACATTGATGCATCCATACTATAAGTCCCTCCCAATGATAAAGTTAGTTTTCCATCAGGCAAGGATTTTTATCAAAAGAAAAAGACCCTTGCCTAAATAAGGCAAAGGTCTTGCTTAGCATAGTTGATATGCCAACAAAGCCGATGGGCATAACCCATGAACTGACGACTTTGTTTAGGTGTGAACCTATAGCTACTCCCCTTTGACAGGTAGAAAACGTTTAATTTATACCTGAATCGTACCTTATTTCCCCCAAGATGTAAAGAATAAATTCATCTGGTGAGCCGGATTACGATGGCTCTAACAAAAAAGCCTACCGCTACGCCAGGAATGACGAACAGCATCGGCAGGAAAATGGGACCGATGAATGCTCCGAACAGGTGGACCTTCGGGGAGACCATCAGGCCGACCGTCACAAAGTATGCCGAAAAAACAAATGGAAGATAGCTGAGTTTTTCCTTTTCATTTGAAGCAATCTTATACGCATCCCACATAGCGAACATGTATAAACAGGGATAGAACATCAGCCACTGATAATCTATGACTTCTGCGGCTTTTTTTGTCTCACCCAAAAAACTGTACATAATGGCCAGGTTGAAGTCGCTCATGACATTGATGAAAATCTCCAAAAGGACCAGGAGTGCCCCTTTGAACCACAATCCGACGAGAAGCTGAGGAAAGCCAGGCAGTGCAATGCTCCAAAGAATGGCTTCAAGTTTTGTGATGGATGTTTTCACGCGGCATCTGCCTCACGTTCACTGGTAATGGGTGATGGATGGAAAATGGCATTCTGGACTCCTCCTAGCTTCTTCTCCCCCTATTGTGACCAATCTCCTCCTAAATATGTCAGCATACATCAATTCTGTTCGATCATAACGGTCACCGCTCCGACCGCTGTGTATCCCTTCCGAACCAAGAAAGCCGAACCCCTATAGGGTCCGGCTCCATTCCTTAATCCATACTTTTCCTAGATGCTCTTCTCCGTGTCTCTTTATCAAAAAGACTGTAGATGACGGGGATGATATACACAGTCAGCAGCGTGCTGGTGAGTAACCCTCCAATTACAGCAATGGCCATGGGCTGATTGATTTCTGTTCCTTCACCCAATCCAAGGGCAAGTGGGACGAGTCCAAGAATCGTCGTCAGCGCTGTCATTAGAATCGGACGGATCCGGTCCTGTGAGGCAGTGACAATGGCTTCAAAACTCCCCATCCCTTCTTCCTTGCGCTGTTTGATATAATCGACGATGACGATGGCATTGTTCACGACAATACCTGCCAGTATGATGACTCCGATCACGGCCGGGACACTGATCGGGGTCTCGGTCAGGAATAGGCCCAGTGCGACACCGATGACCATAAGCGGAACCGTGAACATAATAACGAACGGATACTTGAATGATTCGAACTGGGCAGCCATGACCAAATATACCAAAACAAGAGCCAGGGCCAGAGCGAGGATCATATCATTGATTGAATCGTCCAGAAGCTCTTTTTCCCCAGAGAAAGATACTTGGGTTTCTTCAGGAAGATCGAGCTTGGTGATTTCCTTTTCCACATTTTTGGATATCGTTCCGAGGTTCGTACTAGACGCATAATTGACCGTGAACTGAACAGCCGACTGCTGATCGATCCGTTTGATGCTAACCGGTCCGTCTTCAATAGAGAAATTAACGACCGAGTCCAGTTTGATGAATTTTCCCTGACCATTAGGAATCAGGAGTTTCTTCAACGAATCCAGATTTTCGGTGATGTCACGGTCATATTTGACGAATACGCTTACGACTTCTGAGTCCTCCGTGACAATCTGTGTAGCCGTGACCCCTCTAGTCACATCCTGAACCAGTGAACCGATTTGTGAAGGAGCGAGACCTTGATCGAGGGCTTTCGCACGATCAACCTTCATCTGAACTTCCTTGATCGTTTCCATTCGATCCGTCGAGACCTCGTTTACATCATCCATCCCTTCTAATTCCTTTTGAAGCTTTTCAACTCCATCATCCAGCCGCTTTTCATTCGTATCTCTCAGATTGAAGGTAAGGGTCTGAGGGCTGGATCCAGAAGTCGATTGTAGATTGAATACGATGTTTGCCGTATCATTTTGTCCTTTTGCCGCTTTCTCCAATTTCGGCTTTACTTCATCGGCAAATGAGAAGATGGACTGCTTGCGTTCGTCAAAAGGCTTCATCTTCACATAAATCTCGGCAATATTCCCTGACTTTCCTCCCCTGAATGACTGCTCTTGATCAGTCCCCACGAGGCTGACAGCTGTTTGGACATTCGTTTCGTTTTCAAGCTCTTCTTCAATCGCTTTGACGACAGCGTTCGTTTCATTAACGGAAGAACCGTTTTCTAGTTCCACCCTCATGGTAAAGAATCCTTCATCTGTCGCCGGCAGGAATTCCGTTCCTACCTTCGTGACTCCCCAACTGCTCACACCGAGCATAACAAGGGTAGCCAAGAGGACAATGGTTCGATGGGACAAGGCCCACTCCACCGATCGCTTGAACCGGCTCCGTGATTTCGATCTTCTTCTTCTTGCTTCAAGATTTCCTTTCGGCTCCTTGAGCATGCGGCTTGCCATCATCGGTACAACGGTCAGGGCCACAACAAGTGAGGCAAAGAGGCTGAAGGATATGGTCAAGGCAAATTCAGTGAAGATTTCCCCTATGAGCCCGGAAATGAACACGACGGGAAGGAAGACTGCGACGGTTGTCAGGGTGGAAGCAGTGATGGCTCCTCCCACTTCCTTCGCCCCTTCACTGGCTGCCTGTTTCCGTGGTTTCCCCATGGCAAGGTGCCTGTAGATGTTTTCAATGACGACAATCGAGTTATCGACAAGCATACCGATACCGAGTGCAAGGGCACCAAGGGTCATGATATTCAGGCTAAAGCCTGCAAAGAACATCAGAACAAAGGTCACGACCACTGAATATGGAATGGAAACCCCTACGATCAGAGGACTTCTGACGTTCCTCAAGAATAGGAAGAGGACCATCATGGCAAACACGCCTCCAAGAAGGAGGGAGTTCGTGATGCTTCCAATGGCGTCGGTGATATAATCCCCTTGATCGAAAAGTACTTCTGCATCTACATCTTTATATTGTTTCTGTTTAAGGAGGTCATTCAATCCCGACTGGAATGCCTTTGACACCGTAGCGGTATTGGCATCCGATTGCTGAAGCACGCTGAACAGGACAGCAGGCTTTTGATCGGCACGGGTGTATGTATTATCATCCACCGGTTTCATCTTCACATCAGCCACATCGGAAAGCGGTACTTTCTTACCTGTTTTGGGATCGACCGTTACGGTGAGCTCCTCGATTTCCTTCACCGACTTCAGTTCGCTCATGACCCGTGTCGTGAGCGTCTTCCCTTCCGTATCGATTGTATCCCCCGGTGATGTGATGTTATTGCTGCGGAGGGTATTTACGATATCATTCTGGCTAAGCCCTTTATTCTCGAGGGCATCTTGGTCAAGATTGACCGTGATTTCATCTTCGAAAGAACCGGTAACGTTTACGTTGGCGACTCCTTCAACACGATTGAGTTCAAGTTTCATCCGCTCCGCCAACGTCCGAAGGGAAGCATTATCCCCATCCGCTTTCAATGAGAACTGGATGATGGGAAATTGTGCGGGGTCGAATTTCAGGAATCTCGGTTTATCCGCTTCTTCGGGAAGTGGTGCCTGATCAATCCGCTGCAGGACATCATTCTCAATTTCTTCAATGGATGTGGACCAAGAGAATTCCATAAGGATGAAATTCGATCCTTCTTGTGCAGTAGACTGGACGTTTTTCAATCCCGGGAGAGTGGAAAGGCTTTCTTCAAGGGGCTTCGTTACTTTTTCTACCACTTCTTGCGGTCCTGCCCCTGGGTAAGATGTCACGACCACCGCTACTGGTGGATTAAGATCCGGAATCAGTTTAAGGGGGATCTTGGACAGGGATACCCCTCCAAGAATCAGGATCAGGATCATGGTGACGATTGTGAATACCGGTCTACGTATGGAAAAATCACTTATTTTCAAACGGTGTCTTTCCCCTTTCTCTATTATCTTGTTGATAGTATCAACTATAAAGGGTAAAGGAAAATCCTTCAATCTATAAGATGCACTTGCATCATATTGTGCGCCTATCGTCATAATTCCTATCTTTCTGCAAACAATACATCATAACCTCACATGTAAGGAGAACGAATGATGACTAATTCCGTCCCGTTTTTGATTCTCGTCATACTTTCATTGATAATCCTCGGATTCCTCATGATGACAAATCGGGATCAAGCCGGTAAGATCGTCGTCTTCTGGTTTTTCATCTCTGGATTGGCTTATGTGTTTGAGTTCCTTATTTTTATCCTCGGGGGAAGCTATGAATACGATCCCGCTATCCTTTCCAATCAATATAATGACAGCGTCCTTGGTTCGATAAGCTCTCAGGCGTTTTCAGTGCCTATTTCCCTGACCGTCATCGCCTTCAAGCGCTTGAAGTTCGGCTGGATCCTGCTTATCATCGCTTTCTTTTACTTCATCGAAAGTTGGTTCGTATCAGTAGGCATATATGAACATTTCTGGTGGAAAAGCATCTATACGAGTATATTCCTCCTTCTCGGGGCTTACCTTTCAAAGAAATGGTGGGAGAGGATGGCAGACCCGGGATTGGAAAAACTTCATTTTATCACGCTCTATTTTTCATTGTCTGTGCTCACTCTTTCGATATCATGGATTTTGTCTCCGTTGCTTGATCTTTACAAAATCCCCATTCATCTCTTCTCAGACGAAATGAGGAATTCCATTACGGGGAACAGCATTTATTCGTGGGTATGCAACTACTTCTACACCCTGACGATCTTCTATCGTCCAAATAATACTGGGGCGTTCTTGATTACCATGTTGATCCTGATAACTCTCGATTACGGACTGATTCATTTCAACTTCCTTGTAGTTCGTGGCATAGGCGGCTTCTTCACGTTACCCCTTTTCCATATCGCTATGCTCCTTTTAGGTAAAAAGCTTTTCTCCTGGTATGGATATGCGCAAAAAAAAACCGCTGAGCATTAACGCTCAGCGGATTTCCCGTCTATTTTCGTAATCGTCCAGCCTGTGAAGCCAAATAGGATGGTCAGGATGGGAGACAGTAGGCAGAAGAATGCAAACGGAAGATAGGTGAGTGTCGGTACACCTAGCACCTCTGCAATGAAGATACCGCTCACTCCCCACGGTACAAGGGCGTTGATGACCGTCCCGGCGTCTTCAAGGGTCCTGGAGAGGTTCTTTGGATGAAGTCCGATTTTTTTGTACTGGTCCTTGAATGCTTCCCCAGTTAACAGGATGGAGAGGTATTGCTCCCCGACTGCAAAGTTCAATCCGATTGCCGTCATGGCCGTAGTAAAGATTGTCTTGCTTGCAGACTGAAGGATGGAACTGACCTTCTCCAAGAGAACCGGTATGATCCCGAGCTTGAATAGGAGTCCCCCCAGACTCAGAGACAGGATGACAAGTCCGATGGTAAACATCATGCTGTCGATCCCTCCCCTTGTTAACAGGGAATCCAGGGCTTCGTTCCCTGATGTTGAAACATATCCGGAAAATAGTGCATTCAAAATTGCTTTTCCACCCATCATTCCGTGAATGAATGCCAAGCCGGTTGACACGATAATGTTGATGGCGAGTGTCAGCAAAGCTGGAACCTTCATCATCACCATGACGATAAGCAGGAATAGCGGGATAAGACTGTACCAATGGATAACCCCCGTTTCACCCAATGCCTGCTTAAGGGCATTCAAGTCTCCTAGACCGGCACTTTTCCCGTTTGGTGACAGAACAGCAAAAAGGATCAACGAAATGATGAAAGCTGGGACCGTGGTCCAAGCCATATTCCTGATGTGTTCAAAAAGGTCCACCTTTACGACGGAAGAAGCAAGGTTGGTGGTATCGGATAATGGTGACATCTTATCTCCGAAAAACGCACCGGAAACGATGGCCCCGGCTGTGATCCCCATAGATAACCCCATGGTTTCGGAAATCCCGATGATGGCAACCCCGATAGTTGCTGCTGTAGTCAAGGAGCTACCTACAATCACTCCACAAAGGGCGGTGACCAAAAACGCAATCGCATAAAAATAAGCAGGGGTCAGGAAAGAAAATCCACCATACATGATGGTCTGGATCGTACCGCTCGTTAGCCAGCTCCCCACGAGCATCCCGATGAATATGAACAGGAGAATGGCACCCAGACCTCCTTGAATGCCTGAGATCATTCCTTCTTCGATTGATTTAAAGGAGACCTTTTTGACCAATCCGAAAATGGTAAGAAGGATGAGGGCAACGGCAATGGGAATATGAGGAACCGTCTCCAGTTTGATGAGAAAGGTACCGATCATGGACAGAACCATGAGGAGAATGAGGGCAGCTTCCCAGACTTTTGGCGTGTTTGAAATATGTTTGTTCAACGTATGTCACTTCCTTATCTATGCTGTTTAGTGGGAAAGGACGAAAAAAAGAACCCTCTCCCTGAAATAGGGACGAAGAGCTCTCCGCGGTACCACCCTAATTGGAACGGCCTTTAGCGTGTAACACCTAAGGCCCATCCCCACTCTATCTTTCCGATCCCTTTTTAGAGGTTACCCTCCAGAAGCAGTGTAATTCACTTAAAAGGAACTCAAGGCTTTCACCAAACCGCCTGATCTCTAATTGCTGTTCCCCTCAACCTACTATGCTGTTTCAAGATCGTTTACTATCACTATTTTCCTTAAACGCTTTTAAGCACTAAAGTAATATATGAGTATTTTATCACGGTTTTCATTTTTGTCAATCAAAAGTGAATGAAGGAACCAATGGACGCTCCATCGGCTTCCCAATAAAATAGCCTTGAGCAAGATCGATACCGATGCTTCGGCAATACTCTAGTTCTTCCTTTCTCTCGATTCCTTCCCCTAACACCGTGATGCCTCGTTCACGTGCCAGATGGATGATTTTCCGCAGAAAGGCCTGCTTGTCTGGACTCTCATCGCAATGATCGATATAGGAGCGGTCGATTTTCACATAATCGGGATTCAGGAGGGTGAGGAGTTCAGGATCAGCAAATCCCGAGCCCACATCGTCGAGTGCCACCCTCATTCCTTCCCTTTTGTATACATTCAATACCTTCTTCAAATGATCAATATCTTCGATTTTTTCGGTTTCTACGACCTCGAACACGAGATCATTAGGGTCGACTCCGAAGTCTTCGACGATCTGGAATGAGTGACGCAAACAAAATTCCGGATTGTAGATGGTGGATGGAAGGAAATTGATAAAGCTTTTCACACCGCGTGGAACGTATTTACTCTTCGCCTCTATGGCTGCACGCCTCGCTTTCTGGTCAAGCATGGAGTGGAATCCTGTAAGAGATGCCGCTTTAAATAAAAGCCCCGGATTCAATGCCCTTGAATCACTCCTCAACAATGATTCATATCCGTGAATTTCTCCCGATGCGACATTGATAATAGGCTGGAGATGGCTGATGAATCTCTCAGACTGAATTAACGTGACGACCTCTTCATATTTAAGTCGGTAGTGGAGTTCAGAAGCGGTCATCTGGTGTTTGCCATTCAGATGAACCTGAATTTCATCGGAATGATCCGCAAGTGACTTGGCCACCCCCTCCAATTCCTCCTTGGACCGGTAGATAAACGTTTGCCCGATTGATGGTACATTCAATTGTCCTTTGGATTCATACTGCATGGTCACACCGCAATGGATGCACGTGGTTTTCATATGTCTCCCTCATTTCACAAGTCTTTCCTTCAATACTAAATCTTTTTACCTATATAAAGCCAGTCATTTCACTTTATATATTGAAAAATATTCACAATCCCCTACACCGACACTTAAAAAAAAGACCATTTACCCACCCGTTTTATCATCATTCAACTGTTTACTCTGCATTATTCAGGTATACAAAAAAAGCCGCAGCAACAGGCTGCGACTTTTTCCTTATAGCAAGCTATACAGTTTGATTTCAGGGTGTTTATCCTGGAACCATCTCATGGCAAAGTCATTTTCAAACAAGAAGACCATCTGTCCATGACGATCCTTTACCAGCATACTTCGCTGACTGGACATTGTGTCTTTCACATCTTCCTCGTTCTCGATCCAGCGTGCGATTTTGGAACCGACGGATTCCATCTTCACGTCTACATTGTACTCATTCTTCATACGGTGCTCGAATACTTCGAACTGAAGCTGTCCGACAGCCCCTAGGATGACGTCCTCAGTACGCGTTTTATAGTACTGGATGGCTCCTTCTTGGACAAGTTGGAGGATCCCTTTTTGGAAGTGCTTCTGCTTCATGACGTTTCTCGCAGTCACCCGCACGAATAATTCAGGGGTGAACTGTGGCAGTTTTTCGTACTGGAAGTTTTTCTTCCCTTGTACAAGGGTATCTCCGATCTGATAGGTCCCAGTATCATATACCCCTATGATGTCCCCGCTGACCGCTTCATTAACGGTACTTCGATCATCTGCAAGGAATTGGGTCGATTGACTGAGCTTGATCGGCTTACCTGTACGCGGTAGATTGACGGTCATCCCGCGCTCGAACTGACCTGAACAAATCCGTACGAAGGCGATCCTGTCACGATGGGCAGGGTTCATATTCGCCTGAATCTTGAATACGAAACCGGAAAATTCTTCTGCAGTCGGTTCAATTTCCCCTGCATCCGAATTTCTAGGTTGAGGCGACGGGGCGAACTGCAGATACGTTTCAAGGAATGTTTGTACCCCGAAGTTCGTCAAGGCACTGCCGAAGAATACAGGAGAGAGTTCGCCTGAGGCAATGCGGTCCTTTGAGAATTCATTTCCTGCTTCGTTCAATAGAAGGATGTCCTCAAGTGCCTGCTGGTACAAGCCGCTCTCAGTCAGCGGATGTTCACCGGCAATCTCTCCTTCGTCATTCAGGGAAATAAAGCGATCATCTTCCTCAACACGGAATTGTTCGATGCGATTATGAAAACGATCATAAATGCCGAGGAATTCTTTCCCCATTCCGATCGGCCAGTTCATGGGATAGGATTGGATCCCCAGCACTTCTTCAAGCTCTTCCAGCAGTTCCAGCGGTTCACGGCCCTGGCGGTCAAGTTTGTTGATAAAGGTGAAGATCGGAATACCTCTCATGCGGCATACTTTGAATAGCTTCAGCGTCTGTGCTTCGATCCCTTTGGCAGAGTCGATGATCATGACGGCGCTATCTACGGCCATGAGGGTCCGGTACGTATCTTCGGAGAAATCCTGGTGACCAGGGGTATCAAGGATGTTGACGCGAAAATCGTTATAGTCGAAGGCCATGACAGAACTTGTAACAGAGATTCCCCGCTGCTTTTCAATTTCCATCCAGTCGGAAGTAGCAAACTTCCCGGTCTTTTTCCCTTTGACTGTCCCGGCTGCGCGAATGGCTCCCCCGAACAGCAGCAGCTGCTCTGTCAGAGTGGTTTTACCTGCATCCGGATGGGATATGATTGCAAATGTACGTCTTGATTTTACTTCTTCGATAAAGTCTATTTTCATTAGTTCTTTCCTTTCTTGTCGTACTCACTTTCCCATCATATTCTTTCTATACTTACTTTGCAATAAATCTCTGATGTTCCGTACCATTTCCACATTAAATCTATACCTTTTCCTTCCATTATCCCCAAAAGGTTTTTATCTCATCTGGATTATGTATGCCTTTTCATGAAAACGCTATATATGTGCACACTAACCTACACAGATGTACGTACTTCTTGAAAATTGGTGGTTGTCAGACTTCTGAAAGAACTGTAAAATAAAAAACCGAACAACCAGAAAAACATACTACTAAGAGGTGACAGAATGCAGTATTTATGGGGGATTTTTGGAATTCTAGTTGTGTTGGGAATCGGCTTTCTCTTCTCAACCGATAAGAAACGCATCAATTATCGGAGTGTGATCGGCGGGCTTCTCATACAAATTATTTTCGCCTTCCTTGTGTTGGAAACATCCTGGGGTCAAAGCGGTCTCAAAGCATTGACATTTTTCGTCAATGCCATCATCGACTATTCTAACGAAGGAATCAATTTCCTTTTCGGCGGATTATTCACAAAAGAATCCGGCATTGGGTACGTCTTTGCCTTCAATGTACTACCGGTCGTCATTTTCTTCTCTGCACTGATTTCAGTTCTCTATTATTTAAACATCATGCAGTTCTTTATCAAAATCATTGGAGGAGCGCTATCAAAGCTTCTTGGTACCCGAAAAGCTGAATCACTTTCAGCCGCGGCCAATATCTTCGTAGGACAGACGGAAGCACCACTCGTCATCAGACCATACTTGTCTACCATGACCAAATCCGAACTATTTGCCGTCATGACAGGTGGACTGGCTTCCGTTGCCGGATCTGTGCTTGTCGGTTACTCCTTACTCGGCGTTCCCCTTGAGTATCTTCTGGCGGCAAGCTTTATGGCTGCTCCTGCAGGACTGGTAATGGCCAAGCTATTTGTTCCGGAGACTGTTGATTCACCGGAGCCGGACAGCTTTAAAATGGAGGCTGATTCTGACTCTGCCAACGTCATTGATGCCGCGGCAAAAGGGGCAAGCGTCGGGTTGCAGCTTGCCTTGAATATCGGGGCCATGCTTCTCGCGTTCATAGCACTTGTTGCCCTTATCAACGGAATACTTGGTCTAATTGGGGGAGTATTCGGTTATTCCGATCTTACCCTTGAACTGATCCTGGGCTATGTCTTCTCTCCACTTGCATGGGCAATAGGAGTACCGTGGAGCGAGGCCGTTACCGCCGGGAATTTCATCGGTCAAAAGCTAGTGATCAACGAATTTGTGGCATATTCAAATTTCGCACCGGTCATTGGTGACCTATCAGACAAAGCGGTTGCAATCATTTCATTCGCCCTTTGCGGTTTCGCCAATGTATCCTCCCTTGGAATCCTCCTTGGCGGACTTGGTAATCTGGCACCGAACCGCCGCACTGATATCGCCAAAATGGGCTTGCGGGCTGTCTTAGCTGGTGCACTTGCATCACTTCTCAGTGCGGCCATCGCTGGTATGTTTGTCTAATTTCAATCGTTTCGTTTAGGGTTCCCGGTTGGGACCCTTTTTTCATGCAAAAAAAACCGGCCGTGGAGTAATCCCCGGCCGGAATTATATCAAGAATGATGCACGTATTTCATGAGGCTCTCATCAATGGCGATCTGTTTATCGCTATGCGGGTACTTGGTGTTTTCAATGATTTGATAGTCTTCATGCCCTTTTCCTGCGAAGATGATGATATCACCGGGTTCAGAGACTTCGATGGCATGCTTGACGGCTTCTGCCCTATCCCCGATCAACGCATATTGATCATGCTGCATCCCTTTCTCCAGGTCATTAAGGATACTGTCATATTCCTCATATCTTGGATCATCCGTCGTCAAGATCACATAATCTGCAATCGATGCTTTTTCTGCCATCGTCGGGCGTTTCGACTTATCGCGGTTTCCACCCGTACCGACAAGGAAGATGATCTTGTTTTCTTTGAAGGGCATGACGGATTCGATAGCTTTTTCAATAGCATCCGGTGTATGGGCGTAGTCGATGTAGACCGATAAAGGTGCTTCCATCTCGACTTTTTGCATCCGTCCGTCCACCGGGGGTAGGTCCCGAAAGATTTCAACGATCCGTTTGACCTTCATCCCTTTGGCGAACAGGGAGGCCATGGCTGTCAAAGCATTATAAACATTGAACCGGCCAAGAAGCTTCATCTCAACCTCGTACACTCCTTCAGGGGACTGGAGGGTGAATGTCGTTTTATCATTATAGTACTCGACGTTCTCAGCCTTGAAGTCGGCATGTGCGTCAAGTCCATAGCTAATGACTTCATGGGCGGTCATATTACTGTACCGCTCATACCATTCTTCATCTGCATTCAAGACAACATATTTGGGCATATCCAGCGATTGACCCAGCTGGGAGAATAATAGCCCTTTTGCATAACCATAATGTTCCATCGTCCCGTGGTAATCGAGATGGTCATGACTGAGATTCGTGAAGGCCACTACGTCGAAGTCCACTCCCCACAGGCGGCCAAGTGTGAGACCGTGAGAGGATACTTCAAGGGTGAAGTTGTCAATCCCTTTATCGTGTGCTTCCCGGATCATCTGCTGATTCGTCAGGTTATCACACGTCGTATTTTCACTCGGGAAGAGCTCACCATCCAGATTGAACCCGATGGTCCCGGACAGCGCCGAACGTTGACCATCGCGCTTCAGGATCGAATGAATGAGATTGGTCACCGTCGTTTTGCCGTTCGTACCCGTAATGCCAAACATATTCATCTTCTGTGATGGATAATCATAGTACTTGTTAGAAAGTAACGCCAGTGCCTTGAAGGAATCCTTCACGACGACAAGGGCGGCTTTGGACTCATCGATATCAAGGCGCTTTTCCGCAATGATGAGGCGGGCACCTTTCTGGACTGCCCCTTGTGCAAAATCATGGCCGTCCACGGTGTATCCCTTTGTACATACGAATACGCTGCCCTCCATCACTTTTCTGGAGTCCACGAAGATCCCGTTCACTTCTTCCGGCAGTTCTCCATATATGGTTTTTAACTTCATGCTTTCAAGTAGTGTGTATGTATTCATTATTCGTACCTCGTTTATTTTAAAGTTGTTTCTATTTTACCTTACCAGCGTTCATTTGATAAGAGAAATACATCCTACATCCCCTATCCTATATAAAAAACCTTCCACATAAAGTGGAAGGAGATCTTTACGCATCGGCCATGGCCGAACGGACATAGTGCCAAAGCAGGGTTTCTGTATGAAGGATCGAAGACTCATGGGTACGTTCATAAGCGTGTGATGAATCGATTCCTGCACCGATCAGGCCGTGGACGATGTCAAAACCTGCCCTGATCGCGGCAGAAGCGTCGGATCCATAGTACGGGTAGATGTCGACTTTGTAATCGACGTTATTTTCTTCTGCCATACTTACCAGATGTTTCCTCAATCCATAATGATAGGGTCCGCTTGAATCTTTCGCACAGATGGAAACCGTATATTCATCTGTCGATTGCCCATCCCCAATCGCTCCCATATCGACGGCGAGGTATTCAACCGTCTCGACTGGGATATTCGAATTCCCCCCGTAACCAATCTCTTCATTGTTCGAGATGAGGAAGTGTGTGGTATAAGGGAGTGTGATTTCCTCAGAACAAATGTGACCAATCAGTTTCATAAGCATGCCCACACTAGCCTTATCGTCAAGATGCCTTGACTTGATGAATCCGCTGGCGGTGATTTCGGCACGTGGATCGAATGATACAAAGTCCCCGACTTCAATGCCAAGAGCCCTGACTTCTTCTTCACTTCGCACCTTTTCATCGATGCGCACCTCAATATTCACTTCATCCCTCTTCGCTTCTCCCGCATCTTTGTATACATGGACAGAGGTTTGGTGCATAAGGATTGTGCCCGTGTAAACTTTACCGGAAGAAGTCTCGATCTTACAGTTCTCTCCCTCAACGGCATTCCATCTGAAGCCGCCGATCATGGAAAGACGAAGTCGGCCATTCCCCTTCACTTCTTTGACCATGGCTCCAAGAGCATCCACATGGGCTGTCAGCATACGGTGACGGCTTTGATCCTCACCCGGGATCGTGATGAGGAGTGCCCCCTTATGATTCCGCTTCATCTGAAGTCTAAGTCCACCGAGCTCTTCTTCAACGTATCGGATGATCTCCTGAGTGTTTCCAGAAGGACTCGGGATTTCTACAAGCTGTTTGATCAGTTCCATCGTATTCTTTGCATTTGGATATGTATTCAAATGACTCCCTCCTTTATTCCATTATAGAACGAATTCCCCATTTACAACAGGAAAAATAACCTCCGGCCTTCTTCAGCCGGAGGTACGATTGTGCTTGATGGAGATGGTTCCGTTCAGCAGGCCGCCGATGAGAAGGATCGTCGATGATAGATAGAACCAGACCATCAGGGTGATGACACTCCCCATCTGTCCGTAGAATTGGGAGTAGTCCGTCAATTTCACATAGGAACCGTACAGCCAGGAAACACACTGCCAGCCGAATGTAGCGACCAGGGCCCCTGGCACGACATAGCGGAGTAGCATCCTTTTACTCGGCACGACATAATAGAGGAATAGAAACAAAAAGAACATGAAGACCGAACTCAATCCCCACTTCCCGATGACCCAAAGAGGCTCCCACTCTCCTGTGATCCGTCCTTCTGCGATCCGGGTATGGCGTATGAATTCCTCCACAATCGGGACGATGAGGGAGAAGGAGATCAAGATCATGAATCCCACCGTCAAGAGAAAATCGTAAAAGAGGGCTACCAAGAACGGCTGCTTGCGCTGGATGCCGTAGGCCTGATTCATCGACCTCACCATGGATTGAACCGCCATGGAAGAAAGCCAGAAAGTAAAAATGAGGGAGAGCGATAATACATCCCCTCTTTGATTGTAGAGGACCCTCTCTACATTCTTCTCGATGATGTCATATGAATTTTCAGGGGCAAAAGGCTTGATCAGCAACAGCACATTCGTTTCGGAAATCGGCAGATAGCTGATCAATGAAAACACAAATAGCAAAAAAGGAAATAAGGACAATAGCAGGTAATAGGCAAGCTGTGCCGCCTGATCATAAAAGCGCTCCTGGAAAAATCGACTAAAAACCTGTTTGATATATTCACTCATGTTGTTCATTCTCCTCTTACGAGTTGATACTGTATTTTACCCAATTCGATGGATTCGTACCACTTTGGATGTGGAGAAGTCATTTCATTGCAAGAGGACCCCATCACCCTTTAGTATAGAGAGGAACTACTAGTAGAACGGAGAGATATCATGGCTATACATTCATTCTTTATTGATACTGACTGGCCCGGCCTCAGGAACGATGTGGGTACGATGTCCGGCAAGACATTGACAACCGACATCTCGATCCCGCCTGAAATGGATGGACCCGGTGCCGGCACCAATCCAGATGAAATGCTCCTCGGCGCTGCCGCTACCTGCTACATTATCACCCTTGCCGCTATGCTTGAGCGAAGTAACATCAACAAATCGAACCTGAGGATGACCTCTGAGGGTCAAGTGGAAGTGGAAAAGGGCGTCATCACCTATAAACGCATTCTACACCGTCCTATACTCACACTCGACCGATCTACGGATAGAGAATATGCCCTGGCTGAAAAATTGATGTACAAGGCCGAACAATCCTGTATGATCACAAGGGCCTTAAAAGGAAATGTCGAAGTGGAAGTATTCCCAACCATCCAAAACGGGTGATCAAACAAGAAACGCACGGTGCCGGGCACCGTGCGTTTCTTGTTTGTTTTGGGAGTCTATTGGAAATTGGGGACGCTTCTCCGACATCCCATTTATTATTCAGCCTTCTTGATGAACGAGCTTCACGAGCATGTGAGATAGCATATGCTGCTCCTGCTCGTCCCCTGCTTTCCACAGTTCATACAGTAATTTTTCTTCACGGTTTTTCGGCTCTTCATGTGCAGCCAGATAATCCCCGACCTTCTGTGCTGCTTTTGCCTGCTGCTCTTCATCAAGTCCAAGTTTCTCAGCGAGTGATACTTTCTTGCCTAAGTATTGTTTGAAGTGGTCAAAGTTTGCAAGAATATCCTCTTTTCTATCTTGGGACATGCGACCGAGTTTATCTTCTACCTTCTGATCCATTTTCGTGTCTGCCATCTTGATCCTCTCCTTTTCTATTTGTAGGGTATTTCCCCCTGAACTACCTGTCTAAACATAGTGATGTGCAGATCATCGAATATATGGCAAAAGGCAGTCCCTGGAGGGACCGCCTTTTCTTGGATCAGAGTTCATCGAACCCATTTGCATCGGATGTTTTCGTGTATTGTCTTGATTTCTGCTCAAAGAAATCGGTTTTACCCATATCGACTTCCTGATAGGCGATGATCCATTTGAGAGGATTTGACTTGAACCCTTCAAATGGCTCTTCGAAACCGAGCTGCTTGGCCCTTTTATTCGCCATGAACTTAATGTAAGCCTCAAGGTCACTGAACATGAGCCCATCCATATGCGTTCCGATGATTTCATTCCCCCATTCAATTTCAAGGAGGGCCGCTTCCTTGAAAGCTTCTGTGCCGTAGCGCTTGAGCTCTTCCGTATCATATTCCGGATTCTCTGCGAGCACTTCCTTGAAAATCTTTTCAAACAATCCGACATGGAGCTGTTCGTCACGATTGATGTAGTTGATCATTGTACTGGTCGCAACCATCTTCTGGTTCCTTGCCAGGTTATAGAAGAAGGCAAACCCTGAATAAAAGAACAACCCTTCCAGAATCACGTCATAGATGATGGATCTTAGCAGTTTATCTACCGTCGGGGCCTCGACGAATTCTTTGTATCCATTAGTGATGAATTCATTCCGTTTCATCAGGATCGGCTCATTCTTCCAGTAATCGAACACCTCATCTTGCACGCTCTTCGGCACTATGCTTGAAAGCACATAGCTGTAGGAGTGATTATGCACCACTTCCTGCTGTGCGAGGATGATCATGAGTGCGTTTACGCTTGAATCCGTCAAATAGTCGGCCACTTTTCCAGCGTAGTCCGTCTGGATACTGTCAAGGAGAGCAAGTAGGCCGATGATCTTAAGGAACGTCTCCTGTTCTTTTTCCGTCAACTGCGGGAACTGCTTGATGTCTTTTGCCATATTGATTTCAAACGGCGTCCAGAAGTTACCCAGCATTCGCTTATACTTAGGGTATGCCCACGTATAGCGCACATCATCCCAGTTCAGGATGTTCGAGCTTTCTCCGTTGACGATCCCTGTTGATTTATTCGGTGCTGTCTCGTCCACGAGCACCCGTTTTTTCAATCCTTCCATATGTCCCATCCTTTCTTATTAGCTGTGGCAACTCTCGCACTCTTCAAAGTTTGCAACAGATGTCGATCTTACATAATAGGTTGTTTTCAAATTCGATTTCCACGCATCCATATGAAGGTTAAGAAGCTCAATCGCCTTGATGTCATTCCTCACATACAGGTTGAAGGAAATCCCTTGATCGATATGATGCTGCCTTGCCTTGTTCTGTCTGATGCTCCAGTGCTGATCCACATGATAAGCGGTTTTATAGTACCAGGTCGTTTTTGGAGATAGGTCCGGTGCCGTGACCGGAATCTTGTAGTCTTTCTTCTCTTCGGAATATTCCAGTCTGAAGAGTGGATCGATACTTGCCGTCGAACCGGCAATGATGGAAGTCGAAGAGTTCGGGGCCACAGCCATCAGATACCCATTGCGGATCCCCTTGCTTGCTACTTGGTCTTTAAGGTCCAACCATCTCTCGCCTTCATATCCCTTATTCGTGAAGTAGGCTCCAGTATCCCAAGCGGATCCCGGGAAGTAAGGATACGCCCCTTTTTCTTCCGCGAGCTTTTGACTTGCCTTAATTGTGAAGTAGGCGATGTCTTCATATAAATGATCACAGTAAGATACTGCCTCATCGCTCTCCCATTTGATCCCTTCAAGGGCAAGGAGATGATGCCATCCGAAGGTACCGAGTCCGATTCCCCTGTACCGGGCATTCGTCAGCTGAGCCTGCAGGACCGGGATATCGTTCAAATCAATGACATTGTCCAGGAGCCTCACACCGATGGTGACGACGCGCTCCATCTGACCGTCCCGTACCGTCCTTGCGAGGGACACGGATGCCAGGTTGCACACCACATAGTCTCCAGGATTTTTATAGGTAATGATCTTCCCATCCTTGACTACTTCTTCTTCCATCACTGTCGGGCTCATGTTTTGAGCGATTTCCGTGCAAAGATTGCTGCAGTAGATCATGCCCTTATGACTATTCGCATTTTGACGGTTCACACTGTCGCGATAGAACATGTACGGCGTTCCTGTTTCAAGTTGGGAGATCATGATCCGCTTGAAGATATCGATCGCCGGGATGATTTCCTTGGACAAAGCCGGTTCGTTAACACATTCCCAGTACTTTTCGCGGAATGAACCGGATCCTTTTTCCTCATCGAAGTGATCTTCAAGGGCATAGCCCATGATGGTCTTGACTTCATGGGGATCGAATAGATACCAGTTTCCACGGTTTTCAACCTGCTCCATGAAGAGGTCAGGGAGACAGACGCCGGTGAACAGGTCATGGGTACGAAGACGCTCATCCCCGTTGTTCAGCCGCGTATCAAGGAAGGAGAAAATATCTTTGTGCCACACATCCAGATAGACGGCGATGGCTCCCTGGCGCTGACCGAGCTGATCCACGGAGACAGCCGTATTGTTCAGCTGCTTCATCCACGGGATTACACCGGAGCTGACCCCCTTGAATCCTTTGATATCACTTCCGCGACTTCTTACTTTCCCCATATAGATACCGAGCCCGCCTCCGTTCTTGCTCAATGTGGACACGTCGGTATTGCTGTCGTAGATGCTGCGCAGATCGTCTTCCACCGTATCGATGAAGCAGCTCGAGAGCTGTCCGTAACTCTTGCCTGCATTGGCGAACGTAGGGGTCGCCACGGTCATATATAGGTTTGAAAGCGCCCAATACGCTTCCTCCACGAGCATGAGCCTGTGTTCTTTCGGCTCATTCATCAGTAGCGTCATGGCAATGATCATGAATCGCTCCTGCGGAAGTTCATATAGGACTCCTGCATGGTCCTTTGTGAGATAACGCTCTGACAGCGTGACAATTCCTATGTAAGTGAACAGTTCATCCCGTTCAGGACGGATGAGACCCTCGAGATGATCCACCTCCTCCTTGCTGTAGGCATTCAGTAATGTTGGAGAGTACAAATTCTTCTCTGTGAGTGTCCCGATAAGTTCATGCAGGCCTTTATATAGCTCCATGCCCCTTGCATTTGAGCTGATGGCATAAAGATTCTTCAGATAAAGCGATGCTGCCACGTACGTCCAATCAGGTTCATTGGATGAGATCCGCTCAACAGCCGACAGGATCAAGAACTGAAGAAGCTGTTTTTCTTCCACTCCCGGCTGATCTTCTGTATACAGTGATACCTTTTGAGTGTATTCCTCCCAGTTCAATGATTCGTGGCTTTCCCGAAGCCCGTTTAGTAGACGTTCCGCTCTATGGGATGCCGTTGTTCCGTTAATGGTTGATGTCATATTAGTATTCCTCCCTTTAATTAGTCGGGAGAGGATAAAAAAAGCCCATCCTATTAAGATAGGATGGGCAGTCATAAACGATAGATTCACAAGGCATACTACGCCGAAGGTAATCCTCGCCTATCCTCCCAATTCCCGAAGAAGATAACACGTACTGATCTTGGCAGGTCTCCTGACTTGTGCTTTTTGCCTACTCGAAGGCCTTCCCGTCCGATGGACAGTGGCATTCCTTCTTTCGTTTGCACTTACAGTTGCGGGGACAGTCCCGGAATTTCACCGGGTTCCCTTTTAAGTCGATATCCGACACCACAATCATAGGTTATAAACAATATATTGTTATGAAGTTTAAACAAAACACAATATGTTGCGTCTTTTATATTAAACCAACTTTCTACATTTTACAACAGAGAAGCTCAAATGAAAAGAATGAAAGCAAGATGAATTTATGCCTACAATTATTTTATTCGTTAAATTCCACAGAAGAGTGGAACAAGACAGCGTGTAATCCATCCATATCGGTCCACATGACGCCAGACTTCCCTTGAGGAAATGCTGTTATCCCTTTATGATGCAATAGAAGGTTGTTTTGACCGTATTCTTAGGTCCCCTATTATTTTGAGCCGTTGAGATGGTACCCCCATCTGCAGCGGCTCCTTTTTTACCCTGAATTCCTTACAGTTATGTTTCATTCACCTGGCCGTCACACGCTTCCCTTGTGATAAACCCGCACTTTTCAAGACTTCTCTTCTATTTCAAGGGAATTACAAGGAAATTAATCCCCCCAAATACTTTCTTTTTCTTGAGGAATCCTTTAAAATGCCATTTAGAAGCTTGAAACCCAGTTTCGAAAGGAGATCACTATGAATAAACGTTTACTCACGATCCTTTTAGCGGCTATGACCGTACTGCTGCTCGCAGCTTGCGGGGCTAATGACGATAGTGCAAAAAAATCCGATGATAGTAAAAAATCCTCCGAACAGGCAAAAAGCGAGGAAGAACAAGCGAAACAAATGAAAGAAATGCAAAAAAAGATGGACAAGCAGAAAGTCGACAACGATAAAGTCGTCGCCATCGTAAATGATGAGAAAATCAAAGGGGAAGATTACAACAACGTACTTTCTTCTTCTCAAATGCAATATCAGCAAATGGGTCAGGATCCAACCTCTAAGGATGCTGCCAAGCAGATCAAAGAACAAACGATTGACAGTCTTGTAGGACAGACCCTTCTGCTTCAACAAGCGGATAAAAAAGGGTACAAAGCTTCAGATGACGAAGTGGACAAGCAGCTCGAAGAAGTCAAAAAGCAATACGAAGATGATAAAAAGTTCAATGCGGCCATGAAAGATGCCGGATTCACCATGGATGAACTGAAAAATCAAATTGCCGAAAACATCAAATATACAAAATATGTCGATAAAGAAATCAAGACCGAAAAAGTAACAGACGATGAAGTGAAGAAAATGTACGAACAGTACGCGAGCCAAAGCGGCCAAGATTCAAAAGATGCACCAAAACTTGAAGATGTCGAGCCTCAGCTCAAATCACAGCTTGAACAGCAAAAGAAACAAGAACAGCTTGTGAAGCACGTGGAAGATCTCAAGAAAAATGCAAAAGTCGACGTGAAAATCTAATTTCAAAAAGGACATCCCGACGGATGTCCTTTTTTTATGTTTCCCACTGAACGTTGAGGGTATTGAACTACCAAGACGGAAAGGAGGAACTGACGTGGAGAAAAATAAGAACGACCAACCAGAACAGACGGGTGAAAACCGTGAGAACCTGGACCGTGAAAAGGAACAGACAGTCGACTCAATTCCTTTGGATGACTAAAAAAAAGAACTCCATGATGAAAAGAAAAAGCATAAAAGCAAAGACTCATCTTTAAGTGAAGAATAACAAAACAAGCCTGGCGTCGATGCCAGGCTTGTTTTTCCTATTATTTTCTCAGCCAGTCAGTGTGGAAGACACCTTCTTTATCTTTCCGCTGATACGTGTGGGCACCAAAGTAGTCCCTTTGTGCCTGCAGAAGGTTCGCAGGGAGCGATTCAGAACGGTAGCTGTCGTAATAGGCGAGGGCACTGGCAAGTCCAGGTACAGGCACTCCAAGCTTGATCGCTGTCGCCACGACTTCACGTGCATCTTCCTGGTAGCCTTCAACGATACCTTTGAAGTAATCATCAAGGAGAAGATTTGAAAGCTCGCCATCACGGTCATAGGCATTCATGATTTCTTCGAGGAATCCAGCGCGGATGATGCATCCCCCTCTGAAGATTTTCGCCAGTTCACCGAGTTTCAGATTCCAACCATATTCCTTTGAAGCAACTTGAAGCTGGGCGAAGCCTTGTGCATAAGAACAGATCTTGCTCAGATAAAGAGCTTTACGGATGCTCTCGATGAATTCTTCCTTGTTGTCTGAGAAGGTTTGGTTTTTTGGCCCCTTCAGGATCTTACTCGCTTTCACACGCTCGTCCTTCATGGCCGAGATGAACCGTGCAAAAACGGATTCCGTGATAATGGAAAGCGGTACGCCAAGATCAAGTGCACTTACACTTGTCCATTTACCGGTTCCCTTCTGGCCAGCTGTATCGAGAATCTTTTCAACGAGAGGTTCTCCTGTCTCTTCATCGATCTTAGTGAAGATATCGGCCGTGATCTCGATGAGGTAACTGTCAAGTTCACCTTCATTCCATTCCTTGAAAGTTTCATGAAGCTCCTGTGCGCTCAGTCCAAGAACATTCTTCATCAAATAGTAGGCTTCACAGATCAACTGCATATCGCTGTATTCAATTCCGTTATGCACCATCTTCACATAGTGACCGGAACCATCGGGACCGATATAGGTGCTGCATGCATCTCCTTTTACTTTCGCTGCAATGCTCGTGAGGAATGGCTCCACGAGGTCATAGGCTTCCTTCTGCCCGCTAGGCATGATTGCAGGTCCGTATAGGGCCCCTTCTTCTCCACCGGATACTCCGGCCCCAATGAAGTTGATTCCACGCTCAGCTAGCTCCTTATTGCGTCTCACCGTATCTTCGAAGTATGTATTTCCTCCGTCGATGAGGATATCCCCTTTATCCAGGTGCGGAAGGATGGATTCAATGGCAAGATCCGTGATCTTCCCTGCCGGTACCATCATCATGATTTTCCTTGGCACTTCAAGGGAGTCAATGAATTTTTCCACCTGGTGGAATCCTGTCAGATTTTTATCCTGATGCTCCTGAAGGGCACCTGCCACTTTCTCTTCTGACACATCGTAGATTGCAACCTTATATCCACGGCTTTCAAAATTCAGCGCAAGGCTTTTCCCCATAACGCCGACGCCGACTACACCGATTTGTTGTTGTCCCATTTTTCATCATCCTTTCAGTTGTATAAACATCATTTCATCATCCATAGTATAATACGAAATAAATTTTCTTGATACTATATTTGAAATAATATTTTTTTCTATTGTACAATAGGTTAAAATAATTTTCATCCATCATCCCTTATAAGGAGGCCTCACCTTGCGGCAAAACGATATACCTCAACATTGTTTACCACGCATCCGGTCCCACTATTCTCAATTCAGCGAAAAAGAAAAGAAAATAGCCAATACTATTATTGCTGACCCTGAAAAAATTATCCATTCTACCATCAGTCAGCTTGCAGAAGATCTTTCCGTAGCCGACGCCACCGTCTTCAGGTTCTGCAAACGCATCGGTTTCAAGGGCTATCAGGCCATGAAGATTTCCTTGGCGGCAGAAATCGTCACCCCCCTGGATGACATTCATGAAACGATTGAAGAAGGTGATAGTGAAAAAGTCATTGCACAAAAGGTGTTCCGCTCCAACATCCGGACGTTGGAAGATTCCATCGCCATCATGGATGAGGGATCATTTACATCGGCGGTTGCGATGATGCTGAAGGCACGCAGAATTGAATTTTATGGAACCGGGGGATCAGGATTCGTTGCCATGGATGCCCATCACAAATTCCTTCGTACCGGCATGACGACCACTGCTTATAACGACTCCCACATGCAACTGATATCAGCATCCCAGCTAGCCAGTGAAGACCTCATCTTTTTCATTTCCCATTCAGGAGCGAATAAGGATCTACTCGAGGTATTGGAGGTAGCGAAGGGCAACGGCGTTCCAACCATTGCCATCACCCACTTTGCCAAGTCCCCCATGAGTCTAGGTGTTGACGTGTCTCTTTTCACTTCCTCACAAGAAACCGATTACCGATCAGAAGCACTCGCTTCCCGTATCGGTCAACTGAGCATCGTCGACGCTCTTTATGTGACCATCATGATGAAACGGAAAGATCAGTCCTCAAGGTCACTCAAAAAAATGAGGGACGCCATCTCCGTGAAGAAGATCTGAGGGTTGGCATAACCTTCCTTTTCCATTTCATATAGTGAGGTAAGGAGGTGAAGAAGTGTGAAGAATGTATTGATATTCGCTGACCCGGGTATCGATGATACCCTGGCCATCATGTATACCCTCATGCATCCTGACATCCGGGTGATCGGAATCGTATCGGGTTATGGAAATACAGCACGTGATAAAGCCGCGAATAATATCGCTTATATCCTGGACCTTGCAGGTCAAAAAGACATCCCCGTCATCATGGGTGCCACCCGTTCGTGTACGGGGAAAACGCCTGTTTATTACCCTGAGATCCACGGACCGGATGGACTTGGCCCCATCACTCCTCCGGCCACCTTCAAAGGAAGTTTCAAAGAGTTCAGCGAGATCTTCAAGATCGTCCGTTCCTATGACAATGTGCACATCCTGGACCTTGGAAGGAGTACCTCCCTTGCCGTTGCCATCATTCTTGACGAGGGGTTCATCGATCAGGTGTCCGGGTTCTATATCATGGGAGGCGCTTTCCTTGTTCCGGGAAATGTGACAGAAACAGCCGAAGCCAACTTCCACGGTGACCCCGTCGCCAGTCACGCCATCCTTTCCACCGTACCGCGCATCAGCCTCTTCCCCCTCAACGTGACCAATCGGGCGATTGTGACATCATCACATATCGATATGATCACATCCTCTCCTGCGTCGGGTACGGGTCTCACCTCGATTCTTAAAGACGTCCATTCATTCTATGACCGTGCTTATAAGGAAAAGATACCCGGGTTGCCTGGGCCACCGATCCATGATCTTGTTGCTGCCTCCCTCATGATGAATCCATCATTCGGTCGTTCTCTTGAAAGGGACGTAGGGGTTGAAACGGCCGGACCATTCAAGGGTCA
The DNA here is from genome assembly GCF_039822645.1 of Rossellomorea sp. RS05. Taxonomy (NCBI): domain Bacteria; kingdom Bacillati; phylum Bacillota; class Bacilli; order Caryophanales; family Bacillaceae; genus Rossellomorea; species Rossellomorea sp. RS05. Next base: position 239,559 of record NZ_JBDKWY010000001.1, on the reverse strand, counting down.
ATCCAACGCAGATTTCCGCCCGGCTTCAAAACCGGGCAATCACTCGCCAAACATTTATCTCTCCATCGATTATGAAGCATTCATACGTGATTTCACGAGGATCTTGAGTGGGATATGAAAGAACCCGGCCGTTTTAAGGGCCGGGTTCTTTCATAGTCTTTCGATGATCGTTGCGTTTGCCATACCATGACCCTCGCACATCGTCTGAAGGCCGAAGTGCCCCCCGGTGCGTTCAAGCTCATGCATCATGCCCACCATGATCCTGGCCCCGCTTGCCCCAAGGGGATGCCCCAAGGCAATGGCCCCGCCATTCGGATTGACTTTGCCAGGATCTGCTCCGATTTCTTGCTGCCATGCCAGCACTACGGGTGCAAAAGCCTCATTCACTTCGAATACGTCGATTTCGGAAAGTGGGATACCTGACTTTTCCAAGACCTTTTTCGTTGCCGGTATCGGTCCTGTGAGCATGAACGTCGGGTCTGAACCGACCACGACTCTCGTATGGACTTTGAATCTGGGCTTCAATCCGAGTGAAACGGCTCTCTCCCTGCTCATAAGGAGCAGAGCCGCCGCTCCGTCACTGATTTGCGATGAATTTCCTGCTGTAATGATGCCCTCTTCCTTGAACACAGGGCGCAGGCCTCCTAGCATCTCTAGGGATGTTCCCACCCTCGGTCCTTCATCCTCCAAGAACTCTCCTCCACTGTGTTTGATGGCGTGGATCTCCTCTTTGAAGTATCCGTTCGCCCTGGCCTGTAAAGCCTTCTTGTGACTAGCCAGAGCAAACCGGTCGAGTTCATCCCGCGATAAGCCGTACGTGTCTGCAATCCGTTCTGCCGATATTCCCTGATGGATCATTTCATGTCGGTTTTTCAAGCTTTCACTCAGTCCGGCCCCGGCGAAATTCGATCCGATCGGCGTGCGGCTCATACTCTCCACACCCCCGGCAATGACGATATCCATATCACCTGAAAGGATGGCCTGGGAAGCAAAGTGGACTGCCTGCTGGCTCGAACCGCACTGCCTGTCGATCGTGACCCCTGGCACTTCAACGGGAAAACCCGCTATAAGAGTAGCCACCCTGGCAATATCTCCTGCCTGCTCCCCCGACTGGGTGACACACCCCATAATCACATCCTCTACAAGCCCAGGTGAAACACCCGCCTTCTCCATCAATCCCTTCAACAGATCACCGGCAAGGTCATCTGGCCTTATTCCGGCAAGTGCTCCGTTCCGCTTCCCGACAGCCGTGCGTACTCCTTCGACAATGACAACTTCCCTCACAGCAATCAACCCCTTCTTCCTATTTATATCCCCATATTACCTGTAAATAGGAGGAATTAAAATCAGATTTTAACTATTCCGTTAATTGAACTTATAAGGGAAGCAGAGATGAAGAAGCACAAAAAAAGAACAGGCCCCGAGGGAGCCTGTTCCTGGAATGTAAAATTAAAGTTTTACAACGTTAGCTGCTTGTGGTCCACGAGCACCTTGCTCGATGTCGAAAGATACTTCTTGACCTTCGTCAAGAGATTTGAAACCTTCGCCTTGGATCGCTGAGAAGTGTACGAAAACGTCGTCTCCACCTTCAACTTCGATGAAACCGAAACCTTTTTCTGCGTTGAACCATTTCACTTTACCGTTTTCCATAATTGTTGCCTCCTACGTGCTTGTGCACAAATTATTACTATTCTTGCGATATCAGGCGAAAAGCAAATCTTGTTCTTCCCTTACATACCGAACAAAAATAATTCTTCTATAGAATAACAGGTATGCGCACATTAATCAAGCCAATCCGATAGAAGTCAGACCTTTATTTTATTTAAGGGGATTTTCGATATAAAAAGAACGTTTCCCGATGGAAACGTTCTTAGCGATGACCTGTGAGGGACTTGAACCCCCGACCCCTTCCCTGTCAAGGAAGTGCTCTCCCACTGAGCTAACAGGTCGCTTATGTAAGGTACAAATTAAATTATATAAGATTTTCGCTAAAAGTCAACATGTTTTACGAAAATAATTTTTTCTATATTATTTATTCGGTCCACACCCTGAATAAAAGCATCGTTCAGCGCGTAGGCTGATAGGATGAAGGAGGTACCACACCATGAATCTGATTACCCGCTCCCTAAATGAAGGGATCAATATTGATATCATCTATTTTGACGGCGAATGCTTTACCAAAAGAAAAATACGCGTCCATAGTCTTACGGAAAACGCAGTGGAGGCCTATTGCTATCTTAGAAAAGCTCCTCGTACATTTAAGACTTATGGGATCCTGGCGGTCTCCCTCCACTCTTTTGAAGGGAGATCCCGGTCGTATAGGAGAATAAACAACCAGCTGCCGGGGTGATGAAACAGCGATACGGATTGCATATCGTCTCCTCTTTTGCGACTTGGTCCCTCACATTCGATAGTAGATCATCAACTCTACTAATAATGTAGTTCCTGCTATAGAGTTCAATAGATACTGAGATAGGTGAATCATTCAGATTGATCCAAGAGGATAGTAGTAAGGGTTATGACACAATTTGGTGTCGTCATTACCTCTCCATGGCATCAAGGAAGCAACCTTGGTATAGTCAAAGACTTCATCCCTTTATGCTATCATATATGTGTTTCAACCGATCAATTCCTCTCCCTCCACTTCCAGCCTTTCTTCAAGCGGTCTTCCCTCTTCCAAGTCCCTTAAACGGTGGGCAAGTCTGGAAGAGGCATTTGCCGCGATGCTTGCCACGATGTCATCGAGGAATGTATGAACAGAACCGCCTTCCTTCGTGTCCAGCTTCTGAATGATGCCAATCTTATTTTTATCCAAATGGCCGAAAGTCGTGACCGCAATACTTCCGTATCCAAGGGCAGCCCCAAGGGCTATCGTTTCATCGACCCCAAAAAGACCTTCATCGGAGGCAACGATGGATTGAAGGGGTTCAGAAAGCATCTTCCGCTCTGCAAGCTGATCGAGTTCGACTCCTACCAGGATGGCGTGCTGAATCTCCCGTTTCAATAGGACCTTCTTTACGCTCTCAAGACAATCTTCCATTGTAAGAGCAACATTATACGGGTATTGCATTTGATAGACGATGTCAGCGATATCCTCCAGGGCCACTCCCCTTTCCTCTAACTTCCTGAGAGCTGCCTTCGTTACTTCTTTAGATGGTACGGATGTTTTTGTCATTGTTTTCTCTCCCTTCCTACTTATCTGAATTATACCATTTATCAGAATTTTCCACCGAACTCTCTCATATAAGCTTTTCTCTTCACTTTGTGATACAATCCACTTGTAAACGTTAACAGAGATAAAGGATGTGTGTAGAATGACGACTGCTAGAGGGACCGTGGAAGAATTGGTTCTATACAGCGAAGCACTGAATGAGGAGATCAAGATGCTGGTCTATCTTCCGGCTTCTTACTCTCCCCTATATAAATACTCCATTCTGATCACCCAGGATGGAAAGGATTACTTCCAGCTGGGAAGGATTCCAAGACTGGCCGATGAGCTTTTGGGCAACGGGGAGATCGAGAACACGATCATCGTAGGGGTCCCCTATAAGAATGTACAGGATCGGAGCCGCAAGTATCATCCTGCAGGCGAAGAGAATGCAGATTACATCCGATTCCTCGCCCACGAATTGACACCGAAGCTTGATGAACTGTACCCGACTTACCAAATGGGAAAAGGGCGTGCGCTCATCGGCGATTCATTGGGAGCGACCGTTTCTTTGATGACGGCCCTGAAATATCCGCATACATTCGGGAAAGTGATCCTGCAATCTCCTCTCGTCAACGAAACCGTTCTTGAAGCCGTCGAATCATTCGCTTCCCCTCACCTGCTGGATATTTACCATGTGATCGGCCAAGGTGAAACCGAGGTAAAAACCACAGACGGTCAAATCAAGGATTTCCTGACACCGAATCGTGAATTGAATCACGCATTCGAAGAAAAAGGATACACCACGTTCTATGATGAGTTCGACGGAGATCATACATGGAAATACTGGCAGCCTGATCTGCGCAGGGCCCTGAAGTTCATGTTCCATAAGTAATGGGCGGTCGCTCCGTTCGCCCTATGTTAAATTTTTTAAAAATTTGCTATACTACTCATACGCACATATGTTTCTAAGGAGGATTGAACGAAAATGAACTATGGCATCGTCATTTTCCCATCTAAAAAACTTCAAGATATCGCAAATTCTTACCGAAAACGTTATGACCCTCATTATGCTCTGATCCCGCCTCACTTGACGCTGAAAAATGTATTCAGCGCCGATGATGAGCATATCAAGGATATCGCCGGTAAGCTTTCCCATATCGCCAAAGAACATGACCCTTTTACGCTGAAGGCGTATAAAGTAAGCTCTTTCCAGCCCGTTAATAACGTGATCTATTTCAAAGTGGATCCGAACCCTGAGCTGCAGGCACTTCACGATGCCATGCATCACAGGGAATTCATGGGAGATGAGCCGGAGTACTCTTTCGTGCCCCACATTACTGTAGCCCAGAAGCTGAGTAATGATGAGCACTCTGACATTTTCGGCTCCCTATCCATGCTTGGCATCGATCATGAGGAAACCATCGACCGGTTCCACCTTCTCTATCAGCTGGAGAACGGTTCATGGACCGTCTATGAAACATTCCGACTCGGAAAGGAAAATCAGTAAATTGCACACTAAAATCGCCTCAACAGAAGAACAGCTTCAAGAAGTATTTTCCATCAGAAAAATCGTTTTCGTGGGGGAACAAAATGTCCCTCCTGAAGAGGAAATTGATCAACATGAAGAGGAGTCCACCCATTTCCTCCTTTATGACGAGGATCAGCCCGTAGGCGCAGGTCGTTTCAGGATCGTGGATGGAAAAGGAAAAGCGGAGCGCATCTGCATACTCTCCTCTCTTAGGGGACGCGGAGCCGGACGGGAAATCATGAAGGCCATCGAGGAGTACGCAAGGGAGATGACCCTTCCTGTCCTCAAGCTTAATGCACAAAGTCAAGCCATTCCATTTTATGAGAAATTAGGATATGAGATCGTCTCTGATGAATTCTTGGATGCAGGGATTCCCCACCGTACCATGGAAAAAGCATTATGAACACAAGAAGGCGCCGGAGAGTGAATCCGGCGCTTTTTTGTGTCTGGTTTAGTTTCACGGCAAATTCGTATAGAGTAGAGGTCATTCGTCCATAATGGGGAGTAGCCTATCGAAAGGGGGATTCCCCATGGAGTACACATCCATCGCCGTGGAATTGATTGTCGGTTACTTCGCATTACTTATTCTTACCAAAGTACTGGGTAAGACACAGATCACGCAGATCTCAGCATTTGATTTCATCTCGGCCCTGATCCTTGGAGAGCTTGTCGGTAACTCCCTTTACGATGATAATATCTCGGTATTTCAAGTATTGACCGCTATCCTGATATGGGGCGCCCTGATTTTTGTGACTGAATTCTTCACCCAGAAATCCAGGAAATTCCGCCACTTGATGGAAGGAACCCCAGCCATCGTCATCAATAAGGGAATCATCAACTATAATGTCCTGAAAAAGAATCATCTGGACTTGAATCAGCTGCAGCACCTTTTACGGGCAAAGGATATTTTTTCTGTCAAAGAGTGCGAGTACGCACTACTTGAATCCAACGGTACCCTCAGTGTCATCAAGAAGCCTCTCTACGATCAAGTTCAGCGTCAGGACCTTTCCCTTCCACTGAAGAAAGCAACCCTGCCCACGTCGCTGATCATGGATGGCGAAATCCTTTATGATAACTTGAAGATTGTGGGGGAAGATGACCGTTGGCTTCAGATTGAGATCAGCATGCAGGGATTCACTTCGCCAAAAGACGTGCTTTTTGCAGAATGGACCGAGAATGAACCGCTCTTGGTTCAGGGCTATGAGTGAAGGGCCACCACAAGTTCATTCTGAGTGACCATCATGGTGATCCGTTCCCTTCTCTCGAGTGAAATCAGATAGGCCGTTATGCTTGTACGATATAGAAGCAACTGGCCAAGCTGCCGGGAGGAAACCCCCACTTCATTCAAATACTCCTTGACGATCCCTTCAAAGGAGCACGATTGTTTGCCCGCAATCAGTTCTTCCAACGCTTCCATATGCCGATGATGAAGGGCGATGTTTTCCTCTACCGTCTTTCTAAAATCTTCTTCATATATGCCGTGGCCGGGAACCGCCCCATGACAGGATTGTTCCAATATGTAGTGAAGTGTATACAGGGTCTGGTCGGCGTCTGTGATGAATGGAACGATATGCTTTGCCAGTGCCTCCTTGCCAAAGTAAGCATCGGAAGCATAGAGGACCCCTTCTACCATCACGCCGATCTGCCCGTAGGAGTGCCCTGGAAGACTCAAGATGTCCAATTGAAACGGACCAAGCTGAAAGGGACCAGCTTCGATTTCTTTATCGACAGAAATACCCTTGGCCTCAAGGAATTTATTCCGTAGGGAAATGGGAGGAAAAGCCCCGTTGAATAAGTAGATGGGTTCAAGGACGGGATTTTCCATGATGGCCTTTTCCAAACGGGGTGCGAGAATCGTCACGTCCCTCTTACTCCTGATCCGATTGGCCCCTCCGTAATGGTCTGTGTGGGCATGTGTGATGATGCAATAATCAAGGGGAAGACCTTTTTCGTCGAGTATCCGCAGAACTTTGTTAGCGGCCGAGTCATCCAGACCCGTATCGATCAGCAGTCCCTTCCCTTCCTTCACCGAGTATCCAATGTTCACGGCCCCAGTGAAGGCATAGGTGTTTTCGTGTAATAAAATGAATTCCAATGTCCTCAGCTCCCACTATAATGTCAGATGCTTCCCCGTTTCCGAAGAGATGGCTTCTCCTTAGACATATTCGTGAAAGTTGATCCCTTTTCCTGTTAGTCTTGCAATGATCTTTTCAGGAACCTTCTCCTTCCCCTTTCCATTCTGATCATCTGGAGGTCCTCCTTCATACCCACCCATCCCTCTCGACAGGGCGGTGATGGCATGTACAGGGGTATAATGGTAAGGCTGCTCCGTGACCTTCAGCTCCCTTTCCTGATACTGCTTATACTGATAATGGGGAATCGGTGCGATATAGCCCATGGGATCCATCCTCCTTCTTTTTTAATGTATGTTACCCGGTACCCCTTTACGTTAATCCTCCCAACAAAAAAAGGAGGCTCATATACCGGCCTCCCGATCGCACCGACATCGGTACCTGATGCTTATTTTTTATTCCCTTTATTCAACATGTTGGAAATGGTGCCGAAATCAAGTTGCTTCCCATCGTTTACGATGGATTTAACGATTTTATCTTCCATTTCTTTGTTTACAGGCTTATTGGCGATTTTAGAAACCCTTTTGATGACGCTGCGTACAGTTGCCTCATCCTTGAAATTTGCATTCTGCAGGGAGTTTGCCAGTTCAAATACCTCATTCATATCCACACCGGTCTTCTTCTCGAGGTTCTTGAAAAAATTATTGTTCATCTACTCACGCCTCCTTTAACTATAAGCATCATATGTAAAAAACCCAATAGCGTTCCTCGGATCAAGCAGAAACCATAAAAAAGACAGGATCCCCAATAGCTCAAGGATACTGCCTTTCTACTCCTTTCTAGCAGAAACTGGCTCCGACGATGATCAAAAGAATGAACAAAACGACAATCAATACAAATGTAGAACCATATCCGCCAGTTCCACAGCCGTAATTGTAGCCGCATCCGTATCCTCCATATCCGTACATGCAAATATCACCTCGCTTTGCCCTATAATCCTTATTAACATATGTATCGGACAAGGCCTATGGTTGGGCTGAGGTGAAAATGGGTGAAGCCCTGAACGAAATCAAGCGATCAGATGGTGTCCATCTGACCGCTTGATCTTCATCCTTTCGGGTTGAACAAGAGGGCCCCGAGAAATCCGAATACAATGGCTGCCGATATTCCGGAGGATGTGACTTCGAACATCCCTGTCAGCACCCCGATGATCCCATGCTCCTGGGATTCTTGCATGGCCCCATTCACCAGGGAATTCCCAAAGCTCATGATCGGGATCGTGGCACCTGCTCCGGCAAAATCAATGAGGGGCTCATAAAGCCCCAATCCCGAAAGCACGGAACCCACGACTACAAGAAAACTCATGGCATATGCCGGAGGGAATTTCACCACGTCAAGCAGCAGCTGCCCTACAACACATATGAGTCCACCGACCACGAAGGCCCAAAAAAACATCGCTAACATAGGTACTCCCCTTTCTTATGAATATTCAATGGATACAGCATGGGCAATGCAAGGAATCGTTTCACCTTGTTGGAAGGTAAGCGGAGAAAGAAGAGCTCCCGTAGCAATTACGAGGATCCTTTTATACGTCCCTTGACGCATCTCGTTGAGGAGATGGCCGTATAGCACGGTGGCAGAACAGCCCGGACCGCTTGCCCCTGCCTGAACCGGTTGATCATCATCATAGATGAGCAGTCCACAATCCTGGAACTGATCGGGCTGGATCCCCAGTCCTTTCTGCTGAAGAAGGTCAAGGGCCGTAAGCCGGCCGATCTTCGCCAAGTCTCCTGTGACGATCAAGTCATAATAGGATGGATCACGCTCCAGGTCCCTGAAGTGAGCCGTGATGGTATCCACTGCTGCCGGCGCCATCGCACCTCCCATATTGAAGGGATCGGATAGACCCATGTCGATGACCTTTCCGATTGTAGCGGAGGTGACCCTCGGTCCCGGTGCTGATCCGACCTCTTCATTGCCAAGGAGTGCATACCCCGCTCCCGTAACGGTCCACTGAGCTGTGGGAGGCTTTTGACCGCCATATTCTGTCGGATATCTGAACTGTCTTTCCGTAGCCGAATTATGGCTCGAAGCTCCGGTTATGACGTGGCGTGCCCCATGGTAATTGACCATGAGTGCAGAAAGGGCGAGGCCTTCCATGGAGGTGGAGCATGCCCCGAATAATCCGAAATAAGGGAGCCCGATCGTCCTTGCGGCAAAGCTTGACGGTGTGATCTGATTGATCAGATCCCCGGTCAGGAAGAACTGGACGTCATTTTTAGTGATGGATTTCTTTTCAAGTGCGATGGATACAGCATCTTCAATCATGGTACGGTTTGCCTTTTCATACGTATCCGTCCCCATCCTCACATCATCATAGAAACGATCGAAATCAGCGCTGAGACGGCCTTTCTTTTCAAACGGGCCTCCGACCACACCTGTGGAAAGGATTTTCGGTTTAAGGGGAAACACCCATGATTGTAAACCTTTTAACATTAGATCACCCCTAACTGGATGAGGATTGTTTTGATGAGGGCCACGACGAAGGCAGAGAAAACGCCGAATACGATGACCGATCCGGCAAGCTTGAACATATTTCCACCTACCCCGAGGACATACCCCTCTGTTTTATGTTCGATTGCTGCGGAAATCACCGAATTTCCGAAACCGGTGACGGGCACGGCGCTGCCGGCTCCTGCAAATTGACCAAGATGATCATACAAGCCGAAACCAGTCAATAACATGGCAAGGAAGACCATGGTGGCAACGGTTGGATTTCCAGCCGTCTGTTCGGTGAAGTTAAAAAAATAGATATACATATAAGTGAATGCCTGTCCGATAACGCAAATGAATCCCCCGACAAAAAAGGCTTTCAGCACGTTCTTCATTAAAGGGCGTTTCGTTTCATACTTCTTCTCGATGGCTTCATACTGCTTTTGTTCAGGCGTTTTTGGTGTTTTAGCCACTTCTTAGCCCTCCTATGTTTTTTCCTTCTGAAGAGTGATGATGTCATTGAAATGCTTCTCTGCCTCTTCATTTCCGATATCGTTATTCTTTATTCTTTCTTTGAGCCTTACCGTTTCAAGGAAGATTTTATAGTCGCTCGAAAGAATGAAATCCTCATCGGGATACTTATCTTCAAGGTAGGCCTCCATGTCGTGCTCGATCCGTTTCATATGGAATCGCTGCAGGTGTTTCACTTTATAGACGACCAGGGTCTTTTCCTTCCCCTGAATCACAGCAACATCGTATAATTCCTTTTTCTTTGCCAGTTCTTTTTTGATGGCATGGCCGAAGCTGTCGGTTTCCGGATTATCCACCAGTTCGATGGGAGATAGATCGGTGCGCTTCATCAATGCATTTTTACTGTCTTTCCCATCTTCCATGCTCTTGCAGCCAGTCAGCAGGAGGATGAACAGGATGCAGATGGTCATTCGTGTCATATATACCGCCCTCCGTTTGGTTCGTTCTCACCTGTATTTTTCACTAAAAAGCAATTATTTATGAATAGAAAAAGACTGCCCAAAGGAGCAGTCTTAGTTCTTTTTGATTTTCGATCCACATCCGCAGCCTTTTTTCTTCGGAGTGGAATTGGTGGTGACCGGTACATGTATAGGGGTTTTCTTCACTTCCCCGTCCTCCTTTCGTTCATTCCCACTCCCATTATATGCGCAAGATGCATTGCTTGTTTCCACTGTTTCCCTAATCCCTACTGTGATTTCCAATTTTGAATGGCCGATTCAAGAATAGCGCCTATCCCCGCTACCGCCATGATCGCGAGAAACGGTTGGAACACAACAGGGTAAAAGATGAATCCCGCGTAGCAAAAAAATGCCATCCATATACCGGTACACCAATAGCACGATAACAACTCCCCGATAAACCCTCTGACCCCCTCCTCTTTTGGAACCAGATATACTTCCTCCAAGCCATTTTCATCCGCTTCAGTGATTTCGTTGAAAAAGGGACTTCTGATGAATTCAGTGATCTTATCAAATACGATGAGATGGGTAAGCCTGAAGACGGCCAATCCCATGATGATCAATTCCAGAACAGTTAGCTTCAAAAAGCGCCCACTCCTTCATTCAATTCTGCCTATTTTCCCCAAAAGGGGCTATTGTCCGTGACCCAAAACCCGTTCTGTCAATATGTTAGTAGTGTAATGAAAACAATTTAAGGAGGAAAATTTCTTATGGGTTGCGGAAAAAGAAATGATGATATGCACGGTGCCAGTAAAGGATGCGTTTGTCTAGCCGTACGCGCCATTAAAGATATCCAAGATGCAGCTGATCAAGATTGCTTCGATTGTAAGAATGACTGCTTTCTTGAGCCGCTTGGGTCTTTGATCAGTCCTGTCGGAAATGCACCAAACACGCGTGTTTTCAAACTTTACAACAAAAAAGGAGACCTTTTCAAGGTGCATCCTAAACATCACTGCTGGAAAACACCGTACTTCCGTGTCAAAAACGTATTCGACGATTGTTGTGCCACCCTTCAAGTTTTGAAAAAGGTTCATGCTTCCGGAGCAGATGTTGATTCCGAAGATGAAATGATGGGTCTTCACAATAACTATTACTATGAGTTGACAGGGGATTGCATTACAGTTGATCTAGATTGCTTCTGCGCCATCCAATGCATCGATGATGTAAGAGTGGACGGAGTTTGTGACTGATTAACAGGGAAGGAGCCAGTCGGGTGACCGCCTGGCTCTTTTTATTTCAATCCGATGATCTGGATGTTTTTGACTGCCGTTTTTTCCAGCACCACATCTTCCCCTTGGAAGGTTTTAACCGTCAATGTAGTGGAATCCGATGATCGAAGCACACCTCTGTAAGAGACCTGATCCGTCTGGAATGTACATGGGAACGGGGCCCTCCCCATGATGCTCGCTTTCAGGTAGCCTATCTTCCCTTCAAGATCCATCTCCCTGAATGGCTTCAGCGGCCGGAAATAGGATTCTGTCGTCAGCGCCGCCGGTTCCTCTATGACGGCTTCCACTACCTCTTCCTTCAATTCTTCGGGGAGCTTCGGCCTGGATTCGGCCCTCTTGGCTGATCCCTTATAGGTATTCTGCATATTGCTGCCCACATCGATCATGCGGGGCTGCTGAATATATAACAGAGGCTTCTTTTCTTTCCTCACATTCATCCCTCCTTATGGTCTACTTTTATATGTATGCACACCCCTCCTATGTGTTTCTTCAAGGCAAAATGCAAAAAAGAACCTTCATCGCGGTGGACTCCAACAGGAGCCTTCTTTAGATGAAGGTTCTTTCTATCGATATCTGAATTTAACCCAGTACGTGATAACCTGAATCAACATGGAGATTTTCTCCAGTGATTCCTCTTGAGTAGTTGCTGAAGAGGAATACAGCGGCATCCCCTACTTCTTCCTGAGTCGTGTTGCGGCGTAAAGGTGCGCGCTCTTCAATTTCTCTCAGGATACTGTTGAAGTCACCCACTCCTTTAGCAGACAGGGTACGGATCGGACCGGCAGAAATAGAATTCACGCGGATTCCATCTTTACCAAGGTCGCTTGCAAGGTAGCGTACGCTTGCTTCAAGGGAAGCTTTCGCCACTCCCATGACGTTGTAGTTCTGCATGACCCTTTCTCCTCCAAGGTACGTCATAGCCACGATGCTTCCGCCTTCGGTCATGATCCCTTTTGCCGCCTTGCTGACAGCCGTCAGTGAGTAGGAGCTGATATTGTGGGCGAGAAGGAACCCGTCGCGGGTCGTATTCATATAGTCTCCGGCAAGCTCCTCTTTGTTCGCGAATGCGATGCAGTGAGCGAGGCCATGGATGACACCGACTTCTTCCTTGATGGTTGCGAAGCACTTGTCGATATCTTCATCACTTGTCACATCACAAGGAAGGATCAGTGAATCTTCCCCTCCTTCGAGTGTGGAAGCAAGGTCCGTTACTCCCTTTTCAAAACGTTCACCAGCATATGTAAAGATCAATCGTGCTCCCGACTGGTGGAGCGAACGGGCAATCCCCCAAGCGATGCTGCGTTTATTCGCCACTCCCATGACGACGTATGTTTTTCCCTTTAATGAAAGAGTCATTGAATATCCTCCTGTTTAATACATGTTATTAGTACCTGATACTAATTCTACATGATAATTACCAAAATGAAAAGCCTTGTTCGCGATGTTTATAAGCTAATCCCTCCCACCACCGCATCCGTACTTACAGGAGGGGCTCTTCATACGTCACGCCCCCAAGAACCGGGATCCTTTCATAGTCGGGTGATCTGCTCTTTGATCCGGTGGATTTGGCGGATATGCCGCTTCTCATGCCTGCCCAGCAGTTCGAATACCTGCTCAATGGGCATGATGCCGAAGCGGTGGTGATCCATTGATTTTTGCTCCAGCTCTTCTATTGTGTAGGAAGATTCAAGGCGTTCCGTTAACTGCCTCGAAGTATGAAGGGCCTTAAGAAGCTCGTCACAGGTTTTGTGTACGTCAGGTGGATCGATGGGCGCGATCATCTTATGTGCGGGATCATCGAATACTGTCAGGTCGACCTTTTCTCCCTTCGCCATACTCTCAGAGGCAGAGCGCAGTGCGAGCTCCATGAATCGTGTTTCCGCCCCGGCAAGATGAAGGACGACTTCCGCTATGCTCCATCCCCCACTCGCAGGCTTTTCATTCAGTTTATCTTCTCCTGCGTCATGGAAGCTGTCGATCAATTCATTACGAATGGTCTTCACATTCTCTCTCCACATGAGAACACCTCCTATTGGTTATACGTTCATTCTAAACATAGTGATATCCATTGTCTAATGAGATAAAAAAAGAACTTCCCAGCATATAGCATGGGAAGTTCCAATGTGTTCAGCAGTCTTCACAGAATTCCAATTCTCTCTTCAATTCATCCACATATTCCTTCGAACCGGTGACAATCAGGCGATCATTCATATGAAGCTCTGTATCACCGTGGGGAACAATGGAATCCTTCCCCCTGAAAATCCTGACGAAAATGACATCTCCGGTGAATGGGAACTGCCTGAGGGACATTCCCTCGAATTGATGGTTCAGCATCCTGATCTCATACAGGGACGTTTCTTGATTGGTAAGGATATTCAGTACAGACGGTGATTCAATCAAGGCCCGCAGGAGTGCCTTCGTGGATAGGTAGACAGAATACACCTCGATCTCCTTCTCCCTCAGATCTTCATGAAGGTCTGCACTCTCGGCCCGGACGATTACCCGGTCCACACCTTTTGCTTTCGCTTCTACGGCTAATGAAGCATTGAGCGCTTCGTCTCCGGTAGAAATGACGAGGATATCCGAATCAAATATCCCAAGTGCTTCAATGGTCGAAGAATCATAATTCTCGATTTCATTGATGGTGAACAGCGAATCTGCAATGGTCTGTTCCGATTTGTCCTGCCTCGTATGGTAAAGGACCGGTTCATACAGGGAGGATTGAAGCTCCCTTGATACCGGCATCGTCAGCTGATTGGCTCCAAGGAATGAAACCTTGAGCTTCTTCTCTGCCGCACTTTCTTTCGGAAAAAGCTTCTTGAAGAAAATCGGCGTGATGATACAGGCAATGACGGCGACGAGGATCAATGTTCCACTCATCTGCGGAGTGATGATCTCGATTCGCTCCGCGATCTTAGCTGCCGCGATGACCAGAGAAAGGGTCGAGGTCAGAAGGAACGCAGAAGCAAGGGTCGTCTTCGTATCATACCAATACTTCAGGAAGTACACCGGCACGACTTTCGAGATAAAGAAAGCAAGCAGCAGCAACGGAATCAACAGAAGCATTTTCTTGTCGCTCAGTAGGGTCCAGAGGTCCAGTTCAACCCCGATCATGACGAAGAAGATCGGGATGAGGAATCCGTAGCCGAAAGAGTCCAGCTTATGGACCATTTCCTGATTGGGCGCAAGCAGTGAAACAAGCACTCCAGCAAGGAACGCCCCGAGGATATTCTCTGCCCCTACGGTTTCCGAGATGGCCACCAGGACGATGATGAGCGTGAATACCGCCCGCGTGCCGATTTGAACGGTACCTGTCGATAGACTCCTGATGAACGGATTATTCTTCAGTCGTCTGGCAAGGAAGTAAAGCAGGATTCCCACACCGAAGAGGATGAGAAGGAGCCACATGCTTCCCTGGCCGTCCCCGTATAGGGAGACGAATACGGCAAGCAGGATCATCGTCGCAAGATCGGCGATGACCGCTACCAGGAGGATGATCTGACCGATTGCCGTTTTCATGATATGGGCCTCTTTCAACGTCGGAACCACCACTCCCAGAGAGATGGTCGAGATGATGAGGGTCATGAGGAAGGCATTATTAATCAAACCGAACCAAACGAACAGATAAGAGAGGCCAAGGGAGACCACGAAGATTCCCAGGAATATGATCATGGCTACCCGGAGCCTGTTCGGCTCTTCCTTACCGTTCGGCAGTAGGGCCTTTTTCTTCTTGCCCCCCGAGAACGCGGTGAAGTCTATTTCCAATCCACTGAGAAACATTAGGAAAATGAACCCCAATGTAGAAAGCGTCTCAAGCCACATATCCTGGTGAACAATATCAAATCCACTTTTCCCGATGATCAATCCGACGATGATCTCTGCGATGACCACGGGGATGAAGTTGAGTTTGAACTTATGGAGCAGGATAGGTGTCAGAAACGCCACAAGGATCACAATGACCAGTGACGTAACAGATGCATGTTGTTCCATTCTAATTCTCCCCCTTGTCTATAGTTATAGTAGGTAGCTCATGAAAATGGTGGCGAGGCCGAAATAAATCAAAATCGAAATGATATCATTAATCGTAGTGATGAACGGCCCCGACGCAACCGCCGGATCGACTTTGAGCTTATGCATCACGAGCGGGACCAGGATCCCGGCAAGTGTGGCCACAAAGAGGGATATGAGCAGCGAAACCCCTATGACCAGTCCGAGGAAGAACTCACCCTTCCACACGTACACGATGATGCTGATACCGACACCGCATGTTGTACCCGTGATCAGACCGGTCCCTGCTTCACGCATGATAAGGGACCATCTGCTTTCTTTTTCAATATCTCCCGTTGCAATACCGCGAACCGCAACGGCGAGGGCCTGGGTACCCGTATTACCGGACATCCCCGAAATGACCGGGATGAAGATGGCAAGGACCGGTACGACGGCAAGGGTGTCCTCGAACCGGCTGATGAGGCTTGCGGTAAACATTCCGAGGAACAAAAGGGCAATGAGCCACGGCAGCCTTTTCTTGGCTGCACTGAACGGGTTCTGGTCGATGGAATCAAGATCCGAGATCCCTGCGAGCTTCGAATAGTCATCGGATGCCTCTTCTTCCATAACGTCCATGATGTCATCGACGGTGATGATACCGAGGAGGTGCTGTTGAAAATCCACAACCGGCAGGGCAAGGAAGTCGTAATCCTTCATTTGTCTCGCTACTGCCTCTTGGTCTTCACTGACGCCTACAGACATGACACGTTCGCTCATGATCTCTGAGATCATCACGTCATCGTGACTGATGATAAGGTCGCGAAGGGAGATGACCCCTACGAGTTTTTTATCGTCGTCGATCACATAGATATAGTAGATGGTCTCGGCATTCGGCGCTTCGTTCTTCAAGATATACATGGCCGACCGCACCGTCTGATTCTTGCTGATGGCCACGAATTCCGTGGTCATGATACTACCGGCTGTGTATTCTTCATAGTGCAGGAGTTCTTTGATTTCTTTCGCCGATTCATCATCCATGATGGTCAAGTAACTGACCACCTGTTCCTTATCCAGCTCATTCAATACATCGACCGCATCATCCGTATACATATGGGAGAGCATCTCAGCTGCATAAGAGGGATTCATTTCGGCAAGGATATCCTGATAATCTTCTTCTTCAATATCAAGACTTTCAAAAAGCTCTGCCATTTCTTCTGGGGATAGGTAGTGATAGAGGCGGGCCCTCAATCCTTCCTCCACCCGTGCAAAGAATGTCGCCTGATCATACGAGTGCAGTTCAATAAACTCTGAACGGAAGAGATCCATATTCTCCTCTTCAAGCGCCCTGATCAGAAGTTCTTCATCGAACATTTCCCTATCATTCGGTTTATCTTTGTCTCTTTCCTGATCTTGTGTGATATCAGTCATTGAACACACCTTCTTCCTATCACATGTATCTTTATCGTTTTAATACTAGCAAATCCTTCAGTTCTTGTCGCCTTAAAAATGACATCCTTTTTCTTGAAGTCCTGCGGTCCGAGCGTATATGTGAAACACTGAACCATTAATATGGCATAATTTCAATAAAAAGAAAAGCGAAAAGGAGCTGACTCATATGAAACTGGATATCATCGGGGATATACATGGCTGCTATGAGGAATTGACCGCACTCATTGAAAAGCTTGGATACAGCTGGAATGACGGGATACCCGTCCATCATGAACGAAAGCTTGCCTTCATAGGAGATCTTACGGACAGGGGGCCGCAATCACTCGACACGATCGAACTTGTGGCAGCTCTCTGCTCACGGGGAAAAGCAAGGTATGTCCCTGGGAATCACTGCGATAAATTGTACCGCTATTTCCTGGGCCATGATGTTCAAATACGCCATGGACTTGAAACAACGGTCGCAGAGTGGGAATCCGCCTCACCTTCGAAGCAGGAAGCAATCAAGAAGCAATTCCTCGCTCTGTACGAAGACGCCCCTCTCTACGATGTGCTCGATGGAGGAAGACTGATCCTTGCCCACGCAGGGATGAAAGAGGAATGGATCGGGCGGAAAGATAGAAGAATCAGGACCTTCGTTCTTTACGGGGACATCACCGGGGAACGGAATCCCAACGGGACACCCGTCAGGAGGGACTGGGCCAGGGACTATCATGGTGATGCTTGGATTGTTTATGGCCATACACCCGTCCCAGAGCCAAGAATGATCCATCGCACAGTCAATATTGACACCGGTGCCGTCTTTGGTGGACGCCTCACCGCGTTCCGCTACCCGGAAATCGAGACGGTCAGTGTGCCTTCCACGATGCCATCGATTCCGACAAAATTCACTTGTTACTAAAAAAGAGCGAGGGCCACGGGGCTCTCGCTCTTATTATGAACCTTGATCCACCAACCGACTCATATCTTTAGGCAGCGGACAGTGAAAGGTCAGCTCGCGTTGTTTCACCGGATGAAAAAAGGTAAGTCGGCTGCAATGGAGTGCCTGCCTCTTTATACGATCAAGCGCACCGCCGTAAAGATCGTCACCTTCAAGAGGGTGCCCGATATGGGATAGATGCACCCTGATTTGATGGGTCCTCCCAGTCTCGAGCTGCAGTCTCAAATGAGCATACGCTCTGTACTGCTTCACGACGCGATATCGGGTTTTGGCATGGCGGCCGTCTTCCCTCACCATCCGTTCGATGATGCTGGTCTCTTTCCTTCCGATGGGAGCTTCGATGACCCCTTCTGCATCTGTAAACAACCCATGAGCAATGGCTTCATACTCCCTGCTAACGTTCCCCTGCTTCTGACTCAGCGTGAAGAGATGATGAATATGTCGGTGCTTTGCCACCAGCACAATCCCAGACGTATCTTTATCAAGCCTGGTGACGATATGGACAGTGGATGCGACTTCAGTAGCCATGTAATGAAACCTGATTGCATTTGCCAATGTCCCCCCTGCTTGATCGGTCGAAGGAATCGTCTTCATTCCAGCGGGTTTGTAAACCACCAGAACGTCCTCATCTTCATAAAGGACCTTCAAGGGAAGCGGCTCAGGGAGGATGGAACTGTCTTCAACCGGGAAGACGACGCGGAGGCAGTCACCCTTGGTTAAGCGAAACCTTACATCTTCCCGCTTTCCATTGACGCTAAGCTCCCCGCCTTCGAATTTGACCGCCGTCAAGGTGCGCTTGGAAATCTCATGATCCTTTAGGAAATCTTTCATGCGTCGTCCCTGGTCCTCTTCACCGATGACCCACTTCATTTCGTATGGAATCATGATCCGTCAGTCCGACACAAAGGAGTCATGCACCCGTTTCCAGAACGGGAACGGCCTGAAGCGGGCAAATCGGATCTTTTCATCGGCCACGCGATATTGAATGCTCTTCACATCTTTGTGAAGCAGGGATAAGTGATCAATCGTGACGAGGAAGTCAGGACCGTTCACCGGCTTCAGCATGCATGTATGATGGGCCGGGAGGATGAGCGGCGAACCGATCGTCCTGAAGACGCGATTGTTGATGGACGCCATTTCAGCAAACTGGATCGCCGGGATCGACGGGTGGATGATAGCACCTCCAAGGGCTTTGTTATAGGCCGTACTTCCCGAAGGCGTGGAAAGGCAGAGCCCGTCCCCGCGGAAGCGTTCAAAGTGCTGGCCGCGAATTTCCACATCCATAACAAGAGTTCCTTCGACGCTTTTGACGGTGGATTCATTGAGTGCAAGATACCTCGTTTCCTTTCCACCGTGCTGATAACGGATGATCGTCTCTAGTAGAGGGTATTCAATGACTTGATAAGGAGTCTTCGCAATGGCGATGACCAGCTTTTCGATCTCCTCGGGCACCCAATCTGCGTAAAAGCCCAAGTGGCCGGTATGGACACCGACGAAAGCCGTCTTATCAAGTCTTGAACGATAGCGGTGAAAGGCATAGAGGAGCGTGCCGTCCCCACCGACGGAGATGACGATGTCGGGTTGGTCTTCATCATATGTAAGATTAAAATCTTGAAGATAGGTCCTCATTTTATGCATCAACGTGTTGGATTTGGAATCACCTTTTGACGTGATCGCGAACTTCATACTCATGCCCCTTTCAAGTCCCGCTGGGTCTCCCTCGCTGGTCCTTTTCCGTTTTGTTCGTAAAAATGACCTGTGCTTCCTGTATCTCTTCCCTGATGAGGCTCATCTCTTCATCAAGGCGGAAAGCAGCTTCTGCAGCACCTTGCAACCTATGTCTGATTTCTTCCGGGATCTGGCCACTGTATTTATAATTCAATGAATGCTCGATCGTTGCCCAGAAGTTCATGGACAAAGTCCTGATCTGGATTTCCGCCAGGATATTCACTTCCCCGTGAATGGTCTGCACGGGATAGTCGATGACGATGTGATAGGAGCGGTAGCCGCTCGGCTTCTTATGGGTCACATAGTCACGTTCCTCGATGATGGTGAAGTCCTTCCTTGCACGGAGCTTTTCCACCACCACATGGATATCTTCAACGAACTGACACATCATCCTTAGTCCGGCGATGTCCTGCATCTCCTGCTGGATCGCAGACAGCTTGATTCCTTTTTTGTTCGCTTTATCCAAGATGCTGGCAATCGGCTTCACCCTGCCCGTGACAAACTCAATGGGTGAATGGATGCTATATTTCTCATACTCACCACGCATCCCCTTCAGCTTTACCTTCAGTTCGTCAACAGCCTGTTTATACGGAGCTAAAAACTGTTCCCAATGGTTCATTCCATCACCTCCTGGTAGGGTCGGCTGTCAATGCCTTAATGAACGATGTTTATTTGATCAGTGGAAAAATACCGCTTCAACCTTAGCGACCATTTCATCACCGTAGTTTCCGTTCCCCTGAATATTCTCGACCAGGTACTGAAGCTCATCCTGGAACTGATGCAGCTCTAGGGTCCGTTCCGATCCGCGCGCCATGACCGGCATGCCGCTTTCCAGGACGTTCTTCAGTTCCTGCCAGATCGGTTCCTCCAAATATAAATACACATACTCTTCCGCATTTTCTGCTAGGTATACAAAAGCGAATCGATCAGAGTCTGCTATGATCTGACCGGCTGCCCGAACTCCTTCCAGGAGATCGTCCTGTTCTGTGTGCAGGACCAGGACACCGTTTTCAACGCTTGTCTGGTGAAACTGGATTACTTTCCTCATTCAACACTCATTCCTTCCATAAAACAATCAGTATCATTCTACCACATTTCATGGATTCATCTAAACATTGAAGTTCCCCATTCGTCAATGAGATAATGGAGCAATGACCGACAGTAGAAAGGAAGACCCTCATGCCAAAAGAAATCGAAATCGAATTCAAGAACCTTCTTACACCCGAAGAGTTTGTTAAGCTCTCTTCAGCGTTCAATGTGAAAGAAGCGGATTTTCTGCACCAGGCCAATCACTACTTCGATACCGAAGATTTCAAACTGAAGGAAGCCCGTTCAGCCCTTAGGATCCGGTCCAAGAGCGGACATCATACGCTGACATTGAAGACCCCCCACGGCGAAGACCTGCTCGAGACCAACCAGCCCCTAAGCGCGGATGAAGTCGCTTCTCTTCTCAAGGATAGAAGATTCCCTGAGGGTGAAGTGCGGGATACCATCCTCGGACTCAATATCGATCCAGACACCCTGCACCACTTCGGGACGCTGAATACAAAACGCTCGGAACAACGATTCAAAGGTGGGCTCCTGGTTCTGGATCAGAGCGAGTACCTGGATAAAGAAGACTATGAACTGGAATATGAAGTAGCGGACAGGACCGAAGGAGAAGCCATCTTCCTCGAACTTCTTGAGACGTTCCAGATCCCGGTTCGACAGACCAAGAACAAAGTCAGGCGCTTTTATGATGAATTGAAGAAAAAGCAGAAGGAAAATCCTTCACAGTAGAGGAATCTTACCGATAGTAACTGTATACGCCTACTAATCAGAGCAAGGAGATCCGATACATGAACATCCAACAAGTAAAAGCGATGATGGAGCTTCAGGCACTCGGTAACCTCGGGTCCATCGCCTCATCATCAAGCGAAGGAACCAATGTGTTCCAAACCGTGCTTGAAAATGCTCTTCAGACAACCGGGACCGACACATTGGGGAGTGTACAGAATCTTCTCGATACCATGCCCCAGCAGGCTCTTTCTCCGACGCTCGCCCTTTCCCAAAAGCGTGATGCAAGCAAGGGGCCGGAAACAGGCATTGACTCCATCATCAGCAGGGCCGCCGAACGCTACGGGATACCCGCTAAGCTGATCCACTCCGTCGTGAAGCAGGAATCGGGTTATGACCCTGCCGCCACCAGTCACGCAGGTGCAGCAGGATTGATGCAGCTCATGCCCGGAACAGCTCGTGGGCTCGGGGTCACTGACGTCTTTGATCCTGAACAGAACATCTTTGCCGGCTCTAAGTACCTGAAACAGATGCTGGTGAAATACGACGGGGACATGAAGCTCGCCTTGGCAGCTTATAATGCTGGGCCCGGGAATGTAGATAAGTACAGTGGAGTGCCTCCTTTCCAGGAAACCCAGAACTATGTGAGAAAAATCATGGATTCTTATTACGCATGAGCCGGCCATTGAGGCCGGCTTCTTTTTTATTTCCCCGCCCCCCCTTTCATACGTTTCCCCCATCGAGGTCACACTATGGTTGAAGGGCAAGCCGATTTGTTTGTACTAACACGGCAGGCTTGCTAGAATGAACTTACAAACTTAGTAAAAAGGAGTCATTCTTATGGTCGAGAAACCTAACATGCCCTATAATCTAATCGGCGAAAAGAAACTCTCCATGCTCGTAGAAGCGTTTTACCATAGAGTAGCCCGCCATCCGGAGCTGTCCAACCTGTTCCCGGATGATTTGACCGAAACAGCACGGAAACAAAAACAATTCCTGACACAATACCTGGGGGGGCCGCCGATCTACACGGAAGAACATGGTCATCCCATGCTCCGTGCGAGACATCTTCCCTTCCCGATTACCGAGTCGCGTGCTAAGGCATGGCTCGGCTGTATGCATGAAGCAATGGACGACGTACAATTAGAGGGTCCTGTACGCGAAGATTTCTTCCATCGCCTTGCACTCACCGCGCACCATATGGTGAATACCGATGAACGGGAGCAGAATGACATTGACTAGCGTGAACTGGCATCCGTTGAAGGGATGCAGCGCCGATAAGAAGCCTCTGGAAATCTATATGTTCGTCGACCCTCTTTGTCCGGAATGCTGGGCCCTGGAACCCATCATGAAAAAGCTTCACATTGAATACGGTCAATACTTCCGCATCCGCTACATCCTAAGTGGTCAGCTGTCCTCGCTGAATATCGCAACGAGAAAGAAACAAGCGGATCTCGCCCAGCACTGGGATAAGACCGCCAGCCGTTCGGGAATGTCTTGCGACGGCAGCCTATGGAAAGAAAATCCCATCGATTCGCCTTATGTGGTATCATTCGCCATCAAGGCAGCCGAACTTCAGGGGAAACATCAGGGCATCCGATTCCTTCGTTGTCTTCAGGAGCGATTATTCCTTGAAAAAAGGGACGTATCCTCCATCGATGTATTAAAGGAATGCGCCACTGCAGCCAAGCTGGACCTGAACGAGTTCATGAACGATATTCACTCCGATTCTGCTGCGAAGGCGTTCAAGTGTGATGTTAAGATCACATCCGAGATGGAAGTCGAAGAGATCCCTACCCTTGTTTTCTTCAATGAAAACATTGAAGACGAAGGGTTGAAGATCGCAGGTATGTATCCTTATGACGTCTACGTACACATCATTGAAGAAATGCTTGCAGAGAAACCGGAAAAAAAGACGCTTCCCTCACTGGATGTATTCATGAAGCATTACCGCCTGGTCGGTACGATGGAAATTGCCGTTGTATACGATTTATCGGTTGAGGAAGTAGAGAAAGAAATGAAAAAGTGGGCCCTTCAGCAGAAGGTGAAGAAGATCCCCGCAAAACACGGGACATTTTGGAGATATATCGGGTAATTAATTATCCCGGTATAATAATAATCGCACAAATGGAAAAGCCGATGTTGTCGCCAACATCGGCTTTTCAAATACGAACAAAGGGGATGGGAGAAATTTTTCACGGTCAAACAAAGGGGTATATGTTTGCTTGTGATCAACTTCACACTGATAATATACCATGAGCCGGCTGGCTATGACAAGAGTTTGTATGGTATTTCACAATATTGTCATATTCCATTGAATGAGAATTCACTCTGCCACATATACATAGTAAAAAACGGCTTCCAAAGGAGACGTGCTCATGGTGAAACAGGTGATCCTCCTTATACTCATCGGAATCAGTTTCATCCTCAATATTTTCGGTCTCATGAAGCTGATCCCGCTTTATGTCACATCCCCGATTCTTTTCGTATGCGTGCTGATCTTCATCCATTCACTCTTCACACGCCATCGATTCAAAGGTTTTCAACGCTGATTTCTGCCCGAAAGCAAAGACGCCCGCTAGTGGTTCAGCGGGCGTCTTTTTATTTAACGCTTATTGGAGTTTCTCAAGAAGGGCTTCCATTTCATTGAGTTTTTCTTCAAAGACCTTGCACGCTTCCTCAACTGGCGAGGACGTTGTCATATCGACTCCTGCCTTTTTGAGCACCTCAATCGGATAATCCGAACTTCCTGCTTTCAGGAACTCGATATACCGTTTGACTGCAGGCTCGCCTTCTTCAAGGATCTGATGGCTAAGGGCCGTTGCAGCCGAGAAGCCTGTGGCATATTGATAGACGTAGTAATTGTAATAGAAGTGAGGGATCCTTGCCCATTCCAGTCCGATCTCCTCATCAATCATGATTTCCTCACCGAAGTACTTCTTGTTGAGTTCATAATATTCCTTCGTCAGGTATTCCGACGTTAGAGCCACGCCTTCCTGTGCTTTTTTGTGGATATGATGTTCAAACTCGGCAAACATGGTCTGACGGAATACCGTACCTCTGAATCCTTCGAGATAGTGGTTCAACAAATACAGACGCTTCTTCTCATCGTCGATCGTTTTCAATAAATAGTCATTGAGGAGGGCTTCATTGCACGTTGATGCCACTTCCGCCACGAAGATGGAATAATTCCCGTACGTGTATGGTTGTGCGCTCCTGGTGTAATAGCTATGGACACTGTGGCCGAACTCATGGGCAAGGGTGAACAGATTGTTCACATTATCCTGCCAGTTCATAAGGATATACGGATTCGTCCCATATGCCCCCGATGAATAGGCCCCGCTCCTCTTCCCTTTGTTCTCCACAACGTCCACCCAGCGGTTCTTAAACCCTTCCTTCAGGACATTCGCATACTCTTCGCCGAGGGGCTTGAGGCCGTCAAGGATCATCTTCTGGGCTCCATCATACCCGACTTCCATTTTGACTTCCTTCACAAGTGGCGTGTACAAGTCATACATATGGACTTCATCGAGCTCAAGGACCTTTTTGCGCAGCTTCACATATCGCTGAAGGAGATGCAGATTGCTGTTGACGGTCTCAACCAGGTTATCATACACCTGCTCGGGGATATTATTGTTTGAAAGGGCCGCATGGCGTGCTGAATCGTAGTTCCGAACTTTCGCTGAGAAATTATCTTTCTTCACGGCACCGCTCAGTGTTGAAGCGAATGTATTACGGAACTTACCATACGTCTCATAGACTTTTTCAAACGCTTCTTTCCTGACTGCGCGATCACTGCTCTCCATGAAACGGATGAATCGCCCGTGGGTGATTTCCGTTACTTCCCCGTTTTCATCTTTGATACTTGGGAATTCAAGATCGGCATTATTCAGCATTCCGAATGTATTGCTCGATGAACTGAACACCTCTGATGCCTGAGCCAGAAGGGACTCTTCCTTCTCAGTCAGAATATGGGGACGTTGAAGGTTGATCTCTTCAAGGGCATGGGCATAAACCTTCAGTTCAGCTTTTTCTTCAAGGAATGATACAATCCTTTCCTCCTCGATGGAAAGAACCTCCGGAACCATATAGGCAAATGCGCTGCCGAGCTTTGTATAAAGACTCTTCGCTCTATCGTCCATCCCCTGATAATGGGAGTTGGTGGTATCCTGGTCGTAGCGCATATGTGAGTATGTATAAACCTTCCCCATCCGCTCAAGGATCTCATCCTGGAAAGCAAAAGCGGCATATAGTTCATCTGCTCCGTTGCCGAGTGTTCCTTTGAAATCCCCTGCCTTGCCTGAAAGCTCCTGGATTTCTTTGAACTCTTTCTCCCAGGCTTCGTCACTCGAGAAGATATCTTCAAGCCTCCACGTTAACTCCTGCTTTACTTCACTGCGGGTCGGCAGGCGTTTTACAGCTGTTTCATTAGACATAGTGATCCTCCATCCTCATTTTTTGCAATTTTTCCTTAATAGTACTATTCTCTCTCAACGAACGTATTCCTGCAACTAATCGGTCTCACTATACTATATGCGGAACCGCGCTGAAAAATCCGCTCGGTGGAGCATATAGAGATCGAAAGTCGCCGGGCATTCCCACTGTTGAAGAAGTCTGCACATCCCTCCCTCCATTCGGACCATTCCGAGCTTCTCCAATAAAGATAAGTACCAGTTGACGGCTTCCTCTATAGGGCAGCCCCCTTGGTCCACAAGGGGCAGATCCCTGACCCGCACGTCACCTCTCTCTGACCTCACAGCCATTGCAGAAACGATTGTGCCGAGTCCTACGTCCCCTTTCTTCAACGCATCACTCCAAAGGTAATACTGCCAGATGACAGGGTGCGTTTCGATCCGGTAGTGGGGAAGTAGACCCACCCATTGAGGTAGATACAATAACGTATCACCTGACTGGTATACTTCCTGCTTAAAGGCTTGCTCGGTTGGGTACCTGAGGATGCGTTGGATCCAACCAGTCCTCGAGCGGTCCCAAATTTTGTAGGGAAATGATCTTACAAGTGCTTGGGTTGTCATGGGTATGGTGAATTCACTTACGGGAATCTTGTGAAGCGTGCAAGCATGGAAGGTATTCGCAGAAAGGGGGATGAGATTTTGGTAGAGATGGAATTCCTGTTGATCAGGGAGGAAAAGAAGAAGGAATAATCCAAGGGGGTCTGCATGGCGCAGGAAGCCTTGCTGAAACGATGAAAGTCTGATTGCCCCGCTCGGTCTGGGGGCTCCTTCCGTTAACAGCCAGATCACTTGGATGCCGAGAGACCGGTACCCCTCTGTCCGCTTCTTCAGTTCTGCTGCAGAGAGGGTCGAGCACTGGACCTCGACTGCCATTCTTGCGCTCCCCGAAGTGATGAACACATCGGCTATCTGATTGATTTCCTTTAATAAATACTCCACTTTCACATCCGGGAACAGGCTGTGGAACCGATCATAAAGGATTTTCTTACCCGAGTGGTGAAGACGGGACTCCCCTTTATGCATGACGGGGCAGTCTTGCTTTAGTTGGTGGGCGAAATGCGGGATGGTCTTCCTTCCAATTTTGAGGACCAAGGGCTTACGACAGTGGGGACAAGTGATCGTGGGAGTGGAAGAACGCAGCTTCAAGAGTTCTCCTCTCGAATGATGGAACGCGGTGACTAAACGGTTATTGACATGAGCAGTCAGCATGGAACACCTCCTCCACACTCATTCTACGTGCACACGTCCATTTCCTTTCCCCCATCAAAAAAACTTCCCCGGGATTCCCCGGGAAAGTTCATAATAACGGTGAGAGCAGACGAGATGTTGATTCAAGGAACCTGTAGCCAAGATGGCGCTTTTGGAATGTATCAAGTGACAGTTCTTCTGCATGAAGAAGGTCATGCTCATATTCAGTCATAAGATCAAGGGTGCTCTCCGTCTTGTAAAGGAAGGCGTTGACCTCAAAATTCAAATGAAAGCTCCTCATGTCCATATTGGACGTGCCGATCGAAGCGAGTTCACCATCCACGATGAGGATCTTACTGTGCATGAAGCCCTTTTGGTATTCATAGATCCTGACACCCGCTTCAAGGAGCTCAGGGAAATAGGAACGGGAAGCGTGGAACACAATTCTTTTATCAGGCTTGTGGGGCACAAGAAGCCTCACATCCACTCCGCTGAGGGCGGCAATCTTCAAGGCTGAGAATATATCTTCATCCGGTATGAAATAGGGTGACGCAACCCACACACTCTTTTGAGCAGATGTGATCATGGAGAAGAACAGATTCTTCAGGACGCTGACTTCATTGTCAGGTCCTCCCGCGATCATCTGCACGCCTCCGTCCCCCTCGCTTGGGTCAGGAGTAAGATAACCTGGTGTGATGAAATCGTCACTCGTCATATAGTACCAATCCTGGAGGAAGATAAGCTGCAGGGTCCTGACGGCATCCCCTTTCACCATCAGGTGGGTATCCCTCCAGAATCCAAAGGAAGGGTTCTTCCCAAGATACTCATCACCTATATTCAACCCACCCACAAAGCCGATAGAACCGTCGATGACGATGATCTTGCGATGATTGCGGAAATTGAACTTATTATTCAGGATGGGTATTTTAACCGGACCGAATGGAACCATCTCGACTCCCGCTTCTTTCAATTCGGTGATATATTTTCTGGAAAGCTGCCATGAACCCACAGCGTCATATAAGAAGCGGATCTTCACCCCTTCGCTGGCTTTTTGGATGAGGACCTCCTTGATCTGAGAGCCGATGTCATCATGGCGGACAATATAGTATTCAAGATGGATATGATGTTTCGCCGTCTTCAGCCAGTCCAAAATCTCCTGGAACGTTTCATCACCATTGGTCAGCACCTTTGTCGAAGAAGAAAAGGAAATCGAACTGTTGCCGATTCGCCTGGCAAGACGGAAATACTTGTCCTGAAACAAATCCCGATCCATTTCTTTCGGACCAGGTTCATACCGCAAATAGGTCTGCTTATCCAATATATATTTTTTCTTGAACATCCGTTCCTTCCGGAAGTTCCTGCCAAACAATAGATAAAAGATAAAGCCCAGGAACGGAAATGCGCCGAGCACCACGAGCCATGTCAATGTCTGGGTCGGATGGCGGTTTTCAAAGAAGATCAAAAATCCGATCAAGATGACGGAGAAGGTGAACAACAAGCTGACGTATTTGACTACACCATGTAAGTACTGATCAAAGTAGAGCAGGTAACTGATAACAAGTACCAGCAGGAATAAGAGAACACGCACTGTATTTTTCACACTCGTGAACACCTTTCAGGATGGATTCTTAAAAATAAAGAAATACCGATTTCATCAGAAACCGGTATTGGGCATTATGCAAAATGTGTACGTAACGTACCGAATACATCTTCAGCCATGACGACTTTTCCATATTCCTCAAGACGATGGACCGTCATGCGTGATTCATCCGCATATTCGAGGAGCATGCTGAGCGTATTCTCCATTTCCTCTTCCGTAAAGTGTTCTTCGGAAAACTTAATGTATAGATAATATTTATTTTCATAAGCCAATAGCTTTGTGGCCATTTGCTCCAGCGACTGGTCCTTCATCCGGTGGGCAAGGGAGATCGCATCTTCAAAATCACGGAACGTAAGAGTGAAATCGAGTGAAGCATCCCCTTCTCCTTCAGGGTCCTGCTTGATCTGGAAGTGCTGATCGAGGAGTTCTTCAATCCGTTCATCAACCGGCAGATCCTTCAGCTTTTCTTCCGGGATCGGCAGTTCGAAACGTTGACCATCTTTGGAGACCTGTGCACGAGTCACGAGGATCTCAAGTCCCTTATCAAGGGCCTGAACCTGGATCCAAAGGGGGCCTTCGATCCCGAAGTCTTCTTCCTGATGAACTTCATCCATCATCTCCCAGAATAGCTCCTCGCTCCTCTCGCGGTTATACCAGATTTCTTCCCTGTCAAAACCGCGATCTTCGATATCCCCATAAGATATATAAAACTTGACTGTATTTTCGTTAATGCGTTCGATTTCCATTTGACACCTCTCCCTTCTTGCATGAAGTTAGTGAAGGGACTGCACCCTCCGAGCCTTGCAGCTCGATTGCTGGTGAAGATAGAAGAAACAGTTAGGTTAGTTTGTACCTTGTACTTCTATTTTATGTTGATTCCACTGAAATGGGAATACATTTTGCACCCATTTTACTTCACATATCCTGCTGATTAACTAAGTGTTTTTGCCAGTTTAGCGGATATTTGCAGAAAATTCAAGTGATAAAACTCGTCCAATGTAAAAGGGGACCAGCTGAAAAGGATACGCAACGTACCTTCATTAGCTGGCCCCCTTTTTTTAGAAAAGGTACCCGGCCATTCCGACCGGGGCGGATATGAATTAGTTAACCATGCGCTGAGCTTCCATGAGTTGGAATGTACGAACTTTCCTTGGAAGGAAACGTCTGATTTCGTCTTCATTATAACCTACTTGCAGGCGTTTTTCATCCAAGATGATCGGGCGTCTGAGAAGCCCAGGATTCTGTTGGATCAGTTCGAACAACTCTTGCAGAGGAAGGGTCTCCAGGTCGACGTTCAGCTTTTGGAATGTTTTCGAACGAGTCGAAATGATCTCATCCGTTCCATCCTCAGTCATGCGAAGGATTTCCTTGATTTCATCAATGCTCAATGGCTCAGAAAAAACGTTGCGCTCTGTATATGGAATCTCATGTTCTTCTAACCAAGCTTTTGCCTTACGACAAGATGTACAACTAGGTGAAGTGAATAATGTTACCACGAATCATTCACACTCCCTCAAGATTTTTTTGAAAAGATTATGGTAGAGTATTATTTAAACGTATACGGTTTAATTAAAATAAGTTTAAATAAGCAATCTCTATAACGTATTATACATGAATAATGTATTGTTGAATATACTTTTAACCAATTTGTCAATTTTCTTATACATTTGTTTAACAAAGTATAATCATATCCATTTACTCTACATATACCCCTTCTGCTCACTGTTAAACATAAGAGTTCATTTTCATTTAGAAAACCTTATTGCGAATCGCAATAAGGTTGGTGTGCTACAGTTTTTTTAATACATCTCCGTCACGATCCTCATCCATTGTCAGAACATCCTCCACTGACTCGTAGGATTCACCGTAAAACGTTTCATCTTTATAGGTATGAATCAGTTCGTAGGTTTTCTTCATGGATTCATAAATCAGTTCTTCAGGCTCATCCTGAGGTGCCCAGTAAAGGATTTCCATTGGATTGACTTCATTCGTTGCAAGGGATCTTCTCGCATATCCTATCGTCACGGCATGTTTGAACCCTTCCCTTTTGTAGAATTTAAGGCGCTTTTCGGTGTCGGTATCGTCATAGTCCACTGGTTCCACCTCCAGGAGGATCGGTTTCTTCCTCTCTTTCAGCTTTTCAATCAGTTTGCTTCCAAGACCTTGGCCCCTGGCATCCTTTGAGACGAACAGATAGTCGATGAAGATGAACTCCTCGAGTTCCGCATACATTAGAACGTGATACTGTCCTTCATCTTTGTGATAGATATCGCTTCTTTCCTTTAAAAGCGTTTCCATATGTTCGCGCGATTTCATTTCCTCTACAGGAAAATATTGATTTAGTTTCTCATACCAATGCATGGATCTACTCCTTCTGAAAATGTTTTTGCATTACTAGAATTCTCTAAATGGTAAAATGTATGTCAGATTTGAGAGAGGGGTTTTCACGCCTAAGGGTGAAAAAAGGGGATTTCGGTAGACACTCTACTTATAATGATAGCAGTATGTAGTGTATTGTCAAATGTCCACCTCGTGTAAAGGGCTGGATCCAACGTTCACTTAATAGAAGAAAACGGTGCGGATCTTTCATTAAACCGAAAGATCCTCACCGTCAATTGATCAAGGCGTGTAATCCACACCTCTTGTGTAGGAGTTTCCTGCATCCCATAGTAGGAACTCATTGATTCCGTTATCATTAAGCGCTTTGATTTGCGCCTCTACTTCTGCTTTTCCATATGCTTTATAGTTTCCGGAGCCGAGCCAAGAGGCCGTAAAATCCTGCAGCCATGGGCGGGAAGTAGGTGGATTCTTCAGCTCATCCAGCTTCTTATTCTCGAGCTTGGAATATTCAGCAACCAATTTGTACGGCTCAAGGTCAGGTTTGTCGATCCCGAAATAAGACGTCCAGTGACTCGGGTAGATCATGGATGAAATCACATCGACATTCTCTGAGATTTTAGAGAAATTCTGGCCGATCCCCGGAGCTTCAGGCAATGTGGCGCTGTAGCCAAAAATATCAACAGAAACTTCGACATCATAGGGTTCCAGCTGCTTGTGAGCGTATTCGACAAAATCCGTTACAGCGTGCACGCGTTTTTGCACGTTATCGGAGTCTTCACTTGTGTACGTCCCACCATCATACTTCAACTCACCGTCACGGTTTTCGAAGCCTTCAGGGAATCGCACATAGTCAAACTGGATTTCCTTGAAGCCCATCTTTGCCGCTTCAATGGCAATGCCTACATTATAATCCCATACTTCCTTCATGAAAGGATTGACAAAGGATTCCCCGCGCCCGTTCTTCCACACATCATTTCCATCTACAAATGAGAGTTCAGGTTTTTTATTGGCTAGGACCGTATCTTTGAATACCACCACGCGCGCGATGGGATAGATCTTCTTCTCTTCCATCGTCTTCAAAACCTGTTTCGGGTCTTTGATGAAAGGCTGGCCGATATCATGATAGGGGGACGACTCCTCTGGTACATACGTCAGATTCCCATTATCATCCTTGATATCCACGACCATTGCATTCAGATCCGTCTCTTCGATCAGCTTCGTCAGCTGACCGAATTTGGATCCACCCGCTGAATGCCCCGTCACATAGATACCGCGGACGGCGTCAGGATACTCAAAATCCAAACCGGAATCATACTTAAAGCGTGGGGACACGCTCCCATCCTTTTCCTTCATCGCCATCGCTCTTACTTGATGAGTTCCGGCCTCTTTTCCAGTTCCTTCGGCATCTGCCGTCTGGAAAGGAAGCGCACACAATACTGCGACCCCTGCCGCAGCAGCAGCCCATTTTTTCCACTTCAAAGCGAACCTCTCCTCTATTCGTCTAGTAAAATATGTATCTTCTCTACCTATTCTAACAATGATTGAACTTGAAAGAAAAGGGAAAACGGACAGATAATGTCGAAATTTCCGAAAAGATGTGATTTCTGTCGTTTTCTTCTCACTTGAATGATGATTATGGTAGAGAACAACATACCTTAGTCGTAATCCTACCGCTTCATCCTTCTCACCTAGAGGAGTTAAAACAAATCAGCAGAATCTTGTCGATTTTAGAGTACACGAGCGTATCGCCCTTCAGCACAAAAAAGAAGACCCCCAGGTCCGGGAGTCTTCTTTTTCTCAATGCTTGTATTGTGCTTGATACTGGACGAATTCTTTTTCAGAACAATAGACGAAATGTCCTGGTGCGACTTCGCGCATTTCAAGTTTGTCATCAGCTGTATAGTTATGGACAGCCGTGTTATATTCTTTCCTTCTGCGGTTGCGCTCATAATCAGGATCCGGAAGTGGAATCGCCGACAGGAGTGATTGCGTATACGGGTGCAGCGGATTATTGTACAGGGCATCACTTGGTGCCAGTTCTACAAGCTTACCGTAGTACATGACCCCGATCCTGTCACTGATGTATTTAACCATGGAAAGATCATGAGCAATGAATAGGTACGTTAGTCCCTTTTCTTTTTGAAGCTCCTGCATAAGATTCACGACCTGCGCCTGGATGGATACATCCAGTGCAGAGATCGGCTCATCGGCGATGATGAAGTCAGGTTCCACTGCCAGGGCGCGGGCGATCCCGATACGCTGACGTTGCCCCCCTGAGAATTCATGAGGATAGCGGCCTGCATGCTCTTTGTTTAGTCCGACTGTTTCAAGAAGGTCATGGACCCTCTTCATCCGATCTTGTTTATTTGTAGCAAGACCGTGAATATCGATTCCTTCTGCAATGATGTCTGCGACTTTCATACGCGGGTTCAAACTAGCATATGGATCCTGGAAGATCATCTGCATTTTACGGTTGAAGTTCTTCAGCTGCGAACGGGATTTTTTCCCGTGAACGTCATCTCCGTTAAAGAGTACTTGACCGTCTGTTGCATCATAAAGGCGGATGATGGTCCGTCCGGTAGTGGATTTTCCACAACCCGATTCACCAACAAGACCGAGCGTTTCTCCTTTATAAATATCAAAGCTGATGTCATCGACGGCTTTAACCATATTTGCTTTCCCAGGATTGAAATATTGTTTCAGGTTTTTGATTTCCAATAATTTTTCAGCCATTATACGCGTACCCCCTCAACAAGTACAGGCTCTGCAAAGTTGGAAGGCATTCTGCGATATCTTATTTTCACTGCCTCTGGTGGCTCAACTTTCGGAGCGTCTGGATGAAGCAACCATGATTTTACATAGTGAGTATCAGAAACCTGGTAATATGGTGGCTCCTGCTCAAAATCGATCTTCATGGCGTAATCGCTTCTTAGTGCAAAGGCATCCCCCTTAGGTGGATTCAACAGATCTGGAGGCGTTCCGGGAATCGCACTGAGATGCTGTTCACCGTCTGTGTCGGTCGTCGGCATGGAGCTGATCAATCCCCATGTATACGGATGACGCGGATCGTAGAAAATTTCATCCACCGTTCCCGTTTCGACAATTTGTCCACCGTACATAACGGCTACGCGATCTGCCACATTCGCCACTACCCCAAGGTCATGGGTAATGAAAATGATGGACGTATCGATTTTGTTTTGCAGATCCTTCATCAGTTCAAGGATCTGTGCTTGAATTGTTACATCAAGTGCCGTTGTAGGTTCGTCTGCAATCAGGATCTTAGGATTGCAAGCAAGGGCAATCGCGATGACCACACGCTGACGCTGACCACCGGAGAACTGGTGGGGATACTGTTTGAAACGGGTGTCAGGACTTGGCAGACCAACAAGCTTCAGAAGTTCGATGGCACGTTTCTTTGCATCCGGTTTGCTCATATTCTGGTGTTTTAATAATGGCTCCATGATTTGTTTCCCGATTGTCATGGTCGGGTTCAAAGAAGTCATTGGATCCTGAAAGATCATGGAAATATCTTTCCCGCGGATCTTTTGCATTTCCTTCTCAGGTATTTTAGCAAGATCTTTTCCTTCAAACATCATTTCGCCGTGCTTGATGAATCCAGGCGGGTTTGGAATCAGACGCATCAGTGCTTTCGTCGTAACAGACTTACCTGATCCCGATTCTCCAACGATCGCCAATGTTTCACCTTTATCTAAGTGTAAATCCACACCGCGAACGGCTTTCACTTCTCCAGCATGAGTATTAAAGGAGACGTGCAGATTTTTGACTTCCAACACTTTTTCCATATTCTATATCCCCCTTTTTCTTACTTACGCAGTTTTGGATCTAGAGCATCCCTCAGCCCATCGGCCATAAGATTGAAGCTCAGGATGATCAATGAAATGACCGCTGACGGAATCAGCATCATATGCGGGTAGGACTGAATGGATTTGTAACCGTCATTAACCAAAGATCCGAGTGATGCCTTTGGCGGTGCAATGCCGAGTCCGATAAAGCTCAGGAACGCCTCTGTATAAATGGCACCAGGAACTGTAAACATCGTAGTAATGATAACTGGTCCCATTACGTTTGGAAGTAGATGTTTAAAAATTAATCTGTTATTTGATGAACCTAACGTTCTTGAAGCAAGTACATATTCCTGATTCTTCAGTTGAAGTATTTGTCCTCGAACAATCCGAGCCATTCCTGTCCAACCCGTTAGTACCATGGCCATAGTAATGGAGAAGATCCCAGGCTCAAATACCAAAATAAAGAGGATAATGACAATCAAGTTTGGTATACCTACAAGTACTTCGATGATCCGTTGCATAATATCATCGACTCTTCCTCCGTAGTATCCTGAGATCCCACCGTAAGAGATACCGATCAA
Source organism: Rossellomorea sp. RS05 (assembly GCF_039822645.1). Classification (NCBI taxonomy): domain Bacteria; kingdom Bacillati; phylum Bacillota; class Bacilli; order Caryophanales; family Bacillaceae; genus Rossellomorea; species Rossellomorea sp. RS05. The sequence continues at coordinate 204,233 of NZ_JBDKWY010000001.1, read as the reverse complement.
GAAATCGATGATCGCTGCGAGGATCCCGATATAAAGGGAAACTTGAGTCCCTTTCCATACACGGGTCCATAGGTCCCGGCCCAAATCGTCTGTTCCGAACCAATAATTTTCTTTCACTTGGCGCGCTTCGTAGACATCAAAGCCTTCATGATCCTTCCCGTCAAACGGAAGCCAGCTGATTCCAGACAACGCTTCGATTTTCGGAGGAAGTTTGGCATGACGGATATTTTGATCAGAGAACTTATGATCATTCATCATCGGTCCAACAAACGCAAAGAATACGATAATAATCGTTATAATGAACCCGACGATGGTCCCCTTGCTCTTACGTAGACGAATCCATGCATCCTGGTAGAAGTTTAAACTTGGTCGTTCAATTTTTTCAGCCTGTGCACTTGTTGCTTTTTGTCGTTGGAAGAGGTCTTTTGACAGCTGCTCTTGATTTTTATTGTTTGGTTCCATTATTTCTTCCCTCCAACTAGACGAATACGTGGATCAATAATTCCATAAAGGATATCCACTAAGAAAATTACGGCAACAAGAAGAACACTATAGAATAATGTTACGCCCATGATGACCGTATAATCATTTGTATTGATTGAACGTACGAACTGCTCCCCTAATCCAGGCACGGCAAAAATCTGCTCAATAACCATCGTACCCGTCATGATACCGACTGTCATCGGCCCAAGAATCGTGATGATTGGAATCATAGCATTCCGGACGCCATGCTTCACGATGACATTCGTGTTCGTCGTTCCTTTTGCTTTAGCCAGCAAAATATAGTCTGTATTAAGGATTTCGATCATTTCAGTTCTCATATAACGGGCGATCGTGGCTACTACCCCTACTGTCAGAGCGAGGGTCGGAAGAATGGTATGTTTATACTCTCCCCACAACGCAACAGGTAGAATTTCCCATTTTACACCGACGTAATATTGCAGAAGTGCTGCAAATACGAACGAGGGAATCGAAATACCGAGAACGGCCAGGAATGTAGACCCATAGTCAACCCAGGTGTTCTGTCTTATAGCTGCAATAATCCCGATAATCAAACCGATGATTGTCCCTAATACCATTGCTTGGAAACCAAGAATTGCGGAAGGTCCTATACGGTCAGCGATCATTTGAGAAACCGGTCGATTGTCATATTGGAATGACAAACCCAAGTCCCCTTGCACCAAGTTCGTCATATAGGTGACATACTGAACCGGCAGTGGATCATTGAGTCCGTATTTATCTAGGATGATTTGTTGTTGTTGCGGAGACAGTCTCTCTTGATTTGTGAGTGGAGTCCCTGGAAGGAGCTTCATCAAGAAGAATGTGGCGGTTGCAATAATAAGCAAAGTGATGATCATATAAACAATACGCTTGATAGTATATTTGACCATGCTTAGCCCCCCTTTTCTATGTTTATACTACTTCTCCATTATAGCGATAATCGACAAATTTTCAATTTATTTTTTAAATTGCGAAAATTGTCGCTTATGACTGGAAAAGGAGAGCGTATGCCTATGCATACACTCTCCTTCAGAAGGTTCAACTTAGAGCGTTTTAGTTCTCGATAGAAGCCCACTTGTAAGAGTAGTCAGCTCCGAAAGAGTGATCCAATACGTTTTTCACGTATGGACGCTCAAGGTAAGAAACACCTCGTTGGTAGATCGGGCTGATTGCTTGATCATCGAAGAGGATCTTTTCAGCATCAACCATTGCTTGCCAGCGAGCTTCTGGATCAGAAGAAAGCTCAGTCTTAGCTTGCTCGATCAATTTGTCAAATTCAGGGTTAGAGTAACCCATTTGGTTATGTGCACCATCTGTTACGAACATATCCAGGAACGTCATCGGATCTGGATAATCCGGACCCCAACCTGCGAAGGAGAAGTCATAGTCACCTTTTGATTCAAGATCAAGCTTTTGCTTGAACGGTTGCGCTTTGATCTTAACAGTCAGACCGTCAAGATTTGACTCAAGTTGTTCTTTGAAGTACTCACCGATTTTCGCGGAACTTTCGCTGTCATAGTTCAATAGCTCAAGCTCAACATTGTCGATGCCAGTTTCTTTTTTGGCTTTAGCCCAGTAGTCTTTTGCTTTTTCTACGTCAAATCCACCGTATGCTTCTCCAGCAGTTTCACGGTACTCTTTTCCATCTGGACCTGTAACGAAGTCCTTAGGAACGAGGTAGTAAGCTGGTACAGATCCGTTGTTCAATAGAACATCAACCATACCTTGCTTGTCGTATGCAGCGTCGAATGCTTTACGTGCATTTTCATTTTTCAGGATTTCAGAGTTTTTAGACGCTTGGTTCAAACGAAGGAAGAATACAGACGCTTCTCCGCGCGTTTTGAAGTTTTCATCGTTTTTGTACTTGTCAACAAACTCAGCGCTTAGGCCAACCCTGTCGATTTTGTTTGTTTCATAAAGGTTAACGGCAGTTGTTGTATCTTTTACGATGTTGAAGTTAACTTCTTCAAGTTTAACAGTGTCAGCATCCCAGTAATCTTTGTTCTTAGAAAGTTTGAAGCTTTGCTCATGCTTCCACTCAGATAGTGTGAAAGGTCCGTTGTATACAGAAGTATCAGCTTCTAGACCATATTTATCGCCTTGTTCTTCAATGAACTTTTGGTTTTGCGGATAGAATGTTGCGAAAGAAAGCAACGCTTTGAAGTAAGGAACTTCCGTTTCCAATTCGATTTCAAGAGTCTTTTCATCGAGTGCTTTAATTCCAAGTTCCTCAGGTTTCGCTTTACCTTCGTTTACTTTGGAAGCATTTTTGACATCAGACATGATGTACGCATATTCAGCTGCTGTGTCTGGATTTAGAACACGTTGCCATCCGTATACGAAATCTTGTGCAGTGACAGGGTCACCGTTAGACCATTTTGCATCACGTAGTTTGAAAGTATACTTTTTACCGTCTTCACTTACTTCAGGCTCTTCAGCAGCGATACCCAGCTCAGCCTCATCGTTTTCTCCTAGGCGGTAAAGACCTTCATACACCTGGTTCATAACGTTGAATGATACTGCATCCGTTGCAAGAGCTGAATCCATTGACGGGATTTCGGAAGCTTCCGCAAGATTCAATACTTGCTCGTCTTTCGTGTCAGATCCCCCAGCTGCCCCTTCTTTTTTGCCGTCAGTCTTCTTGTCTCCGCCACAGGCAGCCAAGAAAGTACTCACAGCTAGAAGAAGAACCAGTAATAAAGAAAACTTTTTCTTCATCTTGAAATTGACCTCCTCATACTTCTCATATTTATTTATCTTCTAATTTTCAGAAGATTTGTTACTTATTATACATGATAGAGATATTTTTGCAATACGAATTTAACAGTTTTTTTGCTAAATAATCAGTTTACTAGGTAATAAGGTGTTAAAACCTTGATATATAAGGGTTCCGAAATCGAATTCAGGGTGGTTTGTCCCATTACAAATGTTACAATCACCCAATTAAACCAGCGATTTTCCTGGCGTTTTTCCTTCTTTATCGAAAGAAAGCGTTCTCCTATCTTCATTATAATTATCTAATATGGCGGATAGATATAAAAAACTGTGAATTCGTGCTCTTGCTTCCTTTTCAAAACTTGAACGCTTCGGGTATACTTCTATAGGAGAACAGCATGCATTCCTGATCGTTTCTTTTGGAAGGAATGCTTGAAATCATTTTGGAAGTGAAGGTGCAACATGATGAAACGTTTACGCGTCCTACCGATGGTCACATTACTTTACCTTGCTGCGGTCTATCTTGTCCGTTACATGAATGGATCGGATTTGCTCCTTTCCCTCATTGATACTTTATTCATCGTCGGAATTTCTTATGCTTCTGTAGCCGCCTTGATGTTTGTTTTCCAAAACGGTTTCTTGAATGGGATCTTATATGCCTTCAAGCGCTTCAGGTCAAGGTCGAAGAAAGATGAATACGTGGCGCAGTTCGATGACGTGGAGGAACGGAAGGAAATTCACGAGGTGTATGCAGTGAGAGAACCATTCCGCCTGACGGCACCCCTTTTCTACATCGGGATTTTATCCCTTGCCGTATCCCTGATCCTCTCATATTCTCTCTATACTTGATTTCGGCGCTTTTTTTTCATATAATGACTTTTGCATATATGAAACAAGCTTTGACAAAGAGTAGTACCCCGCTTGCCGGTTCCAAGAGAGCCTGCGCCCGCTGAAAGCAGGTATCCGCTTGCGGGGGAATGGACTTTCGAGCTTCCCCGGTGAAAGCAGTAGCCGGAGACGGACCCCTTCCGTTAACCGGGGACCATGCAATGCATGGACTAAGCCGACTCATTCCTGAGTAACTTAGGGTGGCACCGCGGAAACAACCCATTCGTCCCTATATTTTTTGGACGGGTGGGTTTTATTTTTGGCCGGATGGTCATGATGATACAGGAACTGTACTATAGGAGGAATGAAGATGAAAACGATTTTTAGCGGCATTCAGCCGAGCGGGACGATCACGCTTGGTAATTACATCGGAGCTATGAAGCAATTCACCGAGCTTCAGGAAGAGTATGATTGCTATTTTTGCGTGGTCGACCAGCATGCGATCACTGTTGCCCAGGATAAAGCAGAACTGCGCAAAAACATCCGCAGCCTTGCTGCCCTTTATATTGCTTGCGGGATCGATCCCGATAAAGCGACACTGTTCATTCAGTCGGAGGTTCCGGCTCACGCACAGGCCGGATGGATCCTGCAGTGCGTGACCTATATCGGTGAACTTGAGCGCATGACTCAGTTCAAGGATAAGTCCCATGGAAGAGAAGCCGTATCTGCCGGTCTTCTCACCTACCCTCCCCTCATGGCAGCCGATATCCTGCTCTATGGTACGGACCTTGTCCCAGTCGGAGAGGATCAGAAGCAGCATCTCGAGCTTGCCCGGAACCTTGCGGAGCGTTTCAACAAGAAATACAATGATATCTTCACGGTTCCAGAGGTGCGCATTCCGAAAGTAGGAGCACGTGTGATGTCGCTTCAGGATCCACTAAAGAAAATGAGCAAATCCGACGAGAACAAAAAGGCGTTCATTACACTGCTTGATGACCCTAAAGTCATTGAAAAGAAAATCAAGAGCGCTGTGACGGATTCGGATGGCATCGTCCGATTCGACCGGGATGAAAAGCCTGGGGTTTCGAATCTGCTCTCTATCTACTCGATTCTTGAAGGCACTCCGATTGCCGAACTTGAGGAGCGATATGATGGAAAAGGATATGGCGATTTCAAAGGTGACCTTGCCAAAGTGGTTGTGGATGTCATCAAGCCGATTCAGGACCGCTATTACGAGCTGATCGATTCCGAGGAACTTGATGATATCCTTGATCGCGGAGCTGAGAAAGCGAATCGAACCGCAGGGAAGATGCTGAAGAAAATGGAAAAGGCCATGGGTCTTGGAAGAAAAGAACGGAAAAAGCGATAAACTAAAGAACCTTGAGCATGGGCTCAAGGTTCTTTTTGTTCAATTTACTTTTGGACGATTCTCTACTTCCCATAACTTTTCGAAGAATGGTTGTCCTTTAATCAGATTCTCGCAGAGTGACAGATGCTTGTCGGACCATCCGTATTTTGTGTCCTCATAAAGCATCTGCCATGCTTCTTGGAAATCGAGCTCCTGGATCGTCCTGTACTGTTCCGGGGCCCATTCCGTATACCAGTATCTCACTTCAGCCGTATTTTCCGAAGTGCGCAGTTGATCGAGGGCCATGAAAAGAAGCTGTTTCAACTGCCTTTCCTTGCGTGTCAGCCCACTCATCATGAACGGGTTTGGAGAAAGGATGTGGTACGCTTCCTCCCGCTTTTGATCAGGCTTGAACTCATATTCAAGCTCTTCTTGACTTTCCACCATTTCATAAACGAGCTGTTCCTGACGTGGTATCAGGCGGCTCTTCCTGATCGGGACGGTGTAACCGATCGTATCGACGGCCAGAATCGCCGTGCCATCGGTGACCACGAAGCAATAATCCTGTTGAATGCGTTCATGGTTCTTTCTGAGATACGCTTTTTGATACACATCATTCAGCATCTGCCGAGGTAATTCTGATAAATCATTCTCGATGTAATGATACAACTCTTTGCCGACTTTCAATAGAGGCACCTGATCCAGCAACTCAATTACGTCCTCTTTTCTCCATTCGTGAAAATGGCAGATATTATATCCGTTTTCTTCCCCTTCGAACCAATTGACCCATACATCATGAAGATATAACATGATTGACCCCTCGCTTTACTACATTGTTTGGTTGTCAATCAGTATGGTCAATCACCTGTGGATTTATTCGTGCTCTCTCCTGTTTTATCCTGTATGATAAGTGCTTACTCTAGAAAAGTCTCCGACGGGAGGCCCAGCATCATCACACTATTCATTCCGTTCTTTTCAGCGAATGACCGTACGAGCCGGTAACCGATGGCGTACCCCAGCAGCTCTGGGTAGTGTCTTTTCCCGTGGAGAAGTTCATCATGAAGTGGTGATTTCCTCGTTAGATCAGCATGGGGTTCGATCCATTCCTTGAACCATCCGCTCAATTCCTCTTCAGTATATTTCCTTGTCCACGGAGCAGCATAGTCAACGCCGCAATATTCCCTCACGGCATTCTCTGCCAGTCCCTCGAAGATGACAGAATCGAGGAGGGTATATTCCTCCTCTTTACCCGCCAGCTTTTTCATACGGGTGCAATGGTGGTATTCATGCACAAATAGTGCCTCATATTCTTTGTGATCCTCCAATTTTTGAACAAAAAGAAACATTTCATCAAAAAAGCAAACTCCTGATTTTTTAGCCGGTTCTCTGAATAAGCCTCTTTTCGGCTCTAGGGGGAATAAATAGATGGGTATATCAGGTCCTTTCCATTTTCTTTTGTACCTTTTCTCAAAAACGGAAAGCCTCTTCCATAGTTCGTCAGACTTAAGCTCATTAAAGCATTCTTCCACCTGCCTAGACGGGCGATACATCCCTTGTTTTCGGAGGTAGGCATAGAAAGCTGCTGCTTCTCCTTCCCCTCTTTTCGTCCTTTCTAACAACTCGACTGGGTCCTCGAATGTTTGATCCATCCACTCGTCTGTTGGGATCACTGGCATCATTATCCCTCTTTCCTGCTAATTTGGTTCATGTATATGCAATCTGCAGGAGAGTTAGAAAAAAAGCCCGCCGAAAGATTCGGCGGACTCACGATTACTTCACATATTTTTTGAATACGAGCGTGGCATTATGGCCACCAAAGCCCAGGGAGTTACTCATGGCAACATTGACTTCCTGCTCACGTGCTTCATTGGCTACATAGTCCAGATCGCAGTCTGGATCCGGATTTTGAAGGTTGATTGTCGGTGGGAGCTTTCCATCCTTCATGGCAAGAACCGTAAAGATCGCTTCCACTCCACCCGCTGCACCAAGAAGGTGACCGGTCATGGATTTTGTGGAGCTCATGGCCAGACGGTTGGCATGATCACCAAATACTTCTTTGACGGCCATGGTTTCATACTTGTCATTATAAGCCGTACTTGTACCATGGGCGTTGATGTAATCCATCTGATCAGGCGTTACACCGGCATCATCAAGTGCCATCTTCATGGCACGCGCCCCACCTTCCCCGCCTGGTGCAGGGGCAGTGATGTGATAGGCATCACCCGTGCAGCCATAGCCGACGATTTCAGCATAGATCGTTGCTCCGCGTTTCACCGCGTGTTCGAGTTCTTCCAGGATGACAATCCCCGCTCCTTCTCCGATGACGAAGCCGTCACGTTCAGAGTCGAATGGTCTTGAAGCCGTTTCCGGATCGGGATTGGTCGAAAGGGCCGTATTGGCGCAGAAACCGGCTACGGACATTTTCGTGATTGGTGCTTCCGCTCCACCCGTGATCATGACATCCGCGTCACCGCGCTGGATGACCTTGAATGCATCACCGATGGAATTCGTGCCTGTTGCACAGGCCGTTACGGTACAGGAGTTGAATCCTTTTGCTCCTAGGAGGATCGATACCTGGCCGGCAGCCATGTCAGGGATCATCATTGGGACGAAGAAAGGACTTACCCTGCGGTATCCACGCTTAAGGAAGGTTTCATACTGGGTTTCGAATGTTTCCATCCCGCCGATTCCAGAACCGATCCATGTACCGACACGGTTGGCATTTCCCTCCGTGATTTCAAGGTTGGCGTCTTTCACTGCCATCAAGGACGCTGCGATGGCATAATGAGTGAAACGGTCCATCTTACGCGCTTCCTTCTTTTCGATTCCGAAGTCTTCAATATTGAAATCTTTCAGTTCAGCCGCTACCTTGGCAGGATACTCATCAGCATTCAGCCTTGTGAGTGGCCCGACCCCGGATTTCCCAGCAAGGGCATTCGCCCACGTTGTTTCTACATCATTTCCTAATGGATTGACGGTACCCAATCCTGTTACGACAACACGTTTCATATCCATTGTTCGGTCTCCTTTATCGTATAAGTAGTAGAAGATAGTTTATTATCGATTATTTTCCCCAGCGCATGACGATCGCACCCCAGGTCAAGCCTCCACCGAAGCCCACCATGACGACGACGTCATCTTCTTTCACCCTTCCGGCCTCAAGATCCTCGACGAGTGAAACCGGAATGGATGCGGCAGATGTGTTTCCATATTTATTCACGGTCTTGGACATCTTCTCAACAGGCAGCTCCAAACGCTGTCTTGCAGCTTCCATGATGCGGATATTCGCCTGGTGAGGAATGAGGAAATCGACGTCCTCTTTATCCAGCCCTGCTTTATTGATGACGTTGATGGAGGATTCACCCATCTGACGGACAGCGAACTTGAATACTTCGCGACCATTCATGATGATGTGCTCATCCTGATAAAGATGTTTTGCACCGGTTCCATCAGAACCCAGCTCGAAAGCGAGGATCCCTTTCCCATCTGGTACAGGACCCATGACGGCAGCCCCGGCCCCATCACCGAATAGGACGGCAGTATTGCGGTCATCCCAATCTGTGATTTTCGAGAGCTTCTCCACACCGACGACAAGGATATGCTTGTAGGCTCCATTGTCGATGAATTGTTTTGCGGTTATCATACCATACATGAAGCCTGCACATGCAGCACTGATATCCATGGCTGCCGCTTTCTTCGCCCCCAGGCGCTCCTGGAGGAGACATCCGACGGAAGGGAACGGCTGATCAGGTGTAACGGTTGCCACAAGGATCAGGTCGATATCCTCAGGTGAGATGCCTGCATCCTCGATGGCTTTCTTCGCTGCTTCATAGGCCATATCCGATGTATCGATATCATCCCCTGCAACACGTCTCTCTTCAATCCCCGTCCGAGTACGGATCCATTCGTCCGATGTATCCACCATTTTTTCCAAATCGGCATTGGTCAATATCTTCTCAGGCAGATAGCGCCCTATTCCAATGATTCCAGTATTCATATCGGCATCCCCCTGTTTTACCTTCGCTTTATTATCAATTATTATGACTTGGTACTAATTTTAACGGACTTTTACTCTTTCTGCAATTCTTTTTGCCTTAGTTTTGCATTATCAGACCCAAGTTTCCTTGAAGGGTCCCTAAAAGTTTTCACGATTCGCTGGAAGTGTGTATTTGATTCAGGCTGGGTGAATGATATACTCCCACTTGACCCGGAGCAAGGACTTCTTCTATTTAGACGTGTTCTTCAAACCCGGCTAGTGAGTAACCCACTTTTCATCACATACGAAAAAACCCAAGAGGGACTGAACGTCACTGCTCCTGGGTTTTACGGTGAACAGAAGGTGTATTTCCCCCTACTGTTCTATGTACATTACTTCGCTGCGTCTTGCTTACCTAGTTCATACGCTTCATTCATAACGTTGGTGAACATGGACAGGAAGGGTTCGATCATCTCCGGGCTAAGCTGGATTCCTGATTTTTCGAGCTGTTCCTGTGCTTCTGGAAGATACTTCATCGCTATCTGCAAGAATTGCATCGTTTTGTCTTCATTCATTGTGGCGACTCCTTTCCGTTCGGTAGTTTTCCGGTATCGACATACGCTTTGATATGCTGGTTCATCTCTGTCTTGAATCCGGCAGGAACGACAGGGCTGAATTCTCCCATGGAGATGACCCCGTCCCGGAAATCGAATTCAAGATTACCAGACTCAAGTTCACCGGCAGTATATTTCCCGGCAATCAGTTCATACAGCTTGTCGGCATGCTGGACCGTACTCGTCAACACCGTTGTTTCCCCAAGATCTGACTGGTCGCTCACATACCCGATGGCATAGCGACCTGATTCCTTGAGTTTTTCAATTACAGCCACATTATACCCGTCCCCTGCTGGATATACAACGTCCACGTCTTGATCGAGAAGCCCGTCGAGCCTATCGAGTGCAACCTCCGAGTGGTCCCAGTGACCCGTATATTCGACCAGGACCTCGGCTTTACCGTTTTGGTATCTGGCTCCATCAATGAACCCCTGGACTTCCGGCTGCCAGGAAAAGGCCGCAATGACGCCGAGTCGATCCGTCTTTGTCTGGGAAGCAGCAGTCATTCCTCCGAAAAACCCCATGGCGTACCCGTTGAACGTCAAGCTGGTAGTATTCTTCTCCGTAGCGTCCCCATTGAAGCTTACCAGATGCATCTTCTCATGCTCCGATGCCACCTCATTGAATATGGAAGAGTATTCATTCCCATGACCGAACACAAGATTGACGTCCTCTTTTTCAAATTCATCCAGGGCATGACGGATCGACGTGTCTCCATTCATTCCTTCTTTATAGTAAACCTTCACATCGAACTCTTTCTGGATGCCCAAAAGACCTTGATACCCTTTTGTCCCCCAAACGCCATCATCGATCGTTTCCGGGACCAGCAGGCCAGCATTGTCCATCTCTCCTGACCGGCTACCGGAAGTACAGCCCCCCAGCAGCAAAAGGATCATCGACAAGTGAAAAAATTTCATGATCAAGTACAGCAACTCCTTTGTTTCTTCGGAACTCGTAAAAATAATTGCAACGGGTATATTTTACCTTTACCTGTCCGAATAAGGGAAGCTATTTTTTCCTTTTTTTATCCCGGCTTCCTTTAATTGCTCATCAAATATATTTTCTAAACTCTTTGAAGCCATGACGGGAATCGCCTTCCCCCTGATGTTCTTCGGTGCTTTCAATTGCGGAATTCCCGCTTCCGTCAGGAGGGCAGAAGCATCGGCCCAAGCTGCCTCTCCCTTCAGATGAAGTTCCCCCTTTTCCCCTGTGCATGAGATGATCTTCCTGGCCGCATCCTTTACATAGATCACCCCGGTCGGATCATCCTGGACCTGTTCATCCACACGGACATCCCTTATAAGTCTGGCAAAATGGTAGGACACCGGCTGTCGCAGACCGATCAAAGTGGGAACGTATATATCAGCTCCGGATGGATTAACTGATGGAGGGTCCTGAAAATGGCTGAAAACCCTGATGGTGTATCCTGCCTGTTCCATCAAGGTTTCTCCTTCTTTTTCAGTCAAAAGGTCATCTTCATCATAATAGGGTAGATACACATGACTACCCGAAGGGACGAGACGATCCCAAGTCGAAAAAGACGTCCAGTGAAGATTGGCATTACGCCCGATTTCCATCCAATGGTCACCCATCTCCCTGCCGGAATCAAGTGCCGTCACCTCCCACCCTTCCTCCAACAGTGCCGTACATAATTGAAAGCCCAGAAAACCCTGGGCCGGAAACACATATGCATGATTCACTTCTTTCACTCCCATCAGCTAAAGATCGCTCTCGTGCTTCGCAAAATAAGATGTGAATTTCCTTCCCAATGACATCCGCTTCTCAGGAAGAACATAAAACAGATCGACCATCAGACCATTTTCCAACCGGTCCCTATATATATCTAGTATGAGTGAGACTTGATTTTTATAACGATTCAGACTGGTAGGTTGCACAATGTAAAGTGGCATGGGGAGGGTGTGGAACACATTTGATTCTGTTAAAGATTCAATGAATGCCGGCCACTGATCTTCCGTCACGCTGAAAGCATGTCTGATTTCCCGAATGAGCTTTTTGTGGAAAAACTTCTGCTCCTTCTCCTGTTCAAGATGGTTTCGAAGGGACACACATGGAGACAGCATGACGATGCTCCTTACCTCGTCTTTCATCAGGGGATACAGGTTTTTCAGCACAAGCCCGCCCATTCCTTCAATCAGGATATGAATACGCGGATTGATGATCTCAGTCCTTTTCACATATTGATAGAGGCGATGAGCAAGGCGGACTGCCCTTTTGTTTCCCCAATTGGCTCCGTAGAGATTGCTGTAAAAAACGATATACCCTTTATCTGTCATGTCACGGACCCATTTCTTGCGGAATTCATGATGGGACCAGAAACTGCTTTTCTCATCTACATCTTGACCGTAGTCACCGATGATCATCACTGCAAAACCGTTCGGTCGTTCTGGATAATGAATCATGCACCACTCTTGCTCTACTTGAAACAATCGTTGATACATCTGAAATTCTCCTTTTTCCAAGGTACTATAGTGTATGCGAGGTTCCTGTATCGGAAAGGGGATTAGCCCATTAATGAAGGAATTCATGATGAAGAGAATAAAATGATAGGGTTTACATTTCACATTTTCGCCATTTATTAAAAGCTGAAGCTGTGGTAGTATAGAGGAGATTATGAATGTTTACATAGGCTTTTTCAGCCAATTATATAGAAACGGGGTGTAACCGTGAAATTTTTCTGGATGTTCTTTTGGGCATTTGCACTGACCGAGATGCTGACTTATGTTGTAGCAAACATGAGTGGCGGAAAATTCGATTTCATGCAGGGATTGATCTTATCCGTAGCTGTCACGATCCTTGCTTATATCGTAACATTGATCCTTCCCAACGAACCTGTCGAAGATCATTAAAAAAAGCATGTAGACCGGGTCTGAATTTCAGAAGACCGTCTACATGCTTTTTTTATTCAAAACGCCGGAGATTTCTCCGTTCTTTCCGCTTGAGCTGTTGGTGCAATTAACTCGTCTTAAGATTTCGTGAACGGAGAATTAATACTGATGACGAGCAGAAAGAATCCAGGCAATATAACCGTCCGAGAGGGACCAATGCCAGCAGCCGACCAACCACCGAGAATCAATCCGGATAGTATACTGAAATTTATCAATGTGGCCATAATTCAACAAGTCGTGACCCTCACTTTAGATGAGTGGGAGCATATCAATGAAGAAATATTAAATACGATTAATGTACGACCATCTAAAAAGGTTCCGGACAGTAATCGTTCGGACTATAAATTCATTGTTCTTACATACAAAGATGATGCTCGCTCAGAATGAGTAATAGATGGGACATAAGTGTTTTAGTCATAGTAAAACCCGAATTCCTTTGCCTACCACTAGGTAAAGGAATTCGGGTTTTTAATTTGATTTACGAACATTTAAATGTCATTGTATTCAGCGGTTGATTGGAGTGCAAGACGAAGACTCCTGTGGGAGAGTAGCTAATGTGAGACCCCGCAGGTATGCCGAGGAGGCTCACAGGCTACCCACGGAAAGCGAAGTCTTGCACGGAAATCATTAGCGGTATTAAAAACATGAATTGATCTTGTTCATCATTTGATAGGACTTTTTTCAACCATCCTTACCTGATCGTCAGACCCCGCTCCCCTTTCTCAACCATCACTTCGCCAGTGGCCTCGCCAGCTATAATGGCCCTGGCAAGTTTTGTTTCGATTTCTTTTTGCAAGAAACGTTTCAATGGACGCGCCCCGTACACGGGGTCATAGGCCGACTCAGCAATGAAGGACTTGGCGTCGTCCGTGATTTGCAGGGAGAGACCCTGTTCAGCTACCCTCTCTTGCAGCTCCTTAAAGAGCTTATCAATGATACCTTTAATATTGTTGACGCTTAGGGGTTTGAATAAGATGATATCATCCACCCTGTTCAGAAATTCCGGTCGGAACGAAGCCCTCAGCTGACCCATGACCAATTCCTTCGTTTCTTCATTGATCTCCTCTTCTCCGTGATTGCGTTCAAGAAGATGGGTTGATCCGATATTGGAGGTCATGATGATCACCGTGTTCTTGCAGTCCACGGTTCGTCCGGCAGAATCGGTGATCCTCCCATCATCAAGCATCTGAAGAAGGATATTAAACACTTCTGGATGGGCCTTTTCGATCTCGTCAAGTAGGATCACCGAATATGGCTTACGCCGGATAGCTTCAGTAAGCTGGCCTCCTTCTTCATAGCCCACATACCCGGGAGGAGCTCCCACAAGTCTTGAAACCGCGTGTTTCTCCATGTACTCTGACATATCGATACGGATCATGTGATCCTCACTATCGAACAGGGTCTGGGCGAGGGTTTTTGCAAGCTCGGTCTTTCCTACCCCTGTGGGACCTAGGAAGATGAATGATCCGATTGGACGGTTGGGATCCTTGATCCCTGCCCTTGCCCTGATGACGGCATCTGTCACCAGACCGACCGCCTCATCCTGGCCGATGACCCGTTCATGAAGGATGCTGTCGAGTTTCAGGAGCTTCTCCCTTTCACCCTCCACCAATTTCGTTACGGGGATTCCCGTCCATCTGGCCACAATGCCTGCAATCTCTTCTTCTGTGACTTCTTCCCTCAGTAAACGCCCTTCTTCTTCCTTCAGCGCTTTTGCTTCGAGACCAGCAAGCTCTCTCTCGACTTCTGGAATCTTTCCGTGCCGGAGTTCCGCTGCTTTGTTCAAATCATATTGATTTTCCGCATCCTCGAGGGACCGGCGCAGCTTTTCCAGCTCCTCACGTTTTTCCTGGACGATGGCGATGCTTTCTTTTTCCTGTTCCCACTTCATCTTCATTCCATTCACCTTTTCCTTCAGGCTGGCAAGGTCCCCCCTGATGGAGTCAAGTCGCCCCAAGGAAGCTGCATCCTTTTCTTTCACCAGAGCCGCTTCTTCAATTTCGAGCTGCATCACCTTCCTGGTGATTTCATCGAGCTCTGTGGGCATCGAATCGATCTCGGTTCGGATCATGGCACATGCTTCATCAATAAGATCGATGGCCTTATCCGGCAGGAAACGATCGGTTATGTAGCGGTCAGATAGAGTCGAAGCTGCTACGATGGCCCGGTCATGGATATTGACACCATGGTGGATTTCAAAGCGATCCTTCAGTCCACGGAGGATTGAGATCGTATCTTCTACGGTCGGTTCTTCTACAAGCACTTGCTGAAAGCGTCGTTCGAGGGCGGGATCTTTTTCAATATACGTACGATGTTCATTTAGCGTCGTCGCGCCGATACAGTGGAGTTCCCCCCTGGCGAGCATAGGTTTGAGAATATTTCCTGCATCCATTGCACCCTCGGTTTTGCCTGCACCGACAATCGTATGCAACTCATCGATGAAGAGGATGATCCTTCCCTCACTTTTTTTCACATCTTTCAGTACCGCCTTCAGTCGCTCTTCGAATTCTCCCCTGAACTTCGCCCCTGCTACGAGTGAGCTCAGGTCCAATTCAAAGATGGTCTTTTCCTTCAACCCCTCCGGAACATCTTTTCGGACGATCCGCTGAGCAAGCCCTTCTACGATGGCCGTCTTCCCTACACCCGGTTCCCCGATCAGAACGGGATTATTTTTGGTTTTTCTTGAAAGGATCCGGATGACATGACGGATTTCTCCATCTCGTCCGATAACCGGATCAAGCTTTCCGGATCGCACCTCTTCCACAAGGTCCCTTCCATACTTCTTAAGGGCTTCATATTTCATCTCAGCATGTTGATCTGTCACTTTGTCCCCTCCCCTGATGGTTTCCACCTGATTTTGAATCAATTGTTGCTCAATCCCTTTTGAAAGGAAGTAACGCGTTATGGGATGGTCTTGCTGACGGTAAATCCCTACAGCAAGATGTTCTGTGGATATGTACTCATCATCCCATTTTTCCATAAGCTGTTTGGCATCTTCAAGGAGACGACGAATATCAGTAGCGAAGTATTGTCCATAAGGAATATTCTCCCCCTGTACCTCCGGGACCTGCTCAATCCTTGACTGTATAAACTCCTGCAGCTCTGAAATATCGACATCCATCCGGGCATAAAGGGAAGCCAAAAAGCTGTCCGGCCCTTCAAGCAGACGATCCCACAGATGGATCAACAGGATGTCAGTATGCTTTTTCGCCTTTGCCAGTTCCCCTGCCGCCACGAGCCCCTCCTGGATGGCAACGGTGAATTGATCAAAATTCATGTACACACTCCTCCTTGACCATTCTTGACCTTTTCTTTATTATAGCTTGTTCCTTCCCTATTGGAAAATAAAAGCCCGTAACGGCAGAAAAAAGGATGGAGCAGATGCCCCATCCCTTGTCATTACGGCTTCCTGGCATATGTCCAGTGGCGATCGTCGTTTGTCGTCTCAGGAAAACGATCCCCGGCCTTCAGTTTAGCCTGCTTCGGGTGATTGACTGTACTCCCGGTTTCACCGATTTCAATGTATATTCCATTATTAGGTGCTTTTTCGCCACCCTTGAAGTGTCTGCGCTGTCCCATAATGCCCCCTCCTTTTGAAGCATGTGCTTCCCTTCTATTTTTCGACATACAGGAGCCATTCATACCTGTCAGAAATATGTCAATCTCTTTTCGAATCTGGAAATTCCCTTTACAGTCTTTTGTACAATGGTGTTAAATGAATAAGTGTGAATTTTTTTACTTGGAGGAAACAAAATGGATTTTATTTTAATACTGAAATACCTGATACTCGGACTCATTCAAGGTCTGACCGAACCGATCCCGATCTCATCCAGTGGCCATCTTCAAATTGTCCAGCATTTTTTTAATATCAAGACCACTTCTTTAACGTTTGAAATTCTTGTGAACACCGCATCCTTGCTGGCAGTCCTGGTTATTTTCCGTCGTGATATCTACAGGCTGGTTGCAAACGGGATCGGATACTTCAAAACGAAGTCCCCGGAAAATACCCGCGACTTCAAATTCATCCTGTATTTGATTGTGGGGACGATCCCCGCCGGTGTCATCGGTGTCCTGTTCGGTGATAAGATCGAGGCGCTCGTTTCGGACCGTATCATCACTGTGGGAATCACCCTCTTCATTACGGGTATCGCCCTCTGGTTGATCCGCAATCTGCGCGGGCGTAAAAATGACGGGGACCTCAATTTTAAAGATGCCATTATCGTTGGACTGGCACAGGCAATCGCTCTGATTCCTGGCATCAGTCGTTCAGGAGCTACCATTGTTGCTGCCATGGGACGGGGAATGAAACCCGAAACCGCCCTTCGATTTTCTTTCCTTTTATACATACCTGTTTCGTTCGGTGTCATGCTGCTCGGCATCAAAGACCTGATCAACGACCCTAACTTAGGGGAACTGGCCGTACCATATACCGTTGCGTTCCTTGCCTCCCTCATTGCATCCTACTATGCATTAAGATGGTTCATGGGGATCATGGCAAGGGGCAACCTGAAAGTGTTCGCCATCTACTGCTTTGTTGTCGGCGGTGGCGTGGCACTATTTTCCCTTCTATAATCCACGGGGAGGAATATCCTTTACCTATCTAAACGAAATGGTGTGAGGCTGTGGGACATGTACCTGGATCGATCAAAGAGATGTTCATGTTGGATGGTCACCCATATGATGTTTCCAAAGGAAGCTACCTGTTTCTTGAAGGAAAAGTTCCAAGCCACTTGTTCTTTATCAAGGAAGGGCATATCAAAGTAACGAGGTCCACACCCGGTGGACGTGAACTGGCCCTTCGAATTGTCGGAGCCGGTGATGTGGTGGGAGAATTGCTTTGCGGAGATTCTTCCTATTCGGTCAGTGCCAGGGCAATGGATCGCTGTTCCCTCCTCTCGATTCCTATCACCGACTTCGAGACATCCCTTTTGGACGATCGTGTGAGGAACCGGGATTGGATCAAATGGTTTCAGCTGCAACAGAGGAAAGACCAATCGAGGTTCCGGGATCTTCTTCTTCATGGCAAGAAGGGCGCCCTATATTCAACCTTGATCCGTTTGACCAATACGTACGGTGAACACCAAGTGGGCGGGACCCTCATCGGAATCTGCCTCACCAATCAGGACCTGGCCGATTTCTGTGGTGCCTCCAGGGAAATGGTGAACCGGATGCTGCACGACCTCAAGGAAGACGGGGTGATTTCCATGAACAAAGGCTTCATCACCATTCATAAACTGGATCGACTGAAAGAAACGATCGATTGCGATCAATGCCCCCTATGCGTTTGTCAAATCAACTAGAAAAGGGCCTGCTATGTGCAGGCCCTTTTCTTATGGAACGATTAACGGATCCCTAATGCGATTTTGGCATAGCGTGACATATTGTCCTTGCTCCAAGGCGGATTCCATACGATGTCGACTTCAGTATCTTTTACTTCAGGGATATCACGAAGCGCTGTTTTTACTTGATCCACGATGGTCCCGGCGAGGGGACATCCCATAGAAGTCAGCGTCATCGTAACGGTGGCTGTTCCTTCTTCATTCAATTCCACGTCGTATACCAATCCCAGATTCACGATGTCTATTCCGAGTTCAGGGTCCACCACTTGTTCAAGGGCGCCCATCATATTATCTTTCAGATCTTGATCCACACGATCACTCCTATCTGTCCGTATTCTTAACCAATCTTAACAAAATCTGTCCCATATGACAAAAGGTTACGCCATCAGATGATCGACGAACCAGTCCACAAGCTTCAAGACACCGTCTCTGCTCACTTTGTGATTAGCCTTCTTATCTTCAAGGAAGACCAGTTGATCCTCGCGTCCTTCATAGAAAGGAAGAAGTTCCGTATACGCTTCATATGTAAGCTGGAACGGTACGACTTTGTCATTTTTACCATGCCAGAACATCAGGGGACGTCCGTTCAGCTTTTCCGGTTGCAGACTGAGGTCGAACCGTGAGAGCTCGGACAAGATTTCTTCGACCTGCCCCTCTGTGAAAGGATTCTCATAGCCCATTTTTTCAAGCTGGCCAAGCTGAGCCTTTGCTAGCTTCACATAAGATGGGTTTCCCATGAGGGATACCGCACTGTTGATCCATTCATATTGAGTCAGGGCACCAAGGGTCACGATTCCGCCCATGCTCGTACCCGCTAGACCGATTCTTTCCTCATCAATCAGGCCATCCAGGGCGAAAGTCTCCTTGAGGATATCCAACTCCTTGATGGTATGGATGACGATATTCCAGAATCGTTTGCCCAGCTCATATTCGGTCTTACCTGTCCCCCGCTCCCCGTGCTCAAGACAATCAGGCAGGATCACTCTGAAGCCTTTCTCGGCTAAGTAATATGCATAGTGCAGATTATGCTCCTTCGCACTCGTGAATCCGTGGACGAAAAAACACGTCGGCAGCGCTTCATTGCGGTATTCTTCTTTCACCAGATGAAGAAAGGGGATTTCTTCAATGGTATTATTCTCTACGATGATCACGATCGTCCGCTCCTTCCAAGTATAGCTTCCTTCCTATGATATCCTAGTGGAAGGGGCATGTATATTATTTGGCCTTCACCTCCACGTTCAGTGGACAAGCGTGCGGCCTTATGCGTACACTACAACTAGAGAATATATAAATGGGGGATTAGTGAACATGAAAGATAAACATCTTATCGTCCTTGACCTGGACGGAACCTTGCTTACAGATGAAAAGAAAATATCCGTGCGCACGTTGGATACTCTCAATAAAGCCAGGAAAAATGGACATGAGGTCATGATTGCAACAGGCAGACCATTCCGTGCGAGTGAACTTTACTATAAGCAGATGGGGCTCAATACGCCGATCGTCAATTTTAACGGGGCATTCGTCCATCACCCGGGTGACTCTTCCTGGGGAGTCCATCATGAACCGATGGACCTTGAGACAGCCAAACAAATCATTGATGCCTGTCACGGTTTCAAATTCCAGAATATCGTGGCGGAAGTGAAGGATGATGTGTACCTTCACTATCATGATGAAAAGATCATCGATGTATTCATGATGGGGAATCCGTCCATCTCTACCGGAGATATACGTCAAGTATTGAAAGATCACCCCACTTCCATGCTGATACATGCTGATGAACACGATGTTCCGGAGATCCGTTCCCACCTCGACGACGTCCATGCAGAACTAATCGATCATCGCCGCTGGGCTGCTCCTTGGCACATCATCGAAATCGTCAAAACCGGCCTGAATAAAGCCGTCGGCATCGAAAAAGTGGCCGCGAGCCTTCAAATTCCACAGGACCGCATCATTGCTTTCGGTGACGAGGATAATGATCTTGAAATGATCCAATATGCCGGAACGGGTGTAGCCATGGGGAATGCCATCGATCCACTTAAAGATCTTGCCAACCATATCACGGAAAGTAATGAAGATGACGGGATCGGCAGGTTCCTTCAAAGGCATCTTGAATTGTAATTCTGGCAATGGAGGGTAATACTTGCTAACGTATTTCAATGGATTTCAGCCATACTAATCAGGAGCGTCCAAGTGGCGCTCCAACTTCGATAAGGGGTGGTTAGGATGGGAAGGAACAAGTCCAAGCGTTTTGTACAGCAAGGAAAAAATGCGGTCTCTAAACATGATGAACGCATTCCATACCATTTGACTTATGCCGAGGCAGAAGCAAGGAAGCTTTCCAATACTCCTTACGACGGAGGTCTGTAACATGGCAAATCCACTTTTCCGACAGGCCCGGACCGCAGTTGAGGAAGCCTGTGGCTCACAATCGGATCCACAGGCGATACAGAAAGCGAAAAATGCCCTTTCCTCTGCATTTGCCAACTCGAATAACGAGGAGAGAAAGCAGCTTCACTCCATGCAGGATGAGTTGAACCGCCTATCGTAAGAACATGCAAAAGGGCAGCCGATAAAATGGCTGCCCTTTGTTTAGTCTTTCCTGAAAAATCCGAATACACCTGTCGTTTGGACGATATTCGTGAATGCCTGGGGATCAACTTCCTTGATGGTGTGCTCCAGTTCATACAGTTCATATCTGGAGATGACGATGATGAGCATTTCTTTATCTTCCCCTGAGAAAGCCCCTTTGGCCGGCACCGTCGTAATCCCTCTCACCAGCTTCGCATGGATGGCATCTTTCAGTTCCTGCGTCCTTTTCGTGACGATCATGGCGGTAAGCTTTTCATGACGCGTATGGATGGCGTCGATGACCCTGGTTGTTACATAAAGGGTCACGAGCGTATAAAGGGATTTTTCCCACCCATACAGGAAGCCCGCTGAAATGATGATGATTGAATTCATAATGAAGAAGTAGGTTCCGACCGGTCTGTCCTTCAACCGCGAAAGGATCATGGCGATGATATCCATCCCTCCGGTCGAGGCACCATACTTCAGGGTAAGACCGACACCGACTGCAGCAATGACGCCTCCAAATACAGCGTTGAGGAGGATATCGGGTGAAAGCTCCACCACAGGGATGACTTCAAGGAAGAATGAAGTAAGGAAAACCGAGACGAAGCTGTAAATCGTAAATGACCGACCCACCTTCATCCATCCCAAGATGGTGACGGGTATGTTCAGTATGAATAATAAAATACCTGTAGACAGATGAAACGGTGTGAATTCCTTCAGGAGGCTGGATAATAACTGAGCCATACCCGTGAATCCACTTGCATATACATTAGCAGGAATCAGGAAGAAGTTCATGGCAACAGCCCCGAGGACCGCTCCCACCAATACAACAAGAAACTTCTTCGCTTCCAGGGTAACGTGCATTTTTTTCATGAATCGAACTCCTTTGGCAAGTGTCATTGTTCCTTATGTTCCACACTATATCACAGCTAAACCCCTTGCACATGATCCTTATGTACAAGAATTTGAATAACTATCGATTGTGCTTTTACTGAAAAATAGCTAGACTAAACCTATATAACGAAAAAAGGTGATAGATATGAACGTAAAACTTTTTGCTGATAGTGCCAGCGACCTGCCGGTAACTTTCTTCGACCAACCCAACATAGAACTGCTTCCACTGCAGGTACATATTGACGGACATGATTATGAAGACCTTGTCACGATCCAGCCCAAGGAAGTATTTGATAAAATCCGCGAAGGTCATGTTCCGAAGACCTCCCAGGTTTCACCCGATATGTTCCTGAGGACGTTCACAGAGTTGGCCAAATCCGGCGATGCAGGTGTCTACATCGCCTTCTCCTCCCAACTGTCAGGGACCTATCAGACAGCGGTGATGATCAGGGATCAGGTGAAGGAAGAGTATCCTGATCTTGATTTGACCATCATCGATTCCAGGAGCGCATCCCTTGGATACGGACTGTCGGTCATCAAGACCGCAGAAGTACTCCATGCCGGCGGCACCAAGGATGAAATCCTGGAAACGGCACGCTACCATGTGGAGCATATGGAGCATTTGTTCACCGTCGAAGACTTGGAATATCTCGCCAAGGGCGGTCGTGTATCAAAAGCTTCTGCATTCCTTGGAGGGCTGTTGAATATTAAGCCCCTTCTTCATGTGGAAGATGGTAAACTCGTGCCACTTGAAAAACATCGCGGGAAGAAGAAGCTCCTCAAGCGCATCCTCGATCTGATGGAAGAACGCGGAAACAACCTTTCCCAACAGACAATCGGCATTTCACATGGAGATGATGAAGAGCTTGCCCTAGAGATGAAAGCGATGATTGAAGAGCGTTTCTCTCCTAAGGATGTTACCATCAATATTATTGGATGTGCTGTGGGTTCTCATACAGGCACCGGCACCCTCGCCATCTATTTCTTGAACTGATCAGACATATTCCTACCCACCCTGCCCATACTAAGGGAAAGGAGGGTATATCATGTCACATACATCAGATAACGAGAAGAAAGCCAGGGACAATAACGCCCTGCTTCAAAAAAAGAACAAGCTGAAAGAAAAGAACAGAGAAGCAGGTAAACATCAATTTTCCAAAAAAACCGATCATCTTTGATCAGCTGCCGCCTTATTCTAAGGCGGCTTTTTTGTTGCCGATCATTCAAGAAATCCATCCCATAAGGGGAATATCCTGTACTTTATACCGGCCCAGGTGGTATTTTAATAAGAGAAAAAGAATGATGCATATACGGAGGGATTTACATATGGCAAAAGAAAATTCATTTGATATCGTTTCACAGGTTGATATGTCTGAGGTAAGCAATGCGATTCAAATTGCACTGAAGGAAGTCAAGACACGCTATGATTTCAAAGGGAGCAAAAGCGATATCACACTTGACGGGGAGGAGCTCGTCCTGATTTCGGATGATGAGTTCAAGATGAACCAGCTGAAGGATGTCCTTCTTGGAAAGCTGATCAAGCGCAATGTGCCTGTCAAGAATCTGGACTATAGTAAGCTTGAAGGAGCTTCCGGCGGTACCGTGCGCCAACGCGCCAAGCTTGTACAGGGAATCGATAAAGAAAATGCGAAAAAAATCAATCTCCTAATCAAACAGTCGGGTGTGAAAGTCAAAAGCCAGGTACAGGACGACCAGGTCCGGGTTACGGGAAAAAGCAAAGATGACCTTCAGCAAATCATGGCAGCTGTCAGGGGAGCCGACCTCTCCATCGACGTCCAGTTTGTGAACTTCCGCTGATCCTTCTGTTTCTTCTATCTGTCCGATGGGTATCATAAACCCATCGGACTTTTTATTTTTAGGAGGCAGAACATGACTAAAAAAGTGATCATCATCGGAGCGGTCGGTGGCGGGGCCACCACGGCATCCCAGCTCAGGAAGCTTGATGAAACAATGGAAATCATCGTCCTTGAAAGAACCGATCACCTCTCATACGGCGCCTGCGGGATGCCCTATTATCTCGGGGATGTGATCAAGGATCGTGAAAGCCTGTTCGCCGCCACTCCTGAATCCCTTCAAACAAAAAAAGGGCTGGACGTCAGGATGAAGCATGAGGCATTAACGATCGACAGGGAACAAAAGACCTTACATATTCGCAATCATACCACCAATGAGGATTATGAAGAGACTTATGACGTACTGGTTCTTGCCACTGGTGCCTCCTCCATCCTCCCCGATATTCCGGGACTGAAGCAGATTCCCGCCTTCCATCTGCGGACCGTCGCAGACATGGACCGGATGAAGCAGCATCTTGTAACAGAAAAGCCCACATCCTGTGCCATCATAGGCGGAGGCTACATCGGGGTGGAGATGGCGGAAAACCTTACGGGACTCGGCATGAGTGTATCGGTAGTGGAGCGCTCTTCGCAGCTCATCCATATCATTGACCCTGAAGCAGCTGAAATCGTCCAGAAGCATCTCAACGACAACGGGGTTGATGTTTTTCTTGACGATGGCTTAAGTGAAGTCTCGGGACCTGATCAGCTTAAGCTCGACAGCGGAAAGATGATCCAGGCTGACTGCATGCTTCTTGCTGTGGGGATCAAACCGAACAACGTCCTTGCAGAACAGGCGGGACTTTCTCTCGGGGATTCGGGGGGTATCAAGGCGAATGAGTTCATGCAGACGGATGACCCTTCCATCTATTGTGTCGGGGACGCCGTGGAGTCCATTGACTTCATTGATCACGCCCCAAAGCAGGTGCCCCTCGCATGGCCCGCTCATCGTCAGGCTTATGTTATCGCCAGACATATCACAGGAGACCCCGTACCATTCCACGGAATGCTCGGCACGGCCATAGCAAAAGTTTTCGATCTCCACGTCGCTTCCACAGGTCTCGGGGAAAAAGAACTGAACAAGAAGGGCTATCGGTTCAAGACCATTGTCCATAAAGGGAAATCCCATGCCGCCTATTACCCTGGGGCAAAGGATGTATACGTACGAGTCCACTTCGATCCCTCCAGCGGAAAGATCTATGGAGGGAGCGTCATCGGCGAAGAAAAAGTCGATAAACAAATTGACATCCTTGCTACCGCCATTTATGGGGGGATTACAATCACTGGACTTCAGGAAATCGAAACGTGCTATGCCCCACCATTCTCTTCTCCGAAAGGACTGTTGAACATGGTCGGATATAAGGCTGAAGCCGAAATGGATTGACCAGAGTCTTAATGATCAAAAATCTGCAAAGATGACGTTATCATTTCCAAACGTTGGGTAAACACTATTCCAGATGACGAAATACTAAAAAGGAGTGTTTGCATTGACCCAACAAAATAAACAGCAGTTCCCCCCTCAGCACCAGGATCACCAGCCCGGTACAATCGATGAAATGAACCCCCAGCCGATTCATACCGATCAAAATTACAAAGGCAGCGGCAAACTGGACGGGAAAGTAGCCCTTATAACGGGAGGAGACAGCGGAATCGGACGTTCTGTTGCGTGGTATTTCGCCCGTGAAGGAGCAGATGTGGTCATTTCCTATCTTGATGAACATGAAGATGCACAGAAAACGAAAGAGCTCGTTGAAGCGGAAGGGGTCAGCTGTGAGCTCCTCCCGGGTGATATCGGGGATTCCCATTTCTGCAAAGAGCTTGTGGAAAATACGATCTCCCGCTTCGGCAAACTGGACGTTCTCGTGAACAATGCAGCCGAGCAGCATCCGCAAGCGGGTCTTGAAGAGATCGATGATGAACAGCTGGAGCGCACGTTCAGGACCAATATCTTCTCCATGTTCTATGTGACCCGTGCTGCCCTTCCCCACTTGAAAGAGGGAGCTTCCATCATCAATACAGCATCCATCACCGCGTATAAAGGCAGTAAAGACCTGATTGATTATTCGGCCACCAAGGGGGCCATTGTCAGTTTCACCCGCTCCCTTGCCGACAATATCGCTTCCAAGGGCATCAGGGTGAATGGAGTGGCTCCGGGGCCGATCTGGACGCCGCTCATCCCTTCCACCTTCACCTCGGAGAAGGTTTCACAGTTCGGCGGCAATACACCGATGGCAAGAGCGGGACAACCATTCGAGCTTGCACCTGCATACGTATACCTGGCGAGTACAGACTCCACATACGTTTCAGGTCAGATGATCCATGTCAATGGCGGCATGATCGTGAACGGGTGACGCAACCAACGCAAAAAGGCATTCCGATTGGAATGCCTTTTTGCTTGCATATCTTTACCTCTTACGCGTGCACGATTGCCGCTCCACTATGCAATGGGGAACGATGATCCGCTTGACCGGCTCGAGAGGATCTTTGATTTTCTGGATCAGGTTCTTCGCTGCTTCATTCCCAAGTTTGAAGATGTTGATATCAACCGAGGTCAGGGGTGGACGGGACATCTCCGCCAGCAGGACGTTGTTGAAGCTGACGATGGAAATATCATCCGGCACCGTGATCCCCATCTCGTCCAGGGTATTGAGTACCCCCAGAGCCATCAGATCATCTGCCACCACCAGGGCCGTCGGAGGTTCATCGAGCTGCATCAGCTCATTGATGGCTTCCCGGCCGCCTTCCCGGAGGAACTCCTCATGGATGATGTAGTCATCATGAAGCTCAAGTCCGGCCTCACCCAGCGCTTTTTCATAGCCTAATAATCGTTCGACCGTCACTACCAGGTTCAGATCTCCACCGATGAATCCGATGCACGTATGCCCGAGATTCAACAGATGCTCGGTCACCTCTTTTGTCGCCCGGAAGTTGTCATTGTCCACATGGGTGATTTCTTCGGCATACTTGTATGGCTTCCCGATCATCACAAAGGGAAAATCCCTTTCTCTCAGGTAGTTCATCACCCGGTCTTCCACCCTGGAGTATAGAAGGACGATCCCGTCCACCCTTCCTCCCTGGACCATCTGGACGATGCCCTCATAGATTTCCTCCTCGGTCTGGCCAGTGGACATTTGCAGCGCATATTGTTCTTTATGGGCGCCTTCACTAAGGCCCCTCAACACGGTTGGGAAAAATGGATTCTGTGAGAATGTGCTCGTGGACCCGGGCATGACCAGACCCAGGACCTGTGTCGATTGATTGGCGAGGCTTCTGGCGATGAAGTTAGGGTGATATCCGAGCTCGGTCATGGCTTCCCTCACCTTCTTCTTCGTCTTCTCACTGATTCTTGGATTATTGGCAATGACGCGGGAAACCGTCGAAGGAGCAACGTCCGCAAGCCTTGCCACATCCTTTATGGTAATCGCCATGTATTCCACCTCTATTCTTTCTGATGCTTATTCTTTTTACCGCGTTTTTTC
The DNA here is from genome assembly GCF_039822645.1 of Rossellomorea sp. RS05. Lineage (NCBI taxonomy): Bacteria > Bacillati > Bacillota > Bacilli > Caryophanales > Bacillaceae > Rossellomorea > Rossellomorea sp. RS05. Next base: position 177,209 of record NZ_JBDKWY010000001.1, on the reverse strand, counting down.
ACTACATATAGGAATACCATGAATAATACGTAGACTATCCCAAGAGCGACGAGGAATGGGATATTGAGCCCGGACTTACTCTTCAGCTCATAGATCTCCGATTCCTCACGGTCGAGGACGATTTTATAGGTCCCTTCACCGTCGCTCCTGACAAGATCCGTTGTCAGGAGACTCTTCAGCTCTTGATCTGCTTCTAGCTGATCTTCCGTCAAATCGATCGTTTGTGTTTCCGTCGTATTATTGATGGCGATCAGCAGGGTTTGATCTTTATAGGTCCTCTTGTAGATTCCCATGCCGTCATTTTCGTATACCTTTTCAATCTCTCCCCTTGTGAGAGCGGGTTGGGTCTTCCGCAGCTCCCCAAGGCGGGTGATGTAATGGATGAGTTCTTTATCGGCCCGGAAATTCATCAGCCTTCGGTTGTCAGGATCTTCTCCCCCATCGACGGCAATTTCAGAACCATAGTAAAGGATCGGGATCCCAGGCGTTGTATACATATAGGTAAGGGCGAGCTTCCATCTCGTTCCCGGGAACTCCTTCTCTTCCACCATTAATCGCGTGAACCTTTTCATATCGTGGTTATCAATGAAGGTACCCATCAAGTAAGGGTTCTCATAAAAGGTCTGATTGTATCCCCAGAAATTGAAAAGACGATCCATGGATGTATCCGGTTTCTTGAATACCTGCCGCATTTCCTCGGCCTGGGGTACATTGACGAATCCATCGATCCCCACTCCATTATACTCGGCTATCTTCTCAGGATCCGTGTCGAACACTTCACCTAAAACGTAAAAATCATCCTTCTCGGCCTTCACTTCTTTCGTGAAATCCTTCCAAAATTCCTTCGGTACGTGCTTCACGGTATCAAGGCGATACCCATCGATATCGGTTTCCTTGATCCACCACTTAGCGGCATCGATCAGGTATTCCTTTACTTCCGGATTCTCCGTATTAAGGTCGGGCAGGTCGTATAACCAGGCATTTTTCACGCTGTCTTCATCTTCGAAGTTCATCGTCTGCTTTTCATGGAACCAGTCTGCCTTGGCAGGATCCGTCACCCACGGATGCTCAGGTCCGACATGGTTCACCACAAAATCGAGGATGATCTTCATATCGCGTTTATGCGCTTCTTCCACAAGCTTCTTAAACGTTTCGATCGAGCCGAAATGCTCTTCTGTCTTATAATAGTCTGTGGTCCAATATCCATGGTATCCCCCAGGCTGATTCTCAAAAATCGGGGTGAGCCAGATGGCTGTGAAGCCCATCTCCTGAATGTAATCCAAGCGATCGATGATCCCCTGGAAATCTCCCCCTTGATAACTCAGCGGGTCATTGGCGTCCACATTTTTGTCATTGCTTGAATCCCCATTGTTGAACCGGTCCACCATCAAAAAGTAAATCGATTCATCCTGCCACATTCGCTCTTCTTTTTCAGCTGCACCTACCGGATGGGCGTAAAAAAGAAGAAACGGGACTAAAATGAGAGATAACACTCTTCTTTTCATCTCCGCTCCTCCTCCAAATGTTAGTAACGCCTATAAGATTATCCTTTCGTGCCCCCTGCCGTCAATCCTGAAACGAAGTATTTCTGGAAGAAAAGGAAAAGTAGGGCAATTGGAACAGCAATCAGTACGGAGCCTGCTGCAAAGGTCGTGAATTCCGCCCCGAATTGCTTCGCGACCATATCATATAGTGCCACAGGAAGCGTATACATCTTCTCTGAACGAAGCAGGATGCTTGCGATGATAAAGTCTGCGAACGGAGAGATGAACGAAAACAGGGCCACGACGGCGATGATCGGTTTTGCAAGGGGCATGACGATCTGCAGGAAGATCCTGAGATGTCCTGCTCCATCGATCTTTGCCGATTCGTCGAGCTCCTTCGGGATGGTATCGAGATACCCTTTCATCAGCCACGTGTTCATCGGGATCTGTCCTCCGACGTAAACGAGGATAAGTCCGAGATGGCTGTCAAGGAGTCCTGTCAAAAGCGCCAGGACGAAAATGGCAATCAGGGCTGCAAAGTTCGGAATCATCTGCAGGACGAGGAAAGCCATCAGGCCATTTTTCCGTCCGACGAAGCGGTAGCGGGAAAAGGCATAGGCCGTCAAACTCACAAGGCACACGGTCAGGGCCATGGTCGAGAGACTCACCTTCAAGGAATTCCAATACCAGAGCATATAGTTGCTTTCTTCCAGATTAAAAAGCTCTTTATAATGGGCAAGGGTCGCATTCTTAGGGATGATGCTCGAACCGGACAAGCTCTGCCCGGGATTGAACGAGGAACCGATGATCCATGCGACAGGATAGAGAATCACCGCGAACATGATGCCAATGACAAGGTACGATAGGGTCAACCGGATGATTTTTTGTTTTTTCATTTTACATCATATCCTCTTCCTGGAATGATTTCGTCTTCTTGAACTGCCAGATGGCCACTGTGATGACGATGATGGACAGGAGCAGCGTGATGGCTGCAGCCTTTGAATACTGCGCCGAAGTCATGGTCAATCGATAGATCCATGAGATCAGGATGTCGGTACCGCCGGCATTTTGACCTGTCAGTGCCGGACCGCCACCGTTGAATAGATAAATGACGTTGAAATTGTTGAAGTTGAATGTGTACTGGGTGATGATGATCGGTGCCGTTGCAAACAAAACAAGGGGCAGTGTGATATTCTTGAACTTTTGTACCGCCGAAGCACCGTCCACGGTCGCTGCTTCGTACAATTCATCCGGGATCGATTGGAGTACTCCGGTCGTCATGGCAAAGATGAACGGGAAGCCAAGCCACATCTGGATCATGATCAGGGCAATCCTTGAGAATAATGGCTCTGTCATCCATGGGAGTCCTTCGATTCCGAAAAATCCGAGGATATCACGATTGATGGCACCGAATGATTCGTTGAACATCCCGGCGAAGACGAGGATGGAGACGAATGCCGGGATGGCCCACGGCAGGATGAGAACCGTACGGATGATGGCTTTTCCTTTCAGATCTTTTTGATTCACGATGATGGCCAGGAAGATTCCAAGAGCCACTTGCAGGGTCGTAGCACCTAAAGTCCAGACCAGCGTCCACGCAAGGACCGTCACAAAGGTTTCACGCCAGATATCGATCTTGAAGATATCGACGAAGTTCTGGATGCCAACCCAGTCTACGAGTTTCGCTGGCGGAGAGTGATAGAGATCATAGTTCGTGAATGCCAGCAGGACAACGAAGATGATCGGGAAAATGACCACAAAGATCAGAAGAAGGAATCCCGGCGACATGATAAGGTAGGGAAAACCGTTATCCACAAGGTTCCGATATTGTTCGCGGATCGTCGCGATTTTCTCTCCATTGTCCCTTTTGACTCCGTTCTTATAAGCGTCCCTCAGATTATACAGATAGAATGCGATTCCGAATAAGATGACGATGATGGCCAAAATGCCGTACACCATAAGGAAGATGGAATGATCCCCATAGGAAACATCGGTACCCAGGGTCGTAATGCCCCAGAGCCCTAAGGATATGAGATTCTTGAACACTAGGATGAAGGAAAGGGTCATGATGAGGAAGAAGACCCCCTTCAGGATTTGACGATGGTAAAGCTGGCCAAGGCCAGGAATGAGAGATAGGGCCAGTGCCGTTTTTCTATGTTTAGTAGTAGGATTGGATTGATCCATCCTGAACTCCCCCTTTATCTTTATATTTCAAGAGCTTTCTAAGCCGGCGGCTATTTGCTTAGAAAGCTCTTGAAAAGGATGGCGGCACCCGCAGACAGGTGCCGCCACTCTTCATCAGTTAGAATGGTTGGCTTTAATGTTATCCTCGATTTGCTTGACCGCAGCATCCAGAGCCGCTTTCGGCTCCTGCTTGCCTGTCACGACCGTTTGCAGTGATTTGGCCATCGGATCCCAAACTTCACCCATTTCAGGGATATTTGGCATCGGTACAGCGTATTTGGACTGCTCGGCAACAGCTTTAGCGCCTTCATTTTCAGCTATCGCAGAATCATTGATCAAGCCTTCGTTTGTTGGTACTTCCTGTGTTTGTTCAAAACGATATTTCGCATTTTCATCTTCTGTGATGAACTCCACGAATTTCTGTGCCCATTCTTTGTTCTTGGAATAGCCGGATACATGCCATCCTTTAACACCCATGAATGTTTTCATCGGCTCACCGTTCGGAAGCTTCGGCATCGCTGTGACACCTATATCGATCCCCGCATCCTTGTAGCCTTGGAAAGACCAAGGTCCGTTCATGACAGATGCCACTTTGCCTTCGTTGAACAATCCGTCCATGGCAGATCCACCGTTTTCACCGATGATTCCTTTAGGGAATAATCCTTCTTTGTACCATTTCTGAATATATTCTGTTCCTTCTACTGCTCCATCGTTATTCAAACCAAGATCTTTCGGATCAAGGGCTCCGTCATTTTCAGCGAACACATAGCCACCGTATCCACCCATCGGTGCGTGGGCAAAGTAAAAGTTATCCCAAAGCGCAAGGAATCCATAGTTGCCATCTTTCGTGAAATCTTTTGCGAACGAGTATACATCATCCATTGATGCAGGTGCTTCTTTCATCAATTCTTTGTTATAGATGAACACTGGTGTTTCAGACGATTTCGGCAAGCCGTAAAGCTTCCCATCATAGCTTTCTGCTAGAATGGAAGACTCTGTGAAACGCTTCTTGACGTCATCAGACACTTCAAGTGGCGCAATATGACCTGCAAGGGCAAGTTCCCCGATCTGATCATGAGGGAATGTCACGACATCGGGACCCGTACCTGCTGGTCCATCGAGGCGCAGCTGCTCTTTCATTTTAGAAGCCATTTCGACCTCCTTCACCTCGAGCTCGATTCCTGTTTCTTCTGTGAACTTCTTACCGACTTCGTCCAGCCATCCAGATTTCTTCTCATCTTCCCAGACGACCAGTTTTTCAGGCTTATCTTTGTTTTCCGCCTTCTTGTCTCCGTCTCCGGATGCACCTTCTTCCCTGTTCGGACCGCATGCAGCCAATACCCCTGCTACCAACAATAAGACCATGAATAACGAAACGACTTTCTTCACCCTGACCCCTCCTAATGGTTTGTCAATTTCCGAATGTGGACAACCGCTTGCACAAAAACGGGAATATCCCCCTGGAATCTATGTATGGTCCCCGGGCTTCCCCTATCGGATTTCCATAAATGATTTACAATCACCCGATATAAGATAACGTTTTCATTTTTACTGTGAAAGCGATTGCACAATCTACTTTCATTATACTAAGTAACGCCCATTTGACAATACCCTTTTAGTAAAAACTTTTCTATGTCATTACATAATTGACAACCTCCTATAATTGGAATACTCTTTAGTGGAATTCACAAAAGGAGGAAAAGCCATGTTCCTTGAAGCCATTTTTCACCAACCAAGAGATCAATATGCATACGCTTGCACTGAAACAGACCTGCACATCCGTATCCGGACGAAACGGGGTGACATCCACACCATCCGTCTTTTGCACGGTGACCCCTACGATTGGAGAGATGGTGAGTGGCAATATATCGACTTTGAAATGACCCTCACAGGCAGTGATCAACTCTTTGATTACTGGCAGGCTACCGTCACCCCTTCCTTCAAGCGGCTTCGATATGGTTTTCTCCTTTCGGACGGCGAAGAAGACATTTTCTATGGAGAAAAAGGGTTCAGCGATGAACCATCATTTGAAATCGGCGACTATTTTTGCTTTCCTTTCCTTAATGCCATTGATGTGTTCTGTGCACCCGAATGGGTGAAAGATACAGTTTGGTACCAAATCTTCCCTGAACGCTTCGCCAATGGGGATCCTTCCAATGATCCCGATGGCACATTGGAATGGAATTCGGAAGAACCGGCCCCCGATCATTTCTTCGGAGGCGACCTTCAGGGGGTCATCGACCATATTGACTATTTAAAGGAGCTGGGGATCAACGGAATTTATTTCACCCCGATCTTCAAAGCCCCCTCCAACCACAAATATGATACGACCGATTACATGGAGATTGATCCTCACTTCGGGTCGGAAGAGACCTTGAAGGAACTCATCCATGCTTGTCATGACCGCGGGATCAAGGTCATGCTTGATGCGGTTTTCAATCATAGCGGTTATCATTTCGGCCCATTCCAAGATGTATTGGAAAAGGGTGAAGAATCTCCTTATAAGGATTGGTTCCATCTGCACGATTGCCCGGTGGACCCCGAGTCGAATCCTCCCAATTATGATACCTTTGCCTTTGAAGCATCCATGCCGAAGTTGAATACAGAACACCCGGAAGTCAAGGAATATCTATTGAACGTCGGGCGTCACTGGGTGGAGAAATTTGATATCGACGGCTGGCGGCTGGATGTTGCCAATGAAGTGGATCATCAGTTCTGGAGGGACTTCCGCCATGCCGTGAAATCCATCAAGCCTGACCTGTATATCCTCGGAGAAATATGGCATGATTCCATGGCATGGCTGAGGGGTGATCAATTCGATGCTGTCATGAATTATCCCTTCACCACCAACATTCTGAAGCTGTTTGCCCACGAAGCCATTTCTCCTGAAACCTTCGTTGAGAATATGACCACCGTCATGCATATGTACCCTCAGACTGTGACCGATGTCAACTTCAATCTTGTGGGAAGCCATGACACCCCGCGGATCTTAACAGAGTGCGGAGAAGATGTCAGAAAACTGAAGTTGCTGTATACCTTCATGCTCACCTCCCCAGGAACCCCATGTATCTATTATGGAGATGAGATCGGACTTACGGGCGGACAGGATCCGGGATGCCGCAAATGCTTCCCATGGGACGAAGGACAGCAAGACCTCGACCTTCATGGACATGTGCAAAAACTCACCTATCTCCGCCAAGAATACGATCTCCTGAGGAATGAGGGAGTTTTCAGCTTCCTTCCGACTGTGGGAGAGGACCGCCATGTGGCCTTTACGAAATCGGACGGTGACAGGACGATCCTCGTGGTATTGAATTGTTCCGACACCGACTTGGAATTCACGATTCCATTCGAATTGAAAGGCGTCCCCCTCATGAACATACTTACCGGGGAGGAGTTCACGGCAGAAGCGGAAAGCATCGAATTAACGCTTGAAGCATACGGTTTCGCCATCATCAAGTTTTAAGGCATCTCTATGTAAGGAGTCAGCATGGATACAAAAAAACGAATGACCTTGTTTGCCCTCACGTGGCCGATCTTCATTGAAATCCTTCTTCACATGCTCATGGGGAATGCCGATACCCTCATGCTCAGTCAATATTCAGATCGTTCCGTTGCAGCCGTCGGGGTATCGAATCAGATCCTCTCCCTCATCATCGTGATGTTCGGTTTCATCGCAACCGGCACGGCGATCCTGGTGGCCCAGCACATCGGAGCCAAAGAGCATGCCATATCCGGTGAAGTCGCTCTCGTCTCCCTTGTCACGAACCTTGCATTCGGAGTGCTACTGAGCGCCATCCTTCTGCTAGCTGGGAAAGGCATCCTGGAGATCATGGGGCTCCCCCGGGAACTGATGGAGGAAGCATCCGGATACCTCAGGATCGTCGGAGGATTCATCTTCATCCAGGCCATCATCATGACGGCAGGGGCCATCCTCAGGAGTTACGGATATACAAAAGACGCTATGTACATCACCATCGGCATGAACATCCTGAATGTAGCAGGAAATTATCTATTCATATTCGGCCCATTCGGCTTACCGGTCCTTGGAGTGGAAGGCGTGGCAATCTCCACCATCGCCTCCCGCTTCATCGGCCTTGTCGTAAGCATCATTGTCATCAAGAAGCGCATCCCTTCAGCCCTGCCGTTGAACAAGCTGGGGCACATCCCTGTCCGTCATATGAAGAATCTGCTAAAAATCGGGATTCCATCTGCCGGTGAACAATTATCATACAACGGCTCACAGATGGTGATCACCTACTTCATCGTGAGTATCGGAACCTATGCCTTGACCACCAAAGTATACGCACAGAACCTGATGATGTTCATTTTTCTTTTCAGCGTGGCCATCAGTCAAGGCACACAGATCATGATCGGCCATATGATCGGCGCCCGGCAATACGAGGACGCCTACGCACGATGCCTAAAAAGTCTCAAAATCGCCATCATCATATCACTGTGCATGGCAGGAATCGTCTCGATTGCAGCAGAACCACTATTGGGGATCTTCACTTCCAACGAGGAAATCATCTCTTCGGCTAAGGTCCTGATCTACCTCACCCTTCTCCTGGAACCAGGGAGAAGCTTCAATCTCGTTGTCATCAATGCATTGAGGGCAGCCGGTGATGTTAAGTTCCCTGTTTATCTCGGCATCGCCTCGATGTGGGGTATCGGGGTTCCCCTTTCCTATCTCCTCGGCATCACTCTTGAGCTCGGGCTCGTCGGCGTTTGGATCTCCTTCATAGCAGACGAATGGCTCAGGGGCCTTCTCATGCTGAGGCGTTGGCGTGCCAGAACTTGGATCCATAAAGGATTTGTCAGGAATGAAAAGGCCGTTTGATTCATCTGAAGCTGGGACAAACGTGTTTTAGCAGTAGTAAAACCCGCATTCATTAGCCTATGATCAGGCAAGTGAATGCGGGTTTTTGCTTTTGGTTGATTGGAGTGCAAGACGAAGACTCTTGCGGAAAGTGTAGCTGATGTGAGAGCCCTAGGCTTGCCGAGGAGGCTCACGGGCTACCCGCGGTAAGCGAAGTACATTATAGCTGTAAAGAAATATATACTGATTTTATTCGCTTCAAAGGGAAACTTTTTAGTTTTTGATCCTTCTTTTTTCACACAGGAAAAATAATGTGAAGTTTTTTTACATTTAACCGCTTACATACAAAATTAACACTTGAACTTTTTATATTTTCTGAATATGATAGTTGATATAACTTAATCATGTCATAAAAACTAACATCAAATTCAGGAGGCGAAAAAATGAAAAAAGTGGAAGCGATTATTCGCGCAGAGGCATTCATCAACCTACGTGAAGCACTGAGCACCAGAGGATTCAGTGGATTGACCGTATCGGAAGCAGCCGGCTGCGGCAAACAAAAAGGGAAACAAGGCATATTTAGGGGCAATAAATTCGAAATCAAGCTGGTCCCCCGTATCAAAGTTGAAATGGTCATTGACGATGATCAAGTCGAAGACATCATCGATCTGATTGTCGAGTACTGCAGCACCAATACTGTAGGTGACGGTAAGATCTTCATCTTCCCCGTAGAAGAAGTCATCCGGATCCGCTCTGGAGAAAGAGGCAAGCAAGCCGTATTATGAATCATCAATCAAAACCAATTGGAGGGGTTACATTGATCAAGAAAATTTCCATCCTACTATTATTGTCCTTTTTCATCGGAAGCCAGGCATTCGCGGCAGCACCTACGGCGGAGTCCGTACAGGCATCTCTTGATTCCACCTGGGTGATGATCGCCACCATCCTTGTGTTCTTCATGCACGCAGGATTCGCCATGGTTGAATCTGGATTCACACGTGCCAAGAACACCTTGAATATCCTGATGAAAAATGTCCTCACCGTTGCCATAGGTGCTTTAATTTACTTCTTCGTCGGTTTCGGTCTTATGTTCGGAAAGGATGTCGGGGGGCTGTTCGGAAGCGACGGATTTCTATTATCAGGTCGTGAAGATATTGGATTCTTTGTATTCCAATCCGTTTTCGCCGCTACTTGTGCCACCATCATTTCAGGCGCAGTGGCAGAACGCATGAAACTCAAAAGCTATATGGTCCTGACCGTTGCCATGACTGCCCTCATCTACCCTGTTGTCGGTCACTGGATATGGGGCGGAGGATGGATTTCAGAACTGGGATTCGTAGATTTCGCCGGCTCCACAGTCGTCCATTTAACTGGTGCCATGGGAGCACTGATCACCGTCTTGTTCCTCGGGGCAAGATCTGGCAAATATCAAAATGGGAAAGTCAACGTAATTCCAGGACACAACATCCCGATTGGTGCCCTTGGAGTCTTCATCCTCTGGTTTGGCTGGTTTGGATTCAATGGAGGAAGTACTCTTGCTGCCGATCCTTCCCTTGTCCCAATGGTTATCGGCACGACTCTGTTCTCAGCATCAGCCGCCATCATCTCATCTGCCCTGTATACATTGTTCCGTTATAACCGGATTGATCCCTCTCTTACGTTGAACGGCGCGCTTGGAGGACTTGTGGGGATCACAGCTGGCACAGCAAATGTCTCCCTTACAGGAGCCATCATCATCGGACTCATTGCGGGAGTCATACTAGTTGAAGGTGTCACCCTTCTGGACTCTGTCCTGAAGATCGATGATCCGGTTGGTGCCATTGCCGTACATGGAATTTGCGGAATCTGGGGTACCCTTGCAGTTGGACTTTTCGATGTTCAAAACGGACTATTCTATGGAGGAGGCGCTTCCCTTCTCGGAGTTCAATCCCTTGGAGTCATCGCCGTCATTGCCTGGACCACCATTAGCGTAGGCGGCTTTCTCTTCATTGTCACGAGAATTTCCTCTATCCGCGTTTCACAAGAAGAGGAACTATCAGGTTTAGACTTTGCTGAACATGGCTCCAATGCATATGAATTGAAGGATACCTTCTTGGAGCCTGATGTCGCTTCAAGCCCATTCGGCAGTGATCTTGTCGAGAGGCTGAACTCAATCGGCACCCCTTCTTCCGAAGAATCCCTCAAGCAACGCAATAGCATATGACACTGCGAAAGAGCTGTCCATGGGGCAGCTCTTTCATCTTGAAGACAGTAAAGAGCTTCCTGTCGGGAACCGATCCCACAGGAAGCTCTTTTTTACGATATAGTTGAAATGATTTTTTCCTTTTCATTCCCAGATACAAAGTTCTTTTTTGAAAAGACATCATATCCGTTCTTGCGTACTTCATTGAGTATTTCCTTATACAGAAGGGCCGCGCCTTTAACGGGAGCCCTGGAGTAGATCGGATAAAGACCGATCGTTCTCATGGATAAACGGTAATAGTCTTCCGCCAAGCCGGCCATTTCTTCCCAGACGAGACGGAACGCTTCTGTTGTCCGCCCTTCACGAAGGTCTTCCACAGAGCATTCATGCTTGACCAAAAGATCCTGTGGGAGATACAACCTGCCCCGGTCCAGATCTTCTCCGACATCCCTCAGAATATTCGTCAACTGAAGGGCATAGCCGAGATAGATCCCGTCTTCACGCAGGTCCTTTTCTTTGCCGGGCGCGAGGATTGGAAGGAGCATCAATCCGACGGTGCTCGCTACATGATAAGAGTAGTCCAAGACGTCATCCAATGTCATGTATCTCCTGCCGGCAAGATCCATCCTCTGCCCTCTGATCATATCCCGGAACGCTTCCCGGTCCATATTGAAGCGCTTGAAGACATCATCCAAGGCGATCCAGATTGGCTGCTCTTCAAACGTCCCTTCAAGGAATAGCTCAAATTCCTGTTCAAAACGATCCAATACCTCTGGCGGGCTCCCCTCATCCACAATATCATCCGCTCTACGACAAAAAGCGTACACCGCCCACACCGCTTTACGCTGATTCTTGGGCAAAAGGGAAAATGCCCTGAAAAACGTTTTCGAATGATGTTTGATCACCGATTCACAGTGATCGTACGCTGCCGAAATCCTGTTCATCCATGGTCACATCCTTCCTTTCAAATTCCTCTTCAACATATCTCTGCACGGCCTGTTCGACCAGTTTTGCCCCTTGCATCACAATGGGAACACCCCCACCCGGATGAGTCGATGCTCCGACAGCAAACACGTTCTTCTCCGGGAACGGCTGCACCTGTGGACGGAAAGGACCAGATTGTCCAAGGGCAGGGGCTATACCGAAACTTCCTCCTGCATACAGCCCTTCCTGACGGGCCTGTTCAGGCGTCCGTGTTTCCATCCAATTCAACCGTTCCCTCAAATCATCGAATCCGCTCTCTTCCATTGTATCTAAAACATAGGACGAAAGATATCCCGAAGCGTCCTCCCAATCAATCTTTCCAGATGCGGGAACCGGGACCAGAACGTAGAGGACACTATTCCCCTCTGGTGCAAGGGAGTCGTCTACGATGGATGGATTGAACACATAAAAGGAAGGTTCCAATGGTACTTTCCCTTTCTCGAAGATCTCCTTCATATTTTTGGAGAAATGTTCATTGAGGTAAAACTGGTGAAGATCTTTATCAGGATAGGTACCTTTGACTCCCATATAAAACAGGACGCATCCGGAAGAAGGCGTATATTTTTTGTCGGATGGACGCTCCATGAGGGAGTGAGTCCCAGGGAAGTCACCATTCACTACGACGGCATCCGCCATAAAGTTCCCCTCACTCGATCGAATGCCTTCCGCCTTGCCGTCTTCCACAAGGATTTTCTCCACAGGACACGACGTTTTGATCTCTACTCCGAGTCTCTCGCACGCCTTCCGTATCGGTTCAAGGATACTTGCATACCCACCTTTAATATAGTAGATTCCGTGCTTATGCTCACTAAATGATACGAGACTATAAATGGCTGGAGTGGAATAGGGATTCCCACCTATATAGAGTGATTGCAATCCGTATGACATCTGTAACCGCTCATGGGCAAAGTATGTTTTCAGGTTCGACATGACCGTTCGATATGCTTTGAGCTTAATGAGGGAGCCGATTGTCTTTGGATTCACATAGTCTTTTATGCCAAGGAAGGAGGACTGGAGGAATTGTGGTTCGCCGATGGAAAAGCGCTCATCCATATCCGACATGAACCTCTTGAATCCTTCCTCATCACCCGGGAACTCCCGCCTGATTTCATCCAGCTGCGTTTCAAGATCCGCAAATTTCCGGTAAGTCTGCCCGTCGGGGAAGTGGATCCCATAGAGGGGATCACAGCGAATGAGTTCGATTTCATCTGTATTCACACCCGCATCAGAAAGAATCGACATCAACATGTCAGGCAGAAGGACGATCGTCGGGCCTTTATCAATCTTGTAGTCTCCCTTGGTTATAAACGCAAGCCTGCCTCCAATCTCCTCATCCTTTTCAAAAATCGTCACTTTGTGACCATTCTTCGCAAGGAGCAGCCCTGTAATCAACCCACCGATTCCCGATCCCGCTACCGCCACCTTCATAGCGCTTCCTCCAATGCCCTGTGAGCGCCTGAAGTTTGGGAGGCATCTTCCTTCATCATGATGGCTGTAGTGATCCTGGCCGATTCAAGTATCGTCGGCAGTCCGCTGCCCGGATGGGTGCCGCCGCCGACAAGCCAGCAGTGATCGAGTTCCTCGAATTTGTTATGAGGTCTGAGAGCCATCATTTGCGTGAGCTGATGACCAAGATTGAAGGTCGCTCCTTTATAGATATTGAAGTCGGTCTCCCATTGATGGGGGTCAAGTACCTTCTCGAACCGGATATGACTCCGGATATCCTCGAGACCCGCTCTCTCCTCTAGAGAACGAATGACGAGCTCCTTGAAGGTTTCTTGATTTTCTTCCCAATCGATCTCACTCATATTATTCGGTACCGGGGCCAGGACATAAAGCGTAGAGTGTCCCTCTGGCGCGAGGCTAGGATCAGTGACGGAAGCATTTTGAACATAGATGGAAGGATCTTCTGATAAAGCCATCGTTTTCGTGATCTCTTCTACATTTTTCCTGTAGTCATCGGCAAATATGATTGTATGGTGAGGCAGATCATATTGTTTATCAAGACCGAGGTAGATCATGAAGGTGGAGCATGAATATTTTTTCTTTGAAAGCTTTTCTTTGCTGTACTTCTTCAGCACACCGTCATCCACCAAATTCGTCATCACGTGAGCGAAGTCGCCATTAATGACCACTTCATCGGCTGATACCTTCTCCCCATTTTCGAGGATGACCCCTTTGACGTTTTTCCCTTCAAGCCAAAGCTTTTTGATTCCCGTCGAGAGATGGATCTTTCCTCCGCTCTCTCTTACGACTTTCGCCATCGCTTCTGAAAGCTGATTCACCCCTCCAATGGGATGAAAGACACCGTACTCGTGTTCCATGAAAGAAAGGATGGAGAAAGCCCCGGGACACTCCCAAGGTGACATACCCAAATATTTTGACTGGAAGGTAAATGAAAGTCTCAGTTCGTGATCGGTGAAGTAGTCACTCAGCACGCTGTAGAGCGACTTACCGAGGGAAAGCTGAGGCAGGGCCCGAAGGACTTTCCAGCTGATATATTGATAGTACTGGTCCATCGGGCTTTGAAGGATGGGTTTCAAGCGCTCCATCTTCTTGCGGGTGTCATTCATGAATCGCTCATACCCTTTTCCATTCCCGGGGAAATGGCGTTCAATTTCCTCTTTCAGCCGCTCTGGATCCCTGTACATCTTCACATCTTTATCTTTGAATTTCAGCTCGTACATCATAGGCAGCTCCTTCAAATCCACATAATCGTGAAGGTCTTTCCCCGCCGCTTCAAAAAGTTCCTCCGCAATTTCCGGCATGCCAAGGAACGTCGGCCCGATATCGAATGTGTATCCGTCTTGTTTGATGGCACCGTTGCGACCACCAACAAAGGAATGCTTTTCATATACGTCGACTTCATATCCTTTACTGGCCAGAAGCATGGCAGAAGCCAAACCTCCAGGTCCCGCTCCGATGACAATCACATTTTTGGACATCTTGTCTTCCCCCTTATACAAAGTATATACAATACCTGAACATTGATTATAAATTAAGTATACATTGCTTTTTTCATGGGCACAAAGATTAACACTCTATTTTACTAACAAATTTCTTTTTTGCCATATGTAAAAATAGTCATATGAGGTATCTCTCATAGTTTACCCTCTTTTTTCTCTTTAATGATTCATATGTGCAAAAGATTATTTTAATCACGAATCCGCGAGTCGAGTACCTCCGCTCCTGCTGCAACAGGACATTTCCATAAAAAACATCCCCGGACAATTGTCCGGGGATCGTTGGCTTCAGGAAACGATTTTAATATTGTAGGTCTTGAACCAAACATGGATCTGTGCCAGATGGGCAAGAAGCTGCGGACCAGTCATGAGTTGACCGTACCACGGGGTCTGGAATGCTGCGCCCCCGGATTGTACGATGTCCTTCAGCTTTTCTTCATCGAATATGGTATGGAGGACACTTGTTTCATCTTCCAAGATCTCTGACAGCCATCCACGTACAAGTTCCGTATACTTTGGGTGATGTGTTTTGGGATAAGGACTCTTTTTGCGGTAGAGCACCTCATCAGGAAGGATGCCCTCAAGTGCTTTCCTTAGAAGGCCTTTTTCCCTCCCTTCGTGATGTTTCATCTCCCAAGGGATATTCCACGCATATTCTACGAGACGGTGATCGGCAAACGGCACCCTGACCTCGAGGCTCGCCCCCATGCTCATGCGATCCTTCCGGTCCAGGAGGGTCGTCATGAACCATAGCTGATTCAGATAGAACATCTGCCTCCTTTTCGCCTCTTCTTCCGATTCTCCTTCAAGCAAAGGGGTTTCTTCCACTGTATCCTTGTACCTTGAAAGTACGTAGTCTTCGAGATTGAGCTTGTTGCTCCACTCTTCCTTCAGGAGTCCCTGCCTTTCTTGCGTTGAACGCATCCAAGGGAATCCTTTGCGATTGAAATCATCCTCCCGGTGGAACCATGGGTATCCCCCGAAAATTTCGTCCGCGCACTCGCCCGATAGACCGACCGTGAAGTCCTGTTTGATTTCCTCACAAAACCACAATAGGGACGAATCAACATCGGCCATGCCGGGTAGATCTCTTACCAGGACGGCCTCCGTGAGGTATTCCTTCAGCTTTTCTTGATCGATGACGCAGCTGTGATGAACGGTTCCGAATTCCTGGGTCATTTGATTGATCCAATATGCATCGGCATTGGGCTGGAAGGCATTGGCCTTGAAGTGTTCATCATTTCCTTCGTAATCGATGGAATACGTATGGAGCTGCCCCTTCCCTTCATCCCTGTAGCAACTGGCAGCCACAGCTGTGATGGCACTGGAATCAAGACCACCTGATAAGAAGGTGCACAGGGGCACATCCGATACTAGCTGCCTTTTGATTGCATCCGTTACGAGGAATCTCACTTTTTCTACGGTCTCTTCGAAAGAATCTGTGTGCTTCTCACTTTTCACATTCCAGTATCTCCACTTCTTCACACCTTCAGGACCGAAGCTCATGGCGAATGCCGGGCGCAGTTCCTGTACCCCTCTGAAAACACCATGCCCAGGGGTCCTTGATGGCCCGAGACCCAACACTTCCTTCAACCCTTGAAGATCGATCTCAGGTTCTATATCAGGGTGGGCCAGCAATGCTTTTATTTCTGACGCAAATAAGAGACCACCGTCTTTCTCGGTATAAAAGAGGGGTTTAACACCAAGGCGATCACGGGCAAGGAAAACCCGCCCTTCCTGTTCATCCCAGACGGCAAAGGCAAATATACCGTTCAAGTGATCAACGCACGCTTCCTTCCATTCGATATAGGATGTGAGGAGGACCTCTGTATCCGAATGCCCCCGGAACGTATATCCCTTTCCTTTCAATACGTCCCTGAGATCTTCCGTGTTATACAACTCACCGTTATAGCAGATGGTATAGGATTTCCCCTCATGCTGGATGGACATGGGCTGCCGTCCGCCTTCCGGATCGACCACGATCAGTCTCTTATGACCGAACAGGACATGTTCACCGCCCCAAAGATTATTCTCATCGGGCCCCCGCTTCGATAATGTTTCCGCCATCTCCCTAACAATCCCTCGTTCACCTGTCAGATTTCGTTCGAAATGTACCCATCCTGTGATCCCGCACATGGTCATCATCCTCACTTTCGTAGAAAACTGCTCTTCGACATGTAGATTATCTTATGCTTCTAAAGGGAAATGGTTAATTGACTCAATCAATTTTATATGAATGAAATATGATAATAATGATAAGTAATGTAGTTAAGGAGGGATATTCATTTGAGCAATATTTATCGATCGAACATATTAAAATCCCAAAAGCGGGCATACTCCGAAGGGACCGTGCTCTTAGAAGATGATATATGGTATTTCTTTGAGATAGATGCCGAAGAGGAGTCGGAACTGGATTTTTATCTTCATCAGGAGCTCAGACTGTACAGGGACGATGAATGGGTCACGGGGGTCCTGTTGGAAGACGGCATCCTCGCAACCCCATATGAGAAGTTCAGAATCGAGAGCGGAGATCGGATCTTGATCAAGAAAAGCATCTTGTTCTCCCTCGAAAACCTGATGGAGGAAATATCGGATGACGCATTCAACCAGTTCATCACCACATTGAATAATCTGAACTATTCCATTTACGATTGTATTTTTTGTCACAACCACCTGGTATTCCTCGGAAACCAGAAAATCAAACAGGGCGTGAATTTCATCACCTTCGACAATGGGGACGAAATCTGTGCGGTACAACACCACTTCACCTACTACAAAAAACAGCGCGACCGCTTCGAATTCACCCTCAGCACGGGTAAGAGGATCGTTATCGAGAATATCGTGAAGTAATAACGGCGGGAAGACCAACAAAAGGAGAAGCTACGAGGCGTTTTAGACTTAAAGAACAAAAAAACCGTTGCCCATGTATAGGCAACGGTTTTTTGCTTACGCCAGGAAGTTGATTCCCAGTGGAAGCTTAAATCCAAGGTAGAGAACAATCAAAAGGGCAATGACCAGCAATATAGAGGCCACCTTCGTACTTTTCCCTTTATTCAAGCGCACGAGGATAATTTCGAACATGGCAATTACCCAAATGCCGACCAACCCTTTGACACCGTAAAGGGCAGGATCAATTCCTTGGTGTTTCCAGAACAACAGTGCTCCGGTCACAATGATCAGGATGTAGAATAATCGCAGGATCATATGTACAATCTTCATTGCTTTAGCATTCCCGGCTCTGTGAAGCCCTAACGCTACAAAAAACAAGATGATGGCGATCGCCCATGTCGTAATATGAGCATCCGTTCTATCAAACATGTGAACCCTCCTAAAAAAGAGTATATGTACGCTCATAATATTACCATAGTCCGCCACCATTCCAAAATTTTATCTAGGACTGTAACCGATTTGTCAATTTTCCTACCGATTCCACTTCGATTTCAATCAGGTCGCCGTGCTTCAGGAATTTGGGAGGATTGAAGCCTTTCCCTACTCCTGCCGGGGTACCCGTCGCTATCACGTCACCTGGCTCGAGGGTCATCCCTTTTGACAGGATCGAGATGATGTCGCTGATCTTGAACATCATATTGCTCGTGTTCGAGGATTGTCTGACTTCCCCGTTGACCTTTGTGGTGATGGACAGATCGTGAGGATCACCGATTTCGTCCTTCGTCACAAGATACGGGCCCATAGGACAGGTTCCATCGAGGCTTTTACCGAGGAAGAACTGACCGTGCTTTTTCTGCAGGTCCCTCGCCGTGATATCATTGAGGATCGTGTAGCCGAAGACATGGTCCATGGCGGCTTCCACAGAAATCCCGCGTCCGCCCTGCCCGATGACCACGGCAAGCTCGCCTTCATAATCGAGCTGTTCCGTAAGCTCATCATGGACAGGGAGCTCTTCCCCTGATGCAGCCAGAGTGGTTGGTGCTTTGGTGAAGATCATGATGTTTTCCGGTGCATCTTCTGCCCCCATCTCGATGGCATGGTCACGGTAATTTTTACCCACGCACATGATATTTTTACCGAGTGACGTGAGGGGCGGGAGCAGACGGATCGCATCGGAATCATACGTGTGCCTGTCAAGGGCATCCTCATCCATGGCATTCCATGCTTCCTCAATCCTTTTTACGAATCCATCCCCTTCCGCGATTCCACTCCTCACATCCATCGGCAGCGCGTGTCCTTCTCCGAGCTCGGTGCTGGCCGCGAATACATCCACTACCCCGTTCTCACTGCAAATCCCATACGATACACGATCATTTTCCGCAAAGCTGACTAATTTCATCGTTTACTCCCCCTTGGTTTGATGGTACCTGTCAGTAGACAGATTTCGCTTCCCGTAGCTCAGTAACCGCCATACTTTCTCTACTGGTCCGTATTTGAAATACGTGAGCCAGATCTCTGAGAAGATAACCTGGACGATATAGATCCCGATTGCGAGGAGAGTCCCTGTCGTCAGGGTGACTTCCCCATAGAGTCCCAGTCCATAAGAATAGAAGATAAGGGTCCCGATGATCGATTGAAGCAGGTAGTTGGTCATCGACATCTTCCCCATTGACGCAATGGGCTTGCTCCACTTCAAGATTTTTTGGTTCTGCAATAATAATGAGAGTATTATTGCATAAGATACTGATAAGAACGGACCTCCCAAGAAATCCTGGATATAGCCATAGGCCGTATTGGCCTCGATCAGAAACGGTAGTGATTTGATCGCAGTCCCGATCACCAATGTGGAGATCCCGATCCACAGCCAGGCTTTCTTATGTAAGGCGATTTTCTCCAATAATCTCAGTTTGCTCGCCCCTGCTCCGATCAGCATCATGGGCAGGATCGAAAGACCAAGGAAGATAAAGTTCCCCGGACCGTTCACCGCATACCAGTCAGAAAAGCGCTGACTCATGATGTCGCCGAATGACCCGTTCCCATAAGCGGCAACCGAATTCTGAAGTGACGCGATATCCGTGTAAAAACTTACCCCTTCAGGATCGACGAATGTCATCAATACGAGCAAAGAGCTGAAAAAAACCTGAGGCAAGATCAGCATAGCGCCTCCCAACATCATGAGCCATTTACCAGTCATGTTCATGAACAAAAGGAGCATCAGCCCGAATACCGCATAGTTGATGAGGATGTCACCCGACCAGATAAAAAAGGCGTGAAGGCATCCGATGACCAGTAAAATCAACAGCCTCCGGATCCCGAACATATAAAAGGATGTCCCTTTTACATCGGCCCGGATCTTTTGTATACCCAAACCATAGCCGAAAAGCATGGCGAACAGCGGATAAAAACTGGCTTGGACAAAGATATCGATCCAGGGATACAACGCTGTATCACCGGCCGTTTTCCACCAGGAATACGGGTCCATATAAAGAAATGGTGAATGGAATGAGATCATATTGATGATCAAGATACCAAGTAGTGAAAAACCCCTTATCACATCGAGGCTGATTATTCTTTCCGATTGACTCACAGGTGATAGTCCCGCCATGAATCGTCCCCCTTTCTTAATCTCTTCTACTCTAGTGTACATCGAAACGGTCGATTAGGCGATTGTCACTTTTGCAAAATTCTCACATACATTGGTACTAATTATTGATAAACAAAGGTGTGAGTATTTTATGCCCGCGATCGTAGGCTTCGCCCAGGTGATCAGCATTGGTTCGAGCGGTGTTTTCCATATAGGTGACGTATTCAATATCAGCCCCATTTCAACGGCCAAAACCTTTGCAGGAGCTGGATCCTTCATCACCGGACGCGGAATATCCGTCTATAACGAAAGCTCCCTGACGTACACCGTGGATGACGACACGATGGACCAAGGGATTATCCTAAACGTTTAAGGATGTGGCGAGATGAATTACTATGTGCAGCAGTCCATCCAAATCCAATTCATCAAAATCGGCGGAATGTCCAATTCCTCGGTCCTTCAGATCGGGACGTGTGGACAAATCGCTACAAATGATTACCTTTATAATACAGGCGGATTCACCGAACCTGCTCCACAAGCACAAAAGAACGGGGGTACGGGAGGCCAATCACAATCCGTACCTCCCTTTGTCCCTCTTCAACCCCCAGGCGAATCGTAAGGAAATCACGCGGCACTGAAAGAGGTGGTACCATGAATAATTACTATATGACCCCACAACAACTCTATCAATATATTGAAAATCTCCACTCAAAGATTGCCGCGTTAGAAAAAAGGATGAATGATCTCTCCGCTGAGCTCCAGAATATGAGGGACTCTCCATCAATCAACGTGGAGAAAATCGAATATAAATTCGATCAGCTCAAGGTGGAGTCCCTTGATGGCACATTGAACATCGGACTGAACCCGAACTCGCTGAAAGAAACCATCGAAGATCTGGCGGTGGAGCAAAACGTGAACGTCAAGTCCATGCAGGATCTCGGGCCCTATAAGGCGAGGCTTGCTGAAGCAGTCGGGAGGTATATCAAAGAAGAACTTCCCGTCTTGATTCAGGATAACGAAATGCAGTTCCAACGTTCTTTGGATCCCCAGTATCATGATATGATCCAACAGGACCTCCTGAATCAAATGCCGGGAAGAATCGAATTCTATCTTGAAACGATCCCCTACATGGAGGGCCGCCATACGAAAGAAGAATGGGAAGCGAAAGTGCTATCCCGGATCAAACAGGATATCCAAACGGCTCTGTACACCTTCATGTCTCAAATGCCAAACAATATGGAAGGGATGAATCAACATGAACCTCCAGGTAATCAATAGGGAATTATCCGTCGGAAACATTGATATTGCGGGGGTCGCAAGCTCTTCCCTCGTGCTGATCGGAGATGCAGACATCATTCAGCTCACCTCAGCTTTTGACACCCCTGCTGAATCCTTGATCATCGGACCTTTTGTACCCCTGACCCCGAAAGGATGACCATGCGCTATTCCATCGTGAATCAACTCAAAGGCATCACCCTGGCATTCAGCTCTTTTTACCAACTGGGGGATACGCGGAACATCGATTCCGTGTCATGGGCATACGCCGTCCAGCGGGAGAAGGAATTCTTCCTTTCCAGTGAAGGGAGCTACGATTATCGGGTGTTCCAATCCCCCATTCAGAAAGCCCCCATTGATCCAAGAGTAAACGTCTCGCGGTTGAACCTTTGTCCCATCAAGGTCAATCGCTTATTTGTAAAAGCAACGGCTTTCTCCTCCATCGTACACGTCGGGAATGTTTCTCTTGTATCCATGGATGCCAGAGTAAAACATATCCGCCAGCTGGAAGATGCCGAGGGAAGCACCGGTCAGACGCAGTCGGAAGAAATCGAAGGGTCCAATTAACCTTTTCCATACACTCACATAGGCTAAGGATGATAGGACTTACTCGCGACAGGAGATGGTAGATATGCCAGCATTAGTCGGACCCGTCTCGATCCTGAATATCGGCGGGGGTAACGTACAGTTCGGAGACACGGGAATCATTTCCCCCAAAAATGCTTCTAAAACCTATGGTGGCTCTGGAGGGTTCAACACCGGTCCATTCCAGCTCACCTACAATGTATTCAGCGCCACAACCACTTTTGACTGCAACGTAGTCGACCAGCCGATTGCCGGCAACAACTAAAAAGCCAAAAGCCCCGTCTCGGGCTTTTGGCTTTTTGGGTTCATTTTTATTTTTTCTTTCTCCGTTCCCTGCTTTTCCTCGTTCTGACGAGTTTAGACGATGGTTGCTTCCTGATCCACTTGATGAACGCGGATATCTTCGGGTCATGACGAAGGGTTTCGATGGTATTCAGGCGGATCCCAAGCTCCTCATTCGTATAGAGGGAATGGATTTGTTTATGACAGGGGATGCAAAGTTCAGCCGTCGGGAGAAATGTTCCCCCCACCTCTTTCGGTGTAAGATGATGGGTGGTCGTCTCCACATCGCGTCTGCCGCAGAGCTCACACATTTGGTCCTCAGCCATAGGTGTCTCCCCTCCCTTTTCGTTACATGTAGGATACCCTTCAGATTTCGAGGACATGCCCGCCATCGAAGAAGTAAAGGAATTTCTCTTTCACAGGTTCCTTCCAGATGGATTCGAGGGCGCGGGTATACAGTTCGATTTGGACCCTGTACCGCTCTTCCAGGACCGGCCTTGCTTCTTCGAATCCATTCTCGTATCGATCGTGGATTCCATCCGTCTTGTAGTCGAGAAGGATGAGACCTGTCTCATCCCGGAACACACAGTCAATCACCCCTTGGACCAGAACCGTTTCTTCCGGTGCGCCTTCTCCGTCGAGGGTGATATCCCTAAGGGGGACGCTCATACTGAACGGGATTTCCCGTTGGATTTCACTTGCATTCAACAACCGGGTCCCGACTGGAGTATGGAAGAATTGCTCGATGCGTGAGGCATCGATGGAGGAAATCTGTTCTTCCGTCATGATCTCGCGTTTGAGAAGGTCCTCCAGCAGACTGCGAATGTCAGCTTCGTCTGGTGTCGATCCATCAAGGGTAAGATGCTGCATGACAGCATGCATGGCCGTACCTTTTTCTGCCGGTGAGAGGTCCTTGGACTGCATGAATTTCGGACGTTCATATACCGGCTTCTGGTGTCTTCTCAGAATATCGTTGCTTGCAGCTTCATCCTTGATCTCCACCATCCGCTTAAGCTCGGAAACGGACTGCTTGGACCTGAGACTTGTAGCCCTCTCATGCGGATACGTCCAGGAGAGGCGGTGAAGCACTTCCTCTTCGAAAGGTGAATTCATCCCCATCTTTTCCGAGGCTTTGACGGTGTCCATCCAGTCCTGTGATTCCCCTTTATCATCCCCCGATTCTTCCATAAGGTCTGCTGCCTGGAATGTGGTGATCTTCCAAGAGGATGGATGATCGGCAATATCATTCGTCCCGGCGAGCCCCTCTGCTCTCAGTGGGTCTCCGTCCCTGTGGCGAAGAACTGCCGGCCCTATCCAGTCGAGGTACGAAAGGGCTTTTGAACGTTCATGGTCGCTTAGCAACCACTCTTCCGTTGTGCCTCCGCGCTTCCAGTTATCAAGCGTCTTATCAATGTTTTTGACTGTCCCGACGAGATACAGCTTCTCTTTCGCCCTTGTGAGGGCTACATACAATACCCTCATCTCTTCAGAAATCGCTTCTAGCTTCTTCTTTCGCTTGAAGGCAAGCTGCGGAAGGGACGGATAGCTGATCCGCTTTACCGGATCGGTGTATTTCGCCGCCAGCCCGAGATCCTTATCCAGAAGGTAAGCAGCATTCAGGTCCATGAGGTTGAATTGCCTCGTGGTCCCTGCCACGAACACAACCGGGAATTCAAGTCCTTTACTTGAATGGATCGTCATCAGCCTGACGACATCTTCCTGCTCGCTTAATGCCCGGGCAACCCCGAGATCATCCCCTCTCTCCCTCATCCGATCGATGAATCGAAGGAATCGGAACAGCCCCCGGAACGATGTTTCCTCGTACTGCCTTGCACGGTCATATAAAGCCCGCAGATTCGCCTGGCGCTGCTTTCCGCCAGCCATTCCGCCTACGTAATCATAAAATCGCGTATCCCTATATAGCTGCCAGATCAGTTCCGTTACCGAGCCCTGCCTTGCCTTGGTGCGCCAGAGTTCCAAATGATACAAGAACACGCGGACCTTTTCGTACACTTCTTCATCCCGTTCTCCCTGAGGTCTCTTTTTCGCAAAGGATTTCATTGCTTCATAGTACGATCCGGCTTTAGAATGGATCCGGATCCTCGCAAGTCCCTCTTCATCTAGGCCAACCACCGGTGACCTCAAGACCGATGCCAGGGGGATGTCCTGATACGGGTTATCGATCACCTTTAAAAGCGAGAGCATGATTGCCACTTCGACGGCATCGAAGTAACCGGTGGACAGATTGGCGTAAATCGGAATCCCGTGATGCTTGAACTCTTCCATGATTTCCGGCGCCCACGGCATCGAACGGAGAAGAATGACGATATCACGATATTCGACCGGACGATCCGTACCGCTCTTGGCATCATGTATGAGTGTACGGCCTTCGATGAGCTCTTTGACTTTCTTCGCCATGAATCTTGCTTCCAGCACAGATTTTTCGGTATCCTCACTGTCGAGGGGATCATCGCCTCCTGTCTCCTGTTGAATCAGTGCAAGCTCTACAGGATAAGGCTCGTCCGCCGGATACGGGGCACCTGGAACCAATTCCGCTTCCCGGTTATACTCCATTTCCCCGACATTCATGCCCATGATCTGTTTGAACAGGAAATTGGTCCCGTCCAGCACTTCCTTTCTGCTCCTGAAGTTTTTGGAAAGGTCGATTTTCATTCCCGTTCCGTCACTGCCGAACCGGTTGTATTTATCCAGGAAAAGATTTGGTTCAGCCAGGCGGAAGCGGTAGATCGACTGCTTGACGTCCCCTACCATGAACCGGTTCCCTTTCCCTTCATCCGCTTCGGTGATCAGCCTCAGAATGGACTCCTGTACCATATTGGTGTCCTGATATTCATCAATGAGGACCTCTTTGAACTTCTCCTTGTACTCCATCGCTGCCGCTGAGGGAATCAATTCCGCACTTCCTGGCTCCCTGAGGATATCGAGGCAAAAATGTTCAAGATCGGCAAAATCGACAAGACCTTTTTCTTCTTTAGCTTCTTTGAAGCGGATGGCAAATCGGGAGACAAGTTCCGCCAACGTGACGATGACAGCCTGCATTTCTCCCATATCCTTCAAAAATGAATCCGGTCGGCGGGAAAAGAAATCTTCCTGGATCTTCTCTACCATCTTCTTCCCTTGATCACGAAGGGCCTTTGCACGATCCACCAGATCTTTGTTGAAGTCATCTCCACGGCATGGTTTCAGTTTAGTGAAATGGAGGGCTTGAATCCCTTCGTAAAGAGCTTCCCATGACTCCTTCTGCTTGAGCTGAAGCATTTCGACGATACCAAGGTCATCGAGGAAGTTTTCCGCCCGTGGTGATGGGCCTCCAGGCATACGGCTCATGTTCAATGCCTGCTGAAATACATCCTTTGCCCCTTCAAGCTGAAGGGATATATCCCTGTGGAGATAGTCGGCAATCGGGAGTTGATCGATACTCTCCACCCCTCCCACGCCATACATTTCACCAAGTCCATTCAGCCACAGGGACGGTGCGGGATGGGACCGGGAGAAATCATAAAGCTTGAGAATCATATCCTGAAGGGCTTTATCGCTCCGGTCACTCGTAAACGTATCCACCAATGTATAGAACGGTGTATTCCCTTCCTTCCCATACTCTTCTTCAAACAGCTCTTCCACCACTTCATCCCTGATGAGATCTCCTTCGGTCGCATCGGCAATCCTGAAGCCGGGATCAACATCGATCAAATAATAGTATTTCCGGATCACCTCGAGGCAAAATGAATGCAGGGTGGAAATCGATGCTTTATTCAATAAACTCAGCTGTTTTCTCAAATGGGTGGAATGGGGGTCGGAGTCGATGGCTTTTTCAAGGGCCTGACCGATCCTGTGCCTCATCTCGGCCGCGGAAGCATTCGTGAAGGTGACGACCAGCAGTTCATCGACATCCAATCCGTCTTGACCTGATACGATCCGCTGAATGATACGCTCCACGAGCACCGCCGTTTTTCCTGATCCAGCCGCGGCCGCCACAAGGACATCCTGTCCTTTTGCCCAGATGGCCTTCCACTGATCATCCGTCCACGTTGCTTCGTCTGGTTTTACAGGTATATGATGACTGCTCATTGATCAGCCTCCTCTCTTATCTTCGCCATGATGTCTTCGGTCTTTGCCTCGGGCAATACTCTGTATTCATTTTCCTCAAGGGACTGATCGAATTGGCAGACGGGTTTGTAAGAACAGAACTGACATGGTGTCCGGTCCTTCAGTTTATATGGGGCAATGGTCGTTTCACCGGAAACGATCCGGTTTCCTGATGATTCATACATTTTCCTTACATGATGACGCATGAACTGGAAGTCTTCTCCCGATGCCGCCTTCGATCTTGATGACAGGGATCCGTCCTTTTTGATCCCTGCGGAAATGATGTCTGAATTCCCCGTATCCAACGTCTGGTCCATGAGGCGGATCACATCGCTGTCCCCTAGCACCAATCCTTTCATCTTGAAGCTTTTGAAAATCTCCTGTTCAATTTGATCAAGGGTAAGGAGCTTCTTGCTGTTGATCAAAGGATTATGCACATGGAAATAAAGGACCCCCGCAGGTTGTGCTTCCTTTCCTACAAACTGCTTGGAATTACTCAAGACGATATCCAGGTAGGTGAGCATCTGCAGGGCTAGCCCGTAGTACACCTCGGTCATGTCCAGGTCCCTGGCGCTCGATTTGTAATCGACGATGCGCAGGTATACACCGTTCTGGTCCTCTGCTTTATCCACCCGGTCGATCCTTCCCTGAAGCTCCATCTGCGTTCCGTTGCGCAGTTTGAATTGGAACGGGGGGAGCGTCGCTTGTGGTCCGAACCCAAGTTCAACGCCGACAGGAACGAATCCACTGGCTTTCGCATGTTCGCTTAGGATCAAATTCGCCCGCCCGATAATCTGTTCAAGCTTCTGCGCAATATAGTTGTAGCGATTGGAACTGAGGAGGATTTGATGCTGCAGTTTCGGCGCAAGCATCGTCACGGCCTCCTTGGCCAGGCTTAAGCACTGGTTTCTGGAGAGCGATGCCCAGCTCAGACCGGCACGCTCCACTTCTTCCGATATCCATTTGAGCGCAGAATGGAACATCTCCCCTATATCAGGTGCCTCCAGTCTGAATAATTCCCGCTCCCTCAGCTTCAAGCCGTGGCTTGCAAAATGGGAGAACGGACAGCCGTGGAACATTTCCATTCGCGAGACGCTGGCCAGGATATGTTCCCCGTATAGGTCCTTGCTCGACTCATCGGTCAAATCGGCCGATTCATTGCGATGGAACAAGCTCGAGAGTACATGACTGGTATGCCACTTCCATTCATCGGAGGTGACGTAGTAGTCGTATACATCCCACCAAAATTCAAAGACCGGGTATCCCCGCTTCTTCTGCTGAAGCTGCGTCGTCAAATGGGCAATCGATACCCCGGGATGGCTGACATAGTCAAGCTGCCCTCTTTCGTCAAGCTCCGCCGGATCATTGACGACAAGGGAATGCCGTGCTGCGGGGAACAGTTCCTTGAGCCTCTTGATGAGGGGTGATGGCAGGAGGGCCTTTCCCTCTTCATCGGCAATCGGATAGGAAATGATCAATCGTTCACCCGGTGTTGTGAACGCTTTATATGCAACAAACTCTTCGTCGAGTAGCTTCGTCCTACTCCTTGGCCCGACTTTCATACCTGCGATTTGCAGGGTTTCCCTGTCTTCATCCGACAGGATACCGTCTTCGGTCACTTTGGCAGGGAGTACCCCTTCGTTCACGCCGATGACAAACGCGGTTTTGATATGGGCTAGCCTTGATTTCTCCAGGTCGGCAATGATGACCTGATCGATGGCAGGCGGTACGAGGGAAAACTTCATCGCTTCCATTCCCGTATCGAGGATCGAGGCGAATGCCTTCACACTCGTCTTTTCTCCTCCAAGGATCTCCACGTATTGATCGAGGAGATCCATGACAGCGGCCCACGCCTGATCATGCTCCCTTGCGGCGACCAGATCGCCATTCTCTTCCGCCTCCATACGCTTCCGCTCAAGCTTCGCTGGAATATCAAGTTCCTCGAGATAAGCGAATAGCGTTTCGCAGTATTCCTGCCCCGTCTTCTGCTTTTTCAACCGTTTTGACAGGCGGATGATAGGGGCGGAGATGAAGAGTCGAAGCTCATTGATTTCATGCTCGATTTCTTTTTCTTGGTCGGTCTGAGGGGAGTCCACATGTTCAAGTCCCCTGAATCGGCGGTACTTCCACCTGTCCTTCTTCACCCACCGGTCGCCTTTCACCCCATGGGCCAGGACGTAATTCTCCAATCGGTCCATCTTCTCCCTGAGCTCCCCCGGTTCCTCGTGAAGGGGGAATAATAAATCGGTCTTCACTGCCCGGAATACGGGTTCGTACCTCCAATTGGAAGAGATGATTTCAAGAGTGGATCGGATCAGCTCAATCAGGGGATGATTGAGCATCGTCCGTTTTTGATCGAGGAAGTATGGGATATCATGGTCTTGGAAGATCGTTTCGATTTTGTCCCTGTAGTCCACTCCGTTCCTGACAAGGACGGCGATATCCTTATACCGGTGATCCCTTCCGCGTGCAAGCTCCCGAATTTTTCGTGCAACCCCCTCGATTTCCGCCCGGCGATTGGACGCTTCCATAAATTCAATGCGATCGCCATCTGCATCTGAAGGGATGACTGGTCTTGTCTCATAGTGCTGTTCAAGATGGGCAAGCGGTCCGCTCTGATAGCGGATCGGCGCCTCCATCACTTCTTCTTCCACCGGTATAGAAGCCGCGATACAGCCCTCCCGTATGATCCCGTATGTTTCACTCGTCATCCGGAAGAGGCTTAGTTCGTTCTCAGGGAGTCTCACTTCCTCCGCATCCGCTGTCAGGGCAATCGTCACCTTGCGCGTGCGCTCAATGAGCTGCTGGATGATCCTGTATTCCTGCGGGGTGAAACTATGAAAACCATCTATGTAGACGACTGCATTCTGCAGGAGATCGGAATGTTGGATCTGATCGGAAAGCAGTTGGAAGTAGTCTTCCGAATCAAGGTATTTTCCCAATAACGCTGACTGGAATTCTTCGTAAATCAGCTCAAGATCCGCAAGCTTATCCCGGAGCACCTTTTTACCCATGCCGTTTTCTTTAAATGAGGCAAGGTCACCCGGTTCGATGCAATAGCGTTTGAACTCCGTGAGCATCGTTTCCACATGCCCGATGAAACCGGGTTTTTCCGAAGACTTCCGGAAAATGCTCAATTCCCCTTTATTCTCTTCGATGATTTTCCTGATCATCATATTGAGCCCCACGTCGGATAAATGATAGCGGGTCATGCCTCCTGTCTCCTGGAGGATCTTCCACGCAAGACGTGTAAAACTGAAGACCTGTGCACGGATCATGCCGTTCAGCCCCGGTGTGTTCACGAGCTCGTATTCCGATATGAAGGACATCTGGTCAGGTACGATATAAAGGATCGGGGCGCCTTGTGGACGTTCCCTCAGTTCTTCTTTTATTTCTCGCAATATGCGATGCGTCTTCCCTGTCCCAGAGCGTCCGAGAATGAATCTTACCGTCATCTCCCTCACTCCCTTTCCGTTATACTCTTAGTCTATCCGGCGAGTAACATGTTTTTTTAGATAGGTTCATTATAATATAGATTGTCTATAAAATATGCTAATCCGCCTGATTTCCAACAGAATGCAAAACAGCCCGGGAAGATGCCCCGGACTGTCCATTTCACCATATTTGCTCTGCCCATTCTGGATGATCGATAAAAGGGTTCCGATTCCCCTGATACTCTTCATAAATGATCTCATTCCTCCGTCTTTCACGGTCATCGACGGGATCTGATTCATGCCAGTCCAAGAGGACAGATAGCCGCCCGTGATTCGGTGTCTTGCCGTTATTCACCCGGTCATTCAGCTCGAGGTCCACTTCCCCCGCGTCCCCTTCATAGCGGACGGCCATATAGAAGAGCATCCTCGCCACGTCTCCTTTCACCTCGTCCCGCGGCTCCCATGAGTCTTCATCGGAAAAATTCCCATCCGCTTCCTCATGGGGTGAGCCACCGTTATCGAAATCCAGATTCCCCCTGGAAGAGTTGACTGTGACATCGGCCGGCCTCAGGTGATGAAGATCGGTCCCCGGTCCTCTTGCCGTCCCGAAATTCCCATGGGACTTTGCCCACACGTGCTCCCTGTTCCAATCATCCACATCTCCACCGTGCAGCGCCTGGTCCTGGGATCTTCCTGTATAAAGAAGGATAACATTGCCGGGGTGATCGGGATCTTCATCCGTTTTGGCGATTGCGTCCCATAGCTCGCTATAAGAGAGCTCCCGGTGATCATCGATGATGTCGTGAAGCTCCGATTTCAGTGCTTCACCGCTCAACCCTTCAGCGCTTGAGTAGTAGCCTCCCGGGTCTGTCGAAGGCTCTTCCTCTTCCTCATCCTCTTCCCCGTCGTCTTCTTCACCCGGCAAAATGGAGGTGACCTCCTTTAATCCGGGGCGAGAAAAGTAACCGGTCAGTTTCCCAGAGATCACTCGCTTCTTGCCGAATATGTCGGGATTCGTTTTCAAGCCTGCTTCAGGCCTTTGTGAAGAAGGAATTTGGACAAACAGCATCTTCTCCGGATCTGCTTCTCCCGGTTCATCCGCGAGGGCTAAGGCATAATCATTCGTGAAATCGCCCGTCAACACGTCCGAACCAGATACAGGCTGACCTGTGACAAATCCCGCTACTTCAGCTAGTGAACCGTCTTGGCGCTCAAGGGCTTCCTCCACTGTCAGCGGTGTGGAGACGTCCCTTTTGGCAATCTGGGGATGAGGAGTATCTTTCTTTCCCATTGATTGATTTCCCGACACTTGTCCACATGCCGTCAAAAAAACCGCCAAGATCAGCACCACTGTAATCCGCATGTATCGTTTCACTATTCTTTCCTCCCCCGGTATGGTTTACCTATAGCGTACAGGATAACATGTACGTAGAGATCGATTTTTTAATCGTTTTCAGGAAAATGCTCCATTCGGCTCATCCCGGTAATACTACTCGAACCTGGATATGATAAAAAGCACCCAGCAAGGCAGGGGATGCCTTGCTGGGTGCTTGACTGTTTTATACGGGTAGACCCTTCAGGATCAGTCTTTGAATTGGACGTCCCACTCATTCAATGGCCAGTAGCGGAGATTCACTTTCCCTACTACCTGATCGCGGTCGATGAATCCGAAATAACGGCTGTCCTCACTACCACGGCGATTATCTCCAAGGACGAAGAGTTTGCCTTTTGGCACTTTCTTCTCACCTGTCAATTCCTCGAGGGTGAAATCACCTGTGAGCTTGCTGCCTGGACTTTCTGCTTTATATGTATCCAGGTATGGTTCTTCGTAATATTTTCCGTTTATATAAAGTTTATCATTCTTATAGGTGACCGTGTCGCCCGGCAGCCCGATGACGCGCTTTACATAGTCTTCTTTTTCGTTTGCATGGAATACAAGGACGTCAAAGCGGTGAAGATCCCCGATCTGATACCCGATTTTATTCACGACGAGCTTATTGCCATCTTGAAGGGTCGGCATCATGGATTCGCCGTCCACTACATAATTCGAAAAGAGGAACGTGCGGATGACGATGAAGATGATCAATCCGATCGCAAGTGCCTTGATCCATTCCAGGCCCTCTTTCTTTATCTGCTCTTTCAATGTGATTCCTCCTGCTTCTTGCGTTCGTTTCGCTGGTCCATTTCAAGCTTTTTATTAAGATGAGCCTCTATACGCTTGCCGACAAACCAAAGGAGGAAGATGATCGCTCCCACGATGACGGTGCGGATCGGCTGTTTCACTAATGATACAATATCATACCCGATAAAGCTAATGGTGAAAATCATCACCATTTTTCCCGTGATGACGGCCAGCATATACTGGGCGATACTGATCCGGGACAGCCCGGCCACGACGTTTACGAGGGCCGAGGGTGTAAACGGGAAACAGAGCAGGATGAATAAAGGACCGAAGCCGTGCCTGTCCACCCAATGGGTCAGACGTGCTGCCTGTTTATTCTTCTTTAAGAAACGGAATAGTTTTGCTTCCCCGTATCTTCTGACTAGCATGAAGACCAATAATGCCCCTGCCGAAGCCCCTATCCATGAAAACAGGAATCCGAACCACAAACCGAATGCATTCGCATTTGCCAAGACGAACACAAACAGCGGCAAAAAAGGAAGGAAGGCTTCAAGCAAAGGGAGAAGGATTCCCGGAACGGGCCCGAATGACCGGTATTGCTGAATGAGATCCATAATGTTTTCTAATGTGAACCAATCTTTGAACGCTTGGATATCCATAGTATATGTTTCCCCTTAAACGACCATGAAAAAAAGACTCATTTCGTGATATTTTTCTTCATCATATCATATCATGTTTCATTTTCCATATCGCAGTTTGTATTATACATCCTTAACCTCGCAAGGGCCGCTTTAAACCTCCCCTTTCCAATCCCTCTCCCCTGACCAGAAAAAAACCGCTTCGGGATCACTTTCACCCTAGGCGGTCCTCCCCTTTACAGATGCTTCTCGAACCACGCCATCATCTCGTTCAACCTGTGCACCCTGAGTGACGGAGCACCAGTCCTGGAGAGATTATGATCCGATTGCGGGAAGCGGACGAACCTTGCTTCTTTCTTCTGGCGCTTCAAAGCGATGTACAGTTGTTCCGCCTGTTCGACAGGGCATCTTAGGTCTTCTTCACTATGCATGATGAGAAGGGGGGTATCCATCTCTCTCACGTACGCAAGGGGAGAGCGTGTCCAAAGTGTCTCCATATCTTCAAGCCCTGAACCGATCTGCCATTCTGTGAAGAAATAGCCGATATCGCTCACGCCGTAAAAGCTGATCCAATTACTGATCGACCTCTGGGTGATGGCAGCTTTGAACCTGCCGGTATGACCGATGATCCAATTCGTCATGAATCCCCCGTAGCTCCCTCCGGTCACACCCATCCGATTCCCGTCCAAGAAGCTGAAGTTTTCCAGCACGTGATCAACGGCTTTCATAATATCTTCATAATCTCCGCCACCATAGTCACCACGCACATCATCGACGAATGCCTGACCATAACCGTGGCTCCCCCTCGGGTTGATGAACAGGACAGCATAGTCTCCTGCTAACACCTGCAGCTCATGGAAGAACGTATTCCCATACATAGTGTGGGGACCGCCATGGATTTCTACCACGAGGGGAATTTTGCTTTCATCACCTACGCCTGCAGGCTTCATCAGCCATCCCTGAACCATCTCACCCTTCGCGCCTTGGAAGTAAAAGGATTCAGTTTCAGCCAATGACCGATCATCTGCCCAATCATTGCTTGCAGTCAGCTGCCGGATACTCCCGGTCGGAACATGGAGCAGATAGAGCTCACCAGGCTTGGAAGGAGTGCTCATGGCCATGATGATCCGTTGTTCCTGCGGATGGAAGTCAAAATCATATACATGCTGTTCCGCTTCCAGATAAGCAGGGAAGATGGCCCCGTCTATGTGACCATAGTATAAAACCGTATTCCCTGAGTCGGATGCCAGAAAATATACACTTTCATTATCAGTGGACCACTTGATCCCCGGGGTCTGTACCGCTTGGACGGCGTCACTGTTCATATGATCACCGATGGGAAGATCGAGTCCTTCACTCAAACAGTATGCATATCGCGCTTCCACGTTGTAGATCCAGAGTTTCGGCTGCGTGGCATTGAAATATTCCCTCTCATCTCCCGTGTAGGCAATATGTCGGCCATCTGGGGACCACCGGGCCGTTCCGTACTGACCCGCCCCTCCGGTGATCCTTTGCTTGCGGCCTGTTTCGATGGACCAAGTATAAACATGCTGCTGAAACGAAAAATCCGGATCATCACTGAGGTCGGCCGCCACCAAGAGTTCTTTCCCATCGGGGGACCAGTCCTGAAGACTGTAATCATGATGGTCATCGCTCAACCTTTCAGCCTTCCCGGTGATGATATCCAGGATGACAAGTTGAGAATGGCGATGATCCCGAAGCCCTTCCCCGTCGCCCTTATATTTCATGGTAGAGGTGACGTATGGACGGGGACGCTCTTCTTCTTTCATCTTTCCTTGCGGGTCTTCCCCCGTTCCAAGCTTCATACTAAATACGATCTTCG
The DNA here is from genome assembly GCF_039822645.1 of Rossellomorea sp. RS05. Taxonomy (NCBI): domain Bacteria; kingdom Bacillati; phylum Bacillota; class Bacilli; order Caryophanales; family Bacillaceae; genus Rossellomorea; species Rossellomorea sp. RS05. The sequence continues at coordinate 142,834 of NZ_JBDKWY010000001.1, read as the reverse complement.
CGGAGCAAGGAGACCAAAGAAACTGCTTTACCGATGAGGGGCAGTCCGTCATCCGTTCCGGCTCTCCCCCGCCACGTGCCATCCTGTAGATTTGCGAAACGCCTGTGCGGTCTGATAGAAAGGCGATATACCTCCCGCACGGTGACCATGCAGGGGATGAAATCCTTTCTTCCTGGAAGGTCCACTGCCGAAGTTGGTCACCATCCCCGTCATAATGGAAAAGCTGTGTGAAATAGGCATCTTTTTCTTCACACATCACCGTCTGAAGAAAAATGGCTTCCTTTCCGTCCGGTGAAAACCGCGGGGAGGAAATGGCCTTGATATGGTATAGATCATGGATGGAAACGGTTTGTCGGTCCATGTATGTATGATCGCTCCTTTGAGATGAATGTGTGTACCCGGTAATCAAGATACGGATACTCATCATTCTACCATCCCGGCATCGCCATGGATAAAACATTGCAAAAACTTTCATAATAGAAACACATTAACTTAGTATTGAAAAGCATCGTCATACACCGTACAATAGATACGAACACACGTTCTAAACAAAAAGACTCATGCCTTCCCCGGGACCTCTCGGATAGAAAGCATGAATCAAAGGAGTCATCACTCATGACAAGGATCCCTGAAGACGATCGAAATATCCTGGAACTGGCGATTTACCTGCCCATGGTCCTGACGATCCTGAATCGTGATATGCAGGTCGTGACCTCCAGCCCGTTCAAACTGAAACGCCCCTATCTGGAACTGATCGAGGAAACGATGAAAACGATACAGGCAGAACTTGCCCGTGTAAGGAGGTATATGAGGAATAACAAGATGAAGGTGGAGAAAATCCAGACGGATGATGCGTTCACCATGTACATGTTTCTATACAAGGGGTATGAGGAACATCATAACTACTTCAACCCGAGGCTGAGGAACAGGGTGGAAGAACTCCTGCGCCACTACTTATTCCAGCGCTTCCTCAGCCCCGGAAAGGACTCGACGAAGGAAGCTTGATCATCACGCATCCTGTTTCGGAATATCCCGATCCAGATAGAACATCTTCACCTGGGAAGAATCGGGTGCACTGAGCCCGTAACGGGTTTCCATCTCGGAAATCCTCTGTGAATAGGCAATGCGAAGTTCCGCTGTTTTCCTCATCTGATTCTTGAAGGAGCTGTACGAAATCGGCACGATGCACGTTTGCTGGTTTTGGAGATGAACATTTGTGGAACCATCTTCAAGAGGCTCGTACTCCTTTACAAAGGCATGGGATATCCATGTGCATTCATGCTTGGCGGGAGATGTTGTAGGGAAGAAGAAGAGAGACATCTGGGGATTCACAATGATCGGGGCTTTATAAACGATGCCAGTCAATGTTTTGGTTCCTTCCTTCAGACCTTCGTATGAAGAGCCGAAGTATTCACAGCTTTTCTTCAAGATCTCCAGCGGCTTGAACGGTGAGATGAGAACATCATTCACTTCGATGATCTGAGTGAACGTCTTGGCTCCATACTCAATCGGTTTCAGGACCATTGTATGAGGATTCACCTCATATTCTTCTATAATTCGGGATTTTGTGCTCATTCCATCGCCTCCTTTTACATTTTTCCCCATAATACTATCACATTTTTACTAAGTTGTCCTACGTATTTTTAAAAAATTCAGTTATTTGAAAAGTGTGACCGTTTTCCACGTTAAATATTATCAGAATATTTAATTTTCAGGTTGAATTTTCACCCCTTTGCCCATATACTAAGAAAAAGAATTCAGGGGTGATCGTATATGGAAAACAAAAAATCCTATACTGATATGATGAAGGCTTCCGCGATGACCAGGAAAAAGCATGCTGAAAAGAGCGTCCTAGATATCTATATTGACATGGTCATACACGAAAGCATCCTTACGACAAGAAGAGCCGACTTACTGGAAGCCATCGATGCCGCCCTGGATTGCAAAGACGAAAACCTTTTTATGAAATTGACGGATGAATTGACTTTACTATCCTGCCATTATGGATGAATGGCTTGGCCGCTTCCCAACGGGGAGGCGGCCATTTTCATGTCTATTCCGCATGTTAGCCCCATCCTATGGTCATCTTAAGGGAAAAGAGTAAGGGGTGATACCATGACCATCCTTTTCAAGACACTTATCCTCTACCTCATCACCATCGCCGCCATGCGGCTCATGGGCAAGTCCACCATTGTCCAGATGACCCCCTATGATCTGGTGGCCATCATCATCGTCGGTACGATTGCTTCAGAGCCGTTGATTTCAACAGCGTTCTTCCCTACTCTATGGGCATTGATCATCCTTGTATCCCTTCATATCCTTTTCTCGTTCCTTACATTGAGTCAGTTCGGGAACCGCTTCTTTCTCGGGGAACCCACCCTACTGATCAAAGAAGGCACGATCCTCGAAGATAATCTGGAGAAGTCGAAAATCTCGATCATACAGCTTACGTCCATCCTGAGGGCTAAAGGATACCCGAAGATTTCCGACGTGGATTACGCCATACTGGAGCCGATCGGCGAAGTGAGCATCATCCCTAAAGTGGAGAATACACCTGTTACGATTGAACATCTGAACCTTCACATCGATGACGAAGGCCTCCCCATCTCTGTCATTGTCGATGGAAAGCTTCAACATCATAACCTCCTCCTCCTCGGGTTGGATTCGGATTGGATCAATGTGCGCCTTCGCAGGGAGCACCTCCATCATAAAGATATATTATTCGCCTACGTGACGGAAAAAACAAAAAACCTCGTGATCAATAAACGCAAATAGGACCCGCATCGGGTCCTATTTGATCATGGAGAAGATTCCGCAGGATCTTCTTTTTCTTTTGTATCCATTTTGTATTGCTCAAGCATATTCAGCCGCTCCAGCATGGTCGGATGACCATATCGGAAGATCTTGACCAGAAGGGGTGGATTCACTTGAGATAAACCGACCTTCGAAAGCTTCTGGAAAGACGTGATGGCCGCTTCCTTATCCTGTGTCAACTCAATGGCATACCGGTCCGCTCTCGTCTCCTGATAGCGGGATATCCAGTTGCTGAACGGGCTTACGGCGAACAGCAGCACCGATATGATCAATAAGAAGAGAGGCAGGGAACGAAGGCTTGCCACACGGTCTACCTTGATCTCCTCTCCGTAATTGGCGACGATCCCCCTCATGAGCTTCGATGCAAGGAAGAGACCGAAGAATGACAGGAGCAGGTAGATCCCGATCCCGATGTAAATATGCTTCTCCACATAGTGGGCCATTTCATGGGCCATGACGAATAGGATTTCGTCATCGGTCAGCTGCTCCAGCGTCGTATCCCACAGCACGATACGGGAATTGGATCCAACACCGGTCACGTACGCATTGAGGGAATTCGTCTTCTCTGACATATCGACCTCGAATACATGATTGGCCGGAATCCCCGCCTGATCAGCCAGGGAAAGGATTTTTGCCTCAAGCTCCTTATTCTTCAACGGATAAAACTCGTTATAAAGCGGATCGATGAGAACCGGCTGGATGAACATCATGAATATCGTAAACGGAACCGACAGTGCCCATGCAGCAAGCCACCACCGCTGTTTGAACCTTTTCATCAGTCCATAGAGAACCGATACGATGATGAGCATCAACAGGTAATTTACCCAAAAATCGATGGTCTCGTCCTTCATCCACATGGAAAACGTCTGAGTGGATATATTGTATGCCTTGGACACTTGATAGGAGATGTACTGGAATGGAAAGATCGCGATGAACGTCGTGATCGATAACCAAAACAGATAAATGGCCGTCTGAAGGAATCCATTCTTCACCGTTCCTTTTGCCCACTTCTCAAACGTACGGGAAACGCCCAGTATCATGATCAAAAAATACAGGAGCCATTCATACGGAGTGGATAAAAAGAAAAGCAGATTCTTGATCTTGGAAAAATCCTCGCTGAGGAGAATCTCCTTGGCATTCATGAATGTTGAAGGATCGGCACTGCTTCCTTTAAAGCTCTCAGGTACACCAGAACCGGCAATATAGAATAGATAACCATATAAAATCAAGCCCAACAGCGCATAAGCAAGTATCGCACGGAACGCCCACTTCTTCGCCAAACAACTTCCTCCCTTCTCAACCCTCACTACTATATGTAATACCCTGTCCACTCATTTAGAACCCGGAAGTACAGAGCACTGATCAGCGCATCAAGGACCTGAATCCTGTCCACGCAGCATCTATCACTCATTATGAACCACTCTTCTCATTTTATCCCTTCCACGATCAGACCAAGAAGGTATAGGCTGATAAAATCGCGATGGCACCCAGTACGACGATGATGACATTGGCTCCACAAAATGCGAGGGCGAAGGCGGCTGCGGCTCCGACGAATCCGAAAAGCAAGTCTCCTTCCTTGATCAGAAAAATGCTCGGGAAAATGAGGGCCCCTAAGACGGCATAGGGAACATTATTGAGTACCCCCTTCATAAATGGGGGCAGCTCAGCCCCGGAAAACATCACAAACGGAAGCATCCTAGGCACGTAGGTGACAGCGGCCATACCTGCAATCATCAAAAGCATCATTTTATCCACGGTGATTCCTCCCCTTCATTTGCCAGATCCATTCAACCAGGAGGGATGAGACCAAGGTCGAAGCAACGATGGACCAGCCCCCGGACAGATCGGTATAAAAGATGAGCAGGCTGTTCACGGCTGCCGCAACCGCTGCAAGATACGTGACCTTCACGCTCTTTTTCATGGAAGGAACAAGAAGCCCAACAAACATGGCATAGAGGGCAATGGACATGCTGACCTGGAGGAATCCAGGCATGACATCGCCCATAAGATGTCCGACTCCGGAAAATACCACCCAGCTTCCATACGATATAATCATGACGCCTGCTGCAAAAGCGGTGCGGATCTTCCCTGCCTGAGTCGAGATGACAGAGAACGTTTCATCTGTCACGCCGAAAGCCGTCATCAGCTTTTTATACAGTTGATGTTCTTCCAATCTTTCAGTCAGTGAAGCAGACATGAGGAAATGGCGGATATTTACGATTAGCGTTGTAAGGACGATTTCCACTACGCCGGTTCCCACAGCAATGAGGCTCAGAGAAATATACTGCGCGGCTCCCGCGTATACAAAGACACTCATGAGTACCGTCTCTGCAAACGTCAAGCCCGTTGTCCTTGCCAGGAGCCCGAACGTGAGAGCGACGGGCATATAACCGATTGCTATGCTTAAGCCCGCCTGCAGCCCCAAACGAAAATCAGAGGTTTTTTTGACAGAGTAGGTAACTTCCACGCTTACACTTCCTTTATCATATAAACTGTCGTACAATGAAAATATTCTAACAATTCATTATAGTATACATATAGACGTTATATTGCACAAGGGGTGTAGTGGATGAATGAGATGCCGATGAAGATCGGAGACAATATCAGGAAAATCAGAAAAGAAAGAGGGCTTAGCCTTGATCAGGTTGCCGACAGGACAGGGGTGAGCAAAGCCATGATCGGTCAGATCGAGAGGGATGATTCCAATCCGACAGTTGCGACCCTTTGGAAGATCGCGAACGGTCTGAAAGTATCATTCTCTTCCCTCCTTGAAGCCCCTGCTGCCGATGTCGCCATCATTGACTACAAAGATGTAGAGCCTGTTCTCGAAGACGGGGGAAAGTATGTGGTCATACCGATTTTCCCATTCGAACCGACAAAGAAATGGGAAAGCTACCGCATTGTCATGAAACCCGGCTGTGATTACCGGAACGACGGGCACCCACGGGGGGTCGAAGAATACTTGACCGTCCTGAAAGGTACATTCTCTTTAAAGATCGGCGATGCTTCCTATTCCCTCTCTGAAGGAGAATCGATCCGGTTTGAAGCTGATGTTGCACATGAATACCTCAACCCCTCTTCTGAAGACGCCGAGTGTCATATGGTCATCTACTATGGTGAACTCTTATAAACCAGAGCCTGGGACAAAACGAATAGGTACCATCTAATGAAAAAAATCAGTATAGGTTCTTTAAACCGCTCATGATTTCCGTGCAAGGCTTTGCTTTCCGCGGGTATCCCGAGAGCCTCCTCGGCAGCCCTTCTCACATCAGCTCCTCTCCCCGGAGGAGTCTTTTTTCTTGCACTCCAATCAACTGCTGGAGACAATAATAATGGCTCATGAAACAAATGAAAAACCCGAATCCATCTCAAACTGGATTCGGGTTTTTCTATATCTAAGACCCTTTTGTCTCAACCTCTTTTCAGCAAATTCAGCAGAAGGTATCCTTTGGCTTCGGCACGGACAATCCGAATAACGGCCTCAGATAGAGGGCAAGGAATGTTCCGGAAAGGGCTACGATTCCCCATACATATCCGTGAAGGCTGAATGAAGCGATTCCGCCGAAATACGCACCGATATTGCATCCAAAGGCAAGCCGGGCACCATAGCCCATCATCAGACCGCCGATGACGGAAGCCATGGCGTTCCCGCCTGTAATCTTATTGAATCGGAAAAGACCACCTGCAGCCGAGGCGAGGAATGCCCCAAGGATCACGCCGAAGTTCAAAACGGTCGTGGAATCACTGAAGATGGAAGCCTGGAGGGCGCTTGCATTCTCGCCTGTCCAGTATCCCCAACTTGCCACATCGATCCCCATGAGTGAGGCCGCTTTTGAACCCCACAGGGCAAATGCAGAAGTGATTCCCCAAGGTGTCCCGCGTGTCATAAGCGTCAGCGCATTGAGTACAGCGAGGACGACAGCCGCAGCCATAAGCGGCCAAGAACCGCGCACAACCCGCTTCCATCCTTTCGCAGTAGGCAATGCTGCCATGCGGGGAGGATTCTTCACCTTCTCGACCCTAAGCGTCACCCATGCCACAAGGCCAAAAAAGATTAGGGATATAATCCAGGCACCTGTGTAACCGAGACCCGTAGAAGTGGCCAGTGAAAACGGCTTGAATGAAGGCATCTCTTCTGTCCAGAAAGGCAGATGATAAGCCCCCACCGTCGAACCGACAATAAAGAATAGCAGCGTGATGAACATGACGGAACGGCCTCCCCCTACGGCATATAGGGTACCGGAAGCACATCCGCCCCCGAGCTGCATCCCGATTCCGAACACGAAGGCACCGACAAGCAGGCTCACTCCTACAGGGGAGACATACCCCGTCGCCTGTCCGCCGAAAAATGTAAACCCGGTAGCAAGGATCGGGGCGAAGAGTGTGACCGCGATGGCAAGCATGAGCATATGGGCCCTGAGTGCTTGGCCGTTCCCCACCGACATCACCCGGCGGAACGCAGATGTGAAGCCAAATCGTGCATGAAATAGGGTGAATCCTAATAAGAGACCGAGAATCAGGAGCACGACCTGGCTGACATCTTGGGTGAAAGCGAGATAGATGACCAGTACGGCAGATACGATGCTGCCCCCGGCCACCAATGGAATTTGAGGGGGGCTCAATGCTTTCCCTCCTTGGACCGGGCCTTTCTGCTCTGATACCGGTTGAATAACTTTCGTCATTTTAATCCTCCTTTTCTGATTGTAATGGTTGGATTTTAAACGATTCTGAACGACTTGTCAAAAATCCGCTCTTCTCCTTTTACCCATTTCCGCAGGAACTATTCTCCCTGCAGCAGGTCGAGATTTCAAGAAAAGTGCCAGGAACAATGAAAAATGGACCTTTCCTTTAGGAAAGATCCGTCTATTGCTTATTGAAGGGAATGAACTTGGACAGCATGGCCATGAAGTCCTCTATGGTAGATGGTCTGTTTACCCACTGATGGTACCATTTGCGGACCGTTTCAACGACCCAGAAGGGGATTGCTCTCCCGTCGATAAGGGAATAAAACTCGTCGTATCCCTTCTTGAGGTGCTCCCAACGATAATCATTGCCATCCAGGATGTACTCGGAAACATCGACGATCTTTGCCCTTCCATCTTGCAAAAGGATATTCTTCAAATGGATGTCCCTTGGGTTAAGACCGACGCTCCTTACATACTCCCTCGCCTCTTCTACTCCGTCGACTACATGTTTCGGGATATGAATCCCCTGCAGGACGCAATCGAATAGCGTGATGCCTGATTCAAAACTCAGTACGAGGATATTCCCATAGGTCCCATAGCAGGTGGGAAAATAAGATGATTCACCAAGCACTTCATAGACGCGGGCTTCTGCCTCGGCTTTATCGGCTTTAGTTGTTGCGTACACTTTGAAGGCATACTCCGGATCATCAGGGGAGCGGAATACGGCAGCGTCCGTCCCGATTCCCACGCAGGTGAACCCTTCATATTCACCACGGATGGTCACCGGTTCATTGTCATCCGTCGAAGTGACGGTAATCTGTTCTAATGAAGAGATGAGCTGTTTCCATTGATGAGACATGCTGATTCCCCTTTCAGGATATGTTCCAAACACTATAGCATGATTGTCAGAAAACTGATATAAATCTGCATCTGGTACTATCACCCAACCAAAAAGATAACGCTTACATATAGTGTTATCAATGAAAGGAGGTACTATTATGGATCGATTCATCCTGCTGATGCTCGCCAGCATCCTATCCGGTTTTGCGCTATTGAAGCTCCCGCTTAGCGGAACATTCCTTGAAGGGATTTCACCAGTGACAGACGTCATCGGTATCATCACGGTCTTGTTGTTCTCTTTATTCCTCATTTACAAGGGGCTGCGCGCCCTCCTCACCAATTAATAAAAAAAGGACTCGTTCATTCGCGAGTCCTTTTCCATGTGCAGAAGAGTCACTTCCCTTTAAACTCCGCCTTGCGTTTTTGGCTGAAGGCCAACAGGGCTTCCACACGATCTTCTGTTGGGATCAGTCGTTCATAAGTCTTTCGTTCAATCTGGAGGCCGGACTGCAGATCGACGTTCATACCGGATTTCACCGCATATTTTGCCTGTTGGACAGCGATAGGGCCATTATTCAGCATAGGGTCAATAAAGTCGTATACCTCTTCCATGAAGCGGTCTTTTCCGAAGACCCTGTTCACCAACCCCACATCAAGCGCTTCCTCAGAAGTCAGCCGCTTCGCCGTAAGGATCAGTTCCAGCGCTTTCGATTCCCCTATCAATCTTGGAAGACGCTGGGTACCACCCGCACCCGGTATGATGGCAAGACTCGTTTCAGTCAGTCCCATGGACGTGCCTTCGACCACCAGGCGGAAATCACATGCCAGTGCAAGTTCCATCCCCCCGCCGAATGCATATCCATTCATGGCGGCAATGGTCGGCTGTGGCAGCATGGCCACTTCATTGAATACTTCTCCGATCTTATATACGTTCCGTACAACCTGCTGATCCGTAAGGGTTTTGCGCTCCTTCAGATCGGCCCCCACACTGAATGCTTTCTCTCCGCTTCCAGTGAAGATCACCGCCCGTACATCAGGGTTCAGCCTGAGAGATTCCACGATTTGCTGCAGTTCGTGCAGGGAATCATAGTGAAAGGCGTTCATGGCATCCGGACGGTTGATTGTCACTACCGCCACATGAGCCTTTTGTTCCAACAGAATGTATTCCATACTTCACTCCCCTTTCCTCATGTCTCTACGTATATTCGACATGTTTCGAAAAAAACCTCTAAATCATGGATTCAGTACCTGTGCTTTCAACGCTCTCCTCAAAATCTTGCCGGTTGTGTTCTTCGGCAGTTCTTCGAGAAATTCGATGGAAGAAGGAAGTTTATATTTTGCCAATCGCTCACGACAATACTCCATCACCTCTTCTTCAGACAAAGCCGGATCTTTCCTCACGACGTAACAGCTCACGGCTTCCCCTTTCTCGGGATGCGGGACCCCGATGACGGCTGCTTCCACGATCTCAGGATGATCATACAGCACTTCTTCTATTTCCCTTGGATACACATTGAATCCACCGACGATGATCAGCTCTTTTTTCCGATCCACGATATAGAAGTACCCCTCTTCATCCATTCGGGCCAAATCACCGGTGTAAAGCCACCCGTCCTTGATTGCGGCTTGGGTTTCTTCTTCCATTTTATAATACCCCTTCATCACGTTCGGGCCATTTACAATCAATTCCCCCACTTGCCCAGGCGGGACCTCTTCACCGAGTTCATTGACAACTTTATTCTTGATGCTCATGATCGATGTTCCGATCGAACCGGGCTTTCTTGGGCGATCGAGTGGATTGAAACAGGTCACCGGTGAAGCCTCGGATAATCCATAGCCTTCTGAAATCATGACGTTGAACTTCTGCTCGAAGTTTTTCAAGAGGGCAACTGGCATGGAAGCTCCTCCGGATATACATAGCCTGAGGGAACTGAGGTCATCGGGATCTCCATCAGTGTACTGGTAGAGGAAATTATACATGGTCGGTACACCTGCAAATACGGTCGGTTTATGCATCCTGGATAACCCGAAGATCCCCTTTGGACTGAACTTCGGAGCGATGAGAAGGGTAGCACCCATCATGAGCGGAGCATTAAGTGCCACTGTGAGACAGAACACATGGAACATGGGAAGGGCCGTGATGACACGATCTTGTTCACTCATCTGGAGGTATGTTCCGACATCCCATGCATTTGAATACACATTCTTATGTGTCAGCATGGCTCCTTTCGGCTTTCCTGTTGTTCCCGAAGTGTAAAGTATGATGGCTGTATCATCTTCTGCTACCTCTGCTCCTTCAAAATCCGTACCGCCAAGGGAAAGTACATTTGTAAACGATTTCATTTTTGGGTTCAACAAACCGATTCGTTCAAGATCCACCCCTTTTGCCCTGTCATCTCCCGATTCACAGAGAATGACGTGATCAACGGATTGAAGAAGCGATTCAAGTTTCCCCATGAGTGGAACCATGAGATCCAATGTGATGACCGCCTTCACATCCCCATTACTCAGTATGTACCCCATTTCATCGGGTGTATAGATTGGATTGATCGGGATGACCCTTAATCCCAGGCGAAGCGCGCCGTAAAGACCGATAACGAAATGAGGCGAGTTCCCCAGTATGAGAGCAATATGATCCCCCTTCATCAAGCCAAGGCTCTCCAAACCGCCCGCAAAGCGGGAAACCGAATCATCAAGCTCCCTGTAAGAAACGGATGTGTCCAAGAAATGATACGCGATCTTCTCCCCTTTGTCCTGTGAAACTTCCTTTAACCGTGAAGCAATATTCATTCCTGCCCCTCCCTTTTTCTCGAAATGAATGAATGGTCATTCATCAAACTAGTAAAAGTATTCAAAATATATTCTATTAAAAGAAAAGTCAGATTGCAAGATTTAAACCATCGAGCCTACTTAACCTCTGCCACTTAGGATATCGCGATCAACATGGAAAAAGGCAGGCCATAACGGCCCACCTTCCGATACTCAATATACTAAATCGATAAATTCCTCTTTTGTCACTTTACCGAAGTAGTATTGGATATCCATACCTTCGAGAACTTGTTCGATTTCGCTGCGCTCATAACGGGTACCTGTAAGCTTTTCTTCAATTTCATCCACATTGCCGACTCCGAAGAAATCTCCGTATATCTTGCAGTTTTCAATGGTGCCCTTTCTTACTTCCAATCTCACATCAATCTGACCGACAGGGAAGCGATGGGAGTGCTGGAGATTGAACGAAGGTGATTTCCCATAATTCCAATCCCAGTTCTGATAGCGTTCCTTGGACAAAGCGTGAATGCGATCCCAGTCCTCATCGGTCAAAACATATTCTTCTACATCGCTGTCATTGAAAATGTACTTGAGAAGGGTGGACCTGAATTCTTCAATCGTCAATTTTCCTTCAAGGAATTCAGAAATATTCGCCACCCGGCTCCGGATCGATTTGATGCCTTTCGATTCAATCTTGTCCTTTTTCACCCGTAGGGCAGATACAACGTTTTCCATTTCAGAATCAAACAGCAGTGTACCATGGCTGAACATGCGGCCCCTGGTAGAGAACTGGGCATTACCGGAAATCTTCCTTCCTTCTGCAAGGATATCATTCCTTCCGCTCAGCTCCGCTTTGACACCCAATTTATTCAATGCTTCGATCACTGGTTCGGTAAACTTCTTGAAGTTGTGGAAGCTGTCACCATCGTCCTTTGTGATGAAGCTGAAGTTCAGGTTGCCGAGATCATGATAGACGGCCCCTCCGCCCGAGAGTCGACGAACAACATGCAGTCCCTGCTTTTCCACATAGTCCGTGTTGATCTCTTCGATCGTATTTTGATTTTTACCGATGATGATGGAAGGCTCGTTGATATAGAACAACAGATAGCTCTCATCGATATCAAGGTTCTTAAGGGCGTATTCCTCTATGGCAAGATTGATCCGTGGATCCGTGATGCCTTTATTGTCTATGAATTTCATGTTGATGATTCCTCCTCTATATGATCCATTCTTTGTTCATGGCAGCAAGTTCGATGGTCCCGTTGAAGGCTGTCCCTGCTTCTTCCACCAGTTGCTGAAGATTCCCGAAATGCGGAAGGTGAGTCAGGACAAGTCGTGTTACACCGGCCTGATGGGCGAGTCGCCCTGCATCGATGCTCGTCATGTGACCCGCTCCCGAACCATCCATCCCTCCATAGAAATTACATTCACACAGCAGCAGATCAGCCTGATGGGCAAGAGGGATAAGGGATTCAGTAAAAGACGTATCCCCCGTATAATACAGCACCTTCCCATCAGCCTCGATCCTCATGGCATAGCACGGGGCAGGATGACGGGTCTTCACAAAGCTGATGGTAAAGGGGCCGACAGAAACGCTTGAGTCCCCTTTATATTCGATCCCCTCCATCACATCCCGATATGCAAGAGAGCGGAATCCCTGCTCGTCTTCGCGATGTCCATAGACCGGCAGTTTTTTCTTCGTTCCAAGAAAAGACTGAATCAGGAGAGCATGCTGAAGAACACCGATATCCGCCACATGATCAGGGTGATAGTGTGAAAGGATGACGGCATCAAGCTGACTGACAGGAAAATGGGTCTGAAGCCTTGAGAGGACGCCGCTTCCACAATCAATGAGGAGACGGAATCCTTCATGTTCCACTATGTATCCGGAGCTAGCCTCCCCGGCTTTAGGGTAACCACCCCAATGCCCGATAACAGTAAGTTTCATCTTGTACCTCCATTCTGTTGTGCGCTACTCATACTATACTTCATTGTGCCTAGTTTTTCATTTTTTCAGCCTATTTTCGAATAAATGGTTGACGCTTTTTATACTGTTATAATACAATAAAACAAATTAATCCATCAGTTATATAACAATAAGGGTGGATACTAACTTGGAAGGTGATGATGAACATGGTAAAAAACATTATGGAGTTTTTCAGGAACCTGCCGCCAAAGTCTTGTGCCCAGTGTGGAGATGAAATCGAAGAACAGCATGAATGCTACGGCATATACTGCGAGAAGTGTACGACAGACTACGAGTATTGATATAGAGAAAAAAGTGGCGTCCCTATATGGGCGCCACTTTCAATGTTTTCTGTTCTATTCGATACCTTAATCAACTTTTACGGTTTCCATGATGTGGTCGTGGACCTCGTCCCCTTTGGTCACGTGGACCTTCACCATATATTCCCCCGCTTCAGGGAATGTGTGTTTCACTTCGTATTCTCCATTCCCTTTTTCCGTTCCGTCGATCCATTCATGTTTTTCGACGCCTTCCTGGGAAATTTCAAGCCTTACCTCCGCCCCGGTCAATGGTTTTTTGTCATTTTCCACATGGACGGTAAAGACTTCATCCTGAGAGGCTTTCAGTTCTTCCGGTGCCATAAAGTGGATGGAGGTGTCGCTTCCTTCATGGTGATGCTCATGATCTCCCCCATTGCCGATCGTGATTTCTTCCTTTGGCATCGTATGCATATCCCGGGCCGTCACATGGGCCTGGACAACATATGTACCATCCTGATCGAATGTCGTTTCCCCTTTATAAAGTCCTCCTTTATCATGTTTTGCTTCTACCATTTTACTATCTTCTTTTTTATCTTTCGGCCATACTTCAAATTCAAGCTCCCCTGCGTCATCCACTGCTTTATCATCTTGGGTCACCGTAACGGCAAGGGGGACCTTCTCCCCTTTATCAGCTTGTTTAGGAATATCGATTTGGGCATCAATCGGCTTTTGCATTTCCCCGCCGTCCGAAGACTTGTCATTTCCTTGTCCGCATGCAGCCAATACAATGGCAGCGCCCATCAGAACCATCCATGCTTTTTTCATGGTCGATCCGCTCCTTTACTTCATAGTTTCCATTCTAGTATTAATCGATCCTTCCACTAGTATACACCCGAAGAGGAGGACTGTATTTGTCCATTTTATGAAGGTCAGGAAGTGAGGCATTCATATACATATCCCTGTTGCTTCACTGAAAGATATCTTGGATTTTTCATACTTCCATTAAAGGTTTTGTCGTTCCCTTCGCCTTGGCATGCATCACTCTGACTGTGGGGATACATATATAGACAAAAACATCCGAACGCATTCGATTCCAATTAAGGAACTCGAATGATCGTCCGGATGTTTTTTGTCAGGAACATATTTATCCTAGTTCCTAACTGTTATGCTTCTACAGGTTGATCTACCTGTTTTTTGAACTTCACAATGAAGAATGTCAACGTGATCAGGGCAAATACTGCGGCATATCCACAGAGGATGCCGAGATTATTACACATGACCGTCATATCACCACTTGAGATGACCGCCTTGAATCCTGCAACCGAATAGGTCATCGGCAATAGCGCACTGATCGGCTGAAGGGCGGTAGGGATCAATTCCAGTGGGAATGTCCCTGCGCTTGTGGTCAACTGAAGAATCAGGATCACGATGGCAACGAAGCGTCCCGGGTCTCCAAGGATTGTCACAAGCATCTGGATAAGAGCAAGGAATGTAAAACTTGTCACCACTGAGAAGAGGAGGAACAGCGGTACACTTTCCACTTCAAGCCCGAGACCCCAAAGGAGTATGGCGACGGCTACAATCGATTGAATGATCCCTACGGTTGCAAGAACCATGAGTTTACCGAAGAACCAGCTTCCTCCATTGGAAGGAATGCCTGCAGGTTCCCTTAATGGGTAAACGATGGAAATCAGCAATGCACCGACGAATAGTCCAAGTGAAAGGAAATAAGGTGTAAACCCTGTACCGTAGTTCGGTACATGATTGATCTTCTCATTTTTCACGTCGACTGGAGCCGCCATCATGTCGGCGGTTTCTTCATTCGGTTTGACGCTGTTGGCTTTTTCCGATGCTTCCTTCAGTTTTTCATCGTACTCACCGGTTCCTTCAGAAAGTTTAGTCGAGCCATCCGCCAGCTTAGCTGATCCATCTGCGAGCTGTCTGGATCCTTCCGTCAGTCGGCTCGATCCATCATACAGCTGATCCATACCGGCACTTAACTCTCCGGCACCAGCAGCAAGACGCTGGGTCCCGTCTTTGGCCTCATTCAGCTTTCCGTTGAGGAGCGCGAAATTGCTCATGATTTCTCCTTGACCGGCCTGAAGTTTGCCTGCTCCCTCCTGAAGGGCTGCCGATCCACTTTCAAGTTGATTCACTCCAGAAAGCAATGTATTTTGTCCTTCATTCAAGGCACCGAGTCCTGAAGCAAGCGTACCTGCTCCCGTCTTAAGGGCACCTGTTCCTTCTTGGAGGGCACCTGTTCCTTGTTGAAGGGATGCAGTACCCTCGGTCAGCTGATTCAATGCTCCTTCCAATGCGGCTCTCTGCTCATCAGGGAGACTGGCAAGGAGTGGCGTCAATTGTTCTTTCAGCTGCTTCGAACCGGCGTTAACCTGCTCAGCACCTGTATTCACCTTGCCTGCCCCTTCCTGCAGTTCACCGATTCTACCGGTCAGTTCCTGGGCACCGGATTGGAGTTTTCCCGTATTGTCGATAGCCGACTGAAGACCTTGATCCACCTGGGTCAATCCTTCACTGCTTTGTACCAAACCTGAGGACAGGCTGTCGATTCCGGCCTGAATATCCTCGGATCCTTTATATAGTTTTCCATAGTTCTCGGAAAGCTGCCCCATGCCTCCCGACAGCTCGCTTGAACCGTCAGCCAGAGACTTAGCACCTGAGCGGGTCTTCTCGACACCATTATTCATTTCCACATTTTTTTCAGCAAGGGTTGTCAGATTATCCTTGAGGCTTCCTGCCCCTTTTGCCAGATCTCCTGCCCCTTTATTGATGTCTGCGGCTGAGTCACTCGCCGTTTTGAACCCGTCTCCAAGCTCTCCAATTTTATCGAACATCGTTTCCGCATACGTTTCAGAAACAGACTTGGACAAGCTTGCTTTGATTTCTTTCATTGCCGTCTCGCCGATCTGGGCGGACAAGAAGTTGAAGCTTTCATTCGGTACATACTTCAACGCAAGCTTTGTAGGATGATCATCAAGCAAGGTCGTCCCGTTCTTTGAGAAGTCCTTCGGAATCTCCACCAGCATATAATATTTCTGCTTCTCGAGGTTTTTGTATCCATCTTTCTCATTCACAAAGTGAAAATCGAATTGATCACTATCTTTCAATTTCTTGACCAACTCAGAACCGATTTCCAAGGACTGTCCCTCGAAGTCAGCTCCTTCGTCATTATTCACGATGGCAACCGGAAGATCACTCAGCTGTTCATATGGATCCCAGAAGGCCCATAGGAACATACCGCTGTACATGACCGGTATGAGGAGGACCGCGATGATTGGTATCAATAATTTCTTGTTTTTAAAAATGGCTTTAAATTCTGAGCCCGCAGATTTAAACATTTGTCTTCCCTCACATTCGAATTGACTATTTTATTCATTTGGTCATATTGGTCATAAAATAAATGACCATATTATTCATTTGGTCATTCCCCTCCAAAAGAAAGGGACTATCAAAACGATAATCCTTCAATCAAATAAAGCTTAAAAAGATTGGCGATTTCATCTTTATCAAGTTCTCCCCGTTCACGCTCCCAATCGAAAATAAGAGCCACATAAAGCTTCAACATGACGAAAGCCGTCATTTCTGGATTGCATGGTTTGATTGCTTTCGACTCGATGGCCCTTGATATCCGTTCACTAAGGAACTCCACCACCATCTGTTCGAGCTTATGCAGGGCATCTGAGACAGCTGGCGTCCCCATTTCTCTTGCTTCCTGATAAAGTTTGATAGTGAGCTTATGTTCTTTCCGATATTCCAGCATAGAGAACAGGGCATTGTGAACGTTCTCGGAAAATGTCACGTTCGGAGAGATGGCTTCCTCTGCTCTGCCCTTCATTTCATTCATCAAGGAAAACGCTATTTCATCGAACAGCTCTTCTTTGTTGCTGAAAAACGTATAGATGGTCCCTTTCCCCACATTTGCAAGCTTTGCCACTTGATCCATGGTCGTAGCTTTATACCCGAATAAAGAAAAGGATTTAGTTGCTGCATCCACAATCTGTTTTTTACGGTCGATGATTTCCACCTCCAGATGACCGAATGACTAAATTTGATTTTTGGTCATTTCATCACCATTACTTAACTTACCATATACACCCACCTATAGCAAGAAGGAAATAGCTCCCACAAGAAAAAAGGCCAAATCGGCAAGATTTGGCCTTTCGGGAGATGCATCAATCCTGAAGGAATTGCAGGGTCTTTTCCACTGCCGTTTCACCCTGTAAAACACAGTCGGGTATGCTCAGTCCCTCGAAGGAACTTCCGGTGATGAAAATACCAGGAATGGATTCCTCCGCCTTCCTTGCCATTTCCCTTATGCGGTCCCGGTGTCCGACCGTATACTGAGGCATGGATTGCTTATATCTCGACACAATGGTGAATTCTGGCTTCGCGTTCAATTCAACGATTTTGTTCAGATCCTCAATGACAATCTGCTCAATTTGATCATCGGAAAGATCAACAATCGCTTCATCGCCCGGTTTCCCTAAATAGCTCCTGATGAGTGCCTTTCCTTTTGGAGCCGTATGAGGCCATTTCCGATGTGTCCATGCAGCTGCCGTGAGGGAAAAATCACTGTTTCTCGACACGAGGAACTCGGTGCCGTCCCTTTTTTGCTTGATCGCTTCATTGTCGAAGCCCATGGCAACGGTGGCGACAGAAGTGGCGGGCATCTCTTTCAGAAAACTCAGATACCCTTCTTGTGGAAGAAGTCTTTGAACCACGTGATGGGGGGCAGCCAGTATGATGGCATCGCACTCGATGCTTCCATTGGCAAAGGTGACGGAATATCCTTTCTCTTCTTTTCGGATATGGGTCGCCTTCATGCTTTTATACACCGTTCCCGGTTCGATCTTCGCCTCCAACGCGTCGATCATGGACTGCAGTCCGCCGGTAAAGGTCAAAAATCCGCCTTCTGATGTCTCTTTCTGGCTGTTTTTTTTGATTCCTGCTATCAAACTGCGATGTTTTTGTTCAAGTTCATAGAATTGCGGAAAGGTGGACATGAGGCTCATCTGATCGATGTCCCCTGCAAAAATGCCTGTCAAAAGGGGTTCAATGAGATGATCCACCACCTCATCTCCCATCCTTCTCCTGAAAAACGTACCGAGTGATTGGTCCTCCGTCATGTGAGAGCGTGGCAGGAGGAAATCTGCAGCTGCCCTCATCTTACCGGTGAGAGAGAAAAGATTGGTCGTGACAAAAGGTGCAATCTGGGTAGGGATGCCCACGATCGACCCTCCCGGAATGGGGTATAATTCCCCCCCGGCAATCACAAAGGACTTCCCTTTCTCATTCGTCACCAATGTATCGCTGATTCCGAGTTCCCCGGCCAGCTTCAAGATCGAGTCATTCGTCGTAAATACGGAATCAGGACCTTTCTCGATCACATATCCATCCCTTTTGACGGTCTGTACCTTACCGCCGACCCTGTGTGTCGACTCTACAAGTTTCACGTCATAAGGAAGCCCCTTTTCACGCGCTTCTTTTTGAAGGTAAAACGTTGCCGCCAATCCCGTGATGCCCCCGCCGATGACGACGACCCGCTTCTTCATTCTATCTGTCATACTTCATCGCCTTCTTTTATTCAAAGATCATAAAACACAGAGAAGGACTGGGCTGCGGGAATGGTTTCCTTCTGCCTCAGTCCAACTGCCTGAGCTACTGAATGTGCTTCAATACAACGTCTGCAAGGGCGTCGATGAATTCCGGCTTGCTATTCGGCATTTCCGGACGATAATAAGCCGCACCGATTTCATCCGTCACCACTTTACATTCGTAGTCATTATCATATAGTACTTCCAAGTGGTCGGATACAAATCCAACGGGAGTATAAACAAAGGTTTTGTACCCTTTTTCCTCATGAAGATCTCTGGTCAGATCCTGTACATCGGGACCCAGCCAAGGATCCGGCGTATTCCCTTCACTCTGCCATCCGACCGCATACTCCTTCACGCCGGCACCATCTGCAATCATACGTGCCGTGTCTTCAAGCTGCTTGGGATACGGATCCCCTGATTGGAGGATGCGCTGAGGCAGGCTGTGAGCCGACACAATCAGCACGGCTGATTTACGTTCCTCAGAAGACATACCCGCGTAGGTTTCCTTCACACGGTCGACCCAGTACTGAATGAATTTCGGCTCATCGTACCAGCTCTCAACAGACGTAATGACTGGTCCTCCCAGTTTCTCTGCCGCTTCTTTCGCCCTGCCGTTATAAGACTTCACGCTGAAGGTAGAGAAATGAGGAGCAAGTACGATGGAGACCGCTTCTTCAATTCCATCTCGATGCATCTGTTCCACTGCATCTTCCACGAATGGTTCGATATGCTTCAGGCCGAGATACATTTTGAATTCAATCTCATCCTGCATATCATTTAAGTGTTCTTCAAGGCTCTTGGCCTGTTCCAGGGTGATCTTTGCCAAAGGGGAGATCCCCCCGATTGCCTCATACCGGCCCCGGAGGTCTTCAAGCAGTTCACTTGATGGCGCCCTACCGTGACGGATATGCGTGTAATAACGTTCAAGATCTTCTTCTTTATAGGGGGTCCCGTAAGCCATGACGAGGAGACCCATTTTTTTCTTAGACATACCTCTTCACCTCTTAGTTGATAACTTGTCTGTGAATATTGTGCCATGTTTGGACCATTAATACCAAAAATAGTGCTCGGCAGATCGGTTATCTCGAACTATAGTCGTGTACAAAGGCAGCAAGCCTCTTCAATGTGTCCGGATTCACCTGAGGGAACACCCCGTGTCCAAGGTTGAAGATATGGCCAGGCAATTCCATGCCTTGATCCAGTATCGCTTTTGTACGCTCTTCGATGACTTCCCATGGTGCAAGGAGGATCGCAGGATCAAGATTACCCATAAGAGTCTTCGTAAGCCCCATCCCCCTTGCTTCCTTGATGGATAGTCTCCAGTCCAGACCGACGACGTCAACCGGCAGGTCATGCCATTCCCTTGCCAGATGACTGGCACCCACCCCGAAGAGGATGAGGGGAACACCGGTTTCTTTCAATTCATTGAAGATCCGTTCCATATATGGCTTGATGAAATAACGGTAGTCCTGTACGTTCAGTGCGCCAACCCAGGAATCAAATATTTGAAAAGCAGATGCTCCTGCCTTGATTTGTGATTTCCCATACGTGATGGTCATGTCAGACAGTTTGTCCATGAGGGCGAACCAGCTTTGAGGCTGTTCATACATGAAGGCCTTCGTCTTATTATAATTCTTTGATGGGCCACCCTCGATCATATAACTTGCCATGGTGAACGGTGCCCCTGCAAATCCGATCAAGGGAACCGACAGCTGCTCGGTTGTCAGGAGACGGATCGTATCAAGTACGTAAGGAACATCCTCTTCCGGGTGAATCTCGCCAAGCTTCTCCACATCCGACAGGGAGCGGATCGGCTGGTCGATGACCGGACCGATTCCAGACTTGATCTCTACGTCCACTCCGATCGATGGGAGCGGTGACATGATATCCTTATAGAGGATGGCCGCGTCCACGTCGTATTGCTCGACCGGCAGCCTTGTCACATATGCGCAAAGTTCAGGCTGATGCGTGATTTCAAAAAGAGAATATTTCTCTTTGATCGCCCTGTATTCGGGCTGGGAACGTCCAGCCTGTCTCATGAACCATACCGGAGTATGCTCCGTATCTTCTCCCCTTGCTGCACGCAGCAGCGTATCATTCATTGCTTTCATACCTTTGTTCGTCCACCTTTCCTCGTACATCCAATATGTATAGTGTAGCCTAAGTAAGATTGATTCCAACAATTATGTAAGAGTTTTCATGAATATAGATGTTCTCAACCTCACTACTATAGACGTTTTCAGTCTGAAAGTATAGATTTACGTGGCAACTGTCATAAAATTGCCGATTTTCACGGCTTTGCCACCGATTTATAAAACATTTCCCTCTTCATGTTACATGCAAACGGTTTTAGGGAAGAGTATAATAGAAGGTAACTATATCGCAAGAGGTGATGGACATGAAGATTTATATGACGACAGGGACCCATGATTTCCTAAAGACGATCAAAGACGATCACCCGGGAGAGACAATGGTCCTCATGCAGGGAGAAGATGGACTTTTGATCCACGAAAGCGAAGGGGACAGCGTCTTCAGTTCCCCGCGCACCTATGACATCCTCGATTCATCCGGGGAGCTTACGGAAGAAGGGTTCGTGGTTTGCAACAATATACCTGTAACGGACGAAGGGCGCCCCTTATTCGAATACCGCTTTACCAATCGTGCCGGTCTTGTGGAAGAAGTGGAAGGCTTTATCTCAATCAGGGTATTGAGACCTCAGAGCTCTGATACATATGTGATCATGACACAGTGGAAGGATGAAAAAAGCTTCCTTGGTTGGCAGGAATCCAACCAGTACAAAAAGGCTCATGCCAAACGCGGAACGGAATCCGGAATCGACAATAAAAAAGACATCTTCCCCCGTTCATCCTATGTGACAAAATATCATGTGACGACCATCTGATGGTTTCAGTGGAGCCGCCGATTTTCGGCGGCTCCTTATTTGTGTGCCGGAATGGACAATATCCCCCCCTATTCCCCAGGAAATGCACCACTCCTGGCACGAACAGGTTTCCCCTTTCATATCTTATTACTACAAATCAGGGCTTTTGCCCTGTAAGAATGGAAAGGGGTTTTCCTAATGGGGATCGATTTGACCTCCCTGCATTGGATCTATTTATCGTTCATCGGATTGATCATCGCCTTTATGGTGTTCAGGAAGGACACCACCATCATTTGCATCCTAGGGATTTTCACCATTGCCGCTGTCGCCACCGGCTCTTTGACCGGATCAATCAGTTCAATCTTCTCAAGCTTCATCTATGCGATTACCGAACTGCTCCCCACCATACTCGTCATTTCCATCATCGTTGCCATGAGCAGAAGTTTAACCTCCACCGGCATCAATGATGTGATGATCAAACCATTCGCTTCATTCATCCGTACTCCTGCCCTTGCCTACTGGACAATCGGTCTCGTCATGATGTTCATCTCCTGGTTTTTTTGGCCATCGCCAGCTGTCGCCCTACTCGGAGCCGTCCTTGTTCCTGTCGCTCTCAGGGTGGGGCTTCCGGCACTCGGAATCGCCATGGCCATGAACCTTTTCGGACACGGAATTGCCCTTTCAGGGGACTTTGTCATACAGGCTGCACCGAAGCTCACTTCGGACGCAGCAGGCATCCCGATTGGAGATGTTATTTCTGCAAGTATCCCACTGGTCATTATCATGGGGGTGGTCACGACCGTAACGGCTTTCATTTTCCTAAAGAGGGATATGAAGCAGGGAAAACTGAAGGTGGAGACTTCACCTTTGCTGTTCACCGAAACGGACACCTCATCCTCCCTCTCCCCTGTCTGGAGACGGATCATTGCCATTCTGATTCCCGCCGCCTTCATCCTGAATGTGGTGGCGATGTCTGTTTTCAATCTCCAGGGCGGAGATGCCACTGCATTGATTGGTGGTACCGCCATGTTCATCGTTCTTATCATCTCCCTTGCAGCATTCAAAGGAGATGGTTTGTCAAAAACCACCGGGTTCCTCATCGACGGATTCCAGTTCGGTTTCAAAGTGTTCGGTCCCGTCATTCCCATCGCAGCGTTCTTTTACCTCGGCGACTCAGGGTTTAATGCCATCATCGGTGATCACCTGCCGCAAACCTCACACGGTATCGTCAATGATTTGGGGGCCGCGTTGTCAGCAGTCGTTCCGATATCTCAAGCAGTAGGTGCTGTTACACTGACTGCTGTAGGAGCCATAACCGGTCTTGATGGTTCAGGGTTTTCGGGGATTTCCCTCGTCGGGTCCATTGCCTCCCTATTTGCCGACAGCATTGGATCTGGCGTTGCGACCCTCACAGCCCTTGGACAGATTGCTGCCATCTGGGTCGGTGGTGGGACACTTGTTCCATGGGCTCTGATTCCTGCAGCGGCGATTTGCGGGGTAGACCCTTTCGAACTCGCCCGTCGCAACCTTCTCCCGGTCACCATCGGGTTGGTCGTAACGACGATTGCAGCCATGTTCCTTATGTAAAACGAAATGCGCCCCGGAAAGCAGGTTTTGCTCACGGGGCGCATTTTTGATATCTTCCTATGAATAGAAGCTACGAGTCTTTTCCACCTTGCTGACAGCTAGCACCCACCAGATCAAGAGCGGTTGGAAGAGGAGCCTCACCCAAAGTAGGGGAGCGTTTGCTTCTTCAGCCCCGGGAGCGGGTATGCCTTTGACGGCTGCATAGATATTGGCAGGAAAGATCAGAACCAGATAGACGGCCGTTACGATGCCGGTTTTTCTTCTCGTCTTCGGAATGAGAAGGAGGATGGCGAGTATGAACTCAAGTATCCCAGTCAGGTAGACCGCCTCCTCCTTCAGAGGAAGGAATGAAGGGATCATCCGCGCAAAGCCTTGGGCCTCTATGAAATGGAATATCCCCGCTGCAATGAAGAAGAAAGAGAATAGAACGAGGCCGAACCATCTCACTACTTTTTTTCGACGTGACACACGTTTCCCCACCTTTCCACTCCATCATACTATATGTATTTCGCTCAGCGAAAGACAAAAGAAGGGATTACCAGTCATTCAAGCGATTGGTAATCCCTTCTTGTTATTGCATAAAGGAGGCAGTCTTCGAAATCGGAGCCACGCCTGCGTGCCTGGCGCAACACCGCCTCTTCCACGAACCCCGTTTTCTCAAGGACAGTCCTCGAACCTATATTGGAGTCACGTACCATCGCCCACATACGGTTCAGGCTAAGATCTTGGAACCCGAATGACAGGATCTTTTCCACGGCTGAAGTGGCATAGCCCCGCCCCCAGAACCGACTGCCAATCCAGTAGCCCAGTTCTCCTGCATCATGCTCCTGATTACGTCTGATCACGATTGTACCGACGATGTCTGATTGGTATTCGATTGCAAAGTTATACTCCTCATCAGCTTCCCGCAATGAGGGATGTGAGCGAATCCACTCCTCTGCATGTGAGACTTCATAAGGATGGGGCAAACCGATCGTATCTGCCAGCATCTTATCATCTGCTAGCCTGGTAATGGTTAATGCATCTTCCAGATGAAAAGGGCGTAAACTGACTGTCATCCGCACTTCACCCCTTTTCATGCTCGTGGAAATGACGGATTCGGTAAGCGAATTTCGCCGTCTCACCCAGCTGATCGAGAAGCTGGTAATTTGCGTACGCCCCTACAACCGCACCGATCCCGGGCACAAGTTGGAGCATTTTGATCAAATCGATATGATCCCTGTATTCCTGTTGGAATGTTCGCCAGTCCATGTCTTTGACCCGTTCTTTCTCCTCATTCCAGTCTTCGATCACGCTCAAGGTCTTCCGCTTATGCTCATCACTTGAATACGCCAGTTGAAATACATATAGGAGAAACAACCTCTCTTCATAGACATTCACATCATAGCCGTGAATGATCGAGCATTCTGTAAGGAACTTCATCTTTATTGACAGAAGCAGAGGAAAATCCGCCATGCCGAGGAAGAGCCCTCCTGCACCGGTGCCTGCACCTTCTATGGTAGCCGTCTTCCTGTAAAACTCCAGTCGCTCCTTCATGCTTTCTTCCCTTTCCTGAAGGTTTCCCTTTGCAGTCACGGGATTCATCGGTAACCAGCCTCCGCTGTTCAGCGTGATCTCCACCATGCGGCGGATGCTGTCCGTTATCAGGTTATGGGCCTTCTCGGGAATCCACGTGTTCATTTTCGTCTGGGCCCTCTTGGATACTCTCTGCAGCCTGGAGGATTTACGTGTGATGCGGCGCTTCCACATATCTAGCTCTTGCTTTTCTATTTCCACTCTCATCCCTCCTCCACATGATGGTTAGTATACGTTCGGGTCATGAAGATGGTTTCACGAATGAAGGGGATCCTGCATTTTCTTCAACCTTCCCACCAGATAGTGGCGGCTGAACAGGAGGGAAAAGACACAACCTGCAGCAAGCACGATCACTCCCCCCAGCCACTCTCCCCTTACGATTAATGGGATGGTTAAGACGAACGCCTGGATGATGAGTGCCTGCATGATCACGGTTTGAAACGATGACTCCTTCAGCTTCCGGGGAACCGGATAAAGAAGCACCCATATCTTATAGTCAAACCTTTTGAATAACGGGATGAGCTGGAAACCGGTCAAATACATGAAAAGGAGACCGGCGATCACGCTGAAGATCAAGGACGTATTGCTGTAGATCAAAACGGCACCGATGAGGGTCAATCGGATATAGAGGCCAGAATATTCACTGGTCCTTACCAATGATCTGATATAAAGATAGCGGTATGACTTTCCTTGGTCCATCTCATTCGGCAATAAGGCATCGAGCCACTTCCTCCGATGAACCTTTCCTTTTAATTTCGGGACATCGGTGAACATATTGGCCATACGGTAGAACATGAGCATACGCTGCTGCTCAAGGGTGATCAGCAGGTCCCATTTCAGATTTTTCCCTTTGGCAACCTGCATGAAATACCCCACGTATAGGAGCTGGATGACTGCAATCGTTGCAATTACCCAGAGGTGAGCACTAGAGAGAATCAGATACATGATGCTGCCGCTCAATAGAAAGCGGAAAAACGAATCAGTGAAATGGACACTCCTCTCCTGAAAACGGAGGATCTGCCACCGCATGAGAAGGTTCCACCATTTCACGGCCAGGACGATGATCAGAAGCGGGAAAAAGGTGCCGAATCCCTTCCCCGTCACTGCAACATACATAGGCATCATGGCAGCGAGCACAATAAGCTGGATGTAGGATTGAAAAGCGAAGCTCACCCAGAGGCTCTTCGTGAAATAGCCCTTCAATTTCTTCTCAAGAGGGAGCAGGAACACCGCATCGGCTTCGCGGAGGAAGGTATATACGGGGCTCCATGCCAGAACAAGTCCCAAAATGACAGCCATGATCAGAGGAGCAGGAAAAGACGGTTCCAATGTCTTGACCCACTGATTGTATGTATAGGCTCCTCCGCCGAATGCGAAGATCAAGACAAATAAAAGGTGATCATTGAACATGTACTTCAGATATTTTTGAAGCTCAAGGGTATATTCCGTCACCCGCTGCTTCCAAATCCCATTTACATTATTCATCATCCGATTCTTCCTTTGTCAGTTGAATGTAAATATCGTCAAGGGTGGCCCCAGCCATCGTGAATTCCCTCCGCAAATCGTCAAGGGTCCCTTTTGCACGGATTTTCCCCTCATGCAGGATGACGAACGAGTCACAATAGCGTTCGGCCGTCGCCAGGATGTGTGTGGACATGAGAATGCCGGCTCCTGTTGCTTTCATCTCCTCCATGGAATCAAGAAGTGACTGGATGCCGAGGGGATCAAGCCCGACAAATGGTTCATCGATGATGTACAGGCTTGGCTGGATCAGGAACGCACACATGATCATTACTTTTTGCTTCATTCCCTTTGAGAAATGGGCAGGGAACCACTTCAGTTTCTTTTCCATCCTGTAGGCCTTCAGCAATCCGGGGAGACGATCGGAATACTCTTCTTCCGTCAATCCGTATGCCATGGCTGTCAGCCTTAAATGCTCTTCAAGGGTGAGCTCATCATAAAGGATCGGTGTTTCGGGAATGTAGGAGAATTGTTTACGGTACTGCTCGGGATCTTTCTTTAAGGTCTTTCCGTTGATGGATACATCCCCCTGCTTTGCTTCCATCAGTCCGATGATATGCTTGATCGTCGTACTTTTACCTGCCCCGTTCAATCCGATCAGTCCTACAATTTCATTGGACTCGATTGAGAAGGAAATATCTTTTAATACAGGCTTACGTGTATATCCACCAATCAAATGGTTAATTTCCAATAATGCCAAAGCGAAAACGTCCTTTCTCTGCACAGTCTTTGCTTCATTTTATCAAAATTCCGTTATGAAGGCATGTTTGATCTACAACTTTTCCATTATCTAGTACAAATAAATACCTACAGACGGGTCATCCTATAGTTGTAGGGGTAAGGCAATAAGAAAAACGGGGTGGTTGTTAAAGACCAGGATCCGAATTTCACTAATTGTTGCAGCATTTATGCTCTTCTTTAGTGAATGACATTCATTCACCATTCATTCAGACAAATGAGGTGTTTGTTAAAGAACAAGTTGACGTATATCCAAACACTTATTCGCTTTACGTGATGTAAGGAGATGGAGATGGTCACATTGCACGAGTCATTCGTATGTATGCAAACCGTCAAATGAGGTGGTTGTCCAAGACGCTCAAGATTTTTTAAAAATCGATTGCGATAGGATCGTTCCGTTCACCTGCTGAATGGAATCGCCGACTTTACGAAAAGCATCAGGAAGCACAGCCCCTACATGGAGAGGCGGGACATTCGTTCCCGTCTCTTCTTCATTTATATCTGCACCCGTGATAAAATACAACTACTACATATTGAAGGGTGGATATACAATGAGCGACTGTATTTTTTGTAAAATCATTGATGGGAAGATCCCATCCACAAAAGTATATGAAGATGAAAACGTGCTTGCCTTCCTGGATATCAGCCAAGTGACGAAAGGGCATACACTGATCATCCCGAAGCAGCATATGAAAAACGTTTATGAGCTTTCCCCTGAAGCGGCCGGGCACGTGTTTCAAGCGGCTCCGAAAGTCGCGTCTGCCATCAAGGAAGCGTTCCAACCCATCGGGCTGAATCTCCTCAGCAACACAGGGGAAGCAGCCGGCCAATCCGTGTTTCATTTCCATCTGCATCTCATCCCGCGCTACGGTGTAGGCGACGGATTCGGCGCCGTCTGGAAGACCCATACGGACGACTACACCCCCGAGGACCTGCAGGAAATCGCCGCATCCATCTCTGGCCATATTTGAGATGGAACAGGTCCGTTGACATGAGGGGCCGATGTGTTATAATAGTCCTAACTTTTCGCTGATGGCAATAGTGCACATCAGGAGGAGCAGAGAAAGCATAGACGAGTTGAGGAGAGATGAAGATGAATACTAAAACGCTTGTATCCCTGTCACTATTGATCGGGATCGGAACCGCACTGCATGCCGTAATCCCTGGGATCTTCCTTGGTATGAAGCCTGACATGATGCTTACGATGATGTTTTTAGGGATCATGCTGTTCCCTGCCAAGAAAAATGTACTGCTTGTGGGACTGTTGACCGGTGTCATTTCCGGATTAACCACCCAGTTCCCTGGAGGATTCCTCCCGAACCTGATCGACAAGCCCGTGACAGCATTTGTTTTTTACGGATTATTCTTGCTTACAAGAAAGTACTCCCGATCCATTTTGGGAGCAATTGTACTGACAGCCATTGGAACGCTCGTTTCCGGAGCCATCTTCCTTGGTTCAGCTTCAGTCATCGGCGGTCTTCCTGGAGCATTCATCGCCCTGTTCGCAGCGGTCGTACTGCCTGCTACAGTCGTCAACGCCGGTGCAATGTTCGTCGTATATCCGATAATCAATGGTATCTTAAAGCGTTCTTCCATAAGCGAAGCGGTCACGTCAGATCAGCTTCAATGAAAAAAGGCCCCCCTTTGGGCCTTTTTTTTATGAAGCAATCCACCACAGGAAGCTGCCGATCACTAGGGAAGCTGCTCCCGCCGTCCCCATCAACCCCGCCCTTTTCTTCAGGATGCTCTTAGGGGGATAGATCCCCGGCCTTTGAAAACTCATAATATTGTACACCATACTGATCACCAAAATCACACTGAGAGCAAAGAAACCGAAAATGATCCCGTCCATTCTTCCCCCTCCTCTCCCTTATTCGTATGCGTCCATTCGAATACTTATGAACAATCCCGTTTCAAACTGTTACAATAGGGAAAAGGATATCTACATCTTTTGTAGAATAATAATACTACCAAGCAATCAGAGGTGAAGGGCATGAAAGTGAAATCATTGATGTACGGTTTGATCGTGGGCGGCATCGTCGCAGGTGCAGGCTCCCTTCTCTCAGCTCCTTCTTCAGGGAAGGAATTGAGGGGAAAACTGAAAGATAAGCAGAATGATTGGAAGCTGACGCTCGAAGACTTAAAAGAGCGGGCAAATGAACTGAAGGAATCCATCGGAACGCTTTCTCAGGAAAGCAAGGAAACCGTTCTTCAGCTTTCAAAAGATCTTCAGGCTTCCATTAAAGAGTGGCAAATATCGACCGCTCCGAACAACGAGCGCCTGCAAAAAGAAATCGAGACCGTAAGACAAACGATTGAAGATCTAGAAAAATCCATCGATCTTTCAGGTTCGTCCCAATCGAAGTAAACCATAGGGAAAGCCCGTATCCACCTTGTATGTTCCAAAACATGAAGGCCTTTGCGATGCGGGTTTTTCAATTCCCTGCATGAACTTCTAAAAATTTTGTGAATTTAGACTTTATTATTCATTACTTTATTGGCATAATAAAATATAAGCGCTTTCTTTTTAACAACCTGGTGCTTCAAAGGAAAAAGAAAAGGGGAAAAGATTTTTTAGTAAAGTGGGTGAAAGAGATGAAGGAAAGAGAATTCACATTAAAAGAGGCAATGCTCTTCAGCCAGCGGATGGCACAGCTCAGCAAAGCGCTGTGGAAAGCCATCGAAAAGGACTGGCAGCAATGGATCAAGCCGTATGATCTCAACATCAATGAACACCATATTCTCTGGATCGCTTATCATCTAAAAGGTGCTTCCATATCAGATGTAGCCAAATTCGGTGTCATGCATGTATCCACGGCATTTAATTTTTCCAAGAAATTAGAGGAGCGGGAACTGCTGGAGTTTTCAAAAAGGGAAAACGATAAACGCAACACGTATATCAGGCTGACGGAGAAAGGAGAACGCATTCTTCTCGATTCTATGAAGAATTACGATCCTGACCATCACGCTATTTTCCAAGGGGTCTCTCCCCTCAGGGAGCTTTACGGAAAATTCCCGGAAATGATCGAAATGATGAGCGTGGTGCGCAACATCTATGGGAATGATTTCATGGAGATTTTCGAAAAGTCGTTCGACAACATTAAAAATGACTTCTCCGATGACAATGGAAAACTGACTGAACTTTTCCAGGAAGAAGATGACTTAGAGAGTTCTAAAGACATTTCCTGAGCTGGGTCATGAGAGAAGGATATAATCCTTGGTTGAGGCACCCCTCGATGACCCGCTCGACAGTAAGCCTGCGATCGATCCTACGTTCAAATTCTTTAAAAAGCGGAGTAAAATAGACAAACCCTTCCGCTTTTTGTTTTTGGCATTTATTGTTCAATCCCTCACATAACTGGAAGAATGCTCTTACATCCTCCTCATCAAGCCCTGCCTTCATGACCTCCCTGTAAAATAAAGTGGTATGCCCCGGCATCATCTCCAACATGAGCCTTTGATAATATTCCAGCTTTTCCACTCTTCTTAACAAATCATCCATTCCAATCACCATTCCATATGCATAGTTTCTCTTTTCCATTGTACAAGACATTCCGTACACTTGTCTCTTTTAATCGTCACTTCTCCACTAAACAAGCCCGTGCAGACTCCCCTGAAGGCATCACGGTTTTATTTTTTTCCTCCCCTAAAAAAGTATTGATTTTCAGCACTAATCATAATACAGTATGTAAGGCGCTTTTCACCATACCGAACGCCTTTTGGAGGAAACACGTAATGCACTGCTGGAAGTCTGTTGATAAAGAAAGACATTTCGGATATCATCGAGTCTTTTTACTTTCATCCATCGTGATGATGATGGTATTCTCATTTATATACGTACCGATTAATGTATTGAACCATCGTGTATTTTATGATCATCATATCCTGCTCTTTTTTGCAGGCTTGTTGAGCATCTATCCCCTGCATAAGATCTGCCACGCACTGCCGGTCTTGCACTGTGCACGGAATATGACATGCACGCTGAGAAGACAGATAGGGATCTTACCGACCGTAACGCTCAGATTGAATGTGCCCATCACCAAATGGAGATACGGGATGGCATTAACCGCCCCATTCTTTGTACTCAATTCATTCCTGATGTTCGGTTGCTTCCATTTTCCTCATTACTCCCATTACTTCATCATGTTGACTGCCTTCCATACGGGCATCTGCTTAATCGATTTTCTTTGTGTAAGGACACTGCTCTTTTCTCCGAGGAGGGCGATGATCGAGGAAAATGAGGATGGATATGAGATATTGATTGAACAATGAGGGGTCGCCCCCCTCACTAGGCTATTTTCGTATTCCTGCTCTTCATCAAAAGCAGAGGCTTTATACACGAACACGAATACGAAAAGAGCTTAGTTTCCAATTTTTCGTCAATACTCGCCCTACCAATCACCCCATTAATTTGGTATTGTATAGCTTATAGGAGAGAACGGGGAGGGACCTGGATGATCACCGTATTTATCATGTTTATCGTATTCGCACTGTTCATTCTGTTCAACATCAACAGAATGACCTTCGCACTCTGTGCACAAAAGGAAATACCCGAAGAACGTCAGCCGAAAGTATACGCAACCATCAACATCCTCATCACCATACTGCTGATTTCATCTTATGTGGAAATCTTATTTACATAGACAAAGAAAAGCGGAGGCGGGTCGCTCTGACCCGACAAGCATAAGACGAGTCACCCAGAAAGGCGTTCTTGGCCTTTTTGGGTGGCTTGACTTATGACCTCGAGGGTGAACCCGCCTGAGCTGGTTAAAGAAAAGCGTAACCAACATCCTTACCAATTCAAAAAACAAGCCCCCCGGATCGTCTTCAACGACTCTTCGGGGGGCTTGCTTTATTTTAGCTAAAAATAGAAGCCTGCAAGAGGAATCAATCCTTCCCTTTGCGTGCTTCCCTTCTTTTGAAAAACTGCCGTGAATATTCACAGCAGCCTAACAAGCCCTTTCGGTTCAATTCACTTTATTAGCAAACGTATGCTGCACCGATGATGATAAGCAAGATGAATAGAACAACGATTAGAGCGAAACCTCCGCCATACCCGCAAGCACCTGACATATGCGCTTCCTCCTTTCATGTATGAGAAGCATCGGATGAGATAGGCAAAAAGGGGACGTTGCTGCAAGTAATGCCCCCTCTTTGACCCTGATCCGTCAATTCCTAGTATTTTTGGCTATCTTATAGCCAAGCTGCACCTACAATGATCAACAAGATGAACAGTACAACAATTAACGCGAAACCTCCGCCGTATGCGTTACCCATTACGTTCCACCTCCTTTGAAGCGCTAATGCATTATATTCAAGTACACGTCTAATGGTTTTAGGCTATTGTCATATTTCTTATTAGCAAATAAACGCGGCACCAACGATGATTAATAAGATGAACAATACAACAAGCAATGCAAATCCTGAATTGTATCCACAGCTCATGATCATTACCTCCTTTTCTCTCTTCGCTGATATCATATGAACGAATCTGGGAATTGGGTATGTTATCTGCCTATTTTTATCAAGAATAGTTTGGAAATTATTTTTTTTCATCCAAAAAGTGTGATATAGTATGGGTTGTAGATTTTAGCCAAGCATAACTGAAAATAGCTTAGGAGTTGATCACCATGAAGAAGTGGATCCTTTCCGTATCACTTGTTGCCGGTGCCGTGGGACTAGCAGGATGCAGCGGTAATGGGGCAGACGATAAAGATGTAGTTGCGACAACGAAAGCCGGGGATATCACCAAGGATGAACTGTATGATTCAGCGAAACAAAAGTTCACTCCACAAATGGAACAAGCCCTGCAGGAACTCGTTTATACAAAAGTTCTGGATGAGAAGTATGATGTTTCTAAAGATGAAATCAACAAAAAGATGGACGAAGCGAAAGAACAGCTCGGTGATCAATTCGATATGTTCCTTCAACAGTACAACCTTGATGAAAAATCCTTTAAAGAGTATTTGAAGCTTCAGCTTCTTCAAGAGAAGGCGGCTACATCAGATATAAAGGTCACTGACAAGGAACTCAAGGATTATTACGAAAATTGGAAAGCTCCGATTGAAGTAAGGCACATCCTTGTGGAAGACGAAAAGACTGCGAAGGAAGTCAAAAAGAAATTGGCCGATGGTGGTAAATTCGAAGATCTTGCAAGCGAGTATTCAACCGATACCGCTTCTGCAGCTAACGGTGGCAGCCTTGGATGGGTTGATAATGCCGGACGCCAAAGCTTTGTACCTGAGTTCTCAAAAGCCCTTGACTCCCTGAAAAAAGGTGAGGTCAGCGATCCTGTGAAGACAGATTATGGCTACCACATCATTGAAGTGACCGATACGAAAGAAAAGAAACCGTTCAAAGATATGAAAAAAGATCTTGAGCAAGAGCTTAAACTTTCAAAAGTGGACCAGTCTAAAATCCAGGAATCCATGAAGGACGAAATCGAAAAAGCAGATCTTAAGATCAAGGATAAAGATCTCAAAGATGCATTCGAACAAGTCCTGAACGGTACGCCAGCACCGGATGCTGCTGCCCCTGAAGGCAATGCAACGACCGAATCCGATACAAAAGAATGAACCCAAAAAAGACAGTCCGGAGATTATTCTCCGACTGTCTTTTTTCTTTAATGACTATTCGATCAAGAGGACACGCGCCGCCGCTCTTTCTCTTCTTCCATGCGGGTCATATAGACCTCGCCCTCTTTCGCAATCCATTCATCCTCCTGGGCCTTTTCCTGCCTTGCCGACTTGATGGTCATGAACGCACTGACAAAGATCCCTGCCACAATGAAATACATCCAAATCGGTAATGTCATCTGCTTCAACTCCTTATAGGTTTGTCCTTACTTCACCATATGAAGAGGATTGCCTGCTTATGACAATCTTTTTTCAGACAGCAAAAAGCCCGGTCGAAGGACCGGACTTCATGTTCATTCATGGAATGTCGGTTTATAGAAGGAGCGGTTGTCAAGGGCAAAGACCCTCTCCGTATACTCCCCAGGTTTCGTCCTCGATAGGACCCTGTCGAGCATGTTCATCTTCGCATCCACGTTATCGATATAGTGAAGGATCTCTGCTTCGCGGATCAATGGGGGTTTCGGGCTGCCCCATTCTGCCTTGCCATGGTGGCTAAGGACCAAATGCTGAAGGATCATGACCTCTTCTCCTTCTATGCCAAGCTCATCGGCCGCTTTCCCGATTTCATTCACCATGATGGAGATGTGCCCGATCAGGTTCCCCTCGATTGTGTAGGTGGTCGAAGTCGGGCCGGACAGTTCAATCACCTTGCCAAGATCATGGAGGATCACACCTGCATACAACAGGTCGGAATCAAGCGTCGGGTATAATCCTGCGATGGCTTTTGAAAGATCAAGCATGGAAACGACATGATAGGCTAGGCCAGATACGAATTCATGGTGATTCTTCGTTGCTGCAGGATATTCAAGGAAGTCCTTCTGATATTTTTTGATCAGATGACGGGTGATCCGCTGAATATTCGGATTGCGCATTTCAAAGATATATTGGGTGATCTTACTGCTCATTTCATCTATGCTTACCGGAGCAGTCTCCAGGAAATCAGCAATGGAAAAACCATCCCCCGGCGACACGGGACGAATCTGTTTGATTTTCAGTTGGTTCTTCCCCCGATAGTTGTGGATATCTCCGACTACCTTGACAATTGTCTCCGGCTGGTAAGCTTTTTCATCCTGATCTGAGGCATCCCACAGCTTCGCTTCGATATCCCCGCTCTTATCCTGCAGGATGATGGTCAGGAATGGCTTGCCTGTATTGGTTGTGCCTTTTGTCATCTGTTTGATCAATAAATGCAAATCGATGGTCTCACCGACTGCATAGGTCGTAATTCCGGACATGGTTGTTCCCCCGTTCTCTTTCAGTTTACTGTTTCAAGTATATCACAGAGGCACCCGACTTGACTCGTCGAGACCCGTCTCAATTGTCTGATCATCCAAATTTATCACTCCTGGTGCCTGGAAGGTGTCCACCACAGCCTGATGACAGGTGAAATACAGGATTTGATGATTCTCCGACAGCTTATCCAGCGCTTCAATGAATGCCCGGGTTCTGCCTTCATCAAAGTTCACCGCCGCATCATCGATGATGACGGGAAGATCATAGATTTCTTTCAGGGAAGAGATCAGGGCAAAACGGATGGCGATATACAGTTGCTCCTTCGTTCCCTGACTGAGTTCCACAGCCTGAAACACCTGACCGTCTTCCCTGGCAACCGTGATCATTTCGTCATCGGTTACGCTGATCTTACGATATCGGCCATTCGTGAGCTTAAGGAAGTATTGCTCTGCCTCCCCGATCAGCCTCGGCATCTTTGTCTGCTGATAGTGCTCCATCGTATTTTCCAAAGCCTTCCTCGCCAGGGTGACAGTCGACCATCGCTGGATCTTCTCGTGGATTTCGGCTTTCTTCCCTTCGAACTGTTGCAATAGGATAGAATGTTCGGTTCCTTCCTCTAGAACTTGAAGTTCATATGCAAGTGTCGCTGCCTCCTCCTGCAGGGTGGAGATACTGCGGGAGCATTCGTCGATCTCAGTGGAAGCAAGAATGATTTCCTTTTCGACAAGATCTTTAGATTGAAATTCAGTAAAAGCAGACAGGATATCAGGCTGGAATCGTTTTTCCATAAATCTATAGGCATGCAACAGCTCCCGTTTCTCTTCGGCAAGCTGACCTGTCTTCCTATAGGCTTCCTCCGAAGTGGTTCCTGCAAAGGAGAAAAGACCCTCCACCTCGTCTTCCAGCTTGGTTCGTTCGATTTCAAGGCTTTGCATATCCATCCGGATCTGGTTGAGCTCTTCCTTGGCGTGATTCCTCTTCAGATCTTCTTTGTCCATCTCCTTCAGAAGCTCCTTCATCTTACTGTGGATCTCCTCCAGTGGTACAGCTTCGATTCCGTGGCGATTGAACCACTCCCGACACTCCCCTGTATAGGCTTGGATCTTGGTCTCAGCTCCGCGGATTTCGTCCTGGAGGATGAGCAACCTGTCATGAAGGGTCACGAGTTCCTTCAGCCTTATATAGGCTTCCCTCAGCCATTTCCATTGGAAATCAACAGGTAGTCCAAGCTCTGAAACGATAGCGGCAATCCTGTCATCTACATCCTGCAGCCTGTTCACAAGCCGGCTCTCCTCTTCCACGATACCTGCGAGCGTACCTTCCGTCTCTTCAAGCTTCAGAATGAGCTGCTTCCATTGACTGCGGTACTCAAGCTGTTCATCATAGAGGCGCTGGGAGTCGGACGATACCTCTCCTTCGGGTCGTTCCATGGATTGGATCCTATTCTCACGTTCAATCAAGCGCGATCGGGACTGCCTAAAGGATAATATGCTCATGGCGCCCGGCAGCAGGGCAAGGCCCATGATCCATGTTCCCGTCCAGATCCCCCATAGCGTCAGGATCAATCCGATCAAAAGAAGGGATAACGTGATCTTCTTCTGTCCGCCCAATGTCTTACAGTCGCTCGCAAGCATCCTCTCCTCTTCTTCCAATCGTTCCCTGAACCAGTTTCTCTGGGCCTCGGACATCCCTTTTTTGATTTTCCGCTGGAGATCCTGAAAGGCCTCCTCCCCCATCAATCGATTCTCCGCAGCGTCACATTCCCGCTCGGTTCGATCTCTGGTTGCTTGTGCTTCCGCCCTTTTCTTCCGATTATGCTCCCGTTCATGAAGGATTTCCGTCTTTTCTTCGATTGCGTCGTTGATTCTCTCATTCATCGAGAAGCTGATGTTGACGGAAGCAGCCTCCTTTCCTTCCAAACTCAGTTGGAGCTCCCTTCTGATTCCTCGGATGCCACTTTCAATCGCTTCGACTTCCCTCCAATGATCCTCAAGATCATGGATCCATTTTTGAAAGTTCCCCTGAGATGCCAACTTTTCTTCCAGGAAGCTCCGTTCTTCCTCTTCAATCTCTGCGTCCTGTTCCACCCTTTCCAAAAAGGTATCCTTTTTGAGCTGCAGGGTTTCAAGCTGGGCTTCCACCTTCCGGACCTCCCGCCTGCACTCATCGAGGCGGTGCAGACCCTTTTCAGGAAACGGGAAGTCACCAATTTGTCCGATCCTATCCAATGTATACACTCTTTCACTGAGAGCATCCCAGTTTTCCCGGATCTGCAAAAGGGTATGTTTTCTTTCCTGCAGGATCTTCAGCTCATGTTCAAGAAATTCCAGTCTTTTACCGATTTGCTCTTTTTCTACATGAAGGGGAGCATAGCGGTCATTGCGACCTTTCGCTTCTTTCAGTTTCTTTTCAAGTGACACGAGCTCAGAGAGTAGGAGATTGATCACAGGTTTGCGCCCGGAGCGTTTGAAGAGCTGTTCCTGTTCTTTTTGCCAGGCCTGCTCCATCTGCATGAGGGCATCCGTTCCGGTGGATCCTGCTGAGAATAAGAAGCGGTTAAGGTCTTCCTTTTTCAATCGGTGGATTCCCTGAAGACCCTCAAGGTCAAAGGAAAAAATGTTCCCGTAGGTTTTCCGGTCGATGGTACCGAGTAGCCGGTGAAGCCCTTCCTCCCCTTCTACCCTCCCATCTTCATATTGAAGAGTCACAGTCCCCGTGGCTGGTCCCCCCCTCTTCCTTTCAATCCGGATCTCCTCTCCGGAAGGAGTGCACACCCTGAGAACTCCTCCATAGTCTGATGATGTTTTCGGTTCGTAGCGTGGGAGTGAATGTTGCTTGGTAGGAAAGCCGAAGAGGACGCTGTGGATGAAAGACATGATCGTCGATTTCCCTGCCTCGTTTTGTCCAAAGATCACCTGTAATTCTTCCATGGTATAGTGCTGATTAATCAGTTTTCCATAGGCATAGATATGGATTCCCTTAATCTTCATGCAATCACCTTCCTTCCTTGCCCGGGGTGCCGAGGAGCTTTCTGACATCGTGAAAGACCTCCTGATCCACCTGAAGACCATGCCTATAGATCAACGGATGATCCATCAGCTCTGACAGGGACGATGCCCAGTCGCCCTGCTCCAGCTCATCAAGCATCTCAAACATGATTTGGCTGAATGGGTCGCGCTCATCAAGAACCCATTTCTCTTCTGCAAAGGACACACGATGCACCCATTTGATCCCTTGTTCATCCTCCATTGCCGATTGAATCGTATCCAGTAACTCACCGTTCTGGATCCTCCTCCATTCCTCTTCCCCCAAGCTGCCCTTTCCTTCCAGACGGAGTTCGATCATATCTTCCCCGCACGAATCCACTGCTTCCCTGATCCGATTGTACAGCTCACCAAAACGGGTGACCCCATCGAGTGATACAGATTTTTGTATCCATTCTACTTCCTGTACGGGTATGAAGGTCAGTTCGGTACGGTCCCCTTCCAGCTCGACTTCGTAACAGCCTTTAGGGCCGGTTTCTTTCCGGTGCCTTCCTTGAATATTCCCCGGATACACAATGTAAGGATCTTGATGGAGGATCTGACGCTTGTGGATATGACCCAGTGCCCAGTAATCATATCCCTTATCTAGCAGTTCCTTGATGGTGAAGGGGGCATAAGGTTCATGGTCAGCCTCGATGCTCCCTTCACTTCCATGAAGAAGAGCAATCCTGTAGCCGCCGCCTTCGGCTTTTGGATATTCTGTAATCACCCTCTCGTGAATATGACGGCTTCCATAGCTGAATCCCGCGATTGAGACATCTGCCCCATCCTTCGTCCTTACCTGTTTCCACTCAGGTCGTTCAGAGAAGATATGTACATGGGGAGGCATGTCCAGTTGGACCCTGAATCCCCCAAGGTGATCATGGTTTCCATGGATGATGAAAACGGGGATCTCCTTCTCCTTCTCCTTTAGACGTTCGAACTGTTGCACGAGCCTCGCCTGCGCCCGGATACTTCGATCCTCTTCATCAAAGAGATCCCCGCTGATGAGCACAAAGTCGACCTCCCTTTTAAGTGCCTCGTCAATCAGTCTTTCAAAAGAAGCAAAGGTGCTTCCCTGTATGTGTTTGAACCTCGCTGCGGGCAAGTTCTTCAACCCTTTGAACGGACTGTCCAAATGCAGATCGGCAGCGTGCAGAAACCGGATTTTCTTCATGGTTCCCCTCCAAAATTACGAATATATGTTCTAATACTACCCATTATACCCCAACGGATGCCATCATTTCATCTGTGAATTATTTATGGGTACAGGAAAATTCCACTTTTCATTATTTGAAAAATATGAAAAAATAAAAAGTGATCATAATGCAAAGGGGTAGAGCCATGAAAACGTATAAACTTACAGTATTCGAGAAGAATGGGTCAAAACTTCTGGATGAGAGTGT
This sequence comes from Rossellomorea sp. RS05, assembly GCF_039822645.1. NCBI lineage: Bacteria > Bacillati > Bacillota > Bacilli > Caryophanales > Bacillaceae > Rossellomorea > Rossellomorea sp. RS05. Next base: position 103,283 of record NZ_JBDKWY010000001.1, on the reverse strand, counting down.
CCAGGCTGCAACGGACGAGGAAGCGAAGAAGGTTGGGGAAAGTATGTTGGTAGAGAAAGGGTATCTTGATCACACCCATCGTTTCACTTCCCCACTGGGAAAGCTTCTATTATTCCACGTATAACAAAAGAGGGCGCCATGCGGCACCCTCTTTTCCGTTATTCCCCTTTGAATGACGGCCTTCTCTTTTCGATGAATGCCTTGATTCCTTCATGGTGATCTGATGTTTGTCTCATGAGCCATTGACCATCTTTTTCTTTGAGCAATGCTTCCTGAAGCCTCTCTTTATTCAACTCGGTATAAATTTCCTTTGTTTTCAAGAGCGCCTTCACTGGAGATTGAACACACTGCTCGATATATCGTTCCAATCCTTCTTCCAGTTTCCCCGATGGAAGAGCCTCGTCTACCAGTCCTTTCATGAGGGCCTCTTGACCGAGCATCACTTTTCCATTCCAGATCATCCTTTTCGCCTTATGGGTGCCGAGCCTCTCTTGAAGGAGGAAGTGGCTGCCACCATCGGGGATGAGTCCGATCCCGATGAAATTCATGGCAAGCTTGCTGTCTTCCTCGCAAAGAATATAATCGGCCGTCAACGCCAAGCTGAACCCGAGGCCCGCGGCTGCACCGTGGATACCCGCCACGACGATCTTCGGAAGGGTGTAGAGAGTCATTGCAAGCTCATTGATCACATCCATCACTTCGGAAAAATCGCCTTCATTCCCAAGGGAAAGCATGGATTTGATGTCTCCTCCAGATGAAAAACCTTTTCCTTCCCCCGTCAGTACGACAATCGCCAAATCTGGGTCCCTCCTGATCTCCTTCAGGGCAGACAACAGCCCTCTCATCAAATCGAGGTCGAGTGCATTCAACGACTCCGGCCGGTTCAAGACGACTCTCGCCACTTTTCCTTCTATCTGAACCTTCACTAATTCACCTTGTTTTTGTACGCTCATGATTACTCCTCCTGGCTTATTTTATTATGAATTTCATCTCTCAGGGCCATCTTTAGGAATTTCCCCACCGATGTCTTCGGAATTTCCTTCATGAAGATCACTTTGTCTGGCAGCCACCACTTCGCGAACTGTGGACGCAGGAAGTCGATGATTTCTTCCTGCGTGACCGTCCGCTTCTCGGCATCTTTCAAGACGACACATGCGACAGGACGTTCCTGCCACTCCTCATGAGGTACTGCAACAACTGCAGCTTCAAAGATGTCTTCGTGAGACATCAGGGCATTTTCCAGGTCAACAGATGAGATCCATTCTCCTCCTGATTTGATCAGATCCTTCGTCCGATCCACGATCTTGATATACCCTCCTTCATCGATCACCACCACATCTCCAGTGTGGAGCCAGCCATCCCTGAAAGCATCCTCTGTCCGATCATCCTCGTAATACTCTGATGCAATCCATGGCCCCCTGAGGGCAAGTTCTCCCATCTCCAGGCCGTTCCACTCCACTTCCCCGTTTTTCCCGAGAATCTTCATCTCCAGTCCCGGGACAAGGATTCCTTGTTTGGCTTTGACATCATACCGCTCTTCATTCGATAACACGTCATGCTGACTCTTCATCGATGCCACGACAGCGAGGGGGCTGGTCTCAGTCATCCCGTAGGCATGCATGAATGGAATTCCGTGCTTTTCTTCAAAGGTCTTGATCATTCCCCTCGGCGCTGCGGAGCCGCCGCAAAGGAGGTAACGGACGGAGGATAGATCATAGCGGTTCTCTTCGAGTTCTCTCAAGAGTCCCAGCCATATGGTGGGTACACCAGCAGCAACGGTAACCTTTTCTTTTTCCATCAGTTGGGCGAGGAGCCCAGGGGTGAAGTAGGGGCCTGGCAACACTTGAGTTGTTCCGAACCATACGGCTGCGAACGGGAGACCCCATGCATTCACATGGAACATCGGTACGACAGGCAGGGCCACATCCCTCTCCATGATCCCGGTTGTATCGGCAAGTCCGAGGGCCATGGTATGGAGGACAATGCCCCGGTGGGAGTACACGACCCCTTTCGGATTCCCTGTTGTCGCAGAAGTATAGCACATACCGGCAGGCGCGTTTTCGTCGAGATCATGCCTGAAGGAGAATGTCGGGTCACCTTTCTCGAGCAGCTCTTCATAATGATGCAGATCTTCGATGGTCGAATCAGGCTTTTCGCCGTCCGTCATGACAATGATGGACTCGACATGGGGGATCTGATCCCTGATTTTTTCCACCAGTGGTAGAAGATCGGAATCCACAAGAAGAACAGTGTCTTTTGCATGATTGATGATATACACGATATGCTGAGGGGACAGCCTGATGTTGATGGTGTGAAGCACTGCGCCCATGCACGGGATTGCGAAATAGGCTTCGAGGTGACGGTGATGATTCCACGCAAGGGTGCCCACCTTATTTCCTTCCTTGACCCCTAGCTTCTCCAGGACGCTGCCGAGTCTCCTCGTCCTTTTCCCCCATTCTTTATAGGTGAAGCGGTGAATACCCGATTCGGTCCTTGAAACGATGTGCTTTTTGGGATAAAACTTTTCTGCTCGTTCCATCATCGCTGTTAGAAGTAAAGGCGTCTGCATCATAAACGTATCTCCCCTTTGTCTTTATATGGACTGGTACAGATGAAGCGCATGCGGGATCGTCACGACGAAGTAATCGCTTACAAAACCATCCTTCTTACTTATTCGATTTCCTTGATCCGAATCCTCTTTCTCCCCCATGATTTCGACAATTCTCTAAAAACCAAAGGGGGTGGGACAAAGCGAAAAAGGGATCCTTTTATGACGGACACGTCCGCGCAGCTTCTTTATACTGCACATGAACCAATCAACCGCTGGATACATTAGAATACATTGTTCGTGAAACAAATAAAAAAACCCGAATTCATATACCTTATCGCAGGCAAATGAATTCGGGTTTTACCTTGACTGAAACATGTTTGTCCCAGTCTCTCAAGAAAACAATCCATCGAGGATGTCGATTTTTTTGTCTGTGTACTCTTTGAATGTCAGATTATACGCATTCGGTTCCTTCGGATTGGCAAAATGGGTGATCTTCCCCGTTTCAGGGTCGATGAATTTACTTGCCGCACCGCAGCCGATCCCGATGATGGTCTGCACTTCTTCCATGATCATGATGTTATAAATACTATCCTGACCCGGCAGGGCATAACCGACGTTCTCAAGATTTCCAAGGATGTTCTTTTGACGGTACAGGTAATAGGGCTCGTATCCGTGAGCAGAAGTCCACTCCTCGGCGAGATTCATCATCCGTCCGATCTCGTGACGATCGGCCACCTTATATTTATCCTTATTCTTTGTCATCTCTGATGCACGTTTGAACGAAAGGGTGTGGACGGTCAACGATTCCGGCATCAGCTTCTCGGTTTCATCAAGGGAATGCTGCAGTTCAGGAAGCTCTTCGCCCGGCAGCCCGATGATGAGGTCCATATTGATGTTATTCATGCCCATTTCCCTGGCCATATGGAACTTATCAATCGTCTCTTCCACCGTGTGATGCCTTCCGATCGCCTTCAGCGTTTCCTGGGTGTAGGATTGTGGGTTGATGGAGATCCGGTCGATATTCCATTTGTTCAATACCTTCAGTTTATCAGGCGTGATGGTATCGGGTCTTCCTGCTTCCACCGTCACTTCCCGCACCTTGTCCACATCCGGGAAAGAGTCGTACATTTCTTCATATAAGGCATCCATCTCTTCCGCTGTGATGGAAGTCGGCGTACCGCCTCCGAAGTAAATCGTCGTGATCTTCACGCCTTTTTCCTTCATCCACCGTCCCATTTCCCGGATTTCATAATGCAGGCCGGCGAGGAACGAATCCACCCTGCCCTGCTTGCCCTGGATGGCGTAGGCCGGGAAGGTACAGTAAGCGCATTTGGTCGGGCAAAACGGGATCCCTATGTAGATGCTTACCTCATCCCTCACGTCATACAGGTCGGGAACGACGGACAGCTGGCGATCCACGATGTTTTGCATAAGATCGATCTTTTCATCGGTGATCAAATACTCTTCCTTCAGCTTATGGTGGATCTCTTCTGCCTGAAGCCCGAGCATGTTCTGCTTGTGGATCAATTTTGTCGGTCTGACACCTGTCAGGATCCCCCATTTCTGTTGGATGCCTGTCAGATCCTGCAGGACGTTCAGGTACACATGAGAAACGGCGGTCTTCAGCTGTCTGAATCGCTCCTTCTCTGTGTCGTACGGCAACCAGTCTTTTTTATAATCGGCTTTCGGAGACTGGTCTGATTTGATTTCCGCACTGGCCTGTATTGTCTCAGCGTCCGATACATGTATATGGATTTCCAAATCGGGGTGATCGCACTCACCAAAATGGATTTTGGTTTCTTCAAAAAATAAATTGGCAATCAATCGAAGAGGTCGTTCAAATCGCTCGTCTTCAATGCCTTTAATTAACACATTCACGTTGTAATCACCTTTCACAATTGGATAAGCATTTATAAGTGTACAAGAACGGGATGGGAATGGTCAATGTCGTTGATGGTACGAAAAAGACCGATCCCTATTGGAACCGGCCTTGGCAATCAAGATTTTATGATATTCATCTTCTTAAGGAAAGGAATCGGATGTTGCTTCCTGAACACCTCACTGATGAAGTACGGGATCCCCTTTTCATGCTGGCTCCTCGTCACCCAGTCCGCTGCCTTCCTCACTTCTGCAGAAGCCCCTCCCATGGCGACACCGAGACCGCAGCACCTCATTGCGTCCATATCATCCACTCCCGCACCGACCATGACGACCTGCTCCTTCTTCAACTCATAGCGTTCGGTCAGATACATGAGACCGCGAAGTTTTGACACGCCCTTCGGAACGATATCCAGACTATTTTCCGAAGTCTGAATGGCATCTACCTCATCGTACATGGCTGTGAGTGCGGCGATGATATCCCACACATCTTCCTTCCGCTCAAGGACCACGGAGATTTTCGGAACGGTCATCGGATTTGCTGCAAGGTGCTCACTGATGGAGTCAACATATTGCTTGCTATAAAGAAGACGTGATTCCCGCTGCCACGATAAGCGGGCAAGCTCCTTGGACGGCGAATTGGTTTTCCCGATGATCGACTGCCTTTCATGGGCCATCTGGATCTGACAAGGGAATCCTTCAAGGAAGTGGGCGATTTCATAGGTGATGGTCTCGGATATCTTTTTGACATAGAGTGGCTTTTCGAGTTCAGCGGCGATATAGGCACCCCCATGAGTGATGATGGGACCTGTGAGATTCAGAGATTTAGCCACTTTCTTTGCCGAGTTGAAGCTCCTGCTCGTCACAAGCGTGACAGGAACCCCTTTATGTTGAACGTATTCAATTGCCTCCTTCGTTTCCTTTGCAATCTTTCCGCTTCGATTCACGATTGTACCGTCGATATTGAGAGCAAGCATTCTATAGATCATCATGATGTCCTCCTAAGTGTTGTCTACTGCTTTCTTTACATTTATGAAGAGGAATAGACAATTATGACAAGGAGGTCAAGGAGGCCTGAAATTTGCATCCACTCACAGAAAAATCCCGCCGGGTCTGCCGGCGGGATTTCATGTATTATTGCTGTACGGAACCGTATAGTTCTTCCAGTGGTTTCATGATGACTTTATTCAAATCGGTGATCACCATGCTCATGCGTTGTTCTGCTTCCATGAGTTTTGAGATTTTGTCGTGCTGCTGGACGAGCTGGGCCGCTTTTTGAGCCTGTTCTACTTCTTCTTGAGTGATTTCTTCACCGCTCATTTGTTTTTGTTGAAGCTGCATCTGGATGTTGCGGAAGTTCTCAAACATCTTGCTTGCAGATTCGTCACTGTTCACTTCATCATACATGTTTTTCAACTGTTGGAACTCGTCACTTTGACGGAGTGCGCGCTCCAATTCATTTGCTTGATCGTATAAGTTGATAGCCAAGGTTTAGCCTCCTAAAATATCTGTCTGTCTTTCTTCATCCCCACTATAACAAACTATGTGTCCGAATACTAGGAATGACCCTTTTTCCGTCATCCAATCAACAGAGCAAAGATTCCTTGGATGATCCCGATGATTCCACCCAACAGGGCACCGAGGTACGTGATCATTTTGAACTCACGCTTGGAAATACCGAGGACGAGCTCCTCAAGTCTTTCCACGGAGAAGGTAGACACTTGCTCCTGAACGATTTCCTGAAGATTCATCCTCTCCATCACCCCTGGGAGTTTGCGCCCGAGAAGATCGGTACCTTGGTCCACCCATGCAGGAAGGAGCTTGGTGAAAAATGTCTCTTCATGGCGGGACAGAACACTTCCAAGGGGGCGTGAAAAGAACTCATCCACCTTCAGAACCCGTTTTGCATAGCTTTGAACCGATGAGACCAGGGCCTCATCTGAGAAGCTTTCGGTCAATTCACCGACGGTTTTTCCCTGGAGTTTCTCCCATTCACTTCTTATTAGATTCAAGAGGATTTCTTGTGTACCAGGATGTTTGATGAACTTGACGATCTCTGGCTGCACTTTATCGGCAACAGACGTATTCCCCAAGAACATCCCGATCATATTCCCGAGCCTCCCCCTCTCTTTCAGGAAGTCATCGATCATTACCTTTACCTTTGCTTTGCCTTCGGGACTTGTAAAATAGTCCTCGGCCTTCCCTGCGATCATCGCCACGATGTCAGGAATCTTTTCTTCTGCTTTCTCCTTCCATTCAAGAGGCATGGCCTCCCCTAAGGAACGGTCCGCATAGCTTAGCCTTGTTTCAATCACTTTCGTTTCAATCCACTTATCAAGGTAATCATGGATCATCATGGTGTTCACGGGAATATTGAACTCTTCGATCCATTCACCAATCGGTTTCTCTGATTGGAAGAACGGGGTGAGTTCTGCTTTCAAATACTTTACCGTTTCTCCCTTAAAAGCCGGATTGAGAAGTTTTTTTTGAAGGCTATCCGGAGTGAGAAGGTGATCTACTACGGTATTACCCATTGATACAGCCAGTTCGTCCCTTCTCCTCGGAATGAGACCTGGAGTAAAAGGGATACGGAATTTCCCGATATAATAAGCCCGATACGGTCTGAAGAGCATCTTGATGGCCAAATGGTTCGTGACTCCACCGATCAGGGCACCCACTGCCACCATGAAAAGAATGAGGATGAACGCATTCATCTCATATATGCACCTGCCTTTTCCTGTTCATTTGAACCTTTTGTGACTGCCTACATAGTATGCTATATCAGCAATAGCCCAATAAGTCATTATAGGGGCATTTTGACGTGTTATGCAAACGAGGAATGGGTGATATGGATGAAATGCCGCATTATTTGCGAAAAAAGGAAGGAACCTCATATATACATCCCTGACACTCTTTTGGAGGACTGGATGCTCGAAGATGGGATCACGCTTACAGTTGGTACGACTTCCACCATGGTGGAATGCTTTCCCTCCCCGACGGATGACCTGATTCTGACCTCTTTCTTGCCCTGGTCGCATGCCTTACATGACCGGGTCTTTCATATACACGTCGATCGGCTCCGTGCCGGGATCGGGATTGGACCGATCACAGCAATCCTCATCAACAAAACGGCAGGATTTCTAAGTGACTATGCCCATGAATGCCAACGCTTCTTCCATCAAAATGGAGGCTTGCTTTATTTGCTTCCTGTTTCCTCTTTTCTCCAAAAGGACGGGACCGGACTACTCAATTCAGAAGGTGATTGGGAGGCTTGTTCTGTTCCTTCCCCAAGCGTCTTATATAATCGCATTCCTTCCAGGCAACTTGAGACCACAGGCCCATTCAAGCACGCTGTCACCTGTTTGGAACAAGCGGGGGGCACTATTTTCAATACACGGTTTCTCTCTAAGTCAGAAGTGGATCAAGCGCTGGGCAACCATCCGCTCCTTCAGGATCATATCCCCGCTTCTGCCACTGGTGTTGATGAGTTGGAAGGGATGCTCTCAACATATGGAGATGTGTTCATCAAGAACATTCATGGCAGCAAGGGAAGGAACATCATCAGGGTGACCTCAGGGGACGGATGGGAAGTAAGACAGAATTCATTTCCGGGAGACAGCCACCAGACGTTCAAGAACTACCGCTCACTGGAGAAAAAAGTTCGTGCATGGTGCAAAAATTCCACCTATCTCATCCAGGAGACGATCCCTTTCTGTCAGTTCAATGGCCGGCCCTTGGACTTTCGTTTCCTCTGCCACCGCATCGGTCAGGAGTGGACGGTCCTCTCATCGGTTGCGAGGGTTGCCGGAGACGGCGAATTCGTCTCGAATGTCGATCGTGGGGGACAAACGGCGAAACCACGTACCATCCTGAACGACATCCAGCCTCTTTCTAAAGGCATTTACGAGAATATGAAGGCTATCAGCCTGAGTACAGCTGTGTATCTTTCCGAGGTGCTCGACGGCCATTTTTCCGAGTTTGGCATCGACCTCGGCGTCGATGCTGATGGTAAACCATGGATCATCGAAGTGAACTCCAAACCAAGTAAACTCTCCAGTCAGCATTCTGAAGCGGTAAGACCCTCGGTTCGTGGATTGTATCAACATAGCCTTTCCATATGGAAAGAAGAGGAGGAAGAAAAATGAATCATCTTGGCATCCTGACGTTGAACCCCGCCCCTGCCAATCCGTTTTATTCAGGGATAGGCAAGGAATCCTTGTCTTATCCGATTTGCCTGCATATGTTTTCTCCGGAGGACCTCTCTCCTTTCACAGAAGGAATTGAAGGCTATACGTACTGCCGGGAATCCGGGGTATGGAAGGAAGATGCCTTTCGAATCCCGGAATACTTATATGACCGCACCTATTATCAAGCAGGAAAGCAACAGCAGGCAAAGGCTGTGGTCCAATGGTTGAAGCAACAGCCCCACGTTACATTCCTCGGCTACGGTTTGCCGAACAAATGGGTCCTCTATGAGGAGCTTCGGAAGGGTCCTCTTGCACCGTATCTCCCCGGCACACGTCTTCTAAAGGAGGTCGAGGACCTTACCGCCTTCCTGAATCGCGAAGAAGAAGCCATCATCAAGCCTGTGGACGGAGCCCATGGATTCGGCATCTATCACCTTCGTACTAACGGTCCTTCAATTATCGTCAGAACGACGAAAAAGGATGGAATCCTTTCCCATACATTCCACAACCGGGATGAATTCAAGCGATTCACCCTTCGTTTAATGAAGAAACATACCTTTCTGATCCAAAGACGCCTGGAGAATCAAGTTCAAGATCGACCTTATGATCTACGGATTCACATGGCGAAAGATCCAAGTGGAAACTGGCAGGAATATCACCGCGCCTTCCGATACGGACATCCAGAAGGCATTTTGACCAATGTATCCTCCGGCGCCGAGTATGTTCCCTATAATGAGTGGAAAGCCGCGCATCCCGGACCGCCTTGGGCAGTGATGGAAGAAGAGCTGAAAGAAATCCTGTCCATTCTGCCCCTGGAATTGGAAGAACGGTTTTCCCCGTTGCTGGAACTGGGCATCGATATCACGATTGGTGCTGATCATTCCATTTGGCTGCTCGATATCAACTCAAAACCAGGACATAAACTCATGCAGACCGGCGGGGTCGATTCTTCTGAGCTATCCCGCATCCCCTTAGACCACTGCATGAATCTATCATCACAGTCTGCACCCACGAGGAGTGATCACTGATGTTAAAACCTTTTAAAGTTGAAGTTTTTCAAGAAGAGCGTCTCCTCCTCTACCTTCCTGTTTCTTTCAATAGGGATTCAATACCGGGAAGCATCACTCTCGGGACAAGGAAGGTCGAAGCAGAATGCAGGACACACCCCAATGGACGAAACGTCATCGGCATCAGCTCCCCCCTTGCCGATGCCCTGCATCTCCCTCGCGGAGTGGGCAGCCTCCACCTTCATCAGGTAGAGGAGGAGCTTTATCTTGGCGCATTGATCGGCATATTCACGGCCGGATTCACGCAGTTCAAGATGAACCCCGTCGGGGAACGCTCACGCATGTTCCAGCGGTTGCTTGCTGTACAGGGTACGCTCGGAGTCATACCGTTTGTGTTCGGGGAACATGACATCCAGTGGGAGGACGGACTCATCCATGCCCTTTTTCACTTTGGCGATCAATGGGAGCGGCACTTCATCCCGTTCCCTACCGTCATCTACGACCGCCTCCCCAACCGCAGGAGCGAAAAAAAACGTTCCTTCCTTTCACTAAAGGAGCGACTTCAAGGAGAATACGGGATTCCGTGGTATAATCCCGGCTTTTTCAACAAACTTGATCTTTTCGAGAGATTGGCAGGGGTTGAAGAAGCCGCATCCTTCCTCCCAGAAACCCATCAGTTCCAATCCATCAGTGATCTTGAGCGGATGCTTGCAACATACCGGCATGTGTACGTGAAGCCTGCAAATGGAAGTCTCGGGAACGGAATTCATAAAATCACGTATGACCGGGGGAAGGATGGATATTTTTGCAGATTCAAGGACGGCGACCAGCAGGTTCGCCTACTCCGGTTTAAGAACCTTGAATCCCTTGTTCAATCGGTCCTGAAGGGTCGGAAACTCGATTCCTTCATCATCCAACAGGGAATCGATCTGATTGAAGATGACCATCGGCCGCTGGACTTCAGGGTCCATACGAATAAAGATGATGAAGGACGGTGGCACGTATCGGCCATCGCAGCCAAAGTCGCAGGTTCCGGAAGTGTGACCACCCACGCAAAATCCGGAGGGGAAGTGAAGGTACTGAGCGAGCTCTTTGCGGAAGATGAAAGGCATGTGATAGAAACCCGGCTCAAGGATGCAGCCATTCGACTGTCGCATTCCATCGAAGCAAATATGGAGGGCTATGTGGGAGAAATCGGATTCGACCTCGGATTCGACGAGAGTGGACGGATCTGGATGTTCGAAGCCAATTCAAAACCCGGCCGCTCGATCTTCACCCACCCCTCCCTGAAAGCCGAAGATATCCTCACAAGAAAGCTTGCCCTCTCCTTTGGTGTATTCCTCTCTCGCATAACCATCGAGGAATTGGTGCCATGAGAATCCTGTATGATCGAAGGAGAAGAATCTTCTGCCATGACGAAAGGAGTATATCCACCTATGCGTTCGGTCTGGATTCCTTTCTTCTGCAATCAAAAAAATCCGAAGACTCCTACGCCTTTCCCATTGGCTCTCCAAAAGGTGGGGTGATCCCCCTCATAGGCATCCTGGCAGATAAGGACCGGGGTAATCGCTACCGCGGGAATTTCGAACTCTTTAAAACCCTTCAGGAAATCATCCAGGATGCTGGGGCCATGTGTTTTGTTTTTTCACCCGTAGATATCGAGTGCAACACGGTTTCCGGCATTGCCTTTAGTGATGCGCTAGACAGATGGGTGACCTGCCACTTTCCCCTTCCAAACGTCATTTATAACCGGATTCCCACTCCGGCGGGCGAACAAAATGAAGCGTTTCTGAATGTAACCTCATGGAGTAAAGATCATAAGATTCCTTTCTTCAATCCCCACTTTTTCAACAAATGGGATATTTATCAGATCCTCCGCGAAAGGGAAGAACTACGTCCCCATCTCCCCGCTACTGAACAGATCCGGGATTCCGTCCATCTGAAGGAATTTTTGACAGAACATAAACAGATCTATATCAAACATTCCCTTTCATCCAAAGGTAAAGGCATCCGCAAGGTCGAGGTCCATGAAGATGGGGGGGTGATTTGCCGCAGCATCAAAAAAATCGAGCACTTCTCCTCTGCTGAGCGGTTGGCGCATGCGTACCCCGAATGGTTCGAAGAAAAAGACTGGATCGTCCAGGAGGCCATTCAGTGTCGGTCACTGAACGGACACCGATATGACTACAGAGTGCTTGTCCTCTCCTCGGAGGATGGATTCAGTGTGACGGGAATCGGGGTGCGGATGTCGCACCGACAGGAAGTGACCACCCACGTCCCCTCAGGGGGAACAATCATTTCCCTTGACGATGTTGCCAAAGAGGACACAAAGCTAGTGCTCGATTCCATCATGAAGATCTGCGGGGAAACGCTCACCGAATCACTGGGGTTCATTGGGGAGTTTTCCGCTGATATCGCTCCAAGGAAAGAGGAAGGCTTCGTTTTATTTGAAATCAACTCCAAGCCGATGATATTCGATGAACTAGATATTGAAACCACCCGACGCAAGAAGCTTGTGGATACATTTTTCTCCCTTGCCTCCTCCCGTCCTCAGCGCAAGGACTGATAAATCGTTTGGAAACGGGTCGAGTGTGCCGTCTCATCAGTCATGGCTATAAAGAGCGGTTTATACGCCTGCTGATTCGGTATATCCATCAGAAGATCCCGATAGTATGAAGCACAGTCCAGCTCGTCCTTCAGTGCACGCAGAATCCCTTCTTTAAAGGTTGTGAACTCGACCTTTTCTTTTTTATGTTCATAATATTCTCCTGTAAACAGATAATGCAGATACTGAAATAGATCATAATGCTTTTTCTCATCTTGTCGGGCTGAGCTGATGAACTCCACAAATAATGGATTATTCGTTCGACTCTGCAATTCTTTATAGAAATGATAGGCTGTCCATTCGTCGCTTATGGCTTTTTGTATATCCCGGAGAAATTCATTCATGCCCCCGTACCTCCTTTGTCCATTCCATAAAGTGTATTAAGACTCAGGTGGATTTATGAGTCGGGTGAATAGGATGACGCGATCAATGGGAAGGACAGGCTCTCCTTTCCATTTCACTCTTTTCAGTGCAATAGAAACCGTTTACACTATCATTAAGGAGTGATGCTGCATGATTCAACATTTTCAATACAGGAGCATGTATGAAAACAAAGAGTTACCGGGCTGGTATATTTCATTTTTCTACGGCGGCGTCAAGCATGAAGGGATCTACCATAAAGACGGCCGGATTGATTGCAAGCCTGCTCTGGATGAGAAATGTGCCAAACAGATCCACGATCTCATGCTTTTCCACGTCTATGAATGATGAATAATTATCATCCGTTTTTTAAACACTATCCATAGGAGGCGATCTAATGGATAAGAAACATGAATTTCTTCCGGATAGCACGAATGAAGGACGCGATAAAGCATTTGTGGACGTGGACCGTTTCATCAATGAGGGGATGTCCGGGGGATCTGTTCACCTGCGCGATCAGATCGCAAACATTGAAGAAGCGATCGATATGCCCAGCCATGAGGAACCTCCAAGGCCATAAAAAAAAGCTGCCGTTTTTTTCAAACGGCAGCTTTCATTGATAATCAGCGGCTTCTCACCAAAAGGTTCACTGCCTCCTGAATGGCCTCTTCCGTATTCATGCCTTTCTCTTCTGAATCCTTGATGCATGCTTCAAGGTTCTTCGCGACAACAAGTCCGATCGTGCGGTCCACGGCAGTCCTGACGGCGGAAAGCTGAGTGACGACTTCTTTGCAATCCTTCCCATCATCCATCATCTTCAATACACCGCGTACTTGTCCTTCCAAGCGTTTCATTCGATTTGTGACTTCTTTTGTATATTCCATTGTGTACACCTCATCACGATAAATTCCTCTTACAATAGTATTCCAATCAAAAAATATTTGCAATTCACGACTCTTTGCATCGTCCTTTTTATTCAGTACAATGGGAATATACTGAATAAAGGACGGTACATACCCCATGCTGAAATCTCTACTCAAAAAGTATCCTGAAGCAGCTGTCAGGTCCTCCCGACCGGGTACACTCGATTTCGGGAAGGCCTGGTTTACAAATGAAGAAGAAGACACGTTCATTGGAATCGATCGAAATAAAATTACCGAAGAAGAAGTGGAGCTCCTGAAATGTTTGTTCATCGAAGTCGGTTCCCCCGTTACCCTACTCAACGGCTCATTCGAAGACCGGGAATGGTTTTCTTTCCTCTATGAAGGTGGACATCAACCACGTATCTCCCAGGATGAATACAGGATCATCCAATTCTCCATGAACGGTGAAATCGAGCACTCCATGATGAAGGAAGCCTTTCACCATCTGCTCCCAGAAGGAGTCCAGTCGGTCTTGTTCAGTGACGGGACAGGTCTGTTCATTGAACGAAAAAGCAACGAAGTGCTAGATCATGAGCAGCTGTTCACGATCTCCCATGTGATTGAGTCGGATTTTTTCGTCTCGACCCTGTTCTTCACGGGACAGTTCCATACGCTTGGCCCCACCTTCCCTGAAGCTTTTTCCTTCGAGCGGGAATTGTTCACCATGCCTGCATCGCTTAGTCATTCCGTCATTCACTCGGTTGAATCACTCCTGCCATCCTTCCTGCTCCACTGTATGCCACCTGAGTGGAAAACACATCTCCTCGGACATGTGATCACCATACTGGAAGAAGATCCTGATTGGACACAGATCATCAAGGTATTCCTTGAAAATCAGGCCAATGTAAGCCAGACCGCGAAGAAGCTTTTCATGCACCGCAATTCGGTTCAGTACCGTATCGAACGTTTTATCGACAAGACAGGTATCGATATACGAAGCTTTCAGGGTGCAATCCTTGCCTATCTTGCCTGCCTGGATCATCTCCACGACAAGGTGAACAAGGAAGAAGAGTGAATTTTGTGCACATTGACCATATCGATCCCCCCTAAATTCCCCTACAATGAATAATAAGTTGAAAACGATTACAAAAGAAAAGGGGAGATTGAAAATGGCTGAATTGAAACTGGACAGTATCTATAAGATCTATGATAAAAAGGTGACAGCGGTCACCGACTTCAATCTACATATCAAGGATAAGGAGTTCATCGTCTTCGTCGGACCATCAGGTTGCGGAAAGTCGACGACCCTTCGCATGATTGCCGGACTGGAAGAGATTTCTCAAGGAGATTTCTCCATCGACGGAAAACGGGTGAATGACGTTGCACCAAAGGATCGCGATATCGCCATGGTGTTCCAGAACTATGCTCTCTACCCTCATATGAGCGTATATGATAATATGGCATTCGGCCTTAAACTAAGGAAGTTCGACAAGAAGGAAATCGACCGACGCGTCCAGGAAGCTGCCAAGATCCTCGGCCTTGAAGCCCTTCTTGATCGTAAGCCGAAGGCATTGTCCGGTGGTCAGCGCCAGCGTGTCGCATTGGGTCGTGCCATTGTCCGAGATGCCAAGGTCTTCCTCATGGATGAACCTCTATCCAACCTTGACGCGAAACTGCGTGTACAGATGCGTGCAGAAATCGCCAAGCTCCATCAGCGTCTTCAAACGACAACCATTTATGTAACGCATGATCAGACGGAGGCCATGACCATGGC
Source organism: Rossellomorea sp. RS05 (assembly GCF_039822645.1). Lineage (NCBI taxonomy): Bacteria > Bacillati > Bacillota > Bacilli > Caryophanales > Bacillaceae > Rossellomorea > Rossellomorea sp. RS05. The sequence continues at coordinate 88,058 of NZ_JBDKWY010000001.1, read as the reverse complement.
GACCCGGATCGTCGTCATGAAAGATGGAGTCATTCAGCAGGTCGGCTCACCCAAAGAAGTGTATGATAAGCCTGAGAATGTATTCGTAGGCGGCTTCATCGGCTCACCGGCCATGAACTTCTTCCAAGGAAAACTGGAAGAAAACTACTTTGTATGCGGGAAGACAAAGGTCCTCGTTCCGGAAGGAAAAATGAAAGTCCTCCGGGAACAGGGTCAAGTAGGAAAGTCCATCACCCTGGGTGTCCGTCCTGAAGATATCCATGATGAGCCCCTTTTCATCGATACTGCAGAGGGTGCAAAGATATCAGTCAAGATTGAAGTATCAGAGCTGACCGGTGCAGAAACGATGCTGTACTCCCAGCTCGAAGGACAGGATTTTGTCGCAAGGGTGGATTCACGCACAGATATCCAAGCTGGGGAAACGATCACCATGGCACTGGATATGAATAAAGCGCATTTCTTCGATGCAGAATCTGAAGAACGCATTCGATAAAAACAAAAAGGAGTCCCTATTACCCGGGACTCCTTTTTCAATGGTCAAAACTCCACCATGTCAATGCTTCTTCCTTCTTCCTCGCCACACCTCTTACAAGTGAAAAGATGCAGGCATGTATCCGTACAGCTGCTGTTCGGAATCCCGTCGGCAAGCTGAATCTCCTGAATGTCCATATAAGGGCTGTACTCATCATAGTAGTCATGGTATCTGCCTTGATCCACCGTTGTATCACCGCATTTTGCACACATTCCCTTATAGGAGACGATTCCATTGCATAAAGCACAAGCTTTCATGTGGTTCACCATACTTTCAATCTTCGTATACTGTTAGCCTTCAAACAAAAGCACGCTTTTATGAGGAGAAATTAAAGGGAGTTTAAAAGGAAAAGATTTCTTTTTTTATTTTCCGTATATAAAATGCAGATTGAACCATAATACAAGTAACGGGATGAATTACTTCATTGGGTTACACCATACCAGATGGTCGCTCATGGAATGCGAGCTGGTGCAAACCCAGCTGACCCAGCCAATAAAATTCTTATACTTTAAGGAGATGAACAACATGGCACAATCTCGTAACAACTCATCTAACCAACTGGTTGCTCCTGGAGCTCAGCAAGCAATCGACCAAATGAAGTACGAAATCGCTTCAGAATTCGGCGTACAATTAGGAGCAGACACTACTGCACGCGCTAACGGTTCTGTAGGTGGAGAAATCACGAAACGCCTTGTTCAAATGGCTGAACAACAACTTGGCGGAAGCTACAAATAATGCACAGTCCCCCGGTATTTCCGGGGGTTTTTTTATTTGTTCACCATGTCTTCAGGATTGATCCATTCATCATACTGTTCTTCCGTCACATATCCGCTTTTCAGAGCAGATTCTTTCAAGGTCCATCCTTCTTGGTGGGCCTTTTTGGCGATCTCTGCCGCCTTCTCATATCCAATATGGGGGTTGAGGGCGGTTACAAGCATCAGGGAACGGGATACAAACCCTTCAATTACATCGAGATTCGCCTCCAATCCTTCGATGCAGCGGTCATTGAATGATTGGATCCCATCTCCCAAAAGGCGGATGGACTGCAGTGCATTATAGATGATGACCGGCTTGAATACATTCAATTCAAAGTTTCCCTGGCTAGCTGCAAATCCGATAGCTGCATCATTCCCGAAAACTTGTGTTGCTACCATGGTGACAGCTTCACTCTGAGTAGGATTCACCTTGCCAGGCATGATGGAGCTTCCCGGCTCATTTGCAGGGATGGTCAATTCTCCTATCCCGCTTCTGGGACCACTTGAAAGCCATCGGACATCATTGGCCACTTTCATGAGATCTGCAGCGAGTGCCTTCAATGCACCGTGGACGAAGACGAGCTCATCATGAGAAGTGAGCGCATGGAATTTATTGTCCGACGACTGAAAGGCATACCCCGTTTGTGATTCCAGCTCCTGTGCGACCCGGCTTCCGAATGTCGGGTCTGCATTGATGCCCGTTCCAACGGCGGTCCCCCCGATTGCGAGGGGCAACAGATGACGTGATGACTCCACGATCATCGCCTTGGATTTCTCCATCATAGCCCTCCAGCCGCTGATCTCCTGTCCCAGGGTCAAGGGAGTCGCATCCTGGAGATGGGTCCGCCCGATCTTGATGATATCCTGGAACCTCTCTTCTTTTTCCCTAAGCGTTGCAATCAATTGATCCAGGGCTGGCAGGAGACGTTTATCCAGTTCCATTAATGCCGCAACATGCATGGCCGTCGGGAACGTATCATTGGAGCTCTGTGACATGTTGACATCATCATTGGGATGAACCCTCTCTTCCCCTGCCAAGGTTTCATTCGCCCTGTATGCCACCACTTCATTGACATTCATATTCGACTGGGTACCGCTTCCGGTCTGCCAGACCACAAGGGGGAAGTGATCATCGAGATCCCCCGAAAGGATGTTTTCACACGCCCTTGCAATGGCATCAGCCTTGGTGACCGATAGTTTTCCCAATGCCTGATTCGCCCTCGCTGCGGCTTTTTTCAGATGGGCGAAAGCATATGTAACTTCAAGTGGCATCTTCTCCCCTCCGATGGGGAAGTTCTCCTTGCTCCGTTGGGTCTGAGCCCCCCAGTATTTATCTGCGGGTACTTTCATTTCCCCGATGGTATCCTTCTCGATCCTGTAATCCATCTTGATTCCTCCTTTTCTGGTCATATATTCATATTTCCACTAATTTCAACGAACTAACCTATTATGGACAGGGTTGATGAATATTCGTTCCCATCTGCACAAAAAAACGCTCCCTGTCCATAGCGGACAGAGAGCGGATGAGTATCAATGTATCAGATTCAAGAACTGACGCGTCCGTTCATTCTTCGGATTGTCAAGTACCTGCTCAGGAGGGCCTTCTTCAAGGATATGGCCACCATCCATGAAGATGACGCGGTCAGCCACATCTTTGGCAAATCGCATTTCATGCGTGACGACCACCATGGTCATACCCTCTTCGGCAAGCTCCTTCATGACGGCAAGAACGTCGGCTACAAGCTCCGGATCAAGCGCTGAGGTCGGTTCATCGAAAAGCATGACCTCTGGTTCGATTGCGAGAGCCCTTGCAATCCCGACCCTTTGCTGTTGACCGCCTGAAAGTTGATAAGGATAGAAGTCGACCTTATCTCCTAAGCCTACCTTCTCAAGCAGTTTTACAGCCTGTGCTTTTGCTTCCTCTCGGCTTTTCCCTTGAACGACCACCGGACCTTCCATGACGTTTTCCAAGGCGGTTTTATGAGGGAAAAGGTTATAGCTTTGGAAGACCATACCGGTCCTTCTTCTCATTTCAAGGAGTTCATTTTTGGCCACGCGACCTTTGAAGTCGATGGTCGTTCCCCCGATGGATACGACTCCTTCATTCGGTATCTCAAGGGCATTGAGGCAGCGAAGGAATGTCGTCTTCCCTGACCCCGATGGGCCTACAAGTACGACGACTTCACCCTTGTTAATCTCGGCGCTCATGCCTTTAAGCACTTCAAGATCATCGAATCGTTTGGTTAATCCTTTTATGGAAATCATGATAAATCTCCTTTATCTAACAATTATTTCGCTATATATCGATCGAGTCGATTCTCGATGCGGCCCTGTATGACGGATAGGATGAAGCACAATACCCAGTATAGGAGTGCCGCTTCCATATAGATCAGCAGGAATTCATAGTTCGTGGCTGCAATCTGCTGTGCAATTCTGAACATCTCAGTCACGAGGATGAGCGACGCAAGAGATGTATCCTTCACAAGTGAAATGAATGAATTGGCAAGCGGTGGAATCGAGACTCTAGCTGCTTGGGGAAGGATGATGCGCCACAACGTCTGACCATAGGTCATACCGATGGACGAACCTGCTTCCCATTGACCCTTCGGAATTGATTGGATGGCAGCACGGATGATTTCAGATGAATATGCCCCCTTATTCAAGGAGAAGGCGATGACTGCTGCCAAGAAGGCAGGGAATCTGATCCCAAGATTCGGCAGTCCATAAAAAATAATGAATAATTGCACCAATAGAGGTGTACCCCGGATTGCAGATACATAGACCCTTGCGATGATTTGGAGCACTTTGTACTTTGAAAGTCTCGCTAATGCAGTCAAGATGGCCAGAATCATACCCACGGCAAATGATATGAGCGTCAGAGGGATGGAATAATACAAAGCTCCCTTGATCAAAGGAAGCAGGGAGCTTTGTAGTATATCAATCATTGCCTGAGGATCCTGGTAAATGCTAGTGCTTAGGAGATACATCTTCTCCGAACCATTTCTCAGAGATTTTCTTGTATGTTCCGTCCTCTTTCATATCCTCTAACGCTTTGTTTACTTCTTTCACCAATTTGTCGTCGCCTTTTCGGAACATGAAGGCACTTTCGCTTGCTTCTCCCGCTTCAGCAACAATTTTCACATTGGCGCCTTTCTTCTTATTCAAGTAGTCAAGAACTGAGATTTTGTCATTCACTGTTACATCCACCCGTCCCTGCTCGATCAACTCGATCGATTGGGAAAGACCTTCGACACCTTGAATTTCGGCACCGTTTTTCTCGGCAATGTCACGATAGTTGCTTGTAAGGGACTGAGCCGATTTTAACCCCTTGATATCTTCAAATGACTTTACGTTTTTGTTATCTTTTTTGGCAACCACTACAGCACTTGATTCGATGTACGGAGTGGAGAAATCGTATTTCTTCTGACGATCTTCCCGGACTCCCACTTGGTTCGCAATCATATCGAAACGTTTACTGTTGAGACCTTCAAACATGGCATCCCATTGTGTTTCCTGAAATTCTGCTTTTACACCAAGGCGTTTTGCCACTTCACGTGCCAGTTCGACGTCGAAGCCTGTCAGCTTGCCTGAATCATCATGGAAGGTGAACGGCGGATATGTACCCTCTGTCCCGATGAGGATCTTCCCATCTTCCTTCACTTTGTTATAAAGCGCTTCTTCGTCTGAACCGCTCTTCGAATCACCGCTCGAGCACGCTGTCAGCACTAGGCTGAGCACGGCAATCAGAACGATGGAAATTCTCCATTTTTTCATATGATAACCCCCACTAATCTTATCGGATTTACTTCTGTACGAATGTCATCATAAAACGCTATGACTGAAAAGTCAACGGAAATGTTTCAGGCATTCGTCCCTTCTTAGTATTGGACGCGGAATGGTTTATCATGTAACAATATTTACATTGAAGGGTCAGGAGGAGATTACATGAAGATTGCATTATTCGGTGCGACAGGCAGGGTGGGAAGAGTCGTCTATGATCACATCGGTCATGATGCCCGGTGCCTCGTGCGTAAGAACAGGAATGAAGGCACTGACATCTTGGGAAATGTTTTGGACAGTGAAGCCGTAGCCTCCACCGTCAAGGGGTGTGAAGCGGTCATAAGTTGTCTGAATACTGATAAGGAGGACGTACTATCCCGAAGCATGCCTATCATACTTGATGCCATGAGGAAAGAAGGCATCAGCCGCATCATCACTTGCGGGACGGCCGGAATCCTTAACGCTTCCAATTCGAATGGATTATACCGCTTCCAGTCCAGTGAATCAAAGAGGAGGAGTACAACAGCCGCAGAGGATCATCTGTCTGCTTATCTGATGCTGAAGGCTTCCGGAATGGACTGGACAATCGTCTGCCCAACCTACCTTCCAGAGGGGGAACGGGTCGGTCGCTTCCGTACGACGGAAGAAGTCCTGCCCGAAAACGGGACAAGCATCTCCGTCTACGATACGGCTGATTTCATGGTTCAGGTCCTCGAAGAAAGATGGTACATTAAAAAGCGCGTTGGTATCTCTTATTAAAAGAAATGCGGCACCCGAATTACCGGATGCCGCTATTTTTCTATCCCGCCGCTTCCTCGGATGCTCCGGTCTGAAGATGATACATTTGATAGTATTTCCCTTTTCTCTCTATCAACTGATCATGGGTTCCTTTTTCTACGATGGCTCCCCGGTCAAGGACTAGGATTTGATCTGCGCTTTTAATAGTGGATAGACGGTGAGCGATGATAAACGTCGTCCTTCCTTTCTTCACCACTTCCATCGCTTCCTGGATAACCGATTCCGTTTCTGTATCGATACTCGAGGTTGCTTCGTCGAGTATCAGTATAGCCGGATCAAATGCCAGAGCACGTGCAAAGGAGATCAGCTGCCTCTGACCTGAGGAAAGGGTACTCCCCTTTTCAATAACCGGTTCATTGTATCCGTTGGTTAATGAAGCGAAAGCCTTCTCCCCACCGACTGCTTTCAGGGCATCCTCAACCTTTTGGCGTGAAATAGAGGGGTGATCTAGACTGACGTTGGAGGCTATGGTCCCAGTGAACAGGTAAGGATCCTGAAGTACGATCCCCATATGTTCCCTCACAGCCTGGATAGGCCACTCCTGAATATCCTTTCCGTCAATTTTGATGGAGCCTTCATTGACATCATAGAACCGGAAGAGGAGATTCATGATGGAACTTTTACCGGAACCTGTATGACCCACAAGGGCAACAGTCTCTCCCTTTTTTGCAGAAAAGTGAATGTCTTTTAGCACGTATTCACCCTTTTTATATCCGAATGATACATGCTCGAATTCTACATCCCCCCAGTACCGTCCGATCCTTTCATCTTCGACGTTGGTCCCCTTCTCTTCAAGGAGTTTGAAAACGCGTTCACCTGCCACAAGAGCCTGCTCCAAATTTGAAAGTTGATTGACTATGCCTGTAATCGGCTGGAACAGTCGATTAATATAATCGACAAAGGCATAGAGCACACCGAGTGTGATGACAGATCCCACTTCGAGCGCCCCCCCTCCGAAATACCAAATGAATGCGACAAAGACAATATTCCTTAGGACCGCCGATAGATTATGTGACGTAAGAGAGTTCAAGCTGAGGAGTTTATTCTGGTATCGGTAGTGCGTGTCATTCAATTCCTCGAATTCTTCTTTCGTCCTATTTTCCCTTCGAAACGCCTGAATGATCGGCATTCCCTGGATAGACTCATTGATGATTGCATTGATCTCACTTACTTTGCTCCTGATGATATGGTTATAGGAAGATGCATATCTTCTATATAAATAGGTCCATAAAACCAGTATCGGCATGAGAATGAGACAGATCGATGCCAGTCCGGGATCCAGTATGAATAATGCGATGTAAATTCCAACAATGTAGATGACGCTCGTAAAGAACGTAGACAACACGGTCACATACAGATTGCGAATCGCTTCTGTATCATTGGTGATTCGTGCCACGACTTTTCCTGCCGGCAGATTATCAAAGTACTGGATCGGCAGACGCTGGATATGGTTAAATACATCATTTCTCATTTTCTGAATGACCCGATTTGCCGCTTTTTGAAGGAAGAAATGCTGACCGTACTGGAAGAAAGACGCAAAAAGCAGCAATCCGAAATAAAAAGCGATCAGCTTGATGATCCTTGGGATTTCCGGCTGATAGAAAGCTAGAAGCTCACTTCCCGATAATTTCTTTGCATCGTAGATCGATGATTCCCCGCCCTTCCTGATAGTGAGGTTTCCGTTGGAAACGGCACGCTCTCCATCAGAAGGGACGGGACCAGGTACAAAATAGAAGGACCTTCCGACTTGCAGGACCCTTGCTTCGCTTACACTGCCATCGGACCCTTGCCTGTACTTCTCTCTCGTATACCATTTTCCGTTGTAAAGCACCGCATCTTCATGTTTTCCGGTTTCAAACCAGGCATCCTCTATTCCAAGAATATGTTCATCGATCATTTGTTTGGCAATGAATGGACCTGCAAGTTCCGCCCCTACAGAGACCGTGAGCATCAGCAGGGCTGCGATGATTATTTTTTTATACAGGAGGGCGTAGTCGAAGAGCCTTTTCCCTACGTTCATGCCCCCACCCCCTTCATTTCTGGATCAGCAGCCTGCTGCCGATCATACTGCTGTTTATACCAACCACCCGCTTCAAGCAGATCAGCATGGGTTCCCTCTTCCGCCACTTTCCCGGAATCCAGAACAAGAATCCAGTCGGCTTCTTCTACTGCTGAAATCCTATGAGTCGCCATGATCGTTGTCTTGCCTCGGCGTTCCTCCCTCAGATTCTGGATGATGGTTGCTTCGGTTTTAGCATCCACGGCCGATAGTGCGTCATCAAGCAAAAGGATCTCGGGATCTTTGATCAGGGCCCTTGCAATGGAGATCCGCTGCTTTTGTCCACCTGATAGGGCTACCCCTTTTTCACCGACAATGGTTTCTAGTCCCTCTGGGAGCGTGTAAAGATCCTTTTTGAAATCTGCTTGGAAGATGGCCCTCTCCAATTCTTCTTCAGTTGCTCCCTCTTTTCCATATAGGATGTTTTCCCTGACTGTTTTAGAGAAGAGGATATGGTCCTGCGGTACATATCCGGTCCAATCCCTCAGCAGGGCCATAGGGAGATCTTGAATCCTGATTCCGCCTATCTTCAGTGAGCCCTCCCCTTCGGGATACTCCCTCAGGATTTGTCTGATGAAGGTCGTCTTCCCGCTTCCTGTCTTCCCTACGATTCCAAGGGTGGTTCCTTTCCTGATCAGGACGTCCACCTCTTTTAGATTAATGGTATCAGAAGCTGGATAGCGGAAGGACAGTTTGTGAAATTCAATTCCATCCGGTTCTGAATATTTTTCAACATGACCTGTATCCTCGACATCCAGTTCGTAAGAGAGCGTCTCCTGAACGCGGTCGAGTGAAGCATTTCCCCTTTGCATGATGTTAATGAGCTCCCCGATGGCGAACATTGGCCAGATCAACATTCCAAGGTACACATTAAAGGATACGAGCTGTCCAAGGGTGATGGACTGGTGGAAAACCAGATACGCACCGTACCCGAGACCTATTAGATAGCTCATCCCTACGAGGACCTTGATGGTAGGGTCAAACAAGGAATCGATTCGTGCCACGGCGATATTTTTGGTGTATACGTCCTCGGTCATGTCGGAAAAACGCTTCTCATCAGCCCGCTCCTGCACATAGGCTCGTATAACCCGTACCCCCGACACCGATTCGAGTACCTTATCGTTCAGTTCCCCGAATGCATCCTGCGCCTCCGTGAATCTGGTATGGATTCTTGCTCCATAAATTTTCATGAGCAGGGCCATGAACGGAAGCGGCAAGATGGCTGCAAGAGTCAATTTCCAGCTTACTAGGAACCCCATGGTGAACAGGATCGTCAGCATAAAGATGCTTGAGTCAATTAGTGTCAACACCCCAAAACCTGCAGTGACTGAAATGGCCTGCAGGTCATTCGTCGCCCTTGCCATCAAATCACCCGTGCGATTTTTTTCGAAGAAGGTCGGGGTCATCTTCAAAAGATGCCCGACAAATTGAGAGCGGAGTTTCCTTTCCACAAGGAACGCCCCTCCGAAAAGCTGATACATCCAGATGTACGTCATTCCGTATGAGACGAAGGTGATTCCAATCAACAGCCCTACATACTGCCAAATATCTTCCCACATGAGGGCACCTATTTGGATATCATCAATGGCATCTCCAACCAGCTTGGGTGGCAGGACATCGAGTACTCCCACGATCGTTAATAAAATGATGGCAACGGTATACCTTTTCCAATTCTCTTTAAAAAACCATGATAACTTCTTAAAAATACTGAACATATCCTGACCTCCGTCTTCTTATCCGATTCCTGCTAGCCGCCTTCAGTCTCCACTGGTGACAAGGTGACTGAATGATGTTCATTGTTCATTTCCTTTTCCTCCTCTAAAAATTGGTATATGCCACAGGGTGTCCCCTGAAAACAACAAAAAATGGATGGACAAAAGGATTAGCGCCTTTTGTCCATCCATCAGCGGACGTTAAAAAGCACAGGTCATTCGACATAACCTGTGCTCTCATTCGTATTCAATCAGGAGTCAGCGGTTAGGTGATGAAGAGTATGCAGTTTGTTGAATTGCTGAATTGATTTTCTCCATCACGGCCACTCCTTTCTGATTTTTAAGTGTTGTCTCCTACTTTAAGCTACTCCAATTTCTGAATAATGTCAATATTATTTTCACTTAAATGAAAGATTGAACATGTTTCATCTGTAGTTGTTGGGGTATCTTAACGATAAGCGAAATGATAAAACGAACAAACAGAGGTGAGACTTCCATGGTACGTACAATCCTAATGGTCATCGGGGCCATCGTCGTGATCGGTTGGATTATCAGCCTTTTATAAGGTTGTTGGAGAAGCCGGAAACCCTGCTTCTCCTTTTTTGATTCAATCTAGATTAAATCATCCCAAACAGGGTAAAGGACTACTATTCCACAACTTGAGGTGATGATGATGTACCAACATATTTTAGTCGCTTACGACGAATCAGATGGTAGCAAAAGGGCACTGGACGAGGCACTAAAGCTCAAGAACCATTCTCTGGATACAAAAATGACCATATTACACGTAACAGATGAAAAAATGCCCAATCAGGCAGTCGATCATTTCACCACCCCCCCCCATATGATGGCAAGTGCATCCCCGGGTCTCGACCAGCAGATCGTAGGGAACAGCGCTCCGCCCCCTGATCCGAATGTCTACGATGGTGTAGCGGAGCGCCAAGCTATTACGGAAGGCCGCGAAATCCACCCAGTCCTGAAGAACGTGCAGGAAAAGCTCGCTCCTCACAAAATCGAAGCCGATTACATTCATCTTGCAGGCTCGGAAGACAAACGAATCTGCGAATATGCAGGGGAGAACCATATTGATCTTGTCATTCTTGGAAGCAGCGGAAAAAGCGGAATGAAGAAACTGATGCTTGGAAGCGTCAGTGAAAAAGTCGTAAAAAACTGCGATACAAACGTTCTAGTCGTGAAGTAAACAAGATGGAATGGGTGGATGACCCATTCCATTTTTTATTCCCTTTACCGTTCTCATGAACTTTTGAAGCCCATCCGATTTTGTCTTATAGGTCCTCCTTCACTATACTGAAAAATAAAATGAAGGGAAGTAGTCAACAGGAGGTAAATCGTACTATGGATAAATTGACAATTGTGGTACTCAGGGATGATCTTCGTCTCCATGATCATCCTGCACTTACGCACGCATTAAAGAAAGGACCCGTACTTCCACTCTATATAGCAGATCATGGTCATACACCGGGCGGAGCTAAAGGATGGTGGGTCCACCAAAATCTTAAAGCGCTGGATGCCTCCATGAAACAGATTGGGGGGCGGATTTGGTATGACAAAGGGGATTATAAAGAAAGACTCTGGGAGTGGGTTCACCAATGCGGGGCAGATGCCGTTTATTGGAACAGGATATATGAACCTGATACGTATGAGAGGGATCTGGTCATCGCAAAGGAACTTCATGACAAGGGGATCGAAGTACAAACCTTTGAAGGAAGTCTTCTTCTCCCTCCTTGGACCATTAAGAAAAAAGACGATACTCCCTATAAAGTGTTCACCTCTTTCTACAATGAATTCAGGAAGCATGAGGTCCCAAAACCACTGCCGAGGATAAAGGAGTTGAGTGTCCCGGATCAATCTTGGGGGATTTCCCTTGAAGGACTGGGACTTCTCCCAGATATTAATTGGTATCACGTCATGGAAAGCATGTGGGAGCCTGGTGATAAAGCCGCTATCAAACGTTTCAATTCCTTCACCAAAAACAGATTGAAAACATATGAGCAAAGGAGAGATTTCCCTGCGAACGGCTCACACTCCACCCTTTCTCCCTATCTAGCTCTAGGTGTTATTTCTTCACGGAGTATGTACCATTCTCTCTTGAAAAGAAGCGAACCGGTTGAACCTTTCATTCGCCAGCTGATTTGGCGTGAGTTCTCTTATTCTGTCCTCTTACACTTCCCCTCTTCAACCGAAAAGCCATTGAATGATAAGTTTGACCATTTTAATTGGCAAGCGGATGACGAAGCGTTCATTCAGTGGACGAAAGGAAAAACAGGGTATCCAATCGTTGATGCCGGCATGAGGGAGCTTTGGGCTACTGGCTTCATGCATAATCGAGTACGCATGATAGCTGCATCTTTTCTGACAAAGCACCTGCTGATTACATGGCAGGAAGGAGCGAAATGGTTTATGGATACCTTGATCGATGCAGATATAGCCAATAATACCATGGGTTGGCAATGGGTGGCAGGATCCGGACTTGATTCGTCCCCTTACTTTCGCATTTTCAATCCAACTTTGCAAAGTGAGAAGTTTGATACTGAAGGTGATTACATTAAAATGTGGGTAGCTGAGCTACAGGATCTTCCTGCTAAATTTATACACGAACCCTCTAAAGCACCAAAACATGTATTGGACAAGGCAGGGGTTCACCTTGGAACTACCTATCCGGAACCGATCGTCGACCATAAAGCTGCCAGGGAACGAGCACTCGCCCGATACCAGAAAATCAAATAGCAGTCCCAATAATCAGCTAAAGCCAGGAAGCCGTTAGTACGGTCCTCCTGGCTTTTGTGCATCTTCAGTCTTCTTTTAGTCGTTTTTTTACGATATCGAATTCATCCTTCACGCCCTTAGATGGTGGTCTTCCTAACAAACTGACCAAGATGATGGCCAGGGATGAAAGGACAAATCCAGGAAGCAGTTCATAGATTCCCAAGAAGCCTCCTTTGGGGATGGCCCAAAGAATCACGGTTAAGGCACCCACAATCATTCCAGCGAGTGCACCATTCTTCGTCATCCTTTTCCAAAACAGGCTGATGACGATTAGAGGTCCGAATGCCGCACCGAAGCCTGCCCAGGCATAGCTCACCAGATCAAGGACTTTACTATCCGGATTATAGCCCATGAAGATCGCGATGATAGCAATCACCACAACTGAAATCCTGCCTACAAACATTTCTTCCTTCTTACTAGCATTCTTCCGAAAGATTGCTTTATAGAAGTCTTGTGCAAGTGCACTGGACGATACGAGCAACTGAGAATCAACTGTGCTCATAATGGCAGAAAGGATGGCGGCTAATAGGATCCCTGCCACCCAAGGATTGAATAAGATCTGTGAAAACATGATGAATACGGTTTCTGGATTTTCAAGGGGGTTATCGGCAAAGTAGGCAATTCCCACAAATCCGATGAACACAGCACCTAAAAGGGACAGAATCATCCAAGTCATCCCGATAAACCGTGCCTTAGGGATATCACGTGTCGATCTGATTCCCATAAAGCGGACGATGATGTGAGGCTGTCCAAAATAGCCCAATCCCCAAGCTAACAGGGAAATCACTGAGGCAAGTGTCGCCCCGGTGTAGACATCAAGATGCGCGAGGTTGATACTCCCCACAAGTTGGACGGTCTCACTCCATCCCCCGAGCTGGTAAATGACCACAACCGGAATGATGATCAAGGCTAAGAACATCAAAACTCCCTGAAGGAAGTCTGTCCAGCTTGCGGCCAGGAACCCCCCAAAAATGGTATAGGACAAAATGACCGCTGCCCCCACCCATAAAGCTAACTTATAATCCATATTAAAGGACTCTTGCAATAGGATGGCCCCACCTACCAAACTGGAAGAAGTGTAAAAGGTAAAGAATATGAGGATAATGACAGCTGAAACGACCCTGAGAGTCTTACTGGTGTCGTGGAACCGATTTTCAAAGTAATCCGGCACTGTAATCGAGTCATTTGCCACCTCGGTATATACGCGTAACGGCTTGGCCACTATCTGCCAATTCAAATAGGCTCCGATAGACAGCCCGAGTGGAAGCCAAATCTGCCCGATACCAAACAGGTAAACCGCCCCCGGCAGACCCAGCATAAGCCATCCACTCATATCGGATGCTCCTGCACTCAAAGCTGCAATACCAGGAGTAAGCCGCCTTCCTCCCAGAACATAATCCGATAAATCACTGGTCATCTTACCCGCTATGTATCCGATGATCAACATGACGACTAAATAGATAATGAGTGTTACTAGCGTTTCAATATTGATAGACATAATCTACTCCTTCTTCTTTTGTAGGATCCAGGATACCATCGACAAAATAATTAATAGAGGCATGGGCACAAGCAACCAAAACCATGTGGCCAGCGTAAACCCCTCCATTCCATTCACCTCCCTTTTGCTTAAAAAGCTACCTTGCATTCCCATCCTGAAAATAGAGAATAGTTACACACTACCAAACATTGCGATAATTTTAAACACCGAATCATCCTAAAAATGCAAAAAATTTATATTTATTCATTATTATCCAGGTTTTTATACACTCAAAAAACCTGAGAAGGATATCTTTTACGATATCCTTCTCAGGTTTAAAAGTTAAGCGATATCCCCTCGTTGCTCCTTAATAATACGTTTTTTTTCAGCCTCATTCACATACACGGCACATGCTGCATCACCCGTGATATTGATAGCCGTCCTTGCCATATCCAGGAGACGGTCAATCCCGAGGATCAACCCGATACCCGCAACCGGAAGGTTCACACTGCTCAGTACCATGGTCAACATGATGAGCCCGACACCCGGTACTCCGGCTGTTCCGATACTTGCTAAAACAGCAGTCAAGACGACAGTTAGCAGCTGCGTCATTGTCAGATCAATCCCATATACCTGAGCAATAAATACGGTTGCTACCCCTTGCATGATGGCTGTACCATCCATGTTGATTGTTGCACCTAATGGTTGAACGAAAGAGCTGATGCTCTTGGAGACATTTAGATTTTTCTGAGCTGTTTCCATTGACACCGGAAGTGTTGCATTACTGCTGGATGTACTGAATGCGACACTCATGGCAGGACTGAAGTTCTTGAAGAACCACCAAGGATTCTTCTTTGCAAGAACAGCGACTGCCGAACCGTAAACAGCGACACCATGAACAATCAGGGCGATGAGTACCACGACAAAATACAGCCACATGGCTTTTAATGCACTCGTCCCCTGGCTTCCAATGGCAGATGCAATAAGGCCGAATGTTCCATAGGGCGCAAACTTCATGACGATTCCCACAAGATACATCATCAAGTCATTTCCCTGCTCGAAAAGCTTTAATATCCCTTTTGTCTTATCACCCAGTGCCGTCAGCCCAAGGCCGATGAAGATGGCAAAGGCAATAATTTGAAGCATGTCCCCTTCGCTCATGGCGGCGATCGGATTCCGCGGTATGATATTGAGAAGAGTTTCGCTCACAGGTGGAGCTTCCTCGGTTTCAAACCCTTCGGCCTGTGATTTATCGATTCCGTCTACCAAACCAGGCTGAATGGCATAAGCAAGTGCCAAACCGATGATGATAGCAATACATGTCGTCGTAAGGAAGAATACTACGGTTTTCAAACCGATTCGCCCGAGTTTCTTCGGATCCCCCAGACCCGCGGTCCCAAGGACGATGGACAAGAATACAATCGGTACGACAAGCATGCTGATCAGGTTAAGGAATATCTTCCCTAACGGAGTTAATAGGTAAGGATCGAGTATGTTAAACAGATCCTTTGCAAAGATGTTTAATATCAATCCTACAATTGCACCCAGAATCAGGGCTATGATGATTTTTGCGGTTAGATTCAGCTTCATTTTCTGCCTCCCAAACATAAATTAAAGATAATTCTAATTTCTTTACCCCACCTCATATTATCTGAAACCGCTTTAACATTCCATAGGGAAATGCAATGTTGGGAGAAACTATACTAAATTACTATAATTGACCATCCACCATCACTTCATCTGTCATTACAACCAATAAATCCTTATCCCTATTGACTTTCCATACACGGATGGATGCACACAAAAATATTCCAATATACCTTTTATCATTGGAATAATATACAAAACACCGGATATGATTAAATTTAGGTTAATCGGGTATATTCTATACTAACAGCATGATGATTCGAGAAAGGAACATGATAGAATGAAAAATACCGTTTACTTTCTTTCACCTGGCCAGGATCGAAGCTCCATCGCTGAAGGTTGGGCTGGAAGGCTTGACATGTCCGGCTGGGCTTTTAAAAGTGCTGGATTAACGAGAAAACACCATGAAATAAGCTTTAGTACCCTTGCCATGAAGGAATATAACATTGATATAGACACCCTAAAAAGGGACCCCATTCAAATTGACGAACTCGCTGGTGCCTCCCTGATCGTCACGATCTACGACGAAGAATTGGACGACGCCATCAAGTTCCCGGAAGAATGGGACGAAAAAGTCATCCATTGGAATCTCCCCAACCCGGAAAAACGTTCCACCTCCGAATTGGAGGAGTGGGTATTTTTCCAAGAAATCTGTGACGAGATTGCCATGAAGGTCAGGGATCTTGAATCCCTTCTACCTTCCATCCGAATGAATTGAGGCTGGGACAAGAGTGTTTTAGTCATAGTAAAACCCGAACTATCTTGCCTGATATAGTTCGGGTTTTTGATTTGTTTCATGTCCATTACTATTTATTTGTTCCTAGCGGTTGATTGGAGTGCAAGACGAAGACTCCAGCGGGAAGAGTAGCTGATCTGAGACCCCGCAGGCTTGCCGAGGAGGCTCACGGGCTACCCGCGGAAAGCGAAGCCTTGCACGGAAATCATGAGCGGTATAATGAAGCCATACTGATATTGTTCGTCATGACCTTTTTTGTTTTGTCCCAATCTCATTTTTTATGTGAAGTATTCCAGTTTTGCTTGAGGAAAAGCCTTTTCCATATAACCGTATAGATGATCTTTAATATCCTGTTCTTCGTCTTTCTGATAAATATACTTTCCTATGCCATATTTCCCCCACTTATAGCGACGTTCTTCTTCATTGAGTTCAAGTTTCGTCATTGGGTAATTTTTTTCGATCACCCGTTTAGCCGGCTTTGTAAATCGATGCTGGATGAACTCAAATGTGAGATCTTTTTTAGCCGATGAGGGCAGAGTGGCTTCAAGATGTTCAAACATGGTTTTGTACCCTTCTTCCCATCCTTCGTGAAGATAGATGGGCGCTACGATGAAGCCTAGCGGGTACCCTGCTTCTGCTACTTTCGCAGCGGCCTCGATTCGTTGATCCAATCTCGATGTACCGGGTTCAAAATTCTTGATCACATAATCGGCGTTGATGCTGAATCTGAAGCGTGTCTTCCCATTATGGTTCGCATCCAGAAGGTGATCCACATGGTGGAATTTCGTCACGAATCGCAGCTTACCGTGTTCTGATTGCCCAAAGTGCTCGATTGCACGCTTCAGTGTATGCGTAATATGGTCAATACCCACGATATCGGACGTACAGGCAGCCTCGAAACGGGTGAATTCAGGCGTGCGCTCCTTGATATATTGATCAGCCGCTTCAAAGATCTCATCCACATTCACGTAGGTCCTGATATACGGTTTGCTCCCCATCGTCGTTTGAAGATAGCAATAATGGCAGTGCCCCATACACCCTGTGGCAAATGGGATCGCATATTCTGCGGAAGGTTTCGAGGTGTCGAACTTCAGGGTCTTCCTTACCCCGACTACCAAGGTGGATTTTGCGATCCTGTATTTTTGGAAGTGGTTATCCCCCGGCAAATTCCGCACCTGGTTGTGGGAAGTGGTGTAGCGGATTTCCACGTTCAATTTCTCAAATTTCTCTTTAAGCTGTTTCCCAAGGGGGTACTCTAGAGCGCCCGGTTCAAAGTAGACCAGCTGGGGCATGAATGGTTTCAGCATCTTGTCCTCCTACATCTGACCGAATGATTGTGTGTAGGCCGCTTCAGCATCTGCTTCCGATGCGTAAACTGCAACTTCATTCGTCAAAGGATAATAAGTTTCGTACATGAACAGAGCAAGTTCTTCGGGATGGTCCGGATCATTCACCACTGCTGCAGCCTGGACATTCGCCACACTTTGAGTATGGGGATTGCGGTAGATCACATAGACAACATCCCCCGCCTGATAGACGGAATCCTGATTTTTGATTTCCATAGGGTTCACCCATTTCCTTCGTATTCCTTTTCATTTTTTCCTACCCGGGATCAAATATGTTGGTAATACCTGCTTATGCCAAAAAAGCTCTCCATTCAAATGGAGAGCCCGTAAAATCGTTTTGTTTGGGTGAAAATCCTCTCGGCAGCTTCGCTTTCGTCCATATTTTTCATTGAAGCGATGCACTTGATGGTCCGGCCCATCATACCGGGGTGGGTCATCTGCCCTTTAAATGGCCCTTCAAACGGCCAGGGGCCGTCGGTTTCCACCATGATGGCATCAAGCGGAGATTTTTGCACGATCTTTTGAATTCCATCTTCATACATCACATCCGGTGTGACCGATACTTTATATCCATTGGAGAGCACCCTCTCAAGAATCGCTTCGTCCCCTTTAAACCAATGGAAGTGCGCCTTCTCGACAGAATGACGTTCCAACAGATCGGAAGCAATGTCGGCATGCTCGTAGATGCAGTGGAGCACAATAGGCTTTTTAAGGGCCTTCGCTTTCACAATGAACCTCTCCAGTAATTCTTCATAAGGTTTGAGCTCAAGATCGACATCATCCTGCATCCTGTAATAAGGAAGACCCACCTCCCCCACAGCCACCAGTGAGCTGGCATGCTGATCGAGGAAGGTGAATAATTCCTCAATTTCTTCCTCGAAAGGCAGCTCCTGTTCCGGATGAAACCCGGCTGCCGCTTTCACCCGGCTGTCCATCACGGAGAGATCCAGCGTCTCCCGGCTCGACTTCAAGTTCATCGACACGGCAATCATCGCTCTAATCCCATGTGTATCGAGAGAATCAAGGATTCCCGTGCGTTTCCCGGGAGAATAGGCATCCCAGTGGATGTGTGCATCAATCATGTTGAACATACTTCGTCAACTCCCGGAAGATTTCTTTTTTGTACTCGAGGAATTCCGCGCTTAAAATAATTTGTTCATCCCTTGGGCGTAGATAGGGCACCCGGAATTCCTTCTGTACGCTTGACGGTTTACCTGATAAAACAATAATCCGGTCGGATAGGAAAAGGGCTTCGTCAATGTTATGGGTGATGAAGAGAACTGATCTCTTATCCTCTTCCCAGATATCCATGAGCCATTTTTGCATGTCGAGCCTTATGAACTCATCCAGACTGGAGAACGGCTCATCAAGGCACAGCAGGGATTGCGGACTCATCAAGGCCCTGATGAAAGCGACCCTTTGCTTCATCCCACCGGAGAGCTCATCGGGATACGCCCCCTCATAACCTGAAAGTCCTGCACGCCCGATCCACTTTCTAGCCTGTTCCTCGTCTTTCCTCCCGTGAATTTCCTGACCCAGGATCACATTTCCGAGAACCGTTCTCCACGGTAATAACGCATGATCCTGCGGCATGTAGCTGATGAACCCGGTCTTACCGTTGATATTCTTCCCGTTGAGAATGATGGAGCCTTCTTCAGGTTCCATCATCCCGCCGATCAAATGAAAGAGTGTAGTTTTCCCGCTGCCTGAAGGGCCAAGGATGGACACGAACTCCCCTTCTTCAACCTGAAGGGATAGATCCCGAAGGACAGGGTGATGATCGAATTGCTTCGATAAAGACTTGATGTGTAGCTGACTCATTTCAACTCCTCCTTCTTCCCTTTCACACACCATCTCTCCAGTAGGACGATGAACGTGAAAAACAACAAGCTCAAGATCATGATGGCGAAGATCGCCACAAATACACGATCGGTCCTGAATGCCGAGGAAGCAAGCGTCATATAGACACCGATTCCCTTCTGAGACCCAAGCCACTCAGAAATGACAGCTCCCATGACGCTGTATGTAGCCGCAATCTTCAGACCTGAGAAGATGGATGGAAGGGCATGGGGCCACTCCACCTTCCTGAAGATCTGCCCCTTGGTGGCCCCAGCCATTTTCATATAGTGAATATAATGGCGTCGCGTCTGCCTGAACCCGTCCATGGTGGAGACTGCTATCGGAAAGAAGCACACAAGCGTGATCACCAGGAATTTAGGCAGCAGGCCAAAACCGAACCATATGACCAGTAGAGGTGCAAGGACGATGATGGGGACGTTTTGCGATAAGATCATCAGCGGATAGACTGCCTCCCTCACCCCTGGAAGAAGATGCAGTGTGACAGCCACAGCGATCCCCGCCGCACATCCGATCAAGAACCCGGAAACGGAGAGCCCGACTGTCGAAGTAAGATGGATGTGGAAGGAGTCCCAGGAAGACAAGCCTTCGGAAATGACCTTCATAGGGGATGGCAGCAGCCATTGGGGGATGGTGAACACCGTTACCGCCACCTGCCAGAAGATGAATAAAAGGATGAGGGCCGAAACCGGCCGCCATCCCTTCCTGATTCCGTTCATCATGAACGGTATTTACCGGTAAGATCCGTCATTTCGATTCCTTGAGGCTGATAGAGAACCTTGATCTGAGAGATGACATTCACGCTTCCCCTTGCGATCATCTTCTCATTCATGCGCTCCACGATCTTGAACAACTCGCTGAGTTCACCTTCCATTGTCGTTTCTAAAGGATTCACTTCATAGTTCACTCCCGATTCTTCTATGACTGCGATCGCGTCGTCCACATAAGGGATGACATCTTCACCATTCTTCGTTTTCGGGATGATTTGAATACTGACCAATGCATTTGCCATTTATGCTCACTCTCCAGGTAAAAATTCATTTGTGTATGCTTTTTGACTATCAAGTTTCTTTTCGAGAAGTCCATTATCGAACATCCAATCAGCGTAGTTCTTCCATACTTCCGCTTTCTGCTCTCCCCATCTATCCGCATCGTCTTTGTATTTCGGTGCAAGCCATTCTTGGCTTTTCATGACGAGCTCTTCATCAAGGTCGGGTGCTTCTTTCAGAAGGATCTTGCCTGCTTCATCCGGATGCTCGACACTGTACTCATATCCTTCCGTTGCTGCCTTCAGGAATGCTTTGACCGTGTCAGGGTCATCCTTTATGTGGGATTCGTTCGTCGTGAGGACAGGAGTATAGTAATCAAGTTTATCCGAGTAATCTTTGACATACATCATATCAAGTTCTTCCCCCCGGAGTTCGGCTTCGATTCCCGTCCAGCCATAAAAGATCCAGGCAAAGTCGATATCCCTTTTTACAGCCGTAAAGAAGTCTGTGTCCCCCATATTCACGAAGTTGACCTTCTTCACGTCGGCTCCTTCCTGTTTCATGATCGAGCCCATGACCGCTTCCTCTACGGGAGAACCCCATCCACCGTAGGTCTTGCCTTCGAAATCTTCAGGCTTGGTGATCCCTTTGTCTTTCGGTGCTGCGAATCCGGATGTATTATGCTGGATGATGGCCGCAATCGAGACGATCGGTACATCCTGTACCCTTGCCTGTGTGACACCTTCCTGATACCCTACACCAAAGTCCGCCTTTCCCGATGCCACCAGTTGGTCAGCACCAGCCTCTCCTGGCATGATGATGTCGACATCCAGTCCTTGCTTTTCAAAATATCCTTTTTCTTTTGCCACATACAAACCGGTATGGTTCGTATTCGGAGTCCAATCAAGGACGACCGATACCTTTTTGAGCTTGTCTTTTTCAGCTCCTCCTGCACTGCAAGCAGTCAGCAGAAGGATTGAACTTACGACCATGAGCCATTTTCTCAAGATGCATACGCCCCTTCACAAAATATGTACAGAAAAAAAACGCCCGAGGCTCATGAGCCTAGGACGCATCATTAAACAAGAATTCTGTCTACGATCTGTTTCCTACGCTGGTATGAGCCAGTTCAGGTTCAAAGGGTCAGCATCTGATGGATGCACTCTCAACCGGCCACACCGGTCCCCCTACAATAATCACGATATCGGGCGTTATCTTTCATTCCTACTTTGCCATAGTATCTTATGGTTTTCAAGCATTTCTTGAGGGGGACATCAGATCTTCAACCGCTTCGGATACCTCTATGAGCTGGGAAAATGCAACGAAGGGTTCCCTACGTAGATAAAAGGTATATTGAACGATGAACATGGTAAGATGATGCATGAATCGTGCGCCGTCTCCCTCCCTGAATGTTGACTCAGCACCGTACCCCTTTAAGAATGCGGTGATCAACGGCCATGATATACCGTTATGAATGATGAGGTGTGCGCAGAAATAGGCAATGTCAGCCATGCGGTTGGCAACACGGAGCCGCTGAAAGTCGATGATGCCAACACTCCCTTCTTCATCGACAAGGAGATTCCCGGGGTGAACATCACCGTGCACCAGCTGCTTTCCTCCTTCAAGGTCCAAACTGCAAAAATGCTTCACAACGGACCGCGCCCACTTGGCAACAGGAGAATGGCTGCATTGAAGGATCCACTCCCACGTATGAAGGGAAATATCCCACGATTTGACTCCTTCGAACGGAAAGTGCATGAAACTTGAATGAAGCTTGGCCAACGTGTTTCCGACAGCTGACATGATCGGAACTTCCCATCCCGGTCGGATTCCGGGAATGCATGCGTATAAGGCGTACCCGCATCCATCCGCCCAGAACATGTTTCCTCCATGCCTTGCGGGATGAGGCATCTCCACCCGGATGGACCGCTCATGAAGATAGGAGGTGAGCTTCTCTTCCAACTTCATCTGCGTCCTCCGCTTGATATAAAAGATGCCCTCGGGACCATGAGCAGCCCACACGCTTCCACTTATCTTTTTCACCTTGAACTCTTCTGCATCTTCTTCAGAAAAAAATGCGGTAAAAAAGTCTAGCATTTCGTGTTCCACCCGTCTGTGTAGTAAGATATTCATTAGTATGACTGTCTAACCACCATACATACCAATTGCATGAAATGAGGAATGCGCGATGGAAAGAATCAAAATCACAGAAGACCTAAGTTTCTCAAGGATCATCCATGGTTTCTGGAGACTTGCAGACTGGGATTATACAAAAGAAGAAACCCTTTCATTGATCGAGCATGATCTTGAACAAGGCATTACGACATTTGATCACGCAGATCTATACGGTTCGTACAAATGTGAAGAGCTGTTCGGAGAGGCCCTTTCACTGAAGCCTTCTTTGCGGGACCACATGGAGATCGTCACTAAATGCGGAATCGTCATTCCTTCCGAACAACGACCGCAGCATCGTACCCACCATTACAATACGTCTAAATCCCATATCCTTGAATCTGTGGATCAGTCACTCAAGAACCTGTCAACTGACTATATCGATGTCCTGTTGATTCACCGTCCCGATCCATTCATGGATCCGGAACAAGTAGCAGACGCCTTCACTCAGTTAAAAGACGCCGGTAAGGTCAAACATTTCGGTGTCTCGAATTTCAAACATCACCAGTGGTCCATGTTGCAGGCACATCTTCCGTTCCCTCTCGTGACTAACCAGATTGAACTATCTGCTTACGAGCTTGAAAACATCGAAGACGGCACGTTGAACCTTTGTCAGGAGAAGAAGGTGCCGCCAATGGCCTGGTCACCTCTTGCTGGAGGAGCCATCTTCAAGCAAGGCGATGAAAAAGCCGACCGCCTGCGTGCTGCACTTGAAAAAGTACAGGGCGAAACAGACGCCAACGGAATCGACGAAATCCTTTATGCTTGGCTTCTCACCCATCCTGCCCGCATCATGCCGATCGTCGGTTCGGGCAAAAAAGAACGAATCCAATCAGCCATCAACTCACTGAACA
Organism: Rossellomorea sp. RS05; assembly: GCF_039822645.1. Classification (NCBI taxonomy): domain Bacteria; kingdom Bacillati; phylum Bacillota; class Bacilli; order Caryophanales; family Bacillaceae; genus Rossellomorea; species Rossellomorea sp. RS05. Next base: position 64,557 of record NZ_JBDKWY010000001.1, on the reverse strand, counting down.
TCACCTTAAACCACGACCAGTGGTTCGAAATCCTCCACGCCTCAATGGGCCACGAAGTACCTTAAGAAAAGCGGAGGGGGCTAGTTCTGAGGCGACAAGCATAAGACGAGCCACCCGGAAAGGCGTTCTTTGCCTTTTTGGGTGGCTTGGCTTATGACCTCGAGCCTCAAGCCCCCGGAGCTGGACATAAAGAAAAGCGGAGACGGGTTGCTCTGACCCGACAAGCATAAGACGAGAACCCTGAAAGGCCCTCTTTGCCTTTTGGGGTTCTTAACTTATGACCTCGAGGGTCAACCCGCCGGAGCTAGGCAAGAAGAAAAGCGGATGGGGGCTCGTTCTGAGGCGACAAGCATAAGTCGAGCCATCCAGAAAGGCGTTCTTTGCCTTTTTGGGTGGCTTGGCTTATGACCTCGAGCCTCAAGCCCCGGAGCTAGACAAGAAGAAAAGCGGAGGGGGCTCGTTCTGACCCGACAAGCATAAGACGAAAAACCAAAATAAAAATGACGATCTCTACAGATCGTCATTTTTATTTCCTCCTAATATTATCAGGAGCTACATAGAAGTCGAGATACACTTCCTGAAGCTCTCCCATTGGCAATTCATACAGCTGTTTATCTTTATATTTATAAACTCCAATTCGTAAGAGCTGTTGAATGTAGAAGTCTTTTTTTGAATTTTTGATTGTACTTAGTTCATTTTCTTGGTGTAACATTTTCAACCCCTCCAATTGAGGTGTATACCCCAATTATGGAAGGTTTCAAACCAAGCAATATGGATTGGTGGAGTAAAATATCCCTTCATTTCTCCGAACTTATTAGAGGTTGATTTTCCACTGGGTGAAAAGATTCACCTTACCCCATTTCACAGGCTACCAGCCCGTATTGGATTCCCGGATCAAGATCCAGTATCATCCTGAACAGTCTTTCTACATCTTCCCCTTTTCTCCTGTGGGCGTAATGGCCTGACAGCACCTGGATCATTTCATAAGGATAGAGCAGGCACGTGTGGCTTCCCCAATCCGTTTGTCTTCCCACCAACTCTTTTTTGTAAATACCATCCAGGATCTTGTAGAAAAGATCGGATCCATCAGGAAGAAACGGACTGATCCTTTTCGGATAATTATGATTCCAATCACCGCCTTCATACTGAAAAGCAGGATCTTCCAGGTCTCCAATGAATACTTCGACTTCAGCCATACAATCGCCTCCTTGATTCATTTTATAAAGGAGGACATGGTTTTAGAACAAAAATCCAGGTCGGTCTGTGCATGATGATATGGAATAAGAGGCTGGGACAAGAGTGTTTTAGTTATAGTAAAACCCGAACTATCTTGCCTGAGATAGTTCGGGTTTTGATTTGTTTCATGACCATTACTATTTATTTGTTCCTAGCGGTTGATTGGAATGCAAGACGAAGACTCCTGCGGGAAAAGTAGCGGATGTGAGACCCCGCAGGCTTGCCGAGGAGGCTCACGGGCTACCTGCGGAAAGCGAAGTCTTGCACGGAAATCATGAGCGGTATAAAGAAGCCATACTGATATTGTTCGTCATGATCTTTTTTGTTTTGTCCCAATCTCTTATAGGTATTTTCTCTGTACGCTCCGACCATCATAGGTGAACTGCATATTCCTTCCTTCCACCCGGGTTTCCATATGGACCGGTCTTCCCCAAAGCTGATGAAGATAGGGAAGGACTTTCTCCAAATATTTAATATCGAGTTCCACGTCCTCAAACCAGTGCTTCAGGTACAGCTCGCCGCTCTTCATATAATCTCCGTCATCGACTGTGATGTATGGGAATCCACCGTTCACCCTCATCCCGACAAGCTGATCCCTTACATGGGTCCACTCTTTGTCTACGATCTTGTAGTCCTTACCCTGCTTTTGGAAGAGATACATATCCTCCCTTGTCACGAGGTCTTTCGTAAGGTAATTCCTCAGGAATGAGATGTCGGATTCGATCTCCCTCACCTCAAACATTTTTTCCCTTCCCGAGTTTTCCTTCACACCCCGCTTCTTCATCTCCTCTGTCGGATGATCATAGCGGTCCTCGATATCTTCAAAGATCTTTAAGCCGAGGTAATAAGGGTTGATCTGAGTCCGTGACGGCTGGACGACCCCTGCATTCAACTTGGCAAACTCGATGGATTCACCCGATGTGAGGTCCATTTCCCTGATGATGCGCTGATGCCAATAGGAAGCCCAGCCCTCATTCATGATTTTCGTTTCGAGCTGTGGCCAGAAGTAGAGCATCTCCTCCCTCATCATCGTCAAGATATCACGCTGCCAATCGGTAAGCTCACGGCTGTACTGTTCAATGAAGAGCAGGATATCCTTTTCGGGTTGAGGCGGGAATTTCTTTTTCACCTTTTTCGTCTGGATCTTTTTTGGCTTTTCATCCAGGGACCAAAGATCATCGTAGGGTGTGACAGGGGCCGATTCTTCCTCTACCCATTCCACATCATCCATCGTCCATGAAAGATTTGGCCGCATAAGGGAAGGATCGATATGTTCATCCACTGCAAGAACTGCATCAAGGAAGTTCTCGACCTCCTGCTTCCCGTGTTCGATTTCATACTGTCTCACGCGCTCCGCCGTCGCCGACATGCTCTCGACCATATCCCGCTTCGTGTTTCGGAACCTCACATTGTTCTTGAAGAAATCACAGTGTGCAAGCACATGAGCGACAATCAATTTATTCTGTATCAAAGCATTCGAATCGAGCAGGAAGGCATAGCATGGATCCGAATTGATGACTAACTCATAAATTTTGCTCAGCCCCAGATCATACTGAAGCTTCATTTTATGGAACTGCTTGCCGAAGCTCCAATGGGAGAAACGGGTCGGCATCCCGTAAGCACCGAATGTATAAATGATGTCGGCAGGACAAATTTCGTATCTCATTGGGTAAAAGTCCAATCCAAATCCAGAAGCAATCTCGGTAATTTCAGCGATTGCATACTGCAACTGTCGCTGTTCCTCTAAATTCATCGCCATCCCCCTTAATATCACTCTTATCTAACTGTATGATAAGGTCGGCCATTTGATGAAAGGAACTGGGAGCAATTGACCTCTGACAGACGAAAAAACCACGTGCCGACACGACACGTGGGTGAAGCTTATTCATCCTTCAAGAATACCGTCATCGGAATGATTGAAAGAGCAAGAAGGATGCCTGAGACAGTGAAGACCGCCGGTATCGACCATTTCTCCACGAGTAAACCTGCACCTGCGGAAGAAAGACCGAACAGCAAGGTCGTCAACGTTCCCTGGGCTGCATAGATTTTGCCCAATTCATCTGGTGGTGCACTCTCCTGAAGATACGTCTGGAGTATGATCGTTTTCAGCTGATCGAATAAACCGAACAACAGAGAAAGGACGAGGGCCAAAATGGCCAGTTCATTCCAGGCAAAGAAAAGGGTGATGACCGATGTCATAATGATGGTCAGTGGAAGAATCGATGCCCGCTTTCTGCTGAACAGCCCGTGATAGCGGAAGATGACGATGGATGCAAGAAGCAGACCGATAAAGAAGGCGCTGTTGATGAATCCCCACCATTCTTCCCCCTTACCAAGCTGGCGATCGACATACAGGTAGAGAACAGCCGCGATCCACACGGTGGCGGCGATGGACTCAAGGGCATACACACAAAACACTGATACAAGCCCTCTTTTCTCTTTCACCAGAACCCAGCCTTCACCGAGCTGCGCCCACCATGATTTTCGTTCTTCCAGGTTGGTCCTCAGGGCTGCAGGGAGCCGGAACATATAGACCGTACTGACAAGGAACAGAATGAACACGGTGACAAAGAGATAATCAACCCCGATAAGCGAGAGCAACACTCCCCCAAGGGCCCAACTAGAGAACTGGATGATCTGATCGACGGTGGATAAAAAACCGTTTGCCCCCATCAACTCTTCCCTTTTAACAAGATAGGGAACGAATGCATTCCGCGCCGGTAGGGCCCAACCATCAAGGAAGGCGATCCCTGCACCCAGCATAAGCAACGGCCAAACGGAAAGACTTTGGAGCGCGAACAGAACAATGAACAACAAAGCAGTCTTTGCAGCCTGCGACCAGGCAAGCAATGCCCTGAGTGTCGTTCTGTTCATGAGGAGCGGTGCCACCACTGAACTGACGAAACGTGAAAAGGTGATGATCAGTGGAACAGCAGTCATATAAACGGCCGAACCCGTCATGGTATAGACGGCCGAAATCAGTCCCACAATATATAAGACGTCGCCAAGATTGGCTAACGCCTGACCGAACCAGAGATGTCGAAATGCGATGGATTTCATCTTTTTTCCTCCCATTATTCAATTTTCAGGCTAGAAAAAAAGCTGAACTCACATCGGATTGCCAATCTCCCTTCTTTTCATTGATAACGACCATTATATCATACATTCTATTCTCAAAGCAGGATTATTTTTCCTGAATACCTATTAGGAGACGTAAAAAAAACCTCCCGAAATGGGAGGAATTTCATTCATGCACCGTGATGTTCAGCGTTTTCTCATTTGTAAGGTCATGTACGATGATGATCAATACCCTTTTGTCCCTGTTATTTTCCTGTACGGTGAACTCGAATGTATCGGACACCTTTTCATTCGTCAGCTGCTTCCTGCCCAAGTAAAGATAATCTTTGACGGACTGACCCGGGTAGTCTTCTTTGACGACGACAGTTGCGATCCTGCCGAACTTTTTATAATCCACTTCTGTTGCATGGGCTACGCTTGGAAGCAGAAGAGACAGAAGGCATAGGATGAGAAAGGGCTTCTTCATGTGTTTCACCTCTTGTTCCTTTTCCCTTTAGAATGAGGGTAGGAAGGGATCTTTATTCACCCAATATAAGGAGAACCAGAAGAATCCACAGTGCCAAGTTTTGCTGAGGAAGTTCCTTGCATCTCTCCATACACTAACAGTACCCCTTCAGAAGGAGGGAACCGGAGTGGATAAAGTGGACTACGACAGGGCGTTGTACTACACTCACCGATCGGAATGGGATAACCTCCTGATCTTGATGGTGAGGTCGAAGGATGATCTTCTCTCAAAGAGGATCGAACATTTCCTGCATGCCTATCACTTTTCGCACGACTATACGGTTGTCGAACGCAACCTGTATACGCTTTTACGCTATATCGAACATGCCAACATCACCTACAGTGAAGAGCAACCACTCGAAGTCGATGTTGTCAAAATGTAAATAAGGGAATTCCACCGGCCGGCCTGACACTACGGGCCGGTTTTTTCTTTAAGGCTTAATGAGCTTCTCACGGATGGATACATGAACCTCTGCATAAACCTTCAGTTCCTGCATCATGTCTTTTACCAATACTTCAGAATCTGGTAAAAGCGTATCCTTTTCACGGTCAAAACAGTGAGGATCCAGAACCAGTTGCTTCGGAATAACGTTGGCATACACGCCCCTGCTCACAGTTCGGAGATTCGTCAGACAGTTGATTCCCCCCTTCCCACCACCTGCACATGCGATGATGGCGACGGGCTTATGGGCGAATTGATCGCTACCCATGAAGTCCATGGCGTTCTTGAGGGCACCGCTCATTCCGCTGTGATATTCGGGAGAGCAAAGGATGACAGCATCCGCCTCCTGGACCTCCTGCTTCAACGACCGTATCGCTTCAAGCTCGGACTGCTCTCGATCACCGGTGTAAAGTGGGATGGTTCCGTCACTGAGGTCGATCATGCTACATCCGTATTGTTTTGCTATGTAACGGGCAACGATGCCTGTCCTTCCATGTTTCCGGGGTGTTCCGTTGATGACTGTGATATTCAAAATTCATTCATCCTTCCATGCAAGCTGATTTTTAACGGCGTAGAGGGCTGCCTGCGTCCTGTCGGTCACCTCAAGCTTAGAGAAGATATTGGAGATATGGGTCTTCACCGTCTTCTCTGTGATAAACAGGCTCGAGGCGATTTCTTTATTGCTCTTCCCTTTGGTCAGTTCCTTGAGCACCTCTGATTCCCTTCTTGTGAGCTCATGGATTTTATTGGGCGGTTCTTTTTTGGTGATTCTAGTCAAAAGATGGTTCGTTGCTTTCGGATGAAGGGAATTTTCTCCGGATAAGAGCTTTCTGATGCTTTTGACCAGCTCATCAGGCTCAATATCCTTGAGTTGATATCCTCCTGCCCCTGCTTCGATGGCGGGAACAACCTGGTCCTGATCAGAAAAGCTCGTGAGCATCATGATCTGTATTCCAGGGTGGACAGCCTTGATTCTTCTAGTTGCTTCGATTCCATCCATCTCCGGCATCATTAGATCCATGAGGATGATATCTGGATCAAGGGCTGATGCCATTTCAACAGCTTCCTTCCCGTTTTTCGCTTCTCCGATGATGTCCATATCCTTCTGCGTTTTCAAGAAGAAGGCAAGCCCTCTCCTGACAACGTGGTGATCATCAACAATCAATATCTTGATCAATCCCTTCTACCTCCTAACATGGTATCTTCACGGAGAGGACCGTACCCTTTCCGAGTTCTGAATCGATTGTGAGGCTGCCCCCGACCGCCTTGATCCGCTCCTTCATTCCCTGAAGGCCCACGGACGGCAGGGAATTGGATGGATCGTAATGGAAACCATAGCCACAATCCTCGATGTTCAGCTCCACAAGTTCTGGCAATCTCGTCAACCGGTATCGCACTGACTGGACACCTGCATGCTTCTTGCAATTATTCAGTGCTTCCTGGCTTACCCTCCAAAGCGCTTCTTCATATTTGGAGTCCAAACATGCCAGACCCTGAATCTCCGTATCTAACTTCAGCCCGAGCATATCCGCATAGCCCCTGACCGCTTGGACAAGTCCATTCTCAAGTCCGTGAGGCTTCAATTGCCAGATCAATGCCCTCATTTCTGACAGGGCTTCCTGCGCCATGCCCTGGATCGTCTGGAACGTATCCTTGACATCCTGATCATCCGTCATAGCCGAACCGCCCCTTGCCGTCAATGTGAGGGAAAAGAGGAGCTGATTCACGGAATCATGGAGGTCCCTTGCCAACCGGTTCCTTTCGCCGATCAGGGCAAGTTCCTGCTCTTTCTTTGTCAACGTGATCCTCTTGATCGCGGAACCGATTTGGAAAGCGACCGACTCCAATAGAGCTAGCTCCTCATGGGAGTAATGGGTCTTATGGGGTGCTGCCATATTCAATAAACCAAACGATTCCTGCCCGGACTGAAGGGGAACCGTTGCATGATAAAGGATATCGTTTGTCGCATTGGGATCTTCTTCGATTGCTTTTTCAATTCGCAGGCATTCAATGATATTCGTCGCCTTGGTAAGCTTCCCTTTGATGAACCGGTTGACGCACCAGCAACCGCCTTCTTTCATACGTTCACAGCCCCGCTCTGTCAAAGATGCGGGAAGGTTCTGTTGAGAGACCATCTCATGTTTCCCTTGATCATCAATGAAAAAGATCCATCCGCTCGTGAATACCGTCCCGTTGATCAACTTATTCAACGCCTCGCTCATCATGGACTCCATCTCAGTCTCGGTGTTCAACAATTCGGCAATTTCTTTTAAAAGCTCGATATTTGATCCTTCGTTCATCGTATTCGTCCTTTCTTCTCCTCTCTAGTATAACTCCTTTCAGCCCATGAGCATTCGCTGAAGGTCCCATGCCCGCTACGACTTTTGTCTGACTTTCCACAAAAAAAGAAGGAAGGCATCAAGCCTTCCCTGCTTTCGCTTGCATCTTCCCTTCAACGTTCACCATGAAGTCTTCCTGGATGACATGCAGCAATTCGTCGCTCTCCTGCTTTGTCTCACCGACCACGCTGAAATAAAACTTGATTTTCGGTTCGGTCCCCGATGGACGGAGACATACCCATGATCCATTATCCAAGAAATACTTCAACACATTTGAAGAAGGGAGATCGATGGTTTCTTTTTCACCTGTCAGGAGATTGGTCCTCTCACCGCTCGCATAATCTTCAGCAGTGACTACCTTTCTTCCTGCAATTTCCTTAAGGGGATCAGCACGGAAATCCTTGAGGATACCCTGGATCTGTTCGGCTCCCTCTTTCCCTTTAAGGGTCATGCTTTGCAGTCCCTCCTGGTAATACCCGTGACGCTCATACAGTTCATTCAGTACATCTTGGAGCGTTTGTCCCTGCGCCTTGTAGTAGGCCGCTGCTTCCGCTGCCATGAGGACGGCCTGGATGGCATCTTTATCGCGGGCAAAATCACCGATCAAATACCCGTAGCTTTCTTCATATCCGAAGAGGAAGGTATGTTCACCCGATTGTTCGTATGCTTTGATCTTTTCGCCGATGAACTTGAAACCCGTCAAGACATCCTCGACAGAAGCGCCGTAGTGCTCGGCTACCTTCCGCCCAAGTTCGGACGTTACGATCGTTTTGAATACCCTTCCGTTCGCAGGGAGCTGATTCTTCTCCTGCTTCCTTGCCAGTACATAGTCCATCAGGATCGCGCCAGTCTGATTACCCGTAAGGAGGATATATTCCCCGCCTCCACCTTTCACTGCGACTCCCAAGCGATCAGCATCGGGGTCGGTGGCGATCAGGATATCAGCATCGATCTCTTTCCCTAGACGGATGGCATATTCAAAGGCTTTCCTTTCTTCCGGATTAGGCGAAGCAACCGTCGTAAATTCCGGATCCGGAACAGCCTGCTCCTTTACGATATGGACATGCTGGTAGCCTAGGGCCTTAAGGCCGCGTTCTGCCATTTTCAGACCGGTTCCATGAAGGGGGGTGAAGACGATCTTGAGATCGACTTCCGTAGCGATCTGTGGTTTTTCCGAAATCGTAAGAAGATGCTCAAGGTAAGATTGATCAATTTCATCCCCGATCATCTTGATCAGACCTTTTTGCTTCAATTCTTCTTCAGGAAGCACCTTGATCACTAGCTCATCCTCTACTTCATTGACCCTTCTGATCACTTCATCTGCTTCAAGAGGCGGAAGCTGGGCTCCGTCTTCGCCATATACTTTGTAGCCATTATATTCAGGGGGATTATGACTCGCCGTGACGACGATTCCCGAGAAAGCATTCAGCGTCCTGAGGGCAAAAGATAACTCCGGTGTCGGAGCCAATTCATCGAACACATATGTCTGGATTCCGTGAGTCGCCAAGGTCTTGGCAGACTCCATGGCGAATTCAGGCGACTTATGCCGTGAATCATAGGCGATCACCACACCGCGCCCCTTGGCTTCCTCTCCTTGATCTTCTATGTAACGGGCAAGTCCTTCAGACGCTTTCCTGACAGTGTAGACATTCATCCGGTTCGTTCCCGGGCCTATTTCCCCTCGCATGCCCCCTGTACCGAACTCAAGGTCTTTATAGAACGCATCTTCGAGGGCCTTCTCATCATCATTAATCGAAAGAAGGGCATTCCCCATCTCTTCATCCAGTCCAGAGAATCCACTCCACTTTTCCCATGCTGCTTTCCAACTCATCTGAATCCCCTCCTAATAGGCTTTGTGTTTGTATTATTCTAGCCCTTCACCCGTAAATCCTCCTTAAATGGAGGAGCAGGGTTTGCTTTTCTATAGTAGCATACTTTCGGCCCGGTTCAGTGGGATATTTTTCAAAAAGTCTATGAGCTGATGCCTTTTTTATTATGATAAGATCCTACACGATGGAAGAGGGTGGAGCAAAACTAAAAAAGGCACCATTAAAGCCGAACACGATCAGTATAGGATCTTACTACCGCTCATGATCTCCGTGCAAGACTTCGCTTTCCGCGGGTAGCCCGTGAGCCTCCTCGGCACGCCTGCGGGGTCTCACATCAGCTACTCTTCCCGCTGGAGTCTTCGTCTTGCACTCCGATCAACCGCTGGAAACGATGAAATTTGAATGTTCATTAAACGAATTTAAAACCCGATTCATTTGCTTTATCGTAGGCAAAGGATTCGGGTTTTACTATGACTAAAACATGTTTGTCTCAGCCTCGATCATTCATTTTTTATAAGAGATACCGTACACATCATGACGGCGGTCTTTCAGCTGACGGACCGTTCCTGATTGCCGCTGGCGGCGAAGGACTTCGAGGTCCACATCCCCAATCATGACCATCTCGATGTTCGGGTTGGTTTCACCTACGATCCCGTCACGTGCAAATTCGAAATCGGATGGAGCGAAGATGCCGGACTGGGCGTATTGGATATCCATGTTTTCCGTTTGTGGAAGATTGCCGACCGTACCGGAAATGACGGTATAGATCTGGTTCTCAACCGCACGTGCCTGTGAACAGTAGCGCACCCTGAGGTATCCTTGACGGTCTTCGGTACAGAACGGGGTGAAGATGATCTTGGCCCCTTTATCCGTCGCGATCCTGGCAAGCTCGGGGAATTCAATATCGTAACAGATCTGGATGGCGATCTTGCCACAGTCCGTATCGAATACACGCACCGTGTCACCAGCACTGATTCCCCACCATTTGCGCTCATTCGGTGTGATATGGATCTTGTATTGCTTTTCAATTGTTCCATCGCGTCTGAAAAGGTAAGCGATATTGTATATTTCATCATTCTCTTCTTTCACGAAGTGGGATCCTCCGATGATGTTCACATTATAGCGTACCGCAAGATCCGTGAAGAGTTCAATATACTCCTCAGTAAAATCTGTAAGCTTCCGGACGGCAAGACTCGGGGACTTGATGTTCAGGAATGACATCAACTCCGTAGTGAAGATTTCAGGGAAGACGACAAAATCAGACTTTGCATCGCTTGCTACATCGGTAAAGTATTCAACCTGGTTGGCAAACTCTTCAAAGGATGAAATCTTCCTCATCATGTATTGGACCACACAGATCCTGACCGGATGGCTCGTCTTGAAGTGTCGCTTACTCAACGGACGATAGTCTACGTTGTTCCATTCCATGAGGGTGGCATACTTCTGCGAACGCTTGTCATCCGGAAGATAATTAGGGTTGATCCGCATGAGGGTGAACCCGTTCAGAAGCTGGAAGGAAAGCACCGGGTCGTAGATTTTATGGAGGCTGACCGCATCTACGTAATCCCTCGGGGACATTTCATCCGAGTGCTTATAGAAGTTCGGGATGCGCCCCCCGATGATGATACTCTTCAGATTCAACTGACGTGCAAGCTCCTTCCTTGCCTCGTACAAACGGTGACCGACCTTCATCCGTCGATATTCAGGATGAACCATGACCTCGATTCCATAAAGGTTATAACCTTCCGGGTTATGGTTTGTGATGTACCCGTTGTCCGTCACGTCGTCCCATGTATGACGGTCGTCGTACTCATCGAAGTTGATGATGAGACTTGAGCAGGAACCGATGATTTCTCCATCGAGTACCGCAACAAGCTGCCCTTCCTGGAAGATATCCAGATGGCTTTCTAGATGTTCCACTTTCCACGGATCCATGCCTGGGAAGCAGACCTCCTGCATCTTGATGATATGTTCAATGTCTCCGTACTCCATGGGACGGATAATCATTTTCTTCTCAAATTGGGATAAATCGAGCTTTTCTGCCATTCATGATCGACTCCTTCTTCATCTTTCCTATATACCACATATCCTGCTCGTTTTAAACGAACTTCATGTTTATTCTATCAAATACCATGATTGAAGGAGAAGAAAAATACCTTACTGCATATGCATAATGCGATCATTCATGTAATTGACATGATTTTTTTATCATCCCACACAAAAATTTCGCATTTTACATTTATAATAAACCCATACTATAATTTGATAGAATACTTGAAGAAAGGAGAAAGGGATGAATAAAAAAGCGGATTCTCTATTCTTCACCGCATGGGCCACTTCCCTGATTGCCATGCTAGGCAGTTTGTACTTCTCTGAAATCATGAAGTACGAGCCGTGTGAGCTTTGCTGGTATCAACGGATCCTCATGTATCCCATGGTGATCATACTCGGGATTGCCTATGTACGGAAAGACTTCAAAATGGCATTATATTCCATGATTTTATCCGGCATCGGTACACTGGTTTCCCTTTATCACTATTCAATTCAAAAAGTAAGCTTCCTGTCCGATAGTGCCCCGGCCTGCGGCAGGGTACCGTGCACGGGTGAATACATCAACTGGATGGGATTCGTCACGATTCCATTCCTTGCATTAACTGGATTCATCATCATTTTCATCATGAGCCTGCTGGTTCTGAAAACACTGAAGGAGGATCACTAATTGAAGAAAGTCATCATTTTTCTTGCCGTCATCGTTCTACTCTTCGGAGGGATCGCTATCATTACAAGCATGCAAAACAGTCAGAAAGCCGAAGGAAATATGTTCAAGAAAGATAAACTAAAACCTGCGACAGTGGATCTCCTCGACGACCCGAACTATCAAAACGTCATCCTGCCCGATGATTTGAAAGAAAAACTCGATAACAAAGAAGATGTGACCGTGTACTTCTATGCTTCCGATTGCGTGCATTGCAAACGCACCACTCCAACCCTTGCTCCATTGGCCAAGGATATGGATGTCGACATGGTTCAATATAATCTATTGGAATTCCAGCAAGGTTGGAATGATTACAATATCGAAGCAACTCCGACCCTTGTCCAGTTCAAGAACGGAAAAGAAGAAGCAAGGCTCGTCGGGGAACAGTCGAAGGAAGATTTCGAAGCATTCTTTAATGAATATGCAAAAGAATAAAAAAAGAGGAGCTGGCCCTTCACGGGTCAGCTCCTTTCAATGAGGAGGAATTTCTGATCGAGAATATGAGGAATTCTCAAGATTACTGGTAGTAGATGTATACCCCTCATTGATGATGCTAAACCTATTTAATTGATTATTCAGATAAAATCAAATTAAAAGTTGATTAGCCGGCTTTGCATACAGGCTGATATGATTATCACAGTCATGACCTTCCGAGAATTGATCAAACGAGAAAGGAAAGGATATACCAAATCCCCGAAGGATCCCGGCATTATGAGCGAACATTTCCCTGTATACCTTTTCTTCGCTACCTGTTTCAATGATAGCAATCAGTGTTTGAAGACTTGAGATGATCTGAAACGCTTCTTTCAGCGTCCCTACATATTCCACTTCATGCACATGGGTATGTAAAACCTTCAAGTCATCCATTTGTCTAATTTCATCGTCTGTGAAATAATCAGGAAACACGGTACAATACATATACTCGATTAGCTCCTGAATCTTCTCTTCTTGTTCGGGAGTCGACGCGATTAAGATTTTCACCTGTAGCCCACCTTTTTTGTCATGATTGTAATCTTTATGTAATGGATTATATTAAGGATAACATAGTTCTATGAGTGCTCAGGTGGTAATTATACCCACGGCAACATCGTTAAATACAAAGATATAGGCTGAATTACATGATTCAAACCATGAATTTTGTCGTCTAAAGGAGCTTTTTGATGAAAACAAGACGTATAGGTGATCAATTTGAACTAACCATTCCTGAAAACTGGAAAAATGTAACGATTGAAATAATTTTGAAAGAAAAATGGAATTCCCCTAAAAAGTGGATCCACTCCATGCGAATGAGCAAGGAAGTAAAAATCAATGGTGAGGTTGCCGGATGGGATGAGCCCCTTAAAGGAGGAGATCGCCTGCAGCTTCCTCTATTTAAAGACTTGGAATTGAATGTGAATCCGACATACGGGGAGCTTGACGTTCTATATGAGGATGAACATGTAATTGTCGTCAATAAGCCCGCCGGCATCGATACCCATCCGAATGGTCCTGATGACACTGACACCCTGGCGAATCTGGTGGCCTTCCATATCCAGGCTTCAGGCAAATCAGCGAATGTGCTTCATGTCCATCGTCTCGACAAAGATACGTCCGGTGCCGTGCTATTTGCGAAGGATCCATTAAGCAAGGCCATCCTGGACCGCCTCCTTTCAGAGAGAAAAGTCAAAAGGACTTATCATGCAGTAGCCCAGGGCTCACTTAAAAAAAACAAAGGATCCATCACCGATCCCATCGGAAGGGATCGTCACCATCCAACGAGGAGAAGGGTGTCCGCCAGCGGGCAGGAGGCTATCACTCACTTTAAAGTCGTCTCCAAACAAAAAGACAAGACATTCCTGACTCTCCAGCTAAAAACTGGAAGGACCCATCAGATCAGGGTCCATATGAGTTCACTCGGACATCCTCTGGCGGGCGATCTCCTCTATGAAGGTACCCCCGTTTACAAGAGACAGGCCCTTCACGCCTCCTCCATCGTCTTCCCCCACCCACTGACCGGGGAAACGATTTCATGCCGTGCATCGTGTTCGGACATTGCCGAGCTGAACTGGGAGGATTGAGTCAGCAGACGGGCTCATAAGGATAAAAAGGAATAACAGGAACGAGAGGCTAAGACAAAATTGATTTAGTCATAGCAAAACCCGAATGGATTTGTCTACGATAAGACATATCCATTCGGGTTTTATTTGTTTCATGATCATTGCGATTGTTTCTATCGGTTGATTGGAGTGCACGAAGAAGAATCCTGCTTGAAGCGGAATCTTGCATGGTAATCATGAGCGGTATTTAGAACCTACTACTAGCATGCTCTTCATTAGGCTTTTATCTCAATCTACTATTAAAAATCAAAATGATCAGGGTCCGGTCCGAACCGTTCATTCTGATTGAGACTGTTGATCTGGTTCATTTCATCCAATGACAGTTCAAAGTCAAACAGATTTGCATTCTCTTCGATTCGCTCGGCATGTACCGATTTTGGAATGATGATCACATCATTTTGAAGATGCCATCTTAGAACAATCTGAGCCGCTGACTTACCATGCTTCTTGGCGATGTGATTCAGCGTCGGTTCGTGAAGCACACGCCCCTGTGCAATCGGTGACCACGCCTCGACGGCAATGGAATGGGACGAACAGAACTCCCTCAATGGTTCCTGACTCAAGCGCGGATGTGTTTCGATCTGATTGAGGACCGGTTTTTCATTGCTTCCGGCTAACAGATCTTCAAGATGATGCTGATGGAAGTTGCTTACCCCGATCGACTTGATCAATCCTTCCCCATGAAGACGCTCAAGTGCTTTCCACGTATCTTTGTATTTCCCTTCCACCGGCCAGTGGATCAGGTAAAGGTCGAGGTAGTCCATCTGGAGCTTCTTCAGGCTCCCATCGAATGCACTTAGTGTCGAGTCATAGCCTTGATCGGCATTCCATACCTTCGATGTGATAAAAAGATCTTCCCGATTGACACCGGAATCCCTTACTCCCTGCCCGACTTCTTCTTCATTTCCGTAAACAGCAGCCGTATCGACGGAACGGTAGCCGGTTTCAATCGCCGTCCGCACGGCGTTGACTGTTTCTTCCGGGTTTTTCATTTGATAGACTCCAAGACCTACAAACGGAATTTCTAAGCCATTATGTAACGTCTTCGTACTTGCAAGGTTTTTAATCATGAGTGATCCCTCCTGATTCCATTGTACAAAATCTCTATTTCGGAAAGCGAATATTTCGACTTGTCAGTCATCCTATGAAATTCTCGGATGATGTACTCAGAAAGGACAGTTGGTGAAGCGGACGGGTCATGCCCACATACTGCAGCTTGATATCCAGTTCATTGGAAGGGTCATAGCTTTCTTCAATGGCGACAAGCATTACGGCATCGAATTCCAGTCCCTTTGAGAGATAGGAAGGAACGACAACGACCCGGTCTTTCGGGATTGATTCCTGTTCTTCCAAAAGCTTCACCACCAAGTCCGTCCGCTCCTCCAAGATAGAAGCGACCGCTTGGCAGTCCTTCATACTCTTACAGATCACAGCAAACGTTTGAAATCCCTGTGCTTTTCCGGAAGCGACAAGTCTTCCCACTTCATCGCCAATTTCTTCCTTTGATCCTGCAACCTTTCTTACTGGAGCTTCTCCGTGGCGAACGACGGGATTCACCTTTGGGAATTCGTACGGGAGAAGTGTGAGCAGCCTATTGGCTTCTTCCATGATTTCCACCGTAGTCCGATAGCTTTTCTGAAGTTCTGTGTACGTTGCCCGGGGAAAGATTTCCCGGTAGACCGGCTCCCAGGATTGAAGCCCCCTATACGAATGGATCCCCTGTGCGAGGTCCCCTACAAGGGTGAACATATCGGTTCCAAGGGCTTTTTTCAGCGCATAGAGCTGCAGATAGCTATAATCCTGGGCTTCATCGATGACGATATTTTTCGCTTTCACATATTTATCAATGCCATACAGTTGGGTTTGCAGGAACAAAAGGATGGCCAGATCTTCTGACTCGTAATATTTCTTATTGGCCAGCTTTAACGAATAGGCACATAATCGTTCGGCTCTCTCATGGGAAAGCTCACCGCCTGAATAGGATACCAAGCGCCCGGGATCTGAAAATAATTCCTTGAAATAGTGATCCAGCTGCTTTCGCTCGAATTGCTTCATATAGCCTGTGACGCTTGTTCTGATGGCTTTTTTCAGTTCTTCAAGACGTTCAAGCTTCGTATCGAGGGCTTTTGTGACATAAGCCTTCCGATTCTCGCTCCTTCTGGATAAAGCCGCTTCAATGCGGGCGTCGAAGAAGTCCTCCACTTTTGTGATCATCTCGGCCTTGTTCGACCTGACAACATTCTGAAGAAGGGACTTGAGTTTCGTAATCCGTCGATAGATCGGCAGATACGTATACTCCTCTTTGAATAGATGGGTGAAACGCTTCGCCGTGAACAGCTTGTATTTATCCACATAGAAATCCTTGGGCGTATAGAATCTCTCTTCGATTTCCTCCACGTACTGTTCAAGGATCTTCCTGAACGTCCTCGAGCCCTTGAATCCTGAGATCCACGCAAGGTCCTCCTTGCCGGGAGAATCCGATTCGATGAACCGTATGAGTTTATTATCCGGTGCGAGTTTCAACTCCCGCTCAAGACACGTCTGTACATAGTCGGTGAACGTCGTCTGCCGTACATTCTCAACCCCTAGATCAGGAAGGGCCTCTGAAATGTAATCGATGAACAGATTGCTTGGTGCAAGGATCATAAGCTGGGATGGATCGAAGAATTGTTTATAGTTGTAGATGAAGTATGAAATCCGGTGGAGGGCGATCGTCGTCTTGCCGCTTCCAGCCGCCCCCTGCACGATGATGGGTTTATTGAGATCGGCACGGATGATCCGGTTCTGTTCCTCCTGAATGGTGGAAATGATTTCAGTGAGCCGGTTGCTTGAGCTTTTGGCAAGAGAGTCCTGAAGCAGTTCATCCGTTGTCGTCAGGTCGATGTCGCGGACTTCTTCGAGCTTGCCTTCCTCAATCATGTACTGTCGCTTCAGTGAAAGATCGCCACTGTATGTTTCTCCTTCTGCTTCATAGGAAACGTCACCGATCCTGCCCTCATAGTAGAGGTTTGCAATCGGGGATCTCCAGTCCACAATGATCTGTTCCTGATTATCCCTTTGGTACAGCGAGGTTTTACCGATATAGTGCTTTTCCAACTCAAGGGCACGATCATGGCGGAAATCAATCCGGGCAAAATAAGGTTTGCTTCTGGCCTTCTCAAGGGAATCGAGCTCCTCCTTGGACATTTCAAAAAAGCTTGCATTCGTGAGTAGGTCGATGTAAGCAGCACTGGATTCACCCCAGTCAATGTCACCGAAGGCTTTTTCCATATTCTCTTTATACTGTTCTTTGCTTGTTTGTGAGGTCTCGATGACTACGTCAATGTACCTTCTAGTGAAGTCGAGTCGTTCTTGTTCGATTGTAAAATCGGGATGAAGTGGTTTTTCCTTTGTCATGGCGATCTCCTTCCAAATTATGATCCGCAATGGAGAAATGGTGCTGCAGAGGTAACGACTCTCTGCATACCGACACTGGAAATATATGTAGGGCGTTGGGAGCAGAAGTATATATTATCAGAACATTCATTCCGGCACAATACCTATTTTCACTCCAAGCCTGAGACTGACCTATTTTATGGAAGAAAGGGATGCACTGTGATACGCTGGAATCAACGCATATTGCGGAGGAGGGAAAACAGATGTATCAACATATCATGTGGGATTTTGACGGCACCTTATTCGATACATATCCGGTCATGGCCGATTCATTCAGAGTCACTTTAGAGAAAAACGGGATCAGCGAGCCGCTTGAAGAGATCATGGGTCTCATGCGCATCTCCATGTCTACGGCCATCCAGCATTATCAGGGGCTATACAGGTTTGATGAAGCCTTCCTGAATGACTATCATGCGGAACGCAAATCAAGGGAGCGTGATGCGAAACCATTCGAAGGGATCGCCGATCTATGCGGGCTGATCGAGAAAACCGGAAGACATAACTACCTTTATACTCATCGCGGGGAATCGGCTATCGCCATGCTTGAGACATTCGGTTTGGCTGAATTCTTTACAGATTTCATCACCGAAGAACATGGATTTGACCGAAAGCCAAGTCCTGATGCCATCCTTCACCTTTTATCCAAGCATGACATCGCTCCTGAAAAAGCAATCATGATCGGCGACCGTGACCTTGATATCATGGCAGGAAAGAACGCCGGGATCGATGCCTGTCTGTTTACTGACAAGCCGTCATCCGACAGTCAAGCGGATTACGTCATTCGTGAGATTCAAGAGCTTCGCCCCATCCTGAACATACGGGGCTGATAGACAAAAAAACGCCTGATGGCGTTTTTTTAGTCTGCTGTCGGAAACGTGATCCTGAATTCTGTACCTTGTCCAACCGAACTTGTGACACTGATCTTCCCATTCATGGCTTCAATGATCCGATAGGAAATGAGGAGACCGAGTCCGGTGCCTGACTCTTTTGTGGAGAAGTAGGGCTCACCCAGTCTCCGCTTCTGAGATTTTGTCATGCCCACCCCTGTATCAGAGATGCTAATGCATACATGTCCCCTCTCCCTCACCGTCCTGATTGTCAAGGTTCCCCCCTTCGGCATGGCCTCCACGGCATTTTTCATGAGATTAAGGAAAGCCTGCTGAAAGGTCCGTGCATTCCCCTTAATCACCGCTTCTTCTATCCCTGCCTCGATCTTAATCGAATGCTGGTGGCTCATGGGTCCGATAATTTCCATCAGCTTCTGCAGATGGGCACCGACGGGGATCTCTTCGATGACTTCGGGGTAAGGTTTGGCAAAGGTAAGGTAATCATTGATAATATCTTCCGCACGGTTCAGTTCGGATGAAGCAATGCTTAAATATTCCAGCTTCTTCTCAGATGACAGATGCTCCTGATGCAGAAGGCGGAGGAACCCCTTGATGACGGTCAAGGGATTTTTCACCTCATGTGAAATGCTGGCGGCAAGCTGAGAAAGGACTTCCATCTTTTCAATCTTCATGAGGGTATGCTTCACCTGTACCTGCTTGACCAGGATCTCACAAATGTATGTAAAAAAGAGCATCCCGACTGAAGGCAACAGGATAAAGTTCAAGATGTATGACCCGTCCACCCTGAATTCCGTCATCACCGTGGCAATGGAAGCTGCAGCGATGGAATGGATCGTGAACAGGCATACAGAAAAAAAGATCCGTTTCCGGCTTTTCATTGCATCAAAACGGAAAAGCTTCAACGCTGCAACGGTCAGGATATAAATCACTCCATAGATGACAAACGATGTCCAGCTCCACTGGTAAATGAATGTTCTCCCTGCCAGGATGGAGAGAAAAAGGGCAAGGCCCATGTATGGCCCGGCATACATGATCCCGAGTACGAATGGGATCATCCTGAGGTCATGTATGCAGTAAGGTTTCATATAGATCGGTGACAGCATGCAAAGGATCATCGCACCGCTCAATGATAGGAACGTGATCATCTTCGTACAGATTCCCCGGATGAATCGCTTTTCTACAAGAAAAAAGACAAGGAAGATGCTAAGAAGGATATAGAAAAAATTATTGACCACGTCTTGATTGAAGATAATCATATGAATATCTTGTTCCCTTTCAAATGGTATCGTATATGAGAATTTTACCACAACCACATCATCATGGTTACTCTATTATGGAATCATATGACCCTATCAAAAAAATGGACCCCTTATGATTGGTGAAGCTCCCTACCAAGGTATGAGGCAAGTTCGAGCATCCCGAACACCCCTTCCTTCTCTTCTGCATCACGGTTATAGTTCGTATTGGTGTTCACATCATACGTATATAAATTTCCATCTCCATCACGAATGAATTCAATACCGGCGATGGCAATTTCATTCTCTTTTAAGAAAGTCTTATATGCGTCAATGATGTCTTCATCAAAGTCCTTGATAATTTCAAACTTTGGCCTCTCCCCAACCGGGCATGCAAGATCCTCGATGCGGCACGCATCGGCCGGGCATAACTCGAAGCCTTCGGACGTATCGACCCTCACTGCATAGATGAATTCTCCCCCAATGAATTCGCAGCGTGTGATGCTGGAGTCCGGGGACTTGATATATTCCTGAATGAGCGTGATCCCGTCCAGTGGCTCATCGAACTCTTCACTGTTCACATAGCTGTCCAATGCTTCTATGGAGTGGAATAACTGAACTCCAAGGCCCTTTCCTGCCCTGTTATGCTTCGTAATGAATGAAGGAGCACCCAGACGGTGGGCGGCATCCACGATGGCCTCTTTTCCTACCGCCGCAATGGTAGCCGGCACAGCAATCCCTGCTTTCTTCAAAGCGGTGTACTGATTGACCTTGCTGACTTCAAGGCGGATGGCCCTGGTTCCATTCAACACCTTCCGTCCGTGAAGCTCGAGCCACGCAAGCACACTTTCCGTCAGCTCCGGTGCATAGCGGTGATCACGCGTGTGGGAAGAAGCGCTGATCCGATTGTAGAAGATCCCTTCAGGTGGGGCTGTAGTCAAATCAACCATTCCCTTATCTAAGAACCACTCTTCATAGTCCAATCCAAGCTCGTCCATCCTCTTAATCAAATGATCTGTCCATTCGCTGTTTTCATGAATGATATGTATCTTTCCCATTTCCTTCACCTCAATTTTTCGATTAGCTTCAATGTAACACAGAAAATCCTACCGATAAAGTAGGATTTAACGTTCCATGCTTGATTCATGCGATTTTCTCATCCACACTTTCATTCCAAACCGTGTAACAGGAAATCGGGTTGCTTCCCTTCCTGCCTTCGGAGCTTGCGTCCGGGTCCTTTCCGTTGAAAGCATGGTCATCACAAGCCCTACACCCACAGCTACCACCACGAGCTCCATAAGCAGTTTAACCACCCGTATCATGTTCATCCCCCTCTTGCGTCCTATCTATAACATATGGCATCAGATAGGTTATGGTCACATTCCTTTTAAACCGTGTCACGTTCAAAGAGAGTCGTTTGTAAAACGGACCGATGCCTTCCTTCCTCCAGAAACATCCGGAACGCCTCTCTCCCGAGGGATCGGGAAGGAACTTCAATCGAGGTAATCCCCATTAGCTCGCTGATTGGATGATTATCAAATGAAAGGAGAGCGAGATCTTGAGGGATGCTCACGCCCCTTCTCCCTGCCTCACTGAGAAGACCGGCCGCCACTTGATCGCTCGTGACCACGAGGGTCTCCGGACGCTCCTTGAGATTCATCCATTCCCCCATGGCCCTGCAGCCATCCTCCATGTGATAGCAACCCGTAAAGATCCATTCATTCCTTATCTCGATTCCCCGATACTCCCGGAAGGCACGCATCCTGTCTTCGCTATTCTTACCACTTAAACGGTGGATGCATAGACCGATCTTTCGGTAGCCTTTTTCCTGAAGATAGGACAGGGCCCTGCCCATCGCCTGATAGTGATCGATATATACACTTCGGAGGGAATCCGATTCGAGATTTTCACAAAGGACAATCGGACGATCTCCCCCCATGAAGTCCTTTAATTCTTCAAGGCCATTCGTCCTTGATGCAACGATCAAACCGTCGACTTCCTTCATCCGCAGTGCCTCAAACGCATCAATTTCGGCAGGCGAATCATAATTCGTCTGATAGATGCGCAGATGATAGCCGGCTTTGAGGGCTTCTTCAGCAATACCCTGAAGGATATCACCATAATATGGAAGATTCAGATACGGAAGGACGACGCCGACGCTGTTCGTCTTCCCCCTTGAAAGATGGACCGCATTGGCGTTTTGTGTATAGTTGAGTGCTTTGATGGTTTCAAGGACGATTTGGCGTTTGTCTTCCCTTACATACGGATGCCCATTCAGCACGCGTGATACGGTAGATACAGATACGCCGGCAGTCTCGGCCACTTTGCGAATATTGGTCAAAGGTTTTCACCCTTTCATGAAAATAAACACTTGCTCTGAAACGCGTTTCATCACATACATTGAATTCATCGCCACTCAAAAGGAGCTGATTGCATGCTTGGAATCCTGTATTTGCCACTCTTATGCGTTATCATCATTTGCTGCTCATACTTCGCGCTAGATAAGGAGGAACGTAAGAACATTGGGCCGACACCTTCTTGAAAATCCTTGTAGCAGTCCTTATCTTGACTAGCTGAGCGTTTGTTCGATATAGTAGCAGTATTGCTTTCTATCATACTATAGATGATTTACATCAAGGAGGATAAACATGGACTCATTCTTTCAGATTATTGAAGAGCGACGCTCAGTTAAAGTATATGACCCGACAGTAGAAATTCCTCGTGAAGAACTTCTTCACCTAGTAGAAACAACAGGAAAGGCTCCATCTGCATGGAATCTGCAGCACTGGAATTTCCTTGTCTTCGACTCCAAAGAGGTCCAAAAGAGACTTCTTCCGATTGCATTCAACCAGCAACAGGTTCTTGATGCTTCTGCCGTCATTGCTGTCCTTGGTGACTTGGAAGCCAACCGCAATGTAGATCCAGTATTCGATCCGTCTGTTGCCAAAGGTGAAATGACACAAGAAATCAAAGACGTTTTAAAAGGGCAGATTGACGGTGCCTATACTCGTCCCGGGTACGCACGTGATGCCGCGTTCAGTAATGCATCCCTTGCTGCGATGCAGCTAATGCTGACGGCAAAGGCAAAAGGCTGGGATACATGTCCGATTGGTGGATTCGATCCTGCAGCCCTTGCAAAAGAATTCAATGTATCACAACGATACATTCCAATCATGCTGATCACTGTCGGCAAGCCTCTCCAAGAAGCGAGAAAATCTGATCGTCTCGAGCCTATGAATTTGATTCAGTGGGCTGAGTGATCATGTAGGCGCAAACCGTACCATAAAAAATCCGAACGATCGCGATTCCTCCATGGAAATCGACTGATCGTTCGGATTTTTTCTTTCTTTCGCCATTGCTTCTATTGGAAAATCACGTTCTTTTCAATTTCCTTCATGTGATAGAAATACCCTTTAAGGTCCATCAGCTCCTGATAGTTGCCGATTTCAACAATCTTCCCTTCCTCCATCACTACAATTTGATCCATTTCTTCAAGCCCGGTCAATCGATGACTGATGAGAAGAAGCGTACTATTCTCCGACTCTTTCCGGATAACGTCCATCAGTTCGGCTTCAAGCATGGGATCGATGGAAGAAGTCGGCTCGTCCAGGATCCAAAGTGGACCGCCTTTCAAGATCGCCCGGGCAATGGCCATCCTCTGCTTCTCTCCTCCTGACAGGTTCCCGCCCTTTTCAGTCACGGTGTCCTCCAACCTGAATGGAAGCTTCACTTTTGAGAGGACCCTTTGCAACTCTTCATCACCGAACTCACCGGCAATCAGCAAATTATCTCTGATTGATCCATGAAAGAAGTGGTTTTCCTGAAGGATGACGGCAGCTTTTTGCCACAGGCTTTCCCGCTTGAAGGCATCAATGGGACGGGAATCCATTAGAATCTGTCCCTCATCCGGTGAATAAAAAGTTAGAAGCAGATTGAATAACGTCGATTTTCCGGAACCCGATGCACCGATGACAGCCGTCTTCGACCCTTCCGGTATATAAAGATCGACGTCAGAGATCGAGGACCTCCCCCCTCCCTCAAAGGTGAACCCCACCTTTTCCAGCGTAAAGGAGGGCGCATGATCGGGAGCCTCTTCACTCCTTCGGCCCTTAAGCTCCCCACCTTGAATTTCACCAAGGCGTTTGGATGCCTTCCTTGAATCTTCTAAATGGTAAGGAAGGGTCGCCATCGGTATTGCTTCATCAAAGACAGTCAGTGAAATCATGACGAGCATGGCAAGGAGGACACCATCTAGGGTCCCTTCCCCGACGGCATACACACCGAGAACCAATACCAGCCATGTGATCAGCAGTGAGACGAGCAGGTTGATGGTATGGCTGAATAAGGAGTGACGGCTTTCCAGATCCTGCTCTTTCACATACGCAGAGGAAGAACCGCCGAGTGTCTCTTCTTGATGGGATAATTGCTGATGAATCTTCAGTTCCCTGAAGCCATACAGGAATTCTGTAGTACCGGACGATAGCTCACTGCGACGCTCTCTCACACGTGATTCAATTTTCCTTTGTTTCAGGCTGACGAGGGAGGGAATCAAGAAACCGGTGAGCAGCATCCCCACAATCAGCAATACTCCAGTCGCCAAAGAATAGAAGAGAGTAAAAAGTATGGTGGCGATAAAAACAACCATCATAACCAGAGGCGGATAGAAGACCCTCAAGAAGAAGTTTTGAAGGCTCTCTACATCTCCCACAATCCGAGCCAGGAGATCACCGCTTTTGTATCGCTGAAAAATCGTCGGCGCAATGGTTTCCAACCGGTCAAAGATCGATGCCCTCAAGTTGGCAAGGATCGTGAACGTCGCCCGGTGGGAATAATAGCGCTCTGCATACCTTGTCACTGCCTTCAGGATGCCGAACAGCTTCATTAAAGCAATCATGATGGTCAGAACATAAAGGGGCACTTCAAGTGCCGCTTGGGAAATCATATATCCACTCAAAGCGAAAACCCCGACGGATGTAAGACCGGCCACCGCACCGAAGACAGCAGAAAGAACAACATCTTTTTTCTCTTTTACAGTCAATCGAATGATCTCAGTCAACTCTCTCATATGATGTTCACTCCTTTTTGTACCGCAATCATGCGCTCGTATGCAGGCAGATCCTTGAGCAGTTCCTCGTGAGTACCTTCTCCGATGAGTGCTCCCTCTTTCAATACAAGGATCTGATCGGAATGGCGGATGGTGTGCAATCTATGGGCAACCGTGACGATGGTGGAAGACCGGGATAGCTCCTGGATCGACTGTTGAAGAATCGACTCTGTCTTCAGGTCGAGTCCGGTGGTCGGTTCATCAAGCAAGACAATGGATGGCTTCCGTAAAAAGGCCCTTGAAAGGGCGATCCGTTGCTTCTCTCCACCCGACAGTCCCCTGCCCCCTTCACCGATCACGGTCTGGAATCCTTCCTTCAGACTGGAGATCAGATCCGTCAGCCCGGCTTTTTCAGCTGCCTCCTCCAGTTCCTTTGCTGTATGATGGGACCCGGCTGCCATGTTCTCTTCAATCGTCCCGGCAAAAATATATGGGTTCTGCGAGATATATGCAATGAGCCCGAACCACGAACGTTCTGTAAACTGTCTTCTAGATTGGCCATTCACCATCACTTCTCCCTCGGCTGGATCGATCAATCCTGAAAGGATATGCAGGAGGGTCGTTTTTCCGGATCCACTTTCACCGATGATGGCCACCTTGCTGAACGGTTCAATATGGACAGACATGGGCTTAAGACGAAAAGCACCTTGTGAATAGGCGTGACCGACCCCTTTCAGATCGATTGAGGGCGGTCCATCCTCCGCATGAACGAGACTATCTCCCCAGAAGATCTCCCCGTCATCCCGTTCAAGCTCATCCTTCACCGCTTTAACGGAACCTGAACTACCCCTTCCTGTATGGAAGGCACTCCCCAACTGCTTCATGGAAAGATAGAATTCAGGTGCCAGGATAAGGACAAAGAAGGCAGTGTAAAATGAGATGCTGTCGAATACGATCAGACGCAGACCGACTTCGAGGGCGATCAGGCCGATGCTCAGCATGGAGATGAACTCGAGCATCAAGGAGGATAGGAAGGCAGTCTTCAGCACCTCCATTGTGGACTCGCGGAAGTTCAGCGAGCTCTCCATGATCTCTGAACTCTTCGTCTTTCCTTTCCCGAATAGCTTCAATGTCGTCAACCCTTGAAGGACATCAAGAAAAGTACCGGAGAATGATTCAAGCTTCTCCATCTGGTCTTCTGACTTTTCCTTCGTTTTAACCCCGATGAGTGCCATGAAGATCGGAATGAAGGGAGCCGTAATTAGAATGATCAGTCCTGTAAACCAGTGTTCCTTGAATAGGACCACCAAAATCATCAGTGGGACGAGCGTTGTTTCAATTCGTTGAGGCACATACTTGCTATAGTAGCCATCAAGCCCGTCCACCGCTTCCATCAGGACGGATACCTTCCTTCCCGCCTGACTGCCGACAGAAGCAGTAAGGGGCTGATGAGCCCATTTGTTCAAGAGTTTTTTCCTGACCTCCCCTTTCACAGATGATGCAAGCCGGATTCCTGTTCTGCCGTTCAGCCAGCTGAAAATCGCCCTGGATGCGAAAGCCAAAAGCAGTGCTGTCAATAGAGGCCATACTTCTGTCAAGGAGGCTCCCTTCAGAAAAACCCTGTCAACGATCCCCGCAATCAAGTACGCCTGAGCGACAATGGCGAGACCCAAAAGAATGGAAGAACTATATAAAGTCATCATGAATGACCTGCTGGCTTTTACAATTGAATGTAATGCTTTCATAGATGATTTCACTCCCGTTCCGAAAGTTAGTGAAATACTTCACAAATTATTCTATCTCTATTATACCATCACTTACCCTTCTTCTCACTGAATTGAATTTGACAAATTCAAGACAAAGAACGCAGGAAGGAAAAGACGTTCCCTGCACTGCGACCGCGCAAGGAACCTCGCCTGTGATCCATTGTCTTCAACTAGTTTGAACGCTCTCTAAACTTCCTTCTCAGTAGACGTATCTGTCCTCGATGATTGATTTCATCCTCCATCACGTGGTACCAGATATAATAGAAGTTATAGGAAACCCCGTTTCCCCACCTTCTTTCTTCATCCAGCCATTGATCTGAAAGCTGAGAGAAAGAGGAGACAGTAACACTCCGAATCCTTTGTAACGCTTCAAGGTACTCATCCACCTCCAACCCCTGATAGTGCAGATTGGCCGGATTCCCCAAGTTAAGGGTCTTACCCCATGTGTCTGCTTCTTCATCAGTCAGGTCCCTTTCTTCAAAAGAGATGATCTGATGGACAAATTCAATTGCTGCAATATGCATGAGCAGACTTGCGATGGTATTGCCACTGGGGTCGTCCATATACTCAAGCTCTTCCCGGCTGATTCCACTTACTTCTTCCATCGTCACGCTCCTGGTATGCTCCAACATGGATATCAGTTCACCAATCTTATGATCGAAGCCTTCTTTCCTTGTAATCCTATAATCAATCACGGTCATGCCCCCTTGTCTTGCTCATTTTAACAGGGTTTTTCAGGAAAAACAGACTGATATTTTCCATATAGGCATGCTATACTTAAGGTATAAGCGAAAGGGATTCAGAGCATGTGCTCTGAATCCCTTTTTCGGTTCAACCCTTTTTCCTTACCATGATAAAGTAGGCTACTACAGCCACGGCTTCACAAATGGCAATGACGACAGCCATGGGGACCGCTGAAGCCCCGTCACCCAGTCCGACGAGGGGTGCCGCCGCACCACCCAGAATGAATGGCAATAATCCAAGGAGGGCTGCAGCACTCCCTGCGTTATCTCCTTGATCACTCATCGCAAGGGAAAATACGGTAGTATTCACGATTCCGACAGTGGATACCGTCAGGAAAAGGAAGATGCAGATGAATACGACCGAGGCCTCCAGTGAGATGCTGACAATGAGCAACACGCTCGCTGATAGTCCTTGAAGGATGCCATACCTCAGCAACGATGTTTCACTGAAGACGGGAGCAAGTTTACCGGTTGCCTGGGTTGCAATGATGAGACCGAGGCCGTTCAAGGCGAAGATCAGGCTGAACATTTGTGGAGACAGTCCATAAATATCCTGCAGGACGAAGGTGGAGCCTGAAATATAGGCGAACATGGCACTCATGGCGAACCCTTGTACCAGGACATAACCCATGAAAACCCTGTTCCTGATCAAGCGGCCGAAGGTGTTGAAAACGCCTGAAATCCCCCCGGTCTTCCTTCTTTCTTCCGGTAGCGTTTCACTCAATCCGAAACAGACGGCGAGAAGCATGATTCCCCCGATGAGGGCAAGGACACCGAAGATCCCCCTCCACGACATGAATTGAAGAAGCTGCCCCCCGGCCACTGGCGCTACAATGGGTGCCAACCCATTGACAAGCATCAGCATGGCAAAGTACTTCGTCAATTCCTGTCCGGAAAAGCGATCCCGCATGCCAGCCCTTGAAATGACCATGCCGGCAGCACCTGTGAGACCCTGAATGAAACGGAGAACAATAAGTCCCCAGATTGAACCTGTGAACATACACAAAACCGATGAAATGGTGAAGAGGATCAATGCCACAATAAGCGGCTTTTTCCTTCCCACCATATCCGAATAAGGACCTACGATAAGCTGCCCTGCGGCAAGTCCGATCAGGCAGGCCGTCAGACTAAGCTGAGCAGTGGAGGCGTTCGTACCAAGATCAGAGGCAAGAGTAGGCAGACCCGGAAGGTACATATCGATCGTCAGTGGCCCGAATGCACTTAGGCACCCCATGATCACGATGAAAATGAATAAATACGTTTTTGATTGCGTGTGTGCTAATTCCTTCATGGATGACTCTCCTTTACGTTGAATAGCCATCATCATTTTAAACCCTCCAGTAACCGGAGGGTCAATAGGAATCAACCACGAACTTTAATCTGATACTCTGTCAATCGCTCGTCCTTCATGTGGGAGATGAAGGAATCGACAATCTGTCTTGTATATAGAGGTCCCTCCGTTTCCATTCCCAGTCCAGATACAAAATCCACGAGCATATTATAATAGTAGGAATCCCTCCTACGATCCTCGAGGGAATAGACTGTGGCATATGTTCCTTCCGGAAGGATGTCGTATCCTGATTCTTCTTCAAGAAGAATATACAGCCCGTCATAGATAAACCCTTCTTCACGGCTCATGTTATCCGGTGATACAAACAAGCCGACAGAACCGACCATGATGGGCGTCATATGATTGACGGTTTTCTTGATTTCCCTTAAGAGCACTTCCATATCATCAAGGGAAGAAAATGAACGCTCTTCTTTCCAAATGCTTCTCTTCGGCAGAGAGGAGAGCAAGGGCCCCCGTTCCGTTGTCTTCGCAAGCTGAAGCTGCTGAATTTTTTGGGAGAGATGCCGATGAGTTGTTTTCAATTCATCCATTTTCCTTCTCGTGGTTTCCTCGTATTTCTCAAGAGTGTGCAAGAACTGGTCCAGCGTACTGTGCTCCATTTTTTGCTTAATTTCCTTCAGAGGCACACCCAAGCCTTTCAAAAAGCTGATCATATCGAGCTGCTGGAACTGCTCGGCACGGTAATACCGATAACCTGTTTCCCCATCCGTATGATAAGGGGTGAATAGCCCGATTTCATCATAATACCTCAGGGTTTTCACTGGTATATCATAAAGCTTTGACATTTGTCCGATGGTGAACTGATTCTTCATTCCCCTTCAACCAAAAGTTTAATGAATTTTCGCTTGCCGACCTGCATAGTCATCCCCTCCTGGACCTTCACAATAAGGTTTGGATCTTCCACCTTGGCTCCATCAATCTTTACGCCCTTATTCTTGATCATCTTCCTCGCTTCACTTTTGGAAGGAAGAAGATCGACGTTGACGAGCAGCTCGAGTATGTTGATCTCTTCATTCCCGTTCCACTGCAGCTCTGGGATCTCATCTGGCATACTGCCTTTTTGAAAAACAGAGATGAACTGCTCTTGTGCCCGCTCACTTGCTCCGATTCCATGGTACATCCTGACGATTATCCTTCCGAGGAGCATCTTGGCATCACGGGGGTGCATTTGCCCTGCAGACAACGAAGCTTTGATTTCACTGATCTTTTCAAGGGGAAGATCCGTGATGAGTTCAAAGTACTTCATGATAAGGTGATCGGGCAGTGACATCGTCTTGCCGAACATTTCTTCAGGACTCTCATCGATTCCGATGTAATTATGTTTCGATTTTGACATCTTATCGACACCATCCAGTCCTTCTAGAAGGGGCATAAGAATGACAACCTGCTTCTCCTTATTAAATTTCTCCTGGAAATGACGACCCATGAGCACGTTGAAATGCTGATCCGTCCCCCCAAGCTCGATATCGCATTCCAGCTGTACCGAGTCAAAACCCTGCATCAACGGGTAGAAGAATTCATGAAGGGAGATCGGTTTACCTTCCTTGATCCTCGCCTCGAAGTCATCGCGCTCCATCAGTCTTGCCACTGTGATTTTCCCCGCAAGTCCAATGACATCCTCCATCTTCATCTCACTCAACCATTTGGAATTATAGTGAAGTTCAACCTTATCCATGTCCAGGACTTTAGAAAATTGCTCAAAGTAAGTTTGAGCATTATGTTTCACCTCATCTTCGGTTAGCTGCTTACGGGCAACGGATTTCCCAGTTGGATCCCCTATCTTCCCCGTAAAGTCACCGATGATCAGCTGGATGATATGGCCGTGCTCCTGGAACTGGCGAAGCTTATTCAAAACGACCGTATGCCCGAGATGGACGTCAGGAGCAGATGGATCAAGACCCAGTTTAATTTTTAATGGTTTATTTTCAATGACGGATGTTCTGATTTTGTTTTCAAGTTCTTTGAGAGGAATGATCCCCTGTACACCTTGTCGGTAGACAGCCAGTTGCTCCTGTACTTCTTGTTCTTGTTGATCTGTCAGCTTTTGCATTGACGTTACCTCCAATAATCATTTCTAACACATGAAAAAATAAAAAAATTGCCTTCAAAAAGGGACGTGATTGCTCACGCGGTACCACCCTTCTTGAAGACAATGATTCTTCCACTCAATCGAATAACGGTTCGTCCGTTCCCCACGAATGCAGGGACGCTCAAGGATTGTAATTCACCCGACCTTTGTACCGGTTCGCACCACCCACCGGCTCTCTTAAACATGGAGATCGTCGCTACTGGATTTCCTCTCATCGCTTTACATGTGTTAAATTGAACTGATCATACCAGATTAGCAAAATATTTGCAATTTAATTTTTCTGCGGACGAAGGTCCATAAGGGCTCCAAATGTCTGGGAAGCGGAGGTGAAACTGATGAAGGCAATAAGCTCTGAGATTTCCTCATCACTGAACGATTCCTTCAGCACATTGAACAGACCATCCTGAACGTTGCTCCCCTGTACCCCGAAAACTTCCGCAAAACCGACAGCTACTGATATTTTTTCATCAAACACCTCAGGATCCGGCCTGCCCTTTGCCTGACAGTATAAGCATCCATTTTGGAATGCCAATACCCTTCTCACTTGTTCTTTTAGTTCTTTCGTCAAGTGACCGTCCCTCTCCAATGTTTCTGAGAGCTGCCCCCATCGTTCCATTACTTCTTCTTGATGTCCAAGCAAACGCATGAACGGTGTTGCGCCAATTGCAGCTGAAGCAATCCTTGTCATTTCCATCTCCTCCTTATAGAATAATCATATCAATCCCATTCACTATATTACATTCAATTCTAAAAGCAATTAGTAATTTAAATTTAAGAATTTAACCCAAATTAAAAGGAGATCATTCCATATGAAAATCGATGATATCGACAGAAAAATTTTAAACGAATTAATGCAGGACAGCAGGCTTTCCATGAGTGAGCTCGGTAGGCGAATCAACCTCTCTTCTCCATCGGTCTCCGAAAGGGTGAAGCAGATGGAATCCCACGGTGTCATCGAGTCCTATACAACGAAGATCAACCATGGAAAACTCGGAAACGACATTCAATGCATCATCGAAGCTACCGTGAAAAACGGGGACTACAAAGGGTTCAAGCAAAAAATCGCCGAGCTTCCAAACGTGGACTTCTGCTATCGGATCGCTGGGCAAGCCTGTTTCATGCTCAAGCTCCACTTTGCAACATTCGCTGAAGCAGAAGCCTTCATAGACCACATCAATCCCTTCGCCCACACCGTCACCCATTTCATCTTCTCAGAAGTCGAAACCCAAACCCTCTTCACCAATTAATGAAGCACTTACATGGATACCCAACACTTGGAGATACTATTAACGTTGCATCTAATCGAGCTCAATCAGCAGAATCAAACTAAACCGAACGGAACGTCCAAATCCAATTGCAAAATGGTGTGATGCCTGAAACTCACTCCCTCAAACAATAAGGAAAAATGTGTATAAATGACGTTCTCCCCATCACCAAAAGTGCAGTGCAGCGGAGGGTGGCCGACTCCCGCGGGAAAAGAGGGAAGGTTGGGACCCTGCAGGCGCAGCCGAAGCGGCTTAGGCTCCCTCCCCGCCGGAAAGCAGCCACCCGCAGAGGAACGGAACGTCCATGTAAAGATCCGACCACAATACAAAATCAAATGATGTGATGACTAGCACCCACTCTCACAAACAATAAGGAGAAAAGTGTATAAAAGACGTTCTCCCCATCACTAAAAGTGCAGTGCAGCGAAGGCCGGACGACTCCAATG
The DNA here is from genome assembly GCF_039822645.1 of Rossellomorea sp. RS05. Taxonomy (NCBI): domain Bacteria; kingdom Bacillati; phylum Bacillota; class Bacilli; order Caryophanales; family Bacillaceae; genus Rossellomorea; species Rossellomorea sp. RS05. The sequence continues at coordinate 32,056 of NZ_JBDKWY010000001.1, read as the reverse complement.
GGAATAGAGGGATGATCGAGACCCCGCAGGCACGAGGAGGCTCGACTCCCTCCCCACGGAAAGCAGCCGGCCGCAGCGGAACGGAACGTCCATATGCAGATCCACACACAAAAAGTAATGCTGTGATGACTAGCACTCACTCTCACAAACAATAAGGAGAAATGTATATAAATGACGTTCTCCCTATCACCAAAAGTGCAGTGCAGCGGAGGCCGGACGACTCCGATGGGAATAGAGGGATGATGGAGACCCCGCAGGCACGAGGAGGCTCGACTCCCTCCCCACGGAAAGCGGCCGGCCGCAGCGGAACGGAACGACCATATACAGATTCAATTATCATCCAACTCCTACAGAACCAACACAAAAATATAAAAAATTTGTCGATACCTATTGAAAAACGATGTATTACCGAATATTATAGTAGTTGTGCTTTTTAATCGTTCGTTTTTATTGGAGGTATTACACTAATGTTTAAATTAAAGGAAAACGGCACGTCAACCAAGACAGAAATCCTTGCCGGACTGACCACGTTCCTCACAATGGCTTACATCGTCGTCGTCAATCCGATCATCCTATCCGATGCAGGGGTGCCGTTCGACCAGGTATTCATGGCCACCATCATATCGGCAGCTGTCGGTACGCTCTGGATGGCACTGTTCGCCAACTACCCGATTGCCATCGCACCAGGTATGGGATTGAATGCCTATTTTACATATTCCGTTGTCGGAGGTCATGAAGATATTTCGTACTCGGTTGCCTTTGCAGCAGTATTCGTAGCCGGTATCATCTTCATCATCCTTTCGCTCACACCGTTCCGTAAGAAATTGATTGAAGCCATACCGCAAAATCTCAAACACGGAATCACAGCCGGTATCGGTCTCTTCATCGCTTTTATCGGTCTTCGTTTATCCGGACTGGTTCAAGCTGATCCATCCAATCTCGTGAAACTCGGGGATCTTCATTCTTCATCTGCCATCCTTGCTTTGATCGGGCTGGCCGTCACCCTTGTCCTCATGGTCCTGAACGTACACGGAGCCCTGTTCATCGGGATGATCATCACCGCCATCGTTGCATTCTTCACTGGTGACCTGTCGTTCAAGGAAGGCTTCGTCGCCATGCCTCATCTGCCTGAAGGGCTGATCATCTCGAACCCGATCACCGCGTTCACCGATGTGATTCAACACAGCTTGTACGCTGTCGTATTCTCCTTCTTGCTTGTGACCATTTTTGATACAACCGGTACGATGGTCGGTGTTGCCCAACAGGCAGGACTCCTGAAAAACAATGAAATGCCGCGTGCCCGAGAAGCACTCCTTGCTGATTCACTTGGGACGACTGTCGGAGCCATGTTCGGTACTAGCCCGACCAGCGCCTTCGTGGAATCATCTGCTGGGGTTTCAGCGGGAGGACGCACAGGATTGACCTCCCTTACCGTGGCTGTACTGTTCATCGTTTCAGCATTCTTCGGTCCACTTGTGAGTGCCGTATCTGGATTATCTGCCATCACGGCTCCAGCTTTGATCATTGTAGGAAGCTTGATGATCGGAAGCATTTCCCAGATCAAATGGGACGAACTTGATGAAGCTTTCCCTGCATTCCTCATCATCCTCAGCATGCCTCTTACGTCGAGCATCGCTACAGGGATCGCACTCGGATTCATCTCGTACCCACTTTTGAAAGTGGCAAAAGGGAAATGGCGCGAAGTCCATCCCCTCGTCTATATCTTTGCCGTGCTGTTCTTCTATCAGCTGGCATTCATCCCTCATTAAAGAGGAAAGGCAGCTCCCACGGTGGGAGCTGCCTTTTTAGTATGAGTCCTTCTTTACCACGTACGATCAAGGTCGCGGCTGTAATAGTTGATAGCAGCTGCATAAGATTGGATCGATTCATCTGAAGAAGTATCACACAGCTGCCCTAAAAGCAGTTCCATGGCCTTCTTCGGCTCTCCGAGGTTATAGAGCGTCATGCTGTAGAATACTGATAATGCCCTGTCCCTGTGTCTCTTAAGCCCATCCTCAAGCACTTCTTTTGATTTTTCATACTTCCCGAGGGCACGGTAGGTGCTCCCGAGTCCCGTATACGCACCGATGGACTCTTCTTCATCCAACCCGTATGTCAATGCTTTCTCATAATATTCAACGGCTTCCTCTTCAAGTCCTGATGCATCATGACTCCAGGCACATTGATAGTGCAGGCTTCCGCTTTCGGGGTGTTCGGCGATCAGCTCTTTCAATATCCTGATCGACTCCACTGTATTTCCTGACTTCCTCGCTTCGATCGCTTCGCTCATTCTATCTTCCATATCCACCCATCCATTTCAATCCGGTATGTATTCCATCAGCCAGCAGTCGTGCCATTCACCTTCGTGGAGCTCATTTTGAGGCAGGATCCGTGCTTTGCTGTAGCCGCATTTCTCATAGCAACGAATTGCCCTGCGATTCCATGTCATCGGATCCATGACCAACCGGTGCAGGCCTTTTTCAAGCATAAAATATTCCACCATGGCCTTGATCATCAGGGTGCCCACGCCTTTATTCCAGTACCGTGAATCCCCTATGAACTGATCGGTCCCATAGATGAACTCATCAAGATTCGTATATCCGTAGCGAAGCTTGGTCTCATCATCCAATGGATAGTATTGAAGATAACCGACCTTCTCCCCTTTATATTGAACGATGCAGGCGACCTTCTCTTTATCGTCATTATAAAATGCTTCCTTCACCATCTCATGGGTAAAGGGTTTGTCCCTTCCTTCGTAATACTCAAGGATCCGCGGATCGTTCAGCCAGTTATAAAGAAATTCGGCATCTTCATCCTTCAACGGCCGGACCTTGATATCACCTTTCTCATAACGCATCGTGCATCCCTCCTATGGACTTATTCCTTGCAGCTTAGTGGAATCCCTTTAAAGTTGTCGAAATTTCGTGTTGGAAATTCGATTTGGAGTATGCTACTATAAGTTTGTGAAATACTTCACATTATTATCTTCAACCCACCACTTTCATAAATCCAATTAAAAAGGGAGTATGACGGATGAAAACAAGTAAAGTCGTATTGATCGGAACAGGCTTTGTCGGTTCAAGCTATGCTTTTGCCCTTCTCAATCAAAATCTTGTCCACGAGCTCGTGATGATCGACATGAACGTCGAAAAAGCTATAGGAGACGCCATGGACCTTAATCATGGTCTCGCATTCTCATCCCCAATGAAAATACGTGCAGGAGCGTACAGCGACTGCCGCGATGCAGATCTTGTCGTGATCACAGCTGGCGCCAATCAAAAACCTGGTGAAACGCGGTTGGATCTTATTGATAAAAACGTCCGGATTTTTAAGACCATTGTCGATTCGGTGATGGAGAGCGGCTTTGATGGCATCTTCATCGTAGCCACTAATCCCGTTGATCTATTAAGCTATGCCACATGGACTTTCTCCGGTCTCCCAAAAGAAAAGGTGATCGGCTCAGGGACGATCCTTGACACCGCAAGGCTCCGCTATCTGCTGGGTGAATACTTTCATCTTGATACGCGAAACATCCATGCCTATATCATGGGTGAACATGGCGATACCGAATTTCCGGTCTGGAGTCATGCCACCATCGGGGCCAGCTCCCTTGGTGACCTGGTCGATCTAACGGATCCACAAATCCAGAGCGACCTGCAGGACCTTTTTGAAAATGTCAGGGATGCAGCCTACCATATCATCGAGAAAAAAGGAGCCACCTACTACGGGATTGCCATGGGTTTGGCCCGTCTCACCAAAGCCATACTGAATGATGAAAACAGCATCCTTACCATCTCTTCCCTCCTGGATGGGGAGTATGGGCAGCACGGTGTCTATACCGGAGTGCCCGCCATCATCAATCGACAAGGAATCAGGAAGGTCGTCGAACTCCCACTGGATGAAACAGAGCACAAGCAATTCACAAAATCCATTGATACATTGAAGCACGCCATGAGTACCGGTTTCCCTTCTGATTTATAGACACGCACACACGAACCTCCTCCTCATACAATGATACCAACATGAATGGAGGAGGTTCTATTATGTACGATCAGAGACAATTCCTACCCGGCTTTCCCGGCGGTGGAGGTTCCGGGGGCAGTGGTTTCCCTTCCATCCCCGGACTTCCAAATGTATTCCCGCCATCCCCGCCACCTGGGCAAGGGGGCAGCAGCGGGCCCCCATCGCCTTCTCAGGGCGGTGGACAAAATCAGCCGCCACCTGGACCTCCACCTAACTTCCAGCCTCAGAAGACCGTCATGCAGGGCGGCCCTGGAGGAACGTCGACGTTTGCCGTGGACCCGGGTTCCATCCGGAGATGCCTGTTCCGCTATACCTATATCTGGCTCAACCGGGATGCTTTCTGGTTCTACCCTGTCTTCCTCGGCAGAAGGTCCATAGCAGGGTGGAGATGGATCGGATTCACATGGGTGTATTTCGGAATCGATCTCGATAAAATCGAATCCTTCACATGTGTATAACACGATGTTTCCATACATGCGCGTGACCGATTCCCGTGGGACCATCACCGTATCAGGAGAACACACCTCTTATGGAGCGCCTGATGAAGCCCTGCTCACATTAGGGGTGATGACTGAAGGCCCCGATCTGCAAAAAGCCCAGCAGGAAAATAACGAAAACATAAAGAACATAGTCGGGACGCTTCAAGCAAACGGAGTTTCAAAAAGTGATATACAGACGGCAAACTATCAAATCATCCCCCGCTATTCCTTTGAAGATGGAAAGCAGATCTTTAACGGATATGAAGTCGTGAATATTCTGCGCATCCACCTTAGAAGCATTGAAAGGGCGGGAAAGATCATCGATGACGCCGTGAAGGCCGGAGCAAACCGGGTGGAAGGGATCCAGTTCCTCTCCTCCCATTCCACTGCCCTTTATCAGCATGCCCTTGAACAAGCGTTTCAGGATGCCCTGGCAAAGGCCACGGTCCTTGCCAGGCAGTCTGGTCAGGAGCTGGTGCCTGATCCGCTTTCTATCAAAGAAGGTCAATCCGTTGAGTTCCCTTCCCCTATGAAGCTCGCAGTTCAGGAATCTGCCATCCTGCCGGGTGAAATATCCGTTAAGGCTTCACTCATCGTTACGTTTACTACGCATTGATTTCACCAAAAAACGGCTTCCAGGAGCCGTTTTTTTTATTACTTTTTAATATAATCCGCAAGCCTCTCGGCAGACCGGGCCACTCCTTCTTCATCCAGCATCCTGACGCCTTGCTCGATGAATGCCGGAAGAAACGTCGTTCCGATCAGATTCGATGTTGCCTGGAACGGCTTCAATAGCTCGCTCATGGCATAATGGTTCTTTCCTCCAGCCTGGTAGGCCTCTGCCGGTGAACCCGTTGACGTCGCAATCAGAAGTTCTTTGCCATGAAGCTTCGTGCCTTGGCTGCCGTATGCCCAACCATAGGTCAACACGGCATCGATCCATTCCTTCATCAGCGCAGGGGCACTGTACCAGTAGAAAGGGAACTGCAGGACGATCCTATCGTGTTCTTCGACCAACTTCTGCTCACGTGTTACGTCGATTTGGAAATCCGGATATTCGCGGTAAAGGTCGTGGACCGTCACATCGCCCTCTTCCTCCAGCCTCTTTACCCAGGCTTTGTTGACGATTGATTCGTCCATTCGCGGATGTGCAGCGATTACCAATACGTTCATGTTCAATCTTCCCTTCCCAGCTGTTTTGCTTTTTTTGTACAGGCATCCATTGCCCTTACGATGCTTCCCTTGAAGCCACTCTTTTCAAGTTCAATGACGGCTTCGATGGTAGCCCCTCCCGGTGAACAGACCGCATCCTTCAGCTCTCCAGGATGGCTGCCCGTTTCAAGCACCATCTTTGCTGCTCCGAGGAGCGCCTGGGCTGCCAGGTTATATGCCTGCTTTCTGGGGATGCCCTCTTTCACCGCACCGTCTGCCAGTGCTTCCATGAACATGAAGGCATAAGCCGGTGACGAGCCGCTGACGGCAGGAATGGCGTCCATGAGGCTTTCGTCCAACTCTTCTGCTTTGCCGAAGCTCTCAAGAACGGCATGGACTATCTCACGCTCGCCTTCTCCTACCCTGCCATTAACACAATACGCTGTCATCCCTTCTCCTACAAGGGATGGCGTATTCGGCATCGTCCTGACGATTTTAGAGTCCGGAGATAGAACCGATTCCATCCAATGAAGCGTAATACCTGCGGCCATCGTGATGACGATGGTATCCGGCTTCAAGTTCTCCCTGATGGAGGAGAGGATCTCCTGGTGTTGATCCGGTTTGACTGCGATGAACAACAAGTCAGAAAATGCCGCTACCTCTCCATTGTCCAACGTGGTATTGATTCCGTATTTTTCTTCTATTCTCTCGACGGTTCCGCGGGTTTTGGCGCTCGCCATGACAGATGTCTTATCCACCAGTCCGGAGCTGACGATGCCGCCTATGATGGCCTGCGCCATATTTCCACAGCCGATAAAGCCGATTGATTGTTTCATTCTCTACACCTCTTCTTCCACCTATGAATCATATCAAAAAACCACTGAAAGGAAAAATGGTTCACATCTGGACACAATGACATATTCAAAAACAAGTAAAAACCCGAACTTCGTTGCTTGATCGCAGGCAACGAAGTTCGGGTTTTACTATGGCTAAAACACATTTGTCCCAGCCTCAATCGATTCTAGCGGTTGTCGTAGATTGCCTCCCAATCGAGATCGACCATTGGTTCCTTTTGCCTGAGCCTCTTCCTCAATCCATCGAGGAGCTCTTTTTCTCCCTGAGGAATAGTGGCCAGGTCCCACTTCTGGTGGAAAACGGAGTAAAGGGTCAAATCCCTTAGGAGGAGGAACTGAGGAATCCGCAGGAACCATTCTTTCGGAACCGGGCATTCGCTCTCATACCCCCTCAGGAACGAACGAAGGAAACCCTCTCCGAAGGCAGAACGCACGTGAAGGGGATCACCTCCATGCTTCGACCAGGTTGCATAGTATAGGGGGATGGCGATGTCACTTGCGAAGTAAAACCACATACTATCATCAAAATCAAATACGTGGAGATCTCCTTCCCTTTGATCGTAGAAGAAATTGCCATGATGGATATCAGAGTGGATTAAACCGTATGTATCCTCGGATCGAGGAAAAGTCTTGATTTCATCGATTGTCTTTTTTCCAATCTCTATGATATCCTCTTCCTCTTGGGGAAGATAACGCTCGAAATTCAGGATTTCATCTTCATCCCAGGCCATTCTTGCCTTTGAAGATGGATCTCGATAGTGTTTTGTAATGGTATGCATCTTCCCAGTAATACTTCCCCACTTTTCGAAGAGCCTCTCATCAAAGTGATCGGAGTTCGCTCTTACAGCCACCCCCGGTGCTTTATCAAATAAGCTGACAAAAAAGGATCCGTCATCCCCAGCCAGTTCTTCCACAAGGCTGCCTGTACGGGATTGATGAGAGAGGGAGACGTTCAATCCATGCCCATGGAGGAAGTTGATCCATTTCATTTCCGCTTCCAACTCATTTTGCCTGCGGTGGGAGCTATGGGTGATTCTCAGGATGTAAGAAATCCCTTCCTTTTTCACTTCGTACACATAGTTTTCAAAATCACCCAGCTTTCGGGCATCTGAAGCATCACAATCAAACATTCCTGCCGCTTCGTTCAATCCTTCCTTCGTCCATTGTACGTCTATCCAAGATTCCATTGTGTTTCCTCCTGTTTGCAGTACTGATCTTCCTCTACTATTTCGTCTGCACGGGGAGTTTTTCCTGCCAAAAAGAAAAAGGGCCGATTATCCGGCCCTTCCCTGAATCCATTCATCGATTGTTTTAATGACTTCATCCTGCTGATCCCATACTGAGTTTGTTGCTTTCCCGTCTCCCTTTTGGGCACCGTACACACCGAAGCCTGCGTGATTCCCGCCCTTGACTTCATGAAACTCCGTATCTGCAGGCAGGAGGGATTTGCTCTTGTCGATCTTTTCCTTGGTAGCCAGGCCGTCATTCTCGGCCCAGATACTCAGAAACGACAGGTCGGATGAAGAAAAGTCTGTGGACTCGGCAGGGTACGATGCAAGGTAAATGATCCCTTTCACCTTGTCCGGGTGGTCAGCAGCATAGCTTGATGCAGCAACGCCCCCTAGAGAATGTCCCGATAAGTACCATTCCTCCACACCCTTATATTCTTTCATGATCTCATCCGGTACGTTCACCCCGAAGAATGCAAGGTTCAATGGTACATCCGGAATCACCACGGTATACCCCCGCTCAGATAGCTCTTGCCCAATATAGGCGTAGGCCTCCTTTTCCACTTTTGCCCCGGGGTAAAGGATCACACCCTTATCCCCCTCTCCTTCAAACACCAGCCACTTGCCATCCTTTGCCTCGGCTTTTTGAAGGTCCACTTTTTCCTTAAGCGATGAAGTGGCCGAGTAGGTTTGCTGGGACCATACATAAAAGGATAGACCTCCTATGACAATCAAAGCGAGCAGAAGAATTCCTGCCCATTTAAAAAATCGTTTCATGCTGAACCCCTTCTTTCTCAAGATTTATTGTCCCAACATTGTCAGGACTCCATCCACTAAAAAGAACCAGCCGCGGCTGGTTCGCATCATTTTTCTTGGAAGGAAAGACTCTTTTCACTCATCAGGTACTGCAGAGCCGTTTTGAAACTAAGAAAGCTTTTGATCTGCCCGACTTCCCTTACATCTGATTGAATCACGATCTGGGTAAGGGACGGGGTGAACCCGACGAAAAGGATTTCGATTCCCATAAGCTGTACCGCTTTGGCCATATTATGAATATTCATGCCGAACACGTCAGTCTCACCGATGTCCTTATCCCTTATACCGGAAAAATCAATGATGATCGTATTGATGTCCTGATTATAGGATACATCCAGGATTTTCGTGATGATGGCCTCAAACCTTTCCTGGGACAGTCTTCCCATGATTGGGATGAGAATGGTTTCAGGAACGATGGAAGGAATGACAGGTGCCGAAATATCCGTGATTTCTCGCTCTGCTTCCTCCAGTTTTCTTTTCAATTCCTGGACCTCTTCTTTTAGCTTAACGATTTCCTGTGTCTCCACACTCATACTGTAACCTCACATGAACATATTTTTTACGCTATGACTAGTGTAGCACTACCCTATGTAAAGTTTCTATCCAAATGTACCGGGACCTCTGGAAAATTTCTACTCTGGGAAAAGATACATGATTGAACGTTCGACCAAAAAAGAAGACCAGCCCGGCTGGTCTTCGATCAAGCAAGTGCTGCTTTGTCACCTGAGTTGTGAAAGAAGCTTTTCATCGCATGGAAAACATCCGCTTTCTGCTTCAAGATATAATAACGGAAATCTTCGTTCTTAATGTTTTTATATGCCGACATCAAGGTCGAGTGGCGGTTATACTGATTCACTTCCCCATACCCGAACATACTCGATACCTTCATAAGCTCCTCCACCAGTTTGACGCATCTGACGTTATCAGATGTGAGATTATCTCCATCGGAGAAGTGGAATGGATAAATATTATACCTGCTCGGTGCATATTTGTAGTCGATGAGCTCCAAAGCCTTCCGGTAGGCGGACGAGCAAATCGTCCCTCCGCTTTCCCCCTTTGAAAAGAAGTGTTCTTCAGAAACGACCTTTGCCTCGGTGTGGTGGGCGATGAACTCAATCTCCACCGTTTCATATTTCGTCCTGAGGAAGCGCGTCATCCAGAAGAAGAAACTTCTGGCCATATACTTTTCCCAAACCCCCATAGATCCGCTTGTATCCATCATGGCCAGTACAACAGCCTTGGATTCCGGCTTCAGCACTTCATTCCACGTCCGGAACTTCAGATCCTCCCGTGTAATCGGATGGAATCCAGGTGTCCCCGTCATGGCGTTCCTTTTGAATGCCGACATCATGGTTTTCTTTTTATCAATATTGCCCATCAGGCCCGTCTTGCGGATATCGTTGAATTCAATATGTTCCACCGTCTGCACGTCCTGCTCCTTTTTCTTCAGGTTCGGCAGTTCAAGCTGTTTAAAAAGAGCATCTTCAATTTCCATGAGGGAGACCTCGGCTTCGTAGTAATCTTCACCGGCTTTGTCCCCTGCCCCTTTCCCTTTTCCGGGCCCTTGTTGAGGGTTCCCATCCCTGGCAACAACATCCCCCACCTGGCTTTCTCCATCACCCTGGCCGACGTGCTTGTTTTTATCATAATTATAGCGGATCTTGTATTCATCCAATGACCGGATCGGTATCTTCACAACGTCTCTTCCATTAGACATGACGATGTTTTCTTCTGTGATCAAATCCGGAAGATTATTCCTGATTGCATCCTGTACTTTTTCCTGATGACGCTGTTGATCGTCATGACCTTTACGGTGGAGGGCCCAATCTTCTTTGGAAATGACAAATTGATGATTTTCCATCTGGCTCAAACGTTTCCCCTCCTTATCTTTTTATCACATATAGCAGTATCGGTGCATACACTATGATGGCTGCCCGCACTCATTTTTCCCGTCATAAGAGAAACGGGGATTACTCTATCCTATGCAAAAGCATCGATAAATTTACAAATAATTTCGACAATGATAGAAAAGCGGAGGGGGCTTGCTTTGAGGCGACAAGCATAAGATGGAATGGGCGGAAAGGCGTCCTTTGCCTTTTTGACCAGACCAGCTTATGACCTCGAGCCTCAAGCCCCTGGAGCTGGACATCAAGAAAAGCGGAGGCGGGTCGATCTGACCCGACAAGCATAAGACGAGTGACCCGGAAAGGCGTTCTTTGCCTTTTTGGGTTGCTTGGCTTATGACCTCGAGGGTCAACCCGCCGGAGCTAGACATCGAGAAAAGCGGAGGGGGCTTGCCCTGAGGCGACAAGCATAAGATGGAATGGGCGGAAAGGCGTCCTTTGCCTTTTTGACCAGACCAGCTTATGACCTCGAGCCTCAAGCCCCTGGAGCTGGACATCAAGAAATGCGGAGGCGGCAGGACCTGACCAGCCCTACGTACAAACCCCTAGTGCATACTTATGCTATTCCCAGCAACCCTACCACCGGACAACAAAAAAACAGGCGTACTTTCTCACCTGTTCATCCTTCTTCATATTGAGCCGGGTCTGACTGACGATTATTCAGCTTGAGTTCTTCACTTGAACGGAGCTTTTCCATCTGTTTTCCCAGTCTTATGACTTCATCCAGATTGTTGGCCATCGTACCGTTAAAAGGTTCTTCCTGCAAGATCGGTTTGTCATGTGTGGACATCCCTTCACCTTCCTTCGAAGAATACCAGCTTTGAATTCAGCTTACTATATTCTGATTATTCTTTCAACTTTTATCTTTATCTTTAAATTGTACGGGGTCGGGCTGCTTATTATCTTCCTTTAGTTCCTCATTCGTGCGGAGCCGTTCCATCTGCTTTCCGAGCTGCTCCATCTCTTCCATGTTACCAGCCATTGAACCATTCTCAGGTTCTTGTTCATGATTTTTTTTCATCCGTCTTCACCTCTATTACTAAATTTCCCGTAATGGTGGTTTCTAAACCGATGAGTTAGAGATTCAAATGATTAAGAAAGCCGACGGCACTTGGCCGACGGCTCACCTTTTAACGATTCAGGAGACTTCCTACATAGCGAAGGAGCTCATTGGCACTTGTTGAATTATATCCGTGCTCATCGATGAGTCTCGCCACGACTTCATTGACCTTTTTCAGCTGTTGCTCATCAGGCGTCTTGGAAGATGTCGTGATCTTCACAACGTCTTTCAGATCGGCAAAAAGTTTCTTCTGGATGGCTTCCCTCAGGCGATCATGGGAATTGTAGTCGAACCGCTTCCCTTTACGTGCATAGGCGGAAATTCTGATGAGGATCTCTTCCCTGAACGCTTTTTTCGCATTTTCAGAGATCCCGATCTGTTCTTCGATGGAGCGCATGAGTTTTTCATCCGGATTGATTTCTTCCCCGGTGAGCGGATCATGGAGCTTCGCCTTGTTGCAATACGCTTCGACATTATCGAGATAGTTATCCATGAGGGTCTTGGCCGATTCTTCATACGAGTACACAAAGGCTTTCTGTACTTCTTTCTTCGCAATGTCATCGTATTCTTTTCGGGCAAGTGATATGAAGTTCAGGTATTTCTCCCGAAGCTCGGCTGTGATGGACGGATGCTGATCCAGTCCTTCCTTGAGTGCACGGAGGACATCCAATGCGTTGATCGTCGGCACTTCTTTCCGGATGATGGTAGAGGAGATTCTGTTGATCACATACCGTGGATCAATTCCGCTCATTCCTTCATCCTGATACTCTTTTTTCATTTCATCAACGTCGGCCGAGTTGAATCCTTCGACACTCTCGCCGTCGTACAGGCGCATTTTTTTGATGAGGTCGATATCTCCGCGTTTCGGTTCTTTCAAGCGCGTCAGAATCGTGAACATGGCTGCCACCCTCAGAGTATGTGGGGCCACATGGACATTATTCACATCGCTCTCATTGATCATTTTTTCATAAATTTTTTCTTCCTGTGTGACTTTGAGATTATACGGAACCGGCATGACGATGATCCTTGAGTGAAGGGCCTCATTCTTCTTATTCGCAATAAAGGAGCGGTACTCCGTTTCATTCGTGTGGGCCACAATCAGTTCATCTGCAGAAATCAACGCAAATCGTCCGGCTTTAAAATTCCCTTCCTGTGTCAGGGATAATAAATGCCACAGGAACTTTTCATCACATTTCAGCATCTCCTGGAACTCCATCAGTCCACGGTTTGCTTTGTTCAGCTCCCCGTCGAAGCGGTACGCCCTCGGATCAGATTCGGATCCATACTCAGCAATGGTCGAGAAATCGATGCTGCCCGTCAAATCGGCAATATCCTGGGATTTAGGATCGGACGGACTGAATGTCCCGATACCGACACGTTTATCTTCAGAGAAAAAAACCCTTTCCACTTGCACATCCTCGATGCGTCCGTGGTACTCCTTCTCGAGCCTCATGGTATTAAGCGGGGATAGATTCCCCTCGATCCGGATGCCATATTCTTCAAAGAATTCCTCCCGGAGATGCTGAGGAATGAGATGAAGCGGATCTTCATGCATCGGACAACCTTTGATGGAGAAGACCGCTCCTCGTTCGGATCTTGAGTATTGTTCCAGACCCCGTTTCAACATCGCCACCAGGGTCGACTTTCCTCCACTGACAGGACCCATCAGAAGAAGGATCCGCTTACGGACATCCAGCCGCTTCGCCGCCGGATGAAAATATTCTTCTACCAGGCGTTCGAGTGCTTCCTCTAGACCAAATAATTGATCACTGAAGAAATTGTACTTCCGCTTGCCTTCTATATCCTCCACGCCTGCGTCTTTGATCATATTAAAAACCCGTGAATGTGCTGACTGACCGACCCACTGTTTTTCTTTCAGTAGATCCAGGTACTGTGCAAACGTCCCTTCCCATTTCAGCTTTTCTTCTTCTTCTCGAAAATGTTCAATTCTTTTTAAGATATCCATAAGGACCTCCCCTTGTCACTTGTTGAGAGACGATTAATATACTCTATGCTCATCCTCCTCTGAACATGTTAAGAAGATAGGATTTATCAAGGGGAATTAAGGAATGCTACTGAACGCGTTTCCAAAAAAAAGTTCACAACATTTGTAAAATAGGCTATACTAAAACCAGACTGTATGACAAGTTCATCTTGGGAGGTCTTGAAATGAATTTTATTTTGATTTTAGGAGTATCCTTGGCTTTCTTGACTGCAATTTTCACTGCAGGCTACAATGACAAGCCCGGCTCCAACTAAACAAAAAAACTGACCCCATCGGTCAGTTTTTTTGTTTCATCGCTTATTGAATCCTTTTTTCTCCACAAACTCCTTCATATACATGCGGGGTCTGTTCGAAAGCATATTGGCCATCTGGCCGCTCCAGCGGTCGGATCGTTTCCCAGCGGTACGGGCGTGGTAATAGGAAGAAATGGTATCATCGTACTCTTTCAATGTATCCTTCATCTTCTCTTCATCCCGTTCATATCCATCTTCATGATAGATGGCTTCAAATGGAAGCCTCGGTTTCACGTCGGATTCATGTGCAGGGTGTCCCACTGCAAGACCGAACAACGGAACGACCCGGTCGGGAAGATTCAGTACTTCACTTACTTGTTCAAGATCGTTGCGGATCCCGCCGATATAGCAGATACCAAGACCCATGGATTCTGCCGCAAGCGATGCGTTTTGCGCGGCCAATGCCGCATCGATGAGGGCCACCATGAATTTTTCGGTACTTTCAAGTGTCGGAACCACATCGGCTCCTTCCCACTCACCGATCTTTTCATGTCGATGGAGGTCGGCACAGAAAACGAAGAAGTGACCGTTATGCTCTACATAGGATTGATTCCCGGCGAGCTCGGCGAGTTTCTTCTTCTTCTCAGGGTCCTTCACCCCGATGATCGTATATGCCTGTATGTAGCTAGACGTGCTTGCAGCCTGAGCAGAGCCTACAATCGTACGGATTTCCTCATCAGTCAAGGTTTGATCCGTAAACTGTCGGATGGAACGGTGCTTGAGTATCGTTTCTATTGTTTCATTCATTAGTATCATCTCCTTGATTATTAGTATAAACCAAACGAAAAAAGGAATGAAAATCATTTGATTTTCATTCCTTTCATTCAACCCGCATCAATTGAGTCCGGGGTACCCTTTTTGACGAAGGGCCTCATACACGAGGATCGCCGCAGTATTGGACAGGTTCAATGAGCGCACATTCCCATTCATCGGAATCCGCAGCGCACGGTCCATATTCTGTTCGATTATCTCATCGGGAAGACCAGTCGTCTCTTTTCCAAAGATGAAATAATGATCTTTCTCTACATCGCTGTAGTCGAACGTTGTATGGGGGATCTTACCGTATTTGGTCAGATAAAAGAACTCCCCATCAGCGTTCTTTTCGAAGAATTCCTCCAAGGAATCATAATAGATGATCTCAACGAATTCCCAATAATCCAACCCTGCACGCTTCAGCATCTTATCGTCCGTGGAAAAACCAAGTGGACGGATCAGGTGGAGCGTCGTATCAGTGGCTGCACACGTACGTGCGATATTCCCCGTATTGGCGGGGATTTCCGGTTGATATAAAACAACATGTACTCCCAAGTGTTGTCACCTCATTCTTAAAACTATAGATGACATTATACCACTATTATAAAAAGGTTGTCAGCGATCGTCCATGATCGTCAGGAATTTATACTTGATGTTGGGGGTGTAAGCGGTGGAATCCTCGTAGTTCCAGTACCTCATGCGGCAATTATACGTGTGGGCATTCACCAGTGGCATCCCGTCTGCATCCCTCCCCGTCACGATGGTCGTATGATCGAACCGTCCGTCCCCTTCGAAATCATAGCAAATCACATCCCCAAGTTTCAGCTTATCGGGAGAGTCCACCAGCTTCCCTCGGAGTCCCACGGATGAATTCGGGATATACTGCCGCAGGGAATGGGCGACGGTCCAACTGTAGCTCCAGCTCTGATTCCTCATCCACCACCCTTTTCCCTTGGTCGGGTATCCCCTCATGGGGGCATCCCCTGCATGAAGGCACTGTGAAATGAAATTCGTACAGTCGTTCTCGAACTTTTTAAAGGCAGGGTTATAGCTGTTCCACCATTTTTCAGCGTATTGAACGGCAGCATGGCGATCATAGTGATATTCGAGCCTTTCCCCTTCTCCCGACACCTCCTCATCTACACCAGGCTCCATGGCAGGAATGGGCTCTTCCACGTCTTCATAGATCACTCCGCCATAATGAACAGCTCTCCGGTTTTCCACTTCCTCTTCAAGATAGTAGTGATCTCCATGCTTGATGAAATACGTATAGTGAACAGAATAAGTGACCTTTTCTGTATCGTCCCTTTGTTTGTCGATGGTATGGATCCTTCCAGTCGCTCCCACCTTGAGCAGCAATGCCTCACGCTTCCTGAAGGACTCCTTCTTGCGATTGACCTTCTCGAACTCCGAGTGACTGCTTGAAGTGAAATCATTGATCACGACCCCGATGTTCCCCATTAATACCCTTCTGATCATACGCTCCCCTCCTCCCTAATGGGTATGCGGTGAAGGAAACAAAAAGAAGCCGCTCCCTTAAGGGCGGCTTCTATTCTGTCATCAAATGGAGACCCTTTTGAATTTCTGCCAGTACTTCGGGGTCCGCTTCCTTCTCGATCTGATGTTTCAACGCTTCTTCCACTTCCTGTCCACCGATTTTCCCGAGGGCCCAGGCCGAGGTTCCCCTCATGACAGGACGGACATCATTCTTCAAAACCCCTATCAGATCAGGGATTGCGGTTTCATCTTTGTAATGTGCAAGTGCAATGATGGCGTTTCTCTGGATGGGCTTCTTCCCCCTCCAAGAACCGGAGATGTGACCGTATGTTTCCTTGAAATCCCGGTTTGAAATCGTCAGAAGCGGCTTCAAGAGCGGTTTGGCCACTTCAGGATCCGGCTCCATTTCCTCATGGAGGTGAAAGTCTTTTCCCTTATTCTCAGGACATACCGTCTGACATGTATCGCATCCGTAAATCCGATTACCCAGCTTGACCCGGTACTCATCCTTAAGGAATCCCTTTGTCTGCGTCAGGAATGCAATGCACTTCTGAGCATCGAGCCTGCCCCCCTCTATCAGGGCGCCAGTCGGACATACATCCACACATTTATTGCAGGTGCCGCAGCCGTCTTCAATGGGCTTGTCCGGTGAAAAGGGTAGATTGGTGATCATCTCCCCAAGGTAGACGTACGAACCGAATTCAGGTGTAATGATCGAGCAGTTCTTCCCGCTCCATCCAATACCCGCCCGTTCTGATACTGCTCGGTCCACGAGTTCTCCTGTGTCCACCATGGACCTGAACCGTGCCTCAGGTATACGGGACACGATGTATTCTTCGAGCTTCTTCAACCGATCCCTTAGGACATGATGGTAGTCCGTTCCCCAGGAAGCCCTGCAGAAGATCCCCCTACGTTCACCCCTCTTGCTCCTTGGGGCGTCCTTCATCCTTGAAGGGTAGGCAAGGGCGATGGCAATGATGGATCGGGGTTGATCGAATGTGAGGGACGGGTCAACACGCTTTTCGATGTCCGGTTCTTCAAAACCCGATTGGTACCCCGCCATTTCCTGACGAATGAGGCGATTCTTCATTTCCGTGAATGTATCCGCCGTAGTAAAGCCGATCTTATCGATGCCGATCGTTTTACTATAGGAAATGATATCCGACTTCAACTGTTCCATGTCCATGTTCATCTGCCTCCTTTCTCTCGTTCGCATGAATGCATTGTACTATGATAAACTATTTCAAACGAAATGTGGAGGGAAATGAAGTGGAAATCATCATTGATTCAACATTGAAAGAAAAGGTCCCCGATTTCAAGGCAGGGATCATTCACTATAGGGGCATCGAGGTCGGGGAATCCCCACAGATGCTCAAAGGGCGTCTTCAGCTTTTTCAAGAGTCCATTTACTTTGACCTTCAGGATCAAAGCGTGACGGACTTTCCGGGGATCAGCGAATGGCGAGATGTATTCAGGAAGACCGGAAAAGATCCCAACCGCTACCGTCATTCAGCTGAGGCGCTCTACAGGAGAATCGGGAAACAGAATTATCTAGGTACGATCAATTCGGCTATCGACCTCAATAATTTCTTTTCCCTCCGCTATCAGGTGCCCGTCGGAGTATACGACTGGAACAAGGTGGACGGCAACTCCCTCACCCTGCGCGTAGGGGGGCCCGGAGAATCGTACAAAGGGCTGAACGGCAGGGACAATTCACTTGAAGGTCTGATCATTGCTTGCGATGGGTCGGGTCCATTTGGAAGTCCGTTTGTGGACTCGGCACGTGCGCCTGTCGATGAGAAGACAACGGAGGCTGTTCAGATCATCTACATGAGACCTTCACTGTCATCGGACGAATGCGATCAGCTTACTTCTTCCCTCGAGGAAATGTTCATCGGCATCCACGGCGGTGAAGCCACACATACGGTCGTCACGACGGATTATTGATAGTACTCCATTGGACAAAACCATGATAGGTGATTTTTGCCTTTTGGTTTTGTCCTTTTTTATAGGGTATTGGGAGGAACATAGACCGTTCCTTTTCACTCCAGGGACTTGCTTTCCACGGGGAGGAAGTCGAGCCTCCTCATTCTTGCGGGGTCTCGATCATCCCTCTTTTCCCGTAGGAGTCAAGTCCCTTCCGCTTCAATACACTCTTTGGTGATGCAAAAGGCTATAGAAATTTGAGCAATGTTAGGAAGCCAGTCATTTACTATTCAACCGAGGATTTACTTGCGTTAAGGCAATCCTCACTGCTACCTTATCCTCTCTAATATGTAAAATACACTGCAAACTTTCCACTACAAGAATGACACTAGTCTTCAATAAAAAACTCCTTTGTAGAATGGTTCCACAAAGGAGTTTTCTTTCTTACTCACATATTCTTAGTCTGCCACTTTCCGTGCAAAGAGTGATCTTAGCCACCGCGGGCTTACACCCACCACATATCAGACGGTGTCTCCTCGATTAGGACCGACTTCAGGTTCTTCACTGCACGGAGGAAGCCTTCCTCAATCGACATGATCGGGTCTTCATGTTCGATGCTGACAACGTAGTCATACCCATACGTACGAAGGGTGCTCATCATGTCGGACCATTCCTGCAACCCATGACCACATCCGACTGAACGGAACGTCCATGCCCTGCTCCTTACGTTTCCGTATGGCTGCATATCTGTTAGACCGTACATGTTGACGTTGTCCTGGTCGATGTACGTATCTTTTGCATGGAAGTGATGGATCGCATCTTTTTGGCCGAGGATCTTGATGGCGGCAACGGGATCAATCCCCTGCCACCACAGATGACTCGGATCGAGATTGGCACCGATGGCTTTACTCGTTTCTTCCCTTAGTTTCAGAAGGGTGTACGGGGTGTGTACAAGGAACCCGCCATGAAGCTCAAGACCGATCTTCACGCCATTTTCTTCTGCGAGTTTCCCCATCTCCTTCCAGTACGGGATCAATTTCTCTTCCCACTGCCATGTCAATATATCGCCGTACTCATTCGGCCACGGAGTGACGGGCCAGTTGGGATGCTTCGCTCCTTCATGATCCCCTGCCGTACCGGAGAAGCAGTTCACAACAGGTACGTTCATCAGACCGGCAAGACGGATGGTCTTCTCAAGGGCTCTATGGGATTCTTCTGCAAATGATTTGTCAGGCGTAAGTGGGTTTCCATGACAGCTGAAAGCACTGATTTCCAGTCCCCTTGACTTCACTTTCTCAGCATACTCACTGCGTTTCTCTTCACTCTCGAGTAGAGCGTCGAGGTCACAGTGGGCGTTACCTGGATAACCGCCCGTACCGATCTCCACGGAATGGAGCCCCGCTTCCTTCACATAGTCCAACATCTCTTCAAAACTCTTTTCAGAAAATAATACAGTAAATACTCCGAGCTTCATATATGTTTCCTCCTATCTTAATGTGATGCTTTTCCCCGTTTCGCTGCTTTTATAGATGGCTTCGATTATGGCTGAAACCTGCAGTGCTTCTTCCGGTTTTACTATAAGCTCTTCATCGCCTAAGCAGCTCTTGATGAAATTCATCGCCTGGGGGATGCCCGCATCATCGTCACCGGGTATCCAATCCGCCTCACTATTCAGGAGCATGCCGTGCTTCATCTGATTCATCTGGAATGGGAAAAGGTCGATCCCCCCGATTTCACCTGAGATGCTCATGCTCTCTTCATCCGACTTGACGTTGGCCGACCAGGATGTCTCGAACAACATGGATGCACCATTATCAAATTTGATATAGGCTGTCACATGATCATCCACCTCGAAGTTTTCCCGATCGAAGTCCCCCCACTGATTCACCTGTCCAGGCATGCGAGAGAGCTTGTTATAAGCAGTACCAGTCACTTCAACCGGGATCGGATTGCCAAGAAGCCATAAGGAAAGGTCGAGGAAATGGCATCCGTAATCGATGAGGCTCCCTCCTCCCTGAAGCTCCCGGTTGGTGAATACGCCCCAGCCCGGTACTTTGCGACGTCGTATTGCACGCGCCCTTGCTACGATCGGCTCGCCGATTTCGTTTTCAGTAATGACCCTTTTTGCAGCGATGGAATCCTTCATGAACCGGTAATGATATGCAATTCCGAGGAGTTTCCCTGATTTTCTGGATGCATCGATCATGGCTTCACATTCCGTCACGGTCATCGCCATGGGCTTTTCACAGAAAACATGTACTCCTGCATTCAGCGCGGCTATGCTGATTTCCGCATGGAACTTATTTGGGGTGCAGATGGTGACGGCATCCACAACGTCGAACATGTCATGATAATCGCTGAAAACATGGGGAATGGCGTGCTCCTTTGCGACTCCCGCAGCGGTTGCCGGGTTAAGATCGCTCACCGCTGTAATGGTCACGATATCTGACAGTTTTTTATAAGCAGGAATATGGCGGCCCTGGGCGATTCCCCCGGCGCCGATGATTCCCATTTTGAGCTTTGTCATGGCTGAAACTCCTTATCTTACAGTCTGATGATCTGTTTGGTTTTACTTGATTCAAGGGCTCCCAGGACCACCTGAAGTGATTTCATGGCTTCTTCACCTGGGACAGCTGCTGGAACGTCCTCTACGACTGACGTCACGAATCGATCGATGACTCCCGATGCAGACTGACCGCCGTCATCGTTCGTCTGGATCCCGCCCAGTTCATATTTGACGACCTCACCCGTTGAATACTGGACGACAAGGGAATTGACAGGATCTTCTTCAAGTCGAAGGACGGCTTTTTCACCATAAATGACGGTCGAATTATCTTCCTTTTGATAGGACCAGCTTGCAGCAAGGGTCCCGATGGTCCCGCTCTCCGTTTTCAACACGCATACGGCCGTATCATCGACATCTGCATTTTCTTTGGATGACGTTTCAACGAATGCGCCTACTTCCACGAATTCTTCACCGAGGATATATCGCATAAGATCCGTTTTATGGACCCCAAGATCACCCATAGCACCAATGAAGGCTTCTTCTTTTTTGAAGAACCAGCTATCCTTTCCATCCACGCTCCAGCCTTCAGGACCGCCGTGACCGAATGCGGTGCGGAAGCTGTAAATCTTTCCGGCTTCTCCTTTGGAAATGAGCTCTTTTGCTTTTTGGTGAGATGGGACAAATCGCTGATTGTGTCCAATCATCAGTTTTCGACCGGCTTCATTGGCTGCCACAATCATGGCTTCCGCTTCTTCAGTGGAAGTGGCCATCGGCTTTTCGCATAGCACATGCTTCCCTGCCTTCAGTGCATCAACGGATATCGGAGCATGAAGGGCATTCGGCGTACAGACGCTCACCGCTTCAATCGACTCATCCTTCAACAAGTCTTTGTAATCCGTATACGCTTTTGCACCAACCTGGTCTGCCATCTCTTCGGCACGGTCTTTTACGATATCGCAAACCGCCACGATTTCTGCGTGTTCATTGGCCATATATTCAGGAATATGCCGATGTTTCGCAATGCTGCCGCATCCGATCACACCAATCTTCAATGGTTTCATTTTGCTTCCTCCTTCGCTTTGATCGTTTCAAGTGGTTGTGCATTTCCATAGATAGGTCGGTTCCGGTTCACTGGGGCAGCCCACTTCACTGCATTCGCAATCACCTTTTGAACGTCTTGATGGTAATAGGTAGGATACGTTTCATGCCCTGGACGGAAGTAGAAGATCTTCCCGTTCCCACGCTGATACGTACATCCACTCCTGAAGATTTCTCCTCCTTCAAACCAGCTCACCATCACGAGCTGATCCGGCGCCGGGATGTCAAAGTGTTCGCCGTACATCTCCTCTTTCTCAAGCTCAATGCTTTCCCCGACCCCTTCTGCAATCGGATGAGATGGATCCACGATCCAGATTCGTTCCTTCTCATCGGCTTCACGCCATTTCAAATCACAAGAAGTGCCCATGAGAGTTTTGAAGATTTTCGAGAAGTGACCGGAGTGAAGAACAATCAGACCCATTCCATCCAGTACCCGCTGCTTCACTCTATCTACTACTTCGTCACTCACTTCCCCGTGGGCAAGATGCCCCCACCAGATCAATACGTCTGTTCCATCAAGAACCTCCTGCGTCAGGCCATGCTCGGATTCATCCAATGTGGCTGTCCTCACATTGAATGCCTCTTCCAGGAAAGAAGCGATTGCTCCGTGTATTCCTTTAGGGTAGATCTCCCTTACCACTGGATTCTGTTGTTCATGACGGTTTTCGTTCCAAACTGTAACATTCATTATTCGATTCCCTCCATTTGTTGTTGTGCAAGCGATTGCCTAAATTGTGCCGGTGTTGCTCCTGTATGCTTCTTGAATACCTTGCTGAAATATTTCTCATTCTGGAATCCCACATCGTGAGCAACCTGATAGATTCTCACGTAAGGATTGGATAAGAGCTGCTTTGCCTTCTCCACCCTGACCGATGTCAGATAATCCGTAATGGTCACTCCGTATTCCTGTTTGAATCTGCGGGAGATGTACTCCCTGCTCAGATAGAATCGGTCGGCGATTTCCTGAAGGCTTACTTCTTCCACGTAATGCTTCATCAAGAATTGCTCCACTTCCTGCATTGGGTTCTTTTCTTTCTGATACCTGATGTTCGACAGACAGTCGATGAGTTCAAGAAAGTCTTTTCTTTTATCCTCTTTGAACCGATCAACCAAAAAAGATCCGTCCCTTCCCCAATAGTCCGATTCCTCCGATTTTCTTTCGAGGGATATGCCGTACTCTTTGAGCCAATTTGACCGGAGGAGGTTGAACTGATCATCCCACTCCTTCAGGCGGGCAAGGGTAAGTCCCTCTTTCCTATTTAAGGCATCCATGATCATCAGTACTTTGGATGAGAGCTTATCTTTATCTCCAGCTTGGATGAGAAGCTTCAACTCCGCCGCATAATCGAAAAGGTGGGGAAGCTCTGACTTCCTCTGAATCTTGGATACAACCGCCGCCTTCCTGGTCAAATCTTTTCCAAAGTGGATGGCCAGTGCTGCTTGATAGGCATCATGCATTCGGGTGGAAACCATCCCGATGGCCATGGTGATCTGCACACTGCTATATTGATAGATTCGCTCGGTCAATTGACGGAGCCTGCTCTCTGCATCATCTATATCCCAGAGGAGGATGGCAATCTCATCATCTGAATGTGTATGGCGGAAACAGACACCGATATCCTTGCTCCTGAGCCACTCATTGCAAATATTCATCACTGTAAAAACCGTCAGTTCGCGATCGCCTTGAAAGACGTGTCGGATCATGGGTTTCACTGAAAAGATTGCAATACGCTTTTCACAGTCCACCAGCGATCGTCCATGCTCCTTGAGAAATTCCTTCTCCGCTGAAGGAGGGACAAAGGATTGACGGCACAGAGTCGAAAGCAAGTGATCCCAGTACCGGGGTTTCACTTCGTTCATGGCCTGCTTCTCCTCCGCTTCCGAACGACGATGATCTCTCCATTCCTTCACAGCCCTCTCGAGGGTTTCATTCAGTATATCGGGCTCGATGGGCTTCAAGAGATAATCGAAGCTCTTATAATGAATGGCATTCCTCATCAATTCAAAGTCATCATGTCCGCTTACGACGATGGTTTTACTTCGGATACCTGCCGTGTGGATCCATTTCAACAGGCTGATTCCGTCTCTCTTGGGCATGCGCATATCAGTGAAGATGATTTCCGGACGGTGCTTTTGGATCAGTTCGACGGCTTCCTCCCCATCCTCTGCTTCCATGACCGTATCGATTCCATGGACTGCCCAATCAGCAAGGAGGATCAACCCCTCCCGCACGTGCTTCTCATCATCCACGATGATGGCTTTCATCGGCATCACCCTCCCATTGCAGCGGTACTTCGATTCTAACCATGAATCCTTCCTCATCCAGATTCTTCAGCAAAAGAGCAGCCTTCCCGCCATAGTACAGCTCCAATCGAACATACACGTTTTTCAATCCGATATGCCCTTCTGTCTTTTTTGATGGGTCGTACAATTGCTTTTCAATCTCTTCAAGCCTTTGTTCCGGAATGCCTCCCCCATTATCCTTCACCATGATGATCAGCTGATCTTCTTCACGTCGGCAATCCAGGGTAATGACGCCTGCCCCGTTTCTCACGTCGAAACCATGCTTGAAGTAGTTTTCTATGATGGGCTGCAGGATCATCTTGGGGACGGAGACTTCCTTTACGTCTTCATGAACAAGGATGTCGTATCTGAGCTGATCTCCGAAGCGTTCTTTCTGCAGGAGAAGATAAGCAGTCGCATAGGTGATTTCCTTATGAAGGGGAACGACGTCTTCCTGCATATCCATCCCGTATCTCATGATTTTAGAAAGATGGGTCACAAGGGAGTAAATGTGCGGGACATGATTCTTCAAGCCGAGTGTACCGATTGATTGGAGTGCATTGTACAGAAAGTGCGGATTGATCTGTGACTGGAGCATCTTCAATTGACTGGTGCGGTTCTCAAGCTCAAGCTTATACTCCCGGTTGATAAGTTGATTGATCCTGTCTACCATTTGATGAAACCTTCTGCTCAGGACCCCGATTTCATCCTCGCTATATGTCTCGGCCTTCACCTTCATATTACCGCTTTCAACCTGCTGGATGGACTGCAGGAGCCCACGGATGGGTGAGGTGATCCTGAATGAAACAAACAGGGTGGCCAAGACCACCAGCCCAAGCCCGATGACCCCAAAGAGGATATTGATCTTCGCTACATTAAAAGCGCTTTCATATAAATCTGCATAAGCAACACGTTTGACGAGGAACCACCCTCCTGCAGAAGGTGACAGGCGATCGTACATGATCACCCCATTGAAGTCATCCCTCTTCCACTCGATGGTTCCCGCCTCTTTCTCTTCACCGATGACCTCTTGAATCCATTGCTGCTTATCCGATATCTCGGCATCGGAACTGTAGATCATATCCCCATGCGGTGATAGAACATAAAACTCTTCAGATTCACTATTGTACATATTACGGCTGAGATCGATGATTTTATCCGGAGCGATATCGAGTGATATGTAGGCAAGGACGTCATTATCCGGGATGTTCCGGAATGCACGATGGATCGTCACGATTTCCTTTGAGCGCCTGATTTTCTCCTCCTGCTGGCTATAAGCAGGTTCAATATACATATTGAATGGACTCTGGGCAGCCTTCAGAAAAGAAGCCTCATCTTCTTCGGGTATCCCCCTTGAGAATACGACATTGGTCCGCCTGGTTGCCGAGATGAACCGGTCTTCGTCAAGAAAAGAAATCTTGACCCCGTTGATCGTATCACCAGTGTAAAGGATGGTCTGCATTACATTCTTCACCATCCCGATGGTCAGATAGCCATGGTCTTTGTCGGGGGATTTCATATAATTGATAAAGTCTGGATTGTTATAGAGGGAGAGGGACAAATCATTCAATTCTCCGATATAGCCTTCAAGATTCACCTTCCCCTGGTAAAGCAAGTTGCTGCTCTCTTTCACCACCTGGTCTTCCATGGAATCCTTTGTATAGAGATAGGTGACAATGATCGAAGAGCCAAAGGGCAGGATCGTCGTAATCATCAATAAGAAAATGAGCTTATTGCGGATGCTTCCCTTCAACATCGGTCCAGGCCCCCCGAAACTTGCTTATAAAATAGTATAAATCTTCCCTCCTCCTATTTGAAAGGGTTTTCTAAAAAAATATTTTAAAATACTGATAGAGGGGATAAAAAATGGAAAGCACCCATGACCAGTGCTTTCCATTCCTCTCTTACTTCAGGTTATCCCATGTTTTCTGGAATCGATCCAGGACTGTATCATAATCGATCTTGCCTGCAGCATATTCCTGAATGGTAGCAGCGAATTCCTTATTCGCTCCATCCGGCCATTGGAACCATGTCCAAGGGATTGTCTTCTCATCCTTCGAGTACGTCAGGATGGATTCACCAAGGTCTCCCAATCCATTCGGTTCGATGTTATCGAAAGCCGGAATGAAGGCAAACTCTTCTGTGATATAACGTTTACCTGTTTCAGATGAAACCATCCACTCCAGGAACATCTTCGCTTCATCCAGATGCTTGGAGTTTTTATTGAGTACCCAGTTGTTCGGTACCCCTACAGGAAGACGGTCGGCACTCTCATCATTGTCCAGTGGAATCGGCAGGAAGCCCATGTTGATATCAGGATTGACTTCGGTGATCATATTTTCTGTCCAGTTCCCTTGCTGAAGCATCGCAGTTTCCCCTGATGCAAAGAGCGTCACCTGGGTGTTATAATCCGTCGTCAGTGGATTATCGTTGGCATTCTTGATTTCTGCATCCAGTACACTCTTAAACTCTTTAAACTTGTCATTATCCTTGAATGTTTCTGTTCCATCATATAATCCTTTGATGAACGCATCGGGATCCTCCTGCTGGGCAAACGGGATATTCAGCAGATGCTGTCCGATGACCCACCATTCGCCATAACCGGCTGAAAACGGCGTGATATCCTTGGCTTTCAATTTCTTTGCTGCATCATTCAGTTCGTCGATAGTTTTTGGTGTTTCCTTTATACCTGCTTTTTCGAAAAGATCTTTGTTATAAATGAACCCGTACCCTTCTAGGTTGACCGGCATCCCGTATAGCTTGCCATCCTCATCAGTCATCGGGACTTTACCGATTGGAAGAACATGATCGACCCACGGCTCACCTGAAAGGTCTGCAAGCTTCTCTTTCCAGAGATCAAGCTCCTTGAAACCTCCATTGTTGAAAATATCCGGTTCCTCTCCGGAAGCGAATTTCGCTTTCAACGCTGCACCGTAGTCCGCACCTCCTCCTACCGTCTCAAGCTTGATTTTAATATTCGGATGCTCTGCTTCAAATTCCTTGATCATTTCTTGAAGTTGATCGGCGATTTCAACCTTGAATTGGAAGAAATTCAGGGTCACCACATCCCCGTCACTCTTCCCTCCTGAACCCGAAGAGCCTTTGGATGAACAGCCTGCAATGATCCCAAACACCAGAATCAACGACATGCTTAACAGCAGAATACGTTTCACTAGATTCGACCTCCCCATTCTTCTTATAAATTTTATATAATTTTCTGCATGGAATATACAGAAAGTTTATATCTACTTGATTGATCCTGATGCAATCCCTTTAATGATATGCTTCTGAAGGAACAGGAAGAAAATGATGACCGGTGTGATCCCGAGGACCAAAGCGGCAAGTCCCATGTCCCATTGCTTTGTATACTGTGCAAAGAATGAGCTGGCAGCAAGCGGGATCGTACGGAGCTCTGCATCCTGCAGAACCAGGAGCGGAAGAAGATAATCATTCCATATCCAGAGCGTATTCAGAATGACGACGGTGACGGTGATAGGCTTCAATAGGGGGAAGACAATCCTCCAGAAGACACCGAATGAACTGCATCCATCCATCATGGCCGACTCCTCGATCTCTACCGGCACCGTCTTGACAAAGCCATGGTACAGGAATAGCGACAGAGGGACGCCGAAACCGAAATACATGAGGATCAATCCCGGTATACTGTTAGTCAGACCCAGTGTCCCACCTACCTTCATCAGGGGAATCATGACCGTTTGGAAAGGAATGACCATGGCTGATACAAATAAGATGAATAGGACCTTACTGAACTTCCCCGGAGTCCTGACCATTTTCCATGCGGCCATGGAGGAAATCAGAACAAGACCGATGTTACTGATCGTGGTGATGATGAAGGAGTTCATGAAGGCACGGGGGAACTGAATGATCTCCCACACCCTTGCATAGTTTGAAAACATGAACTCTTCCGGCCAGGCCGCTGCATCGATCAAGATGGCTGCGAACGGTTTGACCGAATTCACCAGTACGAAGTAAAAGGGAATCATGAAGACGATGGCCAGTGCGATTGCGACAATTTCGAGCAGGAACGTCCTTTTTGTATAGCGGTTGTTCATCATGCCTGGACCTCCTTCCTCTTCGTGATCATCACCTGGACGGTAGTGAATACGGCGACGATGACAAAGAACAGGATCGATTTGGCTGTACCGAGACCGTACCGGTTATTCTGGAATGCTTCTTGATAAATATTGATGGCTACAGACTGGGTGGAGTTGAATGGTCCCCCGCCTGTCAGGGATATATTCAGATCAAAGATCTTGAATGCCATGGAAATCGTCAGGAAGAAGCAAATCGTGAAAGCCGGCAGGATGAGGGGAACAATGATCCTTGTCAACAGCGTCCAGTTCGATGCACCATCAATTTTTGCTGCTTCCAACAAAGATGTATCGACACCTTGCAGGGCTGCTACATATATGACCATCATATAACCGCTGATCTGCCAAGCGAAGACGATGACGATGCCCCAGAAAGCGGTCTTCTCATCTCCAAGCCAAGGCATCTTGAACAGAGAAAGGTCGGTTGCATTTCCCAACGAAGCAAACCCTTTTACAAAGATGAACTGCCAGATGAATCCAAGCAGCAGGCCTCCGATGACATTCGGCAAGAAGAATACGGTCCTCAGGATATTCCTCGTCTTCAAGGCGGCATTCAAGAGAAGGGCAAACCCGAACCCGATCACATTGCTGATCACCACTGCGGCAAACATGAACTTCGTTGTGAACATAAAGGATTGGAAGAACACCTGATCATCGGTGAATATCCGGATATAATTATCGAATCCAACCCACTCCACAGCTGAACTGACCCCGTTCCAAGATGTAAATGAATAATACAGTCCCATCAAGAATGGGATGATCTGAATAACCAGGAAGAACACTAGTGCCGGACCCACGAAGGCACTATAGGTCAATATGTTCTTCCATTTAAGTCCTTTTTTAGGAACAGGCTTCAGCTGTGCTTCTGGCCTGACCGGTCCCGTCTCTATCTTTGGTTCCATCTCTTCTCCCCCTTCGGTCGCGCTTTTTTTCATTATAATGTAAACGCTTACTTTTTATAGTCAACTGAGTTGACATGGATGGGGCACGATATTGACCTCTTTAGGGATCAAAAAAAAGACCCCCGCCTGAGTAAAGCGGGAGTGAGTTATATCTATTATTCACGGTCTAGGGGGAAGTCTCCCATCAATCGGTGGAGCCAGGAGATGCTGAGCTGGAACCACTGTGAGAAATCATCGTCTACCATTGAACGCTGTCCAGCCGATGACAAAGGCTTCCCTAGGGAAAGTCCGTGTACACCATGCTGAAAAATATGAGATTCAAAGGGGACGCCAGCACGGGTGAGGGCCCTTATGAATTCCACCGTATGTTCAACTGGTACAATCCGGTCTTCAAAAGTTGAAAACAAAAAGCTAGGAGGTGTGTTCCCATCAACTTTCTCTTCGAGGGATGGCACCGAGAATGCCAGCACATCCTCAAGGTTTGAAAGAATACAAGGATACCCAAGGATCAGGGCTCTCGGTCTGTAGGTACCCATGGTACCCAGCGAAGCGGCCAGATGCCCCCCAGCGGAAAAGCCGACTACCGCGATACGCTCAGGATCCACTCCTAATTCAGAGGCATGATTCCTGATATAAGCTAAAGCTTCCTCAGCATCCCTGAATGAATCTTCAAACCTCTTGGCTTCTCCTACCGAATAACGTAGGGTGAATGCATGATAGCCTTCTGACAAGTATGCCATGGCTACAGGCTCTGCCTCCCGGTCGGATGTATAGTAATACCCTCCTCCCGGCAGGATCAGAACGGCAGGACGGGTGGTAATGTTTTTCATACGCTTGGTTGTATCCAATAAATAAGCTGTAAGCGTCGATTGCGGGTTGCTGCTCAACTGGATAGATTGAATGTTCATACGTTTTCCCCCTAATGATCTATACGTTATGTCCAGTATATAAGGAGACGGATGGGGTTTCCAGATATTCTCTCCTGCATTACAAAAAAAGACTTCCAACAAATCTGTTGGAAGTCTGAATATGTAAGATGGAGCGGGTGATGGGAATCGAACCCACGACATCAGCTTGGAAGGCTGAGGTTTTACCATTAAACTACACCCGCTTATGGTACCGGTGGCCGGGGTCGAACCGGCACTCCTTACGGAACACGATTTTGAGTCGTGCGCGTCTGCCTATTCCGCCACACCGGCAAGCGTCTAAAAACAATATGGAGGCGGCAACCGGATTTGAACCGGTGATAGAGGTTTTGCAGACCTCTGCCTTACCACTTGGCTATGCCGCCATTTTTCTATGGAGCGGAAGACGGGATTCGAACCCGCGACCCCCACCTTGGCAAGGTGGTGTTCTACCACTGAACTACTTCCGCACTACTGGGCTAGCTGGATTCGAACCAACGCATGTCGCAGTCAAAGTGCGATGCCTTACCGCTTGGCTATAGCCCACTGTTAGTATATGACACACAGAGAAAAATGTGACAAAAATATGGGGCGACTGATGGGAATCGAACCCACGAATGCCGGAACCACAATCCGGTGCGTTAACCACTTCGCCACAATCGCCATGGCAGGGGCAGCAGGAATCGAACCCGCACCAAAGGTTTTGGAGACCTTCGTTCTACCGTTAAACTATGCCCCTGTACTAAATGGTGGAGGGGGGCAGATTCGAACTGCCGAACCCGAAGGAGCGGATTTACAGTCCGCCGCGTTTAGCCACTTCGCTACCCCTCCAGCTAAAAAAATCAGTGGTGCCGGCAAGAGGACTTGAACCCCCAACCTACTGATTACAAGTCAGTTGCTCTACCAGTTGAGCTACACCGGCACAAAAAAATGGTGGCTCAGGACGGAATCGAACCGCCGACACATGGATTTTCAGTCCATTGCTCTACCAACTGAGCTACTGAGCCATTGCATATTTTTATTAAAAATGAAAAATGGCGGTCCGGACGGGACTCGAACCCGCGACCTCCTGCGTGACAGGCAGGCATTCTAACCAACTGAACTACCGGACCAACTTTTTTTCGCATTAGCGAAAATAAAGATCAATGTTCTTTTAATAGCAAATATGCTATCAATGTCACTACATCCCAATCCTCTCGGATCAAAACGGTATTGCGGGGACAGGATTTGAACCTGCGACCTTCGGGTTATGAGCCCGACGAGCTACCGAACTGCTCCACCCCGCGACAATAAAAGTTTGATTCCATTCTTTAACCTGTTAAGTTCAAGAACGCATGGAACGTTATTTTCACTACGCTTCGCTTCGTGAAAAAACAATGGTGGAGGATGACGGGATCGAACCGCCGACCCTCTGCTTGTAAGGCAGATGCTCTCCCAGCTGAGCTAATCCTCCACTGATTCTTTCTGTTTGAAAATGGTGACCCGTACGGGATTCGAACCCGTGTTACCGCCGTGAAAGGGCGGTGTCTTAACCGCTTGACCAACGGGCCTTATATGGCGGAGAGCAAGGGATTTGAACCCTTGAGACAGCTATAAACCGCCTACACGATTTCCAATCGTGCTCCTTCGGCCACTCGGACAGCTCTCCATATAATGGCTCCACAGGCAGGACTCGAACCTGCGACCGATCGGTTAACAGCCGATAGCTCTACCACTGAGCTACTGTGGAATGTACCGCCTGGCGACGTCCTACTCTCGCAGGGGGAGATCCCCCAACTACCATCGGCGCTGAAGAGCTTAACTTCCGTGTTCGGCATGGGAACGGGTGTGACCTCTTCGCCAATGTCACCAGACTATGTGCGTCCTTCAAAAGGACAAGTATTATTATACCGCATCTTCGCGGTAATTTCAAGGTTTTTTTATACTTTATGTATACTTATTCCCTGAAAACTAGATAAAGGGTTGATAGTCAATCATTACCGGCGTATCGTCCAGTCCGGGAGACGCGATGCGCCTGCGCTATTAATCCAGCTCCGGCGGCTAGAGACTCGAGGTCATTTCGGATCCATCAGCCGACGGTAAGGAACACCGTCAACTGCTGGCTCAGAAATGCTTGTCGTCTCTGAACGAGCCGCCTCCGCTTTTTCATTTGGTTAAGTCCTCGATCGATTAGTATCAGTCAGCTCCATGTGTCGCCACACTTCCACCTCTGACCTATCTACCTGATCATCTTTCAGGGATCTTACTCACATAAAGTGA